>CAVZMK010000007.1:0-90237 GCA_963776435.1 uncultured Microthrixaceae bacterium
TTCGTCGAGGACGAAGAGGAGCACGCGCCCGCGCACCACTCCGGCTGGCACCGGCTGCTCGAGGTGATCGAGGTGGCCGGTCCTGGCCGTCGTGGCGGTGGCGACGGCGTGGAGCGGCTTCCAGGCCGGCGCAGTGGGACGGGCGCCAGACGCTGCTCTACGGACAGTCGTCGAGGGCCCGGTTCGAAGCCGACGCGGCCTCGACCTTCGGCGGTCAGCTCCTCGCCGCCGACGCCGGCTTCTTCACCGGCTGGCTCCAGGCCCGGGCGTCCGGCCAGACCAAGCTCGCCATCGATGTTCGTCGCCCGCATGACTCCTGACTACAAGGCGGCCTTCGACGAGTGGCAGAAGACCGATCCGTTCGACAACCCGAAGGCGCCCGCCGGACCTGGATCGATGCCCGAGCTACAAGAACCCCTACTTCGAGAAGGCGGACAAGCTCGACGCGCAGTCCGACCAGCTGTTCGAGAAGGGGACGGCGGCCGACGACACGGCCGGCAAGTACGTGCGCGACACCGTCCTGCTGGCCATGGTCCTCTTCATCGTGGCCATCGCCCAACGGGTGAAGGACCGCGCCGTGCGCACCGGTGCCAACGTCGTCGCGCTCCTGGTGCTCGCCTACGCGCTGCGTGTCGGTGGTCGACCTGGCTCGCATCTGACCCAGCTCAGCGGCGGGCGGCGGCTTCCTGCATCGTCCCGTTGATCGGATGGGCATCGTCCGGATAGCGGGTCTCGACGAGCAGGGTGAGGCCGCCGAGGGTGTCGTCGGTGGAGGACACGTCCCAGACGTTGAGCTTGTAGTCGTAGCCGGGCGCCCAGGCGATCGTGACCGGCATCTCCCGGCGCACGGCGTCGCGGAGGATGGCGCGGATCGCTTCGTGGATGCCGCTCGGGAGCGCGTCGAGCGCGAACCCGAGCTGTTGGAGGTCGTCGGGAGTGCGGCGGAGAGCAGGACCCCCTCCGCGAACAGATCGGCGTCGATCCCCTTGATGGCCTCAGGACCGAGTTGCACGTTGAGTTCGGAGAACGTCACCTGGAGTGCGGGCATGGCATTCCTCCCAGAGTCGGGCTTGCGCGGCGAGGTCACGGTAGCCGAGCAGCGTGGCAGGGATATCTGCGTCGCGCTACAAGTAGGGCGTGGTCGAGCCGGCAATGCCAGATCTCACCTTCGTGTCGACCACCGACGGCGTACGCCTGCCGGTCGAGACGCAAGGGGCCGGACACGCGTCTTGTCTTCGTGCGCGGGTGGATCACCCACATCGAGTTGCAGCGCGCCGATCCGGCCTTCGAGCCGTTCTTCCGCGCCATCGCGACCTACCGCGAGGTCATCCGCTACGACACCCGGGGGAACGGCCTCGCCGACTGGGTATCCGCCGACTCGATCGACTTCGAGGGGCTGGTCAGGGATCTCGAGGCCGTGATGGATTCGCTGGAACCGGGCGACCCGGTCGAGATGTGGGGCTCCTGCTACGGCGGTCCCATCGCCCTCGCCTACGTCGCCCGCCACCCAGGGCGCGTCAGCCGCCTGATCCTGGACGGCACCTACTCCAGGGGCGTCGACATCTCGTCGAGCGACGAGAGCGCGGCGTTCCTGGAGATGCTCGAGTTGGCCCGCAGCCAACCCGACCTCGTGTTCTCGAGCTTGAGCTATATGACCGACCCCGACCCGCTCGGGTCGCACGAGACGCGGGTGAACCGCATGAAGCGAGCCATCTCCCCCGAGGTGTTGGTCGCGTTGTACCGGTTGGCCTTCTCCGTCGACGTGACCGAGCTGCTGCCCGCAGTTGACGTGCCCACGCTCGTGCTGCACCGACGCAAGAGCGCATCGGTTCCGTTCCGCCTCGGCCGCCGTCTGGCCGCGGAGCTGCCCGACGCGCGGTTCGTCGAGTTGCAGGGCAAGGCGCACAACCTCTGGGAGGAAGACCCGGACCCGGCCCTCGAAGCGATCGGCCGGTTCCTCGGCATCGACCGGTTGGCCGCAACGCGCCGGGCCGCGACGGTCGGTGGCGCGTCGTCGACGAGCGAATCGATCACGCTCATGTTCACCGACATGGCCGACAGCACCCGGCTCACCGGTCGCCTGGGCGACGAGGGCGGGCAGGCCCTGGTGCGGCTCCACAACGAGATCGTGCGCGACGCGCTGCGTGCTTATGGCGGCCACGAGGTGAAGCACCTCGGCGACGGCATCATGGCGTCGTTCCGGTCGGCGAGCGGCGCGCTCGACGCGGCCTCGATGATCCAGCGCAGCGCCCGTCTGCTGGCCGAGACCGACCCGGATGCCGCCGAGCTCCAGATCCGCATCGGGCTGAACGCCGGCGAGCCGATCCTCGAGGGCGACGATCTCTACGGTTCGGTGGTGCAGCTGGCCTCCCGGACGTGCGGCGCGGCGCAGCCCGGACAGGTGCTGGTCACGGCGGTCGTGCGCCATCTGGCCGCCGGGAAGCCGTTCGCCTTCACCGAGGTCGGCGAGCGCGACCTGAAGGGCGTCGACCAGCACCTCATGCTCTGGTCGCTCGATCTCGACGGGTAGCGCCTCGTGGCACCGTGCCAGGGAGGACTCCGGGCCCGTCAGCGGATCGGTTCGGACGGCACGTCGAAGCGCTCCTGGTAGGGGCGGGCCCGCTCGCGCAGCGCGGCGCCGTCGAGGCCGGTGTCGGCCCACGTGTAGCGCGTGCCGCCGCCCCCGCCGTCGCCAGGGTGCGCGGCCAGGAAGGCCCGCATGCGATCGTCGGCGTCGTCGGTGAGCTCGAGGCCGAGCTGGTCGTAGATCTTGGCGATGGTGGCGAAGGGATCGGCGGTGAAGTCGGCGAACTGCACGTCCACCACCTGGCCGGGTGGCAGCGTGCCGTCGTCGCGGGACTCGAGCGACCGGTCGAGCCCCACGAAGATGTCGTCGCGGTACTGCACGGCCGCTTCCGCAATGGAGTGGTGGTCGCTGGCCATCTGTCGCAGGTGGGCGGTCAGCGCGCTCACCGACGCGATGACCTTCAGCGGGTCACGGTGGGTCTGGATCACGATCGCGTCCGGGTATTCGGCCATGAGCGCGGGCAGGTACCAGAGGTGGGCGGGAGACTTGAGCAGCCAGCGCTCGGCCATGTGACCGGACTGGAGGTGCTCGAGGAACACACGGTGCCAGCGGTAGGTCGAGGCCATGTCGGCCTCGTGGAGGAGCCAGTGGTTGTAGGTGGGCACCCGGTACTGGACGGGGAAGATCATCGAACGGAAGTCGCTGCCCATGATGCGGACGCACTCCTGGGCCAACTGCGCACCGATCGGATGGAAGGCGGTGAACCCCGGAATGATCATGTCGGCCATGTCCGCCATCGTCTGCGACATCGCGATGCGCGGATCGCTGTCATAGGTCGGCGGTCAGCGGCGGGGGACACGGGTGGTCGACCTCCCACGTGAGCGGCACCCGGTTGGCGGGGTCCTGGGCCAGGAGGTCGTAGAGGATCGTCGTGCCGGTGCGGGGCTGGCCGACGATGAAGATCGGCCGGGTGATGGCGACGCCGGCGATCCCGGGGTGGTCGCGGCGCCAGTCGAGGATCTGGAGCCGGTTCACGAGGTAGGCGAGCAGCTCGGCCTCGGCCATCGCCTCGCCGACGTCGTTCAGGTCGGCCTCGCCGCTCAGCCCGTCGACGAGGAGCGTCAGCCCCTCCTGCCAGCTGTCCTCGCCGAAGTCGTCGACACCGGCGGTCTCGACCGCCCGCCCGATGAGCTGGTCCACGTCGATGGCCGTCCGGTCACCACCCCATCATGGTTGATCCGAACCTGACGCCCGTGTCAGGTCCGGGACTAGGCTCCGAGGGGTCGCCGAGCGGGGAGACGCCCATGGACCTGCCCAAGATCATCAGCGTCGACGACCACGTCGTCGAGCCGCCGCACGTGTGGCAGACGTGGCTGCCCGAGCAGTTCCGGGAGCAGGGCCCGCGTGTCGAGCGCAAGCGGTGGGGCGACTTCGTGCACAAGCCGGGCGCCAAGTACGACATGCACGAGGACCCCGACGGGCTGTGGGGCGACGCCTGGTACTACGAGGACGAGCTGATCTACGTCCACAAGCGCTTCGTGGCCATCCCGGCTCGGCATCGACCACGCCAGCACGGCGACGTCGTCGAGTTCGACCGCACGCAGATGGTGATGACCGCGATCACCTACGACGAGATGCGGCCCGGTTGCTACGACCGCGACGCAGCGGGTCACGGACATGGCGCTGAACTGGGTCGACGGGTCGCTGCCGTTCCCGACGTTCCCGCGGTTCTGCGGCCAGACGTTCCACGAGGGCGACGACAAGGAGCTCGGGCTGGCCTGCGTGCAGGCCTACAACGACTGGATGGTCGAGGAGTGGTGCGCGCCTTCGGGCGGCGTGAACATCCCGCTCTGCCTCATCCCGCTGTGGGACCCGGAGCTGGCCGCGGCCGAGACGCATGCGCAACGCGGAGCGGGGCGTGCGGGCCATCTGCTTCAGCGAGCTGCCCACCCGACTCGGGCTGCCCAGCATCCACACCGGCTACTGGGATCCGCTGCTCGCAGGTGTGCAACGACACCGGCGTCACGTTGTGCATGCACATCGGCTCGTCGTCGACGCAACCCGGCGGCGTCGCCCGACGCCACCGGCGGCGGTGGGCGGCACGCTCGCGTTCAACAACTCGATGGCGTCGCTGGCCGACTGGCTGTTCTCCGGCAAGCTCATCGCAGTTCCCGCGAGCTCAAGCTGGCCTACTCCGAAGGCCAGATCGGCTGGATCCCGTACGCGCTCGAGCGGGCCGACACCGTGTGGGAGCAGCACGACAGCTGGCAGCACTCCAAGGAGCTCGTGCCCGAGCCGCCGTCGACCTACTACTACGGTCGGATCTTCGGCTGCTTCACGGCCGACCGCCACGGCCTGCGCTCGCTCGACGAGGTCGGGGTCGACAACATCTGCTTCGAGACCGACTACCCGCACACCGACACCACGTGGCCGGACTCGCGGGCCTACGTCGAGAAGATCCTGGCCGGCTTCGACGACGAGGTCACCTACAAGGTGCTGCGGGGCAACGCCATCAAGATGCTGGAGCTCGACCGCACCTGAGGATCAGCCGGGTGGTTTCGGTGCGGCGAGAAGGATCGCGACGGCTGCGACCAGGATGCAGCCGCCCACGGCCACGAGGCCGATGCGCGCCGCCCGCACGCGGAAGTGCCCGCTGATGCCCACCAGGAACAGCACGGTGGCCAGGAAGACGGTCGTGCGCACGTAGTCGTCGGCCGTGCTGCCGTCCTTGGCGCCTTCGGCGTAGAGCTCGGTCGCCTTCTCGTCGAGGGCGTCGGCCTTGGCCAGCTCCGGCTGCTTGTACTCGGGCATGTAGGTCGGCCCGGGCGGGGCGTTCGGGTTGGTGTCCGGGTTCGTCGCGAGCCACGCGTCGAAGGCCACCTTGAACTCGGGCCGGAACCGCCTGGCCGCGATGTCCATCGCGGACTGGTGGCCCGCGACGTAGGCGGTGAACCAGGCGTTGAACGTGGTCGAGTCGAAGTTGCGCAGATCCTGGGCGGTCAGCAGGGCGCGGTTCGCCTCGGACCGGGCCGCCGACGCCCGGGCCAGGGTGAGTGACGACTCGGTGCTCCACTTCGACGAGGCGTAGCCCGACCACGCGGCGAGCACGGCCACGACCGCCAGGAGGATCGCCTCGACGATGGTGATGACGCGGTCGCGCCCGGTCGCCTCACCGTGGTCGGCGTGGTGCCGGTGCTCCGCGATCTCCTTGCCGACCTCGCTCGCCGACAGTCCTCCCTCGCCCACACCCGGACCTTAGTGGCAGTCGGTGTGTCATCATCGACCCGTGAACGACCTGGTCGCGCTGGGCATCGTCATCGCGATCGAGCCGTTGCCGATCATCGCGTTCATCCTGGTGCTCAGCACCGAACGGGGCGTGCGCAACGGATGGGCCTTCATCATCGGTTGGCTCGTCTGCCTGGTCGCCATCGTCTCTGCCACGTTGGTGCTCACCGGTGGCAAGCCACCCGCGCCATCGACCGCGCCGGCCCAGTTCACCTACGTGATCGACATCCTGATCGGTGTGGTGCTCCTCGGCATCGCCGTGCACGTGCAGCGCCTCGACCCGAACCGGCCGCGCAAGGATCCATCGTGGACGAAACGGATCGACGAGATGGGCGGCGGCGGCGCGGCGACGCTCGGCGTGCTGATCCAGCCGTGGGCCCTGGTGGCCGCGGGCGCGGCGAGCGTGTCGCAGGCCGACCTCTCCAACGGTGCCCAGGTGGTGCAGATCGTGCTGTTCACGTTGCTGGCGACCAGCGGCCTGTTCGCGATGGAGACCTACACGATCGTCGCCAAGGACACGGCGGGGGAGAAGCTGGCCGCGTTCGCGCGCCTGGCTCGACACCCACCGCGATCGGGCCATCGTGATCCTGAGCGCGGTCGTCGGCCTCTACCTCATTGGCAAGGGCATCTACTACCTGGTGACGGCCTAGCCCTCACCGCGGCCGTAGCGCCGGTCGCGCTGCTTGACCGCGACGAACGCGACGACGCAGAGGATGGCCAGGCCGATGAAGATGAGGAGACCGAAGAACATGGGTCAGATCCAATCAGATCTCGACCCGTCGTGCGTCGCATTCGGTACGGTGCCCTCGACGCCTGTCCGGGAGGGACCATGACACTGCACGACCGCGACTCGATCCGCCACGAGCTCAATGACTCGCTGTTCTGCGGGCATGGCCTCACGACCGCGATCCCGAAGTACCGGTTCCCGGGCGAGGAGTCGAATCCGCTCCCGATGTTGCAGGTGGTGACCGACGAGCTCATGCTCGACGGCAACGCCCGCCAGAACCTGGCCACGTTCTGCCAGACCTGGGAAGAACCGGAAGTGCATGTCCTGATGGAGATGTCCATCAACAAGAACATGATCGACAAGGACGAGTACCCGCAGACGGCAGAGATCGAGCGCCGGGCGGTGCACATGATGGCCGATCTGTGGAACGCCCCCGACTCGGTCAACACCGTCGGGGCCTCGGCGATCGGCTCGTCGGAGGCCTGCATGTTGGCGGGGATGGCGGCGAAGTGGCGTTGGCGGGCCAAGCGCAAGGCTGCCGGGCTGTCGACCGAGTCGCCGAACATGGTGTGCGGTCCGGTCCAGGTCGTGTGGCACAAGTTCGCCAAGTACTGGGACATCGAGATGCGCGAGGTCCCGATGTCACCGGGCCACTACTCCATGGATGCCGCGGACATGCTCGAGCGCGTCGACGAGAACACGATCATGGTGGTGCCCACCCTCGGAGTGACCTACACGGGCTCCTACGAGCTGGTCGAGCCGCTCGCGGCCGCCCTCGACGACCTGCAGGCCCGCACCGGGCTCGACGTCGACATCCACGTCGACGCGGCCAGCGGCGGGTTCCTGGCGCCGTTCTGCGCACCGGACCTGGTGTGGGACTTCCGTCTACCGAGGGTGAAGTCCATCAGCACGTCCGGCCACAAGTTCGGGCTGGCCCCGCTCGGGGTGGGGTGGGTCGTGTGGCGTGACGCGGCCGAGCTGCCCGACGACCTGATCTTCCACGTGAACTACCTGGGCGGCGACATGCCGGTGTTCCAGATCAACTTCTCGCGGCCGGCCGGCCAGATCGTGGCCCAGTACTACAACTTCCTGCGTCTCGGTCGCGAGGGCTACAAGCGGGTGCACGACGCCTCGTACACGACCGGTCGATTCATCGCCGAGGCGATCCCCAAGCTCGGTCCGTTCGAGCTGCTGTGCGACAGCAACCCGGCCACCGGCATCCCGACGGTCACGTGGCGCCTCGTCGAGGGCGCCGATCCGGGCTTCACGCTCTTCGACCTGGCCGACCGGCTTCGGGTCAAGGGTTGGCAGGTTCCGGCCTACACGCTCACCGGCACGGCGTCGGACATCCCGGTGCAGCGCATCCTCGTGCGTCAGGACGTGAGCCACGACATGGCTTCGCTGCTGCTCGACGACTTCAAGGAGTCGATCGCGCACTTCTCCAAGCATCCGGTCACCACCTCGATGACCAAAGAGGAATCGGGCGGGTTCAGCCACCTTTGAGTTCCATGTGGTGGGCGCCGCGTCGCCCCGACTGGTGGGTCGCGGTCCTCTTCGGCATCGGGTCGACGTGCTTCGCGCTGGGTGCGACGCCGTTCTACGCGTCGGCGGTGGGCATACGCGCCGACGACATCACCTACTTCGTCGGTTCCGTCTTCTTCACGTCGGCCGCGCTGCTCCAGCTGCTGTTGTCGTGCGGCGTCGTGCCTGTCATGACCAGGCCGCTCGCGGGCGTTCGGTGGCGCACACTCGTCCGGGCGCCACACCGACCCGAGTGGTGGGCCTCGATCGTCCAGTTCTCCGGGACGCTCCTCTTCAACGTCAGCACCTTCGCGGCGATGCACCAGGCCCTGACGACGACCCAGCAGGAGCGGCGCATCTGGGCCCCGGACGCGCTCGGGTCGATCGCCTTCCTCGTGGCCAGCGGGCTGGCCTTCGCCGATGTCGACCGTCCGTGGTTCACGTGGCGACCGCGCGACCTGAACTGGAGCGTGGCCAGCCTGAACATGCTGGGCTCGATCGCGTTCGGCGCCTCGGCGATCGCGGCCTACGTCGTGCCGACGACCGGTGATCTGCGCAACGCCCAATTGGCCAACGCGGGGACCTGGGTCGGCGCCATCTGCTTCCTGCTCGGCGCCATCCTCCTGATCCCCGATCAGGCCGAGCAGGCCGACCGCCCCGAGTCGAGCGGCGCGATCAGTCCACAGGACCCGGGAAGAACGGGTTCGACGGACGCGCCCCGCGGCCAGCACCTGGGTGATCGTCGGGTCGCCGGCCACCGCGGCAGCGAGGGCGTCGGTCGTCGCCTGGCGGTTGTTGCGGTACACCGCCTGCGCGTCGTCGGCGTCCGGGTCGACCCAGACCGCGGCGATCAGCACGAGCTCGTCGACTTGACCTCGCTCGATCACCCCGGCCTCGACGGCGTCGACCACGCCGCCGGCGACGCCGGCCTGCGCAGGGCCCCAGGTCATCGTGGCGTGCGCACCCGCATGCACCTCGGCCTTGGGCACGAACAGGGTCATCGGTTTGACCGGCAGTCCCGGTGTGACCACGACGACGAACCGGGTATGGCCCGTCGTCGGTGTGGCCAGGCTGGTCGCCCACGCGGTCCCGACCGGACCTCCGCGTAGGCCGAGCACGGTGTTGAGGTGCGCCGCGTTCGGGCCCGAGCCGACGAAGGCTTCACCGATCTGAACGGGTGACGGCTCGACGCGGGAGTTCACTGCGGCGCGACCCGCGCGTCGCTGCGTCCGTAGCGAACGAGCTTGAAGAGCGGGTGGCTGTCGGTGTCGGGCTGGCGGTCCCACGCCATCAGTGCGACCACGCGGGGGGTCTCGCCCTGCACCGGTGACACACGGTGGACCGAGTGGCGACCGTGGAAGATCATCAGCGTGCCCGGCACCATCGGGTACACCTCGACCCGGTCGCCGGCGCGGCCGTCGATCACCGCTGCGACGTCGTCGTAGTGCTCCTCGTCGTCGGTGCGGATGCGGGCGGCGCACTCGAACTCGCCGCCGGCGGTGCTGCTCTGGAGGGCCAGTGAGACCACGAAGTCGGTGTTGTCGTAGTGCCAGGCCTGCGTGTGGTCCTGCTCCATCACGGCCAGGTTCAGTGCCCCCAGCGGATCGCCGAAACGATGGAGCGGATGGATGTCGAGCACGTCGGCGAGGAAGTCGGTGAGCGCCGGCCACTCGTAGAGCTGACGGAGCGGCGAGGACCGCGGCATCTGGTCGTAGGCGATCACCCACGTCAGGCTGCGCCCCTCGCGCCGCCGGGGGTGGTCCGGCGGGAAGGTCTCGTCCGGTAGGCCCAGGTAGGGGGTACCCCAGACGTCCTCGAGGAACGCCTCACGGCGCAGCGCCAGCGCGTCGTCCACCATCCGGGTCACCGCATCGGCTCGCACGAACCCCGGGAGCTGGGCGACACCGTCGGCACCCAGGCTCGTCTGCAGTCCGGAGACGAGATCGGCCCGCCGCGGATCGCCCGTCACGTCGATCGGGTAGCGCGTCAGGTCGACGACGGCGCCGAGAGAGGGTGAGGCCACGTCACGAGGATAGGTGGGGCGTCGCGTCAGCCGGCGGGCGCCCACGTCATGGGTCCCACCTCGCCGCCGATGGCGAACCCGAGCTCACCGACCAGAGCCTCGTAGGTTCGGCGGATCGCGACGAGGAACGAACGGAATATGAACACGACCGCGGCCAGCCACGCCGCCGGGAAGGCCGCGCCTTGTAGACCCCTGACCGGATCAGCCACGGCGCTCGCCACGGCCGCGGTGAGGATGAGACCGCCGATCGCGAGCATGAACGTGGGCACGAGGAGCAGCATCCAGGTCTGGCCGGTCGGCCGCACCGTCCCGCGGAGCGAACTGCGGAAGGCTCCGGAGATCTCACACTGGGCTTCGAGCCGGGCTCGATTGCGAATGCGAGGGAGTTGGCGGCTCAGCCACACCCGATAGGTCGACTGATCAGCGGCTTGCCAGGCCAGCCAGGTCGGCTGGACGTAGTCCCCGGATCGATCCGCGGGTGGGTTCCGGGACATGAGCACACCGACCGCCGCACCGGGAGCGCGGCGCACTCTCCGGCGATGGCCGCTCCGCTGATCGCCAGTCGGCCGGTCGCGAGCCAGCTCAACCGGCGTCCCTGCCCCGCCGTCGATCCGCTCGCCACGACGAGAGCATGCCAGACACCGTCCCGACCGACGGGTGGCGGACTATCCCCGGGGCGATGCCGCCCTGTGGTTCCGCAGGTCGCTGGCGGGCCCGTAGCGTCGGGGCCCGCCGCTGGGCTACATTCGGGCCAGTGGAGCTACCCCGTAGGAGTACAGGGCCACAATGGGCGAACGACGCAGAGCCGGATCTCCGGGTCGAGCGTCCCGTCGCGGCCGCGCCCCAGAGCGTGGGTGGCCGCTTCGACCGGGGGCTGCGCCGGATCACGGCGGAGCGGACCTCGCTGTTGAGCTGGCTGGCCGAGTCCGATCAGGCCGGAGTGCTGCGCACCGAGGACGAGATCGATCTGCGGGCCGAGCCGGTCATCGACGTCCGTCCCGACGACGCCCCGGCGACCGAGGCGGTCGACGGTGCGGGCCAGCCGGGCGACGATCTCGCCTCGAACCCACTCTTCCAGCGCTGACCCCTACTGGCGCGACCACTCGAGCAGCTTCTGGCGATCGAGTTGCGAGTCGGTCATGGGCGGGCCGTGCCCGGCGGGCGCGGCCATGGTGACCTGACCTTCCAGGGCGGGCTCGGTGGGCGGGGGAGGGATCCCGGGCGTGCACAAGCTGCCGCCGGCGGGCAACCCGGGTGCGGCCAGCGTAGGTGGGTCGAGGAACGCGGGCGGGTGCCGGAAGTCGAGGCAGTCGAGCAGGTCGGCGGCGTTGGCGTCGCGGCGGGTGAGCGCGCCGAGGTTGAACTTCGTCTCGATGAAGCGCAGCACCGACGTGTGATCGCGCGTGACGTGGCTGATCTTGTTCGGCTTCGCGAACGGCGAGATGACATAGGCGGGCACCCGTAGTCCGTACTCCGTCCACGACGCCGGCGCGTTCGGTGCGGGGGCGACGTCGGGCGGGATGTCGTCGGGTGGGATGGCGGCCGGAGGAGCGACGTGGTCGTAGTAGCCACCGTGCTCGTCGTACATGAAGAGCAGCACCGTCTTCGGCCATGCTGGGCTCTGCATGACGGCGTTGATGATCGACGAGCTGTAGGCCTCGCCGAGCTGGATGTCGTGCGGGTTCTCCTCCGTGTAGCTGTTGATGCCCGGGCTCACGATCGACACCGACGGCAAGGTGCCCGCCTGGCAGTCGACCAGGAAGTCGTTGAAGGTGCGGACGTGGCCCTGGTTGGCGGTGTAGGTCTTCGGGAACAGTGCGATGTCGGGCAGGTCCCACGCGTAGTCGAGCCACGAGATGCCGAAGGCGTTGAGCTTGTCCCAGATCGTGCCGCCGGCCGGATGCGGGAGGGCGAAGAGCTTGGTCAGGTCCGTGGCGATGAGCGACTGGCAGGTGGCGGCCTGGAGATACAGGCGGTTGGGGTAGGTCTGGCAGGGCGCCGAGGCGAACCAGCGGTCGCAGACCGGGAAGGTCGAGGCCAGCGAGTAGTAGAAGGGCAGGTCCTGCCCATCCCAGTAGCGCATGGCGTTGGTGTTCCCGTTGAACAGGAACCCGTCCATGCGCCCGCCGTCGATCTGGTTGTGGGTCGAGACCCAGTTCTGCGAGACGCCCTGGCCGGACTGGCAGGTGTCCGGGGCGCGGAACACGTGCACGCGGGACCCGTCGGTGTTGAAGTTGCTGTTGCGCGCCCGACCGTCCCGGATGTCGAACCCGTCGCCGCCGGGATGCATGCCGAGGATCGAGTCGTAGGAGTGGTTCTCCTGCATGTAGATGATGATGTGCTCGACCTGGGGCAGCTGGTCGGTGCCTTCTGGCAGCAGGGGATAGGGGCGGTCGCCGGGCTGGCTCAGCCCCTGGCGGCGAGGCGGTCGGCGCCACGCCATCGCCATGCTGGATGCGGCCCCCAGGCCGACGAGGAACGAGCGTCGGGAGATGTCTTCGACCATGAGGCGCCACGGTACCCTCGCGCCGTGGCCGACCACGGATCAGACGGTCCCTGGACCGGGGACGCGTGCAGCCTGGTCGACGCCTTCCGATCGGGCGAGCGCTCACCGCTCGAGGAGCTGGACGCGAGCCTCGAGGCGATCGAGAAGTCCGACCTCAACTGCTTCTCGTTCCTCGACGTTGAGCGGGCTCGCGACGCCGCGGCAACGGCCGACGTGTCGCTGCCGTTCGGCGGCGTGCCCACGGGCATCAAGGAGCTGGAGCCGGTGGCCGGGTGGCCGTGGACCGAAGCGTCGCTCGTCTATCGCCACCGCCGGGCCACGACGACGTCGCACCACGTGGAGCGGTTGGTGGGGCGCGGTGGCGTGGTGCCGATCGGCCAGACCACGGCCAGCGAGTTCGGTGGCCTGAACGTGAGCGTCACCAAGTTGAACGGCGTGACCCACAACCCGTGGCGCCACGGGCGCACGGTGGGCGGGTCGTCGGCCGGTTCGTCCGCGGCGGTGGCGGGTGGGCTCGTCAGCCTGGCCACCGGTGGCGACGGCGGGGGATCGATCCGCATCCCGGCCGGCTACACCGGGCTGGTGGGCATGAAGGGCACGTTCGGCCGCATCCCACGCGGGCCGCACGCCTACATGCGACCGAACACCGTCGTGCTCGGCAACCTCGCCCGGTCGGTCCGTGACGCGGCTCGTTACTACGACGTGTGCGCGGGGTCCGATCCGTACGACCCGACCAGCCTGCCCTCTCCCGGCCGATGGGAGGCGTCGCTCGGAAGCCAGGACCTCGCCGGGCGCCGCGTCGCCATCGTCCCCGCGCTCGGGGGCGTCACCCTCGAGCCCGGCGTCGAGGAGCGCGTGCGGGAGACGGCCGCCGCGCTGATCGCCGAGACGGGCATGGTGCAGGTGGAGCTGGTGGTCGACCCACCGAACCTCGCCGCCCACTGGATGATGGGCAACCTCGCCACGCTTCTCGCCGACCTCGGTGATCGTTGGCCGGCGGCCGCGACCGAGCTCACCGACGAGATCACCATCGGCCTCTGGCTCGCGCAGGCGCTCTACAACCTGAAGACTGCGGCGGTCGCCGAGGAGCTGCGGATCCAGGCCAACGAGGTGATGGCCGCGGCGTTCGATCAGGTGGACTTCATCGTGGCCGCCACCAACCCGGGTCCGGCCTTCGCGGCCGACGCGACCACGAGCACCGACGACGACGGCTTCGTCGGCTGGGCGACGTCCAACCGCGCCGCCCGGCGCGCGTTGCAGGGCGTGCTGTTCGCGGTGCGGGCCGCCAGCGCGGCGGCTCCCTCGTTGCCGAGCCAACTGCTCGCCCAGGCCTCGACCCGGTTCCCCGACCTCGTCGCCATGGGCGCGCTCGACGATGATCTCGAACCTCTACGGCAATCCCGCCGTGTCGATCCCGGCCGGCACCGTCGACGGCCTCCCGGTGGGGATGCAGGTGCTGGCCCGCCACCACGCGGACGCCCTCCTGTTCGACGTGGCCCTGGCCGTGGAGCGCCACCGTCCGTGGCCGCTCGTCGTGCCCAATCCGGAGCCCAGGCACATCGGTGCAGGTGAGCGAAAGCTTTAGTTGACATTTGTCACACTGAGCGTGACACTGTCAGCGTCACTGTCACTGTCAGCAACGCTCGGTGTCAGGCCGTCCGAGGGGGGCGGGAAGCGGGCGGATCTCGTCGATGGCGCACGTCGCCACGGCGGGGGGCGTCAGGCGGCGGTGGCGTTCCAACCCACGAACCAGGGAGACACACCTCCATGCTCACGCTCACACGTCGAGGCGGCCTGGCCGCATTGATGGTCCTCGTGCTCGCCACCTTCGGCCTCGCCACCGCGCCGGCCGCCGGGGCGGCCGACGTCATCATCCCCATCACGTGGAACGTCAATGCGTCCACCCACCTCAAGAACCTCAACCTGGACGTCACTGTCCCGCAGGGCACCTTCACCGGGACCGTCGACCTGACCACGGGCGCGATCCAGGGCAACCTGAGCCTGCCTCCGGCCAGCAAGACCATCTCGTTCGTCGGCATCCCGCTGGCGACGGCGACCTTCGCCATGAGCCCGACAGGGCCGATCACCGGTCACGTGGACCTGGCCACCATGACCGCGACGGTCAGCTCCTCGTTCAGCTTCAAGATCAGCAGCGCGACGCTCAGCCTCGCCCCATGGCTGAACCTGGTCGGGAACAACTGCCACGGCGTCACGCCCATCTCGGTGAACATGTCGGGCCCTGTGAGCCTGACCGGCGCGTCGACCTTCTCGTCGACCTACACGATCCCCAAGCTGACGGGTTGCGGCTTCCTCGTCACACCGATCCTCAACCTGGTCGTGCCGAGCTCGGGCAACACGTTCACGGCCACCTTCGCCCCACCCTCCTGACCGGCAGGCGGATCCTCTGACGACCGCTCGCGGTCGTCTCCCCGGCACATCCGGCCCGGGTCCTCGTGACCCGGGCCGGTGCGCGCCCGGCCAGGCGCGCCGCCCGCGGTACGACCCGTGCCAGACTCCGCCGATGGCATCGGTCTCGGATCGACTCACCGGGGGTGCGGGCATCGCCCTCCTCGCGGCCGTGGGAACGGCGGACCTACCGGACCTCGGATTCGTCGAGGAGGAGTACCTCGTCGAGGGCGACGCCCGCCGCTTCGACCCCGTGGGTGAGCTCGGCCCGGACGGCCGCTGGGCGGTGACCGACGGGGACACCGCCCCGTTCGCCACCCGGATCGTCGTGCGCCGGCCGGCCTCAGCCGGACGAGCCAACGGGACCGTGGTCGTCGAGTGGCTCAACGTCAGCCCGGGGGCCGATGGCGCGCCCGACTGGACCTACCTCAGCCGGGAGATCGTGCGGGGCGGCTACTGCTGGGTCGGGGTGTCAGCCCAGGCGGTGGGCGTCGAGGGCGGTGGGGGGCTCGTCGCGGTCCCCGACGTTCCCGGCACCGTCGTCGGCGGGCTGGTGGGCACCGATCCCGAGCGGTACGGCCGACTCCGGCACCCCGGCGACGCCTACGCCTTCGACCTGTTCGCCCAGGTCGGGGCCTGCCTGCGCACGCCGGGGTCGCTCGACCCGCTCGGCGGCCTTCCGGTCGAGCGGGTCCTGGCGGTGGGCGAATCGCAGTCGGCCTTCTTCCTCACCACCTACGCCAACGCCGTCCAGCCGCGTGTCGACGCCTACGACGCCATCCTCATCCACAGCCGGGGGGCCGGCGCAGCCCGCCTCGACGGCACGCCGATCGAGCCCGGCTCGGCGTCCGCCGTGCGGGTGCGCGACGACCTGGACGTTCCCGTCATGATCGTCGAGACCGAGACCGATCTCGGACCGATGCTGCGGTACTTCGACGCCCGCCAGCCCGATCACGATCGTCTCCGGGTGTGGGAGATGGCGGGGACGGCGCACGCGGACGAGTTCCAGACCGGGGGGTTCGCCGATCTGTTCGGGTTCGCCCAACCCGTCAACCGCGGACCCCAGCACCTCGTGATGAAGGCGGCCCTCCATCACCTCGACTCCTGGGTGCGCGACGGGTCGGCGCCACCCGTCGCGCCGAGGCTCACGGTCGTGGCTGGTCCGCGGCTCGTGCGGGACGGCTTCGGCAACGCGCTGGGCGGGATACGGACCCCGATCGTCGACGTACCCGTGGCCGAGGTGAGCGGCGACAACGACGCGGCCGAGCGGTTCGAGAAGTTGTTCGGCCGCACGGTGCCGTTCGACCCCGAGACGCTGCGGACCCTCTATCCGGGCCGGGAGGCGTACCTCGAGGCCTACCGCCAGTCCGCGGCCGACGCCGTCGCCCTGGGGTTCGTACTGCCCGACGACGAGGACGACCTGCTGGCCATGGCCGACCCGAGCGGCATCCCCGATTGAGGATGCGGGCGACGGCCGCGGTCAGCCGCGGCTGAAGAAGCGCTCGATGGCGGCGAGGTTCTCGGGGCTTCCGGCCAGCCGGCCCATCTCCTCGTACTCGCGCTCGGCCGCGGCCAGCCAGGCCTCTCGCCGCGCGCCGCGGAGCAACCGGGTGGTGGTGCGCAGCGCCTCACGCGGCTGGGCCGCGATCGTCGTCGCCAGCTCGATCGCGGTCGGCAGCAGCTCGTCGGCGGGGACGACCTTCCAGGCGAGGTGACAGGCGACCATCTCGTCGGCGTCCATCCACTCGCCGGTCAGTACGAACCGGGCGGCGGTCTGTGGTCCCATCACCGCCGGCAGCGACGCGCTGCTGCCCGCCTCGGTCGTGACGCCGAGGGACAGGAACGGGACCTTCATGCGGGCCACCGGGCTGACCAGGACGACCTCGCACCAGGGCAGGAGGGTCGCGCCGAAGCCCACCGCCATGCCGCCGACGGCGGCTACCAACGGCACCTCGACCTCGCTCAGGGCCCGCATCAATCCCCGCAACCCACGCGCCTCGTCGGCCTGGGCCGGGTGGCCGAACTCGGCGAGGTCCTGGCCCACGTTGAACGCCCGGCCGTTGCCGGTCAGCACGACGCAGCCGACGCCGGCCTCGGCCACGCCGTCGAGGGCGTCACGCGTGCCGTCCCACAGCTCCATGGACATGGCGTTGAGCGCGTCGGGACGGTTCCACGTGACGACGCGCACGCCGTCGTGGTCGTCGACCAGGAGGGCCTGGGTCACGCGGGTGAGGGCTGTGGTTGCTCGGCGGGCAGGTCGCCGCGCTCGACCATCTCGCGGAGTCGGTGCACGGCTTCGCCGAAGCCGTCGGTGATCTTCCAGATCTCCGGCACCAGCTCGGTGCAGCCGATGGCCGAGATGTCGACGTTGCCCATGTTCGAGAGCACGGTGAGGTTCAGCCCGGCGCCGAGCAGCACCGGTCCGATCGGATAGGTCGACACCACCCGGGCGCCCGCGACGTAGAGGGGCATCGGTGGGCCGGGGATGTTGGAGATGATCACGTTGTGGATCGTGAGGCGGTCACCGACGTTGACACCCCACGCCTTGTCGGCCGACCGCATGCGCGACATCAGTCGGCTGGCCTGTGCGAACATCGCCGGCCCGAACATCTCGGTCCAGTCCTGGAGGATGTCCGCCCCGACCGCGTTGTGCAGCTCCTTGGCGTCGTTCATGCGCCGGTGGATCTCGACGAGCTGGTCGACCGGATCCTCGAGCTGCACGGGGAGGGCGGCGAACATGGCCGAGACCTTGTTGCCACCGCCGTCGTCCTCGTCGCTGCGGATCGACACGGGGACACTGGCGACGAGGGGCCGGTCGGGAAGGTCGTCGTGGTCGAGCAGGTAGCGACGGAGCGATTCGGTGCAGGCGGCCAGCACGACGTCGTTGACGGTGGTGCCGAGTGCCTTCTTGACCACCTTGAAGTCCTCGAGGGAGGTCCTCGCGAAGGACACCGAGCGGTGCGGGGTGAGGGTGCCGGAGAAGTGCGTCTTGGGGGCGGTGAGGGGGAGGGCGGCGTCGTTGTCGGGCGAGCGCAGCGTGCGGATGATGCTGACGGCGGACTGGGTCGTGCGGTAGGCCGTCCTGACCATGCGGCCGGGTCGGGCCAGCGAGCGCTTGATCGCCTCGGCGACCAGCTCGGCGTCGCTCGGCACCGGCTCGCTCTTCCACGGCTCGCTCGGCTGCTCGACCGGCGGTGCGTCGGGCTGGAGGTCGACGAGGTTGATGAGGAGCTCGGCTCCCGAGATGCCGTCGATCGACGAGTGGTGCAGCTTCGTCACGAGCGCGACGTGCCCGTCCTCGAGGCCCTCGACGACGGTGAGCTCCCACAGCGGACGGCTGCGGTCGAGGGGGATGCTGGCGATGTGGCCGACGAGCTCGCCGAGCTCGCGGAGGGTCCCGGGCGCGGGAGCGGCGATGCGGCGGACATGGCGGTCGAAGTCGAAGTTCTCGTCCTCGACCCAGACCGGGTGGTCGAGGCCGAAGGGCACGAACACCGCCCGCCGGCGAAACGGGGCCAGCAGGTGCAGCCGGTCCCGGAACACCTGGCAGACCCGCTCGAAGGAGTAGCCCCCCGGCATCGTCGACGGGTCGATCACGATCACGCCGAGGATGTGCATGTGCATCGTCGGCGACTCCATGTACAGGAAGGACGCGTCGATGCCGCTGAGCCGCTGCATGGCGCCATTCTTGCCCATTTCGTGCGGTTAGGGTCAGCGAGCGTGACTCCCTCGGCGTCGACCGAGGGTCTAGCGTCCGTGCGTCGAGAGGGGGATCGGATGAGAGCGCTCGTCTTCGGGACGCAGCACGACGACTGGACACCGCCGGCCGACGCCAACGTGCTGGGCCGGAACCTGGCCAAGACGCCGGTCGCCCTGCGGGACATCGCCGACGCCCGGCCGCTGCGGCCGGACTGGCTCGTGACCCGGCCGCTGCTCACGGGCATCTGCGGGTCGGACTCGAAGCAGATCCTGCTCGACTTCGGCGAGGGCGACAGCGACAACGCCATGAGCGGCTTCTGCTCGTTCCCTCAGGTGATGGGCCACGAGGTGGTGGCCGAGGTGGTGGAGCTGGGGCCGGAGGCGGAGGGCTTCGACGTCGGCCAGCGCGTGGTGCTGAACCCATGGCTGTCGTGTCGGCCCCGCGGCATCGATCCGATCTGCCCCGCGTGCGAGGCGGGCGACCTGAGCCTGTGCTGGAGCTTCCTGTCCGGCGACATCAGCCCCGGCATCCACACCGGCGTGTCGAGCGACGCCACGGGCGGGTACGCCGAGCTGATGCCGGCCCACTCGACGATGCTGTTCGCCGTGCCCGACTCGATCCCCGACGAGCAGGCCATCTTCGCCGATCCGTTCGCGGTGTCGCTGCACGGCATCACCCGCCACCCGCCCCCGCCGGGAGGTCGCGGCGCTCGTGTGGGGAGCCGGTTCGCTCGGTTCGTGCGCGGTGGCGATCCTGCGCGCGCTCTACCCCGACGTCGAGGTGGCGGTGGTCGCGCGCTTCGACGCGCAGGCCGCGCTCGCGCAGGCGCTCGGCGCCCACAAGGTGGTGCGGCTGGCGTCGGCCGAGGAGATGCTCGAGGACCTGGCGGCCTGGTCCGGTGGGGTGCTGCGACCCACGATGGAAGGGCTCGGCGGGCTGGCGATGTGCCATCCCGGGTGGCATCGACGTGGCCTACGACACCGTCGGCAAGCCCGAGACCTTCGAGATCGAGGTCCGGCTGCTCAAGGCGCGCGGCACGCTGGTCAAGAGCGGCGTCCATGCCCCGGGTCGATGGGAGTGGAGTCCGCTCTACTTCAAGGAGATCAGCTGGGTCGGCTCGAACGCGTTCGGCATCGAGGAGGTCGAGGGCGTGCGCAAGCACGGGCTCGAGCACTACCTCGACCTCGTGTCGGCCGGCCGCATCGACCTGCACGGGATGCTCACCCACACCTTCGGTCTGAGCCAATGGCGCGACGCGTTCTACACGATCGCCGACCAGGAGCACACCGGGGCCATCAAGGTGGCGATCGATCCTCAGCGATGAGATGACCACGCCAGCTACCGCGCAGCACCGACCCCGTCGGGGCTGGTTCGCCGCGGTCGCCGTGCGCCGTCGCACTGTCGTCGGCCGCCTGTTCCTCGAGCTCGACGCTCAACGACGCCGGAGGCGGCGGATCCGGGAGCAGCTCGGCCGGAACCGTGGACGTGTCGGGGGCGGCGTGGTCCACCTACCACCACGACACGGCTCGCACCGGCGTGGATCCCACCTCTCCCCCCGCGGCGAAGCTGACGAGAGCGTGGAGCCAGGATCTGGACGGCGCGGTCTACGCCGAGCCGCTGGTGGTCGGCTCGGTCGTGTACGTCGCCACCGAGCAGAACACCGTGTACGCGCTCGACGCGACGTCGGGCAAGGTGCGGTGGTCCACGCGCCTCGCCGTTCCCGTCGATGGCGTCGTGCTGCCCTGCGGCAACGTCGATCCCAGCGGCATCACCGGTACGCCGGTCATCGACATCGCTACCAAGACCCTGTACGTCGTGGCGTTCGAGTCGACCGTGCACCACAAGCTGTTCGCGCTGAACCTCGAGGACGGCACGGAGAAGTGGTCGGCCTCGGCCGATCCCGCCAACGTCGATCCCGCCGTCGAGCAGCAACGTGGCGCGCTGACCATGTCGGGTGGCCGGGTGATCGTGCCCTACGGCGGGCTGTACGGCGACTGCGGCGACTACCACGGCTTCGTCCTCGGCTTCCCGGCGTCCGGCCAGGGCCCCGTCGACTCGTACCAGGTGCCCAACGAGCGGGAGGCAGCCATCTGGGCGCCACCTGGTGCAACGGTGGCACCGGACGGCACGCTGCTCGTGGCCACCGGCAACGGGGTCTCGACCGACGCGTACCAAGGCGCCAACGCGGTGATCCAGCTCTCGACCTCTCTCGAGCAGCTCGACGCCTTCGCGCCGAAGTCGTGGGCGCGGCTCAACGACCTGGATCTCGATCTGGGAGCGACCTCGCCCGCGGTCGTCGGGGGCGATCTGGTGCTGCAGGTCGGCAAAGAGGGGATCGGCTACCTGCTCGGCCTCGACCACCTCGGTGGGGTGGGCGGTGAACAGCACGCGGGCGAGGTGTGTGCGGCGGCGTACGGCGGCACCGCCGTCGTGGGCTCGACCGTCTACGTCTCGTGTCTCGACGGTCTCTATGCCGTGCACGTGCACGACGGTCCCGACCCCACCTTCTCGGTGCAGCGCGTGAGCAAAGTCCGTGTGGGTCCGCCGGTCGTGGCCGGCGGCGTGGTCTGGACGGTCACCATCGACGGCGACCTGGAGGGCTACGACCAGGTCAGCCGCAAGCTGCGGTACCGCTTCCACCTCGGCCAGCTGTACACCTCGTTCCCCAGCCTGGCCGCCGCCGGGGGGAGTCTGTACGTGCCCGCCGGCACCTCGATCGTCGCGTACCGAGGGGCCTGAACGGGCTCGTGGCGTGGGCGGCCGCCGTCAGGCCGCCGGACCGGTGGCCAGCGTGATCGTGGCCTGGTGGGACTGGCCCGACGTGTCCGTCCAGGAGATCGAGACCTGATCGCCGGGGTGGTGGCGATGGGTCAGGTTCTGGAGCGTCTGGGCCGACGAGATGCTCGTGCCGTCGAAGCCGGTGATGGTGTCGCCGGCGGCGATGCCGGCCTTGTCGGCCGGCGAGCCGGCGATCACGGTGCTGACCGTGGCCGGATCGGTGGTGGGGGAGCCCCCGCCCGAGCTGGCCGAGGCCGGGGCCATGGCGATGCCGAGGAAGCCGGTCGCCCCGATGTGGATGGTGTCGGTCTCGTTGCCGGCCTCGATCTGCTTGGCGATCGCCAGCGCCCGGTTGATCGGGATGGCGAACCCGGTGCTGTTGGCCGACATGAACTGGTTGTTGGCCGAGGCGGCGGTGTCGATGCCGATGACCTTGCCCTGGTCGTTCGACCAGGGGACCGCCCGAGTCGCCGGCCACGATGGGGGCGTTCGTGACGATCAGGCCGGTCAGCTGCTCGGCGTTCGTGCCGTTCTCGTCGCTGGCGGTGATGCTCTGGTTGAGGTCGGTCACCGTTCCCGTGACGACCGTGGGGTCGCCGCCGGTGCCGCCCGCGTTGCCGATGGCGACCACCTTGTCGCCGGTCGTCACGGTCGACGAGTCACCGAGCGGGACGTGGTCAGCCCGCAGGCGCCGCTCAGCCGCAGCACGGCGATGTCCTCGGTCACGTCGGTGCCGACCACGTTGGCGGTGTAGGTGCGGCCGGTGCCGACGACGGTCGCGGTGATGGACGTGGCGCCGTCGATGACGTGGTTGTTGGTGAGGACGTCGCCGTTGGAGGTGAGGATCATGCCGGTGCCGGCGGCGGCCGCCGACTGGTAGCCGAGACGGGTGTCGATGTCGACCACGCCGGGCTCGACCGCGGCCGTGATCGCCTGGGTGGACAGGCTCGTACCCGAGCCGGAGCCCGACGAGCCGTTCCCGTTGGCGCCGCTGGACGAACCCGCAGGGGCGGGGATCGTGATCGGCGCGCTCGTCTGACCGGTGGTGCGCACGTTCGAGTTGAGGCCGTTGTGGACGAGCACCACCGCGGCGATCAGCAGCGTCGCGACGAGCAGCCCGCCGAGGAAGGCGAGCTGGTTGTGGCGCCGGGCGTTCGCCGGCGCCGTCGCTGGGGGGGTGGGCGAAGGAACGCCGTACGAGCCGGGGTAGCCGGCGTAGGGCCCGGTGTACGGACCGCCGTAGGGGCCGGTGGGGGGCGCGGCATACGGGCTCTGGGGGCCGTTCTGCGGCGGGGCGTAGGGCGACGGACCCTGGGCCGGAGGCCAGCCCGGCGCGGCGTTCGGCGCGGACCAGGAGTCGGCGACTGGCGGCGACGGGGGCAGCGCGGGACCGTCGTCGGACGGTCCGAAGGGGTCGAAGGGAGGTCGGCTGTCACTCATGGCGGTTGGCTCCGGGGGGTCGGGAGCTGCACTGGCAGGGTACGGGTTCGAGCCCCGAGCCGCCCACCTGGAGACGGGGCACGACGGCATCCTCGCCTTCCCGCCATAAAGGCGGGGAAAAGCATCCGAGGGTCAGGTCGACTGCTGGCGCGTGAACTCGGCCGCGCCGGCCAGGAACCCCTCGATGTTGTTCGCCTTGCCGGTGGCGAAGTCCTTGAAGTAGCCGGGTACGTAGACCTCGACCGCGTCGCGATCGAGCGCGTCGAGCACGGCGGCGACGAGCTCGTCCACGCCGATGGGCTCGACCGGCGCGGTGAACGGATCGTTGTCCGGCAGCGTGAACAGTTCGGTGTCGACGACGCCCGGGTACACCACGAGCACCCGGACGCCGGTGTCCCACAGGTCGACGGCCATCGCTTCGGAGAAGACAGCCAGCGCAGACTTCGACGCGCTGTACGCCGACTCACCCGGTGACGACAGCGTGGCGGCCACCGACGAGAGGTTCACGATGCGCCCGGCGCCGCGTTCGACCATCTGCGGCAGCAAGGCCAAGGTGAGCTGGACCGGTGACAGGTAGTTGATGCGGGTGACCGCGTCGACGGTCGCGGCGTCGAGCGCGGTCACGTGCCGCCGCTTCGGGATGCCCGCGTTGTTCACGAGCACGTCGACACCGCCCATGGCGGCGTTCGCGTCCTCGGCCAGGCGGTCGACCTGCGTGGGATCGGCGAGGTCGCAGACCCAGCTGTGCACGTCGTGGCCGTGGGTGCGGCAGCGGGCAGCCACCTCCTCGAGGCGATCGGCTCGGCGAGCACAGATGGCGACCGTCGCGCCGGCGGCGGCGAAGGCCTCGGCCAGCCCGGCACCGATGCCCGACGACGCCCCGGTGACCAGGACGCGGCTTCCTTCGAGGTTGAGAGTCACGCGGCCGCAGCGTAGGAGTGGCGATCTGTATCGTCCAGTGGCGTGCACCCTCTGGAGATGTTGACCGGCCGCGAGATCGAGGCCGCCGTCGGGGTCGTCGGCCGCACCGGCCGAGCTCACCGGAGGCCGCACGCTTCGCCTACATCGGGCTCGACGAGCCGACCAAGGACGAGCTGGCGGCATCGCGGACGGCGACCCGGTGCCCGCGCGGGTCCGCCTCGTCATCGTGCCCGGACCGGCCGCCGACGTGATCGAGGCGGTGGTCGATCGTGGGCGCCGGCGTCGGTCGCGTCCTGGAGCGAGCTGCGCCGACACCCGGCCGGCGCTGCTGTTCGAGGAGTCGATGCACGCGATCGTCGCCCTGCAGGGAGAACCCCGACTGGCAGGCCGCGATGCGCCCGGCGGGGCATCACCGACTGCGACCAGGTGCAGATCGACCCGTGGCCGGCCGGGAACTTCGGGCTCGCCCACGAGGACGACCGCCGCATCACCGCGTGCATCTTCTACTACCGCGAGCACCCGACCGACAACGGCTACGCCCGCCCGATCGAAGGGCGTGATCGCCTTCGTCGACCTCGGCGCGCGGCGAGGTGCTCGAGGTCGTCGACTACGGCGTCGTGCCGCTCCCGCCCGACCGCGGCGCGTACCGCGGCGACGACGTCGGCCCGCTGCGCACCGATCTGCAAGCCGCTCGAGATCACCCAGCCCGAGGGCGCGAGCTTCACCGTCGACGGCAACCTCGTGCACGTGGCAGCGCTGGTCGTTGCGGGTGTCGATGGATCCCGTACGAGGGCCTCGTGCTGCACACGGTCGGCTACGAGGACGGCGGCCGGGTGCGGCCGATCCTGCACCGGGCGTCGGTGAGCGAGATGGTCGTGCCCTACGGCGACCCGGGACCGATGCACGGCTGGAAGAACGCCTTCGACGCCGGCGAGTGGGGCCTCGGGCGCATGGCCAACTCGCTCACGCTCGGCTGCGACTGCCTCGGGCTGATCCACTACTTCGACGTCGACGTTCGCGACCGAGACGGGCGTGCCCGTTCACGCTCGCGAACGCGATCTGCATGCACGAGGAGGACTACGGGATCCTCTGGAAGCACGTCGACCTGCACGGCGGGCACCACCGAGGTGCGCCGGTCGCGCCGCCTGGTGGTCAGCTCGATCGCGACGGTCGGCAACTACGAGTACGGCTTCTACTGGTACTTCTACCTCGACGGCACGATCCAGCTCGAGGTGAAGCTCACCGGGATCATGTCGACGATGGCGGTGCGCGCCCGGCGAGCGAGCCCGACGCACGCGTCGATGGTCGCGCCGCAGCTCGCCGCGCCCGTACCACCAGCACCTGTTCAACGTGCGCCTCGACATCGACGTCGACGGCGCGCGCAACACGGTGCTACGAGGTCGACGCGATCGCCGACGCCGCCCGGCCCGGACAACCCGCTCGGCCAACGCCTTCGTGACGCACCGCGACCGCGCTCGCGCACCGAGCAGCAGGCCAAGCGGCTGGTCGACCCGGCCCGCAGCCGCACGTGGAAGATCGTCAACCCCGACGTGCGCAACGGGCTCGGCCAGCCGGTCGCGTACAAGCTGGTGCCCGGCGCCACGCCGACGCTGCTCGCCGACCCCGACTCGAGCGTCGGCCGCCGGGCCGGCGTTCGCCACCCGCAACCTGTGGGTCACGCCCGTACCGACCCGACGAGCGCCGCGCCGCGGGCGACCACCCGAACCAGCACGGCGGCGGCGACGGGCTCCCCGCGTGGACCGCGGCCGACCGGTCCGATCGTCGACACCGACCTGGTGGTGTGGCACACCTTCGGCGTCACCCACATCCCCCGTCCCGAGGACTGGCCGGTGATGCCGGTCGAGTACGCCGGCTTCCACCTCGTGCCGTTCGGCTTCTTCGACCGCAACCCGGCGCTCGACGTCGCCCCGACCGACGACCACTGCTCCCACAGCTGAGGAGCACGAGACCTACAGCTGGTCGGCGACCCTGGCCGCGATGCGGCGGTTGGCGGAACGGGGGAGCACGGCGGTGAACCCCG
The DNA here is from genome assembly GCA_963776435.1 of uncultured Microthrixaceae bacterium. Lineage (GTDB taxonomy): Bacteria > Actinomycetota > Acidimicrobiia > Acidimicrobiales > Acidimicrobilacustridaceae > UBA4742. The sequence goes on from CAVZMK010000007.1 coordinate 25,876, forward strand.
CCGCGAGCCGGTTCGGCCAGCCCGTCACGCCGGACGGCCCGACCGGCCGCGGCTGCGGCCAACGCCTCGGCGGCGACCTCGTCGGCCCCCTGCCACAGGAAGTCGGGCAGGTCACCGCTGTCGGCGCCGCTCACCTCGCCGAACTCGGTGCGGGTGGCGCCGGGACAGATCGCCGTGACCACGACCCCGGAGCGGCGCAGCTCCTCGTGCAGGGCCTCGCTGAAGCTGGTGACGAACGCCTTGGTGGCCGAGTAGACGGCGAAACGTGGGCCCGGCGCGTGACCGCCGAGCGACGAGATGTTGACGATCCAACCGCGTCCCCGATCGCGCATAGGACCGACGGCGGCGTGCGACAGCGCGACCAGCGCCTCCACGTTCACGGCCAGCATCTGGCGGTAGACCTCGAGGTCGCCGTCGGCGAAGACCCCAGCCGCGCCCAGCCCGGCGCAGTTCACCAGCAGGTCGATCGGCTGCTCGGTGTCGGCCAACCGGGCCGCCACCCGGGCACAGTCGTCGTCGCGGGCGAGGTCGGCGGCGAGCACTTCCACCTTCGTGGAGCCCAACTCGGCCGCCAGCTGGTCGAGGCGGTCGACGCGTCGGGCCACCAGCACCAGGCTGACACCGGAGTCCGCCAGCTGGCGGGCGATGGCCGTGCCGATGCCACTCGAGGCGCCGGTGACCAGCGCGGAGCGCCACGGCGGCGCGGTCGGGGGAGGCACTACACCCGCGTCAACGCCTCGTTGGCCTGGTCGGGGAGCCGGTCGAGCGGGGTCGCCATCTCACCGACGGTCGGGCCGACCTTCTCGGCCAGCGGGGCCAGCGTGTCGAGGTCGAAGCCGTACAGCTCGGCCGCGTTGCCGCCGAAGGCACCGTCGCAGCATCGTCGGGGGGGAGGTCGCTGAAGCGCTGGCGCAGGTGCTCGCGGGTGAAGGGCGCCGGTGCCCTCCTCGTGGGGGTAGTCGGTACCCCACATGAACCGGTCGACACCGATCGTCGTCCATGCGCGGCGACGTCGTCGCGACCCGGGCTGGCTCACACCCACCCAGCAGTTCTGGCGGAAGTACTCGGTGGCCGACTTCGGCAGCACGTCGCTCCTCGGCGTAGCGCATCTCGCCCATGCGGCCCGTCTTGCGGATCTGGGCCATCACGGTGGTCGAAGTGCTTCAGCATCGGCGGCAGCCAGGAGCAGCCCATCTCGGTCATCACGAACTTCAGGTCGCGGGAAGCGCTCGAACACGCCGGCGAACAGCAGCTGCACGAACGGCCGCTGCGAGTAGAACGGCACCTCGGTGATGAAGATGCAGCGGCGGCGGCCTGGTACTGGCCGTAGTCGGGCAGGCCGGTGCCGCCGTGGCTGTTGACCGGCATGCCGAGGTCCTCGCACAGCCTGCCACAGCGGGTCGTAGCACGGGTCGTACAGCGGCTTCACGTACTTCGACGTCGGGCGGGATGGCCGAGATGAGCACGCCGCCGCGCAGGCCGTTGTCCTTGCACCACTGGACGTCTTTGATGGCCTCGTCGACGTCGTTCAGGAAGATCTGACCGATGCCGGCGCGCCGGTCCGGGAACCGGCGCGCACCAGTCGGCCAGCCACCGGTTGTGGGCCCGGATGCCGGCCAGGCGGGCTCGGAACTGCTCGTCGGTCGGCGGGCGGGCGAAGAGGATGAAGCTGGGGAAGAACGGGGGCACGGTGTTGGGGAACACGACCTCGCCGACGATGCCGTCGGCCTCGAGGTCGCCGTTGCGCTTCTCGTCGTCCCAGTTGCGGATGCGGCCGCCGTCCTGGAGGTCGCGGAACGGGTTCTTGTACTTCTCCCGCCAGGCGTCGAACTCGTCGCGCCAGGCCGGGTCGAGGAACTCGCGGTACATCTCGTGGCTGCCGCCGGCGTGGCAGTCCGCCGAGATGATCGTGTAGTGCTCGTCAGCCTGCGCAACCTCTGCCATCGGGGTCCCCTTCGTAGTAGAATCAGATTTCAATCTACCGCGGAGAGGGATCGGATGCCACCCGACGACACCACCAGCCAGGCCACAGCGCTCCGCCTCGACGACATCGACCTGCTCGACCGGGACGTGTTCGCCGAGCGGGTCCCGCACGACTGGTTCGCCCTACTCCGGGCGGAGGCGCCGATCTACCGCCATCCCGAGCCCGGCGGTCCGGGCTTCTGGGTCTTCACCGCCCACGAGGACGTGGCCGTCCTGAACCGCGACTGGGCCAGCTACTCCTCGGAGCAGTCGCGGGGCGGGGTGATCCAGCTCGAGGAGCCGTCGCCCGAGATGCGGGCACAGATGGAGGCGGCCGGCGATGCCGGGCGGCTCATGTTGATGATGGACCCGCCCGACCACACGCGGCACCGCAAGCTCGTCAACCGCGGGTTCACGCCGAAGGTCATCCGTTCGCTCGAGGACCACCTGCGCGAGCTGAGCGTGCGCATCATCGAGCGGGCGATGGCCGACGGCGGCGAATGCGACTTCGTGGTCGACGTCGCCGCCGAGCTGCCCCTCGAGGCGATCGCCGAGTTCCTGGGCGTGCCGAGCGAGGACCGGCACAAGATCTTCGACTGGTCCAACCGCATGATCGGCAGCGAGGACCCCGAGTACGTGATCACCGCCGAGAACCAGCTCGACGCGCAGATCCAGATGTTCGTCTACGCGCAATGCGCTCGGCGAGGAGCGCCGTGAGAACCCGCGTGACGACATCGTGAGCCACCTGATCCACGACGAGGTCGACGGCGACCGGCTCTCCGAGATGGACTTCAACCAGTTCTTCCTGTTGCTGGCGGTGGCCGGCAACGAGACGACGCGCAACGCGATGGCGCACGGCATGGCCGCGTTCCTCGAGCACCCCGACCAGTACCAAATGCTGGTCGACGACCCGAGCCTGATCGACGGCGCCATCGAGGAGATCCTCCGCTGGGCCACTCCGGTCATGTACTTCCGCCGGAACGTGACCGCGGACCTCGACTACAAGGGCCACCAGATCCGCGAGGGTGACAAGGTCGGCCTGTATTACATCTCGGCCAACCGTGACGAGTCGGTCTTCGACGATCCCTACCGGTTCGACATCACCCGCACCCCGAACCCGCACATCGCCTTCGGCGGGGGAGGACCCCACTTCTGCCTCGGCGCCAACCTGGCCCGGATGGAGATCAAGGTGCTCTTCGAGGAGCTCGTGCGGCGCGCACCGGTCGTCGAGCAGCTCGGACCGCCAGAGCGGCTGCGCTCGAACTTCATCAACGGCATCAAGCACCTGCCCGTACGGCTGTCGGCTACTCCGACGTGAGCCCGACGTGAGCGGCGAGGGGCCCCAGGCCCCGGAGACGATGACGCCGGCGCAGCTGGCCCGGCGCCAACGGCTCGTCGACGCGGTCGTGGAGCTGATCGGCGAGGGCCGCGACGAAGACGTGCAGATGAAGGAGATCTCCGAACGCGCCGGCGTGGCGCTGGGCACGGTGTACCGCTACTTCTCGTCGAAGGACCACCTTCTGGCGGCGGCGCTGGTCGAGTGGGCGGGCGGGCTCACCTCGTCGCGGAGGCCCGACGCCATCGGCGGTGAACCCGCCGAGCAGCTGCGCATCGTCCTGCACCAGGCGCTGCGGGCCTACCGCCGCCAACCCAACTTCGCCCGGATCCTCGTCGCGGTGTCGAACTCGTCGGACCCCTACGCCAGCGAGTGCTTCCAGCAGCTCGGTGCCGTCGTGTTCCCCGCGCTCGACGCGGACGCTCGACGGGGTCGAGGCCGACCGGGCCCAGGGCGTGCTCCGCGTCGTCGGCGCCGTCTGGTACCACGGCTTGTCCGAGTGGGTGAAGGGTCGCATGACCATCGACGAGGTGGGCGACCTGCTCGACCGCACGTGCGACCTGCTCCTGGTCGACTCGACTCAGTCGGTGGCCGTCGCCCAGTAGCCGCGCAGGTCGTCGAGCCATTCCGGATACTCGAGCGGCGGATCGGGCAGCGGCTCGACTCCGTGCTCGGCCAGGGCGGCGCTGAACGCATCGGGTCGATCGCCCCACGAGCGGGGATCGCCCATCATGACCTCGAACAGGGTCGCGCCTGCCGGACCGGCGCGGAGCGGACCGAAGGCCGCCCCGTTCGGGAGCTCGACATGGGTGCCGGCGGGGCAGTGCCGGTCGCCGATCCACAGCTCGCCCTCGATGACGAACAGCACGTGGGGGCTGTTGTGGCCGTGGCGGCGCACGATCATCCCGGGGTCGTAGCGGGCGTGCAGCGAGAGGTAGGGCGGGTCGGCGTTGAAGGCGAGCCACTGCTCCCAGACGCACGACGTGGTTCCGTCGGCGTTGCGCTGCGCCTTGATCGCCTGTGGCGCGACGTCGGGATCGTCGAGATGGCGGAAGATCGGCTCGGGCACAGGCGCTCCTCGGGATCAGTCGATATGGCGGAAGATCGGCTCCGGCACAGGGGCTCCTCGGGATCAGTCGATGGTCATGACACCGGGCGTGACGACCTCGACGGGCTGGTCGCACAGGTCGGTCTCGACGAGGTCGGACGCGACGGTGGCGTCGCGATCGACGGCCACGGTGCGGGCACCGCCAGCCAGCTCCACGACCGCAGCAACGTGCGACGGCACGCCGCGGTGGTGCACGACGGTGGCGGCCACGATCTGGCCCGAGCCGGTCGCGTCGCCGTCCCAGGGGCGCAGCTCGGTGGCCTCCTCCGCCTCGGTGCTGACGTCGATCGAGTGCCAGGGATCGGTCGGCGGCCCGGCCGACCAGAGGCCGAGACCGGCCTTGGTGAGCATGCCGCTCACGGAGGTCACGAGGCCGGTCGGGGCATCCGCCTCGTGCAGCTTGCCGGCCATGGTGGCCGTCGCGTGCAGCACGTAGCTGTTGAGCGGCCCGCCGAAGAAGGTCATGCCCCCGGTGACCGTCAGAGGCCGGTCGAGGCCGATGCCCAGCTCGCGGGCCTGCACCTGGACCGCGGCCGGGAAGCAGCTGTAGAGGTCGAGGTGGTCGACCTGGCCGGGCTCGAGGCCGGTGGCGTCTCGCAGCGCGTCACCCAGCAGGCGTGTGGCGGGGGAGCGGTGGAGCTCGGCCCGGGCCGGCATCACCGCCATGTGGTTGGACTCGGCCGCCAGCACGGGGAACGTCCACGTGTCCCGCGCGATGCCGTGGGCATCCGCCGACTCCGCGCTCGTGAACAGGAGGGCGATGGCCTGGTCGACGTTCCACTGCGAGCAGAGCCGCTTGGTGTAGGGCGAGGCGATCATGCGATTGGCCGGCACAGGTGTCGTGATCTCGCTCGGGGTCGGTGCGCTCCGGTCGATGGCCGACGCGTCGTCGCGGGCGACGGCGGCGAAACCGGACCAGAGTTGACCGAGGCGATCGAGGTGCTGGGCGTGATCCAACCCGTCGGCGTGACGGAGGGCGTTGTCGACGATGGCGTACTGATGCGCGGGGACGGCGAGATCGCGCTCGATCTCGGCCCGGGTGAGAATGTCGCCGTGGGGCAGCAGGAGCTCGTCCGGGGGGCCGGGTGCGTCGGTGACGTGGAGCTCGATCCCCTCGCGGGCGGCGAGCAGGTCCCGGCGCTTGGCCTCGAAGCCGACCACGAGGACCGCGTCCGCGTCGCCACTGGCGATGGCGTCGCAGGCCCAGGTGAGGATCGTCTGCTGCAGGACGCCGACCTCGGCCAGCACCGAGCGCGCCTCGGCGCCGACGGCATCGGCGATGGCGCGACCGGGGTCGCCGTAGGCCCACGTTCCCTTGGGCACGAGGATCAGGCCGACCCTCCGGAGCAGGTCCGGATGGCCGAGCTGGCGCACCGCCTGGACGGCCATCTCGACCGGTTCCGGTGTCTCGCGTGGGTCGGAGTCGAAGCTGAGGGTGGTGGTCGCGGCGAGGACCGGGGTGCGGGGGTTCACGCCGCCAGCCGGATGGGCAGCACCTTCAGCGCGTTGTTGAGGTTCGAGCGCACGCGCACCGGCTCACCGACCAGCTCGATCGTCCCGAAGGTCGACAGCAGCTCCTCGAAGAAGACCCGGCCTTCGAGCCGGGCGAGGTGCACGCCCAGGCAGAAGTGCTCGCCGATCCCGAAGGAGAGGTGCGGGTTCGGGTCACGGTGGATGTCGAACCGGTGCGGATCGGCAAAGACGGCCGGATCGCGGTTGGCCGCCGTGTAGCACATCGACACCTTGTCGCCCTGCCCGATGGCGACGCCGCCCAGCTCGGTGTCGGCCGTGGCGGTGCGACGGAAGTAGTGCAGCGGATTGGCCCAACGCAGCACCTCCTCGACCATGCCCGGGATCAGCGTGGGATCGGCGCGCACCTCGGCCATCGCCTCGGGATGCTGGAGGAGTGCCAACAGGCCGGACGAGAGCATCGTCTTGGTGGTGTCGTTGGCGGCAGTGACGAGCTGGACGAAGAAGCTCCCGAAGTCGACGTCGGACATGGGTGCGCCACCGAAGTCGGACTGCAGGAGCAGGGTCGTCAGGTCCTCGCGTGGTGGTTCGCCACGGCGCCGCCCGGCCAGCTCGATGGCGTACATCGCCATCTCGATCGACGAGGTGAGCGCGTCGTCGCCGTCACCGGCCAGATCGGCGTCCTGCTGGCTGGTGTTGCGCTCGGCCAGGCGATGGACGAGATCCCAGTCCTCGGGCGGCAGCCCCATCAGGTCGCCGATGACCTGGGAAGGAAGCTTCGAGGTGACGTCGTGCACGAACTCGACCTCGCCCGCGCGCGCCGGCGTCGAGCATGATCTCGCGGCACAGGCCGCGGATGCGGTCTTCGAGTCCGGCGATGACGCGGCGGCTGAAGCTGGGGGCGACCGGCCGGCGGTAGTCGTGGTGCCGTGGGGGATCCATCGAGAGCAACGTGCCCCGGAGCATCTCCAGCGAGTCGGGTTCGAGGTCCTCGAGCACGATGCCGCCCTCGTAGGCGGAGAAGAGCGTCGGCTCGCGGGCGACGCGCACCAGGTCGGCATGGCGCAGGACGATCCAGACGCCGGGTTCACCTGGGATGTCCTGCCAGTAGACGCCCTGCGTCCGGCGCAGCTCGTCGAAGGTCGCGTGGGGCGGACCGTCGATGTAGGTGTCCGGGCTGTAGAGATCGACTGGCGCGTTCATGTGCGTCAGCCTGGCACGACGCGGTGGTCGTTCGTCGCGTCGGCGTACGCGTGGTCCATCGCGCCGGGGCGGGTGACCTCCAGGAACGCGATCTCGTGCGTCCCCGCTGGCCCGCCCGGCACCTCGACCACGACGACATCACCCTCGGGCGTGCCCATCGGACCGGTGACCTCGGCGCCCGCACTGCGGAGGGCCGCGGTGGTCCCCGCCAGGTCACCAACCGCGTAGATCGGTAGCACCGAACCCGCGGGCCGGTGGTCGGTCAGGAGTACGAGGGGACCGGATCCGAGCTCGAGGCCGGCCACGTCGGCGCCGAAGTGCTGGAAGCGCCATCGCAGGCGAGCGCCCAGGTGGTCGGTGTAGAACGCGACCGCCTCGCCGGTGTCGCCGGCGCCGACGTAGAGGAAGCGCAGCTCCCCGATGAGGTCGTCGACCGGCTTGGCCATGCCGGCGGTCAGCCGGCCGGGTTGGGGACCGGCCCGGGTGCGGTGCAGATGGGCGCGGCGAGCGGGTCGCTCGGATGCGGGTTGAGCGGAGCCGGCAGGTTCGGTGGCGTCAGGAAAGCCGGGTCACTGGTGAGATCGAGCGAGTCCAGCAGGTTGTCGGCCGCGCCGTCGCGGTTGGTCAGCGCGGGAAGGTTGTACTTGTGCTCGAGCAGGCTGAGCACCGACGTGTGGTCGTGCACGACGTGGGAGACGTAGTCCTTCTTGGCGAACGGCGAGATGATCACCGTCGGGACGCGGAAGCCGTAACGGGCAAACGTGAAGGGTTTGTCGCCGGGCTTGAGTCGGGGTGGAACCGCATCTGGCGCCACGGCCGCGGGCGGAGGCACGTGGTCGTAGTAGCCCCCGTGCTCGTCGTAGGTCCAGATGAGCAGTGTCTTGGCCCAGTTCGGGCTGTGCATCACCGCGTTGACCACCTTGGCCGAGAACGACTCGCCCACCGAGATGTCCTGCGAGTTCTCCTCGGACTGCTTGTCGAAGTCGGGTTCGAGCAGCGCGAACGCGGGCAGCTTGCCGGCCGCGGCGTCGGCGAAGAACTGGTCCATCTTGGCGATCTTCTTGACGTGCTTGGCCAGCGATGGCAGGTAGAGCCCCAAGCTCGGCGCGTTGGTGTAGTAGTCCATGGCCGAGATGCCGTGCTTGGCCAGCAGGTCGAAGATGGTGCCGTTCGGCGGGGTGAGCGTCGTCGTATCTGGTTCTGTGATGGTGTGGATGGTCCCCATCGACGTGCCCGACAGCAGGTAGCGGCGATTGGGATAGGTCTGTCCGAAGCAGGACGCGAACCATCTATCGCAGTTCGGGAAGGTCTTGGCGAGCCCGTGGTAGAACGGCAGGTCGCTGCCGGTCCAGTAGCCCATCGCCACCGGACCGCTGAAGCTGCGGACGAACCCGTCCATGGCTCCGTTGTCCCACTGCGTGATCATGTCGTTCCAGTTCTGGCTGGGGTGCGCATGCAACTGGCACGTGTTGCCCATGTGGAACATCGGGACGGGCTTGCCGCTGGCGTCCTTGTTGGACTCGGTCGGCTTGCCGTGACGAGTCGAGCGTGAGGCCGTCCCCACGAGCGGTCAGCACCCCGAAGTAGTTGTCGTAGGAGTGGTTCTCCATCATCAGCACGAGGACGTGCTCGATCTGCGGGATGAGGTCGGTCCCCTCCGGCTTGGACGGATCAGGCCGCTGACCGGCGCGCCGTATCGCGGTGGTCGTGGTCGTCGTCCTGGGGATGGTCGACGCGGTCGTCGAGGTCGACTTCGAGCTGGAGCAGGCGTCGAGCGCGACGGCGGCGGCCACGGCCGCGCCACCCCCGACCAGGAACGACCGGCGGGATATCCCCATACCGCTCATCCTGTCACGATCGCGTCAGTCGCTGGCGAACAGGTCCCGGCGGGGTTCGTCGGTGTAGACGGGATCGCGCTGCTGGTCGAAGGCGCGGATGGCCTCGGGCAGGTTCTCGGTGAAGCCGAGCATGAGCTGGTTGCGGTCCTCGATCTCGATGGCCGACTCGAGGCTGGGGTTCTCGAGGTTGACCCAGATGATGTCCTTGGTCATGGCCAGGCCGTACGGGCTGTAGGCCGATCATGCGCCCGGCCACCTCGAGGGCGACATCGAGCAGCTCGCCGTCGGGCACGACCCGCGACACCAGACCCATGCGCAGCGCCTCGTCGGCGTCGATCGTGCGGCCGGTCAGCAGGATGTCGTTGGCGTGCGCGGCGCCGATGAGTCGGGGGAGCAGCCAGCTGGCGCCGAGCTCGGTGCTCGTGAGGCCGTTGACGATGCCCGTGCTGTTGAAGGTCGCCGATTCGGCGGCGAAGCGCAGCTCGGCCGCGAGCGACAGGCACATGCCGCCGCCGTAGGCCGGTCCGTTGACTGCCGCGATCACGGGTTGGGGCATCCGACGGATGGCCGGCACCAGACCGCGAGTAGTAGCGCATCGAGCGCTGCGCGATGCGCCCGACGCTGCAGGCCGTCGATGTTGGGGATGATGCCGTAGTCCTTCAGGTCGAGGCCCGAGCAGAAGCCGCGGCCGGACCCGGTCAGCACGACCACGTAGCAGTCGTTGTCGGCCGCCGTGTCCTCCAGCGCGTCGTACAGCTCGATCACCAGGTCGATCGACATGGCGTTCAGCCGCTCCGGCCGGTTGAGCGTGATCACGCGGACGTGGGGGATCGGTGAGTCGACCAGCACGAGGCTCATGCCGGCGACGTTACCTGGCACCATTGAGGGCGTGACGATGGCGGTCGACACCCGGAAGCGCCCGAGCTTGGGACACAGCGCGATCGCGGTGGCGGCCATCGCGCTCGGGCTGCTGCTGGTCGCCGGCACGGTCAGCTACCTGGTCGCCCGGTCCCACCAGCCCGGAACGCCGGTCTCTTGTCGAGGTGTCGGACTTCTTCTCAGCGGAGGCGTATCGGGTGGCTCGAGCCCACAGGCCGCGCTCGAACTATGGCTGGTATCAGACGGGGCCCAACCCCCGACGAAGGACTGACATCGCCACGGCACGACGTTCGTGAACACGACCTACGACCACGGTGCGCACGGCTACGGCTACCGGAGCGTCACGGCCGACCGGCTCGACCACCTCATCAGCGGGAGGTCCGGTCAACCACCCCCCGAGCACGGGTACATCAACGCCGCCTGCGTCTGACGGCGCCGGACCGCACTCCTGACCCACCCCCTCGAACTTCTGAGGATCGACCTCGATGGGCGGCGTCAATCCTCAGAAGAACGTGCGGCGGGAGCGCGGATCCGTCATATCGGGGTGCTGGGGGCGGCCAGCTCGGCGAGCGGGGGCTGGCTCATGATGTGGGTGATCCACCACTCGGGGGCGCCGGAGAGCAGCGTGTCGATGTTGGAGTAGTCCTTCCAGAGGACGAACTCTCCGTCGCGGACGACCTGGACGGATACGAACGGCAACGCGACCGTCGTGTTGTCGTCGAAGTGCCAGGTCTCGGTGTGCTCGGTGATGGCCGTGTCGCCGTCGATCACCAGGCGGTGGATCTCGTGGTCGAACGACTGCACCGGCTCGAATCCGATGCGCAGGCGTGCCGCGATCTGCGCCGGCCCGGTGGCTCCGCCGTCGTCGATGGGGACGTCGGTGTACCAGCCGTCGAGGGCGAAGAACGACCCGACCGCGTCGAGGTCGCGCTCGACGTAGAGGGTGCGCCAGAACCGCTCGACCAGCGCCCGCAGCTCGTCCGGTGACATCACGGCACGTCCATGAAGCTGCTGAAGCCGTATCGGGCGTAGGGGCCGAGGAACATGTACTCGTGGAGCCCGTAGCCGACGTCGCCGTCGGAGGTCTCGAACCGGGCGACCGCGTCGACGATGCCGAAGAAGCGCTCCTTGTCGGCCTCGGTGTCGAGGGTCAGGCCCTGCACCACGAGCGGACCTTGCCAGGCCCCGTGCCTCCAGTCGGCGTCGAACCCGTAGCCGGTGCCGATGCCGATGTGGCTGTCTACGAGCGGGGTGACGGCGATGTCGAGCGGGCCGTCGGGGGCATCGGGGAACCGCAGCACCGACGAGGACACCCGCCGGGTGCCGGAGGTGAACGTGTGCTCGTGCTGGGGACGTCCAAGCCACTGGGGCGGGCGCTCGGGGTCGTTCCAGACCTTGACCGCCTCCTCCATCACCCGCTCGACCCGCGTCGGGCTCCTGCACCATGTAGACGATCGAGTAGTCGTCGAACTGCATCGGCGCGTAGTTCCACATGCCCGACACCGACGGGTCGTCGGCGTGCACGCCGGGTGGTTCGGCCTCGCCGACCGGGCGCACGCCCCACGACCGGTCGCGGGTGCCCTTCCACCTGTCCGGCGTGACGGTGACGACGTCGTCGTCGATGTGGATCTCGCCGGTCCAGTAGCCGGTCTGGGCGAAGCGCATGGTGTCGAACAACACTCGACCGTGCTTGCGGATGTAGTGCCGAGGCTCCTCGAAGGCAGGGATGGCGCCCTTCCAGTGGAGGTCGAACGACAGGCCCCACTCGTTCTCGTCGAGCACCACCCGCACCTCGTGCAGCGGATCGATCACCTCGACGCGCAGCGGACCGACCGCGGTGTCCATGCGGTCGACGAGCTCCTTGGAGGCCCGCACGACCCGGTGCTCGGTGCCCCGCCGCACCAACGCGAACGCAGTCGGACACGGCCAGGTTCGGGTACTGGCCCAGCCCCATGATCATGAACAGCTCGTCGGACGAGCCGTGGAGGTTGAAGTAGTAGCGGTCGTAGAAGTTGCGATCGCTGGTGCCGGCGTGGCGGATGGTCTCCGCCACCTGGTGCACGGGGTAGTCGTCCCAGGACGAGAGCATCTGCGGAACGTACCAGCCCGCCGCCGGCGCGCCCTCAGGTGGTGTAGTCGGCGTTGATGCGCACGTACCCGTCGGTCAGGTCGCAGCCGTAGACCGTGAACGAGCCGCCGGTCACGCCGAGGCTCACGTGGATGAGCACCTCGTCACCGGCCAGATAGCTCGACAGGGCGCTGAGCTCAACGTCGTCGAGCAGCTGGGGATAGACCTCCCGCTCGCCGAAGCGGATCACGACCCGGTCGGGGTCGATGTCGGTGTCGTCAGCGCACTTGCCGATGGCCATGGCGACGCGACCCCAGTTCGGGTCGGCGCCGTGCACCGCCGTCTTGACCAGGGGTGAGTTCACGATGGACTTGCCGACCCGCTTGGCCTGCGCGTCGTCGCGGGCCCCGTCGACCCGGACCTCGATCAGCGTCGTGGCTCCCTCGCCGTCCCGGGCGATCTGGCGGGTGAGCGAGAGCGCAACCTCGAACAGCGCCTGCTCGAACTCGTCGGCATCGACCGCACCGGCCACGCCGCTGGCCATGATCGCGGCTGTGTCGCTGGTGGAGGTGTCGGTGTCGACGCTCACGGCGTTGAGCGTGCGGTCGATGACTCGCCGGAAGACCGCGTCGAGCGCGACCGGCGCGAGCTCGGCGTCGGTGCAGAACAGCGCGATCAGGGTGGCCATGTCGGGCTCGATCATGCCTACGCCCTTGGCCACGCCGACGATGGTCGCGTGCCCGGCGCGCGCCGAGCGCGACCTTGGCCACCGTGTCGGTGGTCATCATGGCCGCGCGCCGCCGGCTCGGCCTCGAGCTCGGTGAAGCCATCGGCGAGCGCCGGCGAGGTGCGGCCGTATCCGGTCCATCGGGTAGGGCCGGCCGATCACGCCGGTCGAGGCGACGAGCACGTCGTGGCGGATCACCGTCCAGCGCGGCCGCGACGCCGGCCACCACCTCGGCGCGTCGCGCCGGCCCTGCTCGCCGGTGGCGACGTTGGCGTTGCGGGACACGACGGTGAAGGCGCAGAGCCGGCCGTCAGCCACATGGCGGCGGCTGATCGTGACGCTCGGGCCCTCGAACCGGCTCTTGGTGAACACGGCGGCCGCCGGGCACGCGCGGTCGGCCGCGATGACGACGAAGTCCGGGAGGGCGTCCTTGATGCCGATCGAGCCGACATGGGCGCGGAACCCGCGCGGGAGTGCGGTCATCGAACGAGTCTCGCGCGCCGTGTGCGAGGCTCGGTCGGTGGCCAACCCGCTGGGGCAGAATCCCCTGCGCACGCGTGAGGACGTCCAGGCCGCGGCGCGCGCCTGCTACGAGCCGCTCGTCTCCCACCTGAGCGACGGTGGGGCGAGGGTCCGACTCCGTGGGCGGGCGTCGTCTGCCGATGTGACGGCCGACGAGCTGGAGGGGTGGGCCCGACCCCTGTGGGGCCTGGCGCCGCTCGCGGCCGGCGGCGGTGCGTTCGACCACTGGGCGCTCATGCGTCGCGGCCTGGTGGCGGGGACCGATCCCGATCATCCGGAGTACTGGGGTGTGGCCCGCAACCGCGATCAGCGGCTCGTCGAGATGGCCGCTCTCGGCGTCGGCCTCGTCCTCGCACCCACCGAGCTGTGGGACCCGCTCTCGGAAGAGGAACGGGCTCGTGTGGTGGAGTGGCTGTCGCAGATCGACCGGGTTGTGCTGCACCCGAACAACTGGCAGTTCCACCGGGTGCTCGTCGATCTCGGCCTCGCCCGCGTCGGCGTGGGGTTCGACGAGGCGGCCCATGCCTCGTCGCTCGCGCTGATCGACGGCCTCTACCGCGGCGACGGCTGGTACGTGGACGGAGGGCGCGGCCAGGTCGACTGGTACGGCGCGATGACCTTCCACACCTACGGGCTCATCTACGCCGCGTCGGGGCTCGGCGACGAGGCGCACGCAGAGCAGTTCCGCCGCCGCGCCCGGACGCCGCCGCCAGGTCGAACGATGGTTCGCGCCGGACGGTGCGTCCCTGCCGTATGGGCGATCCATGACCTATCGCTTCGCCCACGCCGCGTTCTGGGCCGCCTTGGCGCTCGCCGGCGAGGAGGCGATCGGGTGGGGCCGGGTCAAGGGCCTCTACCTGCGTCACCTGCGTCACTGGTCGACCCGGCCGATCGCCCACGAAGACGGCGTGTTGAGCCTGGGCTACGGCTTCCCGTCCGAGCGGCTGCTGGAGCCCTACAGCTCGCCGGGTTCGCCGTACTGGGCGATGAAGGCGTTCCTCGCCCTGGCGGCGCCCGACGACCATCCGTTCTGGCAGGCCGAGGAGGCGCCGCTCGAGCCGGCCGCACCCGTGACCCAGGTCCAACCGGGCTTCGTGATCGCCCGTGACGACGAGCAGACCCTGGCCGTCGCCGCGGGTCAGCCCGCACCGGAGTGGGTGTCCGAGGTGGCGGCCAAGTACCAGCGTTTCGCGTACTCGAGCCGGTTCGGCTTCACGAGGAGTGCGCGCGCCCGCGGTCCCGAGCGGGGATTCGGCGACTCCACGATGTGGCTCACCGATGCCGGCGGGGTGACGCAGGCACGTGACTCGGGCCGGAATCGCGAGCTGCACGACGAGCTGCTGGCGGTGACCTGGCGGCCGTGGCCCGACGTGTGGGTCGACACGGTGCTGTGGGTCGCGGCGCCGTGGCACGGGCGCCTGCACCGCATCCGCACGGCCCGGCCGCTGCAGGTGCACGAGAGCGGGTTCGCCCTGGGCCTTCCTGCGAGCCGCGTCGGTGACGACCTACTGCTGGCGGAGACCGAAGCGGGGTCCGCCGTGGCCACCTCGACGTGTGGCCGGGCCGGGATCCTCGACCCGGCTGCCATCCGGCTCGGGCGCCTCGTGCGGCCCGATCAGGGTGCAAACCTCGAGTGGCCCGACACCGTGGTGCCCGTGCTCGACGGCGAGGTCGAGGCCGGAACCCAGGACCTCGCGACGTTGGTGTTCGGGTCCGGGCCGGCCGGGCTGGGCCACTGGGCGAGCGTCCCGGCGGTGCCCGACGCGGCCCGCGCCCTGCTCGAGCGGCGGGCGCCGCGATGGTCGGGCCGGCGGGCGGCGCTGAACGGTTTGGCGGCGCGGGCGACCGGGACCGTCAGCCCGCGCTCGTCGCAGCCGGTGACGATGCCGCCCTTGTCGAGCTCGGCCAGGGTGGGGCTGAGCTGGTCGCTCATGGCCTCGACGGACGGCGGGGTCGAGGGGCTCGATCGCGTAGCGACGGACTCCGGCGACATGGGTCGGTGCGGCCTGCTCGAGGAGCCGTATCCCGTCGTCGCTCAGGACGGCGAACATGCCCCGACGGTCGGTCGGGCAGGGTTCGCGCGTGACGAGACCGGCGTTGGCGAGGCGGTCGACGCGGTGGGTGAGGCGGCTGCGTGACACCAGGGCCAGGTTGGCCAGCTCGCTCATGCGCCGGGCCCGGCCGGGGGCCTCGGAGAGCTGCACGAGGATCTCGTAGTCGGCCAGACCGATGCCGTGCGCGGTGCGCAGCTCGGTGTCGAGACGGTCGAGCATCAGCACCGAGTAGCGCAGCAGGGTCCGCCAGGCGCGCTGCTCGTCGGCGTCGAGCCACTGCAGGTCTGGCAACTGCGTATCGCTCACCCGCGCCAGCGTACGCGACGATGCCGCGATGCCCGCGGGACGCTTCGCTCCGAGCCCCACCGCCGACCTCCACGTCGGCAACCTCCGCACCGCGCTTGCTGGCGTGGCTGTTCGCACGCAGCGACGGATCGCGCTTCGCTGCTGCGCGTCGAGGATCTCGATCCGGCGGCGCACGATCCGCGCCGTCGCGGAGCGCCAGCTCGCCGATCTGGCCGCGTCTGGGGCTCGACTGGGACGGTCCCGTGTCGTGGCAGCACGACCATCACGACCGGTACGACGCGGCCATCGACGAGCTGGACGCGGCGGGGCTCACCTACCTCTGCTACTGCACCCGCCGGGAGATCCAGCAGGCCACCGTGGCCCCGCACGGTCCGGCGCCCGAGGGGGCCTATCCGGGCACGTGCCGCGAGCTCAGCGAGGTGCAGCGGGTGGCGCGCCGGGCGGAGGGCCGACCCGGCGCCGTCCGGTTGCGGGCCGGCGGCGTGCGGGTGGAGGTGGTCGACCGGCTACGTGGTCCCGTCGTCGCGGTCGTCGACGACTTCGTGATCCGTCGCAACGACGGGGTTCCCGCCTACAACCTGGCCGTCGTGGTGGACGACGCGGCGGACGGTGTCGAGGAGGTGCGTGCGCGGTGACGACCTGCTGCTCTCCTCGCCCCGCCAGGCCTTCCTGGCCCGTCTGCTCGGGCTACGCGCCGGTGAGCTACGCCCACGTGCCGCTTGGTGCTCGGACCGGGTGGCGAGCGCTTGTCCAAGCGCGACGGAGCGGTGACGCTGGGCCGAGCTCGCGGAGCGGGGCGAGTCGCCGGGCACCGTCCGGTCGTGGCTCGCGGCGAGTCTGGGTCTGGCAGCAGTCGGCGAGGCCGTGTCGATGGACGACCTGCTCGCCCGCTTCGATCCCGAGCTCCTGCCGCGGGAGCCCTGGGTGTTCAGCGCTTCGTGATGAAGGTGAGGCCGTCGCTCACGGCCAGCATCACGCAGTCGACGCGGTCGTCGGCGACGACGTGGTCGTTGAAGGCCCGCAGGGCGACGGTGTCGTCGGAGGTGTCGTCGGCATCGATGACGTTTCCCGACCACAGCACGTTGTCGACCAGGATCACGCCGCCGGGCCGCAGCCGCGGCACCAGCTCGTCGAAGTAGCGCCGGTAGCCGGTCTTGTCGGCGTCGATGAAGGCGAGATCGAACTGGGGCTCATCGGGCAGAGCAGCCAGGGTGTCGGCGGCCGGGCCGATGCGCAGCTCGATGCGATCGGCCACGCCGGCCCGCTCCCAGTAGCGACGGGCGATCGAGGTCCACTCCTCGCTGACGTCGCAGCAGAGGAGGTGTCCATCGGCAGGAAGCCCACGGGCCACCGCCAGGGCCGAGTAGCCGGTGAACGTGCCGATCTCGACCGCATCGTGGACGCGCAGCGCCCGCGTGAGCAGGGTCATGAGCACGCCCTGCTCGGGTGCGATCTGCATGCGGGCGAAGCCGCCGGTGGCTTCGGCGGTCTCGGCGATCAGGCCGCGCTGGATCTCGTCGAGAGGGGTGCTGTGGCTGGTGAGGTAGGCGTGGATCTCGGCGGTGAGATGGAAGGACTTCGGTTCGGCCATGGCGGTGTGTCTAGCAGAGGGTCGGTCGCTCAAGTCGGGCCGGCTCGCGCGTCGAAATAGGACCAATGGCCCATGGGAGCGGAGTCATACGGCCTACGGCGGCGCGGCTGGTCGGGCTCGCCGCGATCGTGATGCTGCTGGTGAGCGGCTGCCTCTACGCGCCGGGGGATCCTGGCGCGGCGGACGTGACCTTCACGATCGACACGAGCCAGGCCAACCGTCCGATTTCACCGCTCATCTACGGCTTGAACAGCCCCAGTGCGGCGGACCTGACGGCCACCAGGGCCGGCCTCGTCCGTCTCGGCGGCAACCGGTGGACCGCGTACAACTGGGAGACGAACGCCTCCAACGCCGGCAGCGACTACTGCTTCGAGAACGACAACTACCTCACGCCCTCGACGACGCCCGGCGCGGCCGTGTCACCGACGGTGGCGCAGGCGAAGGCAGCCGGCGCGGCTGCGATCGTCACCGTGCCAATCGTGGACTACGTGGCCGGCGATGAGCAGGCGGTCTGCAACATCCAGAACACCGCGAACTACCTGGCGCTGCACTTCAAGCACAACCTTCCGTCCAAGGGCTCGGCGTTCTCGCTCACCCCGAATCCGAGCGACGGCAACGTGTACCAGGACGAGTTCGTCAACTGGCTCAAGCAGGCGGTGCCCGGTGCCAACGTGCTCATCCAGCTGGACAACGAACCGGACCTGTGGAGCTCGACCCACGCAGAGGTGCATCCGACGCCGGTGACCTACGCCGAGATCGTGCTGCGCGACGGCTATTACGCGGCCGCCATCAAGAAGGTGTGGCCGACGGTGAAGATCCTCGGACCCGTGAACTACGGCTACGAGGGCTTCGTGAACCTCCAGAACGCCAGCGACGCCGGCACGAATGGCAACTTCCTCGACTACTACCTCACCCAGATGGCCACGGCTGAGGCGAAGAACGGGCTGCGCCTGATCGACGACCTCGACGTCCACTGGTATCCCGAGGCGACGGGCGGCGGGCACCGCATCACCGACGATGCGTCGGGCGACGGCGCGGCGGAGATCGCCGCTCGGGAGCAGGCGCCGCGGTCGCTGTGGGACCCGACCTACACCGAGAACAGCTGGATCACGAACGACGTCCTGCACGCACCGATCGATCTCATTCCGTGGATCCAGGGGAAGATCTCCGCCCACTACCCGGGCACCGGCCTGTCGATCACCGAGTGGGACTACGGCGGAAGCCAAGAGATCAGCGGCGCGATCGCCGACGCCGACGTCCTCGGCATCTTCGGGCAGCAGGGCGTGGCGGCCGCCGCGTACTGGCCACTGGCGTCGAACGAGACGTTCTCGATGGCTGCGTTCAAGGCGTTCCGCAACTACGACGGCCACAACGCCTGCTTCGGTGACACCTCGGTCCTGGCGTCGAGCAGCGACGTCGCCACCGCAACGGTGTACGCGTCGATGAACCAGGCCAACCACAACCAGGTGACCATCGTCGCCATCAACAAGGCGACGACCGCGAAGAAGGCGGCCATCAAGCTCACCGCCGAGTCGGTGTTCAAGTCGGCGAAGGTCTACACGGTGACGAGCGCGTCGGCCACGCCCCAGGCGGCAGCGGGCATCACCACGTCCGCCCAGAACGCGTACCTCTACACGATGCCACCGCAGTCGATCTCGATCATCGTCCCCGGCCCCTGACCCAACCCGGACAACTGGGTGCGAGTACCCGTCGAATCGACGGGTACAGATGCCCAGTTTCCCGAGAGGGCGTCAGGGCATGGCGGCGAGGCGGTCGCGGCAGTCGGGGCAGACCGGGAACTTCTCGGGGTCCCGGGTCGGGCACCCACTTCTTGCCGCACAACGCGGTGATCTCCTTGCCGAAGACCATGGCGTCGGTCAACTGATCGCGCTTGACGATGTGGGCGAAGCGGTCGTGGTCGCCGTCGTCGAGCGTCGGGTCGACCCGCTCGTCGACGCGCTCGTCGACATCGACGCTCGGGTGCTCGGGGGCGGCCATGGGGTCGATCGTAGTGTGGGCCGGGTCAGTCGATCACGACGACCGAGCGCAGCACCTCGCCCCGCTGCATCTTGGCGAACGCGTCCTCGACGTCGTCGAGACCGATGCGCTCGCTGACGAACCGGTCGAGCGGGAACCGACCGTGCAGATGATGGTCGATCAGCATCGGGAAGTCGCGGCTCGGGAGGCAGTCGCCGTACCACGACGGCTTCGAGCGCGCCGCCCCGCCCGAAGAACTCGATCATCGGGATCGCCGGCAGCGCCATGTTCGGCGTGGGCACCCCGACCTGCACGACCGTGCCGGCGAGGTCGCGGGCGTAGAACGCCTGCTCGAGCACCTCGGGTCGGCCGACGGCCTCGATGCAGATGTCGGCACCGAACCCCCCGGTCAGCTCGCGGATGGTCTCGACCGCGTCGACCTTCGACGAGTCGACCGTGTGGGTCGCGCCGAACTGGCGGGCCCATTCGAGCTTCGCCGGGTCGAGGTCGACGGCGATCACCGGGCTGGCACCGACGAGGACGGCGCCGGCGATGGCGGCGTTGCCGACACCGCCACATCCGAACACGGCCACCGAGTCGCCCACGCCCGCGCCACCGGTGTTGACCGCCGCACCGAAGCCGGCCATGACTCCGCAGCCCAGCAGTCCCGCGGCCGCCGGATCGGCGGCCGGGTCGACCTTGGTGGCCTGGCCGGCGGCGACGAGCGTCTTCTCGACGAACGCGCCGATCCCGAGCGCCGGCGACAGCGGGGTGCCGTCGGCGAGGGTCATGGGCTGGCTCGCGTTGTGGGTGGCGAAGCAGTACTGCGGCCGTCCCCGGCGGCAGGCCCGGCACTGTCCGCACACCGCCCGCCAGTTGAGGACGACGAAGTCGCCCGGGGCGACCTCGGTGACGCCCGCACCGACCTGGTCGACGCGACCGGCGGCCTCGTGTCCGAGCAGGAACGGGAACTCGTCGTTGATGCCACCTTCGCGGTAGTGCAGGTCGGTGTGGCAGACACCGCAGGCCTCGACGGCCACGGTGACCTCGCCGGGTCCCGGGTCGGGAACGACCACGTCGGTCACCTCGACCGGCGCGCCGGACGAGCGCGAGATCACCCCTCGGACGGTGGTCGGCATCGTCGCTCCTCTCGCGTGATCACATGTCGAACAGCTTGTACAACGTGATGGCCGAGAGGGGACCGTAGTAGCGATCGCGGTTCGTCGTGAGGAATGTGTAGGCCATCGTGTCCAGCGGGTCGTGGAAGGGCTGGCCGGTCTCGTCGGTGAACTCCATCGGGACGACTTCGAAGGTCCCGATGTCGACGTTGAACCACTCGCCGTTGATGATCACCTTCGAGATCTGGCGGGCCTGGATCGTCACGGTGCCTCCTCGTGTCACACAGCGGCCGATGCCGTCGCCATAGCATCGCGCCATGCCGCGCCCCGCGCCGACGAGTCGATCTCCCCGATGTGGATCGCGCACCACTACCCGGAGGACTACGACCGGTGCGTCCTGATCGGGCGCACCCATGTCTGCCGCCGGTGTGCCGTGCTGTATCCGGTTGCCTTCCTCTCCCTCGGCCTCGCGCTGGCCGGCGTGCGGTGGACCTCGTCGCTCGATGCGTGGCTGCTCGTGCTGCTGCCGTTGCCGGCCGTGGCGGAGTTCGTGGCCGAGCACCTCGGTTGGATCAGCGCCCCGTCCGCGCCTGCAGATCGTGCTGACCGTCCCGCTCGGTGTCGCGCTCGGCGTCGGCTTCGACCGGTACGTGCACCATCCGGCCGACCTGCTGTGGTGGGCGATCGTCGTCGTCTACGGCGGGGTCTGCCTCGCGTCGGTGCTGATCGGGGCGCGGCTCAGCCCCAGTGACTGAACCGGCCGATCTCCTCGAAGCCGAGGCCCCGGTACATCCGGGCGGCTGCGTCCGACGGCTGCAACGTCGCCGCCCGACCCGGCGCCAGGTCGAGCACGGCGAGGGTCAGGGCGCGGGCGTATCCCCGGCCCCGCTGGCCCGGAACCGTGCCGACGCCGTAGATGCCGAGCACGTCGTCGTCGATGTAGCCCATCGCGCTGCACACGACGTCGCCGTCGCGGCACCCGACCAGGATGCGCATCGCGGGGTCTTCGAGAACCGCCGGTGCGTGCACGTCGAAGGGCGCGGTCGGGGGTGGCGAGCCGAAGGCGGCGCAGGTCGCCACCTCGAACGCGGCCAGGCCGGCCTGGTCGTGCACCTCGACGACCTCGAGCTCGTCCGGGATGTCGTCGGGCGGACGTGGGCCAGGTAGCCGCGCGTACCAGCGCCCTTCCGACCGGCGGGTCAGTCCGGCGTCGCCGAGATCGAGGTCGTCGTAGCTGACGCACACCGCCTGAAACGCCCCTCGGGGATCGTCGAGATGGGCGTCGAGATCGGCGAGGGACTTCCGGCGTCCCTCGGGTGTGGGTTCGGCGCGCCGCTCGATGGCGGTGAAGTAGATCCATGGTCGTGGGGTAGGACACGTCCACCAGTGCGGCCCCGTCCGACCCGGGAACCCGAGGGCCGCGACGGAGCACTCGTGCCAGGCGGCCAGGTTGGCGATCGCCGCCGGCACGAGGTCGTCCGGTCCCATGTCCCCATCATCGTCCGGGGCTGCAAGGATCGTCGGCATGGATTCTCCGACACCGATCTTCGACCTCGCGGACCGCTATGTCACCGGGGCGGCCGAGCTCGACCCGGTCTGGGCCACCGACGTCGGTGTGCTCGGGGTCGACGATCGCATGACCGACTTCTCGCCCGACGGCGTCGAGGCCCGGGCTACGCACGCCCGCGAGGCGCTGGTGGAGCTGGCGTCGGCTCCGCGGACGGGTCCCCACGACGAGCTGGCGGCCGCGTTCCTGACCGAGCGGCTCGACATGGAGCTGGCCATGATCGACGCGCACGAGCCCTCGTGCGACCTGAACAACATCGCCAGCCCCGTGCAGGGCATCCGGGCCTGCTTCGACCTGATGGCCTACGACACGGCTGCGGACTGGGAGACGGCGTGCCAGCGGCTGGAAGCGGTGCCGGCGGCCATCGCCGGCCTGCGCGCCACCTATGAGGAGGGCCGCCGCCTCGGGCTGGTCGCCGGCGCGCCGCCAGGCTGCGGAGGCTGCGCACCAGGCCGCGCAGTGGGCCGGCGACGAGGGGGACACGCCGTTCTTTGTGAGCCTGGTCGAACGGGCCGCCGGTGTGCCGGGCATGGGCCCGGCCGAGCTGGGGCGGTTGCGGAAGGCCGCGGACCAGGCCAGCTCGGCCTACCACGACATGTCCACCTACCTCCGCGACGTCTACGCGCCCGATGCGACCGACGCGGACGGCGTCGGTCCCGACCGCTACGCGCTGCGGACCCGGGCATTCCTCGGCGCCGAGATCGACCTGCTCGAGGCGTACGAATGGGGATGGCAGGAGCTCGGGCGCATCGAGGAGGAGATGGTGGAGCAGTGCGCAGCCATCCGACCCGGTGCCACGCTGGCCGAGACGGTGGCCTGGCTCGAGGACGGGAGCGACCTGGTCATCGAGGGCGAAGACGCCCTGCGCGACTGGCTGCAACAGCTCATGGACCAGGCCGTGCGCGATCTCGAGGGCACGCACTTCGACATCGACCCGTCGATCCGCACCGTCGAGGCCATGATCGCACCGCCCGGCGGCGCGGCGGCGATGTACTACACCTCGCCATCCGAGGATCTGAGCCGACCCGGCCGCACGTGGTACCCCGCCAACGGACAGACCCGCTTCCCGCTCTGGACGGAGGTCAGCACCGCCTATCACGAGGGCGTCCCCGGCCATCACCTGCAGGGCGCGCAGATCATCCTGTGCAAGGACCAGCTGTCGAGGTTCCAGCGGATCTCGTTCATCTCCGGCCACGGCGAGGGTTGGGCCCTCTACGCCGAGCGGCTGATGGACGAGCTCGGCTACCTCGACCGACCGGAGTACCGGCTCGGCTACCTCGCCGCGCAGGCGATGCGGGCGGTGCGGGTGGTGGTCGACGTCGGCGTGCATCTCGGTCTCGAGATCCCCGCGGACCAGCCCGGTCCCGAGCCGATCTTCCGGCCCGGCGAGCGCTGGGACGCCGACCTCGTGCGCGAGTTCGTGCTGGCCCGGTCGCGGTTGTCACAGGGGTTCGCGGAGAGCGAGGTCCTGCGCTACCTCGGCTGGCCGGGTCAGGCGATCAGCTACAAGGTGGGCGAGCGGGTGTGGCTCGATGCCCGGGCCGAGGCCCAGGCTCGCCACGGCGCCGGGTTCGATCTGAAGGCGTTCCACGCCTACGCCCTCGACCTCGGCCCGATCGGGCTCGACCTCCTGCGCGACCGTCTGGCCGCCTTCTGAAGCCCCGGGCGGGGACAGGTACGCTCCGCCCATGGCCGACGTGACCATCTACCACAACCCGAAATGCAGCTCGTCGAGGACCGCGCTGGGCGAGCTCCAGGCGCGCGACCTCGACCTCGACGTCGTCGAGTACCTGAAGGCGCCGCTCGACCGCGCCGGGCTCGAGCATCTGCTCGGCATGCTCGACGCGCCCGCCGCCGACCTGGTGCGCCACGACGCGCGCTTCAAGGAGCTCGGGCTCGATCCGACCGCCTACACCGACGCGCGAGGCGGTGGTCGATCTGCTCGTCGAGCACCCCGAGCTGATGCAGCGCCCGATCCTGGTGCGCGACGGTCGGGCGGTCATCGCCCGTCCGGCGGCCGATGTGGTCGCCGCGTTCATGGACCCGTCATGACCGTCACCGCCGCGCGCGTCATCGAGTGCGTCGATCCCCGCACCGGGCGCTCCATCGGCTCGGTGCCCGACATGGGCGCGCTCGACGTGTCCGCCGCCGTCGAGCGGGCCCGGCGCGCGTTCGACGACTGGGGCGGCCTGCCGTACCGCGAGCGTCGCGAACACATCCTTGCGGTCCGCGACGTCATGCTCGACCGCCTGGACGAGATCGTCGACACGATCACCTCCGAGACCGGCAAGCTCGGTTCCGAAGCCGTGTTCACCGAGATCATGACGGCGTGCGAGACGATCGCCTACTACGCCAAGCACGGCGAGCGGGCGCTGCGGCCGCAGCGGGTCACGACGGGGCTCATGGGACACAAGCGGGCCGAGCGTCGTTACGAGCCGTTGGGTGTGGTCGGCGTGATCAGCCCCTGGAACTACCCGTTCATCCTCGCCATGACCCCGATCATCACCGCCGCCCTCGCCGGCAACACCGTCGTGTTGAAGCCGTCGGAGGTCACGCCGCTCGTCGGCTGCCTGATCGGTGATCTGTTCGCCACGGTCGGCGGCCATCCCGACCTCGTGCAGGTCGTCACCGGTGGCGGCGCCACGGGTGAGGCACTGGTGCGCGCCGGGCGTGCAGAAGATCTGCTTCACCGGCTCGGCCCGCACCGGCAAGCGGGTCATGGCCGCGGCGGCCGACACCTTGACCCCGGTGCTGCTCGAGCTGGGCGGCAAGGACCCGATGATCGTGTGCGACGACGCCGACCTCGACCGGGCCGCGGCCGGCGCGGTGTGGGGCGCGTTCCAGAACTCGGGCCAGACGTGCATGTCGCGTCGAGCGGGTCTACGTCGACGAGGCGGTCTACGAGCCGTTCGTCGAACGCGTGCGTGGCCCGCACGCGCGCGGTCCGCCAGGGCACGTCGGTCGGCGACGACATCGGCTCGATGACCTTCCCGCCCCAGCTCGACATCGTCGAGCGCCACGTCGCGGACGCGGTCGAGCGCGGCGCGCGGGTGCTCACCGGCGGGCGCCGGGTCGAGGGCCGCGACGGGCTCTGGTACGAGCCCACGGTGCTGGTCGACGTCGACCACGACATGGCCGTCATGCGCGACGAGACGTTCGGGCCGGTGCTGCCGATCATGAAGGTGAGCGGCGCCGACGAGGCGCTGCGCCTGGCCAACGACTCGGCCTACGGCCTCAACTCGTCGGTGTGGATCGGCCGACGCCGCCCAGGCCGAGCGGCTGGCCGCCGGTCTCGAGGCGGGCAACGTGTGCATCAACGACGTGATCGTCTCGTACGGCGTGCCGGCGCTGCCCTTCGGCGGCGTGAAGGAGTCCGGCATCGGGCGGGTGCACGGACCCGAGGGTCTGCACGAGTTCAGCCAGGTGAAGTCGGTGCTGACCGACCGCTTCGGCCTCGCCCGCGAGCTGTGGTGGTTCCCGACGCCGAAGCCGCTCGGACGCATCGGCGCCCGGATGCTGCGGCTCCGCCATCGCCGCGGCCTGGCCAACAAGCTGCAAGGCGCTGCTGCCGTAGGCGAGCCTCTAGGTCGACTCCATGCGGTCGAAGGCGGCGTCCATGGCGTCGCGCCGCTGGACGTAGGCGGGCCGGTGGCTGCCGTGGGTGAGGCTGTACGGCTCGTTCGCCAGGAGATCGGCCAGCAGGTTGCGGATGGCGTCCTCGGGCATCGACGACGTCACCCTCCGCCATCGGCCGGTGCGCGAGCATGGCCGTGAGGTCGTCGTCCTGGGCGCCGGTGGAGGCGAGCTCGGCCGGTCGGGCCCGGGCGCTGCTGTCGAGGTGGCGAGGTGATCATCCCGCCGGGGAAGAGCACCGTCACGCCGATGCCCTCGTCGGCCAGCTCCTCGCGCAGCGTCTCGCCGAAGCCCATGACCGCGAACTTCGTCGTCTGGTAGGCGGCCATGCGGACGCCGGGGGCGAGGACGCTCGACGACGCGGTGAGGACGATGCGCCGCCACCCGTCGCCGGTCCGCAGGAGGGGCAGGAAGGCGCGGACCGTCCGCACGGTGCCGAGGACGTTGACGTCGAGCACGAAGCGCCAGTCGTCGTCGGTGAGCCGGTCGATCGCGCCGAACTGCTGGACACCGACGTTGGCGCACAGCACGTCGCAGCCGCCGAGGGTCGACCCGACCATGCTCGGCCGCTCGACGATCGACGCCGGGTCACCCGACATCGACGCGTGCGGCCATCGTCGGCACGCCGAACTCGTCGGCGAGCGAGGTCGCGACCTGGGTGGCCGCGGCTTCGTCGATGTCGAGCACGGCGACGCCCATCCCGACGCCGGCGAAGACGCGCCCCATGGCGGCCCCGAGGCCGGAGCCGCCTCCGGTGATCACGGCCATCTTGCCGGCAAGTTCGGGGGTCATCAGCCGGCCTGAGTACCGACCTTCAGCTGGTTGAACGGCACGCCCTTGTCGCGGCGCGGCTCGCTCGGCAGGCCGAGCACACGCTCGCCGATGATGTTCTTCTGGATCTCGTCGCTGCCGCCGTAGATCGACACCGCCGGGGCGAACAGCGCCATCTCGCCGAGCATGCCGTTGAGCGGGGCGTCGGCGCCCGATGAGCATGCCGCCGGCGCCGACGATCTGCAGGCCGAGGTCGCGGCTGAGGCGGGTGATGCGGCGTCATCGACAGCTTGGCCGTGTTGGCCTCGGGACCGGGTCCGCGACCGGCGGCCTTGGCCGCCTTCATGCGCAGGTTGGTGTACCGGGCGATCTCGTTCAGCGTGTACAGCCGCATGAGGTCCTGGCGGAGCACCGGGTCGTCGACCCGGCCGAGGCCGCTGGGCGAGGTCGAACAGCATCGAGCCGCTGCGGCCCTGCAGGGCCGTGCCGGCCGCCGAGCGGCGGATCGGCGAAGTCGCCGCGCCCGCTCGTCGAGGTAGCCGGCCTTCGTGCCGGGTATCGCGCCGCCGGCGGCGCCGCCACCACCGGCGCCCAGACCGGCGCGCTCGTTGGCCAGCGTCGTGTTGGCGACGGCCCAACCGTTGTTGCGCCCGCCGAGGAGCATCGGCGTCGGCCACGCGCACGTCGGTCATGAAGACCTCGTTGAACAGCGCCCGTCCCGTCATCTCGCGCAGCGGGCGGATGTCCATGCCGGGCTGGTCCATCTCGACCGCGAAGTAGCTGATGCCGGCGTGCTTGGGCACGTCGGCGTCGGTGCGGGCCAGCAGCATGCCGAGGTCGGCGATCTGGGCGCCGGACGTCCACACCTTCTGGCCGTTCACGACCCACTCGTCGCCGTCGGCGACCGCCTTGGCCTGCAGACCGGCCAGGTCGGAGCCGGCGCCGGGCTCGCTGAAGAGCTGGCACCAGGCCTTGCGGCCGGTGACGATGTCGGGCAGCAGTGCGGCGCGCTGCTCGTCGGTGCCGTGGGTGACGATGGTCGGACCGGCCAGCAGCAGGCCGAGACCGCTCGGGCGGACCCGACGGCGCCGAAGCCGCGTGAGCTCCCGGCTGATGGCGTTGGCCTCGTCGCGGCTGACGCCCTTGCCGTACCACTCGACCGGCCAGGTCGGCGCGGCCCAGCCGGCCATGCCGAGCCGTTCCCACCACTCGGCCACCGTCAGGTCAGGATCCCAGTTCTGCTCGAGCCAGCTGCGCAGCTCGTCGACGATCGCGTCGTCCCCCGTGTCGCTCATCGCGACAACCTACTGCCGCGCCCTTGCGCGGAACCAGGTCAGCCCCCGAGCAGCAGCAGCACCCGGTCGGACGCGGCGCGGGCCGCCATGAGCATCGCATGGAGCTCCTCGACGAGCGGCACGACCGACTGCGCATGGCGGAAGTCTTCCCGGTCGAGGGAGTGCAACCGTGAGATCCCGAGCTCCACGTCCTCCTCGTCGAGCCAGCCGCGGCTGCCCAGCATGAGCTGCGGTGCGATGTCGGCCACCACGGCATCGGAGCCGTAGCCGGCGACGAGGGTGGTGAGCTCGCGGCCGTAGGACACCCGGCGGGCCTCGGTCGGTGTCCAGCCGAGCTCGGTGAGGCCGTCACGGAGCGCCCGGGGGTCGGAGAGCGACGGTGCCATCACCAGGTGGTTCGCCATCAGGATGCGGTACCACTCGCCGAGGTGGGAGGGGTCGAATTCGGCCTCCCACTCGTCGGCCGAGCTGGTCCGCAGCAGGTCGACGTAGCGGTGGGTGGACTCGTCGTTGCTCCGCCACAACTGCGTCGCCATCCAGCGCAGCCGGGCCACCCCTTCGGCCGTGTCGGCCTCGCGGTAGAGCACCTCGAACTCGTCGTGGAACGAGTCGGCATCGAGCAGCCAGGCCTGGCTGAGAGTGATGCTCATGCGCGACGGGTGGTCGTGGTCCCCGATCACGCGTACCCGTTCCATGGCCTGCATGGACCTTTATGGTGGTCCAGCGCGTCACGCTGGCCGCGGATGGTGGACGCGTCACGACGGTCGGGCGCGGAGCTCCTCGACCAGCGCGTCGACCACCGGCCCGATCGGCGGGGTGGGAGCGGCCTCGATCGACTCCATCGTGCAGAACGCCTCCGTGCCGTAGGCGCGCCCTTGCAGCGTGATCAGCACCGAACACGACGGCCCACCCTCGAAGCGCACGACGGTCTCGAGGATGCCGAGATGACGGTCGAAGTACGCGACGTGGCCCACGCGGCCGGCGGCCTCGAACAGCGCGGCGAAGGCTTCGTCGGCGGGGACGTCGAGGAGGATCGAGTCGCCGTCGATCTCGCTCACCGGGACGGTCGTAGGCACGGGCGGGCGCGGCGGCGGTGGGCGCAGGTGGCGCTGCCACGCGACCGTCGGGACTGGTGGCCAGCTGCCGCTGGACGAGCGCGTAGGCCTGGGTCAGCTCGGCGGTGCGGCGCGTGGCATCGGTGGTCGAGTCGAGGTCGGGATGATGGTCGCGGACCAGCCGCCGATAGGCCGCCCGCACCTCGACGCTGGTCGCGCCCGGTCCGATCCCGAGCACCCCCATGGCTTCGTCGAGCCGCACGACGGCACGCTACCGGCTCGGGCTAGCGGTTCAGGCAGGCGGTCAGGGCCATGCGGAGCAGCTGCGGGTCGTGCGCGCCGCACAGCTCGCGCGCGGAGTGCATCGCCAGCTGGGCCGCCCCCACGTCGACGGTCGCGACGCCGAGTCGGGTCGCCGTGATGGGCCCGATCGTCGAGCCGCACGGCATGTCGTTGCGCGACACGAAGTGCTGCACCGGGACGCCGGCATCCCGGCAGGCACTGCTCGAACCAGGCGGCGGTCGGCGCGTCGGTCGCGTAGCGCCGTTGGCGTTGTGCTTGAGGACCGGACCGCCGTTGAGCACGACCAGGTGGGCAGGGTCGTGGCGCTCGGCGTAGTTGGGGTGGGTGGCGTGGGCGCCGTCGGTCGAGACGAGTCTCGACCCGGCGAGCGGCCCGGGCGAGGTCGTCGCCGTCGCCGCCCGCGAGCCGCACGATCACGTTCGAGCGTCGTCGCCAGCACGTCGCTGGCCGCGCCCGACGACGACGCGCTCCCGACCTCCTCGTGGTCGAACAGCGCCATGACCGGCATGACGCGGTCGTCCGCAGTCGGCGCCTCCGGAATCGGCCGAGATCATCGCCGCGGTCGCGGCCCAGCAGGACAGCAGGTCGTCGAGCCGGGCGCTCGACAGGAGCTCCTGCGTCGATGCCGGCGATCGCACCGGGTGTGACGTCGTGGGCCATCACGTCCCACGAGACGATCGATCGCCGGGTCGGCGCCGACCTGGGCGGCCAGGTAGCGGGCGAAGCCGCCGGCGCCGGCGTCGCCGAGTCCCCAGGTGGGCGTCAGGTGGTGCTGCGGGTTGAGCTTGAGCCCGGACTGGTTGACCTCGCGGTCGAGGTGGATGGCGAGCTGCGGCACCCGCAGGATCGGCCGGTCGTCGCGGAACAGCCGCACCTCGGGGCCGCCGCGGCCGAGGAGGCCGACCCGGCCCGACAGACCGAGGTCGCGGTCGAGCCACGAGTTGAGGAGCGCGCCGCCGTAGATCTCGACGCCGAGCTGCCGCCAGCCGGCCGACGAGAGGTCGGGGCGCGGCTTCACGCGGAGGTTCGGGCTGTCGGTGTGGGCCCCGACGATGTGGAAGGCGCCCGGGGTCGGGCCCGGGCGGGTCGACCACGCCACGACGCTGCCACCGCGGCGTAGGAAACGACCGCCCAGCGCCGGCGTCCAGGCGTCGTGCTCGGCCACCTCCTGGAAGCCGGCATCGGCCAGCCGGCGGGCCACCTCGGCGGCCGCGTGGTAGGGCGACGGGGACGCGTCGATGAACGAGATGGCATCTCGGGCGTCGTCGAGCGGTTCTGGCACCCGGCGAGGTTACCCGGCGCCGGAAACGGGTTCGCCGATCCACGGGGTGACTGTGTACGATTTGCGGCTCAGCGGTTGGGCCAGCGTCGTCCCGGCAGCCTCCGACCACATTCCCTCACGGGAATCGCGCCAGGGACGACCTCATGCGAGATCTGCCGCCCGCACAGGGCCTCTACGACCCCGCGTTCGAACACGACGCGTGCGGCGTCAACTTCATCGTCAACATGAAGGGCCTGCGGAGCCACGAGATCGTGCAGCAGGGCATCGGCGCGCTGTGCAACCTCCAGCATCGCGGCGCCTCGGGCAGCGAGGTCAACACCGGCGACGGCGCCGGGATCCTCATCCAGATCCCCGACCGGTTCCTGCGCGAGGTCGTCGGCTTCGCGCTTCCGCCGGAGGGCGCATACGCCACCGGCATCGCCTTCCTGCCTGCCGACCCGGCCAAGGCCGACGAGGCCGCCGACTCGGTCGAGAAGATCGCCGCGTCCGAGGGTCTCCGCGTGCTCGGTTGGCGT
Organism: uncultured Microthrixaceae bacterium; assembly: GCA_963776435.1. Taxonomy (GTDB): domain Bacteria; phylum Actinomycetota; class Acidimicrobiia; order Acidimicrobiales; family Acidimicrobilacustridaceae; genus UBA4742. Next base: position 56,456 of record CAVZMK010000007.1, read on the forward strand.
GACGTGCCCGTCGACGACTCGATGATCGGGAGCACCGCCCGCGCGGTCGAGCCGTCGTTCCGGCAGGTCTTCCTGGCCGGTGACGGTCTGGTCGGCGACACCCTCGAGCGGCGGGTCTACATCGTGCGCAAGCGGGTCGAGCACGAGGTCGGCGCGCCCGGGGGAGAGGGCAGCGTCTACTTCCCGAGCCTCTCGAGCCGGACACTCATCTACAAGGGGATGCTGACCACTCCGCAGCTGAGCGAGTTCTTCGCCGACCTGCGCGACGAGCGGGTCGAATCGGCCCTGGCCCTCGTGCACTCGCGCTTCTCGACCAACACCTTCCCGTCGTGGCCGCTGGCCCACCCGTTCCGCTACATCGCGCACAACGGCGAGATCAACACCGTCCAGGGCAACCGCAACTGGATGCGGGCCCGCGAGGCGCTCCTGACCAGCGACGTGCTCGGTCCGGCGACCTCGAACGCATCTTCCCGATCTGCCCGCCCGGGGCCAGCGACTCGGCCACCTTCGACGAGGTCCTCGAGCTGCTGCACATGGGCGGCTACGAGCTGCCCCACGCCGTGCTCATGATGATCCCGGAGGCCTGGGAGAACCACGAGTCGATGCCGCTGCCCAAGCGGGCCTTCTACCGGTACCACGCCTCGTTGATCGAGCCGTGGGACGGCCCGGCCTCGATCGCCTTCACCGACGGCACGGTGATCGGCGCGGTGCTCGATCGCAACGGGCTGCGGCCGTCCCGGTACTGGGTCACCTCCGACGACCTCGTGATCATGGCCTCGGAGGTCGGCGTGCTCGACGTCGATCCCGGCCAAGGTGGTGCAGAAGGGCCGGCTCCAGCCCGGCCGCATGTTCCTGGTCGACACCTCCGAGGGCCGCATCGTCGCCGACGACGAGATCAAGGAACGCCTGGCCGAGGCCCATCCCTACAAGCAGTGGCTCGACGAGCACCTCGTCGACCTCGACAAGCTCCCGTTCCGGCCCCACGAGCTGCGGCCGCACGCCGCGGTCGTCCAACGCCAGCAGGTCTTCGGCTACACGACCGAGGAGCTCAAGCTCCTGATCGAGCCGATGGCCGCGGACCGGTGCAGAGCCACTCGGGTCGATGGGCACCGACACGCCCATCGCGGTGCTTGTCGTCGCGGCCGCGCCTGCTGTTCGACTACTTCACCCAGCTGTTCGCCCAGGTCACCAACCCGCCGCTCGACGCCATCCGCGAGGAGCTGGTGACGTCGCTCGGCGGCACCATCGGCCCCGAGGGCAACCTGCTCGATCCCGGTCCGCCGGTCGTGCCGCCAGATCCACCTCACCCGCCCGATCATCGACAACGACGAGCTGGCGAAGATCACCGCCGATCGACACCTACGACGACATGGGGGACTTCCACTCGCACCGTCCTGCCGTGCCTCTTCCGGGTGAGCGAGGGCGGCGCCGGGCTGCGGGCCGCCCTCGACGAGCTGCGCCGGGCCGCCAGCCAGGCCATCGAGAACGGCTCCAACATCCTCGATGCTCTCCGACCGCAACTGCAGCGCGCGAGCTGGCGCCCATCCCGTCGTTGCTGTCGCGTGTCGTCGGTGCACCACCACCTCATCCGCGAGAAGACCCGCACCCGCGTCGGTCTCGTGGTCGAGTGCGGCGACGCCCGCGAGGTGCACCACATGGCCCTGCTCATCGGATACGGCGCCGCGGCCATCAACCCGTACCTGGCGTTCGAGACGATCGAGGACCTGATCGCCGACGGCCTCACCGAGGTCACCGATCCCGGTGAAGGCGGTGCGCAACTACATCAAGGCCTGCGGCAAGGGCGTGCTCAAGGTCATGTCGAAGATGGGCATCTCGACGGTGGCGTCCTACACCGGCGCCCAGATCTTCGAGGCCATCGGCCTGGCCCAGGACCTCGTCGACGAGTTCTTCACCGGCACCGTCAGCCGGCTCGGCGGCGTCGGCCTCGACGAGCTGGCCGCCGAGGCGGCGAGCGCCACATGCTCGCCTACCCGGACCGTCCCGAGGAGCGGGCCCACCGCCAGCTCCAGGTCGGCGGCGAGTACCAGTGGCGCCGCGAGGGCGAGTACCACCTGTTCAACCCCGACACGGTGTTCAAGCTCCAGCACGCCACGCGCACGAAGCGCTACGAGATCTTCAAGGAGTACACGCGGGCCGGTCGACGACCAGAGCCGCGAGCTGGCCACCCTGCGCGGCCTGTTCCGGTTCCGCGCCGGCGAGCGCCCGCCGGTGCCGATCGACGAGGTCGAGCCGGTCAGCGAGATCGTCAAGCGGTTCGCGACCGGCGCCATGTCCTACGGCTCGATCTCGGCCGAGGCCCACGAGACGCTGGCCATCGCCATGAACCGCATCGGCGGCAAGTCGAACACCGGCGAGGGCGGCGAGGACGCCGAGCGCTACGTGCCCGACGAGAACGGCGACCTGCGCCGCAGCGCGATCAAGCAGGTGGCCTCGGGTCGCTTCGGCGTGACGAGCGAGTACCTGGTCAACGCCGACGACCTGCAGATCAAGATGGCCCAGGGCGCCAAGCCGGGCGAGGGCGGCCAGCTCCCGGGCCACAAGGTGTACCCGTGGATCGCCAAGACCCGGCACTCGACGCCCGGCGTCGGCCTCATCAGCCCGCCGCCGCACCACGACATCTACTCGATCGAGGACCTGGCCCAGCTCATCCACGACCTCAAGAACGCCAACCCCGCAGGCGCGGGTGCACGTGAAGCTGGTGGCCGAGGTCGGGGTCGGCACGGTCGCCGCCGGCGTGTCGAAGGCCCACGCCGACGTGGTGCTCATCTCGGGCCACGACGGCGGCACCGGCGCGTCGCCGCTGACGTCGCTCAAGCACGCCGGCGCGCCCTGGGAGCTCGGCCTGGCCGAGACCCAGCAGACGCTGCTGCTCAACGGGCTGCGCGACCGCATCGTCGTGCAGGTCGACGGCCAGCTGAAGACCGGGCGCGACGTGATGATCGCCGCGCTGCTCGGCGCCGAGGAGTTCGGCTTCGCCACCGCCCCGCTGGTCGTGTCGGGCTGCGTGATGATGCGGGTCTGCCACCTCGACACCTGCCCGGTGGGCGTGGCCACCCAGAACCCCGAGCTGCGCAAGCGCTTCAGCGGCAAGCCCGAGTTCGTCGTGACCTTCTTCGAGTTCATCGCCGAGGAGGTCCGCGAGCTGCTCGCCGAGCTGGGCTTCCGCACGCTCGGCCGAGGCCATCGGCCACGTCGAGGTGCTCGACATGACCGAGGCCGTCGACCACTGGAAGGCCTCCGGCCTCGACCTCACGCCGATCCTGCACCGCCCGGCCCTGCCCGAGGGCGCCAACCTGCACCAGGTGGTCGACCAGGACCACGGCCTCGACCAGGCGCTCGACCGCGTCGCTGATCGAGCAGGCTGCGGCCGGCACTCGAGCGGGGCGAGCCCGTCCGCATCGAGCTCGCCCATCGCAACGTCAACCGCACGGTCGGCACCATGCTCGGCTCCGAGCTCACCCGCCGCTACGGCGGCGAGGGCCTGCCCGACGACACCATCACCATCGACCTCACCGGGTCGGCCGGCCAGAGCTTCGGTGCGTTCCTGCCCCGCGGCATCACGCTGCGGCTCGAGGGCGACGCCAACGACTACATGGGCAAGGGCCTGTCGGGCGGCGCGTGATCGTGCTGCGCCGCCGGTCGAGTCGCCGTTCGTCGCCGAGGACAACATCATCGCCGGCAACGTGATCCTCTACGGCGCGACCAGCGGCGAGGTCTTCCTGCGCGGCGTGGTCGGGGAGCGGTTCTGCGTGCGCAACTCGGGGGCCGTCGCCGTGGTCGAGGGCGTCGGCGACCACGGCTGCGAGTACATGACCGGTGGTCGTGTCGTCGTGCTCGGCGGGACCGGCCGCAACTTCGGCGCCGGCATGTCGGGCGGCATCGCCTACGTGCTCGACGGCGACGGCTGGTTCCTGAGCCGGGTCAACCTCGAGATGGTCGACCTCGAGCCGCTCGACGACGACGACGCGGCCTGGCTGCGCGACCGCGTCGAGCGGCACCTCGCCGAGACCGACTCGGCGGTCGCCCGCCGGCTGCTCGACGACTGGGACGACGTGCTCGCCGACGCTTCGTCAAGGTCATGCCCCGCGACTACAAGCGGGTGCTCGAGGCGCAGCGGCAGGCCGAGCTCGACGGCACCGACCCGATGGAGGCGATCATGGCAGCAGCCCGAGGATGGGACGAGCACAGGTCGACGGTCCGATGAGGCCAGCGGGGTTGAGGTCCCCGCTGGCGCAGCGATGAGCCTCGTGGGCGAAGAGCAGTAACATGGGCAAGACGACGGATTCCTGAAGCACGACCGGGAGCTGCCGCGCCGGCGCGCCGTGCCGGTGCGCCTGAAGGACTGGCGGGAGGTCTACGAGCCGTTCCCGATCGAGCAGCACGCGCACCCAGGCCAGCCGCTGCATGGACTGCGGCATCCCGTTCTGCAACAACGGCTGCCCGCTCGGCAACCTCATCCCGGACTGGAACGACCTCGTCTACCGCGACCACTGGCGCGAGGCCATCGACCGCCTGCACGCCACCAACAACTTCCCCGAGTTCACCGGTCGCCTGTGCCCGGCACCGTGCGAGGCGGCCTGCGTGCTCGGCATCAACGCCGACCCGGTCACGATCAAGCAGGTCGAGGTCGAGATCATCGACCGGGCCTTCTCCGAGGGCTGGGTCCGCCCGCTGCTGCCCACGGTGCGCACCGGCAAGCCGGTCGCCGTCGTCGGCTCCGGCCCGGCCGGGCTGGCCGCCGCCCAGCAGCTGACCCGGGCCGGCCACGACGGTCGTGGTGTTCGAGCGGGCCGACCGCATCGGCGGCCTGCTGCGCTACGGCATCCCCGAGTTCAAGATGGAGAAGCGCCACCTCGACCGCCGCCTCGACCAGATGCGGGCCGAGGGCACCGAGTTCCGCACCTCGCACCAACGTCGGCGTCGACATCACCGCCGCACGAGCTGCGCGAGCAGTTCGACGCCGTCGTGCTGGCCGGGGGAGCGACCGTCGCCCGCGACCTGCCGATCCCCGGCCGCGAGCTCGACGGCATCCACCAGGCCATGGAGTACCTGCCGCTGGCCAACCGGGTGCAGCAGGGCGACCTCGACGCCAGCCCCATCGACGCCGCCGGCAAGCACGTCGTGATCATCGGCGGCGGCGACACCGGCGCCGACTGCCTCGGCACCGCCCACCGCCAGGGGGCCGCGTCGGTCCACCAGTTCGAGATCATGCCCGGCCCGCCCGACGAGCGGGCCGAGTCGACACCCTGGCCCACCTGGCCGCTGATGTTCCGCACCTCGTCGGCCCACGAGGAGGGCGGCGAGCGGGTCTACTCGGTCACCACCACCGAGTTCCTCGGCGAGGACGGCCGGGTCACCGGGCTGCGGGGCCACGAGGTCGAGAGCCGCATGGTCGACGGCCGCCCGACCTTCGAACGGTCGAGGGCACCGAGTTCGAGCTGCCCTGCGAGCTGGTGCTCCTGGCCATGGGCTTCGTCGGTCCGCAGAGCCGCGGCCTGCTCGACCAGCTCGGCGTCGAGCTCGACGGCCGCGGCAACGTGGCGCGGGACGAGCGCTGGGCCACCAACGTCGACGACGTGTTCGTCTGCGGCGACATGGGCCGGGGCCAGAGCCTGATCGTGTGGGCCATCGCCGAGGGCCGGTCGGCGGCTGCCGCCGTCGACCGCCACCTCATGGGCGAGACGTTGCTGCCGGCTCCGCTCGTCTCCCTGACGCGATCGAGGCCCGGCCGGAGCGAGCCCGTCGGCCGGTGTCGAGCGTTCGCGGCTCAGACGGCGACGCCCTGCCGCCGAGGACTTGACGCACGTAGGCGACGGCGATCGAGCAGACCGACGAAGCACAGCAGCTCGCCGACGAGACGCTGACGCACGAGCGAGGCCAGGATGAACAGGATCAGCACGCCGAGGTTCGTCGCTCACGCACGTTGAAGCTGGCCTTGATCGACGTCGATCGGGGCCATGCGTTCTTGTCGAGCACGAACAAGCCGTAGACCACTCGGCGAAGAAGGCGAAGATCAGACGCCGGGATGCACGCAGAGACGAAGCCAGGACGCCAGTGGCGACGCCCGACGATCAGGGAGGCGATGATGAACGGTCCGAGTTGGTCGGTGTTGAACAGCGCCGAGCCGCTCAGCTCTCGCCCTTGGTCAGGATCAGGCCGGCGCGGATGACGGCCATGCGGACCAGGAACATGCCGACCCAGATGAACGCCATGAACAGCCGACGGCGAGCAGGATGAAGAACCCGCCACCCGAGGCGTGGCAGCTGAAGACGCCGCCGAGTCGGTGCTGCAGCGAGTGTGATCGTGCCGAGGCTGGCGAAGACGATGAACGACGATCTCAGGACGACCAGGATCAGGATCAGCACGATCAGGCGATGATCGATCGGCCGACGTTGGCGACGAACTTGTTCCAGCCGTAGCTGAGGGCGGCGCCGATGTCGACGCCGCCGGTGCCGCACCGCGGCCGCCGGCGCCTCCGCGCCGGCAGCCGGCGCTGGTAGCCCGGGGCCTGCTCAGGCGGATACCACTTGCCGTCGGACGCCTGCCACCAGCCTGGTCCCTGCGATGCGTCGCTCACGCCGCTGGTTCTCCTGTCCTCGGTACGAATCGCCGACACATTAGCGACACGCTGCCGGCCGGGGCGGGATTGTCCCAGTCGCGCCATCGACGCAGGCCGCGGCCATCGGTTCGCTACCCTGCGGCGGCGACGGTCGCGCGGCATAGGCCGAATGGCACGACGGTGAAATTCGCGGGCTCAGATCTCAAGTCCCACCGCGGTGGTCGATTGGAACCAGGACTCAGCGGGGACCGTGGCCGCTCCCCGAGCCCGTGCAAGGGCGAACCATCGTGTCGATTCGAACAGACCCGAGGCCAGTGATGCTGAAGAACATGAAGGTCGGAACCAAGCTGATCGCCGTGCTGGTGGCACCGGTGCTGGTGCTGCTGATCCTGGCAGCATCGGGGTCAGCCAGCGCCTCGAGCACGGCCAGCAGCACCCAGCGGGTCGAGCAGCTGGCCCAGATGGCCGCCGTCGACGCCAACCTGGCCCACGAGCTCCAGCGGGAGGCGATCTACTCGGCGGCCTACATGGCCAGCGGCGGCACGCAGTGGAAGGACGAGCTGGCCACGCAGCGCACGGCCACCGACGCGGCCATCGACGACCTACAAGACCACGCTGGCCAAGATCAACCCGGCCAAGGACTCCGACGACCTGAACAAGGACGTCGGCGCCGGTCAACGACCGGCTCAGCAACCTCGACACCCAGCGCCGCTCGGTCGACGGCATCGAGACCGCGACCTCCACGACGATCGAGCCAGTTCGACAGCCGACCTCGCCAGGACCTGGCCAAGCTCAACACCGCCATCGCCCAGGCCGCCGACGACCCGACGCTGTCCCGTGGCCTCACCACCTTCGCCAACCTCAACCGGCTCAAGACGGCCAGGCCAACCAGGCCGCCCTCGCCGTCGGCGCTCGTGCAGGTCGGCTACTTCCCGAAGACCTGGCCCAGCGCCGGCCAGGCGCCGGTGCCCTGCGACGTGGTCAGCACCTCGGGCTGCGACGTGTACGGCGATCTGACCGTCGCCACCGGCGACTCCGGCAACGCGGAGAACATCTTCAACGACTCGGCCACCGCCTGACCAGAAGCAGCGCAAGCCGTGACTCGACCGCCAGCAAGACGATGGCCGACTTCGAGAAGCAGATCATCGACACGGTCACGTTCGCCTACCCGACCGGCGCTCAACGCCACCAGCCCGCTGAACGCGTCGAACAGCGTCGCCGACCACGGCCACCGGTGCGAACCTCGCTCCGTGGTCGCCCAAGGTCGCCATCGACCAGAACGCCACCTACACGCCGATCAGCAAGCCGGTGGCCGTCAAGGCCGCGATCGACCAGCTCGACTCGCTCAAGACCACCGAGGACATCGATCATCGCCGCGGTGCTCCACGGCCCAGTCGCTGCGCAGCAAGGCCCAGCAGGAAGCGCTCTGCTGTTCGTGGTCGGCGCCGTCGGCGCCATCGTCATCGCCCTGATCATCGCCTTCTACGTGGCCCGGGCCGTGACCGTGCCGCTGAAGAAGCTCACCAGCGCCGCCTACACGCTGTCCACCGACAAGCTGCCGGCCCTGGTCGAGCGGCTGCGGAACCCGGACGAGAGCCGGCGGCTCGCTCAGCGAGACGCTCGACGCCGATCGACATCAACTCGAAGGACGAGATCGGCCAGCTGGCCGACGCCTTCAACTCGATCCAGCACGTGACGGTCGAGGTGGCCGAGGAGCAGGGCGCCCTGCTCCGCAAGGGCATCGGCGACATCTTCATCAACCTGGCCCGCCGCAACCAGACGCTCCTCGACCGCCAGATCGAGTTCATCGATCAGCTCGAGGCCAACGAGGAAGACCCCGACCAGCTCGACAACCTGTTCAAGCTCGACCACCTCGCCACCCGCATGCGACGCAACGCTGAGTCGCTGCTGGTGCTGGCCGGCGCCGAGCCGCCCCGCCGTCGTGGTCGCCCGGTCGCCCTGGCCGACGTGGTCCGCGTGGCCATCGGCGAGGTCGAGGACTTCGCCCGCATCTCGCTGCTGGCCCTCGACGACGTCACCGTCGGCGGCAACGTGGCCGTCGACCTCGCCCACCTGCTCTCCGAGCTCATGGAGAACGCCACCCACTTCTCGCCGCCCGGACACGACCGTCGAGATCGTCGGGCCACCGCTCCGACGAGGGCTACACGCTGTCGGTGAGCGATCAGGGCATCGGCATGAGCGCCGACCAGCTGGCCGAGGCCAACACGCCAGCTGGCCCGCCCGCCGCTCGTCGGCCTGGCCCTCAGCCGCTCGCTCGGCTTCATCGTCATCGGCCGTCTGGCCGCCCGCTTCGGCGTCGCGGTGAAGCTGACCTCGTCGCCGTCGGGTGGCGTCACCGCCCTGGTCACCCTGCCGGCCGACCTCGTCACGGTCGACGGCCAGCCGATGGTCGCGCCGGTCGACGACGACCACCGCACCGCCGCCCCGCCGCCGTCCGCGTCGAAGCCCCCGCCGATGTCGTGGCGGTCGACGAGCACGTCGATCTCGACGACGTGCCGTCGAGCCGGCGTTCGACGAGCCCGATGTGGTCGTCGTCGACGAGGCCACCGATGCGGCCGTCGCCGCCGACGGTGCCGCCGGTCGCGAGCTCGAGCTCGAGGAGTTCGACCAGACCCTCGCCCAGTCCGACTTCGAGGCCGAGATCGGCTCGCCGACGCCGTCGACGATGGCCGACGACGCCGTCCGACGAGCCGTCGCTCGACGATCTCGACTCGAGGAGCCCGTCGTCCTACCTCGACGCCGTCCCCGAGGGCGACGAGTTCGAGCGGGGCCTGCAGTCGCTCGTCAGCGACGAGCTGGCCCCCGGTCCGGTCGAGGGCGCGCCCGGCCAGCTCCCGACCGAGCCCTCCACGTCCGGGCTCTCCGACGCCGACAGCGTCCCCGGTGCCTTCGGTCGGACCGGCCGTGCTCGACGAGCCGCCGGCCGCCCCGGCCGAGGTCGCCGAGACCGCGGTCGACGACGCCCCCGTGGCCACCGCTCCGGCCACCGCCATCGAGGCCAAGGCCGACGTCGCGCCGAGCTCACTGCGGCCGGTCTGGTGAAGCGCACGCCCAAGAAGCGTCGGACGACGCCGCCGGCGGCGGGATGCCCGTCATGGCCGCCCGTACGACGCGGCGCGAGCCAGCGCTCGCCCGAGGAAGTGCGCAAGATGCTGTCCCGCTACCGTTCTGGCCTCAATAAGGGCCGCGGTGGGGCCGATGGTTCCAGTACCGACACGACCGATCTCGACCCGTGACCCGCCTGACCGACCTCCCGGAGGACAGGAATTACAACCATGGAACTCAGCTCCGAAGCCAGGAACCTCAACTGGCTGGTGCAGAACTTCGCCGAGCGGGTGCCCGGCGTCAACGAGGCGGTCGTCGTGTCGTCCGATGGCCTTCCCATCGCCACGTCCTCGGGTCTCGACCGTGACGCGGCCGACCGCTTCGCGGCGGTGTCGTCGGGCCTGATCGGTCTCGCCTACGGCGCCGCTGGCCGCTTCGGCGGCGGCGCGGTCAACGAGGTCATCATCGAGATGGAGAACGCCTTCCTCTTCGTCACCGGCATCAGCGACGGCTCGTGCCTGGCCTGCGTCGCCAACGCCGAGTGCGACGTCGGCCTCGTCGGCTACGAGATGGCCGTGCTGGTCGAGAAGGCCGGTGCCGTCCTCACGCCCGAGCTCCGGGCAGAGCTGCAGGCAGCGCTCCCGCGATGAGCATGATCGACGACGAGCCCGAGGAAGGCGGTCCCGCGTTTCGCGTACGTTCGTACGTGATCACGCAGGGTCGCACGCGCTCGTCCGTCGATCTGCCGCTCGAGACCCTGGTCCGGGTCACCCCCCAGGGCGTGTCGGCCACGCCCTCGTCTTGCGCTCGAACGCAAGAAGATCGTCTCGCTGTGCAATGCCCCGATCTCGATCGCCGAGATCTCGGCCCACCTCCGCATCCCGCTCGGCGTCGCCCGGGTGCTGGTGGGCGACATGGCCGAACAGGGTCTGCTCACGAGCTACCAAGCCGCAACACGCCAAGACGGGCGAACGCCCGGACCTCAAACTGCTCGAAAGGGTGCTCGATGGCCTTCAAGCGCTCTGAGGCTCCGGCCTCAGCGGAAACCGTGCCGGAAGACGAGGGTGTCCCCCTCCCGGTAAAGATCATCGTCGCCGGCGGGTTCGCGGTCGGCAAGACCACGTTCGTGGGGTCGATCTCCGAGATCGCACCGCTCACGACCGAGGCGGCCATGACCAAGGTGGCCGAGGGCATCGACGAGACCGGTGGCACCAACACCGGCAAGACGTCGACGACCGTCGCCATGGACTTCGGGCGCATCACGCTCGGGTCGCGACCTGATCCTCTACCTGTTCGGCACCCCCGGACAGGACCGGTTCAAGTTCATGTGGGACGACCTGGTGCGAGGGGCGATCGGCGCGGTCGTGCTGGTCGACACCAGCCGCCTGGCCGACTGCTTCCCGGCGGTCGACTACATGGAGACCCAGGGCGTGCCGTTCATCGTGGCGGTCAACCTCTTCCACGGCAAGCAGCAGCACTCGCTCGAGGACGTGCGCGAGGCGCTCGGCCGTGCCCGAGGACGTCCCGATGATCACCACCGACGCCCGTGACCGGGCCGCGACCAAGATGGCGCTGCTCGAGCTGGTGCAGCACGCGCTCGTGCGGGCCTCGGCTGCCGCCACCTGACGCATCCTCTACCGTCGCGGGCTGTGACGGACTCGCATCCTCGCCCGCAAGATGCATCGCACGCTCGAGCCCTACCACGGGTTCGTGTACTTCGCGCCCGAAGCGCACGAGGCGTACGCCGCGATCGGCCTCACGAACCAGCGGAGCGGCTACTTCGCGTCGAGGTCGGCCGCCATGGGACCGGTTCCCGCCGAGGTGGTCATCGCCACCTTCTACAACTTCGCACCGACCCTCGTCCGCCGGTGCATCCCCGAGGCGTGGTCGATCGCCACGCCGAGCCAGATCATCGCAGGCACGTCTGCTCGGCGTCGATCGGGTCCTGCGGCGCGTCCTCGCGGACGAGCTGTCCTCGCCCGAGATGGCCGAGGCGGCCGAGCTGGCTCGCCGGGCCGCCGATGCGTGTTCGATCGAGGGACGGCCGCTGTTCGCGGCCCATGCCGCGCTCGCGTGGCCCGACGACGCGCACCTCGCAACTGTGGGGCGCGATCACCGCAGCTGCGCGAGTTCCGCGGCGACGGCCACATCGCCGGACTGGTGGCGCAGGAGCTTTCCGGCTGCGAGGCGCTGGTCATGCACGACGCGAGCGGCGAGGTCCCCGCCGGCGTCCTCCAGTCGAGCCGGGCCCGCACCGACGAGGAGTGGGCCGAGGCGGTCGAGCATCTCCAGGCGCCGGGGATGGCTCGCCGCCGACGCCGGGCTCACCGAGGCCGGTCGGTCGGCCCGCGTCGACCTCGAGAGCCGGACCGACGAGCTGGCCATGGCCCCCTGGCGTGAGCTGGGCGAGGACCGGCTGCGACCGCTTGCGCGCGCTGGTACGACCCTTGAGCCGGGCGCTCGTCGGCGTCGGGTACGTTCGGTCGATGACCTACACGATCCCCGGTGCCTACCCACCAGATGGTCGAGCTCGACGACGGGGTGACCCTGTCGGTCCACCAGATCGGTGCGGGAGCGGGCGCGTCGGATCGACCGGCTGTCGTGTTCAGCCACGGCTTCCCCGATCTCGCGTTCGCCTGGCGCAGGCAACTCGCGGCGGTGGCCGACGCGGGGTTCCACGCCATCGCACCGGACCAGCGCGGCTACGGCGCCAGCTCGAGACCCGACGTCATCACCGACTACGACATCCACCACCTGACGGCCGACCTCGTGGGTGTGCTCGATCACCTCGGCATCGAGCGGGCGGTGTTCGTGGGCCACGACTGGGGCGGCTTCGTCGTCTGGCAGATGCCGCTGCTGCATCCCGACCGGGTGGCGGGCGTCGTCGGGGTGAACACGCCGTACATCCCGCGGCTGCCGATAAAGCCCACCGAGGTGTTCCGCATGGTGGGCGGCGACGGCGATGTACATCCTCGAGTTCCAGGAGCCCGGGATCGCCGACGAGATCCTGCAGCGCGATGTCCCGGGCCTGTTCGACGCACTCTTCCGGACGGCGCGCTCGCCCGAGGAGATGGCGTCGGCTGCAGCCGCGAACCCCTATGTCCCCGGCGGGCCCACCACCTTCGAGCGGGTGATCGCCGCGCCACGCATGGGCGAGCTGCTGCTCGACCCGGCCGAGATGGCCGTCTACGTCGACACGTTCACCGAGACCGGCTTCACCGGCCCGCTCAACTGGTACCGCAACTTCGACCGCAACTGGGAGACGACGCCCCAGCTCGACGGGGCCCGCATCGACGGCGTGCCCTGCCTCATGGTCACCGCCGCCTGGGATCCGGTGCTCACCCCGGCGCTGGCCCAGGGGATGCCGTCGGTGGTCGGCGACCTCGAGATGCACGAGATGGCCGAGTGCGGCCACTGGACCCCGACCGAGCGCGCCGACGAGATCAGCGCGCTCCTCGTCGACTGGCTCACCCGCCGATTCTGATTCCTTTGCCCGCCAACGGCGCGCTTTCTGTCAGCGGCGCGACCTGAGAGAGGTCGCTGGCGCTGACAGGAAGCGCGCCGTTCGTCGCGGGTGACCTACACCAAGGCGAGCTCGAGGACCTCGCGGACGTCGGCCACCGGGTGGATGTGCAGCTGGTCCCGGATCGCGTCCGGCAGATCGTCGAGGTCGGGCTCGTTGCGGGCCGGGATGACGACATCGGTGATGCCGGCCCGGTGAGCGGCGAGCAGCTTCTGCTTGACGCCACCGATCGGCAGCACCTTGCCCTGGAGGGTGACCTCGCCGGTCATGGCCACCGACGGTCGCACCGGTCGCCCGCTCAGGAGGCTCACCAGTGCGGTCGTCATGGTGACGCCCGCCGACGGCCCGTCCTTCGGGACGGCACCGGCGGGGAAGTGGACATGGATGCGACGGTCGAGCGCGGCGGGGTCGATGCCGAGCTCGTCGCGGTTGGCGCGGATGAACGAGAGCGCGATGTCGCCTGACTCGGCCATCACGTCGCCGAGCTGACCGGTCAGCTTCAGGCCCTGCTCCCCGTCCATCGCGGTCGCCTCGACGATGAGCACATCGCCGCCCGCGCCGGTCACGGCCAGGCCGTTGACCACGCCCGCGGTCGGCGTGCGGTTGGCCTCGTCGTGGTGGAAGCGCGGCCGCCCCAGGGCGGGACGCAGGTCGTCGACGTCCACCACCACGGGCGCGGCGTCCTCCTCGGCCGGCCGCTCCGCGACGGCGATGCGGGTCGCCGCCTTGCGCAGGACCTTGCCGAGCTGGCGCTCGAGCCCGCGCACGCCGGCCTCGCGGGTGTAGTCGGCGACGAGGGCCCGGTAGGCGTCGTCGGTGAGCGAGACCTCGTCCGGTCCGAGCCCGTTGCGGTCGAGCTGACGGGCCAGCAGGTGGTCGCGGGCGATGGCGACCTTCTCCTCATCGGTGTAGCCGTCGAGGGTGATGATCTCCATGCGGTCGAGCAGCGGGCCGGGGATCGTGTCGAGCACGTTGGCGGTGGCGATGAAGAGCGCGCCGGACAGGTCGAGGTCGACCTCGAGGTAGTGGTCACGGAACGAGTGGTTCTGGGCCGGGTCGAGCACCTCGAGCAGGGCGGACGAGGGGTCACCTCGCCAGTCGCTGCCGACCTTGTCGATCTCGTCGAGCAGGAACACGGGGTTCATGGTCCCGGCCTCGCTGATGGCGCGGACGATGCGGCCGGGACGGGCGCCGACGTAGGTGCGTCGATGCCCGCGGATCTCGGCCTCGTCCCGCACTCCGCCGAGCGCGACCCGCACGAACCGCCGGCCGAGGGCGCGGGCGACCGACTCGCCGAGCGAGGTCTTGCCGACGCCGGGGGGACCGACGAGCGCGATGATCGACGCCTTGCCGCGGGTGTCCAGAGAGTCGTCCCGCGACTCCTCGTCGTCCTGCGACTGCTCGTCGTGGTGGGCGTGTCGCTCGAGGCGCAGCTTGCGCACGGCCAGCTCCTCGACGATGCGTTCCTTCACCTCGTCGAGGCCGGTGTGGTCGGCATCGAGCACCGACCGGGCGTGGGTGAGATCGAGGTCGTCGTCCGATCGCACACCCCAGGGCACCTCGAAGATGGTGTCGAGCCACGTCCGGATCCACCCGTGTTCGGCGGCCTGCTCGTTCGTCCGCTCGAGGCGTCCGATCTCACGCTCGATCGCCTCGTGCACGGGTTCGGGCACGTCCAGCTCGGCCAGCTTCGTGCGGTAGTCCTCAGCCAGGTCCTCGCCGTCGCCGCCCTCGCCCAGCTCCTTGCGGATGGCGGCCAGCTGCTGGCGCAACAGGAACTCCCTTTGCGTCTTCTCCATGCCGTCGGCCACCTCGGACCGGATGCGATCCGCCACCTCGCTCTCGGCCAACGCCTCCTTGACCCAGGCGGTGACGCGCTCGAGGCGCTCGTCGACGTCGACGGTCTCGAGCAGCTCCACCTTGCGCTCGATGGCCAGGTCGGGCCACCAGCCAGCCGAGTCGGCCAGCGCGCCGGGGGAGTCGACGTCGCGCAGCATGGCCGCCATGCGTCGCCCGCCCAGCCGCTCGAGCAGCACGCCGGCGGCGGCCCGGTACTCGCGGGCCAGCTCCTCGGTGCGCGGGGTCGGCGCCGGCTCGTCCACGACCTCGGTCTGGACCCACAGCGCGTCGCCGGAACCGATGACGCCGGATCCGACGAGGGCGCGGCGCTCGGCCCGGATGACCAGGGCCGGTGTCCCGTCGGGGAGCTGACCGCGATCCTCGATCGACGCGATCACGCCCACGCGGGCCGAACGACCGTCGATCTGGGGCACGAGGAGGAGGTGCCCGCCGTCCACGGCGGCCGCGGCCGCCGCCTTGGCCTCGTCGGTCTCGAGGCCGATCGTCACGACCATCTGGGGGAGCACGACGCCCTGGGTGAGCGGGAGGACGGGCAGGGTCGAGCTGGTGAGGTCAGCCATGGCACGCTTCCGGGGGAAAGGCCGCTGCGCTGATGCAACGGCGATTACAGGATTACGTGCGGTAGAACCTACCGGGCGGGCTCGCTATTCCTGTCACGCGTTGGGGACCTCACTGCGCCTGGCGGGGGAGACGGCGCCGTCCAGGAGGATCTGCACCAGGACCCGCGCGACCTTGCCGTAGCTCGACTGGAAGGCGTCGCCGGCCGCCCGGCGGCCCATGCCGTCCCACACGATGTCCAGGAGCTCGACGACGGCCTCGGGGTCGAGGTCGGCCCGGAGGAAGCCCTCCTCGATCGCGCCGGCCACGAGCGGGGCGAAGGTCGCGATCACGACGTGGTTGAGGCGGGCGACGGGCTCGGCCCCCGCACCGGTGCCGGCTCCGGCCCGCAGGCTGGCGACCGCGGTGGCCCAGTTCGGGTCGGCCAGCAGGGACTCACGCAGGAAGCGCAGCAGGGCAGGCCCCGTCGGCGCGGCCGGTCCTCGGTCGCCGAGCGCGGCGGCCAGGTCCGCACCCAGCGCCTCCTCGGCCAACGCGGCGTAGAGGTGCTCCTTCGAGGGGAAGTAGTTGTAGAAGGTGCCGGTCGACAGGCCGGCCTCGGCCACCAGCTCGCGGGTCGTCACCTCGTGGTAGCCGTTGCGCTCGAGGCAGATCCGCGCCGCTTCGAGGATGCGACCCCGCACGACCTGCTTGTGCTCTTCGCTGACCTTTGGCATGCCGGAAGTCTGCCAACCTGGGAGGGTGGCTGACCATGCCGGGCGAGTCCGACGCCCCTGGGTCCGGGTGGTGGCGATCATCGCCGTCGGTCTGGTCGCCGTCGCCGGTCTGCTCGTGTGGGGTCACGCCCGCACCCTCGAGTCGGTGCGGGCGGTCGGCGACGTGGCCGCGACCGGGACGCGGGCGCCGCGATCGGCCGATCAGCAGATCCTGGCCGGCGTGGGTCTCGTACCCGCCGATGTCGGGCCGGGCTATGTGGTGTCGCTGCTCGACGAGGGCGACCAGCTGAGCCGACCCACGCTCGACTTCTGCGGTCTGCACTTCGCCAGCGAGGACCTCCGCGAGGCCCGGCGGCAGGTCGCGGCGGCCGACTCGTCCGGATCGGCCGTCCTGAGCACCGAGGCAGTGCTCTACCGCGACCAGCCTTCGGCCGCCGAGGCAATGGGTGAGGTGCGCGGGCGCGTTCGCGCTGTCCGTCGTCGGCCGTGCCGGGCGCCGTCGCGGGCGTGCCGCCGCTCGTCTGGCGCGTCCACGGGGTCTCGACCGCCGGGTGGCCAGAGGCCGCCGCGGTCGATCGGCAGGCCTTCGCCGCCTCGGTGTCCGACCCCCGCGGCGAGACCTACCACTCAGTGGTCGTCTACCTGCGCCGCGGCCGCCTGGTGGTCGGCGTCTACTTCAACAACACCGATGGCACGCCGTCGGTGGTCACGGGGGCGACGACGATCGGGGCTACCGTCGGCCTCTTCCAGCGCCGCATGGCTGAGCTACCCGCCTCCGACGTCCGTTGACGGACGGTCCCACGCCTACGATGCCGCCATGACGGTTCGCGTCGGCTTCCTGGGTGGCGGCTTCATCGCGCACTACCACGGCAAGATGCTGCACACCTCAGGTGTGGACGCCGCCCTCGCCTGCGTCTACGACCCCGACGCGGCCCACGCCGAGTCGTTCGCGGCGGCCAGCGGGGCCAGGGTGGTGGCCAGCGAGGACGAGCTGCTGTCGTCGGTCGACGCCGTCTACGTCTGCACGTGGACGGCCGAGCATCCTCGTCTGGTCGCGGAGGTGGCGGCACGCGGGCTGCCGGTGTTCTGCGAGAAGCCCCTGGCCGTCGGCGTCGAAGGGGCGCGGGCCATGGTCGACGCCGTGGAGTCGGCCGGTGTCGTGAACCAGGTCGGACTCGTGCTGCGCGACTCGCCCGACTTCCTGCTCCTCCGCCATCTCGTGCAGCCGACCCGGACAGCGGTCGGGTGATGAGCGTGGTGTTCCGCGACGACCAGTACATCCCGATCCAGGGGCAGTACGGCTCGACCTGGCGGGCCGACCCGAGCCGGGCCGGCGCGGGCACGCTGCTCGAGCACTCGATCCACGACCTCGACATCCTCGAGTGGCTGGTCGGTCCCATCCGGCGTCGGTGCGGCCTCGTCGGAGTTCCACGCCATCGCCGGCATCGAGGACGTGGTGTCGGCGACCCTGCGCTTCGAGAACGAGGCCGTCGGCTCGCTGGTGTCGATCTGGCACGACCTGCTCGAGCGGCCCAGCCTGCGTCGGGTCGAGGTCTTCTGCGAGCGGGCCCACTACTGGCTCGACGACGACGAATCGGACCTGGTGCACTGGACCCGACCGAGCGGGAGTGGCGTGGTCGAGGCGGCTGGCCAGGCGCAGGCCCTGGCCGACGCCGGGATCGAGCTGCGCAACCCCGACCGCGCGTTCATCGAAGCGGCCCGGGACGGCATCCCGGCCACGCCCGACTTCGCGACCGCGCTGCGGGCGCATGTCGTCACCGACGCGCTCTACCGGTCGGCAGCCACCGGGGGCGACATGGTGGAGATCCCCGCCGGCTAGGTGACCCCTGCCGTCAGCTGGTGGCCGGGTCGAAGCGATCGACGACGACCACAGGGGCGGCCGTCTCGTCGGAGGTCTTGGCGGGCGGTTGCCACTCCTGGTTGCCACGGGTCTGTGCCAGCAGCTCGGTGATGACATAGGGCGGCTGGGGATGGCTGAAGAAGAACCCCTGCGCCAGGTCGCAGTTGAGCTGGCGCAGTCGCTCGACCTGCCCGTCGTCCTCGACGCCCTCGGCCACGGTGACGAGACCGAGTGCCTTGGCCATGCCGATCACGTGCTCGACGATGGTGGTGTCCTCGTGGGAGTGGCCGAGGCCGTCGACGAAGGACTTGTCGATGGTGAGCATGGCCAGCCCGAGCCGGCGGATGTGCGACAGCGACGAGTAGCCCGGTACCGAAGTGGTCGAGCGCGATCTTCACGCCGAGGGCACCTGACCTCGGTCAACGTGGCCGCGATCGACGTCGGGATCGTGCATGAGGACGCTCTCGGCGATCTCGAGGTAGATCCAGGACGGGATCGGCCCCGGTGCGGGTGAGCGCGTCGCGCAGCTGGCTGACGAAGTTGGCCTGGCCGAGCTGGCGCTCCGAGACGTTCACCTTGACTGTCAGCGTGGGTCGGTCGGGGAAGGCGTCGTGCCACGCCTTCGACTGACGGGCCACCTCCTCGACGACCCAGGTGCCGATGGGGACGATCAGACCCGGTGTCCTCGAGCGCGCCCATGAACTCGTCGGGATTGATCAGCCCACGCGACGGCTCGCTCCAGCGCAGCAGCGCCTCGACGCCGACCAGGCGCTTGGTCCACAGCGACACGATCGGCTGGTAGTAGAGGCGGAGCTCGCCGTTCTCGAGCGCCCGCCGCAGCCGTCGCTCGGCAGTGGAGGGGGTGATCTGGTCGCGCATCGCGCGGTCGAACAGGGTGCAGCCGCCGGGTCCGATCTGCTTGGCCTGGTGCAGCGCGGCGTCAGCGTCGCGGAGGACCTCGTCGGGTCGCGAGCAACGCTCCTCGGTGATGGCCACGCCGATGTCGGCCGAGAGGCGCACCTGGGTGTCGCCCACCTCGAACGGGGTCTC
This sequence comes from uncultured Microthrixaceae bacterium, assembly GCA_963776435.1. Taxonomy (GTDB): domain Bacteria; phylum Actinomycetota; class Acidimicrobiia; order Acidimicrobiales; family Acidimicrobilacustridaceae; genus UBA4742. The sequence continues at coordinate 75,670 of CAVZMK010000007.1, forward strand.
GATGAACGCCAACACCGACTTGGCGATGCGTTCGGCCGACAACGTCGTCGACACGTCGGGACAGAACAGCACGAACTGGTCGCCGCCGTAGCGGACGGCGCGGTCGTCGGGCCCGATCGCCTCGACCAGCCGGGCCGCCACCGCGACGAGGAGCTGATCGCCGAACGCGGGGCCATGGGTGTGGTTGACCTCCTCGAGACCCTCGAGGTCGACGAACAGGACCGCGATCCGTCCGTTGCGGCGTCGAGTCAACTTGAGCATCTGGTCGAAGCCGTCGCCCAGGAAGCGCCGGTTGGGCAGTCCGGTGAGCCCGTCGTGGTAGGAGAGGCGGTACAGCGCGGCCCGCGTCTGCTTGGTGTCGCGATAGCGCCGCACGGCGTAGATGCCGGCGCCGATCGGGACCACGATGAGCACCGCGAGCAGGCCGCTGCGCTGCTGCCCGCTGATGTCGTTGGCCCATTGGCGGAGGTGCCCGAGCAAACCGGTCAAATCAGAGGATCGCGGTCACGACGACGCCTGCGGCCACGATCCACGCCAGGTCGCGACCGGCGCGCGCCCGTGCGTCGCCGGCCTGGAGCCGACCCTGCTCCTGCTCACGGTCGATCGTGCGGTTCACGGGCGTCTCGGCGATGGGGGTTCCGGATGGTTGTCGCACCCTAACCATCGGCCGCCGGGCGTCCCCGTTGAGGGCTGCGCAGCTCGGCGACGATGGCCTCGACCTCGGTCCAGGACCGGGCCCGGGGGCCCTCGAGCCCCTGGTTGTAGGGCTGGTCGAACACCACGACCCGGTTGCCGGCCTCCCGCAGCTCCGACACGTTGTGGGGGGCGTCCTCGACGTAGAGGTCGGCCTCGACCGCGGGCTTGCGTCCGAGGAAGCAGAGGTCGCGGTACGGGATGCCCGCGGCGTCGAGCCACTCGACCGTGTCGGCGACGGCAACGGCGTGACCCCAGTTCGCGTACAGGCGGTGGGTCACGATCCGGATCCAGACGCCCGCGTCGCTGAGTCGCCACAGCGCCTCCGACGCGCCGTGGATCGCGGGCATGTCACGGAACATCCGGTGCACGAGCACGGCCCGGCGGTGGAGCCGGTCGAAGTCCCCGTCGGTCAGCCCCCATTCGTGGAAGTTCCAGGTCTCCTGCGGGGCGAGGGCATCGGGCGCGAGACCGCGCTCGGAGGCCACCACCCGCCGGAAGCCCTCCGCATGATCCGCGCAGACGCCGTCGAGGTCGACGGCGAGCACGAACTCCATCAGCCGATCGACGCGCCGAGGAAGTCGAGACCGGCGTCGAGGAACCCGAAGTCCTTGGGGGTGGCGAAGTGGTCGACGTTGCGCAGCACGACCATCCGGGCATCCGGCAGCCGTTCGACGAGCGGGTCGCAGGGACCGGCGAAGTCCTGGTCGCCGATGACGACCAGCACGGGACTGGTGATGCGGGCCAGACCCTCGTCGGTGAGGGGAACGGGGTGGGGTCGGCGCATGCACGCGGCGAGCGCGTGGCGGTCGTTGCCCGCCTCGGCGGCCTGGCCGCGGAAGTACTGCGTGACCGGCGAGCCGTCGCCTCCGAGCCCGGGCCCGTCGGTGTCGTCCTCGACCGCGTCGGCGAGCAACGCCGCACTGTCGTCGTGGCGGAAGAGGTTGGCACCCACCCCGGCCACCACGATCCGGTTGAACCGCTCGGGGTGCGCCGACGCCAGCACCAATAGCGTGCGGGCTCCGAGGGAGAAGCCGACCGCGTCGACGGGCGTCGTCGGGCATGGCCTCGAGCACGAGGTCCTCGAGGCGGTCGTACTCGGCCGGGTCGTGGGGCTTCGGTGCGTCGCCGTGGCCGAGCAGGTCGACGGGGAGGACGGAGCGCCCCGCATCCTGGAGCAGGTCGATCCATCCCGTCTCGCCCCACGTGCGGGCGCTGGACGTGGCGAACCCGTGCACCAGGAGAACGGGCGGCTCGGTGGCGGCGCTCATGCGTGTCGCGCCAGCCGCTCCCGGCGGGCCCGGATCAGCGGCGAGTAGCGGGCGATGCAGTAGACGGCCCGTATGCCGTCCTTCCACCCGATCTTCTTGCCCTCGTCGTAGGTGCGCCCGCTGTAGGAGATGCCGATCTCGAAGACCCGCCAGCGACCGGCAGCGATCTTGGCCGTGATCTCCGGCTCGATCCCGAAGCGGTCCTCCTCGAGCTCGAAGCTCTCGAGGACCTCGCGGCGGAACGCCTTGTAGCAGGTCTCCATGTCGGTGAGGTTGAGGTCGGTGACCATGTTCGAGGCGATGGTCAGCAGGCGATTGCCGATCGAGTGCCAGAAGTAGAGCACGCGGTGGGGTCGGCCGCCGAGGAAGCGACTGCCGTACACGACGTCGGCCTTGTCGTCGATCAACGGCTGCAGCAGGTCGCCGAACTCGTTCGGGTCGTACTCGAGATCGGCGTCCTGGATGACGACGTAGGGCGAGCGCGCCTCGGCGAAGCCGCGCCGGAGCGCGGCGCCCTTGCCCTGGTTGCGCGGCTGGAGCAGCACCCTGACGCGCGGGTCGTCCAGCCCGGCCAGCACGTCCCGCGTCCCGTCAGTGGACCCGTCGTCGACGATGATCAGCTCCGCGGTGTACGGCGAGTCGAGCACCGCCTCCACGACCGTCGCGACCGTCGCCATCTCGTTGAAGCAGGGCATGACCACCGTGAGGCAGGGGATCGTTCCCTCGCCCTCTGTGGGTGCGTCATTCATCTGGCGGTCCTCCGGTGTCGGTGCGACGTCGGATCATCAGTTCCCGTCCTGCTTCGGCAAGAAGGAGGACGAGGGTGAGCAGCCCGAGCGCGTTGATCTTGTCGAACTGCACAGGCCACTTGAAATCAGGAGGGTTGTGGTGTCGGAACTGCGACTGCACCGTGTACAGGGCGGCGACACCCAGCGAGGCGGCTGCCACCAGTCCGAGCAGACCGCGACCTCGTCGATAGCGGTAGCAGACGACGAGGAGCCCGGTCACGACGGCCACCATGGCCGGGATGGTGAGGCCGTGCCAGGGCAGGGCCAGCACCAGGAAGACGGCCATGGCCGTGGCGGCGACGATCGTCGCCCGCCAGCCGATGCGAGGTCGTACGTCGACGAACGGCCGCTCGAAGGTCGGGGCCGTCGGGTGCGACCACGAGGGGACGAGCACGCGTTGCCGGCGGCGGCCACGACTGAAGATGAGCAGTGCGATCGCGACGATGACGGCGATCACGCTCACCCAGATCGCGATCCAGACGGTGCCCTGTGGCTGCCAGGAGACGTGGATCCGCAACGGACCGTGACCGTACACCGCGGGGTCGATGAGCCAGCCGTTGCCGTAGCCGTCGATCACCTGCGGGGCCGGCAGCGGCTTGCCGTTCACCGAGGCGTGCCATCCGGTGCTCCACGACTGATCGGCCGCGAGCCAGAAGGGCGCGTCGGCCGTCGGGACCTCGAGGTCGTAGCCGGTGCGGCCCTGGTGGCGCGTCACCACCTTCGGTCCCGAGGTCGCCGAGGCGGCGCGATCGGTGAGCAGCGCGCGCAAGGGGAGCGCAGCGCCGCCCTTGTCGGACGCGAGCGCGAGCTGGTCGATGTCGATGCCGAGGTGCCGGCCGATCCCGGTTGCGAGCACGTGGTCACCGGCAGCCAGGGTGACCGGCGTCCCGCACGACGACACGGTCAGCAGCTTGCGGGCCACCGCATCAGTCGCCGTGCCGGTGACCCGCAGTGGCACCGGGCGTCCGTCGATCGTGAGCAGGTCGGTCCGGCAACCGCTGTCGAAGGCGGTCGGTGCGCTCGCCATGCGCTCGCCGGGGATGCCGAGCTCGGCGATCGCCACGGGCGCCTTCGCGTACGAGTTCGAGTACCAGTCCTTCTCGCGGACCGCACGGGCACCCGTGACGGTGATCCGCAGCACCCGCCCGGTCACCGAGGTCGGCAGCGTGACCGGCACGCTGACCGTGGCGTTGGGCGTGTGGCGATCAGCCACGGGCGGGATGTTCACCTTGACCGCTCTCGACGCGTCGCCGTCGGGCTCGATCGTCAGCTGGGTGGGCACGGAGTGGCGTCCGTCGGCGACGAGCTGCAGGTCGAGATGGTCGACCCGGATCGGATGACCGAAGTCGTAGCGCAGCCAGACGCCCACCGGCTCGTCGAACGGTCCGCTCCAGAACGTGGTCGGGTCGCCGTCGAGCGCGGCCTCGGCCCGCATCTCGATCGAGCCGGGGAGGTGGTGCTCGGAGTCGGCGGTGATGCCTCCTTCGGAGGCGTCGGGGATCCCGAGCAGCTGATCGATGAGCGAGTCTGGCACGTAGTCGGAGAGCGCGGCCGACCCCGTGACGGAGAAGGAGCGCCCGACGGGCAGCTGCAGGATCCGCTTCATCTGGGGCTCCTCGTCCAACCGCACCGGCTCGGCGGGATCGGATCGCAGCCTCGTGAAGAGCTCGATCAGGCGGTGATCGAGCGACGACGCTCCCGCCCACGCCAGCAGGTCGGTGGGTGGCCGGACGAGCTCGTCGACCGGGGCCACGCCGGGGATGCGCACCTCGGCGAAGCCGACCCCGCTGACGCCGTCGTACTCGGGGCGCTTGGCGATGTTCGTCTGGCGCACCTCGATCTCGAGGTGGTGGAAGGTCCGCTTCGAGAAGCGGACGATCTGGCCCGGCTGCACGCGGGACCGGTTGTCGAGTGCAACGGTCACGGGCTTCTGGTCGTCGAAGTGCAGCGTCACCTGGGTGAGCCAGCGGTTGCGGACCAGGTTGATCGGCTGGAGCAGCTGGAGGTGGTCGGTCGTAACCGGATGGCGCAGGTCGATGATGAGGCGCTCGCCGGTCGGGTCGGCCAGCGCGCCCACCCGCCAGGAGCTGTCGGGGTCGCCGTCCATGGCGTTGGCCGGCCGGTCGTCGGGCGTGTAGGTGACCGGGTTCCCGTAGTCGGTGGCGGTCACGATGGCCCCGCCGAGCTGCTCGGTCACGGTCTGGTCGGGGCTCGACTCGTCCGGGAAGACCTCGAGGCGTTGGTCGCTCGGGTCGTAGGGCGCGACCTCGTCGGCGCGCTCGGTGTAGCCGGTCTGCTCGCGGATCGTGCCCCACCGCTCGGCCCGCTTCCGGTTGGTGTCGGTCACCACGAGGTCGGCGCCGTCGCCGTAGATCGTGTCGAACCCCGACCGGTCGGCTGCGTAGGACGCCGAGAAGAAGTCGGCCTGGGGGCCGTCGAGGAGACCGACCGCGGCGGCGTTCACGAGCCCGTCGGCGTCACCGGCGAGCAGGAGGGCGCCGGACGCCGGGTGCGTCCGCACGATCGACATCGGGTCGGACACCGCGAAGCTGGCGACCGGAGGCGGATTCGGCAGGTTCGGGTCGGTCCCGAGCGCGATCTCGTCGACCATCGGCTGCTTGGGTCCGGCGACGTTGGGGACGGGTCGGCCGAACGCGATCGGGGTGGCCAGCCCCGGGGTGTTCGTCAGCAGCTGCCACATCGGGACGGGTCGCGCGGTCCGGTAGCGCTCGTACTGGAGGTCGCTGCGGTCGACGATGTCGCCCACCCCCATGAGGCGGGCGATCGGCGCGATCGACCGCGGATCCATGTCGTTCTCCGCGAAGCGGCGTGTCGAATGCGTCGAGGAGCGAGGCCGACTGCGCCGAGCCGTACTGGAAGAGCTCGTGGGCGACATAAGGGCGATCCATGAGGCCGGGCGTGATGGGGTCGACCGTGTTGCCCCAGCGGTAGCTGGCGAAGTCCGAGCCCGGGACCTCCAGCACCCGTGTGCTGTTGCCGTGGCTCTGGAGGTAGGCGGCCGCCTGCACCCAGTAGGTCGGGATCTGCTCGGGGCGCTTGAGGTTGTCCGCCACCATCTGGCCGGTCCACAGCGTCGACAGGTTGGCGAAGAGCACGACCGACGTGCCCGCGCTCGACCGCGACCGACCACGACGGTCGCAGCCGTCCCAGCGCGGACGTGCCGGCGCCGAGGAGCATGGCCAGGCCGAGCACCACGAGCGGGACGGCTCGGGGTGTGCTGCGCAACGCCAGACCTTCGTCGGTGCGGCTGAACGCCTTGAAGAGCGCGCCGAGCAGCGAAGGGTTGCTCCACGGATGCGAGGCCACGGCGGTGAACGCGCCGACCACGACGATGCCGATGAACAGGGCGCGGTAGCGCCACCGGACGAGCGCGGCGGCGACGATGGCGAACACCGGCACCGCGTAGCTGAGCGAGAGGGCGGCGAGGTTGGTCGTGTACGTGGCGCTCGGCGCGGTCCACGGTCCGAGCTTGTCGTCACCGTAGAAGAACCAGTAGCCCAGCCCCCGCAGCACCTCCTGCGCGCTCGAGACCTCGGCCACGGTGCGGTAGGTCTCGGTGTACCGCGTCACCGGGAGGCCGTACTTGCCCTCGGCCCAGAGGCCGGCGATCCACCACAGCGAGGTCGCGATGGTCAGGACGACCGATGCGGCCCATGGTCGCCAGGGCTTCGCGACCGCTCACCTCGTGCTCGACGAAGACCGCCCACGCGACGTAGAGCAGTGGTCCCGTCCCGATCATGATCAGCGCGGTCGCGTTGATGCCGCCGACGGTCAACACGATCAGCGCGAACAGGGCCGGGTAGCGCCAGCCGCCGCGCCGCAGTGCCCGCGCGGTGAGCGCGATCATCCACGGCAGGGCCGCCCACGGCAGCAGGATGACCGAGATGCGGGCGGCGTACTCGAGCAGGTAGGGGCTGAGCATGTAGGCGAGGCTGGCCACCAGCACGCCACCCCAGGCCGCTCGCCGGTCGTCGCCGTCCGCGCCCTGGTCGGTGCCCCATCCGAGGGTGCGACACAGGTACCGGACGCCGAGCCCCGCCGCCAGCATGACCGTCCCCAGCCACAGTCGCTGGGCGACCCAGTCCGGCACGCCGAGCTGGTCGAACACCCAGTAGAAGGGGCCCATCGGCCAGAGGTAGCCGATGTACTGGTGGGTGACCGTGCCCATCCCGATCTGGCTGTTCCAGACGTAGGGGGCCTCGGCGAGCACCTTGCCGGGATTGAGGTAGAGGTAGGTCTTGGTGTCGGCGCCGACCTCGCCGGGCTGGGTCAGCAGCAACGGCACGTAGGCGACGAGGGCGGGGATGACGAGGGTCAGCCAGGCGCCGAGGCGCCGATGCGCGCCCGCGTCAGGTTCGACCTGGACCATCGTGGTGGTCACGAACGTTCGCCGGTGCGGAGCTGGCGACGCATGGCCTCGGCCGCCAACGGGGTGAGCACCCCGGCAGCCGTCGCGTCCCAGGTGAGGCTGGCGGCGTGCTTGCGGGCGCCTTCGCTGAGGCGCAGGCGCAGCTCGTCGTCTCCCAGCACTGCCGCGATCTTGTCGGCCAGATCGCGCGACCCGTCGGCCAGCAACCCGCTGCGGCCGTCGACGCACGGCGTCGAGGTGACCGTTGATCCGCGTGGCCACCGCCGGCGTACCGCAGGCGGCCGCTTCCGTGAGCGTCATGCCCCAGCCCTCGGCGATCGACGCGCTCGTGACGAGCCACGCCTGGCGGTAGAGCGTGATCAGCTCCTCGTCGGAGACGTGCCCGGCGAGGCGGATCCAGTCGAGCGCGTCGAGGTCGGACACCTGTTGCTCGAGCGCCAACCGCTCGTAGCCGTCGCCGACGATGACGAGCTGCAACGACGGGTGGCGCTCCCGCACCTCGGCGGCGACGCGGATGAGCTCGTCGAACCGCTTGGGGGCCATGAGGCGACCGACGCTCACGATGAGCGGCGTCGGGCTCTTGGTTCCCGCGGGGCTGAAGCGGGAATCGATCCCGGGCGGCACGACCGTGATGCGTTGCGGCGAGAAGTGGAGGTAGTCGATCAGTTCGCGCCGGGAAGACTCGGACAGCGTCACGAGGCGCGTGCGCCGGTAGATCGGGGGCGCGACGCGGCGCTCGATCAGCTCGCCCCACGGGGCCAGCTTCTCGTCGAGCACGAGCCGCCACATGTCCTTGTGCACGTGGTGTACCACCGTGACGTGCGGGCCGCGGAACCACAGCGGGCTCAGGTAGGGCGTGCCGTTCCAGTACTCGACCAGGCCGTCGCACGGTCCGGTGCGTCCGAGCACCTCGGACAGCACCGAGGTCGGGAACACCATGAACCGGCCGTGCTTGCGGATCACGCGGTAGCCGTCGCGGCGGCCCTCCGGCGGATGGCCCTGGGCGTAGGAGGTGCGCAGGGTCACGTCGATGCCGGCGTCGGCCCAGCGCCGCAGCACCTCGGCGGCGTGCACCTCGGAGCCACCGGCCTCGACGTCGGCCAGGTCGCGCCAGGCAAGGACGTGGATGCGGCGCAGGCCCGCCGCCCGCGCCATCTCGGCCAGCTCGGTGACGCCGCCCTCGGGTGGCAAGGCGGTCATGGGCCGACGGTCCCGCTCCGCCGGGGGACGACCGGCGCGTCGCGGCCGGTGGAGCCCTCCTCGTGGTACTCCTCCTCGACGTTGACCGACCAGATGTCGTGGTCGGCGCCGAGGATGTTCTCCACGGTCAGCATGGCCGTGTACATGGAGTGATCCTGATTGTTGTACTTGTGCATGCCGTTGCGCCCCACGGGGTGCACGTTCGGCGCGTTCGTCTGCAACCACTCGCGTAGCACCGCGACCTGCTGCTTGTAGCCCTCGTCGTAGACCGGGTACGCCTTCGGCATGCGCACGACGTAGCCCGCCTCGACGGCCGACGGATCGACGAGGCCCAGTCGGTGCAGGTCGCGCGGTGGCCCGCGTCACGAGGTCGTCGTCGGATGACGACCACACGCCGTCACCCTCGAACACGAAGTACTCGAGGCCGAGGCAGGTCCGACCGTCCTTCACCAGGTAGGGCGACCAGGCGCCGAAGTTCTGGATCCGACCGAGGGGGCGGCACTCGAGCGAGTGGATGTAGATCCAGTTGTCGGGGAAGGCGGCGGCCTCGGGGACGACCAACGCGACCGTGACGAAGTCGCGGAAGGTCAGTTGGTCGGCGGCCGCTCGAACCTCGTCGGGAACGGGCGGGTCCATGATGCGCAAGAGCTCGGGCAGCGGCATCGACGAGATGACGTGGTCGGCGGGATATTCGGTCACGGCGCCGCCGGAGGTCGCCTCGACCGCGGTGGCCCGGCCCCCGTCGTGGTGGATGCGGGTCACCGCGGTCTGCGTGATCACCTTGGCGCCGCCGGCCTCGACGAGCTCGCGACAGCGCTCCCACATCATGCCCGGGCCGTACTTGGGGTACTGGAACTGCTCGATGAGGCTCGTGACCTGAGTCGACTTGTCGCGACGAGCTCCCAACAACCGGGCGCGCGCCGGCTCCCACACGGCCTGGAACAGCGACATGCCCTTGATGCGCTGGGCGCCGAAGTCGGCCGACAGGTCTGACGCCGGCACGCCCCAGACCGTCTCGTTGTAGGTCTTGAAGAAGTGCCGGTAGAGCCGCCAGCCGTAGTTGGCGGCGATGTAGCCCTCGAGAGTGGTCTGATCGGCGGGCGGGTGCACCCGGGCCCACAGGTACGAGGCCACGCAGCGGGTGGCCTCGACCACACCGAGGTTGCGCAACGCGTTCAGCGGCTTGATGGGGTAGTCGTAGAACTTGCCCTGGTAGTAGATGCGGCTCATGCGCGGTCGCACCAGGAACTCGTCTTCGGCGAGGATCTCGTGCCAGAGGGCCTCGACCGGCTCGACCTTGGTGAAGAACCGGTGGCCGCCGATGTCGAAGCGCCAGCCGTCGGCCTGGGCCGTGCGGCTGATGCCACCGACTACCGAGTCCGCCTCGAGCACCACCGGGGCGACGTCCTGCTTCACCAGCTGGTACGCGGCGGTGAGCCCAGCCGGGCCGGCGCCGACGATCACCACGGCTGGTGGCTCGGATGTGGGCATGGACGGGCGCTCTCGGACAGGGACGAACAGGCGGGCGAGAGTTTACCGACCGTTCCCCACGGCCCTCGGCACCCCTGGACGCGCCGGAGGCACCCCCATGGTCCGGGGGTGCCTCCGGTCGGTCGGTCGGGTCAGCGGGTGACGGTCACCTGCATCGAGGTGGCGGCCAGCACCGCCCCGGTGGCCTTGTCCCTGGCCACGACGTGCACCACGGTCGAGCCGGCTCGAAGGCCGGTGAGGCTGGCCGTGGTCACGGGCGCCCCGTTGTCGGTCCCGACGGTGACGATCGAGGGATCGGTCGCCGTCCAGGTGAGGGACACGCCGGACAGGTCGGTGATCGGCGTGCAGGACCCGTCGTAGAGCCGGACCGCCACCCCGTAGCCGGCGGGTGGGAGGCCCATGTGGACGTCGGGGTAGAGGGCCTGCATCGCATCGGTCGTCTTGGAGCCGACACACGCGGCCGGTGGCACGAACGCCTCCAGGCGGAGGTGCTCGACGTCGAGCGAGGCACCGTCCTTGGCGAGGTGCAGGTCGCCCGTGAAGGCCTGGCCGAGCGGCGAGTCGAACCAGCGGCCGTCGAACGTGACCCAGTCGGCGCCGGCCGCCTTGCCGTTGTAGATCCGGATCTCGTTCGCCCACCAGCGGTGCGCGTCGGAGGCGAAGTAGATGTTGGCCCGCATCTCGACGCCGTGCTGCTGCCAGGTCAGCTCCAGCGTCGTGTAGCCGCTCGGGGCCGGGTTGCCCGGGTCGCTGTGGATGTCGATCTGGGCGGCGTCGGCGGGCGGCGCGAAGGTCTGGCCGGCGGCCTGGATCTGCACCTGATCGGCCTGCAACGAGACCGTCGGCGTGTTCCAGGTGATCGCCGGGGCGGTCGAGGGCGCCGCCGCCGACGTCGTCGTGCTCCCGCCGTTCGACCCGGTCTGCACGGTGTGGGTCCCGCCCCGCCCGGCGAGGGCGAAGGCGGCCAGGCTGACGACGGCGACGGCGAACACCGCCGCGACGGTGGATGCGGCGCGACGTCGGCGGGCGTGGCCGCGGGCGGAGGCGGCGGTGACCGGCGCGGAGCGGGCGCCACGCTCGCGCACGGCGACGCCCGCGGACCGGAAGCGCTGCTCCTCGGTGGTGGAGAGCTGGGCCAGGGACGATCGGGGCTCGTGCTCGTTCATTGCGGACCTCCGGGGGAGTCGGAACTCGAGGATGGGGGAGCGAGCGACGCCGCCAGGGCGGCACGCGCTCGTTGCAGGTGGGTCTTGGCGGTACCGGGGCTGATCTGGAGCACCCCGCCGACCTGGTCCAGGGAGAGATCGTCGACGTAGGTCAGCGCGAAGACCTGCGCCTGGCGGACCGGGCAGGCGACGCACCGCGGCCCAGACCTCCTCGTCGACGTCCGGCGGCTCGGACGTCGCCTGGCGCCGGAGCGACAGGCGGGCCACCGCCCTCGCCTCGCTCGTGAGCCGGCGCCGGCGCGAGACCGCCCGGTTGGCCACGACCCGTCGCACCCAGGCACCGGGGTGGTCGTAGGTCGCGAGGCGTGACCACTGCCGGTAGGCGGCGAAGAAGGCGTCCTGGGCCAGGTCCTCGGCCGCTCCCCAGTCGCCGCACAGGACGTAGGCCAGACCGACGACCGGCGCGCGCTCCGTCGCGCAGAAGCGGTCGAAGTCGGGAACCGGCGACGACCACGGACCGACCTCGGTGGCCGGTTCGGCGTCGACGACCTCGATGTCGGGGGCCGGCAGGTTCGGTCCTCACCGCCAGCGGCTGTGGCTGCGGGTCCATGCCGGCTCCGATCCGCCTGGTTCTCACGCTCGTCATATCGTGTCACTCGCACGAGGGGCCGATTCCGGAGTACCTGCGGGCCGAGCGGCGGCCACTAACGTCGCCCGAGTGACCGATCTCGTCGAGACGCCGGAGCGGAGCCGCGGCCCCGCCCCGCGATCCGGTGCCCCGCCCGGTCGTGGCGCTGTCGGTCGTTGCGATCGTCACCGGGTTGGTCCTGCGGTTCGTGACCCGCTCGCCGCTGTGGCTCGACGAAGCCCTCTCGGTCAACATCGCCAAGCTCCCGATCGGCCAGATCCCGGCCGCGCTGCGCCACGACGGGCACCCGCCCCTCTTCTACGTGCTCCTCCACGCCTGGATGTCGGTGTTCGGCACGGGCGACGTCGCCGTGCGGGCGCTGTCGGGCCTGTTCGCCGTGATCGCGCTGCCGTTGGCCTGGGTGATCGGTCGCCGGCGCGGCGGCCCGCTCCTCGGCTGGCTCTTCACCGCCGTCATGGCCATGTCGCCGTTCGTCCTGCGCTACGCCACCGAGACCCGCATGTACTCGCTGCTGATGGTGGGCACGCTCGTGCTCTACCTCCTCGTCGACGACGTCGTGCGCCTCGAGCGCGGTGGCTGGGCCCGACTGGCCGCGTTGGCGCTGGTGTCGGGCCTGCTCCTGCTGACCCACTACTGGTCGATCTGGCTGCTCGGCTCGGTCGAGCTCGTGCTGGCGTGGCGGTGGTGGCGTCGTCCGCCCGAGCGTCGTCGCTGTCGGCCGGGCGTTCGTGGCCATCGCGGCCGGCGGCGTGCTCTTCGTGCCGTGGGTGCCCGTCGTTCCTGTACCAGGCGGCCCACACCGGCACACCGTGGGCCGGCCGCATCCGGCCGACCAACCTGGTCGGCGCGACGATCCAGGACTTCGGCGGCGGCGCCTTCAAGGACGCCATCCTCGTCGGCGCGGTCATGGTCGCGCTGGCCCTGCTCGGCCTGTTCGGGCGCGGCACCGACGGCCTCCACATCGATCTCGACCTGCGGACCCGGCGCTTCGTGCGCTACGAGGCCGTGGTGGCGGCGGCGACGCTCGCCATCGGCGCGGCGGTGGGGCTGGCGACCGCCAGCACCTACGCCACGCGCTACTCGGCGGTGATCTACCCCCTCTTCGCCCTGCTCGTGGCCGGCGGGCCTGGCCTGCTTCCGATCGCCGCGGGTGCTCACCGGGGCGCTGGCGACCTTCCTGGCGCTGTGCCTGCTCGGCGCCTACTGGAACGTCACCTACCCGCGGACGCCAGGCCCGGGTCGACGCCCGGGCCATCAACACAGCTCGCCCAGCCCGGCGACCTCGTGATCTTCTGCCCGGACCAGCTCGGCCCGGCCTACAGCCGCGAGCTGCGGGCCGACCTCGACGAGATCGTGTACCCGACGCTCGGGGTCGCCCGAGCGGGTCGAACTGGGTCGACTACGCGCGCCCGCAACGCGGCGGCCAACCCGGCCAGGATCGCGTCAGCAGATCCTGGCCCGGGCCGGCTCGCACCGCATCTTCCTCGTGTGGCAGGGCGCGTACCGCACGTTCGGCGCAGCAGTGCGAGGCGCTGTTCAGCGTGCTGGCCGCGGCCCGTCCGGGCGCCCGCACGCTGGTGGTCGTCGGGTGGCGAGGAGTACTTCGAGCCGGCCGCGGTCGTGAGCTTCCCGCCGCGCCGATGAACCGCGCCTCGGTCGAGGACGACCTCCGCACCGTGCCTGCCACCCTGGGTCGCGGCCCGGGCCCTCGTCGCCGTCGGCTACATCGCCGCGGTCGCCATCGCCAACCGGCTGCTCTCCCACCACCCCGAGCAGCTCCGCAACGGCCTGGTCGCCTGGGACGGCACCTGGTACCGCGACATCGCCGCCCGCGGCTACCACGGCGTCCCGCTCCAGGGCGTGCGGTTCTTCCCGCTGTTCCCGCTGCGTCGGGCGGGTGCTGGCCGCACCCTTCGGGGGGCGGGTCAGCTGGGTGCTGGTCGTGGTGGCCAACGTCGCCTCGTTGGTGGCGGCGGTGCTGGTACGGCGGCTCGTGCTGCTCGAGCGGTCGGACCGGAAGCTGGCCGAGCGGGCGGTCTGGTGCAGCGTCCTGTTCCCGGCCGCGTTCGTCCTCGTCCTCGCCTACGCCGAGGCGATCATGCTCGTGGCGACGCTCGCGGCGTTCATCTGCCTGCGCCGCCGGCGGTGGTGGTGGGCCGCGGCGTTCGGACTGGCGGCCGCGCTGCCGCCCGCTCGGCGCCGCGCTGGCCGTGCCCGTCGCTGGTCGAGGCATCAGCGGGTTCGGATCGGCGCCGGGGTCGCGAACGGGTCGGGCGCGTCGCCGCGGTCGTCGCACCGGTCGCAGGGCTGGTGGCCTACCTGGCCTGGGTCGCAGCACGTGTTCGGCAACTGGCGGCTGCCCTTCACCGTGCAGGACGCGCTCCGCGGCCGTCTCGTCCTTCCGCCGTCGCGCATCGTCGAGGGCTTCCGCCAGATGCTCGGCACGCAGCGCTTCGACCACGGCCTGCACATCCCGTTCCTGCTGATGTTCCTGGTGCTGGTCGTGCTCACGTTCCGGTGGTGGCCGCTGTCCTACGGCTGTTACGCCGCCGCCATCGTGCTGGTCGCGATCGAGCGCGCAGAACCTCAACTCGCTCGAGCGCTACGGCATGAGCGCCTTCCCGCTGCTGCTGACCCTCGCGGTGCTGATCCGACCGCCACAGGTCGAGCGGTTCGCGTTCACGTTGATGGGTGGCGGGATGGTGGCGTTGTCGTCGATGGCCTGGCTGGGCGCGTACGTGCCCTGAGCCGCGGCGGGCCTCGTCGCGCCGGATGATCAGGATCTCCGATGTGCGGAAGCTGGCCAGCCGGGTGCTCCAGCAGTCGACGACCCGGCGGTCGTCGCCCACCGCGAAGAACGTGGTCATCTGCCCTTCCTGCTGGTACGCGTCGGCGCCGTCGATCAATTCGACGGTCCGGT
>CAVZMK010000008.1:0-90622 GCA_963776435.1 uncultured Microthrixaceae bacterium
GCATACGGCAAGCCTGTGACCTGCAGCGATAGGGCGGATTCGGTCCACTACCTGCGGTTTGTGCTCTCGTCGGTTCTCAACGTTTCACACCGTTTCCCGATGAATTGCGGACTGATTGCGGACTGATTGCGGACTGGCAGTCAGCCATCGATAGCGGGATACGCGAACAGGACCTCGCTGCGGAGCCCCACCCGGCGGGGTCCTTTCGCGTGCGGGCGTTGCTCAGGTGGGTCTACGCTCCCGTCGCAGGTGGCTCGGCGGGCGATTTAGAGGACGGTAGCCGGCGGGGATGCTTAGGGACGTTCGGTCCGGACCTCGCCGAACGAACCGCCGAGCGGCGTCAGTTAATTATGCGAGGTCTGCCGCACGTTCTACGTCAGACCTCAACGACGGTTGCGTCCTTGGCTGCGTTCCTGACGGCCTCACAGCCTGCCTTGGCGTTTGCCTTCGTCTCGTACGCTTCGCCGGAGGCGACGACCTCGCCGTTGCCGGCCTTTAGCCGAAACCGGAACTTGCCAGCCTTGTCCTCATACACCTCGAACTTGCCTGCCATCTTGCGTACTCCTCTGGTGCTGCCCGTTGCGCGGACGGTACCACCGCACGCGACCCACTACGGATTGTTGAGGCTCTCGCCCTTCGCGGACGATCTGGTCCCGCCACTCCGGGCACTGATCTCCGATCGCTTGCACGACCTCATCCCAATCGTCGGCAGCTCGCTCTGCCGCCTTCGTCCAACCCGCCACATCGAACAGACTCGCGCCGTCGGCGTCACCCAGGGCGCAGAACTGCTCGGCCGCAATGTCGGCCTCAGACCGCGGCTGTCGAATGACCGAGATACCAGCCGGCGCCGGCGCCGATGACGAGTGCAAGCAGGGCGACCGGCCAACGACGGACGCGAGTCGGCAATGGTGTCGGTGGCGCGGGTGGCGGAAGTTCAGGCGGCGGCATATCGGTCATCGCGATCTCCGATCAGTTGTAGGCGATTGGTCAGACCTGAATGAAACTGACTGTCGCTCCGGTGGTGAACACGCCGTCGCACAGGACCGACCAGCCACGGGTTGCCCCGGCCGGGACGCTGAATGAGATATCGGTCTGCACGGTGCCGTTTGGGCAGCCAACGTCGGCGCGGATGCTGGCGGTTGCCGACGTTCCGTTTGTGACACTGCCTGAAATCTGGTGATGGTGAGTCAGGGGCATAGCCGGTGATCTGTCCGGAGAATCCCGCCGGCGCCAGAGCAGAGCCCCCGGCCATGTAGCCCATGATGTCGACCACGACGTGGGTCGGGTTTTGGGTGAAGAGCTGGAACGTCCCATCGGGTGCGACGGGGACCAGGAGGAAGTTGGCGACGTTCTCGCCGGCGACGGTCGAGTTCATCACCGACGTTTGGGGGCGTCCGCCACTCGGCCAAGCGGTCAGGAAGCCTGGCCCGATCGTGTCGGTCATCACGATGTTGACCCCGACCGCGGAGGCTCCGGGTTGGCCGCTGTTGATCGTGACTTGGGCTCCGCCACCGAGTCGGGGATTAGTGAACGTCGGACCGCGGGAGTCGTAGATCCGTCCAGGGTTGAGTGCCACATATCCGGCAGGGATCTGGACCGCAGCCGAAACGTGGCCGGACTGTTGGGCCATCCAGCCGCCAAAGGTCGAGCTGATGATGATGGCTGCTCCGGCGAGGAGTGACTTGCGGGTTGTGCTCATGGGTGTCTCGCTACCACCCCTCGAGAGGCGGCACAAGGGTCCTAGGGCCTCAGACCGCCATGACTGACAATCGCTTGCAGCTCGTTGAGCACCTTGCGCACGTTGGCCCACGAGGCCGGAAGATCGGCCAGCACCTCAGCGATCCTGGCCCGTTCTCGGAGCAGTTGGTCGCAGGCCTCGAGCACCCGGAACGCTTCGTCGCTCGACAGCGGCGCCATTGATGCGGATCGCCGTATCGATTCGACGTCGTGGACTGTGGACATCGCCATACAATACGAACAGACGTTCGTTCGACGCAAGACGGCTAGCATCCCGGCGGAGGCGAGGGGGCGGTAGATGAGCTTTGACGCGGCAGACAAGGCTCTTGGCTTGGTCTTTGTGACAGGGGCCGCGGGGAAATTACCTATACCCCATGGATTCAGCAGGCCTTGCGCGACTACTGCATCGACCGGCACTATTTGGCCTGCCATCCGGCCTCGCTGCCTATTTGTAGCGAGTGCGCACACGCGGGAGATCTTGCCAGTTGGCCCCCGTGGATCGTTGCCGGTATCGCCGCGGCCTCATATTTGTCTGCAAATTTGCTTCATCGGTATCGGGAATCTGAGCCCGTCGTGCGGTCAACGACCGCGGCGACGCCACCATGCGATCAGCCGAGGCTCGCGTGGCCCGGCGCTGATGGAGTCCTCGCATGGCGGTAACCCGGGCGCCGTCCGGCATCCAGAACTCGGTAGCCATCTGTTCGGCGGGCGACGGCCGGCGCACGGTCACTTCTTGCGGCCAAACAACCGGTCGAGCTTCTGCTGCAGCCGCAGGTTCCCGACGTCAGCCTTCACGGCCACCTTCTTGAGATCACCCTTGGTGGCAGGCTCGGCGTGGATCTTGTCGAGGGTCGCGTGAGCCTCACGCCGGCGCTGCAGGTCGCTCTTGTACGGCTGGCGTCGAGGTCTTCCACGTTCGTCAAGGCCTGGCGCCGTGCCTCGGCACGGTCGGCGCGGTCGGCGTTGCGGGCGACCTCGCGCCAACACGTCGGACGGCTTCTTGTATGGCGACGTGCCGTAACGTGCAGACCAGAACTTCTCGAGCGCCTCAGCGTCGCGTTTCGCGTCCGCCTGGGCTTCCTCGAACTCACGATTTTCCCGCTCGATCTGAGCCCGCTCAGCCTCGGCCCGCTCTGGGGACATGATCTGATCGGCAACCTCGGCCACGAACCCCGCGCCAAAGGAGAGGTTGAAGTCCTCGTTGGTCGAATCGACCACGTTCCAGTAGAGGGCCATCAGACGCCGCTGTCGCCGGGAATGCCGCTGACGGGCGGCGAGCCGGCCGGACCGGCCACGATGCCGTGACCCTGTGACGCGGCCGCTCCGTGCGTGTCGATGAACACGCGGCTGGCGGTCTGCGCCCCCCGTGTTGCCGCGATCGCGGCAGCGATGGCTTCGGTGAGCGTCACCGTGTCGGCAGCGACAGCGGCCTCGTTCGCGTTGACGAATGAGCCGCTCATGGCTGCGCCTCGGCTGCAACCCGGTTCGCCTCAGCCCACAACGGCTGCCGCTCGTTCGTCAGGTTGATCTGGGCTTGAGCATCGGCGCTGAACTTTTCAAAATCGGGGTAGTCCGACGTCGACGTCGTGGCCGATGTGAGTACGCGTGGGGTGGATTCACTCATTTCCCTGTCTCCTCTTCTGTTGTGTCGGCCAGTGCCGACGCGATCGATCGCCTTGACCATGTTCGCCCTCGACCGCTGCTCGCGGTCTGCGCGGGCGTCGAGCTCGGCCACCAATGCGACGGGTAACCGCATCGAGATTGCTGTGGTATCCATGCGACAAGCGTACCACATGTGCAACCATTCGGTTGCAGTTCGTGTCATCTTCTTGCATTTGCAACGACCTAGGTCGCAGACGTGGCGGGAGTCGAATCCCGTAAGACGCCGCTCTCTTCGTTTTTTGTGTGCCGATTTCCCCAAGGTCGACACCCCCCTTCGTTGTCGGAGGGGGGACGAAGACTGCGGGGTCTTACGGGCTTCCAGCGTTGCGTGAGTTGCGACCTGGCGGCGACGTGCCGAGCCCGGGTCGTTTGGGAAAAACGCTATAGAGAGAAATGAAGACTGCGGGGTCTTACGGGGTCTGAGCGACGACAAAGGTGCGACCTGGGGTGCTCACTTGGTCTCCTTCTGCCGTCGTCGTGTCTTGTTGACTCTGTTGCGCTGCTGCCAGGCGCGTCGGCGCTCTACCTTCGTGGCTCGCACCGTGTGTCGGTCGTGTCGGCTCACTCGTTTGCTCCCCGTTGTCGTGCCTTGCGTTGAGCAATGAGTCGGGCAATGTCGGCCTCGAGGTCGTCGTCTGAGTCGGGGTCGATGCTCGATGTAGTCCTTTGTCCTGTCCTGTCCTGAATCCCGTCCCCTATAGGGAAGGGGGACGGGACAGATATCGGGACTGGTCCCGGTGTCCCGATCGGGACTGAGGGTGTTGGGACTGGATTGACCTGGGTGTTTGCGTTCTGCATGGTTCTACGTGTCCTGTTCGGGACTGGTCATCTGCCATGTGGTCGCGATGAACTTGCCGGAGGGGTCTTTGTGTCCACCGGACGTGACAACGCCGGGTCTCTTGGCCAACTTGGTGAGAGTGTTCTGGACAGTGCTCATAGAAATTGCGGCCTCATCGGCGCGTCTTTGGTCGGAGCCGTTGACGAGGCGCAGCACGTCTCCGGTGTTCAGTCCGACCGACGCTGCGCCGAGCACCTCGCTGACGCGTTCCTCGCTGTTGCGGCGCTTGACCTTTGGTGAGTAGGTGTCGCCGTCGCGTGGCGCATCGATGGTCCAGGTGTACGGGGTCGTCGTCGCGTCGAGGCGGATGTCGGCAGCGATCGCTCCGCGCTTGGAAGGTGCCACCTCGGTCCTTGGCGACAACGAGCTGCACGTAGCCGATGACACCGATGCCGAACCCTTTGGTGCCGACGTTGAGGAGGTAACTGCGGCCGGTGGGCGCCGCTCGTTTGCGTTTCGACCCGGACGGGAACAGCGGGTTCTCCTTGGACTTGGTCGAGTGGTCGATGGGCAGGATCGTCAGCGCCGGCACCCGGTCATGGATCAATCGAAGTGTCTGACGGAACCACGGCCCGACTTCGTTGTCACGGTCCTCGTTGACGCCACCGACCGCCATCGCCTCACCAACACTGTCGAGCACGAGCAGACGAGCTCCTATCCCCAGTGCGCGGCGGGCGAGTTGGTCCGCTCCGTTGGTCATGCCGACCTGCGGCGTGATGAATCGGAGTAGGTCGACCTGGTCGTCGGTTGCACCGAGGTATCGGAGCCGTTCGGTGATCAGGTCTTCGTTGGCATCTTCGTAGGTGACCCAGATGACCGGGTGGCCGAGCCGCAGCTCGAGCCGTTCAGCAAGATCGGCCAGCTATACGGGCTCGGAATCCTCCTCGCCCTCCTTCTCGGTGCGGCCATCTTCGTCGCCGTTCGCACGATGACGACCGCCGAGATGAGAGATCGCTATGCCGCGGTCTCCGGCCTCGCGGTCGGGGCCGCTGTCTACGCGACCAGCGCGTCGCTGAACCGCGCCTTCCTCCTACCCCCCGGCAGCGACGCGCCCGTACGCGCCGAGCGCTACGTGTACATCGGCGCCGCGCTGATCCTCCCGGCGATCGCCGCGGCGCTCTCGCTGCTTTCAGGACGACGTACATGGGCTGTGGCAGCGGCTTGCGTCCTGCTGCTGTTGGGGCTCCCAGGAAACGTGCATCAGCTCTATCCCCACCCGGGCAGCCAGCTGTACGCGTTCCTCGGGGATCCGAAGGGGCTCGTGGCCATCGCGGACTCGCCCGAGCTCGCCGCGTGCGCCGTCGTCCCGAATCCCACTGGTAACCGCGCCTGTCATGACCCTCGCATGGCTGAGAAAGGCACGAGAGGAAGGCAAGGTTCCGTTGTCCTGGCCCATCTCGGGTGCGGACCGAGCGCGAGCGAAGATCCTGCTTTCGGTCGACCCGGACGCGGCCGCACCCTCCAAGGGCCGATGCCATGTCACCCGCGCAGGTGCGTCGGTGAATTTCGCAGCGCGGTGACATCGTCGAGTTGGGCTTCGGGAAGACGAAGATCATCGATGTCGAGCATGGCCGGGACGCGGGTAGCGTCACGCTCGACGAGGAGCCGTTCGTCACCATCCCGCGCCTGCGAGTGGTTGCCGGACCTATCACACTCCGGTTCGAGCCCGCCCCAGGGACTGCCATATTGGTCTGCCGATAGCCCTCAAAATCCGAGGATGCCGTGGGTGCGGCGATGAGGTGGCTGGGCTACTGACGCGCCACGGCCCTCCGCTCGACCGGTGGCGGGACCGGGTGCGGAGGGCCGTGAACACCGCGACGCTACCGAGGCCGTGACGGGAAGACGACCTGGCGCCACTCGTCGTGCCCGACGGTGGTCGCCGGAGTCAGCCGGACCTGCGGCTTTGCATTCCAGGCGCGTCGGGGTCGAGACCCCAGCTGGCGATCCACGTGGGGGTGATGCGGATGACCTCGCGGCTCATGAACGGCGTCGGCGGGTCGACGTCTTCAAGGGCCACCGCGGTGCCCCGGATCTCCAGGCCACGCACGGTCCACGGGTTCGTGGACACCAGATCGTCGACGACGAGCGCGACCTTGCTGTTGGTCTTCACGTTGCGAAACTTGCGAGTGCCGCCCATCGCCTGACCGCCGATGAGGATGTCACCCGTCGCCTCGTCGAGGAACGCGCCGATGGGATTGTTCTGCGGCGCACCGTGGCCGTCGACGGTGGCGAGGCGGCCGAGGGGCTGGCTCTGGAGGTACGCCCGCTCGGTGTCGGTGAGGGTGATCGAGGTCATGGGTGCACTGTAAGACCTCAAGTTCGGTTGAGGTCAAGGCGCCTACTGGTGAAGGAACGCCTGGCGGGTGATGGGGTTGGCGGCACCGAACTCGACCGCCTTGCCGCGGTTGTGAGCCCGCCGCGTGGCGCAGGTCGAGCCGGCTGTAGGGGGTAGCCCAGGCGAGGCGCGTCTTGTTCACGTTCTTGCCGCGTTGGGCCACCGGTAGCACCGCGGCCGGGAAGCCCTCGCCGTCGGTCACCCAGAGCACGAAGTCGTCGTACTTGATCAGGTCGATGTCGGTGACCGGGGTGGGGTAGTGATGGCGCCCCTCGCCCTTCGGCATCGCGCCGACGTGCCGACTGGCCGGTAGCGGGACGCACGAGTTGAAGATCGAGTCGACCCACCGTTGCACGTCATCCTGGGTCTTGATCTCCGTGTCGAGGATGGCCCGCGCATTCCTGTAGCCGAGCCGAACCATCTCGGCGATGGTGCCGGGGAACGCCGCGTACAGCCGCTTCGCGTTCATCCGGAGCCGGTCGACCTTGGCGGGGTCGCTGCAGAACTGGGCGCTCCACTCGATGCCCGCCTCGTTCTGCACCATGAACCAGCCGTCGGCGTCGAAGAGCCAGAGCGAGCCACCGTGGTGCATCTGGATCCCGTCGGCTTTGGTCGCGTCCCCGTAGAACTTGTCCTTCCCGAGGGTGGCGACGATCTTGTGCGCCAGCCCCTTCGCCGCCCGGAACTCCTTCGAGACCTTGCGGCTCTGGTGGTCGGTCAGGTTGATGGCCCAGGGGTAGTTCTCGCGCAGGGTCCCGGGTCCCGCTGACTTCTTCGCGGCCGTCTTCTTCGCGGCTGCCTTCTTCGCAATGCGCTTGGTCACCATCGCGTGCCTCCGGACGTCGTCCCGGCCCGCCACTCCAGGGTGAGGACCCGAGTATCGCGAAGACGAACGAGGAGGAGGCTGGACGCAGACGCGCCACGGCCCCCGCAGCGCCAGTGGTTGGCGGGCGAGCGGGGGCCGTGGGGCCGGGAGAGAGTACGCGCCAGAAGCGCCGCAGAATCGGCGCGATCGATCCTGGAGGGCTGCGCCGCTCACATCGCCTGGCCCGCTCACGTCCCCCGCCAGCTCGGGCCCCCGGGGATATGCTCCGGCGGCGGTGGGCTGTAGATGTCGCGCTGGGGGGCGCTGTCACGGGCCGAGGCTGCGTGTGCACCGCGCCGAGCTTCGACGTGCAGCGGGGGGTTACGCCATGAACGACTGTCCGCGGTGCGGCTCGGCCGCATCGAGCGAGGGCCCACCGCCGACCCCGGGAACCACCTGCCCGCAGTGTGGGCAGGTCGTCGTGAGCCCACCGCGCCCGAAGGCGCGGGTGCAGGCACCTGTGTTGTCGACGAGACAGCAGAGGGCCGCGGTCCGGAAGGAGAAGTCGAGTCCTCCGGCTCCACCGAAGCCCGCGTCCGCGGCGCCGGCGTTCGCGCCGCCGGTGCAGCCACAACCCGAAGAATCCGCGGCCGTGCCGGGCTGGACACCAGCACCAGCACCCGCAGCGCCCCAATCGCCCGACCTATCCCGTGACGGAAGTTGGCCGCTCGGCGCGTCGATCGTGCTCGGGTTGTTCGCGGCGGCCGCCAGCGGCACCGCGCTGGCCGTCTTCATGTATCACCAGGACGTCATCTGGTACTACGCGTACGTCGTGGTGGGGTTCGTCATCGGTCTCGGATTCCAGTACCGGTCGCGGCCCGACACCTGGCGCGTCCGCAGCTACCTCGCCGCGGCGAGCACGCTCGTGAGCCTGTTCTTCTCCCAGTACTTCCTGACCCGGGCGTTCGCTGTCGATGTGCTCACCACGAGCGGCCAGCTGCTGCCGGGGGAGTCGGTCCCGCTGTTCATCTCGCCGAGCCACATGTATCGGGTCATGGCGGACGTCTTCCGGGCCAACCCGATCAACTACTTCGTGTGGGGACTCGCCGTGTACATCGCGTACACGCTCCCTTCGAGTGCCCACCGGGCGGCCAAGAAGCGGGCCAAGGCCCAAGCCGGGTCCTGAACGCCGGCCATCCGCGGCCATATCCGGGGAACATATGTTTGGGCCATTCGGCCCATGACTCGGCAGGCGGGATGCGACCAAGTTGTGGCTGGGCGAAACCAGAACGGCCCCCGCCTCTACTAAGTGAGTAGAAGAGGCGGGGGCTGTTCTCGTCACGACCGCCGGAGGCGGGCGAAGACCTCTGTGGAGGGAAGTCGTGACGGCGACTCGGTTCTACCGCGATCGCGGGCGTTCCGCACGGATTCCTTTTTCGGCGCCTAAGAGGCGGCGGGGGCCTCGTCCTTCAGCATGTCCCGGATCTGCGCCCTGAGCTCGGGTCCGTCGGTGTGGCCGTGGGTCGACACGGCGTGTTCGGCGGCGGCCTGGAGGACCTCCATCTCGGTCCCTGCGATGGCGAGCGTGCAGCCGGTCTCGCTCGGGAAGTCACGGCAGTCGGCGACCTTGCGGCTCATGGTTGATGTCCTCTCGTTCACGTCAGTACTGGTTCGGTCCGCCCGGGCGGGTCCAGGAATGATCGGGAGCTCGGAGAGGCCGCGCAGGACGAGGCCGTCACCGTGGCCCCAGTGGAGATCCTCGACGGGCACGGCGAGGCGGAGCTCGGGGAAGCGGTGGAGCAGGGAGCCGAGGGCGAGGTCGCCTTCCATGCGTGCCAGCGCGGCACCCAGGCAGAAGTGGATGCCGTGGCCGAAGGCGAGGTGGCGCACGAAGGGCCGGTCGATGTCGAGCGTCTCGGCGTCGTCCCACCGCCCAGTGTCGTGGTTGGCGGCGGCGAGCGAGATGATCACCTGGCCGCCCGCGGGGATGGTCACGCCCGCCAGGTCGACGGGCTCGGTGGCGTAGCGGAACGTGGAGTGGGGGACCGGCGCGTCGAAGCGCAAGAACTCCTCGATCGCGGCGGGGAGCCTCGTCGGATCGGATCGCAGCATCGCGAGCTGTTCGGGGTTGTCGAGCAGGGCGACCATGCTGTTGCCGATCAACGAGGTCGTCGTGTCGTGCCCGGCCACGATCAGCTGGAACACCGTCGACAGCAGCTCCCGTTGGTTCAGTCGCTCGTCGCCATCGCGCGCCTCGAGCAGACCGGAGACCAGGTCGTCGCCGGGTGCGCGCTGCTTGGCCTCGACCAGCTCACCCAACATCGCGACGACCTCGTCCGACCCGGCCTTCGCCACCGCGTACTCCTCCGGCGTCGTGCCGGGCGTGAGCAACGCCAAGAGCGCGCGCCCCAGCCGATCCC
This sequence comes from uncultured Microthrixaceae bacterium, assembly GCA_963776435.1. Classification (GTDB taxonomy): domain Bacteria; phylum Actinomycetota; class Acidimicrobiia; order Acidimicrobiales; family Acidimicrobilacustridaceae; genus UBA4742. The sequence goes on from CAVZMK010000008.1 coordinate 9,798, forward strand.
TGTCGGCCTCGGCGACGCCGAGGAGCTCGCAGATCACCGTGAACGGCAGCGGGAACGCGAACGACGCCACCAGATCGATGCGTGCGTCCGGACCCTGGGCGGCGATGTCGTCGAGCAACCCGTCGATGATCGACTGCACCCGTGGTCGCAGGGCCTCGACCCGATGGCTGGAGAACGCGGCCGACACGAGCCGACGCAGCCGGGTGTGGTCGGGCGGGTCGACCGTGAGCATGTGCCGGGCGAACACCGGACCCGGCAGGCCCTCGGCGACCACCTCGCTGCTCATCGCCATCGCCGCGGCCATGTCCTTGGAAAAGCGCGGATCGTTGAGCGCGGCGCGGGCCTCGTCGTAGCGGACGATCAGCCACGCCTCGTGTCCGTCGGCCAACGTGATGGCGTGGACGGCACCCCGATCACGCACGTCCGCGAAGAGCGGGAAGGGGTCGTCGCCGTCGAAGCTGCCCCAGGCAGCCAGCGCCTGCTCGGTCGCGCTCACCGGCTCATCATCCCCGAGGCAGCCCCGCCCGTCTACCGCGAAGAGGTAGGGCTAGCGTCGAGGTCGTGAGAGCGGCCGTCGCGGGGATCGCGTTGCTCGTCGGGTCGATCGGTGCAGCCTGCTCACCGGGCAACGGCACCGTGCATGTCACCGTGGCGTGTCACGGGGCAGCGGACTGCGCGACCCGGGAGTACGAGCAGCTGACTGGCCAGTGCTCGAACACCGCGGTGCGCGAGGTCGACATCTTGATCTTCGACACCGATCCGGCCACCCCGGCGAACGGGGTCGTCCACACGCTGGCCTGCCCGCGCCACTAGCCGGACGAGCCGGCGGGGTCAGGGCATCTGAGGGGGCTGAGACCAGGACGAGACCGGTGGGATGCACGGTGCTCCTGACCACCGTGCCCTTGTGGGCACCTTGCAAAGGAGCACACCATGTCCCGAACCTCGACGGCCGTTGGCGGCCGGTTCCGAACCACCATCGCGATCTCCGCGGCGCTCGTCGCGTCCCTGCTGGGGACCGTCGGGCTGGCGGTGCCTTCCGGTGCCGCCACTGCGGTTCCGATGTCGCATCACAACCCCATCTGCCACCAGGCCACCGGCACGTTCACTTCGCCGGCCCTCACCATCACCGACGTCACACCCGATCCGACGATCCCGAACCTCTATCACTACACGGCTTCCGGCGGTGATCATTGGAGCGGCACCTTGACGGGTGACACCAAGTATCAGGGCCCTGGAACCGTCGATCTGGTAACCGGTGAGGTGCAGGTCGACCTCCACGAGGTCTTCATCGGGACGGTCGACGGCTTTGGTTCGGGCAAGCTCCGGCTCAGCGATCACGTGAGCGCGTTTCCCCCCGGGCTCCCCACCGTCGACACCGCCGTCACGGGCGGGCACGGCGAGATCGCGCGGGTGCGCGGTGGGCTGTACTTCCAGACGACCGAGGTGACCAACCCGGACCCCTACGGCAACGGCGACACGGCCGGTACCTACTCGGGGATGCTCTGCCGGTGATCACGGGCGGCCGAGAACTACCGTCCCCCGCCATGGAGTACGGAGTTCTCGGCCCGCTCGTGGTGACGGATCAGGGGCGGTCCGTCCCGATCCGGAGTCGGAACGAGCGGGTGGTGCTGACCGCGCTCGCACTCGCCGGTGGCGAGACGGTCAGCACCGACCGACTGATCGACGCGTTGTGGGGGGATCAACCCCCACGGTCGGCCGGCAAGACGCTCCAGAACTACGTGCTGCGCCTGCGCAAGTTGCTCGGACAAGAGGCGATCGAGACGAGGGAGCCGGGTTACAGGCTCGGCTGTCCCGCCCAGGCGATCGATGCCGTTCGCTTCGTCGAGCTCACGGACTCGGGCCGGGCGGCGGCCGAGCTGGGAGCACCGGAGCGGGCCTCGTCGGTCCTCCGCGACGCGCTCGGTCTCTGGCGGGGGCACGCCTTCGAGGAGCTGCAGGGATGGCCAGAGGTCATGACCGAAGCCGCTCGCCTCGATGAGCTGCGCCTGGCCGTCGCCGAGGAGCTGATGGACGCGGAGCTCGCCTGCGGCCGGCACGTGACCGCCGTCGCCGAGCTCGAGCGGATGGTGGTGGCCGAACCGCTTCGGGAGCGGCGCTGGTGCCAGCTGATGTTGGCGCAGTACCGATGTGGGCGACAGACCGACGCCTTGCGGACCTATCAACGCGCCCGGGAGCTGCTCACCACCGAGCTGGGCCTCGAGCCGGGTCCCGAGCTCCGGGCCACCGAGCAGGCAGTCATCGCGCAGGACCCGAAGCTGGACGCGCCTGCGGTCACCCGGCTGGCCGGATCGCAACGGGAAGGAGTGGCCTTCGCGCTCGTGAGCGAACTGACCCTCATGAGTGACGCCTGCGGCACCGATGGCGACGCACTCGATGCGCGGCACCGGAAGCTCGTGCAAGCCGTGGCCGCCACCCATCGCGGCTCCGACATGACCGCGCACGACGCCGATCTCACGGTGTGGTTCGCGAGCCCGCTCGACTGCATCGATGCGGCCCTCGAACTGCAGGGGCTGGCGGGCGACGCCGAACGGGCCCGGGTGGGCATCCACGCGGGTGAGCCCACGGGACACGCCGAGGCGCTCGCCCGTGGCTTGTGCCGCGCAGCCGAGCCAGGTCAGATACTCATCTCGGAGCTGGCCCGGGAGCTCGTCGATGGTCGGGGCGAGCTCATCTTCGACGACGTCGGCGCGTTTCACGTCGACGGCGGAGCCGACCCCGTTCCGGCCCTCGAGGTCGTCGGCCGGCCTGCCGACGGCGCGGACCTGGACCCGACCGTGCCCCATCCGCCGTTCAAGGGTCTCGTCGCATTCGAGCCAGAGGATCGTGATCTCTTCTTCGGACGGGAGCACGTCGTCGCGGAGTTGATCGAGCGACTTCGCTCAGATCGGTTCCTCGCCGTGGTCGGCGGATCGGGGAGTGGCAAGTCGTCGATCGTCCGTGCCGGCATCGTCGGATCGCTCCGCCGACCTCGTGGGCCCCGAGCCCGGCCCTGGCCGGCGATCGTGCTCACGCCCGGGGCACACCCGCTGGCCGAGCTCGCGAGCGCGCTGTCGCGGGAGGGCGCCGGCGAGGCCACCGCGATCGGGGCCGAGCTGGCGCGGAACCCGACGGCACTCGACGGGGCGACCCGAGCGCTCATGACCGACCCCGACGAGCGACTGCTCCTCGTGGTGGATCAGTTCGAGGAGCTGTTCACCCAGTGCCATGACGAGGCCGAGCGGCGTGCCTTCGTCCGCGCGATCGTCGGGGCCAGCCAGGCGAGGGGTGGACCCACCGTCGTCGTGGTCGCCCTACGGGCCGACTTCCTGGGTCAGTGCGGCTTCGACCCTGAGCTGAGCGGCCTGCTCCAGTCGAACCTGGTGCTCATGGCGGAGATGCGACCGGACGATCTGTACGAGGCGATCGACGGACCGGCGCGCCAGGTCGGGATGCGTCTCGAGCCGGGACTGGCCGATCTCATCGTGCGCGACGTCGCCGCGGAGCCTGGCGCGTTGCCATTGCTGTCGCACGCGCTGCTCGAAACATGGAAGCGACGTCGCCGGCGAGTGCTCACCGTCGACGGCTACCACGCATCCGGCGGCGTGCGGGGTGCGATCGCCAGCACTGCGGAGTCGGTCTACGCCGACCTCGATCCGACCGGGCAGGCCATCATGCGGAACGTCTTCCTGCGTCTGACCGAGGTCGGCGACGGGACCGAGGAGACCCGACGGCGAGCGACCTGGGTCGAGCTCACGACCGGTGCGCAACCGGATGCCACCGACCAGGTGCTGCGGCGTCTGGCCGACGCGCGGCTGGTGACCGTGGGCGAGGACACCGTCGACATGGCCCACGAGGCGATCATCAGGGAGTGGCCGCGCCTCGTCGGCTGGCTCGACGAGGATCGCGAGGGCCTCCGGCTCCATCGCCATCTCAGCCACGCCGCCCGTGACTGGGACACGCTCGACCGGGACGAGTCGGAGCTCTACCGCGGGCCGCGGTTGGCCGCCGCGACGGACTGGCTGCGCGCGTGAGCCGAACGTCCAGCTCAACGAACTGGAACAGCGGTTCGTCCGGGCCAGCCGCGAGGCGACCGAGGCCAGGGCGGCCGAAGACCGTGCCCGCCAGTCGGCGCGGGAGCGGGCCAACCGAAGGCTGCGCGTGTTGTTGGGCGCAACTGCCGTCGCGCTGGTCGTCGCGCTCATCGCGGGTGCCGTGGCCGTCGGCCAGCGTGATCGGGCCAACCGGGCCGCCGGTGCCTCGCGCGCCGCCGCGGTGCGGGCGGAGGTCGGTCGGCTGGTAGCCGAGTCCGAGACGCTTCAGACGGAGAACCGCTACCTCGGCGCGCTGCTCGCCCTGCAGGCCAACCGGTTCGACGACGGCGCGCAGACCCGCGGGGCGATCCTGGCCTCGCTGCTCCAGGATCCTCGTCACGTCGTGACCATCCCGGTCGACGGTTCGACGGCCGCGCTGCTCGTCGATGGTGGAAGGAACGCGCTCGTCCTGACCCGCGGCCGACTGGAGAAGTGGGAAGTCAGGCGGGGCACCAGGGTGTCGGCGCTCTCCTTCACCGGTGTCTCGTCGGTCGCGGCGCGGACCGGTGGTCAGGTCATCGCGGTTGCCACTTCGAAGCAGATCCGGATTGTCGACGCGGCCGGCCACGACGTGGCGCCCGCGATCGTCACCCACAAGTCCACTCCCGCGCAGAGCCTGGCGTTCAGCCCTGACGGCTCCGAGCTCGCCGCCGCCTTCGGGTACTTCGGCGACCCGCACACCTTCGACGGGTCGGAGTGGGCCCAGGTCTACCGGGTGGCGACGGGGCGTCCGGCCGGGCCGGTCCTCTCCGGTCATGCCGGATCGATCAGCACCCTTGCCTTCAGCCCGGACGGCCAGGAGCTGGCCACCGGGGGCAACGACGAGCGCGTGATCGTCCACTCCCTCTCCACCGGCGCCGTCGTCGGGGCACCGATGACGATGGGTGCGCCGGTGTGGTCCGTCCGATTCGATCCCTCCGGGCAACGGGTGTTCGTGGGCGACTTGGGACCCGAGCTCGGGGTGTTCGATTCGAGGAGCGGCCGGCTGATCCGACGTATGGCGAGCGTGGTGCAGTCGACGCCGACGTTCAGCGCCGACGGGCGCGTCCTCGCCGTGGGCGGCAACGGCCCGGTGCAGCTCTATGCCGCGGACACGCTGGCGCCGACCGGGTCGTCCGTCGATGCCCAGACCGGCACGGCGATCCCCGTCTTCGCCCCTGACGGGCGGATGGTGATCGCCGGATCGACCGGACCGGTGACGGTGTGGGACCTCGCCGGGCGCTCGGTGCTCGACCGACCGGTCCCGGGCGCGGTCACCTACGTGTTCCCGCTTCCCGGCGGGCGACTGGTTGCCGCGCCCGACTTCCGCGACACGGTCGACCTCTACGACGATGCGTCGCTCCACGAGGTCGGCGCCCTCACCCCGGGGCGGGGTGCCGACATCGTGAGCACGCTCTTCCCCACGGCCTTCGCCGCCAGCTACTACGACGGGTCCCGCCTCGCCGTCCTCAACCGGTCGGGGACGCTCCAGCTGTTCGACACCGAGTCACGGCGAAGGATCGGGGCGCCGTTCGAGCTGCACTTCGCCGCGTCCTACGCGGTGTTCTCGCGGACCCTCGACACGATCGCCGTCGGTGGTCACAACGGACAGATCGCGCTCGTCGACCTTCGGACCCGCAAGGTGACGAGGCTCGCCAGTCCGACGAAGAGCTACGTGATCGGCCTCGAGTTCAGTCCCGACGGCGACCTCTTCGCCTCCGACACCGGTCATGCGGTTCGGTTCACCGGCCTCACGAGCGCGTCTCCACGGGTGCAGCTGCTCAAGGCCGTGAGCAACCCCTCCCTCGCCGGGGGGATGGACCTCTCGCCGGACGGCCGCGTGCTGGCCGTGGGGCAGGGCGGCCGCGTCGGGCTGTATGACGCGACGAACATGCACCGGCTCGGCCCGTTGATCGACGTGTCGACGAGCCGCATCACCTGGCTGGCGTACCGCCGCGACGGGCGCATGCTCGTGTCTGAGGACGCGGCGGACTCTGCCCGCCTGATCGACACGACGGAGCGTCGCGTGGTGGGGCCGTCGATGCCGACCGCAAAGGGCTCGGGTGCCGTCTTCAGCCGTGACGGGAAGACCCTCGGGACCTCGACGCCCTCGGGCGGAGTGTTGATGAGCATCGACCCGGAGGTGTGGCGGCGGGAGGCCTGCGAGCTCGCGGGACGCAACCTGACCGAGACCGAGTGGAGGACCTACCTCCCCGCGGAAGGGCCGCGACAGCGCACCTGCCCGGAGTTCCCGTAGCGGGCCGGAGCGACCTTCCTAGCGGCCGTACCAGCGACGCCGGCTGCCGTCCTCGGCCACGCCGACCAGCCACCCCACCGCCCACAGGACCAGCGCCACCAGCGCCACGATCCAGAGCACATGCAGGGCGAATCCTGCGCCGAAGAGCAGGACCACGATCAACAGAGCGAGCAGCACGGCTGCCATCACGACCTCCAGTCGTTGCCACCGGCCCTCGCCGGCGTCCGACTGTCCCTACCCGGACGCGCGCCTACGCCGAACCTGATCTCGGGTACCGGGCGGGCGGAGGGGTGGTCAGGTGCGGGCCAGGCGGCGGCTGCGCAGGTGCCGGACCGCCAGGGCCATCCCCACCCACAGCGCCAGCGAGGCCGCGGCCAGGAGCAGCTCGGAGGGTGGACAGAAGGTGGGCGCGTCCTCTGCGGCCGCGGTCGCAACCACTTCCGGTTCGCGTTCGTCCACCGCTGGTGACGACAAGTCACTTAGCGCGGCTGGCGCCGGCAGCTGCGGATGCTCGACGACGAGACTCATGGCTCTACCCCCCAGGATTGGCCACCCAGGGTGACAATAGAACACGTTGCAGACGGATGCGACGAAAAATCGCGCCGCCGACCCCGACCGGGCACAATGAGTGCCGTGCCCGGCACCCGCCGAGGCCGTTGGGGAGGGCACCATGCACGGCTCGATCAGCTCGTCGTTGCTCGCCGGGATCGCCCCGCTCGCCGCGGTCGGCGGGGTGGTCGGCTTCATCTACCTGGTGTTCGTCATCTACTGCGCGGTGGTGACGTTCCAGAAGGGCCATTACCTGCTCTTCATCCTCGGGTTCTTCTGCGGGATCGCGTGGATCATCGGGTTGCTCTCGCGCCGAAGGGCCAGACCGGTCCAGGTCTCGACGAGCACTACGTCCCGCCTCCGCCGATGGGCTGACGCCGCCGGGCGGCACATGGTGCGGGGGATGCCGCCCGGCCCCTGACCCCGGGAAGGGCGTAAGGGGTCGGAGCCGGGCGGCAGCTCTTCAGCTTCCCGGGGTGAGGGTTCCCAGGAGGCCGTGGGACTCGTCGGCGATGCCGGCCGAGAAGAAGAGGGTGTTGGGGGTCCCGGCGGATGCGTCGCCGTAGATCAGGCCCCATAGCCCGTTGATCTGCACGGGGTTGCCGTCGGGGTTGGTCAACGTGCCCAGCTCGGCGCCGGTCATCGGGTCGTGGGCGTGGATCATGCCGTCCCCGAAGTTGCCCACCAGCAGGTCGTTGCTGAAGGTGCCGAAGTGCTTGGTGGCCATGACCATGCCCCACGGCGAGTCGAGGTCACCGCCCTGCACCAGCCGCCGGAGCAGCTGGCCGTCGAGCGAGTACACGTCGATGTACCCATGGCCCGCCCCCCTGACGTCGTCGTGCCGTTTGGCGTCCTGCAGCGCGTAGCTCACGTAGAGCTCGTTGCCGATGTTGGCGATGCCGAACGGCGCGTACCCTGCCGGCAGCATGCTGTCGACGAAGCGGCCGGGGTGGGGCACCATCGCGAAGGTCCCGTCGAACATGTCGATCGTGCCGGCGTGGAAGTTCGTCGCGTAGAGGAACGACGACGAGCCGAGCGATGCGATGGCCAGGCCCTTGTACACGGCCTTGGGCACGTTCACGACCGGTGTGGTCGGCACCACGGTCGGCGACCAGGCGGTGATGTTGCCGTCCTCAGAATCGAACAGGAAGCGGGCCGGCGCGGAGTTGGTGCCGTCGGTGACGACGAACTGCGAGCCGGTGTTGGCCACCTGGCCGGTCGGTTCACCGCCCGGAAGGCTGACCACGAGCGGCGCGGGGGTCAGCGGCGAGCCGTGTTGGGCGCCGACGTAGACCGTGGCCACGTCGGCCCCGTTGTCGGCCACCCAGAGGGGACTGCCGGGCAACTCGGCCAGCCCCCACGGGTTGACGAGGTTGGGATCGGTCACCCGGGCCACACCCGGGATGTCCGATACGAGGTTGGTCTGGCGGTAGCTGGTGGCCGAGGTGGCCGCGGCCGGGCCGACCAGGGCCGAGCCGAGCACCAACAGGGCGGCGGCCGCGAACGCGGTCGACCATCTGGCGGGGCGCGCTCGAAGAGCCCCCGTGCGTCGCTTCATGTGTGTCTCCTCCGTCGCTGACCGGGATTCCGGTCTCCACCCACGCCCTACGAGCGTCGCGCTCTATCGGTTCGGATCGACGTCCGGAAGGTTCGGATCAGGGGAGCGACAACCCGTACACGGCCTCGCCGCGTTCGTCGATGTCGTAGATCTCGACGCCCTCGCTCACGTGGGGTGCGTCGGCCTCGAGCGCGACCGCGATCTTGTTGGCCGCGTTGCGCATCACGTCGAGGACGAGCTCGGTCCACTCGGACGCGGTCAGCTCGCGCCGGACTGCGAGGACCACGTCGGGATCGAGGCGGCCGGGGTGCCAGATGATCGCGTCGGTCAGGTCGAGCGCGGCCCGGTGGCGCGGGGAAAGCTGCCCGGAGGCAGGGTGGTCGACCAACGCGAAGAGGTCGTCGTCGGCGCCGGCCAGGATGGCCGATCGGCTGCGCAGCGACCGGCACAGCCGACAGTTGTGCTGCCGGGCGCCGCGGAGCCGGACGAGCTCGGAGGTCACCGGATCGAGCGCACGCAGGCGACCTATCGCGCGGAGCAGCTCCTCGACGGCGTCCCAGAGACTGCCACCCGGCGCGCCTGCTGTAGCGATCCGCGTGGCGGCGCCCGGGGTGACGGGGCCCGGCGGACCCCCGCCCAGCACCTGGAGCACCGTGCGAACCCTCGGCAGGTAGTCGAAGACGTATACGGCCTGCACATAGTCGAACGCGCCGTGACCGAGCACCTCGGTCATCTCGACCCGGCGCATGTCGTCGAGCGCGGCGACGTCGAGGCAGAACTGCTCGGCGAACGTGAGGGCCACTCCCCGCGGTGCCGCGCCGAGGGTGGAGTCGGCCTCGCCAGCCGCCAGATCGGGTGGCGGGATGCACGGCGTCAGGTCGAGCAGCACCCCACAACGCGTTGCGGTCGCACGCAGCAGGGCGGGGTCGCCGGCTCGCCACGCGGCGGCTTCGACCCGATCGAGCGCGACGAAGGCCTCCTCGAACGCAGCGTCGGCCATGGCCGAACTGTAGCGGTGGCGGCTCCCTGGACTTCCCCGGGCCGCCTGGTCCCACGGGCGCTCGGTCCGGGCTGAACACGGCACCAGCGCTCGGGGGCCAACGGGTAGCGTCGCGGTCCTGATGAGCGACGGGCCCGATGCAGCAATGGACGACGACGGCGGCGAGCCAGGCGATCTCGACGAGACCGAGGCCGCCTCGGTGGCGGCGGCCATCCGCGCCGCCCGGCTCGACAAGCTCGACGCGCTGCGGGCCGGCGGGATCGAGCCCTACCCGCCCCGCTTCGTCCGCGACCGCACGCTCGGCTGAGCTGCGGGCCGCAGTTCGGCGAGCTGGAAGACCGGCACCGAGACCGACACGAGGGTGCGGGTGGCGGGTCGGCTCATGCTCATGCGCGAGCAGGGCAAGCTGACGTTCGCGACCATCCGCGACCGCGACGGCGAGGTGCAGCTGTTCGTCTCGCTCAAGGAGCTGGGCGACGAGCGTTCGTCGAGGTTCAACGACCTCGACCGCGGCGACTGGGTCGGCATCGACGGCACGGTCATGGTCACCCGCAAGGGCGAGCTGTCGGTTCGGGTCGACCGGCTTCGAGCTGCTGTCGAAGGCGTTGCGTCCGCTGCCCGACAAGTGGAAGGGCCTCAGCGACGTCGACCAGCGGTACCGGCAGCGCTACGTCGACCTGACCGTCAACCACGACGCCCGTCGGGTGCTCGACGTGCGGCTCCGGGCCGTGAACGCGCTGCGGGCGATGCTCGTCGACGCGCGGCTTCCTCGAGGTCGAGACACCCATCCTCAACCAGGTGCAGGGCGGGGCCACGGCGCGTCCCTTCATCACGCACTACAACGCGCTCGACATCGACACCTACCTGCGCATCGCGCTCGAGCTGCCGCTCAAGCGGCTGATCGTCGGCGGGCTCGACCGGGTCTTCGAGATCGGTCGCATCTTCCGCAACGAGGGCATCGACACCCGGCACAACCCCGAGTTCACGATGCTCGAGGCCTACTCGGCCTTCGACGACTACACCGACATGATGCGCCTGACCGAGGACCTGGTCGCCGGTGCGGCGCGGGCCTCGATCGACCGCACCACGGTCGAGGTGCGAGGCGTCACTATCGAGCTGGCGCCGCCGTGGCGCCGCGTCACGATGGCGGACCTGATCACCGAGGTGCTGGGCGTCCACGTGCACCCGTCGATGGCCGTCGACGAGGTGCGGGCCGTGCTCGACGGGCTCGGCCTCGAGTACGAGCCGGAGTGGGGGTCGGGCCGCCTCACCTACGAGGTCTACGACGAGCTGGTCGAGAGCCGGGTCGACGGTCCGGTCATCGTCCACGACTACCCGCGAGAGACGTCGCCGCTGGCCAAGCCGCATCGCGACGACCCGTCGCTCGTCGAGCGCTTCGAGGTGATCGTGGCCGGCCGCGAGCTGGCCAACGCCTACAGCGAGCTGAACGACCCGATCGAGCAGCTCGCCCGGTTCCGCGAGGAGGCGCAGGCCAAGGCGGCCGGCGATCCCGAGGCCGGCGACGTCGACCTCGACTACGTCCGGGCGCTCGAGTACGGCATGCCCCCTGCAGGAGGTATGGGACTGGGGATCGACCGCTTGGTCATGTTGCTGGCCGAGGTCGAATCCATCCGAGAGGTGATCCTCTTCCCGACACTGCGCCCGGAGTCAGGGCTGTCCGACGACGACTTCGGGCGCCCCTCCTCCAGTCCCGACCCCCTGACCCGTGCGTCACACCACCCTGAGAGCCCGCGTCATCGGCTGGCTCACCGCGCTGGCCGGCGCCCTGCTCGTGCTCTCGACGCTGCCCCGCGTGCCCGAGCGTCTGGCTCACGCCTATCGCGTCGTGCCGCTGCCGCTCCGGGTCAGCGGCCGCGTCGTGACGATGCTGGTCGGCCTGCTGCTGCTCTTCCTCGCCGGCCAGCTCGGACGGCGGAAGCACCGCGCCTGGCAGGTCGCGGTCGTGCTGTTCACCGTCGAACGTGGTGGCCAACGTCGCACGCCTCGATCGCCCGCTCGCGGCGGCGCTGTCGGCCGCCATGGTCGTGCTGCTGATCGTGAGCCGACACGAGTTCGTGGCGCCGCCCGACCCGCCGACGCTGTTCCAGTTCGTCCGGTTCCTCCCGCTGTACGCCACGGCCGTCTTCCTCTACGGCCTCGGGTTCATCTACGCCCAGCGCGACCACATCTCGCCCTACCCGACCCTCGGCAAGAGCATCGACGCCATCCTGAGCGGGCTCGTCGGCGATCCTGGGCCCGTACGACTTCCACAGCGAGTTCTTCGAGCGCGCCTTCCGCCTGTCGATGCTCGCCGCCGGGCTCATCGGCCTCGCCATCGCCCTCACGCTGCTCTTCCGGCCGATCGTGGCCCGGGCCGAACAGGGCCTCGACGCCTGGGAGCACGCCAACCGGCTCGTGCACACCTACGGGTACGACACGCTGGCCTACTTCGCGCTGCGCGACGACAAGAGCTTCTTCTTCTCCTCCGACGGCGAGGCGATGATCGCCTACACCTACATCGGCCGGTACGCGCTGGCGTCGGGCGACCCCATCGGTCGCGCCGAGTCGATCGAGCTCGTGGTCGACGAGTTCCTCGCCATGTGTCGCGAGCGCGCGTGGGGCGTGGCCTTCCTGGCCGTGCTCGAATCGACGCGCGGACCTGTACGTCGAGCGCGGCCTGCACACCTTCTACCTCGGCGACGAGGCGATCGTGCACTGCCGGGACTTCAGCCTGAAGGGCAAGAAGTGGAAGAGCGTCCGGCAGTCCTCGCAACGCGTCGCCCGCACCTACCGGTTCGAGATGCTCCTCGAGACCGACGCGTCGCCCGAGCTGATCCGCAAGCTGAACGACCTCAGCGCCAAGTGGAGGGGGAAGGCGCCCGAGCGCGGCTTCACCATGACCCTCAGCCGCGACGTCGAGGGCCTGAACCCGGAGTTCCGGCTGTGCGTGGCGCTCGACGAGGACGACCAGCCCGGCGGCTTCCTGCGCATCGTGCCCGATGCACGGCGGCACCCCGGGCTTCACGCTCGACCTCATGCGACGCGACCCGGAAACGCCCAACGGCATGACCGAGTTCCTGTTGACCCGGACCCTCATGCAGATGGACGAGATGGGCTTCGAGCGCCTGTCGATGAACTTTGCCGCCTGGGGCCGTCTGTTCTACGAGGACATCCACTACACGCTGCCGCAGCGGGTGGCCAAGCAGCTGCTCGAGCTGATCAATCCCTTCTACCAGATCAAGTCCCTGAAGGCCTTCAACCAGCGCTTCTACCCGGAGTGGGTCCCCAGGGTCATCGTCTTCGATGACGTGCGGGCGCTGCCGCGGGTCGGGTTGCTGTACGGGGGAGTGGAAGGCTTCATGGGCATACCGGTGATCGGCCGCTACTTCCTGCCGAAGACGGTCTCCCACGTCGAGCGGGCGTCGGGCTCAGATGCGTCGGAGCGGTAGCGTCGGAGCATGTGCGGACGATTCGTCTCGGCGTCGCCGCCCGACCAGATCGCCCGCTACTTCGACGCGGTCGACGACGGTGCGCACCACCTCGAGGCCAACTACAACGTCGCCCCCACCCATGACGTCTACGCGGTGCTCGTCGACGGAGGGGTGCGCCGGCTCGAGGCGCTGCACTGGGGTCTCGTCCCCTTCTGGGCGAAGGATCCGTCCGTGGGCAACCGCATGATCAACGCCCGTGCCGAGACCGTCGCGACCAAGAACGCCTACCGCAAGGCCTTCCGCAAGCACCGCTGCATCATCCCGGCCGACGGCTTCTACGAGTGGAAGGCGGTCCCCGGACAGAAGCGCAAGCAACCCATGTACATCAGCCGTCCGGATGGTGATCCGATGGCCTTCGCCGGTCTGTGGGAGGTGTGGCGCAACCCGGCCTCACCGGGAGAGGAGCTCCACTCCTGCACGGTCGTCACCGGACCGGCCAACGAGAAGATGGCCGCGGTCCACGACCGGATGCCCGTCATGCTCCCGCCCTCGGCGTGGGAGACCTGGCTCGACCCCGAGGTGCAGGACGTCGACCTGCTCGGGAAGTTCCTGGTCCCCGCGCCGCCCGAGCTGATCGAGCTGCGCCCCGTGAGCACGGAGGTCAACAACGTCCGCAACACGGGCCCGCAGCTGCTCGACCCGTTCGAGCCCGAACCGACGCTCGAGTCCGGTTAGCCCGCCTTGGCCTACGGACGCCTCAACAACATCCTGCTGCGCTGGCAGGGTCGGCTCGACAGCGAGGGGACGGACCGCTTCGCGCCCTGGATCGCGGCCGCCGCGCTGTTCGTCGTGCTGGCCGCCATGTCGCTGGCCCAGGCCCGGTCGCTGCACGGCTCGGCCGACCTGGCCGCCTACACGCAGGCGTCGTGGCTGATCCGCCAGGGCCATGACCCGATCACGACCGTCACCACCGGCTCGAACGTCTTCGCGCAGCAGGGCGCGTTCGCCTTCTACCCGTTGGCCGAGCTGAGCGGCGCCATCCCGGCCATCCCGCTCCTATTGACGGTGCAGTCGCTCGGCGCTCGCGCTGACGGTCGTGCCGCTGTGGCGCGTCTGCCGGCGCTTGGCCTGGCTGCGCGGCGGCGCCGCGCTGATCGTGCTGCTCGTGCTTCGCCGTCGACCCGATCGTGCAGACCCTCAACCTCGACGGGTTCCACCCCGAGACCGTGGCGCTGCCCGTTCCTGCTGGCCGCGGCCTACTTCGGGCTGTCCGAGCACTGGCGACGCTTCGCCGCTGTGCAGCGCCATCGCCATGCTCTGTCGTGCCGATCTCGGACTGGCCGTCGCCGGCCTCGGCGTGCTGCTCATGGTGCAGGGCCACCGGCGTCGGGGTGCGATCGCGGCGGTGGCCGGCACGGCGTGGTGCTTCGGCTTCCTGTTCCTGCTCCAACCCCACATCGGCCACAACGGCGTGACCCAGCTCGCCGCCTACGCCAGCTACGGCCACACGCCGCTGTCGGTCGCCTGGGGGATGCTGGCCCATCCGCTCGACACGCTGGGCAACGTGTTCAGCCGCGAGAACTTCCGGCTCATGGTGTTCCTGTTCGCACCGGTGCTGTTCCTGCCCTTCCTCTCGCCGCGCTACCTGTTGCCGGTCGTGCCACTCCAGCTGCTCTACCTGGCCGGCGACGTGTCCACGAACACGCGCTACGGGCCGCAGGCCATCGCCATCACCGCGTTCATCTTCCTGGCCACGCCGATGGGCCTGGCCCGGCTCGGGCGCCCGAGCGTCGAGCGGGTCACCGTCGACCGCCGGGTCCTGATCACCTTGCTGGCGGCGTCCTTCTCGTTCTACGCGCTCCTCGCGCCGAGCTCGTTCTACGAACGGCCGTGGAACTGGGGGAGTCGTGACGCGACCGACGGCGCCCGGCTGGCGGCCCGCGACTCGATCAGCGCCGACGCCGATGGTCCGGGCCAGCCCGTCGATGCTGATCGTCCTGGCGCAGCGACGCGTCCTCTACTCGCTCGACGGCCATGAGGCGGACGAGGCCGGCGACGGGCGCCAAGGCCGTGGCGAAGGGGGTCGACGTCGTCATCGTCGACCGCCACGAGGTCAGATCGTCGACCGCGAACGAGGACCGCTTCGAGCTGGATCTCGCAGCAGCAGGGGTTCACGGTCACCTCCGACGACCTCGGCATCGTCGTGTTCTCGCCGAAGCTCCTGACGCCGGCCGGTGCGGTCGGTCAGGTCGCCGGCGTCGTGACCGGCGGCGTGCAGCGCGGCACGCAGACGGTCGGCCGCGTCGTCGAGTCCCGACGGGTCGGGATCGGCGGCCGCGTTGGCGAAGTCGAGAGTCGGCCATCGACCGGGTCGGGATCACGTGCACGTGGCAGTGCGGCACCTCGTAGCCGGCGACGATCAGGCCCACCCGAGCGGGCGAGAAGACCTCGACCTGGGCCTGGCCGATGGCGTGGGCCACGTGCATCAGGTGCTCGGCCAACTCGACCGGGAGGTCGGTCCACTGGTCGACCTCGGCGATCGGGCACCACGAGGGTGTGGCCCGGCTGCAGCGGGTTGATCGACAGGAAGGCGACGCAGCGGTCGTCGCGCCACACGAACCGGCCGGGCAGCTCCCCCTCGATGATGCGTGTGAACAGGGTGGTCATGCGCCGGATCGTAGGCTGGCGACGGTGGCCGCCGACGAACGATCCGTCCCGGATCCTGACGATCCCCAACGCGATCACGCTCGTCCGCCTCGCGTGCCTGCCCCTCTACCTCTACCTGCTCTTCGGCCTCGACGAGCGGGTGCAGGCGGCGATCCTGCTGGCCGCGCTCGGCGCCACCGACTGGGTCGACGGCTACGTCGCCCGCCACTTCCACCAGGTGTCCGACCTCGGCAAGATCCTCGATCCGATCGCCGACCGGCTGCTGTTCTTCGTCGGGGTGGGCGGCATCATCGTGCTCGGCGACGCCGCTCCAGCCTGGTTCTGCTGGCTGGTGATCGCCCGGGAGATCTTCGTGTCCGTGGCGGTGGTGACCCTGGCGCTGCTCGGGGCGGCCCGCATCGACGTCACCTGGTTCGGCAAGGCGGGGACGTTCTGCCTGATGTTCGCGTTCCCGATGTTCCTCGTCGGATCGAGCGACCTGTCGATCGCGCCGGCGTTCCACACCGGTCGCCTGGCTCATCGGGATCCCCGGCCTGGTGCTCGGGTACTACGCCGCCGTGCTCTACGTGCCCCTCGGTCTGCGCGCCCTTCGTGACGGCCGCGCCGCCCGCTCGGCGAGCCCGGAGCGCCCCGTTGCGCCGTCGGGGTAGGTTCGAGCGATGAAGGCCGTGATCATGGCAGGGGGCGAGGGCACCCGGCTGCGCCCGCTCACGTCGAACGCGCCGAAGCCCATGCTGCCGCTGGTCAACCGGCCGATGATGGAGCACGTCATCGACCTGCTCGAGCGCCACGGCATCGACGAGATCGTGGTGACGGTGGCCTTCATGGCCAACTCGATCCGCACCTACTTCGGCGACGGCTCCGAGCTCGGCGTGCAGATCGTCTACGCCACCGAGGAGTCGCCCCTCGGCACCGCCGGGTCGGTCCGCAACGCCATGGGCCATCTCGACGAGCGGTTCCTCGTCATCTCGGGCGACGTGCTCACCGACATCGACCTCCGGGCGATCGTCGACTTCCACGCCGCCCGCGAGGCCGTCGCCACGATCGGGCTGGTCCACGTCGAGAACCCGCTCGAGTTCGGCATCGTGATCACCCGGGAGGACGGGCGCATCGAGCGCTTCCTCGAGAAGCCCACGTGGGGGCAGGTGTTCAGCGACACGATCAACACCGGCATCTTCGTGCTCGAGCCCGAGATCTTCGACCACATCGCGGCCGACCGTCCGGTCGACTTCTCGAGCGAGGTGTTCCCCAAGCTGCTGGCCGAGGACCTGCCGATCTACGGCGCGGTCGCCGAGGGCTACTGGGAGGACGTCGGCACCCTCGAGGCCTACGTGCGGGCCCACAAGGACATCCTCGACGGCGCGGTGCAGGTCAACATCCCCGGCTTCGAGCTGTCGGACGGCGTGTGGCTGGGCGAGGGGACCGAGGTCAACCCCGAGGCCATCCTCACCGGACCGGCCGTCATCGGCGACAACTGCCGCATCGAGGCCGGGGCCCGCATCGGCCAGTACACCGTGCTGGGTGCCAACGTCCGCGTGCGTCACGACGTGCAGCTCGAGCGGTCGGTCGTCAACGACAACACCTACCTCGGCGAGGCGGTGCGGCTCCGGGGTGCGGTGATCGGGCGGGCCTGCGATCTGCGCAAGGGCGTCCGGGCGGACGAAGGCGTGATCGTCGGCGACGAGTGCTTCATCGGCGAGGACGCGCACCTCAGCGCCGGAGGTGAAGGTCTACCCGTTCAAGACGGTCGAGGCCGGGGCGACGGTCAACGACTCGATCGTGTGGGAGTCGCGCGGGGCGCGCAGCCTCTTCGGCCGCGACGGCGTGTCGGGTCTGGCCAACGTCGACATCACGCCCGAGCTCGCGACCAAGGTCGCCATGGCCTACGGCTCGATGCTGAAGAACGGCACGCGCGTCATCACCTCACGCGACTCGAGCCGGTCGGCCCGCATGTTGAAGCGGGCGATGATGGCCGGGCTCAACGCGGCCGGCGTCGACGTCGAGGACCTCGAGGTCGCGTCGGTGCCGGTCACGCGGTTCATCGTGCGCCGCCCGTCGTGTGTGGGAGGCATCACCGTCCGCCTGGTGCACGACGACCCGCAGTCGGTGATCATCCGGTTCTTCGACGATCGCGGCCTCGACATCACCGAGGACTCACAACGCAAGATCGAGCGCCTCTTCAACCGTGAGGACTTCCGCCGGGTGTTCCCTGGCGAGATCGGCGACATCGGGTTCGCGCCCCGAGCGCTCGAGCACTACGCCACCGCCCTCGAGTCCACCGTCGACATCGAGCAGATCCGGGCCGCCCACTTCAAGGTCGTCATCGACTACTCGTTCGGCTCGACGTCGTTCGCCATGCCCAATGTCCTGGGCAAGCTCGGGCTCGAGGTGCTGGCCGTCAATCCGTTCGTGTCGACCGCCGGCCTGCTGCGCGACGACGTCGACCAGCACGCCCGGCAGGTCGCCGACCTCGTGCGGGCTTCCGGATCCCACCTCGGGGCGGTGCTCGACCCCGACGGCGAGCGGCTGACCCTGATCGACGACGAGGGCCACGAGCTCACCGACAGCGAGTCGCTGCTCACCTTCCTCACGCTGCTGCAACGGCAAGCTCAACGGCGACCGGGTGGCGCTGCCGGTGTCGGTGACCTCGCTGGCCACCGACATCGTGCACGGCTACGGCGTCGAGGTCGTCGTGACCAAGCTCTCGCAACCCGGCCCTGATGGATGCGGCCACCGAGCCGGGGGTGGGCTTCGCCGGCAACGCCGAGGGCGGGTTCATCCTGCCGGGCTTCCTGCCCGCGTTCGACGCCGCCGCCAGCTTCATCAAGGTGCTCGACCTGCTCGCGTTCCACGACCAGCGGCTGTCGGAGGTCGTCGCCGGACTCCCGAAGCCGCACATGGCCCACGAGGTCGTGGTCACCCCGTGGGAGCAGAAGGGCACGGTCATGCGCACGCTGGTCGAGCAGAGCAAGGACCGCGAGGTCGAGCTGGTCGACGGGGTGAAGGTGCATCCACGGCGACGGCTGGGCGCTGGCGCTGCCCGATCCCGAGGACCCGGTCACCCACGTCTGGGCCGAGGCGGGCAACGACGGCGATGCCCGTCGACTGGCCCAGGAGTACGCCCGGCGCATCCGCCAGATGGTGCGCTGAGCACTGCCGGCGGGGCCCAACCCTCGTCCGGCGGTTGAGGGTTCGCAGA
Organism: uncultured Microthrixaceae bacterium; assembly: GCA_963776435.1. Classification (GTDB taxonomy): domain Bacteria; phylum Actinomycetota; class Acidimicrobiia; order Acidimicrobiales; family Acidimicrobilacustridaceae; genus UBA4742. Next base: position 28,529 of record CAVZMK010000008.1, read on the forward strand.
TCCGATAGCGTGCGCAGGATGAACGTGCCGGATGACCTGCGGTACTCGTCCGACCACGAGTGGGTGCGGGCCGAGGGCACGACGCTCCGCGTGGGTATCACCGACTACGCGCAGGACGCGCTCGGCGATGTCGTCTACGTCGAGATCCCCGAGGTCGGCGCGGTGGTGGCCGCCGGCGCCAAGGTCAGCGAGGTCGAGTCGACCAAGTCGGTGAGCGACATCTACGCCCCGGTCGCCGGAACGGTGGTCGAGGTCAACGACGAGCTGTCGTCGGCGCCCGAGCGGCTGAACGACGACCCGTACGGCGACGGGTGGATCTGCGTGATCGAGCCGTCCGACCCGGCCGGGTCGAAGGCCTGCTCGACGCGGCCGCCTACCGCGATCTGATCGCGGGGTAGCCAGCCGTGGCCGACGTGTACTGCAACAGCTGCGGTCACCTGCAACGCGATCGGCTCGAACTTCTGCTCGTCGTGCGGGGCGGTGCTCGAGACCGCCGCGGCCGACAACACCACGATCACGTTCCACCCCACGACGCCGACCGACCCGGTCGAGGCCGGCGTCAACGACATCGCCGTCGACCGGGGCGACCTGGCCGACGACATCGCCGTGCTGGTGGTGGCCCGGGGGCCCTATGCCGGGTCCCGGTTCGCCCTCACCGAGCCCACCACGACGGCCGGACGCCATCCGGACAGCACCATCTTCCTCGACGACGTGACCGTGTCGCGGCGCCACGCCGAGATCCTGCTGGGCCCCGACGGCTACACGGTCCGTGACGTGGGCTCGCTCAACGGCACCTACCTCAACCGCGAGCGCATCGACGAGGCACCGCTGACCAACGGCGACGAGCTGCAGATCGGCAAGTTCAAGCTCGTCTTCGTGCTCGGCGGGCAGGCGGGGGAGTGATGCCAGTGACCACGACCGGGACGCTCCGGTGACCGAGCGCTCGCATCTGTCGATCGGCGAGGTGCTCAACCTCCTGCAGGACGAGTTCCCCGACATCACCATCTCGAAGATCCGCTTCCTCGAGAGCCAGGGCCTGCTCGATCCCGAGCGCACGCCGTCGGGGTACCGCAAGTTCTACGAGGAGGACATCGAGCGGCTGCGCTGGATCCTCCGCCAGCAGAAGGAGAACTTCCTGCCGCTCAAGGTGATCAAGGATCGTCTCGCGTCCGGACAGCTCGACGACCCGCCGGCCGCGCCACCGCGGCGCGCGACGCCGCGACGCATCGGCCGACGCGCGAGCGCGCCGAGCCCGTCGGAGCTTCCGCTGACCGATCCCGAGCCCGAAACGCCGGCCGTCGCCGCACGCGCCGACGCCGGCGGCGCGGCACCTCGCGTCCGGTCTCGCGCGACCGGGGCCGTCCCACCGAGCCGCTGCTCGACGCGGGTCCGACCGGCGTGAGCCTCACGCGCGACGAGGTCATCGCGGCGGCCGGGCTGTCGGCCAAGGAGCTGGCCGACCTCGAGCGGTACGGGCTCGTCACCGGCCGCGAGCTGGGCAACACCGTCTACTACGGCGACGACGCCCTGATCGTGGCCCAGCTGGCTGCCGGGTTCATGGGCCACGGCGTCGAGGCCCGGCACCTGCGCATGTACAAGGTGGCGGCCGAGCGCGAGGCCGGGCGTGTTCGAGCAGCTGGTCATGCCGTTGCTGAAGCAGCGCAACCCGGGTGCCCGTCAGCAGGCGACCGAGCGACTCGACGAGCTGGCCGGGCTGGGGAGCCGTCTGCGAGACGCGCTGCTGCGCGCAGGCGCTGCAGGACCATCTCGGCGCGCCCTGAGGACCGCTCGCACCCGCCATACCGGAGGTATCGTGCTGACGTGATCCAGATGGAGGTCATCGGCGTTCGGGTCGAGCTGCCCGAGCAACACGCCCATCGTGTTGCTGCGCGAGGTCGAGGGCCAGCACCGACTGCTCCCCATCTTCGTGGGTGGCCCTGAGGCCACCGCCATCGCGATGGCCATCGACGAGGTCGATGACACCCCGGCCGATGACCCACGACCTGATCAAGAACGTGCTCGACGACCTGGGTGTGACCTTCGAGCGGCTCGAGATCACCGACCTGTCCGAGGGCACCTTCTACGCCGAGCTGCACCTCAAGGCGGCCGGCCAGCCCACGATCATCTCCAGCCGACCGTCCGACGGCATCGCCCTCGCCCTGCGCATGAAGGCGCCCGTCTACGCCGCCGAGGCGGTGGTCGACGAGGCCGGCTACCCGGCCGAGGACGAGGCCGACAGCGAGGACATGGTCGAGCAGTTCCGGGAGTTCATCGACAGCGTCAACCCCGACGACTTCGCCTCCTGATCGGGCAACCGTTGACGGGGGGCGTCAGGGTGGCTACCCTCGACCTTCCCGTCACAGGGCTGTAGTTACGTGACGGTGATCCACAGCTCGAGGTCGAGCGTCCATCGCAGCACCAGTCACCAACCCTGACGTGCAGGGTGAGGTTCAGCGGGCGCCTACGGGCTCCGGGGAGCAGGGACGATGATCGATCGCACGCAAGACGGCTACAGCGGGGCGAAGACGGCCGAGATCGTCGGCATCACCTACCGCCAGCTCGACTACTGGGCCCGCACCGACCTGGTGCGGCCGTCGCTGGCCGACGCCACCGGCAGCGGGAGCCGCCGGCGCTACTCCTACCGAGACCTGCTCGAGCTGCGGGTGATCAAGTCCCTGCTCGACGCCGGCATCAAGCTCGAGTCGGTCCGCGAGGTGTTCACCTACCTCCGCGAGCAACCTGGGCGAGGACGTGGCCACCGCCAACCTGGTGATCCAGGGCAACCAGGCCGTGCTGGTGCGCGACGGGGAGAGCTCATCGACCTCGTCAAGCAGGGCCAGGGCGTGCTCAACGTGCTCGCCGCTCTCGCACGTGGTCGACGACCTCGACGCCCGCATCGTCGAGCTGCGCCCGACCGCCGACGCCGGCGTGACCCGCCTGGCCGCCGGCACCTGAGCCACCGCCAAGTCCAACTGCAGTCCGACTCGTAAGGCCGCCGGCGACGGCGGCCTTCGTCGCGCCCGGGCGCCGGGCACGGCGGATCTTCGGGCATCCACCCCTGAGAATTGAACATGGTTCATACTTTGAACATGGTTCGACTCTCGGTGGTGCCGACCGACCGCCGGGAGCGATCGAGGGAGCAGAAGCGCCAGCGCTACCTGGGCGCGGCGAGCCGGATCATCGACCGCGACGGCCTCGGCGGCGTCACGATGCAGGCCATCGCCGACGAGCTCGACTGCGCCATCGGCACGATCTACACGTACTTCCCCTCGAAGGCGGCGCTGCTCGCGGCGCTGGCCCAGCAGGCGGTCGAGACCCTCCACGGGTCCTACGTGACCGCCCGCCACACGTGGGACGCCTACCTCGAGAGCGAGGGGGTCGATGCCGAGCTGGTGCCCCTGGTGCGGTTGCTCGCCTACGCCGCCTACTTCAGCGCCGCGTCGGTCGTGCTGGCCGACGAGTTCGCCCTGCAGCAGGCCCTGCTGTCCGACCCGGTGGCCAGCGATCCGACCGACCGGTCGCGGCCGTCGCTCGGGGTGGTGCGATCGCTGCTCGACCAGCCCCGGGAGCTGATCGACGATGCCGTCGAGGCGGGTGTCCTCGACCCGGCCGATGCCCTCGAGCGGGCGCTGCGATGGCTGGCCGCCCTCAACGGCGTGTTGAGGGTCGACGTGCTGGCGCCCCTCGACCGGCACCTGTTCCGGGGGACGCACCTGGCCCGCTCGCTCACCGAGGACCTGCTGGTCGGTTGGGGAGCCGACCGGCCCGACGTCGAGGTCGCCACCTCCCAGGTCGAGCGGCTGGCCGCCCTCGGCCCCATGGCGCCGCCCCCGGAATGAGCTCCCGGCGCCGGCGGTAGCCTCGCCCGATGCCGCTTCGCACCTCGCCGCTCGACGCCGCCCACCGCGAGCTGGGCGCCAAGATGGTCCCGTTCGGGGGCTGGGACATGCCGCTCAGCTACCCCGACGGCACCCTGGCCGAGCACCGGGCCTGCCGCCACGGCGCCGTCGCCTTCGACGTCAGCCACCTCGGCACCGTTCGGGTCACCGGGCCGGCCGCGCTCGCACGGCTGCAGTGGGCCTTCACCAACGACCTCGGCCGCATCGAGGCCGGGCGAGCCCAGTACACGCACCTGCTCGACGAGTCCGACGCTTCGGTGCTCGACGACATCATCGTGTGGTGGATCGACGAGCGAACTTTCGACGTCATGCCCAACGCATCGAACACCGACCGGGTGACCGGCGCGCTCGCGGCCGACGGCGTGTCGGTGCAGGACGTGACCTCCACGCGGGCCGTCATCGCGGTGCAGGGCCCCGAGGCCCGGGCCCGCCTGGCGAAGGTCTCGCCCGAGGCGGCCGCTGTCGGCCGCGCTTCCGACGTCGCCCAGGTGGAATGGCAGGGCGTCCCGATGGTGGTGGCGGGGACGGGCTACACCGGCGAGGACGGGGTCGAGTGCTCGCGTGCCCGCGGCGCACGCGGCCGACGCTCTGGGCCGCGATCCTGGCCGCCGACGTGGTCCCCGCCGGGCTCGGCGCCCGCGACACCCTGCGGCTCGAGGCCGGCCTGCCGTTGCACGGCCACGAGCTGGGACCGGGCATCACGCCGTTGCAGGCCGGGCTGGGCTGGGTGGTCCGCTGGGACAAGGGCGACTTCCGCGGCCGCGGACCGCTCGAGGCGGAGAAGGAGCGGGGGATCGCGCGACGCCTGCGCGGGCTGGCGGTCGAGGGACGCCGACCGCCACGCGCCGAACAGGCCGTGTTGCGCGGCGGCGACGTGGTAGGCGAGATCACCAGCGGCAACTTCTCACCGGAGCTCGGTCACGGCATCGCGCTGGCCTTCGTCCCGCCCGACGTCGAGATCGGTGACGAGCTGATGGTCGACCAGCGCGGCACCGAGGCGGCCGCCCAGGTGGTCAAGCCGCCGTTCGTCGGCGGCCGCTGACCTTCCCCAAGAATCTGGGCATCGAAACCCGTCAAGACGACGGGCACAGATGCCCAGTTTCCGGAAGGACGGTACTTCAGGGTCCGTTCACATCGGTGGACAGCTGCAGAACACGTTGCGGTCGCCGTAGGCGCCGTCGATGCGGCTGACCGGGGGGAAGTACTTGTCCTGCCCATCGGCCCCGCCGGGCAGCGCGCCGAGGGCGCGATCGTAGGGACGGGTCCACTCGCCCAGGACGTCGGCGGCGGTATGGGGGGCGTGGCGCAGCGGGCTGTCCTCGAGCGGCCAGGTCCCGGCCGCCACCTCGTCGATCTCGGCGCGGATGGCGATCATGGCGTCGCAGAAACGGTCGAGCTCACGCTTCGGCTCGGACTCGGTCGGCTCGATCATCAGCGTCCCGGCCACGGGGAACGACATGGTCGGGGCGTGGAAGCCGTAGTCGATGAGGCGCTTGGCCACGTCGTCCACCGACACGCCGGTCTCGGCGGTGATGCCGCGCAGGTCGACGATGCACTCGTGGGCGACCATGTCGTTCTGGCCCGTGTAGAGGACGGGGAAGTGGCTCTCCAGGCGGCGGGCGACGTAGTTGGCGCTCAGGATGGCCACCCGCGTCGCGTCGCGGAGGCCGTCGCGGCCCATCATCGTGATGTAGGCCCACGAGATGGGCAGGATGCCGGCCGATCCCCAGGGCGCGGCCGCGATCGGGCCCGGTCCGGTGGCCGGTCCGGCTTCCGCGACGATCGGGTGGTTCGGCAGGTACGGCGCGAGGTGGGAGCGGACCGCCACCGGCCCGACGCCGGGACCGCCGCCGCCGTGGGGGATGCAGAAGGTCTTGTGCAGGTTCAGGTGGGAGACGTCGGCGCCGAAGCGCCCGGGCCGGGCCACGCCGACCAGCGCGTTGAGGTTGGCGCCGTCGAGATAGACCTGGCCACCACCCTGGTGGACCGCGTCGCAGATGTCGCTGATGGCGGCCTCGAACACCCCGTGGGTCGAGGGGTAGGTGACCATCAGGCACGACAGCCGATCGGCGTGCTCGTCGATCTTGGCCCGCAGATCGTCGAGGTCGACGTTGCCGTCGTCGTCGCACGCCACCACCACGACGTCGAGTCCCGCCATCGCCGCACTGGCCGCGTTGGTGCCGTGGGCGGACGCAGGGATGAGGCAGAGGTCGCGGTGGTCGTCGCCGCGGGCGGCGTGATACGCCTGGATGGCGAGCAGCCCGGCCAGCTCGCCCTGCGAGCCGGCGTTGGGTTGGAGCGAGACCGCGTCGTAACCGGTGATCTCGGCCAGGGCCGCCTCGAGGTCGGCGATGAGCTCGTGGTACCCGGCGACCTGGTCAGCGGGCGCGAAGGGGTGGATCGACCCGAACCCGGGCCACGTCACCGGGATCATCTCGGTCGTGGCGTTGAGCTTCATCGTGCACGACCCGAGCGGGATCATCGTCCGGTCGAGGGCCAGGTCGCGATCGGAGAGCCGGCGCAGGTAGCGGAGCATCTCGGTCTCGGAGCGGTGCTCGTGGAACACCGGATGGGTCAGCATCGGCGTGGTGCGCCGCAGCGGCTCGGGGAACGACGGCACCGTCGAAGTGAGCAGCGAGGAGACCAGCCCGCGGTCGATGCCGAGCGCCCGCCACACCTGACCCGACCACCGGACTCGGCGTCGTCTCGTCGAAGCTGACACCGATCGTGTCCGCGTCGATGCGGCGCAGGTTCACACCGTCGGCGCACGCGGCGGCGACGACCTCGTCGGCCCGCCCCGGCACGCGCACCGCAACGGTGTCGAAGAAGTCGTCGTGCACCACCTCGAGCCCGCCGGCCCGCACGCCCGCCGCGAAGATGCTTGGTGAGCTCGTGCACCTGGGTCGCGATCGCGGTCGAGACCCTCGGGGCCGTGGTACGTGGCGTACAGGCCGGCCATCACGGCCAGCAGCACCTGCGCGGTGCAGATGTTGCTGGTGGCCTTCTCGCGACGGATGTGCTGCTCGCGGGTCTGCAGCGTGAGGCGGTAGGCGGTCCGCCCGGCGGCGTCGACCGAGACACCAACGAGGCGTCCCGGAAGGGTGCGCTTGTGCTCGTCGCGGGTGGCGATGAACGCCGGCGTGCGGTCCACCGAAGCCCGAGCGGCACGCCGAAGCGCTGCGACGAGCCGACGACGATGTCGGCGCCGATCTCGCCGGGCGGGCGCAGCAGCACCAGCGCGAGCAGATCGGCGGCGACGGTGACCAGAGCGCCCGCGTCGTGGGCGGCCTCGACGAGGCGGGCGTGATCGCGGACCGCGCCGGTGGAGCCGGGTACTGCACGAGCACGCCGAAGGTCCCGGCCGGCAGGTCGGCGGCCGCGGTCACCGCCGCGAGGTCGGCGCCGCCGCGCACCTCGACCTCGATGCCGAGCGGCCGGGCCCGGGTGCGCACCACCTCGATGGTCTGCGGATGGCAGTCGGCGTCGACGACGAACACCGGGCCGGCCTTGGGGGTGAGTCGGCGACACATGGCCATGGCCTCGGCGGCCGCGGTCGACCTCGTCGAGCAGCGACGCGTTGGCCAGCTCCATGCCCGTCAGGTCGCAGACCATGGTCTGGAAGTTGAGCAGCGCCTCGAGTCGGCCCTGCGAGATCTCGGGCTGGTAGGGCGTGTAGGCGGTGTACCAGGCCGGGTTCTCGAGCACGTTGCGCAGGATCACCGTGGGCGTGATGGTGCCCGAGTACCCCATCCCGATCAGCGAGGTCATGATCCGGTTGCGGTCGGCCAGCCCCCGCAGGCGGGCCAGCGCCTCGGCCTCGGTGACGCCGGTCGGCAGGTCGAGCTCGGCGTCGGAGCGGATGGCCGCGGGCACGACCCGGTCGATCAGCTCGTCGAGCGAGGCCACGTCGAGCGCGGCCAGCATCTCGGCCACGTCACGGGCGCGGGGACCGATGTGGCGATCGGCGAACTCGTCGGTGCGGGGGCTGGACATGGCGGCCTCTCGGCGCTGCGCGCGGGTCGTCGGACTGGGTGTCCCCCCGCTGTCCGGTGACCTGAGAGTTTCGCCGTCCCGATCGGAGATCAGGAGCGGCTTTCCCCGTCGGTGAGCCCGCCGGGCTGGTCCCGTCGGGCTGCTTTCCAGCGTTGCCTACGCCCGCGGTTCGGGTGCCTGAGAGATTCCGGGGAGGTTGCTCCTTCGGCGCCGGCGGCACCCGGAGGTCCGGGTGGGCGACGGCTCTCCCACGGGCGATGATCGGCCTCGGTTGTGGGACTGAGGTTACCCGGAGACGGGCTCACCCTCCGCCGCCCGGCCCTGTTCTGCCGCAGGCGCCTCCTTGGCCGCCTGCTCCTCGCCGTGCTTGGCGATCTGGGCCATGATCGCCTGGCCGGCGGCGCCGATGAAGGCGGGGCGGTTCTCGGCGACCCAGTCCTTCGACTCGTCGGGCCGGCGCGACGACCCCTGGAAGTGGGGGAGCACCTTCTGGGCCAGCAGCTCGTAGCTGCGGTGGGTGGCCTCGGGGTTGGCCCACTCGTGGGCCTGCACGAGCAGGGTGCCGAAGCCGCCGTTGCTCTGCTCGATCAGCGTCTCGATCATCTCGATGCAGTCGTCGGGTGTGCCGACCACGCCGGCGCCCATGTCGTTGATCTGGTCGGCCAGGTCGTCGGGCGGGCCGTCGGGCACGATGGGCAGGGCGGCCACCTTGCGGAAGTATTCGAAGTAGTCGTCGAGCCCGTAGGCCACGTCGCGGTAGGCCTGCTCCTTCGTCTCGGCCACGTGGATCTGCGACACCAGCCGCCAGCTCTGGCGATCGGCCACGTTGTCGAACTCGGCGCAGCGCTGCTCCATGACGTCCCAGTGGTGGGCCAGCATGTCGAAGCCGGCGGCCTGGGTCGCGCCGATCGACAGCAGCGAGCAGCCGAAGCGGCCGGCGGCTCGAGGTCCGGACGGCGAGATCATCGCCGCCACCGCGATCTCGGGATGCGGGTGGGTGTAGGGCGTGAGGTGCAGGCGGGCGTTGCTCAGCGTGAACCAGTCGGACTCGTGGGTCACCGGCTCGTCGCTGCGCAGCAGGCGCAGGATGATCTCGAGCGACTCCTCCATGCGGTCGCGCTGCACGGCGGGATCGATGCCGAGCATGAACGCGTCGCTGGGGAGCGCGCCGGGGCCGACGCCGAGCATGACGCGGCCCTTGGTCAGGTGGTCGAGCAGCACCAGACGCTGGGCGACCATGAAGGGGTGGTGGTAGGGCAGCGACGTGACGCCGGTGCCGAGGCGGATGCGCTGGGTCCGCTCGGCCGCGGTGGCGATGAAGATCTCGGGCGAGGCGATGATCTCGTAGCCACCGGAGTGGTGCTCGCCGATCCACGCCTCGTCGAACCCGAGCCGGTCGAGGTGCTCGATCAGCGCCAGGTCGCGATCGAGGGCGTAGGTGGGGTTCTGACCCGTCGGGTGGAACGGGGCCAGGAAGATGCCGAAGCGCAGGGGCCAGTCCATGCGCCACTCAACTTCAACTTGACCGATTGGTCAAGTTTCTGCGTCAGTCGAGGAGATCGGGTTGGTCGTGGACGATCTTCTCGTAGAGGGGCTGGAAGCTGAGCCAGCCGGCGAAGTGGCCGCCGACCTGGGTCTGGGTCATCTTCGCCATGTCGGGATCGATGAGGACGGGAGGGCCGGCCGACATGGCCAGCAGCTGGGCCTGGCAGGTGCGCTCCATGGTGATGAACCACCAGGCGGCCTCGTCGACCGAGTGGCCCACGGTGAGCAGGCCGTGGTTGCGCAGGATGACCGCCTTGTTCTCGCCGAGGGCGTGGCCGATGCGCTTGCCCTCCTCGGTGTCGAGCACGACGCCGGTGTAGTCGTCGAACAGCGCGTGGTCGCCGTAGAACGCGCAGGAGTCCTGGGTCAGCGGGTCGAGCAGCTGACCGAGCGACGAGAAGGCCTTGCCGTGCACCGAGTGGGCGTGGGCCGCGGCCTTCACGTCGGGTCGGGCCGCGTGCACCTGCGAGTGGATGGCGAAGGCGGCCGTGTTGACCGGGTAGTCGCCGATCGACCACCTCGCCGTCGTGGTCGACGCAGATGATGTCGGACGCCTTGATCAGCCCGAAGTCGATGGCGAACGGGTTCACCCAGAACCGGTCGGGGAACTCGGGGTCGCGGGCGGTGATGTGGCCGGCGACGCCCTCGCTGAACCCGAACTTGCCGAACAGACGGAAGGCGGCGGCCAGGCGCTGCTTGAGGTGCTGCCGTTCCTCGTCGAAGTCGTCGAAGGTGGGCACGGCGTAGGGGAGTGGCTTGGTCATCGGCGGTCCTCCGTCAGCGGGACGTCTACGTCCAGTCTACGATGTGGACGCAACGAGTCCCGAGTCAGCGGGGGAAGCCGGTCGAAGTCCGGCACTGTCCCGCAGCCGTAGGTCGAGCCCCCGTCCGCGGGGATCTCGGCGAGTCGGAATGCCCCTGACCGGGTGGCTCTCGATGCACCGTCGTGGAAAACGGGGCAGAGCCTGCGGCCATCACGTCTCACGTGGGGTTCCAGGGCAACGACCCGCAGAAAGGAACCCGAACCGTGAAGATCCCATTCGTGACCACTCGTCTCATCACCCGTCTCGGCGCGCTCCTGGCCGCCGTCTCCCTCCTCCTGGTCGTGGCCGGTGCCGCGCCCGGGGCGGCGGCTCCACCCACCACCGATCCACCGACCGCGGCCGGCTATGCCGCCCACTGGCTCGTGGGCCAGGTCACGAGTGACGGTGACGTGCTCGACGCGCACGGGAACCCGTCGGTGGGCAACACGCTCCAGACGGCACTCGCGCTGGCCGCCTCCGGTCACGAGCAGGCGACCTTCGACCGGATCGTGGGCTGGCTCTCGGCCAACGTCGACACCGTGACCGGTACCGGTGTCGATGCGGATCCCGGCTCGCTCGGGCTGCTGCTGCTCGTGGTCGGCGCGGCCCAGCAGGACGCGACCGACTTCGGTGGCGTCGACCTGGTCGCCCGGCTGGGCGGCGACGCTCGGTGCCTTCGAGCCCGGCCTCTACGGCAGCTACGCCAGCGTCTTCGACCCGACCTACAGCGGCGTGTACGACCAGTCGCTGTCGATCCTCGGGCTCGCCGCCGTCGGTGCGACGCAGAGCTCGGCCGCGCTCGACTGGTTGGTCGCCCAGCAGTGCGGTGGCACCGACGAGTTCAACGGCGCGTGGATGTCCTACCGGGCGCCGGCCGCACCCTGCACCGCCTTCGACTCGGTCGCCTTCACCGGCATCGACACCAACAGCACCTCGCTCGCCTACGAGGCGCTGGTGGCGGCGGGACGCACGCCGACCTACGACGCGCTGGCCTGGCTGGCCCGCACCGAGAACGCCGACGGCTCGTTCGGCTACTTCGTCGGCAACGACGGCGACCCTGACTCGACCGCGCTCGTGATCCAGGCGATCGTGGCCGGCGGCGAGTCGCCGACCGCGCCGCCGTGGGGCAAGGGATCGAACAACCCGATGACGGCGCTGCTGTCGAACCAGCTCGGGTGCGACGCCGCCGTGGCCGACCGCGGGGCGTTCACCTACCCCGGCACCGGGGGGGCGCCGAACGGATTGGCCACCGAACAGGGGGCCTGGGGCGCGGCCGAGGCGGCCTTCCCGATCGGGACGATCACCTGGTCGGCCGCACCCGTGCCGTGCCAGCCGGCCATGACCACCACCACGACTGAGGGAGCGACCACGTCGACCACCACCCCGGTCGCAGTGGCGGTCTCGACCGCGCCTGCCTTCACCGGCTGAGCGCCTGAGGGGGATGGGGTCCCTCTCGAGCTGCGGCCCCTCTGCACGCTGTCTCGTTCTGTCTCGCGCGCGAGACAGAACGAGACAAGCTGCAGACAGCGCCGCCAGAGCCGCTCGTCGTCGGGACGCCCGACCCGTCGTCGGCGGGGGGCCGCCCACTAGCCTCGCCGGATGACCACCGAACCCGTCGTCTCGATGGCCGCATACCGTGCCGTGCGCGAGCGGGTGACGAGCGTGCTCGGCGGGATCGACGACGGGGTGGCGGCGAGCACGCCGGTGCCGGGTTGTCCCGAGTGGACCGTGACCGAGGTGGCGGGGCACCTGTGCGGGGTCTGCGTCGACATCCTCGAGGGGAATCTCGACGGCGTGGGCACCGCGCCCTGGGCCGATGCGCAGGCCGAGAGGTTCGCGCCTCTCGGCCTGACCGCGGTGCTGGCACAGTGGAACGAGGTCGGCCCGCAGGTCGAGGCGATCGGTGGCGCCTTCCCGGCCGAGCCCGCGACGCAGTTCGTGTTCGACGCGACGACCCACGAGCACGACCTCCGCGGCGCGGTGGGCGCGCCCGGCGGGCGCGAAACCGCCGCGCTGGCCGTGCCGCTCGAGTTCCTGAGCCGATCGCTCGATCGACGGGTGGGCGAGCGGGAGCTGCCGGCGGTCCAGCTCCGCGCGCCGGACGGCTGGAGCTGCACCGCGGGGCCGGGGGAGCCCGAGGTCGAGCTGCAGGCGTCGACCTTCGAGCTGTTCCGCAGCTTCGGCGGCCGGCGGTCGCTCGACCAGATCCGCCAGTTGGACTGGACCGGGGATCCAGAGCCGTATCTCGCCGTGTTGTTCACCGGCTCGCCGTTGCGTCCCCCAAAGAACGCGCTGATCGAGTAATATCGTCACGTGACGATATTGCCGGAGGGTGAGCGGTGCCGGTGGTGCGGTCGGATCCTGACCACGCGACCGGGGCCTGGCCGTCCACGGCGATACTGCCGGGCCGGGTGCCGTCAGCAGGCCCACATGGCCCGCAAGCTGGCGGCCGCACACGGCCTCGGCGACGACGACGTCATCGTGCCGCGTGACCAGCTCGACGAGCTGCAGAGCCGGATCTACTGCCTGCAGATGGCGCTCGAGGACGTCGAGCGGGATCTGGCGGCGTCGTCCGAGCCGCAGGAGGTGAAGGAGGCGTTGGACTGGGTGCTCGAGAACGCCCGCCCGGCCGCCGCCCTGTGGATCGAGCCCCGGACCCAGCGGGCCTGACGGAGCTGTCCGCATGTCCGGACGCTCTTTACATAACGAGCATTATGGGCGGCATCACCGATTGAGGTAGGCGACGGTCAGCACCACCGCGCCGAGCAGGACGACGCCGGCCACCACGAGGTGCCAGATCTCGAGGCCGCGGCGGCTGAGCGGGGCGTCGCGGCCGCCGTCGAGCACGTTGATGCGCCACAAGCTCATGGGAAGCCGCTCCTGGCGGGTGGCCACCCGCCGGTTCCAGCGCCCGCCCAGCCGGCGGCCGCGGCGGCGGTCCCACGGTTCGGACTTCCCCACCGGGGTGAGGCCGCGCTCGGCCCGCTCGTCGCGGGGAGGGAGCTGATGGCTCAACGCGCCAGGAGAGCTCAGGCGCCGATGACGTTCGGCCTGGGGAGCCCGGCCGCCTCGGCCAGCGCCAGGTAGGCCTCGAGGATGAACCCGGCGTCGAAGACCGACTCGACGTTGCCGTCGGCGTCGAGGTTGAGGTTGGCGCCGTAGATGGCGAACCAGACCTCGGTGGTCTCGGTGTTGTCCTCGGGAACGATCAGGGTGTGGATCGACCCGGCCGGCTCGAAGAGGTACGAGCCGGCCCGGTTGACCTCCGGGTACTCCTCGTACTTCCAGGCGCCGCTCTCGGTGAAGGCGTGGACCGCGCCGGTGTGCTTGTGGCGCGGGCACTCGTGCCCCCGGCGCGAACCGGTTGCGGACGACCCAGAGGCCCTGGTCGATGTCGACCTGGACGACCTTGAGCTGCACGCCGTCACCGGCGTCGACGTAGGGGCACTCGTCCTCGCCCCGGTGGCTGGCCTGCGGGATGCCTTCGAGGATCGTCATGCCCCAATGAAAGCACGGATGGACATTCGCCACGCCTCGAACGGCTCCGGTAGCGTCGTTGGCCATGCCCCGGCGCATCGAGGTCGAGCTGACGAGCAGCCGTGACGACGGCACGTGGACCTGGCGCGCCGCCGGGGCCCGCCAGCCGAAGGGCGAGCTCGACGGTCGCCTGCTGCCCGTCGGGCTCGAAGGTCGGCGACGTCGTACGGGCCGAGGCCGACTTCGACGTCGACGGCATCACCGTCACCTCGGTGCTGCCGCCCAAGGAGGCACGCCGCGAGCCCGAGCGCATCGAGCTCATCGGTCCCCCGCGCGACGAGCAGCTCGTGACCACCGTGTTGGCGCCCGGCTCCCGCTCGAACCGGCGGGGAGATGGTGACCGGCGGCGTCCGCCCCGCGACCGGGGTGAGCGCAGCGATCGACCCCCGCGTCGTGACCGAGGCGACCGACCGCCGAGCGGCGACGGCAGCAGCCGTCCGAGACGCAGTGGAGCCCGCGACGGCGAGCGATCCTCGAGCCGCCCGGCATCCGACCGCGCCGCCCGCGCGCCGCGGCGCGAACGGCCGGCGCGACCCACGCCCGAGCCGCGGCCCAAGGCCAAGCGGCTGCGCGCCGGTCGGGCCCACCGCGCCGAGGTGCTCGCCTCGCTCCCCGAGGAGCAGAAGCCGATCGCCGAGCAGGTGCTGCGAGGCGGCATCCCCGCCGTGCGCCAGGCGGTCGACAAGCAGAACGAGCAGGCCCGAGCGGCGGGAACGCCCGAGATCAAGGCCGACGGCATCGTCTCGATCGCCGAGCAGCTGCTCCCCCGCCTCCGCGCCGCCGAGTGGCACGACAAGGCCGACGCCGCCCTGGCCGACGTCGACGAGGTGGCGCTGACCGACCTGCGGGCCGTGGTGGTGGCGGCCGATCGCGACGCGCGCGACGACGTGACCCGCCCCCTGGCCGACCAGCTGCGCGAGGCGCTCGCCCGACGCGTCGAGCAGGAGCACCGCACCTGGCTGTCGGAGCTGGCCGAGAATCTGGCCGGCGGTCGCACGGTGCGGGCCCTGCGCCTCAGCTCCCGGCCCCCGAAGGCCGGCGCGCCGCTCCCGACCGAGCTGTCGACCCGCTTGGCCGACGCGGCCAGCGCCGGGCTCACCGCCGACACGGCTCCGGACCGGTACGCGACGGTGCTCGACGCACTGGCCTACTCCCCCGTACGTACCGTCGTCGTGCCCCAGGGCGTGCCCGCCGAGCCCGACGAGGCGCTGTTGACCGCGGTGCGCAAGCTGGCCAGCCGCCTCCCCCAGATCGCCACCGCGTTCGGCGTCGAGTCGTCGGCGTCGAAGCCCCGCCCGCCCAGGCCCGCGGCTCGGCCCATCCCCGCTCCCCCACCCCTGGCCGACACGCCGGCCGCGGCCGGTCGAGGCGGGACCGGTCGCGGTCGAGGAAGCCGCGCCGGTCGTGGTCGAGGAACCGGTCGTGGTCGTCGAAGATGCGGCGCCGGTGGCCGACGCCCGCGAGGATCAGACGGTCAGTACCGACTGAGATCGCCGAGCAGTGCCACCAGCTCGGTGGGGCGGGCGACCACGATGTCACCCTGCTCAGCCTCGGCCCGTGGGTTCCACCCAGCGAGCACGAACCGAGCGTCCACGTCGCGCGCGCACTGCCGGTCGTGGGTCGTGTCGCCGACGAACACGATTTGGTCGGCGGGGAGCCCGAGCGCGTCGAGTACCGGCCCGAGCTGCTTGGAACCGCGAAACGCATCGCTGAACAGCGCGATCTCGGGCTCCCAGCCCATCCTGGCCAGCTCGGCGCGGCCGGCCCACGAGTGCTTGTTGGAGCAGACGGCCCACCGATCGAGCCCCGCGACCAGCTCGGCGACGCCGGCGAACGGCTCGGCGGCCTGGTCGTCGTAGGCGTCGAGGTAGGCGTCGACCGAGATGCCGAGACGGGCGCACTCGACATCGAGCGTGTGGCCGAAGGTGATCGCGTCACGGTCGACCCCGAGGACCAGGAAGGGCGCCACCAGCGCCTCGTCGGAATCGAGGAGCGTGCCGTCCAAGTCGAACACGGGGACCAGAGCCATGCGAGGGAGTTTGTCGTAGTTCGCTAGGGTGCCGCCATGGTCGACTACGAAACCAAGGGCCACATCGCGGTCCTGAAGATCAACCGTCCCGACAAGAAGAACGCGGTCAACGGCGACGTGGCCCGGGGCATGGAAGCGGGCATCGACAAGCTCGAGGACGACCCGGATCTCTGGCTCGGGGTGCTGACCCACGCCGGTGACGTGTTCTCGGCCGGCGCCGACCTCAAGGCCATCAACGAAGGCCGTGGTGGCGAGCTGGGTACGGCCAAGGGCGGCTTCGGTGGCATCACCGCCCGCACGCGGACCAAGCCGATCATCGCCGCGGTCGACGGACCGGCGCTGGCCGGCGGTACCGAGATCGTGCTGGCGTGTGACCTGGTGGTGGCCAGCACCGCGGCGTCCTTCGGCATCCCCGAGGTGAAGCGCTCGCTGGTGGCCGGTGCCGGTGGGCTCTTCCGCCTGCCACGGGCGCTTCCGCCGAAGATCGCCCTCGAGCTCGGCCTCACGGGAGATCCGATCAGCGCCGAGCGCGCCTACCACTTCGGCCTGGTCAACGAGCTGTGCGAGCCGGGTCAGGCGTTCGACACGGCGATGGCGCTGGCCGCCCGCATCGAGGCCAACGCGCCCATCGCCGTGCGCGAGACGCGCCGGCTCATGCTCGAGCTGCGCGACGCCGACGACGAGACCGGGTTCCGCGAGTCGAACGCGTCGATGATGGGCCTGGCCAACACCGAGGACTTCTGGGAGGGCCCCAAGGCGTTCCTCGAGAAGCGGGCCCCGGTCTGGAAGGGTCGCTGACCCCTCGCTACGACCAGCGCACCCGCACGCGCTGCGGCCAGCCCTCGGCCACGCGGACGTCGCCCTGCACGCTGGTCATGTCGCGGAGATCGCGCCGGTTCCACAGCAGCAGGTAGAGGTCGGACGCGGACGAGGAGATCTCGCCGTCGGGCGCGTCACCACGGCCGAGGCGTGCCTCGCCGCCGTCGGGTCCGACGAGGACGGTCCACACATGGCCGGTGTCCGTGGTGCGCAGGACCAGCTCGCTCGGCACCTCGTCGACGAGCTTCCCCGGTCGCGCCGCGAAGCCGAACAGCACCTCCTCGACGCCGTCGGCCGCCTGAGCGGGATCGATGGCCGTGACGTCCGGCCCCGCCTGCTCGGCGTCGACGCGGTGGATGGTGGTCTCGTGGAGCTGGCGTCTCGCCCAGAACGCGCGCGGTGACGACGTCGGCAGGAAGGTGAACGCCTCCAGGTCTGGCGGAGCGGCGGCCAGCGCATCGGCCAACTGCCCGACGCCGTCCCGCAACCAGGTGGCCAGGGCGGCGTCGTCGGGCCACGTGCCGACGATCTCGTCGAGGGAGTCGTGGATCGGATCGGGGCCGGCCTCGACCACATTGCGGGCGGCCCAGCGATGGACGCCGCCGGTGTGACGGACGAGGTCGCGCACGCACCAGTCGGGACAGCTCGGCACGCGGTCGTCGGCCGAGACCCGCTCGACCGCGGACGCGAACCGCTCGCCTTCGTCTCGGAGGGAGTCGAGCTGCTGGTCGATGTCGGGAAGGGTCACGTGATCACCTCGAGGACGCCGTGCTCGTGGAGGAACTCGGCCAGCCCGTCGACCAGCCGGAGATCGGCGACGTCGGCCAGCGGCACCCATCGCGCCTCCGCGGCGTCGTCGCCCGCCGTGGGCTCGCGGTCGTCGAGGACGGTGACCTCGAAGTCGAGGATCACGAAGTGGTGCGCGCCGCCGTCGTCGATCCGCTCGACCCAACCCACCAGCTCGCCGCAGACCGCCTCGAGCCCCGTCTCCTCGCGCAGCTCGCGGGTGACCGCCTCGGCCAGCAGCTCACCGCGCTCGACGCGGCCGCCGGGCACGGACCACTCCCCCGCCGCGGGGCCGTGGCCGCGCCGGATCATGAGCAGGTTGCCGTCGTGGAGCGCGATGGCACCGACGCAGAGCTCCGGGCGGTCGGCCATGCCCGAGTATCCCAGAGCTCACGAGTCGGGTGCGTCGAGGTTCCGGTGCACCACGATGGCCCGGGCAGTGAGACCGAAGGTCTCGAAGAAGTTCTTGGTGTGACGGTCCCCCGGCAGGGCCACCGCGTCGATGCCGACACAACCACGGGCTCGGCACCACTCCAGCAGGAGATCCATCATGCCTTCGCCCACGCCGACGGCACGGGCTTCCTCGGTGACGAAGAGCTCGGTGATCACCGCCAACGGTCGCCCGTCGGCCAGCGCCTGCACCCGGACGTTGCCGTAGCCGACCACCGTGTCGTCGATGCAACCGACGACCATGTGCTGGTCGGGATCAGCCAGCTCGGCCTCGAGGCTGGCTCGGAGCGGAGGTCGGTGCCCGAGCGTGAGCGACCACAACATGCCGCCGCGCAGCGCCCGCATATGCGCGTCGCCCTCGGTGGCCAGCCACTCGAGGTCGTCGAGATCGTCGAGGGTGGCGCCGCGAGCGCTCTCCATCACGCGGATCTCAACTGCGCGATCTTGCTCAGGATCGTCTTGCGGCCCCGCTTGGCGGCCTCGTAGCGGAGGACGTCGTCGAGCTCGGCGCTGGACAGGCCCCCCAACCTCGGGACGACCTGTGAGGCCGAGAGGTTGTCGTAGTCGGGGATGGCGAGGCTCCCGACATCGGGTGCGTCGACCCCGGAGGCCTCGGCGACCCCGTCGGGCGGTGCCTCCGACGATCGCGACGCCGACTCGAAGGTCAGGACCTCGCCCTCGAAGTCGTCGAGGTCGGAGGGATCGGCTCCTGGTCCGGTCTCGTCGGGGAACAGGCCGAGGGCCTGGAGCACCGCCGACATCTGCGAGCCGCTCTGGTCGAGGTAGGTGCCGGCCCGCTTCGAGCCCCGCTTCACCGCGTAGCGGCCGACCACGCGGGCGAGCACCACCTGGCTTCTGCCGCGGTCGATGAACCGCGGCAGCAGCTGGCGGGCGTCGAGCGCGAAGCCGAGCGGCGCGTAGACGAACAGCTCGAACCACTGGTCGACCGGACTCTTCGGTCGACCGCCGCTCGTACCTTCGCCGTCGTCGGTCGCCATGGTTCGGGGCCTCGCTACTTCTTGACCTTCTGCAGCTGGATGATCGCCGGGCAGTCGCTCTCGCCCACCGGGCAGGTCATGTTGTCGGCCGGGCCGAACTGGCCCCGGTTCACCAGCAGGAAGCAGCCGGTGCACACGAACTCGTTGGCCTTCTTCGGGGTGACTCCGTCGGGTGTCTCGGGACCGCGGGTGTCGGCTGCCTCCGCCTCCTCCTCGTCCTCTTCGTCCTCGGCGGCGGCGATGCGGTCCTTGAGGATCGTGTCGAGATCGGCCTCGACGTCGTCGGGGTCGGCCTCCTCCTCGTCCTCCTCGGTCTCGTCGTCGGAGGCGGCCTTCTTGCGGGCGCGGGGAGCCGGCGCGTCGGGCACCTCCTCCTCGACGACCGCCACGACCTCGGCGTCGGGATCGAAGGTGTCGTCGATGACCTCGTCGTCCACATCGACGTCGATGACGGCTTCGAGGTCCTCTTCGTCGAGCTCGTCGACATCTACATCCACGTCGTCGTCGAGGTCCTCCTCGAACTCGTCCGCGTCGTCGATCTCGTCGTCGTCAGCCATGTCGTCCTTCGTTTGGGTGCCCCGGCGATCGGGGAACACGCAGCGTACGGGGGTGTGGGCAGATTGCCGCGGGCGGGATGATAGACACACCCGCGGCGGTTCGTGCGACTTCGGGGCAAGTCTTGGGTGGCCCGCCGGTGGCGGATCGGCCCGTCGGTCAGCCCTCCTGGCGCCGGACCTCGGCCCGCCGCTCGGCGTCGAGTCGCTCGAGTGCCGGCTCGGGGCTGTGGTCGACGTACGACATCATCTCGGCCACCGCGGTGTGGCCCGCCTCCTCGGCGATCAGACGATGCATCTCCTGGCCGACCTGGCGATAGGCCGGATGGCCCTGGGGGGTCGTGCGCAGCTCCAGGAGGTGCATCGCCTCCCGGGCGTTGAGCTGCATCACGAAGCGCACCTTGTAGGCCAGCGAGACGGCGTAGGCCGCCTGGGACGGGAACCGGTCGACCATCGCCTCGTACAGGCTGGCCGAGCGCTCCATGGCCGCGTCGAAGCTGTCCCGCTCGCCGGCCGCATCGATCGCCTCCGGGCAGGTGTAGCCGTGACGGGGGGTGAGCGACTGCCACTCGATCGTCAGCATGCGGTGCCGCTGGAGGTCGCGGAACGCCCCGTAGTCGACGAGGACGTCGAAGCGGTACCCGAGGCGTTCGAGCGCCCGGCCCGGCTTGTGGCGGCGGTTGGTGCGGTCGCCGACGTAGGCCTTCACCACGGCCACACGGTCGTCGACCGACATGGCCCGGACGCGACGCTCGATCTGGTCCTCGGGCAACGAGAGGTGGGCGTAGAGCATGGCGGCGACGAGCTTCACCTCGGCGTCGGGGTCGAAGTCGATCAGCCGGACCGTCGGCGCCGGATCGACCGACACGCCCGCCGGGAACAGCCGCGCCGCCACCTCGTCCATCGCCGAGCGGTTCGCGGTGAGGTAGTTGCTCCACGCCACGCCGCGGTCGTCGAGGTCGACCCGCTTGAGGAACGACGGCACGACCTTGCGCAGCTCGTGGAGCATGAGATCGGCGTAGGTGCGAGCCTCGGGCAGCGGTTGGGCCCGGAGGCGGAGCAGCAGCTGCTCGTAGCCCTGCCCGGTGCCGTAGATGCCGACGTTGGACAGCGATGCCGCCGGCAGCACACCCCGGAGCGCGTCGAACGCCTTGGCCCGGATCGCCTGGCGGTAGACGAAGTCCGAATCGGCCGGGTCCTTGGGGAAGCGATCGCGGTAGAAGTCCTGCATCCGCGGCAGCATCTCGGCGTAGGTGTCGAAGAGCCGGTCCATGTCGCCGACGTAGCGGGTGCCGAGCGACGACATCAACACGTCGGGATCGCGGTGGAACCGGTAGCGCCCCCCGATGCGGGCGTCGTAGGCGATGTAGCGGGTGGACTGCTCGAGGTAGGACATCAGGCGGCCCCACTCGAGCATCTTCGTGAGCACGTTGGAGGCCTGCTCGCAGGCCAGGTGCACGCCGCCGAGCTGGGCGACCGAGTCGTCGCCGTACTCGAAGAAGACGCGGTCGTAGAGCTCCTCGGCGCGGCGCAACCCGACCGTGGCGTCGATGGTGGCATCGCCGCTGATGTCGAGCTCGTTCACGAACTCGTCGAGGAAGAGGCGACGCAGGCTCTTGGCCGACCGCGAGTACCGCGCGAAGAGGGCCCCCTTGACCACTTCGGGCAGGTTGACCAGGGCAAACACCGGACCGTCGAGGTTCGTGAAGTATCGCCGGAGGACGTCGGACTCCTCCGGGCTGAACTCCTCGGCTACGTAGACGGTCACGAGCGGCGAGAGTAGAAGGTCGTCCTGGTGCCGCCGCGGATGGCTCGCGACACCTTTCGGGGCGCCGCCGGAGGCGGGCGGCGGGTCACGATCAGGCCGCCGGAGCAGGTCCGAACGCGGCCGAGACCTCGTCGAGGGCCCCCGGCTTGAGCCACAGATCGGCCACGGTCATGGCCATCGCCTTGGCCCCGTCGAGCACCGCCGCGTCGCCTGGCGCGCCCGCGGCGTAGCCGGCGAACTCCGGGGTGTGGATGGAGATGTGCGGTGGCGAAACGGCGATCATCGGGTGGATGCTCGGCACCTCGTAGCTGACGTTGCCCATGTCGGTGCTGCCCACCACCGAGAAGGAGTCCGTCGGGGCGGCGAGGCGCCGGCCGAGCGAACCGGCGTTGGCGGCGTAGAGGTCGACCATCGGGGCGTTGTCCCGCATGTCGGCGTAGATCGGTTCCTGCCAGGCGAAGTCGACCGTGCATCCGGCCGCGTCGGCGCCGGCCTGCAGGCAGGCGATCAGCCGAGGCTTCAGCTGCTCGAGGCGGCGTAGGTCCGCCGCTCGCACGTACCACTCGGCCGCGGCCCGGGCGGGCACGATGTTCGGCTTGTCGCCTGCCTCGGTGAAGATGCCGTGGAGGCGCTCCTCGGGGCGGATGTGCTGGCGGAGGGCGGCCACGTTCATGTAGCCGAGCACCGCGGCATCGAGGGCGTTGCGGCCCTTGTGCGGGAAGGCGGCGGCGTGGGCGGCCTGGCCGTGGTACGTGACGAGCACGCGGTGGACGGCGATGACGTTCATGGAGGTGAGGTCACCACCGGCGGGGTGCACCATCAGCGCGGCGTCGACCCCCTCGAAGGCGCCGGCGTCGATGAGCCGCACCTTGCCGCCGCCGCCCTCCTCGGCCGGCGTGCCCAGGATCACGACTCGGCCCGCCGGCCTCGTCGGCGATGCGGGCCGCGGCCAGCCCGGCTCCGAGCCCGGCCGCCGCGATGATGTTGTGCCCGCAGGCGTGGCCGATACCGGGGAGGGCGTCGTACTCGCAGCACACGGTGATGGTCGGGCCGGCCGATCCGGCCCGGGCCACGAACGCGGTCGGCACGCCGTAGGCATGCGGTTCCACGTCGAGGCCCTCGTCGGCGATCACCCTCGTGAGCAGGTCGTGGGCGAAGACCTCCTCGTACCCGAGTTCGGGGTGGTCGTGGATCTGGTGGGAAACGTCGAGGAGCAGCTCCGCCCGATCGTCGACGTCCGCGACCACGCGCTGCTTGGCCTCGGCCAGATCCATCGCGGCAGCGTATCCGAGGGCAGCGGCCGACCAGGTAGCGTGACCGGGATCACGGAGCATCTTCAGGTCCAGGAGATCCCTTGGGTCGCCGGGGAGTTGGGCGACGAGGTCGGAACGCTCGACGCTCACCTTCCGCGAGTGCACTACGACGTGCGTGGGGAGCTCGACCTTGAGCTGATGATCCTTCAACTGAAGGTGATGCACCACCTGCTGGAGGCGATGCGGCCCCGACGCTCTTCGAGCACCGCGGTCCGTGGAGTGCGCCCGAACGACACGTCGGCGTCGCGGCGATCGCCGGTTCGGAGCGCCTAGCGGCACTCGGGCGCTCGCAAAGATCTCTCAACTCAAGGGGTCTGTGTCCGGCCCCTCAGGCTCAGACGACCACGTGGAGGGCGTCGGGTTCGACCTCGATGTGGAGCCGGTGGGCCCGACCGATCCGTTCGCCGTCGAGCCAGATCATCCGAGGTCGGTCGAAGGCCAGGTCCAGCTCGCCCACTCGACTGGTCCGCAGGGCCGGGTGGGGCAGGTGCGTGCCCGAGGCGGACCCGCCTTCGGGCCTTCAGCAGGTCACCGACCGGCAGGGCGCCGTCGGTGACGTCGAGCAGGGCGTCGTCGGGATGCGCCCTCGGGCCGAGGTCCCACTCCCCCAGCCACTGCGCGTTCATGACCGCCACCGCCCGGCCGAGCCACAGCGGACCGCGGGCGATCGCATGGGCCACGAACCAGTGCGACTGGCCGTCGAGGTCGACCCGACCCACGTCGACGGGGAAGGTCATGGCCTCGTCGGACCGAAGCCGCGCCTCGTCGCGGAGGCCGCCGAGCGTCTTGCACAGGTCCCCGCCCAGCAGACCCAGGGTCGGGATGTCGCGCCCGGCCCGGCGAGCCGTCTCGACGACGAGCCGGGCCTCGGCGTCGCTGTGCACGACCACGCCGTCGGGCGGCAGCGCGCCGGCCGCGCCCCACGGTCGGCCCTTGGCGATGGTCACGGCTCGTCGGGGTCGAGGCCGGTGACCGACGATGCGGACACGACGCCCCGGAAGATGCGGTCAGCGGCTTCGCGGGCGGTGCGGGCGGTCTCGGGCGAGGACGCGGCGTCGGCCACCTGACCCAGCAGGTCGATCAGCAGCTTGGCGTTGCGGACGAAGTCGCCGCCGGAGAGCTCCTCGTCCTCCAGCACCTCGTCGAGCGGCTCTCCCGCCGCCCAGGCGTAGGCCAGGGCGAAGAACCCGCTGTCGGGCGGGCGGGTCAGCGGGCAGCCCGACCTCCTCCTCGTCGGCGGCCAGACCCGCCGCCAGCTGCTCGAGGGCGGTTACCCGGCGACGCACCGCAGGCGACGGATACCAGGCCGGTGCGGGCGGGAGCGGGCTGCGGTGCTCGTACGTGAAGCACGAGGCGAGCCCGGCGAGCGTGGCCGGATCGGTGTCGTCGAGCAACCCGGCGTCGAGCGCCTCGGCCACCAGGAGATCGGACTCGTGGAAGATGCGCACGAGCCGCTCGCCCTTCGCCGTGAGCGCCCAGCCGTCGAGGTGTCCACGCGCCTCGAGCACCTGCAGCACGAGGTCGAACCGGCGCGCCAGCGACTCGGTACGGCCGAAGATCTGGCGCTTGAGGTCCTCCACCTCGCGACCGACCCGGTCCGCCCGGCGGGCGGCCCGCAGATGGCGATCGAGGTCAGGGCAGCTCGCCACGGGGTCGTCGTCCGGCGTGGTCGTCGTCGAGACGTGCGTCGGCCCCGCGGCTCGCACCCCGAGTCGAGCGGCCGCCGCCGTGCTCGTCGACCCGGTTGAGCGCGGCGCTCACCTCCCGCTGGAAGCCCCGGTTGTGCGGGGCGAACGGGGTCGGCAGGCTGACCCGACCGATGACGTCCGGTCGGTCGTGGAAGTCATGGCTGCCGAGGTTCATGACCCGGCGCTGTGGAGTGATGACCCGCAGCCGCACGGCCCCTCCCCGTCGCCGGGCCACCGTGAGCACCGCAACCTTCCCCGCCGAGGGACCACCTACCAACCGCACCACGTCGCCGGGCCGGAGCCGCCCGAGCGCATCGTCGAGGCCCGGCTTCGCCGACGGCACCTCGGGCAGACCATCGCCCACCCGGGTTCGGTAGGCGGCGAGGTCGCCCCGCGAGCAGGTGGCCTCGGCCTGCAGCTCAGCGAGGACCTGTTCGCGCCGGTCGAGTCGGGTCTCGAGCTGTACCACGGCGCGGTCGGCCTGGTACTGCGCGAAGGAGAGGTTGAGCAGATGGTGCGCGGTGTCGGCCGGGTAGCGCCGGACGAGGTTGGCGGCCATGTTGTAGGTCGGGCGGAACGCGGAGCGCAGCACGAAGCTGCGACTGGCGGCCAGCCCGGCGACCTCGCCGAAGGACACGAAAGGCGACCACAGCACCACCGCGGTGCCCGCGTCGTCGATGCCCCGCCGGCCGGCTCGGCCGGTGAGCTGCGTGTACTGGCCCGGGCTGAGGAACTCGTGGCGCTCGCCGGTGAACTTCGTGAGCTTCTCGATGACCACGGTGCGCGCCGGCATGTTGATGCCGAGGGCGAGCGTCTCGGTGGCGAACACCGCCCGGACGAGACCTTCGACGAAGCAGCGCTCGACGGCTTCCTTGAATGGCGGGACCATCCCCGCGTGGTGAGCGGCGATGCCGGCATCGAGGCCGGCGATCCACCGGTCGTAGCCGAGCACGTCGAGGTCGTCGTCGCTGAGCGGGGCCAGGTGCCGATCGACGATCTCGTGCACGCGCGCCCGCTCGTCGCTGTCGATGAGGCGAAGTCCGGCGTCGAGGCAGCCGCTCACGGCGTCGTCGCAGGCGGCGCGGCTGAAGATGAAGTAGATGGCGGGCAGCAGCTCCCGGTCGCGCAGCAGGTCGACGACGTCGACGCGTCGAGGCGCGAACCACCGGCGTCGCGGGCGTCCGCGTCCGGGCACGCGCGCGGCCGTATCGAAGCGATCACCTTCCGGGTTCGGCCTTCCGTCGACCAGCGTCGGGATCAGGATCGGCTGCTCGCTCGAGGTGTCGCCGACGAGGAACAGGTTGTCGAGCTCGACCGGCCGGTCCGTCTCGACGACGAGCGCCGGTCGGGCCGCGCACGGTCTCGATCCACTCGGCCACCTCGGCCGCGTTCGAGACGGTGGCCGACAGGCACACGAGTCGGACGGCCCGCGGCAGGTGGATGATCACCTCTTCCCACACCGGTCCGCGGTACTCGTCCTGGAGGTAGTGGACCTCGTCGAGCACCACCCAGCCCAGTGCGTCGAGGCTCCCCGAGCGGGCGTAGATCATGTTGCGAAGGACCTCGGTGGTCATGACCACGATCGGGCGCGTCACCGTTGATGGCGTTGTCCCCGGTGAGCAGCCCGACCGAGGCGCGGCCCGAGCCGCGCCACGAGGTCGTGGAACTTCTGGTTCGACAGCGCCTTGATCGGCGTCGTGTAGAAGGCGCTGCCGACCGTCGGCGAGCGCGCGATCGACGGCGTGCTCGGCGACCACCGTCTTGCCCGAGCCCGTGGGCGCGGCCACGAGCACCGACTGGTCCCGGTCGATCGCGGCGATGGCCTCGAGCTGGAACCGGTCGAGCTCGAACGGCTCCCTGGCTTGGTCGTCGACGGGGGCCGCAGGCGCCGACCCGTCGGCCGCGCCCGGTCACGAGCCTTCGCCGGCCGCGGCTGCCCTCGCGGCGCGCTTGCGCCTCCGCCGGTTGTAGAGCCAGCCGAAGACGATGGCGAACTCGTAGAAGAGGTAGAGCGGCATCGCCAGGGCCAGCATGCTGACGGGGTCGCTGCTGGGGGTTATCACCGCCGAGACCACGACGATGCCCACGATCGCCCACCGCCGGGACTGGCTGAGCTGTCGGGGCGTGACCACGCCGGCCATCTCGAGTGCGATGAGCAGCACGGGGAACTCGAAGCCGGCGCCGAAGATGATCATCATCAGCACGACGAGCTTGAGGTAGTCCCCGATGTTGTAGACGGGCTTGATGTTCGAACCGCCGACCGCG
Organism: uncultured Microthrixaceae bacterium; assembly: GCA_963776435.1. Lineage (GTDB taxonomy): Bacteria > Actinomycetota > Acidimicrobiia > Acidimicrobiales > Acidimicrobilacustridaceae > UBA4742. The sequence goes on from CAVZMK010000008.1 coordinate 54,976, forward strand.
TTGAGGAACTCGAGGGTGGGCAGCAGGGACAGGTAGGCGACCAGGGCGCCGAGCAGGAAGAACAGCGACCGCGCCGGCGGTGAACGGGACGGCGTACTTCTTCTCGTGCGGGTAGAGGCCGGGCGTGATGAAGCGCCACAGCTGCCAGACGAGCACCGGCATGGCGATGATGATGCCGACGTACCCGGCGATCTTGATGCGGGTCAGCAGCGGCGCGATCGGGCTGCCGGCGATGATGATCGCGTTGTGCTCGGCGTTGTGGAGCGGGTTGGTGAGGAGGGTGAATATCCAGGGATAGAGGAACCACCCGATGACCGCGCCGCACACGATGGCGATGATCGCCCTGATGAGCCGCGTGCGCAGCTCGGCGATGTGCTCCCAGAGGGTCATGCGACCCTCGTCGGCCACCTTCGTATCGGTCTTGTCGCTCATCGACGGGCCGGCGCGGGGCCGGTCAGGCCGAGGCCGTGTGGTTCGGCTCGGCGACCGGTTCGGCGGCGGGCTCGGGGATCGGCATCACAACCGGTTCGGCGGCGGGCTCGGGATCGGAGTCCGGTTGGCTGATCGATGCCGCGTCGTCGACCGCTGCCGTCGGGAACGTCTCCAACGGGTCCGGCGTCGACGCGGCATCGGTGCAGCGTCGGCCTCGGCCCCGGGGTCGAGGTCGGGCTCGGGATCGACGGGGGTGGTCGGCTGCGTCGCCGTCCCCGCGTCGCCGGGCGTCGCCTGGGTGAAGGTCGTGACCGGGTCGGCAGCCATGTCGATCGCGCTGCGGAGCTCCTGTTGGAACCCCTGGGAGATCCGACGGAAGTCGTTCAGGTAGCGGCCGATCTGGCGGGCGGCGTTGGGCAGCTTGTCGGGCCCGAGGACGATGAGCGCCACCAGGAGCACCACCATCAGCTTCTCGGGACCGACGTTGAACATGGCGCGTGATTCTACCGAGGGGCCGGTGGGACGAGGGCGTCGAGGGTCAGCTCGGCGGCCCGCGCCGTGCGCTCGGATTCGATCTGCACCGGCACGAGCCCGATCACGAAGGCGCGCGAGCCCTCGTAGGCTGTTCGGAGAGCACCGCCAGCTCGGATCGCACCGCCCTGGTGGTCGTCACGAGCACGACGGCGGCCACCACCGCCAACGTGCACGGGATCAGCCAGACCGGTGACACGGACTCCGATCCTAGTGCCGGTCGGGCGCCGCGAGGACGCCACGGCCGGGGCGATCAGCGCTCGAGGAGCTCCGAGAGGGCGTCCATCAGACGACTGTCGTCGTTGAGCAGGTCGTGGAAGTCGAGCAGCTCGTCGTGGGTGATCGGCTCGCCCACTCCTCGCGGCTCGCTGAGCTCGAGCGGCGGGGTCCACGTCTCGTAGGTGACGCCGGAGGCGACCAGCAGGTCGACCGTCCTCGGCTCGGCCGGCTTGATGACGGTCATGAGGCACACCGGGCAGCGGAACGAGTAGGTCCCCTGGTTGTCCGCGGTGCACACACGTACACGCACGTCCGCGGTGGTCAACTCGACGTCACCGCACTCTGCGCAACTGGCCCGGATGGTTGCCATCGACGCCCTCTCCTCTGGCTACTGCGTAGGGGATCGGCACGGGCGCGACGGGCCTTGAGCGCATGATCGTGGGCCGAACGACCCATTTCGGCCCGATCGCTAGCATGAACCGGTGCCGACCCGGCTTCCATCGCTCAGATGGCCACCGATAGCGTTCGCCCACCGCGGAGCGCGCGCCCAGGCACCCGAGAACACGATCGAGGCGTTCGAGCTGGCCTTGCGGCTCGGGGCCACCGGGATCGAGAGCGACGTGTGGCTCACCGCCGACGGGCGAGCCGTGCTCGACCACGACGGCGTCGTGGGCGGCCGCCGCCTCCGCCGCCGGTCGATCGGCGAGGTCGCCCGGGCCGATCTGCCCGACCACATCCCGGAGCTGGCCGACCTCTACACCCGGTGCGGCACCGGCTTCGAGCTGTCTCTCGACCTGAAGGACGCGGCGGTGGCCGAGGCGGTGGTGGCCGCCGCCGCACAGGCGGGCGACGGTGCCGTCGGCCGGCTCTGGTTGTGCCATCCCCGACCTCGACACCCTCACCCAGTGGCGGACGCGCTGGCCCGAGGTCCACCTCGTCCACTCGACCGCCCTCAGGTACCTCGAGGGCACGACCGAACGCCACGCGGCCACGCTTGGCCGATCTCGGCATCGAGGTGGTGAACCTGCACCATTCCGAGTGGAGCGGCGGGCTGATCGCGCTCTACCACCGCTTCGAGCGGCTCGCCTTCGGATGGGACGTGCAGTTCGACCACGTCATGGACGACCTGTTCGACGCCGGCATCGACGGCCTCTACAGCGACCACGTCGACCGCTTGGCGACTGCCGTCGCCAAGCTCTGACTCTCTGGCCCGGCGATAATCCGCCGGGCTCGGCTTCGCCGATCTTCGCCCGGGCTGCGCGAGCTGCTCCGCCTGGCGGCTGCGCAGCGTGTCGAGCGCTACAAGCTGCCTAAGCGGTTGAGCGGCCAGATGCGGAAGAAGGCGCGCCCGACCACCGACGACTCGGGGATGGGACCGAAGTAGCGGCTGTCCTCGGAGAAGACGCGGTTGTCCCCCATCACCCAGATCTGGCCCTTCGGGATCTTGCACGGGACCTGCGGGCGTGCACGCGAAAGGACCCGGGTGCACGGTCGTGACGTCCTCGGCCCGCAGGTAGGGCTCGATCGAGCTGGTGGCCGTTGATGTAGACGTGGTTGTTGGCGATGGTCACCGACTCGCCGGGCAGGGCGATGACCCGCTTGATGAGGTCGTTGATGTTGCTCGCCAGCTCACCCTTCGGCTTGCTGAACACCACGATGTCGCCGCGGTGGATCGGGTGCAGTCGGTAGCTCCACTTGTTGACCAGCACGCGGTCGCCGACGTGGAGCGTCGACTCCATCGACTGCGACGGGATGTAGAAGGCCTGGAACGAGGTGGCCTGGATGATGAGGGCGACGGCCACCGCGCCGGCGATGACGACGACCCACTCGATGGCGTTGCGCTTCCAGGGGTCGCGCTTCTTGGGCTGCGTCGCACCCGGCTCCGGACCGTCGTCGCCGCCCGCGGGCACAGGGATGGTCATACGCGGCAGGAGATCCTTGAGGTGTCGAGGCGGGGGGCATAGGACGCGGCGTGAGGCTAGTCGACCGATGGGAGCTCTCCCGGTCAGTCGTCGGCGGTCGCGCCGTAGCGGGAGAGGATCCGGTCGGCGGCTTCCGCCGCGGCGCGGCGGAGGTCGTCGGGCCCCTCGACGACCCGCGCCGAGGGGCCGAGGCGGAGCAGCAGCCGCTCGAGCCAGGGTCGGGCCGTGACCGCCAGGGTGGCCCGGATCCTGCCGTCGTGCTCGGTCACCGCCTCGACCGGGTAGTACTCGGTCACCCACCGGTCCTCGGCGGGGAGATCGATCACCACCCTCGGGTCGGCGTCGGTGGGGCTGAACACCGACTCGGGTGGGAGATCGGCCGGCGGCTCGAAGTGCTCGTCGAGCAGGACCGCCGCGCTGATGCGGTCGACCCGGAAGAGGCGGTCGCCCTCGGCCAGGTGGCAGTAGGCCGCCACGTACCACTGGCCCTCGTCGCTGGTCACCCGGTAGGGGTCGACGACGCGCTGGGTGTGCTCGTCGCGGCCGTAGGCGTAGTAGTCGATGCGCACCTGGCGGTAGTCCCGGGTGGCCTCGCGCAGCGTCTCCAGCACGTCCTGGGGCGCCAGACCGAGGCGGACCTCGACGCCCGGATCCGGTCCCGCACCGAGCGCGCCTGACAACTTGGCCAGGCCCCTGGCCAGCGGCCCCTCGGGGTCGGCCCCCGGCACGGTCAGCAGCGTCGACCCGGCGGCCACCAGTGCGACCGCCTGCTCGGGCGTGAGGCGCAACGGACGGTCGAACGCCTGGGGCAGGGTGATGTGGACCTCGTCGTCGTCCACGTAGAGCTCGATGAGCACGTCGGGCGTGTAGGGGTAGAGGCCCACCATCGACACGGTGTCGAGGTCGCGCAACAGCTGGCCGCGTCGATGTCGAAGCGGCGGCAGATCTCGTCGACCGACGCGCTCCCCCGGGCCGCCACCCAGGGAACGAGGCTCAGCATCCTGGCGACCCGCTCGGGTGCGCCGGTGCGGCTCACGACGCCACCTCCCGTAGCCACGCCAGGAGCTCGGCGCGCCGGTCGGCCGGGGCCAGCAGCTCGGCGTGGTCGAGGAAGCCGAGCACGAAGGTGCGGAAGGCCGGCCAGTTCGTCACGGCCACCTCGAGCACGGCCGAGCCGTCGTCGCGCGGCTCCACGACCGTCGCGTCGCCCAGCTGGTGGCTGGCCCAGGCGACCTGGTCGGCGTCGACGAGGAGGCGGGCGAGCTCCTCGGGGCCCTCGCCGAGGCGCCATGGCTCGTCGGGCAGGCCCGAGCTGGCGGCGGCCGGTTGGGACGCCGAGCCCGGCTCCCCCACCACGACGCCTCCGGCGATGCGATCGAGCCGGAAGCTGCGCTCGCTCCCGCGGTCGTGGTCGTGGCCCCGCAGGTACCAGTGACCACGCTGGTAGCCCACCCGGTGCGGGTCGACCTGCCTGAGCTCGTCGTTGTAGGTGAACGATGCCGTGCGTCGATCCGGCGCAGGCCTGGAAGAGCGGGGCCAGGTTGGCGTCGCCGGGCAGCGACGCGAACGCGCCGGCGTCGGGTGCGGGCTCGCCCGCCGGTTGCACGACGCCGCCGAGCCGCCACAGACCGTCGGTGACGTCGACGCCGTCGAGGCGCACCGCGTTGAACGCGAGGTGCAGCGCGGCGAGCTCGTCGGGGTCGAAACCGGGATCGCGGAGGTAGTAGCGGTCGCGGTCGATCCGGTAGCCCTCGAGCGGAGGGTCGACACCCGCGATCGTCTCGAGGACGAGCGGGATGCCCATGTCACGGAGATCTTCCTTGTCGCGCTCGAAGGCGCGACGGAAGGCGGTCTTGCCGTCCGGGTAGCCGGGGACCCGCGTCCGCAGCTCGTCGGCGGTGAGGGGCCGGGAGGTCTCGAGCAGGGCGCTGATGAGGTTGAGGAGCCGTTCGAGCTTGTCCAACGCTCAGATCGTCACAGCGAGGCGATGAGCTTCTCGACGCGCTCGTCGCGGGACTTGAAAGGGTCCTTGCAGAGCACCGTGCGCTGCGCCTGGTCGTTGAGCTTCAGGTGCACCCAGTCGACCGTGTAGTCGCGCTTGCGCTCTTTGGCCCGGCGGATGAACTCGCCGCGCAGGCGGGCGCGGGTGGTCTGCGGCGGGACGTCGATGGCGGTGTCGATGTCGGCGTCGTCGCACATGCGCTCGACCAACCCACGGGCCTGCATCTTGTAGAAGATGCTCGCGCTCGCGGTTGACGTCGTGGTACTGGAGGTCGAGCAGTGCGACGCGCGGGTGGCTCAGTGGCAGATCGTCGCGCTCGCGGTAGCGCTCGATCAGGTTGTGCTTGATGACCCAGTCGACCTCGCGGTCGAGCTTCAGCGGATCGTTCTCGATCGTGGTCAGGCAGTGCTCCCACATCTCGAGGGCGGTGCGTCTCGAGGGGGCTCAGCTCCCGGCGCTCGGCGTACTTGAGGGCCCGGTTCAGGTACTCGCCCTGGATGTCGAGCGCGCTGGCCTCTCGTCCGTTGGCCAGTCGCACCCGTCGCCGGCAGGTGATGTCGTGGCTGATCTCGCGGATGGCCCGGATGGGGTTCTCGAGCGTCATGTCCCGGAGCACGACGTTGGGCTCCTCGAGCATGCGCAGCAGGATCGAGCAGGCGCCGACCTTGAGGAAGGTGGCGTACTCGCTCATGTTCGAGTCGCCGACGATGACGTGCAGCCGCCGGTAGCGCTCGGCGTCGGCGTGCGGCTCGTCGCGGGTGTTGATGATCGGGCGGGACCGCGTGGTCGCGCTCGAGATGCCCTCCCAGATGTGCTCGGCCCGCTGGCTCACGCAGAACATGGCCCCGCGGGCGGTCTGGAGCACCTTGCCGGCGCCGGCGTAGATCTGTCTGCTGACGAGGAACGGGATCAGCACCTCGGCATAGGTGCCGAAATCGTCGCGCCGGCTGGTCAGGTAGTTCTCGTGGCAGCCGTAGCTGTTGCCCGCCGAGTCGGTGTTGTTCTTGAACAGATAGATGACACCCCGGATGCCCTCTTCGCGTAGCCGCTGCTCCGCGCTGGCCAGCAACTGCTCGAGGATGCGCTCGCCGGCCTTGTCGTGCACCACCAGGTCGTAGATCGAGTCACATTCGGGGGTGGCGTACTCGGGATGGGATCCCACGTCGAGGTACAGCCGGGCGCCGTTGGCCAGGAACACGTTGCTGCTCCGGCCCCATGAGACGACGCGCCGGAACAGGTAGCGGGCGACCTCGTCGGGGCTCAGCCGGCGCTGGCCGCGCAGGGTGCAGGTGACGCCGTACTCGTTCTCGAGTCCGAAGATGCGTCGTTCCACAGGGACACGCTACCGGGGCGAGTCCCCGCGCCCGGTACCGTGTGCTCGTGGATCGCTACGAGATGATCCCGGTGGCCCTGGCCCGCACGGGCTTCGAGGCCAAGCTGATGGCTGCCCGGCTGGGATCCGAGGGCGTGGTCTGGTCGCTCCGCGGCGATGTCGACGGCCTCTATCCCGTCGGCGGCATCGAGGTCCTCGTGCCCTCCGACGAGGCCGATCGTGCTCGCGACGTGCTCGGCGGGCCCGACGGGGACGACGAAACCGACCCAGGGATCTCACTGGACGGCGCCGCCGGGGGCGACCTCGTGGTCGGCGTCGCCCGCCGTCAGCGCCCGGCCGTCGTGACGATCGCGCTCGTGCTCGCCATCGTCGTTCGTGTCGGTGCGGCTGCTCGCCATGGGCTGAGCGTCAGGCGAGGAGTGCGGTGCGCTCGTCGAGCTCGAGGCGGCGGAAGGCGCGTCGGGCATCGGTGCGTTCGAGCACGGCGGCTTCGAGCTCACCAGCGGTCAATGTCCGGTCCGGCCCGGCGAGCGCGCCCACGGCCGCCCGCAACGCACCGCCCAGGTCGAGGGAGTCGTTCCACGCCTCTTCGAGCCGGGTGTTGATCGCCTCGGCCTCGCCGCCGAGCACGGTGAAGTGGTCCTCGTCCATCACCGTGCCGTCGTAGAGGATGTGGAACAGGCGATCGTCGTCCCGCCCGACGCCGACCTCGGCCACCAGGATCTCGACCTCCATCGGCTTCATCTCGTGGGTGAAGATCTGGCCCAGGATCGAGGCGTACTGGTTGGCCAGGCTGCGGGCGTCGACGTCCTCGCGGCTGTAGGCGTAGCCCTTGAGGTCGGCGGCCCGCACGCCCGCGATGCGGAGCTGGTCGAACTCGTTGTACTTGCCGACCCCGGCGAACGCGATGCGGTCGTAGATCTCGCTGATCTTGCGCAGCGTGGAGGAGGGGTTCTCGGCGCAGATGACGATGCCGTCGTCGTAGACGGCCGCGGCCAGCGCCCGGCCCCGGGCGATGCCCTTGCGGGCGTAGTCGGCCCGGTCCTTCATCACCTGTTCGGGGGCGACGTAGAACGGCATGCTCATGGCTGGAGACCCCCGTGGTCGGATGCGGTCTCGGCGACGCGGCTGCGGCTCTGCGACTCGCGCTCGCCGAGGTCCGTCGAGCAACGAGCCGAAGCGCTCGGCCACCTCGGATTCGGCGACCCGCTCGAAGCCCGTCGGCGGTGATCGTCGCCATCGTCGGGTAGATGCCCCGGACGAGGTCCGGTCCTCCGGTGGCCGAGTCGTCGTCGGCCGCCGTGAACAGCGCACGGATGGCGAGGTCGAGCGTCTCCTCCCGACCGAGGGCGTCCCGGAAGCCGAGCTTGATCACCGTGCCGGCGTGCAGGCTGCCGGAGCCCGTGGAGGAGAAGTTGCTCTCCTCGTAGCGTCCGCCGGTCACGTCGTACTGGAACAGGCGTCCCGTCCCGCGGGCCAGGTCGAACCCGGCGAACAGCGGCACCACGGCCAACCCCTGCATGGCGGCCGGCAGATGGTTGCGCACCATCGTCGAGAGCTGGTTGGCCTTGCCGTCGAGGCTCAGCGCAGACGCCTCGACCTTCTCGTAGTGCTCGAGCTGGAGCTGGAACAGCTTGACCATGTCCATGGCCGGCCCGGCCGCGCCCGCGATGGCGACCCCGGAGTGGCGGTCGGCCGGGAACACCTTCTCGATGGCGCGGTGCGAGATCAGGTTGCCGCTGGTCGCCCGGCGGTCGCCGGCCATCACGACGCCGTCGGCGTAGCGGATGGCCACGACCGTCGTGGCGTGGGTGATGGTCACCACGCCGTCGAGCGACGCGGTAGGTGCCTGCGGTTCGAGGCCGACGCGGCGCAGCAGCTCGGCGAAGCTGGGCCCCGGATCGTCGTCGGGCGAGAACATGGGCAAGCTCACGGGCCGCAGGCTACCGGCTCCCCTCGCGGTGCCGCGACACGTAGTCCGGCGCCGCCCCCGCCAGCGTTCGTCGAGGATCCACCGCGCTCTGGCTCGTGGATCCTCAGAAGAACGGGAGGGGACGTGCGTTACTCTCCACCCTTCTGCACGTAGACTTCGAACGAACTCCTCTGCGTTGGTCTCGAGGACGCTCGTCGATCTCGTCGAGGAGGTCGTCGAGCTCGGCCTTGATCTTCTCGCCCTTCTCTGACGCCGCGGGCGTCTCTTCGATCTCGGCGTCCTTCTTGGCCGGTGCCGGCTTGCGGATCTGCTCTCGTTCAGCCATCTGGCCCTCTCCGGGGGATCTAGGTGCCCAGTCTGTCCAGCAGCTCGGACGAGGTGGTGCACTCGTCCAACAACGTACCCACGTGCGCACGGGTTCCGCGCAGTCGGTTCCATCATCGGCACGCGACGCAGAGGTTCGCGGCCGATATCGAAAACAAGTGAGTCCCAGTTGGCCGCCACGATGTCGCCGCCCCAGCGCTGGAGGCACTTTCCCCGGAAATAGGCCCGTGTGTCGGGGGGAGGCTCGGTGATGGCCAGCTCCACCTCGTCGTCGGTGGTGAGCCGCTCCACCCCCAGGCGGGCGAAGAGCGACTTGTCCGGCCGGAGGTCGTGGTACTGGAGGTCGAGGGCGGCCAGGCGGGCGTCGTCCCAGGCCAGGCCGTGGCGCTCGCGGTAGCCGTCGATCAGGCGGTACTTGGCCACCCAGTCGAGCTGGTCGGACAGCGACATCGGGTCGACCTCGAGCGCGGTCAGCACGCGCCTCCCACCGCCGCAGGATCTCGGCGCCGACGCTCTCGCCCACGCAGGCCAGGCCCGACCGAGTCGGCGTACTTGCGGGCCCGGTCGAGCAGCTCCCACTGGACCTCGAGCGCGGTGACGCTGGTGCCGTCGGCCAGCTCGAGCGGCGCGCGGAGGCCGAGGTCGTAGGAGACGCTGGCGCATCGCCCAGACCGGCGCGTTGAAGACGAACTCGCGCGGCAGGACGTCGTCCTCGATCATGGCCAGCACGATTGCGGTGGTGCCGACCTTCAGGAAGGTCGAGACCTCGGAGAGGTTGGCGTCGCCGACGATGACGTGAAGGCGCCGGTACTTGTGGCGTCGCAGTGCGGCTCGTCGCGGGTGTTGACGATCGGTCGCTTGAGCGTCGTCTCGAGGCCGACCTCCTCCTCGAAGAAGTCGGCCCGCTGCGTGAGCTGGAACGGCACCTCGTCGATGCCGACCGACGGCGCCTCGCTGCCGACCTTGCCCGCGCCGGTGAAGATCTGGCGCGTGACGAAGTGCGGCGATCACGTGGGCGACGATGCGACCGAACGGCACGTGCCGGTCCATGAGGTAGTTCTCGTGGCAGCCGTAGCTGTTGCCCTTGCCGTCGGAGTTGTTCTTGTAGACGACGATCTCCTGGCCCTCGGGCAGCATCTGCTTGGCCGCCTCCATCGAGGCCTCGAGGATCAGCTCGGCCGCCCGGTCGAACACGACCACCGAGCGGGCATCGGCGCACTCCGGGCGTGGACAGCTCGGGGTGGGCGTGGTCGACGTAGTACCGGGCCCCGTTGGTCAGCACCGCGTTGACCAGGTGGGTCTCGACCTCGGGCGGCATCGACCCGGCCGGCGTCGATCCGCGGGCATCGTTGCCCGGCGATCTCGTCCTCGAAGTCCCATCCGACGTCGGGCACCGCTGGCACGGCATCGGTGCGGCGCGTCTCCTGGAGGTAGGCGTTGATCAGCATGGACGAGGCCGCGATCGGGTTCGACTCCCCCACCCCACGGATGAGGATGCCGTACTCGGTCTCGATGCCACAGATCTTGCTGATGGCCACGCGTTGACCTTATCGGCGGGTGGCTACCGGGCTGCGGTCAAGGCGGTCCGCGGCCCCTATCCTCGGGCGCAGGATGAGCGATCTGCCGGCCGCCGAGGTGCGGGACCTCTGGCGCACCACCGAGCCGTACCACGCGGTCGCGTACTTCGCCCCGGAAGTCGTCGAGTCCGAGGCGCGTCTCGGACTGAAGGGCTTCTGGATGGGCTACTTCAGCGGCCGGGCCGCACCGATGGGAGCCGTCGGACCGGCCGTCGTCGTGGCCACGTTCTTCAACTTCGCGGCATGGATGGTCGAGCGGGCGCTGCCCGACGCGTGGGCGATCGCGGCACCGGCGGAGGTGCTGCAGACGCGCTTCGAAGGCGTCGACCAGGCGCTACGCGAACTGCTGGGACCGTTGGCCGGTTCGGCCGAGCTGCGCGCCGCGGCCGAGCTCGCCCGGGCGGCGGCCGATGCCTGTTCGATCGAGGGTCGCCCGTTGGCGGCCGCCTGGGCAGGCGTCGAGCCGCCCGACGACCCGCACCTCGCGCTGTGGCTGGCGCTGTCGGTCCTGCGGGAGCACCGCGGTGACGGCCACGTGGCCGCGCTCGTCGACGAGGGGCTCGACGGGTGCGAGGTGCACCCGCTGCTCGTCGCCGCCGGCGGGTCGACCCGCCCGATGCAACAGCGGGCTCGTGGTTGGGACGACGAGCAATGGGACGCGGCGGTCGGCCGGCTGGTCGACCGCCGGTGGCTCGATCGCGACGGCGGGCTGACCGAGCTCGGTCGCGCCCGCCGTGCCGTCGTCGAGGCCGCCACCGACCGCCTGGCCGCGGCTCCGTGGGCGTCGCTGGGGCGAGCCCGCCTGGACCGCTTCGTCGAAGCGATGGCACCGCTGCACGCTGCGATCGCGGCGCACGAGCTGATCCCCTATCCCAACCCGATGGGTCTGACGGCCACGACGACTGACTAGGTCGGCACGTGCAGCGAGTCGCGGAACGCGTCGAGTTCGGCCTGCTGCGTCGGTGATCCGGCCGCCGCGATGATGTAGATCGTGTGCGGTGAGACGACGACGGTGCCCCGCACCATGGTGCCCGAGGTCCCCGTGACCGCGAACTGCTCGGCCTTGAATCCGTCGACCGTGGTCGGTGTCCGTTCGTGGTACGTGCCGGGGAACCTCGAGTCGAACCCCGCGATCCCGCCGTTCAACGCCGCGCTCGCGTCGAGCCGGGCCCCGGGGATCAACGGTGAGACGGTGACGAAGTACATGATGCCGCCCGCCGATGCCTCCCAGGTGGTGCCGGCCACGGTGCTGTGCGTCGCGGTCGCGCCGGGACCCCTCGACGGCGCGACCGGGAAATCGGCCGAGAAGGAGCCGTCGGGGGCTACGAATCGGGCCGACCCCGGCGGGACGGTGGCGCCGGTCTGCTTACCCACGACGTCCGCGCTGCGTCCCAACAGGGTGACGGCCAGCACGAGGACGATGATGCCCACCACGGCCGCGACGACCAGCCCGGCGATCACGATCAGGACGACCGTCGCCCCCGACCGGCCGGGCTTGGGGTGGGCGTGGCCGTTGGTCGAGAGCCCAGGGCCGACCGGCGGCGGCCCCCACTGCGGCGCGCCGACTCCCGGCGCCGTCCCGGCCGGCTGGCCGATCGGCGCTCCCCACTCCGGCGTCTCGCCGAAGCGCGGTGACGGCAGGTCGCGCCAGTCCGGATCCGGTGGTTTCAACCCGTCAGGGTCGAAGCCGCAGACATGGCACCAGTCCCACCCGTCCTGCACCTCGGAATGGCATCGTGGACAGGCCGGCATGGTTGTTCGCCCCAGCCCGCCGCCGGGCTAGAGGTACTGGCCGGTGGCCACGCGCTCGATGGCCCGGCCGCCGGCCGGATCGGCGTCGTCGCGCTTGACCAGGGTGCGCACGTAGATGATGCGCTCGCCCTTCTTGCCCGAGATCTTGGCCCAGTCGTCCGGGTTGGTCGTGTTGGGCAGGTCCTCGTGCTCCTTGTACTCCTGGTGGATCGACTCGATCAGGTCGCGGACCTGGATGCCGCGGCTGCCGTCGTCGATCAGGCGCTTGATGGCCAGCTTCTTGGCGCGGCGCACGATGTTCTCGATCATGGCGCCCGACGAGAAGTCCTTGAAGTACATGACCTCCTTGTCGCCGTTCTGGTAGGTCACCTCGAGGAACTGGTTGGCCTCGTCGTCGCGGTACATCTCGGCCACGGTCTGCTCGATCATGGCCCGCACGGCCTTCTCGCGGTCGCCGCCGCCGAGGGAGGTGACCTCGCTCTCGTCGAGCGGCAGGTCGGAGGTGAGGTAGCGACCGAAGATCTGAGCGGCGGCCTCTTCGCTCGGGCGTTCGATCTTGATCTTCACGTCGAGGCGGCCCGGGCGCAGGATGGCGGGGTCGATCAGGTCCTCGCGGTTGGAGGCACCGATCACGATGACGTTCTTCAGCGTCTCGACGCCGTCGATCTCGGCCAGCAGCTGCGGCACGATCGTGGACTCCATGTCGGAGCTGATGCCCGTGCCGCGCGTGCGGAACAGCGAGTCCATCTCGTCGAAGAAGACGATGACCGGCCAGCCCTCCTCGCTCTTCTCCCGGGCCCGCTGGAAGACGAGCCGGATCTGGCGCTCGGTCTCGCCGACGTACTTGTTGAGCAGCTCCGGGCCCTTGATGTTGAGGAAGTAGCTGCGGGCGTGCTGGTCGCCGCTGACCTCGGCCACCTTCTTGGCCAGCGAGTTGGCCACCGCCTTGGCGATGAGCGTCTTGCCGCAGCCGGGAGGGCCGTAGAGGAGGATGCCCTTCGGGGCGGGCAGGTGGTACTCGGCGAACAGGTCCTGGTGCACGAACGGCAGCTCGACCGCGTCGGTGATCTGCTCGATCTGGCGATCGAGACCGCCGACGTCGTCGTAGGAGATGTCGGGCACCTCTTCGAGCACGAGCTCCTCGACCTCGGGTCGGGGCAGCACCTCGAGCAGGAGACCGGAGCGCATGTCCTGCAGCACCGAGTCGCCGGCGCGGATCTTGGTGCCCTTGAGGATGTCGGCCAGCTCGGCGACGCGCTCCTCGTCGGCCCGGCCGAGGATCATGGCTCGGCTGCCGTCGCCCAGCATCTCCTTGAAGGTGACCACCTCGCCGGTGAGCTCAGGTGTGCGGGCCAGCACGACGTTGAGCGACTCGTTGAGCACGACCTCGGCTCCGCGGGTGAGCTCTTCCGCCGTGAGGTCCGGGTGCACCGACACGCGCATCTTGCGCCCGCCCGAGAAGACGTCGACGGTGCCGTCGTCGTTCGAGCCGAGCAGGGTGCCGTACGCGGCGGGCGGCTGGGTGAGCTTCTCGACCTCGTCGCGCAGCGCGGCGATGTGCTCGCGCGCCTCGCGCAGCGTGTAGGTGAGCTTCTCGTTCTGCGACACGGCCTGTGCCAACTGGCCCTTGGTCTCGAGCAGGCGCTCTTCGAGGGTGCGCACCCGCTTGGGCGCATCCTGGAGCCTCCGGCGCAGCGAGACGACCTCTTCCTCGAGCGCCTTCGACTGCTCGCGCAGCTCGGCCATCTCGGTGTCGTAGGCGGCCAATCGTCCTTCGTACTCGGCCTCGTTGACGAGGATCACCTCCTCCGGCTTCCTGTTCGGACCCTACACCGGGGTTCACCGAGAGCGGCGGAGCGGCGGCAGCGAGGGTGACGGGTCCCGGAACCCTCGCGGGAGCGGATTTGCCGGTCGCCGACGGCCCGTAGCACGCTCCGTGGCGGTCGTGGCGAGCCCCGGTCATTTCTCCCGGAAATGCCGTGTTAATTCGCCCGTCGCACTACACTGGCTGCGTGGTGCCGATAGGTGTCATCGCATCGCTCCCCCCACCGCATTCGAGAGAGGTCAGGCGACCATGAAGGTCTGGATCGATCAGGATCTCTGCACGGGCGACGGCCTGTGCGAGGAGATCGCCCCCGACGTGTTCACCCTGCTCGACGACGGCCTCGCCTACGTCAAGGAAGGCGACAAGGTCTTCTCGAACCCGGGTGGCGCCGAGGGTCTGGCCAACGTGCCGGCCGGCCAGGAGGAAGCGACGATCGAGTCCGCCGAGGAGTGCCCCGGCGAGTGCATCTTCATCGAGATCGACTGACCAAGCGCTGGCGATGTCGACGAGGTTCACCGGTCGGCTGCTGATCGCCGGGCCCAGCCTCGGCGACGCCAACTTCGACCGCACGATCGTGTACCTGCTCGAGCACGGCCCGGAGGGCGCGCTCGGCGTCGTCGTGAACCGACCGAGCGAGTTCCCCGTCGGCGACGCACTGCCTCTGTGGGCCGCGGCGGTCGGCCAGCCCCCGGTCGTGTTCAGCGGTGGACCCGTCGAGGCCGGCATCGCGCTCGGCCTGGCCCGCGTGCGCGAGACGCTCGACTGCCCGGGATGGTCCGGCGTCGAGGGCACCATCGGCTCGGTCGACCTGAGCATGGATCCCGAGGCCATCGCGGCCGGGGTCGAGATCGCCCGCGTCTTCGTCGGCTACGCCGGCTGGGGAGCGGGACAGCTCGACGAGGAGGTGGCAGGCGGGGCCTGGCTCGTCGTCGACGCGGAGGCCGACGATCTCTTCACCACCGACGCCCGAGCACCTCTGGGGCGAGATCCTGCGCCGCGACTCGGCCAAAGCCGCGATGACCGGCTCCAACCCCAGCTGGAATTGAAAGAAGGACTAGCCGCCCAACAACCTCGCGTGGGTGAGGAAGCCGGTGTGGGCGACCATGCGGTGGTCGGGCCGCACCGCCTGGCCCTCGATGTGCCACGTCCGTTGCAGCACCTCGAGCGTCTCTGCCATCGCGAACGGACTGTCGTCGAGGCGCTGCCCGCAGCTGGGTGGCCTGGGTGATGCTCGGCGTGTAGGCGACGAGGATGCCGCCGGGCTCGAGCGCGGCTCGCGGCGTGCGGCACGACCTGCCACGGCTCGGGCAGGTCGAGCACGACGCGGTCGACGCCGCTCGTCGATGCCGTCGTAGCAGTCGCGGATCTCGACCCGGTAGCGCTCCAGCGCGCCCTCACCGAGGAACGACGCGACGTTCGCGGTGGCGCGCGCGGCGAAGTCCTCGCGCAGCTCGTAGCCGGTCACGTGGGCGCCGGCCCGCACCATCGACATCGACAGCGCACCTGATCCGACGCCGGACTCGAGCACCCGCAGGCCCGGGGCGATGTCGGCCAGCACCAGGATCGGTCCGAGGTCCTTGGGATAGATGACCTGCGCGCCCCGTGGCATCTTCAGCACGAAGTCGGCCAGCGTCGGCCGCACCACCTGGTAGCCCTGCCCGCGCGTCGAACGGACCGTCACTGCCCTCGGCCTGGCCCACGATCTCGGCGTGGGGCACGAACCCCGCGTGCGAGTGGAACTCGCCGCCGTCCTGGAGGGTCACCAGGTAGCGGCGCTTCTTGCTGTCGATGAGCAGTACCCGCTCGCCGACGGCCAGGGGGCGGCTCACCGCGGCGAGTCGCCCGTCCGCACCGTGGGTGAGCGCGACGCGGACCGGCATCGGGTCACCGCCGGCCCGCTCGACGAGCCGGCAGAAGGCGCACACCTCCGACGGGGTCGGGGCGCCGCAGACCTGGCACGGCTCGCAGGGTCTCGCGATCGGCCTCTGCCTCGGCCTGGAAGCGGTCCGAGGCGCGGGCGAGGAACCCGAAGTAGAAGTCGTGCTTCGAGCCGGGCGAGGTGGCCTCGATGGCGTTGAGCGCCTCCTTGTACCCGAGGTGGCGGTTGCCGGCCGCCATCGGGCACTCGTCGACGATGTAGTCGATGCCGCGGAGCACGCAGTACGCGGCCATCTCCCGCTCGCCGAGGCGCACGAGCGGCTTGACCTTGCGGGGCAGGCCGGGTCGGGCCGGGAGCACCGGGCAGCTGGCGACCGAGGTAGTCGGTCTGCCACCGCAGTACGTTGCCGAACAGGACGGCCGCCTCGTCGTCGAGGTTGTGGCCGGTGGCGACGACGTCGTAGCCACCCCGGCGGGCGGCGTCGTCGAACAGATGACGCTTGGACAGGCCGCACGCCGAGCACGGCACGCGACGGGCCGCCTTCGCGCCCGTCGGGATGTCGTAGCCGTAGTCGCGCGGGAGATCCACCTCGAGCAAGGTGAGCCCGCGGTCGGTGGCGAAGGCGCGGGCGGCCTCGCCCGAGGCGTCGCTGTAGTCGCCGATCCCGAGCCCGAGGTAGAGCCCGTCGGCGCGGTACCCCGCCTCGATCAGGATGTCCCACAGCGCCAGCGAGTCCTTGCCCCCCGACACGGCCACGAGGACGCGCTCGTCGGGTTGGATCATCTCGAACTCACCGATCGCCTTGGCCACCTGGTCGCGGCAGAGGCGGAGGAAGTGCTCGGCGCAGAAGTTGGCGTTGTGGCGCCGGATGTCGATGATGGCCGGCTCACGGCACACGCGGCACTTCACGGCAGCGCGCCTCCCGAGATGACCGGTCGGATCTCGACGTCGTCTGCGTCGTCGAGCCACGCGTCGCCGGCGACGAGCGTGTCGGAACGGATCACCAGCACCGTCTCGCGGTTGATGTCGAGCCGAGCCAGCAGCGTCGACACCTGCATGGACCCGCTGACCTCGATCTCCCGCTTCGGGTTGCGCAGGAGGACCTTCACGGGCGCGCCCGCGTCAGCCGCTTGGTTTCCTGCGGCGCTGGCGGCGCGACGGCGGCGGGTCCAGGTGGCGGATCTGGATGACCTGGCCGGTGCCGAGACGGTCGCGGTAGATCACATCGGTCTCGGGTCGCGTCAACCACTGGAACAGGCGGACCGTCCACACGATCAACCCGATCCCCATCCAGAGCTGGCTCCCGCCGAGGAAGCCGCGGCTGAACGCTCTCGCCCGGAGGTAGGCGAGCATCAGATCCTCCGCACCTCGACGATGGTGCGGTTCCGGCGGCCCCGACGACGACCCAGCACGAAGGCGACGGCCACGATGACCACGACCACCGCCACCCCGGCGGCGATGCCGTAGCTCCGCGCCTCCTCACCGATGACCTCGACCTCGCCTTGGAGCTCCCGGAGCTTGGCCTCGATGTCCCCGCGGTCGATCGTGGGCCGCGGCTCGCTGGTCGTGGTCGGGTCGTCCTTGGCCATGGTCAACGGGCTCCTTCGTGCTCACGGCGTCCGGCGTCGGTGATCCGCCAGACGGCCAGGCCGATCACGATGCCGAGCCCGAGCGCCACGATGAAGTAGGGCGCCCACGACCACGGGCCGTGGAAGGTCGTGCCGGTCTGGGTCTGCAGCGCCCGCAGGGCGCTCAGGGCGATGAAGAAGACGCCCGACCGACATGAGCGCGGAGCCGCCGACACCCCAGGCCAGGTAGACGCCCAGCCGCTTGAACGGATCGAGCGTCTCCTGCTGCGCGTATGCCTTGAGCAGATCGAAGAGCTCCTGGACGATCTCCGCAACGCTCTTCTGCTGTGGCCTGGCCACGAGGCTCCTCGACTCGGGGAACGGATGGCTAGGTGTATCCCGACTGCCGATCTCGCGCAAGCGTCCCGCCCGACCGGCAGGGAGCGGAGACTCCGCCCGAGCGGCGGGGAGCGGAGATCCCGCCCGAGCGGCGGGGAGCGGGGAATTTGGCCCTTCAGGCCTCGGGTCGGCCGTCGCCGGGGTCGTCGGACGGGTCGAGGTCGAGCTGTCGGCGCAGATCGTCCTCGCGGTCTTCGAGGAGCTGGTCGAGCAGGGACAGTCGGGCCCACACGGACGCGGCCGCCAGGAGCGACTGGTGGTCGGCCGGTCCGAGCGGTGCCACCGCCGACGCCTGGAAGCTGGCCAGACCGGGATCGTCGGCCAACTCGATGGTGGCTGGAGCGGTCGTGTGGCCGAGCTCGGCGTGGCGCGCCAGCACCCGACGCAACCGGGCGACCACCGACTCGGCGAGCTCGACCTCATCAGCGATGTCGAACCCGCTCGCGTGGTCCGGCCAGACCTCGACCTCGGCGCGCGGGAACGGGTCGTCGTCGAGCCAGCGGAGCACGCGCAGGCGCTCGGTCCCGACGGTGCCGAGCGCCCATCGCCCGTCCGGCATCTCGCGCGCCTCGACGATCCGCGCCCGTGTCCCGACCATCGTCCGAACGTCGCCGCCACCGACCTCGCTCCCCCGCTCGATCAGCGTCACGCCGAACGATTCGTCCCTTTCGAGGCAGACGCGCACCAGCTCGCGGTACCGCGGCTCGAAGACGTGCAGCGGCAGGTAGACCGACGGGAACAGCACCGTGCCGAGCGGGAACATCGCCGCCGCGGTGGCGCCGTCGCTCACGAACCCGGTGGCAACGGGGCGAGGTCGGCCAGCGAGAGTCCGGCGCCGTAGCGGGTGATGGCGACGGCCGCCTGGTCGAGGAGCGCCGACCCGGTGGGCGAGCTCCCGTTGATGACGAACGCGAACGTGAGGGTCTGGCCCGACAGGCTGTGGGCGAACCCGGCCAGGGCGTTCACCTCGTCGAGGGTGCCGGTCTTGGCCGCGACCCGACCCTCGGCGACGGTGCCGGCCAGCCGGAAGCGCAGGGTGCCCGTTCGGCCGGCCACGGGAAGGCTGTGGGCCAGCACCGAGTCGGGACCGGCGTGGTCGAGGACGGCGGTGAGCAGATCGCAGGTGACCCGGTTGCCGAGGTCGAGGCCGGAGCCGTCGATGGTCTTGGTTCCCTGCATCGGCAACCCCAGCGCCGCGAGGGTCGACTGCACGGCCTTTGCGCCATCCGCGGTCGAGCCATGGCCGGACACGAGGTGCCCGAGCTCCTTCGCGAGCAGCTCGGCGGTGGTGTTGTCGCTGCGACGGAGCATCTCGACGAGCGTCGACGACAGCGGGAGCGACTTCAGCACGGCCACCTCGTGCGCGCCGGACGGGGTGTGCCCGGAACCGCTGCCGCCGGTCACCTCCACTCCCCGCTGACGCAGCAGCGTGACGAGGGTGGCCGCGGCGAGCGCCGGCGGGTTGCCGGGCTGGCGATCCGCGGAAGGAGCCTCCGGGTGCTCGGTCAGGCCCGTGAAACCATCGTTGACCATGAGCGCGCTGAGCGGACCCGACTCGCCGGCGGTGATGTAGCGGCTCGGCCAGCTGGCCACGTACCGCGTCGCGTCGTAGCGGGACTCGTCGCCGATCACGTTGCCGTGGATCGACGTCACCCCGGCCGCCTTGATGGCGGACGCCAGCTTGGCGAAGTCGTTGTACGGCTCGTTCCTGTCCTCCTGCGAGGGCTGGTAGCCGACCGTCTGGAGCAGCGGGTCGCCGCCGCCCACGATGTAGAGGTCGCCGTCGATCACCCCGTCGTGGACGGGCGCTGTCGCCGCGGCCACGGTCTGGGCCGTAGCTGTCGGTCCGACCTTCGACAACATGGCCGTCGCCGTGAGCAGCTTCTCGGTCGACGCCGGCATGACGGGCAGCGAGCCACGGTCGTCGTCGATGCGGCGGCCGTCGACCTTGACCTCGAGGCAGCTGGTCGGGTTGGCGTGGCTCACGATCGGTGCCAGCGCGGCCAGCAACCGGCGGTCGGCGACCGGGGCCTCGAGGAGCGTGGGCAGGCGCCGGGCCGACAACACCGGGGTCGTCAGGGTGGCCGCCGACGCCGCCGGGGCGGGCGGCACCGTCGTCGTCGAAGCCGACGCGGCGGACTGGCCGACGGTCGTGAGCAGGGCGAGCGCGACCGCGACGGCGGCACAGCGGCGAGACATCCCGGCGAGCCTAGGAGGTGGCGACCCCCATCTCATGGCAGGCCTGGACCCCCGAAGGGCGTTCAGAGGTCCCGCCCAGCCCGCCAGGCGGCGCGCTGCCAGAGTCGATCGAGGGCGGTCACCGCGCGGTTCGAGGAGGGATAGCAGAGCTTGCCGCTCTCCACGACGCCCCGCACCGCCGCGTTGTCGGGGAAGGTCACCGCCAGCTCCGTCGCGACCAGGATGGGTTTGTCCAGCTCGGCCACGAGCGCGGCGGCCGTCGCCGTGTACCGGTGATCCTGACGGTCGTGGAAGGCGGTGATGCGATCGAGGCCGTGGTCCGGGAAGAACGGGCCTTCGCGCTCCATTCGCCCCTGGTTCGACTGGATGCCCATCCCGAGCAGTACCACCCCGTCGACGGAGGGATGGCGGGCGACGATCTCGAGGACGTTCGTGACCGTGTCCTTCGTCTCCCCGCCGGCCAGGTCGATCGGGTTGTTGCGGCTCCATCGCGGGGCAGCTCCGCGTCGAGCGCGGCCACCAGGTCGTCGGGCAACGCCGTCAGGTCGAGGCCCGTGGACGCGATGGCATCGGCGGTGACGACGCCCCAACCGCCGGCGGTGCTGACGACCGCCACCCGGTTGCCCCGTGGCTCGGGCTGGGTGGCGAACGTGGCCGCCAGCTCGTAGGCCTCCTCGATCGTCGAGGCGCGGATCACGCCCGCCTGGCGGCACATCCCGTCGAAGACGCGGTCGTCGGTCGCGAGCGAGCCCGTGTGGCTGGCCGCGGCGCGGGCCCCGCCCTGGGTGGCGCCGCCCTTCACCAGCACGACCGGCATGCGCGCGGAGACCGCCCGCAGCTCGTCGAAGAACCGGCGGCCGTCGCTGATGCCCTCGACGTACACGAGAGCGACGTCGGTGTGCGGATCGTCGGCGTAGAAGCCGAGGAAGTCGGTGACGCCCACCATGGCCGAGTTGCCGGCGGAGACGGCCCGGCTGATCCCCACCCCGCTGGCGCAGGCGTAGTTCAGGAACGAGGACACGAAGTTGCCGGACTGGCTGGCCACGCCGATGCGCCCGGCCGGCGGGTAGGGCGCGACGATCTGCGCGCACAGCGACGACGGGGTCGAGATGACACCCTGGCCGTTCGGGCCCACGATCAGCACGCCGAGGTCGTCGGCCAGCGCCACCAGCTCGTCCTGCGCCCGCCGCCCCTCGTCGCCCGCCTCGCTGTAGCCCGCTGACGCCAGGAAGGCGGCGCGGATCCCCTTCGCCGCCGCGTCACGGAGGACATCGGGGTTGGTCGCCGCCGGCGTGCACACGAACACGAGGTCGGCCTCGCCGTCGGGGATGTCCGACAGCGACGGCACCGTGTCGATGCCCAGCACCGGAGTGGCCTCGCGGTTGGTGGCGAACACCCGCCCCGTGTAGCCGTGGGCGAGGATGTTGTGGAGCGCGACGAAGCCGAACTTGCCCGGGTGGGTCGATGCTCCCGCCACGACCACACCGCGGGGATCGAACAGCGCGCGGAACTGCTCGGCGCGGTCGGTGCTCACGCCACCACCTCGACGAGGGCGTCGACCGCGACCGGAATGCCATCCACCACGATCAGCGGGTTCAGGTCGGCGGACACGAGGGAAGGCGTCGCCTCGGCGGCGCGGGACAACCCGACCAACACGTCGACGAGTCGGTCGCGGTCGACGGCCGGCTCACCCCGGAACGGCCCCAGGAGGCGTTGCGTGTGGAGCTCGTCGATCATGTCGCGTGCATCGGCCGGGCTGATGGGCACGAGGCGGATGGCGACGTCGGCGACCGCTTCGGCGAGGATGCCCCCCACGCCGATCATCACCGTCATGCCGAACTGCGGGTCGTCGGCCAGACCGGCGATCAGCTCGCGGTTGCCCCGGACCATCGGCGCGACCAGCACCGACACCTCGCCGTCGTCGGGGGTGGCGGCGGCCAGCAGCTCCTCGGCCGCGGCGCGCACCGCGGTCGCGTCGGCCAGCCCCAGCCGCACCAGTCCCCGCTCGGTCTTGTGGGCGATGTGGTCCCCGCACAGCTTGGCCACGACGGGGTAGCCGAGCTCGTCGGCGGCGGCGGCGGCCGCGTCGGGATCGGCGGCGAGGCGCTCCGCGAGCACCGGGAGGCCGAAGCCGGCCAGCAGGGCCTTGGAGTCGGCCTCCGACAGCGTGGTCCGGGCGGCTCCGTCGGGCATGGCTGCGTACCCTACTCAGCCATGGGGTGGGGCCATCGCGGCGTGATCGAGGGGTTCTACGGTCCGCCGTGGTCGTGGTCGGCGCGGGCGTCGGTGATGCGCAGCTGCCACGAGCGCGGGATGGACCTGTACCTGTACGGACCCAAGGACGACCCGCTGCACCGCGAGCGATGGCGCGACCTCTATCCCCGCGCGGAGCTCGACGGTTTCGCCTCAGTGATCGACGAGGACACGCTCAGGGTCGGCTTCGCCATCTCACCCGGGCTGTCGATGGACACCGGGTCGGCCGACGACCGTGCCGCGCTCGCGGCCAAGATCGACCAGGTCGTCGATCTCGGGGTGCGGCTGGTGGCGCTTCTGTTCGACGACATCCCCGTCCGGCCCGGGCTCGGACCCGACCACGCCGCGCTCACGACCTGGCTGCACGACCACCTGGGCGGGCGGGCCGAGCTGATCCTCACGCCGACCGAGTACGCCGGTACCGAACCGTCGCCCTACCTGGACGCGCTCGCCGCGGGAGTCCCCGAGGACGTGCTGATCGGGTGGACCGGACGCCGGGTGGTGTGCGACGCCATCACTGTGGCGGAAGCCCGGGCCCGGTCCGACGCGCTCGGTGGGCGGCCGCCGTTCATCTGGGACAACTATCCCGTCAACGACGGCCTGATGGCCGACCAGCTCTTCCTCGGGCCGCTGCGGGGTCGGGAGCCGGGACTCGACTCGGTCTGCTCGGGCTACGTCGCCAACCCGATGGTGCAGCCGATCGCGTCGACGCTCCCGTTGGCGTCGATCGCCGCCTTCCTGGCCGGCGACGATCCCGAGGTCGCTTGGCAGGAGGCGGCCGGGCCGTGGCGGACCTTCGCCGAAGCCTGCGACGGTGAGCTCCCCCGCCGGCTGGTCGCCGCCGCGACGCGTGCCGATGCCTCGCCGGGAGCGATCGACGCGCTCGACGAGTGGCTCGACGCGGCCAAGCGCTGCGAGGCGCCCGGGATCGAGGCCGAGGTCGGTCCCTGGCTCGAACAGGTCCACGCCGAGGCGCGCATCGGCCGGCTGGCGCTGCGCCTGTTGCGCACGCACCGCGACGACCCGGACGCGGCGACGGGTGAGATGGCGATGGCGTTGGCCCTCGGCTGGCAGGCGCTGCGCCGCTCGGCGATCACTGTGATGGGACCGCGTTGCTCGGTGCGCCCGATGCTCTGGCACGACGAGCACGGCGCCTGGCACTGGGACCCCGCCTCGGTCACCACCGACGCCAACGCCATCGACACCCTGGTGCGCCACGCGCTCGGTTTGTGACGCTGCGCAGCCGCCAGGCGAAGCAGCCAGTACGACCCGGACAAGGATCGGCGAAGCCGGCCCGACGGATTATCGCCGGGCACAGAGATCAGGGTTCGAGGGCGGCGCGGAAGAAGTCGCGGAAGTGCTCGAGGCGGGCTTCGAGCATGGCCTCGTCGAGGGGGTCGCCGTCGACCAGACCTTCGATGAAGGGCAGGTCGCTGAAGTAGCTGAGCAGCGCGCCGTAGCCGGTGAGGAGCAGCTGCTCCGGGTCGAACTTGCGGAACCGGCCGGCACCCATCTCGCGGTCGAAATAGCTGGCCGCCCGTTCGAACAGCGGCCGCAGGGCGACGCCGAGGTTGATCTCGAGGTGCGGCTCGGACTCGAGCGCCTCACGACGGACGATCCGGACGAACTCGGCGTTCTCGCGGAAGAACTCGAAGGCGGTGGTGATGACCAGGTCGACCTGGCTCCAACCCTCACCCGTGTGGTCGCCCGCGGTGGCGATGTCGACACGGTGGGAGAACTCGACC
Organism: uncultured Microthrixaceae bacterium; assembly: GCA_963776435.1. Classification (GTDB taxonomy): domain Bacteria; phylum Actinomycetota; class Acidimicrobiia; order Acidimicrobiales; family Acidimicrobilacustridaceae; genus UBA4742. The sequence continues at coordinate 78,869 of CAVZMK010000008.1, forward strand.
AGGGCGGTCTGGAAGACCTCCTGATAGATCGCCTCCTTCGACGGGAAGTGGTGCAGCACGCTGGATCGACGTATGCCCACCGCTTCCGCGATGTCGTTCAACGTCGTGCCGTCATAGCCGTGCTCGGCGAACTCTCGCCGAGCCTCGATCAGGATGGCCTCACGCGTCGAGTGCGTTGACTCGTCGTTCGCCACGCGGGCCAGGGTATCGACTGCACCGCGCCCAGGGTCAGACCAGCGGGTACGGCGGGTCGCGGCGGATGGATAGGGTCACGTCCGTGGACATCGTGGCTGCCCTCTTCATCGAGGGAATCGACCTGCGTCAGGTGCCGGGTCCGTCGACCCGTATCGACCTCACGGGCATCCAGTTCTCCGCGCCGGCCGTGGGATCGCTCCCCACGACCATCGAACCGCACCTGGTCGTGATCGTGCGGTGCGCACCCGACGAATCGGGCCAGGCGGCGCTCGAGGTGACCTACCAGCGCGACGGCGAGCAGATCGCCCGGAACGTGCAGCCCCTCCAGGTCGAGCCGGGCAAGTTCAACTATCGACTCGTGCGGGCGGAGCTCACCTTCGACGAGCCGGGGACCGTCGAGGCGCACTGCCGCATCGATCTCGGCCCGGTGACCGTCGTCCCCTTCACCCTGCTTCCGCCCGTAGACGAGACCCCCGTTGATCCCGAGGAGGATCTGTGACCACCCCCGACCTCGAGCAGCGGGCCATCGACGTGGTGCGCGGGCTCTCGATGGACGCCCCCAACGCCGCCCGGTCCGGACACCAGGGCACGGCCATGGCGCTGGCGCCGCTGGCCCACGTGCTGTGGACCCGCGTGATGACCTACGACGCGTCGGCCCCCGAGTGGCCCGACCGTGACCGGTTCGTGCTGTCGAACGGGCACGCGTCGATCCTCCTGTACTCGATGCTCTACCTCACCGGCTACGGACTCACCCTCGACGACATCAAGGACTTCCGTCAGTGGGGCAGCGCCACACCCGGGCATCCCGAACGCGGCCACACCGCCGGTGTCGAGGTCACCACCGGCCCGCTCGGCCAGGGCTTCGCCAACGGGGTGGGGATGGGACTGGCCGAGCGCTGGCTGCGGTCCCGCTTCGGCGCCGACGTCGTCGACCATCACACTTTCGTGATCGCGGGTGACGGTTGCCTCGAGGAGGGCATCAGCCACGAAGCCGCCTCGCTGGCGGGCCACCTCGGACTCGGTCGGCTGATCTACGTCTACGACGACAACCACGTCTCCATCGACGGACCGACCGAGCTCGCCCTCGACGACGACCCGGTGAAGCGCTTCGAGGCCTACGGCTGGCACGTCGACGACGTCGGCGAGATCGCGAACGACCTCGACGGCATCGAGGCCGCGCTGCGCCGGGCCATGGCGGTCGACGACGCGCCGTCGCTCGTGGTGCTGCGCAGCCACATCGCCTACCCCTCGCCCGACCACACCGACGACTTCGAGACCCACGGCTACGCGCTGAAGGATGCCGAGATCGCGGCCACCAAGGCGGTGATGGGTCTGCCCGACGAGCCCTTCTGGGTGCCCGACGACGTCGTGGAGCTCTACCGCGAGGCCGGGCGCCGCGGCCGTGGCGCCCGGGAAGAGTGGGAGGCCCGCCTCCAGGCCTATGCCGGCGACCGCGCGAGCTTCGACGCGGCACTGGCCGGGACCGGCGTGGCGGGGTGGCCCTCGAAGCTCCCGTCGTTCACCACCGGCGACTCGATCGCGACGCGGGTGGCCAGCGCCACGTGCGTGAACGCTCTCGTCGACGTCGTCCCCGGCCTGATGCCGGGCGCAGCCGATCTCACCGGCAACACGGGTGTGAAGCTCAAGGAGGGCGTGATCCAGTCCGACTCCACGCCCGACGGCCGCCAGGTGCACTACGGCATCCGCGAGCACGCCATGGGGGCCGTCATGAACGGGCTCGCCGCCCACGGTGGCGTCCTGCCGGTGGGTGGCACCTTCCTCGTGTTCAGCGACTACATGCGGGGATCGGTGCGCCTCGCCGCGCTGTCGGGCACCAAGGTCGTCTACTCCTGGACCCACGACTCGGTCGGTGTCGGCGAGGACGGCCCGACCCACCAGCCCGTCGAGCACCTCGCGGCGCTGCGCGCCATGCCCCGGCTGCGCGTCATCCGTCCGGCCGACGCCAACGAGACGGCCGAGGCCTGGCGGATCGCCGTCGACGCCGACGGGCCCACCGCGTTGATCCTGAGCCGGCAGAACCTGCCGGTGCTCGACGGCACCTCAGGTGGCGACCGGGTCGCCCGCGGGGGCTACGTCCTGCGCGACCCGGAGGGTGGCGATCCCCAGGTCACGCTGGTGGCCACGGGCAGCGAGGTCTGGGTCTGCGTCGCCGCGGCCGAGGCGCTGGCCGCCGACGGCATCCGGGCCCGCGTGGTCTCGCTGCCGTGCTGGAGCCTGTTCGAGGCGCAGTCCGACGACTACCGCGACGCGGTGCTCCCGGTCGGGCTCCCCCGCCTGTCGGTCGAGGCGGCCACGACGTTCGGCTGGTCCCGCTGGGCCGACGACTCCCTCGGGATCGATCACTTCGGGGCCAGCGCGCCTGGTGACGTGGTCCTCGAGCGGTTCGGATTCACGCCCGAGAACGTGGCGGCCCGGGCCCGCGCCCTGATTGACTAGTCGGATCGACACCCCCTGAGAGGCACCCCGTGACGCGACTCCAAGATCTCTATCGCACCCAGCAGCAGAGTCCCTGGCTCGACAACATGCGGCGGGGATGGATCACCGGCGGCGAGCTCGAGCGGTGGGTCGACCGGGGGGTGCGCGGCATCACCTCGAACCCGTCGATCTTCCAGAAGGCGATCGAGGGCAACGACGAGTACGACGCCCAGCTGAAGACCCTTGTCGGGGCGGGCACGTCGATCGACGACAGCTACTGGGACCTCGTCACCTCCGACATCCGCGACGCCCTGCGCATCCTTCGCCCGGTCTACGACGAGAGCGAGGGTCTCGACGGCTTCGTGTCCGTCGAGGTCGCGCCGGCGCTGGCCCGCGACACCGAGGCGACGATTTCCTCGGCGCGGCATCTGCACACCGACATCGCCGCCCCCAACCTCTACGTCAAGATCCCCGGCACCGCCGAGGGTGTGCCCGCGATCCGTCAGATGATCAGCGAGGGCCGCAGCATCAACGTGACACTGCTGTTCTCGGTCGAGCGCTACGGCGAGGTGATCGAGGCCTATCTGTCTGGGCTCGAGGCCTGCGAGGGCGACCTGTCGTCCGTATCCTCGGTGGCCTCGTTCTTCGTGAGCCGGGTCGACACCGAGGTCGACCACCGCCTCGAGCAGATCGGCAGCGACGAGGCCCTCGCCCTCCGCGGCAAGGCCGCAGTGGCCAACGCCAAGCTCGCCTACGCCCTGTTCAGCGAGCGCTTCTCCGGCGCCCGGTGGGATGCGCTGGTGGCACGCGGGCGCGCGGACCCAACGGCCGCTGTGGGCGTCCACCTCGACCAAGAACCCGGCCTACCCCGACACGCTCTACATCGACGAGCTCATCGGTCCCGACACGGTCAACACCATCCCCGACGCCACCATCGACGCCTTCGAGGACCACGGAACCCTTGCTCGCACCGTCGACCAGGGCGTCGACGAGGCACGCGCCGACCTCGAAGCGCTCACCGCCGTAGGCGTCGACCTCGACGACGTCGCCAAGGTCCTCGAGGACGAGGGCGTGGCCGCGTTCAGCAAGTCCTTCGACGAGCTCATCGGGAGCCTGCAGGCCAAGGCCGAGTCGTTCGGAGCCTGATGCAGGGATCGCTCATCGTCACCGACGACGTCCCGGGCGAGTTCACGGCGAGGGCGGTCCGCTCGTTCCGCGAGCGACCCAACGACGGGTTCTCGCTCGTGCTCTCCGGCGGCGACACGGCCCGCGACTGCTACGCGCGGCTCGCCGCAGGACGCGGCCGACCAGATCGACTGGTGGAAGGTCGACGTCTACTGGGGCGACGAGCGATGCGTGCCGCTCGACGATCCCGAGTCCAACTACCGCTTGGCGCGCGAGACGTTGCTCGACCGGGTCGGCGCGGCCAATGCGACCTACCCGATGCGCTGCGCGGAAGGTCCCGATCCCTACCAGCTCCGGGTGGGCGAGCTGGGCCACTTCGACTTCGTGCACCTCGGTCTCGGTCCTGACGGCCACACCGCGTCCCTGTTCCCCGAGTCGGCCGCGCTCGACGCCGATCCGGGCCGACTGGTCGTCATGAACGACGACCCGCTCGGCCACAACCCCCACCCGCGCATGACCCTGACCTTCGCCGGCATCGCCCGGGCCCGGCTGGTGGTCGTGACGGTCGTCGGCGAGTCGAAGCGCGAGGCCCTCGCCCGCGTGATCGCCGGCGACGGCGTGCCGGCCACCCGCATCGACGCCGAAGAAGTCGTGTGGCTGGCCGATCCCGAAGCTGCCGGCCGCCGGTAGGGTGCGGCGGATGACCTCCGAGTTCGAGCGGATGCCCCTCGACGAGCTGATGGCGCGAGCCCGCAGCATCCGCGACGAGTCCTTCGGGTCCCGCGTCACCTATTCCCCCAAGGTGTTCATCCCGCTGACGATGCTGTGCCGCGACAAGTGCGGGTATTGCACGTTCGCCCAGCCGCCGGCGCGCCTCGACTCGCCCTACCTCTCGCCTGACGAGGTGCTCGCCATCGCCCGCGCCGGAGCTCGCGCCGGCTGCCACGAAGCCCTGTTCACCCTGGGCGAGCGCCCTGAGGAGCGCTACGAGGCGGCCCGCGACTGGCTGGCGACCAACGGCTACGACTCGACCGTCGACTACCTCGCGGCGATGGCAAAGCTGGTGCTCGACGAGATCGGGCTGCTCCCCCACGCCAACGCAGGCGCGCTGCACCACGACGAGTTGGCGCGCCTGCGAGCAGTGTCGCCCTCGCAGGGGATGATGGTCGAGTCGCTCAACGGGCAGCTCGACGCGCACCGCGGCTCACCCGACAAGACACCCGAGCGGCGGCTGGCCACCCTCGAGGCGGCCGGCGAGCTGGCCATCCCGTTCACCACGGGGATCCTCGTCGGCATCGGCGAGGATCGCGGCGACCGCATCGCCGCGCTCGAGGCCATCGCCGACTCGCATCGGCGGTGGGGTCACGTGCAGGAGGTCATCGTCCAGAACTTCCTGCCCAAGCCGGGCACCACGATGTTCCGGTCGCGACCCTGCCCCACCGACGACTACCTCGACGCCATCGCACTCGCCCGCGTCATCCTGCCGCCCGACATCCACCTGCAGGCGCCACCGAACCTGTCGGACGACTTCGGGGTGCTGCTCGACGCCGGCATCGACGACTGGGGTGGCGTCTCGCCCGTCACCACCGACCACGTCAACCCAGAACGTCCGTGGCCGGCGCTCGACCGGTTGCATGAGGTCACCGAGTCGGCCGGCTTCGTGCTCGCACCGCGCCTGACCATCTATCCCGAGTTCGCCCTCGATCCGGACCGCTGGCTCGACGACGGGCTGCGCTTCCGGGTGCTCGACCGCAGCGACGCGGAGGGGCTCGGTCGTGACGACCCGGGTGCGGTGTTCGTGCAGCGCATCAAGCCGGCCAGCCCGGAACAGGTCGACCAGGGCGTCGAGGTGCTGCACGTCGGAGCCCGCAGCACCGCGTGGTACTCGGGTGCGTCGGTCGATCCGCCCGTGCTGGTGCCGGGACGGCCCCGAGCCGGCGGCGCGGTGGCCGAGGTGCTGGCCGGCGTGCTGGCCGACCAGGAGGTCGGCATCGACGAGATCGTCACCCTGTTCGGCGCACGCGGCCCCGAGGTGGCGGCGGTGGCCGAGGTGGCCGACGACCTGCGCCGACGCGTGGTGGGCGACGAGGTCACGTTCGTGCACAACCGCAACATCAACTACACGAACGTGTGCACCTTCAAGTGCAAGTTCTGCGGCTTCTCGAAGGGTCCGTTGTCCCTCAACCTCCGCGGCACGCCCTACCTGCTGACCCTCGACGACATCGCCGCCCGTGTGGTCGAGGCGGCGGACCTCGGCGCGACCGAAGTCTGCCTCCAGGGCGGCATCCATCCGAGCTTCGACGGCGACTACTACATCGACGTGACGAGAGCGGTGAAGCAGGCCGCTCCCGACATGCACGTCCACGGCTTCACGGCGCTCGAGGTGACCGAGGGAGCCAAACGACTCGGCGAGCCGCTCCCCGTCTACCTGGCCCGGCTGCGCGACGTCGGCCTGCGGACCCTGCCGGGGACGGCCGCCGAGATCCTCGACGACGAGATCCGGGCCGTGCTGTGCCCGGACAAGGTCAACACCGAGGAATGGCTCGAGGCCCACCGCGCCGCGCACGGGGTCGGGCTCAACTCGAACATCACGATCATGTTCGGCTCGGTCGAACAGCCCGTGCACTGGGCCCGCCACATCGTGCGCACGCGCGATCTGCAGAAGGAGACCGGCGGCTTCACCGAGTTCGTGCCGCTGCCGTTCGTCCACATGGCGGCACCCATCTACCTGCAACACAAGTCGCGCCGCGGTCCCACCTTCCGCGAGGCGCTCCTGATGCATGCGGTCGGCCGCATCGCCTATCACGGGTGGATCGACAACATCCAGGTCTCGTGGGTGAAGATGGGCCAGACCGGCGCGCAGCAGATCCTGCAGGCCGGCGCCAACGACCTCGGTGGAACGCTCATGGACGAGAACATCTCGCGGGCGGCCGGAGCGTCGCACGGCCAAGGCCTCGAGGAGGCCGACTTCCGGGCCATGGTCGAGCCGCTCGGCCGCACGCTGGGCCAGCGCACCACGCTCTACGGCCGCGCCGCGGTCGCCTGAGCATGGCGCGCCGGGCCCGCTACCGCACCGGCCACGATGAGCTCGACACCCGCATCGCGGAGCTGATCGACGCCGCCGGGGTCACCGAGAACGAGGACCTCGTCTTCGAGATGGTCGTGTCCGCCGTGCGCATGGGACGCGAGGCTGCGGGCCGTGGCGACCTCAAGCTCGTCAACGCCGCGCTCAAGGAGCTGCGCTACAGCTTCCTCGTCTTCCAGCCCTACACCGACGTCCCGAAGGTGTCGATCTTCGGCTCGGCCCGCCTGACCCACGACCAGCCCTCGTACGCGATGGCGCGCGACTTCGGCCGGGCCATGGCCGACCGTGACTGGATGGTCATCACCGGCGCGGGGCCCGGGATCATGGAGGCGGGTATCGAGGGGGCCGGTCCTGAGCGGGCCTTCGGCGTCAACATCGTGTTGCCCTTCGAGCAGGACGCCAGCCCGCTGCTGGCCGGCGACCCCAAGCTCATCAACTACCGCTACTTCTTCACCCGCAAGCTGACCTTCATGAAGGAGTCGAGGGCCTTCGCGCTGTTGCCGGGCGGGTTCGGCACGATGGACGAGGGCTTCGAGCTGCTGACCCTCATGCAGACCGGCCGCTCCCCCATAGCCCCGGTCGTGCTGCTGGCCGAACCGGGCAGCAGCTACTGGGAGAAGTGGCTCGAGTTCGTCACCGACGAGCTCGGCACCCGGCGGCTGATCTCCGACGACGACCTGAACCTGGTCCGCATCACCCACGACATCGACGAGGCGGTCGACGAGATCGTCGGCTTCTACTCGACGTTCCACTCCATGCGCTTCGTCGGACGGCGACTGGTGCTGCGCCTCAACCGGAAGCTCACCGACGCCGAGCTGGCCGGCCTCGACCGCGACTTCTCCGACATCGTGACCAGCGGCGGGTACGAGTCGGTCGACGCGGCGCCGTCCGAGATCGACGACGACGACGTGCCCGACCTCCCCCGGGTCGCGTTCCGCTTCGACCGCATGTCCTACGCCCGCCTCCGCCGCCTGATCGACCGCATCAACGACCGCGCCTGACCGGGGCACCCGCAGCGAACTGCGGGATCAGTCCATCGAGTCGTCGGGTTCGCGGAGGATGCCGATCGCCTTCTCGACGGCGCGGCGGGCGCGGGTGAGGCGGCGTTCGTCGACCGGGAGCTCGCCGCCGCCGGCGTCGATCGACTCGCGCAGGCGCTCGATGGCGAGGTCGGCCAGCTCCTCGGCGATGGTCTCGAGGCGGTGGCGGATGTCGTCGAACTCTCCGGGCATCGGGTCTTCCTACCGCAGATACGCTGCGGCCACCATGACTACCCCCGACGCCGCCGGTACCGGCGATCTCCACGAGTGGCTCTCGTTCGACGTCGACGACGAGACCTACCAGTTCGATGTCACCTTCCTGACGAGCCCGTGGACGTGCATCTTCGGACGCGGCTGTCAGGGTGTGCTCACCGGGCCGGCCCCCGAGCTCGAGCAGGGCTGCTGCAGCTACGGCGCGCACTTCACCGACAAGGCGGACCGCAAACGGGTCGCCAGGTACGCCGAGCAGCTGACCGACGACGAGTGGCAGTTCAAGGCCGAGGCGGCCGAGCTCGGCGGGCCGATCTACCGCAACGAGCACAAGGAGTGGGTCACCCACCTCGCCGACGACGCCTGCATCTTCCTCAACCGGCCGGATCACCCCGGCGGTCCCGGCTGCGCCCTCCACAGCGCCGCGGTGGCCCGCGACGAGCGGTTCATGGACTGGAAGCCCGACGTCTGCTGGCAGCTCCCCCTGCGGCTCGAGGAGCGGGTCGACGACAACGACCACGTCACCAAGGTCCTTCGGGAGTGGAAGCGGCGGGACTGGGGCGAGGGCGGCTTCGACTTCCACTGGTGGTGCACCGACGCCCCGGACGCCTTCGTGGGCCGGCGGCCGGTCTACGAGGAGATGGCCGCCGAGATCACCGAGATGGTGGGCGAGGTAGCCTTCAAGGCGTTCCTCGAGGAGGTGTCCCGGCGCCTGCCGGCACATTTCCTTCCCCATCCCGCCCTCAAGAAGCGGCTCTGAAAGGCCGACAGGAGCCCAATGCGTGCCTTCACAGCCGAGGAGCTCGAGCAGGCGGCGACAGAGGAGGGGATGATCTTCCCCGACTACGTCATCGACCAGCTCGTCGCGGCCATCGACGCGGGCAAGCACGTGATCCTCACGGGTCCTCCGGGCACCGGCAAGACCACCCTCGCCTACCTGGCAGCCGATGTGGCCCGCCAGGCGATGTTCTGCACGGGCTACCTGCCCACCACCGCCACCTCGGAGTGGACCACCTTCGAGACGATCGGCGGCCTCCAGCCCACCCCTGACGGCCTCATCTACCGACCGGGTCTGTTCGTCGAGGCCATCGAGAGCGGCCGCTGGCTCGTGATCGACGAGCTCAACCGCTCGAACTTCGACCGGGCGTTCGGTCAGCTCTTCACCGTGCTGTCCGGATCGGCCGTCGTGCTGCCCTTCAAGCGCAAGGGCCAGCCTGATCCCCTCTCCATCGTGCCGAGCGGCGTCGACCCACCCGAGAAGACCGACGTCATCCGCGTGCCGGCCAACTGGCGGATCATCGCCACGATGAACGTCTTCGACAAGAACCTGCTGTTCGACATGTCCTACGCCCTGATGCGCCGGTTCGCGTTCATCGAGGTGGGCACGCCCGACGACTGGGCCTACGAGAAGCTGCTCCAGGGCCCGGGCGAGGTCGTGGCCAAGCTGCTGCCGCTGCGGCGCTTCACCAACCTCGGCCCCGCCGTCTACATCGACGCGGCCAAGTACGCCGCCCGCCGGGCCAAGGATGCGCCGAGCGAGTCGCGGCTCATCTACGAGGTCTTCTACGCCTACTTCCTGCCGCAGTTCGAGGGCATGGAGGATCGCCGGGCCACGACGCTGTACCGCACCGTGGCCCAGCTCCTCGAGCCGCCCGAGCAGGCCGAGGCCCAGCGCACGATCTCCGAGGTGCTCGGGGTCGAGCTGGCCGTCTGAGCCGGCCGTGCGATGACCGTCGTCGACGAACCGCTGGCCATCCCCGACGGGTTCGGCCAGGACCCCTTCCTCGAGATCTGGAACCGGCTCTCGCGTCCCTTCGACGTGGTGCGCACCGTGTCGGCGTTGGCCGGCCTGCCCGCCAACGAGATCGCCCAGATGGTCGGGGCGAGCGTGGCCACGTCGGCCGAGGCCGAGTCGCTGCTCGACGCCATGCCGAAGACGGTCCGCTCGCTGGCCACCTCGCTGCAGACCCAGACCGAGCGCTGCCTCGGCAACCTGCGCGGCCCCGTGCTGTGGAGCGAGACCATGTCGGCCCGGGCGTCCAGCTTCGGCGACGAGGGGCTGTTCGTCTGCAAGACACCGTCACGGGCCTACGACATCGACGAGAACCGCGTGCTGGTGGCGGCGCTCATCGCCATCCGCGACTCCGCGTTCGTGGCCGAGCACAACAACGAGCGGGCCCTCGACGACCCGCTGCTGCGCGCCGCCCGCCGCAACGGCAACGAGGCGAACCGCTTCATCGAGCACCCCTCGCTCACCCGGGTCACCCGTGAACGCCCGAACGCGCGAGCGATCAAGCGGACCCGCTCGGGCAAGCACCGCAAGTCGTACCAGCCCGCCCTCGACATGCTCGAGCGGATGTCGCTGCCGCTCGACTCGAGCGATGTCCGCGCGCTCTGCGACGAGCGCACCGCCGCGCAGCACCGGGTGCTGGTCGGCCTGATCGAACGACTCGAACGGCACGGCGGCACCCGCCTCCCCCCGTTCCGGGTCGAGCGCGGCGCGTTGTTCAGCGGACCCGTGCAGTACTACCACGGACGACGGCTGGGCGATCGCACGCGCCTGTCGGGCATCGTCGTCGGTCAGCTGCTCGTGGACGTGCCCGACCGGCTGCACGACCCGAGCCGACGTCGGGCCGAGGCGCGGCTCAATGCCCGAGCCGGTGCCCGACGGTCGGTGGTGGTCCTCACCGAAGAGGACATCGACCGCGCCGTCGAGGTCGCCATCCAGCTCGCGACCGGCTGAGAAAGCGGGCTAGCGGTTCTTCCGGCGGCGGTCCTGCTCGCGCAGCAGCCGCTTGCGCACCCGTAGGCTCGACGGGGTCACCTCGACCAGCTCGTCGTCGGCGATGAACTCCATAGCTGTCTCGAGCGTGAGCACGCGCGGCGGCGTGAGCTTGATGGCTTCGTCGGCCGCGTGGGTCCGGATGTTGGTCTTCTGCTTCTCACGCACGACGTTGACGATCATGTCGTCGGGCTTGGCGTTCTCGCCTACGACCATCCCCTCGTACACCTCCGCGCCCGGCCCGAGGAAGAACTCGCCGCGCGCCTGCAGGTTGTCGAGGGCGTAGCCCGTCGAGCTGCCCGGGCGGTCGGCGATCATTGCGCCGCCCTTGCGGCCCGGCAGGTCGCCGGTCCACGGGATCCAGCCGGCGTGGTGCTGGTGCATGAGGGCGGTGCCGCGGGTCGCGGTGAGCAGCAGCGAGCGGAACCCGATGAGCCCCCGGCTGGGCGCCTCGATGCTGACGATCGAGCGCCCGGCGTCGCCCGGACGGAGATCGGTCACCTTGCCCTTGCGCGGTGCGAGCGCCTGGGTCACCGTGCCGACGTGCTCCTCGGGGACATCGATGACGGCACGCTCGAGCGGCTCGTGACGCTTGCCGTTGATCTCGCGGACGATGACCTCCGGCCGGCTCACCTGCATCTCGTAGCCCTCGCGCCGCATCGACTCGATGAGCACGGACAGCTGCAGCTCGCCGCGTCCGGCCACCTCGATGATGTCGGGCGACGAGGTCTCGGCCAGGCGGATCGAGACGTTGCCGAGCACCTCGCGGTCGAGACGCTCCCGCAGATGGCGCGACGTGAGGTACGTGCCGTCCTTGCCGGCGAGCGGTGAGGTGTTGACGCCGATGGTCATGCGCAGCACGGGCTCGTCGACGACGAGGC
>CAVZMK010000009.1:0-19905 GCA_963776435.1 uncultured Microthrixaceae bacterium
GGTTCTCCATCGGTCATACGGGAAGGGATCAGCGGCCAGCGACGCGATCATCGCCGGCCATGACGGCGCCGCGAACCCGTACCGCGGCGGCGAACCGCTGCCCGTCGAGCGTCCGGTCGATCACCGGCTGGTCGAGCGCGATCACCTCGATGCCGGGACGGTAGTACGGGACGAGGAGGGACAGCAGCGATGCCTTGTCGATGGGGTCGGCGGCGACGTGGAAGAGGCCGGTCAACGGAACCGGTCGACGAGCGAGCTGCACGATGAGGTCGGCCAGGACCGTGTGGTGAGCCCCGAGAAGCAGGCCCGGCGGTACCCGCTGACCGGTTCGGGCGCTCCGAGGAACCACTCGAGCAGCCCGTTCGCTCCCCGAAGCTCCCGGCCGATCATCGACGTGCGCAGCACCAGGACGCCGGGACCCGCCGGCTCGCCCTCGGCCTTCGACCGACCGTGCGGCGTCGGTGGCCGTGACCGGATCCGATTCGGTGCGGCTTCCGGCCCGTCCGTCGAAGACGCAGTCGGTCGAGAGGTGGATCAGGGCGGCTCCGGCGGCGACGGTCCGCTCGGCGACGAGGTGGGGGAACCGCGTGTTCACGGCCTCGGTCAGGACGGGATCGTCTCCTCCCGGGCCCTGCTTCACGACGCCGATGGCGTTGACGACCACGGCCGGCTCCACGTGCGCGGCGCAGCTCGTCGAGCCGGGCACCCACCGCAGTCGGGTCGAATGCCGCGTCGAGTCCACCGAGCAGACGGCTCGGATCGATGACCGCGGCCGGGAGGTGCGCCTCGACCGGGTCGGTGGCCCGCACGGTGGCCCAGGCATCGAGGTCGGCCGCCTCGGACGCGGCGAGGCACACGCGGTGGCCGAGCATGCCCGACGCGCCGAGGGCACGAGGACCTTGCGGAGCTCCGTGGTGCGGTCATCGTCGTGGACCTGGGTCTCGCCGGGGCGTCGGTCCGGGGCCTGTTCGCCTTGTCGCCCGGTGTTCGAGCGCTCGACGGTAGAGGCCGGCCATCGTTGCCGCGACTGCGGCCAGGTCGTGGTCCGGCTGGATCCGGCCACGGCCAGCCTGCGCCAACCGGTCGGCGAGCGTGGGGTCGTCGAGGACCGTGCCGATCGCCTGCGCGAGCGCGCCGACGTCCTCGGGAGGGACCAGCAGCCCGGTGACGTCGTGCTCGACCACCTCGGGGATGCCGTTCACCGCCGTGGCCACGACCGGGGCCCCGAGGGCCATGGCCTCGACCAGGGCCAACGGCAGGCCCTCCTCGCGGCTGGGTTGCACGTACAGGTCGGCCGATGCGATGGCCCGGAACAGGTCGACCCGTGTGGGTACCGAGCTCGGGTCGAGGAGCTGCACCTGGTCGGCGACGCCGAGCCGGCGGGCCAGTGCGAGGAGATCGTCACCCGCGTCACCGGCGCCGAACCAGCGCAGCGCAACGGCCGGACCGGAGCGATGACCGGAGCGACGATCGGAGCGTCGGGCGAGCGCCTCGATGAGCACGTCGATGCCCTTGCGGTCGATGAGCTGGCCGACGCCGCACGCCATCAGGTGGGCATCGGGAGGAACCTCGAGGCGCTTCCGCTCGCAGCTGTCGCGGTCGACCGTCGACCGGGCCTCGTCGACGAGGTCGAGGTCGACCGCGTGGGGGTGAGCGTGGCCCCGAGGGCGTGTCCCAGGAGGCGGTCGAAGCCGAGCCCGGCGTCACGGTTGCCGAGCGTGAGGTGGTAGTCGGGGGCCGCCCTGAGCAGCTCGATCTTGGTTCGCCACACCCACCGCCGAGCGAACGGCAGGACCGGCGGCGCGGTGTGCAGGGTCTGGAACACCACGAAGCGGTGGCTCAGCGCCCACACCAGCAACGCGGACGACCACGGCGCCAGGTCGACGTGCAGCACCGTGGTGGCCGGATCGAAGCGTCGCGTGGCTTGCCACATGGCGAGGTGGGTGCGCGCGTCGTGGGCCCGTCGTGCGAGCTTGGCGCCGATGGTGGCGGCCGGTTCGAGATCGATCGGTTGTCCGAAGGCGGTGACCGTGACGGCCTGATCCGCGGCAGGCCCGCCAGCGAGGGATCGGTGCCGTCGGGGACCAGGGCCTGGGTCTGCACGTCGTCGCCGAGGTGGCCGGCCATGCCGATGAGGTGCGTCTGGGCCCCGCCCCAGGTGAGGTTCGGCCACATGAGCACCACGTCGATCGGCGGGTCCGCCGGCGAGGCGGTCGGGGTGGGCGGTGGTGACCCTTCGATCCTGCGGGCGCGGGTCCCGGGCACCGGTTGTCGGGCCAGTCCGGCGACCGTCCTGGTGCATGGGCGGCAGCCGAGCCGGCCGACGTGATCGTGAACGTCAGCGTCCTCGGGCGGGTCGGGGCCGAAACCAGGTGGTTGGCCTTGATCGCCCGCCAGTGCAGGGGCTGTGCGGATCGACCAGCGTCCGCGCCACGCTCTGCACCCTCCGGACCACGGCGAGGCCACGAGCGGGTTCGGCAGGCACTGGACCTGGCCGGCGGCTGATCAGCAGGCGCCATCCGGCCGGGGCGAGGCGCGGGTCGACTCGGCGTCGCCGACGCAGTCGTGGACGCCGTGGGCATCGAGCAGCGGGCCCTCGGCGATGGCCGCAGTAGGGACGAGGATGTAGTTGCTGATGATGACCTCGACCTGAGCGGTCGAGGGAAGGGCGCCGACCCGGGGGAGGCGGCGATGGCGCCGATCCCCGTAGCGGGTCGGCCAGCGTGGATAGGTCTGAACACGGTCGGGATCATTGGCGTGCACGAGGACTGGTTGTACGACCGATCGCTCGGCGCGCGGGCGCAGGCCGACCAGGCGTCGTAGGTAGTCCGGCTGAGGATCGTGTCGTCGTTGCTGACCAGGACGAAGTCGGGACGGTGGGCGAGTGCCCGCTCGATCGCCAGGTTCGTTTCCCGGGCGTAGAACTGCTTGCCGTCGGCGGTGATGATCTCGGCGAGGGCAGACGTCGCGGACCGTGTTGGCGGCGCCGTCGGTGGAGCCGTCGTCGACCAGCACCAGGTGCAGGTCGAGGCCCTCGCGGTCCAGCGGCCAGCACCGACCGCAGCCAGTCCACGGTGATCTCACGACGCTGGTGCACCGCCACCGCGATCACGATGCGCACGTCGGCGGTGCTGTCCTCGGGCGCGAGGTCCTCGGGTGTGGCGGTCACGACGGTCGCGGCCGGCAGCGCGCCACGATGCCGTCGGGCGAGCTGGGGAGCAACCCGCATGGCGACGTCGTTGACCACCGCCAGCTGCGGGGGGCCGACGCCCGGTGTTCGACGCCGAGGTCGTAGAAGGACAGGTCGACGAGGTCGTAGCCCTCCGTGTCGAGCAGGTGCGAGAGGGTCGACTCGGAGTAGTACGCGACGTGGTCGGGGTGGACCGGCTCGGGGTTCCCCCGCCGGCCGCTCAGGGCGTAGCTCGCGAAGCGGAACGCGCAGTACGCGTTGGGCACCGTGATGACGAGCTCGGCCCCGTCGCCGAGGAGGGGTCGCACGCCGGCGAGCAGGGCGGCCGGGGCCCCGAGGTGTTCGAGCACCTCGCCGGCGATGACGAGATCGAACGGGCCGATCGGACCCCGATCGGTCGGATCGACATCGACATCGGCATCCTCGGTGGTGTCGACGAACCAGCGGGCGTCGTCGAGACGCTGCAGGTCCCCGATCACGAGGCGATCGAAGCCGAGGGTTCCGAGCGCCGCGAGCCCGGCCGGGTCCGAGTCGAGACCCGTCAGCTGGCCGGCGGCGTCGGCGAGCGCACGATGCAGCAGCGTGCCGGCCCGTTCGCTCTCGGCCGTGTAGGGCCAGTTGGTGCACCCGAGGTGGAGCACGGTCCGGCCGCGGCTGAGGGCGACGAGCTCGTCGACCCGCTGCACCACCCTGGGGCGCGATTCCCGGGGCCCGAGGCAGCGACGACATGGCCAAACGGTAGTGGCGCCGGCTCTCTGCCCCGTGCGGACGACCGATCGGCCCGCGGCGCAACCGGGGCGCGCCGGCTCGGGTCGGTAGAGTTCGGCGATGCGGCGGTCCGGGCAGGTGCTGGCGGGGATCGCCTGCGTGGCCGTCGTCGGCGCCCTGACCGTGGTGGCCCTGCGGGTGACCGACGATGCCGCCGATCAGCAGGTGGCCGGCAAGGACGCGGCGCGGGCCCGCCACGCCGACCAGGCCCCGGGCGACTTCGACGGTGACGGTCGCACCGACCTCGTCGTGTACCGCCCGGGCACGGCGTCCTTCTGGCTCGATCAGTCCACCGACGGAGATCTGGTGGTGCCGCTCGGCCAGCCCGGCGACCACCCCACCTCCGGCGACTTCGACGGCGACGGTCGAGCGGATCTCGTCGCCGTCCGCGACGGCGTCGGTGCCGCGGCCGGGTCCTGGCTCATCCGGATGAGTGGCGACGGCACCCAGCGCTCGGTCAGCTTCGGCCTGGCCGGCGACGTCGCCCTCCCGGGGGACTACGACGGCGACGGGCGCGACGACGTGGCGGTGTTCCGCCCGCCGCCGGATCCCGCCGCGTCCGGCGGGACCGACCCGACGACCAATGCCCAGTGGTTCTTCGAGCGGAGCTCGGACGGAGAGCTCGCCGTCATCCCGTTCGGCATCGCCGGCGACCTGCCCGCGCCCGGCGACTACGACGGCGACGGGATCACCGACGTCGCCGTGCAGCGCGCGGACACCCGCTGGATCCGACTCTCGTCCGACGGTTCGACCGTGGCTCGCCAGTTCGGCAGCACCGGTGACGTGCCGGCGATGCTCGAGCGGGGCGACGACGGTCGGGTCGACCTGGCGGTCGTGCGCGTCGACGGGGAGAGCCAGGTCTGGTACGTGCAGGCACCCGGTACCGACACGGCGACGTCGTTCTCGTTCGGTCGGGCCTCGGCGCCGACCCAGCAGCGCCATCGTGGGCGACTTCGACGGCGACGGCACGACCGAACCGGCGGTCTTCGACCCGTCGATCGCCTCGTTCTGGATCTGGACGCCGACCGAGCCCATCGCGGTCACGTGGGGAGTCGAGGGTGATGTCGTGCTGCCGCTCGGCGTCGACCCGACGCTCGGCCTGGGTGTGGCGCCGCCGCCGCCGCCCGAGACCACCACGACGACGGTGCCGAGGAAGAAGAGCACGACCACGACCACCCGTTGAGGCGCGGCTCAGGCTCCTGGGGTGGCGGACGGTGAGGGTTCGCCCTCGGGGCGGAGGTCCACGAGCAGGTGCGGAGGACCGGACCCCGGCCGGCGGGGCGAGCGGTTCGGGGCCACGACGTAGGCCACCGAGACGGCCACCACCGCGAGTGCGGCGATCACGCGAGGCACCGGACCGGCCGTGAGGCTGATCAGCCCGAGGGCGGCGCAGAGCGCGCTCACGCCGGCCACCGTCGCCGACACCGACCGGTGCGACCATCCCTGCTCGATCAGTCGTTGGTAGGCGTGCTCGTGGTGGGACTCGCGCCAGTCGGCTCGCCGGGTGATCCGTCGGACCAACGTCGAGCTCGTGTCGGCGAGGTACGGGACCGTCACCGCCAGGACGGCTTCGGGGGGCGTGTCGAGCCCGATGGCGATGACCACCGCGCTCGCGATCCAGGCGCCCAGGAAGTAGGAGCCACCGTCGCCGAGGAACACGGTGCCCGGTCGCAGGTTGAGCGGCAGGAAGCCGGCGGCCGCGCCGGCCACCACGAGCCCGGCGACGACGAGGGCGCGCGGTCGTCGAGCCCACCGACGACCGCGAGGTCGAGGCCGACGACGATGGCGACGAACCCGCTCATCCCGTCGACGCCGTCCATGAAGTTGAACACGTTCACATAGCCGATCACCCATGCCGTCGCTGCCGCGCCGACGGCCAGGACGATCACGCGAGATGCCGACGGGTCATCAGCCAGGTTGTGCATGGCCCACGGCGCGATCACGGCGGCGACGACCACGAGCTGCGCGACGAGCCGCACCCAGACCGGGATGCCCCGGAGGAGGTCGTCGGCCAGTCCGATGGATCCGACGAGCAGCGCCACGGCCCCGAGCACGAGGGCGAGTCGCGAACCGGACTCGGCGGAGGCGATGCGCGACGAGTCGAAGGCGGATGCCACCGCGAGGCCGGCCAGCGCGCCGGCGCCGACGGCGATGCCCCCCAGCCTCGGGGTGTCGATCGTGTGCGACGAGCGGGCGCCGGGTTCGTCGACCACGCCGAGCCGTCGGGCCAGGCGGATCGTGACCGGGACCAGGACGATCGTGACCAGGAACGCGACCGCCGCACCGACCGCGGCGCCGAGGGCGGGGCTGTCAGCACTGTGGGGGATGGTCATCGGTGGCGCGGTGCTCCTCCGTGCTCAGTCGATTCGGCGCCGCACATCCGCCGACACTACCGGCGATGCATCTGGCGACCCTCGATCGTGCGGGCCTCAGGCCTCGGAGGCCGAGAGGCGGCGGTGGTCGCGTTGCGCACCAGCACGATCTCGCGGTCGTCGTCAGGCAGGGCTGTCGCACTTCACCACGTAGGCGAACTCCTGGGCCGCCGACGTGCGCAGGCGATCGGCGGACCCGAGCCACGACAGGTAGTCGTGCACCGCCCGACTGCATCCGTCCCAGTCGAAGTAGTCGTCGATGATCACGACGCCGTTCGGTGAGACCAGGGGGAAGAGGTGCTCGAGGCAGACCATCGTGGACTCGTACCAGTCGCCGTCGAGCCGCAGCACCGCGATCGGTCGGCCCCGCGCCGCGTAGGTGGGGACGGTGTCGTCGAACCATCCGGCCAGCAGCTCGTAGTCGGTCTGTCCCACGCGGTGCATGGCGTCGTGGGCCCACCGCTCCTCGGCGGTGCAGTTGTCGTGGTCGCGCAGGACGGTCGACCAGTGCACCGCGGCCGGCCCGTCGATCTCCTTGGCGTCGGGCAGGCCCTCGAAGCTGTCGAGCAGGATCGAGCGCCGGTTCGGGAGCGCCCACGCCATGGCCACGCTCATGCCGCCGCGCCAGGTGCCGCACTCGACGAGATCCCCGGGGACGGATCGGGCCTGCCGCGCCACGACGAGGTTGTCGACGAACTGGCCCTTGGGCACCAGCGTGAGATCGGCCACGCGCTGGTGGAGCCGGACCATCGGGTAGCGGCGCATCAGCGTGAGGTCGCGCCACGATCGCCTGGCCCGCCCCTCGGCCCTCTCGCGCAGCGATCGTGGATGGGGTGGCACGCCGGAAACCTAGCAGTGCCGTGTCCAGGGAGACGTTCGTGGGTGGAGCGACTGCTCCGGTCAGCGGTCGACGGCCACCACGGTCAGGTGTCGACGGGGGAGCACGGCGTTGGCCAGCACCCGGTTGGCCGAGCGCTGCCGGCGGTCGAGGGCAGGGAACACCGTGACCATGGCGGTGTAGGACACCAGGGTCGCGATGCCGGCGCCGACCAGCCCGATCCGAGGGAGCAGCACCATGTTCAGCACCACGTTGAGGGCCGCGCCGCACATCGTGTTGACGACCGACGTCCTCGTGATGCCGAGATCGATGGCCAGACGGTCACGAGCGGTGCCGAGGTACACGGGCACGGCTGACCATGCGTAGATCGCGAGGACGGGAGCGGCCGACACGTAGGCGTCGCCCAGCAGCACCTGGACCAGCGGTTCGGCCAGGACCGTCAGGCCCAGCGCCAGCGCGATCGAGATCAGCAGCAGACCCCGGACGAGCTTGCGGTACGCGATGCAGTACTCGATCGATCCGGCCCGGTTGCTGGCGATGATGCGCGGTGCTGCTGCGCTGACCGCGACCGAAGCCACCAGGTAGGTGGCCTCGGCGAAGCGGATGACAGCCGCATACCGACCGGTCTCGGCCGACCCGAGGTAGATGTCGACGAGGAACAGGTCCACCCGGAGCATGAGCAGGAAGAAGATCCCGCTCGCGAGGATCGGCAGCGATTCGCGCAGCATCGCCCGGCGCGACGAGGGGGCGGGCGCGAACCGGGCGCCCTGCCGCCGGGCCACGAGCGACGCGGCCACCGCGAGCGACAGGATCTCCAGCCCCGTCACCGCGGCCAGTGCCGGGACACCTCCGTCGAGGGCCACCACGCTGAGTCGGGCCGCGGCGGCCACCGCGGTGATGCCGAGCCGGACACCCACCAGCCCGCCCACGTGGCCCGACGCGAGCACCCAGCCCCAACCGGCCTCGAACGGACCCGACAGCAGCGCCGGCGCGACGAGCACGATCGCCAGCGCCTCCACCGGTGACCGGAACGCGGCGAAGCCGAGCGCGACGACCAGGGTGAAGATGGCGCCGGTGAGACGCACGCCCGACGCGGCCCGCAGCAGCGCCTGCGATCTGGGTGACGAGGGGCCGTACTCGGCCAGTCGTTGGATCAGGATGCTGTCGGTGCCCAGCCCGCCCAGCGGCAGCAGCACGGTCACGACCGCGATGGCCAGGGCGAGCGTGCCGTACGAGGCCGGCCCGAGGTAGCGGGCGACGACCAGTCCGACCACGAACGCGACCGCGGCGCGCGCCCCTGCGTCGATCCCGATGAGGACCGTGATCCGGCGGGTGTTCGGTGCGTCGGTCGAGGGCGCCGACGGGCTGGTCACGGCGGCATCGTACTGCCGCGCCTCCCGCCGGTTTCGTGCTGCTGTTCACCCTGGTAGCCATGGGCCGACGATGTCGTGCATGTGCACGACATCCCGTTCGATCTTCCGGGGGCAGACCGTGACCGACCACCAGTCCGCCGAGAGCGCGTCGCACGACGGGGCCGCCTTTGCCAGCCGCTACGGCCCGTGGGCCCTCGTCGTCGGCGCCTCCGAGGGCGTCGGCGCCGAGTTCGCACGCGGGGTCGCCGAGCGCGGGGTGAACGTCGTGCTCATCTCCCGCCGCCAGCACGTGCTGGATGACGTGGCGGCCGAGATCCGCGACGCGTTCGGCGTCGAGGCGCGGGCCGTCGCCGTCGACCTGGCCGAGGACGATGCGGTGGCGACCATCGTCGAGGCCACCCGCGATCTCGACGTCGGGCTCGTCATGTGCTGCGCCGGCGCCGACCCCAACTACCGGTCGTTCCTCGTCGCAACCGGTCGAGGATGCGCTGTCGATGACCCGGCGCAACTGCATGGTGCCGTTGCAGCTCTGCCACCACTTCGGCGCACCCATGGCGGCTCGCGGTTCGGGCGCCCTCGTGATCGTGTCCTCGGGCGCGGGGTTCGTCGGCGCGCCGAACATGGTCGCCTACGGGGCCACCAAGGCGTTCGACATGGTCATGGCCGAGGCGCTGTGGGCCGAGTTGCACGACGAGGGCGTCGACGTGCTCGGGCTCGTGCTCGGGCTGACCGACACCCCGGCGTTGCGTCGGCTGTTCGCCGACCGCGGCGAGCCGGTCGACCCCGATGCCCCCGTGCCGGGCGCGGCCCGGGCCGAGGACGTGGCCGCCACCGCCATCGCCAACCTGGCCAACGGTCCGACGGTCTACGCCGGCGAGGACGTGCAGATGGGCGCCGAGCACTTCGGCTCGATGTCGCGCAACGACGCGGTGCGGCTGATGATCCAGGTGGCGGGCCAGTCCATGGGCAGCGATCCGGAGCCCGACCCGAGCCCGAGGTGATCTCGTGACGGCTCCGTCGATCGATGCAGCGGCCCGCCAGGAGATCGCCGAGCTCCTCACGCGCTACGCCACCGGCATCGACCAGCGCGACTGGGCGCTCCTCCGCTCGTGCTTCACCGACGACTGCGTGGCCGACTACGGCGACATCGGTCTCTGGAACGGCTCGGACGAGATCACCGGATGGATGGACGAGGCCCACCGGGCCTGCGGCTTCACCTTGCACCGCATCACGAACCAGGCCGTGCGGGTCGATGGCGACGAGGTGCGGGCCCGTTGCTACGTCGACGCGGTCGTGATGGGCGCCGACAACCGGCGCGGGGTGCGCGCCATCGGCTTCTACGACGACGTCGTCGTCCAGACCAGCGGCGGATGGCAGATCAGCCACCGCCGGTTCACGCCGGTGCACTTCCAGGGCATCGACGACCCGGCAGCTTCCTGAGGAGACGATCACTCTCTAAGGGGTGACGATCTCGCTGACCTGACGGACCGGCTTGATGGTCGTGTAGTTGGCGATGTCCGCGGAGATGGCGGCTGATCCCTCGACCGCCCGGGCGGCGTCCATCGCCTCGATCGACTCGAACTCGAAGTGCACGACCGCGACGTAGGGGCCGTCGATGCCCTTGTCGATCTCGGCGTGGTCGAGTCCCCAGGTGCGCACGGCGAGCGGCACGTGGTGGTCGCGGTAGTAGTCGTGGTCGAAGGTCGCACCCTCGGTCACCGGGTACATCACGGTCATCCTGATCATCGGGTCACGGTCGCTTTCGGGGGGATCACGCGGGGTCGGGGTGACGCTCGACCAGCTCGACCTGGTAGCCGTCGGGGTCGGCGAGGAACGAGATCGTGACCGGCCAGCGCTCGGGGGACATCGGGCTCGACGAGCGACGTGTGACCGGCCGCCACGGCAGTGCGATGGAGCACCTCGCACCCGTCGGTGTGCACGTAGAGCTTCCACATCGAGGTGCCCATGTCGATGGGCGCGTCGTTGTCGAGCTGCTGGGCCAGCTGGAGCTTGCCGCCCTGCCCCGGGTTCTCGAGGATGGCTTCCTTGTGGCCGGGGATGTCGGTGCGGCTGGTGCACTCGAGGCCGAGCAGCTCGTAGAAGGCGATGGAGCGCTCGAGGTCGGTGACGTAGATGCAGTACTGGTCGAGCCACGTGTAGGTGGTGCTGTCGCCGTCCTTCCACGGGTGGCGTTGGGCGAACTCGACCAGGTAGCCGCTGGGGTCCTTCACGAAGCAGATCGACGTGGGCCACCGGTCGAGCCGCACCGGGGGCGTCACCATCTCGGCTCCTGCCGCGGTGGCTGCCGTCGCGACCTTCTCGATGTCGTTGGTGGCGACGTAGAGCTTCCAGAACGCGTTGCCCATCTCGATGGGCCCGTCCTGGTCGTTGCGCTGGGCGAGCTGCAGCTTGCCGCCCTTGTCGGGGTTCTCGACGATCGCCTCGCGGATGGCGTCGAGGTCGGTGCGGCTGGTGCAGGTGAGCCCGAGGGCTTCGTAGAACGTCACCGCCTCGTCGAGGTCGCGGACGTAGATGCAGTACTGGCCGACCCATGCGGTCATCGATGGCTCCTGGTTGGTGAGGCCGAGCCGGGGCTCAGGCGTCGTAGTTCGAATAGAACTGCTGGGCCCACTGGCGCTGCTCGAGCAGCTTCTTCTCGCTCTTGGTCACGACCGGGCGTTCGACGTAGCGCTTGTTCTCCCAGATGGGCAGGTCCTGGCTGACCCCGGTCGAGAACTGGACCGCCGCCTCCTTGGCCGCATCGGGCCCGTTGGCCGCGGGGGAGGTGAAGATCCACCGCACCTTCACGTTCTCCTCGTCGATCGGGGTGGTCGACGAGATGAAGGTCGTGTAGCCGTCGATGCGCAGCACGCCGAGCCCGAGCCCGAAGCCCTCGCGGACGAAGTTGCCGTCGCGGCTGGTGGTGCGCTTGTAGGCGCCGTCGATGACGAAGTCGTCGTCGGGGATGGCGTCGGAGCCGTGCACGTACATGAAGTGGGCGAAGTCGACGTTGTTCTCGGCCATCTCCTGGCAGCAGGTCGCCACGTCGAACTCGACGAGCTCGTAGGGCAGCCAGTCGTCGTCGAACAGCTCGGGCGACCTCGGGCACGTCGTAGAACGGGTCGCCCTGCTCGCCGTGGTGCCACGCCCAGATCATCCGGTTGCGCTCGATGCACGGGATACGAGCGGACGCGGGCCTGGCTCGGGATGTGGTCCATGTCGCCGTAGGGGATCTCGTTGCACTGCCCGGTGTCGCCGTCGTAGCGCCAGCCGTGGAACGGGCAGCGGATGCAGTCGTCCTCGACGCGTCCGCCGACGGCCAGGTGGGCGCCGAGGTGCGCGCAGAACGCGTCGACCATGTGCGGCGCGCCGTCGTCGCCGCGGAACAGCACGACGTCCTCGCCGAACACGTTGAACGTCCGCATCTCGCCGGGGTCGAGGTCGCGCGCCTCGGCCACGACGAACCAGCCGTTGGGGACGGGGAACGGGAACCGGGGCTCGGCTCTCGGGCTGCGCACGATCGGGCGGCGGTTGCGGTCGACGAGGGCCTGCGGGTCCCGGGGCATCGGGAAGCCGGTGAACGTCGTGGTGGTCGTGCTCGCTGATCGACATGGTGGGCTCCTGGGTCTCAGACGTGCGAGGGCACGCGCTCGATGTGGGCGTTGCCGTGCACCTCGTCGGGGGTCGGCCCGATGCGGTCGACCAGCGGAGCGATGGCGTCGAGGTCGACGCCGTAGACCTCGGCGGCGGTGAGGCCGAGGATCCGTCGGGTCTCGTCCTCGGGGACGTCGCTGGAACCGCTCGCGGATCCAGTAGCGGGTGTAGGGGAAGGTGCCCTCGGGGTGGGGGAGGTCGTTGCCCCACATGAGGTTGCCGAGGCCGATCAGGTGGCGTCGGTCGATGTCGTCCTCGCCCGGCGTCGACGCGGCGAAGAAGCAGTTGCGGTCGAGGTACTCGCTCGGCTTCATCGACAGCCCTTGGCGGAAGGCGTCGCCGAACTTGCGGGTGTTGTGCCCGCCGACCCACTTCTCGTCCATCTTGCGGATCTGGTCGGGCACCCACCAGGCGCCGTTCTCGGCCATCGAGTACTTCAGGTCCGGGTGGCGCTCGAAGATGCCGCCCCAGATCAGCACGGCCAACGGTCGGGCCGCCCACCAGCCGGCCTCGGAGGCGTAGATCGGCAGCATGCCCGGGCCCAGGCCGATGTCGGACGGTCCGGCTCCCGAGTGGGTGTGCAGCACGAGGCCGAGCTCCTCGGTGAGCGCCCACAGCGGCTCGTAGATCGGGTCGTGGTAGGCGGGCCGGTCGAACCAGCGGGTCGGGATGAGGATGCCCGGAGTGCCCGAGGTCCTTGGCCTCGCGGACCAGGTCGAGCACGGTGTCCATGTCCGGGATGATGGCCGGGATGACGGCGACGCCGATGCGGCGCACCGGGTCCTGGGCGACGAAGTCGGCCGAGCCAGCGGTTGTGGGCCCGGCTGCCGGCGACGGCCTGGCTCGGGGTCGCTGTTGTCGCCGCCGAGGCCGGTGCCGAACGGCGAGGAGGCGATGCGGCCGGTGCCGAGCACGTCGGCGTCGGGGAACAGCACCTCGGCGGCCACGCCCTCGACGTCGAGGATGGCGGTGCGGGCGTCGGAGTCGAACGCGGCGGTGAGCCCGCCGTCGCCGTCGGTCTCCTCCTCCCACTCGGCCCGGAACGTCGCTGTTGTCGCGGCCCATCGCCTCGCGCAGCTCGACCATCATCCGCTGGTGCTCGTCGAAGCGCTCGCGGAACTCGGGGTCGAGGTAGTCGCGGTAGACGTCCGACGGTGGTCCCGCGTGGCCATCGGCGGAGATGACGACGTACCTGTCCATGACCGTTCCCCCTGGAAGCAGTTTTCGAATTGTCAATCAGAATAGAACGGGTTCCCGGCCGTTGCCAGGACTTTCCGATGGAAGTTCGAGAACTCCGGACGGTCAACCGAGCAGGCCGGCGTGTCCGCCGGGAAGCGAGCCGGTCTCGAACGCCGCGGCCCGCTCCCGCATGGTGTCGCCGATCGATTCGACGCCGATCATCATGATGAACCGCTCCGACCGCACGCCCTCGATGACGACCTGGGCGAGCTCGTCGAGATCCTGGAAGTGCAGCTCGTGACCGCCGGCCTTGGCCATCTCCTCGAGCTTCTCGATGGTCATCGCCTCGGTGGCCCGGGGACGTTCGCGGGCCAGCTCGGCCGGTCGGTTGCGGTCCGCGGTCCACAGGCCGGTGCGCAGCAGCCCGCCCGACGGGTAGAAGATGCCGGCCCGCAGGTCGGTGCCCTCGGAGACGAGCTGCAGGGCGAGGCACTCGGTGAGCGACGTGACCGCGGCCTTGCTGGCGGCGTAGACCGACGCGGTCGGCATCGGCGCGATGCCGCCGTCGCCCGACGACGTGTTGACGACGAAGCCGGGCTCGCCCGACGCGATCATGCGGGGCACGAACGACTGGATGCCGTGGACGACGCCCATCACGTTGACGCCGTGCACCCAGCGCCAGTCGTTCACGGTCGTCTCCCACATCAGCGACGACGGCGCGCCGACGCCGGCGTTGTTGCACAGCAGGTGGCACGCGCCGAAGCGATCGAAGGTGGCGTCGGCCAGCGCGTCGACCGACGCCGGATCGGTCACGTCGGTGACCACACCGATGACCTCGGCGCCGGCGGCGCCGAGCTCGGCGGTCGCGTCGTCGAGCGCGGACGCCTCGACGTCGGCGATGACGACCTTCATCCCCTCGGCCACGAGCGCGCGGGCGAGCGCCCGCCCGATCCCCGATGCGCCGCCGGTGACGACGGCGACCTTGCCCGCGAGTGTCTCCATCAAACTTCCCCCTGTTGTCGTGTGTGTCGGTTGAGAACGTTCAGGTCGTGACGGGCACGTGCACCGGGCCGCGCACGGTGGAGGTGCGCACCATCTCGACGGCGGCCTCGTCGACGTCCCAGTGCGGGAACCGGGCGAGGGTCTCCTCGAGGACGATCCGTCCTTCGAGCCGGGCCAGGCTGGCGCCCAGGCAGAAGTGGATGCCGTAGCCGAACGTGACGTGGCGGTCGAAGGTGCGCTCGACGTCGAAGCGGTCGGCGTCGACGAACTCGCGCTCGTCGCGACCGGCGCTGCCGGTGAGCATGGCCAGCTTCGAGTACTTCGGGACCGTCTGGCCGTGCCACTCGACGTCGCGGGTGACGAAGCGGGCCTGGATCGGCGACGGCGCCTCGTAGCGCAGCAGCTCCTCGACGGCGTTGGGCACGAGCGTCCGGGTCGGCGACGAGCTTGGCCCGCTGATCGGGATGGCGGGCCAGCAGCACGGCGCCCAGCCGAGGAGCCGGGCGGTCGTCTCGCTGCCGGCGAGCTGCAAGCAGGGTGAAGAACGCCCATCACCTCGTCGAAGCCGAGCCGACGGGTGGTGCCGTCGTCACGGGTGATCTCGGCCGCGAGCAGGTCGGAGACCATGTCGTCGCGGGGGTGCTGCTGTCGATCCGTCGACCATCGCCGCCATGTAGCCGTTGAGGCTCTGGATGGCGTCGAGCTTCTCGGCGCTGATGCCGTCGGGCTCGAAGCGCATCAGGAGGTCGCCCCAGATGCGGAGCTGGTCCTGGTCCTCGTTCGGCACGCCGAGCAGCGCGCCGATGAGCATGGCCGGGATCTTGGCCGCGAAGTCCTCGACGTAGTCGAAGCCGGTGCCGTCGCGCTGCGGGTCGAGGAACCGCGCGCACAGCTCGCGGGTGCGTTCCTCGAGCGCGGCGACGCGCCGAGGGGTGAAGGCCCGGCTGACGAGCCGCCGGAGCTCGTCGTGGCCCGGCGGGTCCATGAAGATCATCATCCCGTAGCCGTCGTTCGTCGTCGGCGGCGTCGGGTCCGGCGGCGTGGTGTCGATCATCTCGAGCACCGTGCCGCGCGCCGAGCTGTAGGTCTGCCAGTCGACCGACGCGGCCATGACGTCGGCGAAGCGGCTCAGCGCGTAGAAGTCGTACTGCTCGTTGTAGTAGAGCGGCGCCTCGTCGCGCAGCCGCCGCCAGACGTCATGGGGCGCGGCGTCGATGACGTCGTCGTAGGGGTCGTAGGTCAGATCGGCCGGTCCGGATGCCACGAGGGCGAGTTCTGACCCTCGCCCGGAGCGCATTCAAGTACTACCTTTGAAAACACATTCGGAATGTCGGAGGCGCTCGTGACCGGTTCGGTCGCCGAACCTCCGGACACTACGCTCGGAATCGTTCGGGAACGCTGGACGCACGGGATCTGGAGCATCGGTTGACGAAGTCAGCATCACCACGAGCACCGGAACCCGCCCCGCAGGAGCGGCCGAAGATCGGCCGGCCGGCCCGCATCGATCGGGCCATGATCGCCCGGGCGGCCTACGAGGTCGGCCTCGACCGGGTCACCATGAAGGCGGTCGCCGAGCACCTCGACGTCAGCGTGCCCGGCCTCTACCACCACGTGCAGGGTCGAGAGGACCTCATGCGGCTCGGCGCGGAGTACTCGGCGGCGCGACTGCAGATGCCGACCGACCACGGTCAGCACTGGTCCGCGTGGCTGCTCGAGTGGGCGACCTACAGCTACGACGCGTTCGTCGCGCAACCGGCGCTGCTGGGCCAGTTCCTCAACAGCTCGCTCGGCGTCGATCGGATGGTGACCCACGTCGACGCCGTCATCGGTGTGCTGTCGCGGCAGGGGTTCAGCCCCGCCGAAGCGGTCGACGCCTATGAGATCGTCAGCGACTGCGCGCTCGGGTGCGCGGTCGGCGAGATCCGACAGGCCGAGGCCGCCCGCGCCGGCCGGCCGATCGCCGCCGAGTACCTGCGGGTCCTCGCCACCCGGCCCGACGACGAGCTGCCGCACCTCCGGGCGCTGGTCGCCGCCAACGACGGGCACCAGGCCGACTTCACCGAGCGGGTGCTCACGGTGCTGGCCGGCATCGCCGTGCGCCGGGGTGAGCCGTGGGAACCGGTCCTCGCGCAGGCGATCGCCCACTAGGAGCGCGCATCGGTCAAGTCGACCGGCGGCGGCGCCGCTGCGTTGGATGGCCCGCTCGTCGGTGCCGAGGTAGGAGGCGATGACCTTCGGGTCGTTGCGCACCACGTCGGGGGTGCCCTCGCAGAGCATGCGGCCCGCTTCGAGGCAGTAGACGCGGTCGCTGATCCCCATGATCACGGGCATGTCGTGCTCGATCACGAGCAGGCTGGCGTGGAGCTCGTCGCGGATGCGCAGGATCAGCGGACCGAACGCCTCGCTCTCGCGTTGGGCGATGCCGGCGGTCGGCTCGTCGAGGCAGAGCACGTTGGCGCCCGAGGCCATCAGGCAGGCCAGCTCGACCACCCGCCGGGTGCCGGTGGAGAGCTCGTTGATGAAGCGATCGACGAACGCGCCGAGCCCGAGGAAGGCGATGACCTCGTCGGCCTCGGCGCGGGTGGTCCGCTGCCAGGGCCGGACGCCCGGCGACGGACAGCCCGACGGTCTCGCGCACGGTCAGGTCCTGGAACAGCTCGGCTCCCTGGAACGAGCGGCCGAGTCCGAGCCGGGCCCGCCTGGTCGGCGACAGGTGGCGGGTGTCGTGGCCGAGGATCTCGACCTTGCCGCGTGCTGCGCACGTAGCCGCCGATGGCGTTCATGAGCGTCGACTTGCCGGCACCGTTGGCGCCGATGAGCCCGACCACCTCGCCGGGCCGCACGTGCATGTCGACGTCGAAGACGACGGCGCGGCTGCCGTAGGTGACGCCGAGGCCGCTGACCCGGATCACCGCATCGAGCTCGGCCGGGCACCTCGCGTCGGGCGATGCTCAGCTGCGGTCGGCAGGGCCTGCTCCTCGACCACCGGCTCGGGTCACGTCGGCCATGCGACGGGCGAGGAAGGCGAACGCGGCGTCGCGGACGTTGTAGAGCACCTGCACGAGCCCGCCGGGGAAGTAGAGCAGCAGGATCAGCATGCCGGCGCCGCTGGTGAGCAGGCCGATCTGGACGCTGTCGTTGAAGAGCTTCGGGAGCCCGACGACGAAGAACGCCCCGAGGATCGCGCCGGTCACCGACGACAGGCCGCCGACGACCACGATGGAGATGACCCGCAGCGACTCGCCGGCGGGGAAGTCGCCGGGTCCGGCCCGGGTGAGCAGCCCGACGAGCAGGCCGCCGGCCAGGCCGGCGATCCAGCCGCCGATGCCGAACGCGGTGACCTTCACCTTGGTCGGCGAGATGCCGAACGACGCGGCGGCCCGCTCGTTGTCGCGCACGGCGATCATCGATCGCCCGAGACGGCTGCGCTGCAGGAGCGCGACGCCGACGAGGACGACGCCGAGCGCGATGAGGCAGATCGTGTAGTAGCTGCCCTGGGCCTTCAGCGACCAGCCCTTGCTGAACAGGCCGGCCGGCAGCGGGATGGTCTGGCGGGCGATCTGGGCCTGCGTCTTGCCGTCGAGGAAGAACGGGTCGCCACAGCAACCACGACGAGGTCATCACCGCGAAGGCGAAGGTGGTGACCGCGAGGTACGAGCCCTGGTCGTCGCAGCGCCGGCGCCCCGACGAGGATGGCGACGGCGGCGGTGACGCACGCGGCCAGGAACAGCGCAGGGATGAAGCCCACCCCGCCCCGCACCAGCGCGGCGGTGGTCAGGCCGCCGACGCCGACGAACGCGAACTGTCCGAGCGAGAGCTGACCGGCCCAGCCGGTGAGCACGGTGAGCGAGAGCGCGATCGAGCGCGTACAGCAGCACCCGGCTCCACGCCGTCGCGCTCGGACGGGAGGTGGAGCACCACCAGCGGGATCAGGGCGACGAGGGCGAGGAGGCCGATGCCGAAGGCGGGCAGCGATCGGACCCACCACTTCGACTGGAGCACGGCGGGGATCGGTCGGGTCCGGGGGGCGAACGACCACCGTCCGGAGTCCGGCCTCGGCCAGGCCCTGGCGGCGGCCGCTGATCAGCAGCAGTCACGAGCACCAGGACGAACAGCAGGAGGTCGAGCAGCCCGCGCTGGTCGTTGAAGTTGTAGGTGATGAGGCTCTCGGCGATCCCGATGGCGATGCCACCCGCCGAGCGCCAGCGGCATCGAGACCATGCCGCCGATGAGCGCGGCGGCGAGCACCCGCAGCAGCAGGCCGGGGCCGACGCCGGTGGCCGACGCGCCCTGCGGGTTGAGCGGTCCGAAGAGCATGGCGGCGGTGGCGGCGAGCCCGCCGGCGATCACCCAGACGATCGTCGACATCTTCTTGATGTTGATGCCCGAGAGGCGGGCCGCGTCGGCGTTGGCGGCCGATGCCCGGATGGCCAGCCCGTACTTCGTGCGGTTGAGGAAGAGGGTCAGCGCGACGACGAGGAGCGGGATCACGACGATGACCGTCAGCTCCGGCCCGCGCACCAGCAGCGCCGCCGATGTGCCACGACCCGGAGAAGGCGGACGGGTAGGGCCGGACCTTGGTGACGTCAGGGAGGATCAGCTGGAAGAAGAGCAGGACCTGGGCCGCGCCGATGAGCGCGACGAGCAGGATCACGCGTGGCGCCGAGAACAGCCGCCGCACGATGAGCAGCTCGAGGGCGGCGCCGATGATCGCGCCCGACGCCGATGCCGATGGCGAACGACAGCCAGAACGGCACGTCCCAGTCGATGACCATGCGGTAGAGCAGCGCGGCGGCGAAGCCGCCCATCTCACCGATGGCGAAGTTGATGACCCGCGTCGAGCGGAAGATGAGGACGACACCGACGGCCATGACGCCGTAGGTCAGCCCGGTGATGGCGCCCGAGGAGATGACCTGCTTGGGGAACCCGATGGCGAGGATCAGTCCGAGCACGTCAGCGCCCCAGGAACACGGCTCGGGCGAGGTCGTCGCGTTCGGCCAGCTCGGCGGTGGATCCCTCGAAGCGGATCTGGCCCTTCTCCATGAACAGCGCCCGGTCGGCGATCGCGAGCGCGACGTTGAGCGACTGCTCGACGATGATCATCGTGATGCCGGCTCGCGGAGCCGCTTGCACGACCTCGAGCACCTGCTGCACGACGACCGGCGCCAGGCCGAGCGACAGCTCGTCGATGATGAGCAGCTCGGGTTC
Organism: uncultured Microthrixaceae bacterium; assembly: GCA_963776435.1. GTDB lineage: Bacteria > Actinomycetota > Acidimicrobiia > Acidimicrobiales > Acidimicrobilacustridaceae > UBA4742. The sequence continues at coordinate 19,585 of CAVZMK010000009.1, forward strand.
GTGCACGAGCGTCATGGCCAGCGCCAGCATCTGCTGTTGGCCGCCCGGACAGATCGGCGGCGGCGGTGTCGTAGCGCTCCTCGAGCATGGGGAACAGCGCCAGCGACTTGGCGATGCGGCGCTTCTGCTCGTTGCGGTCGTAGAGGAACGCGGCCATCTCGAGGTTCTCGCGGACGCGTGAGCGGACCGAAGGTCGCGCCACCGCCGATGAGCTGCACCAGGCCGACCCGGACCCGCAGCTCAGGGTCGGCGTAGGTGATCGTGCGGCCGTGCAGCCGGACGACGCCTCGCTCGGCGACCCCGAGGCCGCTGATGACGCGA
>CAVZMK010000010.1:0-1745383 GCA_963776435.1 uncultured Microthrixaceae bacterium
AAGCTGATCGGTGAGTGAGGGCAGTCCCGTAGCCCGGATGAGCGCAGCGACATCCGGGATGGTCTGCGACTGATCCCGGATATCGCGGAGCCTGTCATCGGGCGCGCATTCGCGCGACCCGTTGGCTCGTCCGGGCTACATCGTTACGCCATCGAATGCCGCTGCATCGGAGTTGAAGGCGTCGCATTATTGACGCAGACTGTCGGTCGGGCGCGGCGGCAATCCCAAAAACGTCAACCAGGAGGAAGCGATGATCAAGGTGAGTGTGATGTATCCCAACATCCCGGGTGTGCGGTTCGACCACGACTCTATCGGGACAAGCACATGCCGCTGGTGAAGGCCCGCATGGGCGACGCCTGCAAGTACTACACCATCGACAAGGGTCTTGCCGGTGGCGCGCCTGGCGCGCCCGCGACATATGTCGGCATGTGTCATATTTTCGCCAACTCCGTCGATGCGTCCAGACCGGCTTCGGTCCGCACCGAAAGAGATCATGGGCGATATAGCAACTACACCGACGTCGCTCCGGTCATGCAGATCAGCGAAGTCGTCGTGGAGAAGTCAACCGCGGCGATCTCCGTCACTTGCCAGCGCCGGCGCTCACCGACGCGAGGCCACGTTTGATCAGCCTTGTCCGCGTGTGCCTTTACTTTTCCGGGATCGTCCACCCAGCACCTTGGCGACGTTTGAGCATGACCCTTTCGGAAAATCGCTACGCGCTTCTCCGGATCATGTGCAATTTGAAGACGCGGCTTGCCCGGGCCAGTTCCGGTCGCATAGCCGAGCCGGCTCGCCTCGATCGAGCGGCGTCGCTCGTGCTGCGATAGCAGTGACAGTGCAGGTCTGCCGTCTTCGACGACAGACCAGGACGGGGGTACACGCGTAGGCAAGCGACCTTACCTGTCACGCTGGCGATGATAAGCACGGTCGGCTTCCGCTACGCTGACATGCCACCGGATCGACAATGACATTGCAGCGCCTCCTCGGCTGCCGCGATGATGGCCTGATGGGGTGGCACGTTCTCCACCTGAATTGTCTCGCAGCGAACGCAGCCTCCCAGGCCGCATTTTCCGCGTGATCCAACACGCTCGCAAAGTCGCCCGTGACCGCAAGTAGTGGTTCCACGACGTGAGAACTACATACACCTTGGCGCCAACGGATTTCGCCAGTGCCAACCCATGCGCCACCCCGCGCTCCGCCAGTTCCGACCCGTCTGTCGGAATGAGAATATGCCGGACATGCTGCAACTTCCGATCGCATAGACGTATGCTGTCTCCCGGATGCAGGCTGCTGCGGCGTTTCGGACACGGTCTTGAGACAAATCAATTCCACCGGGCGATCGCTCCACCGTGCGGATATCCGCAATTGTCTGCGATGTTGCAGCGCGCCAATTTCGGCGACGGCGGTGGCGGTGGATGGTGCGGCCGTTCACGCAGACGAAAAGGAGGCTTCGTCCAGTTCGGGGGCGACGAAGTTCTGACGCGCGAGGCTAGCGGACACTCCCGCGGTCGCGCGATGGCAGGTGTCCGCGGCTTTCGTCCGTCGACGCGGAGTACGCCCATGATGGCCACGACGAATTCGTCATGGATTGGCCGTCGCGGCCATGCTGTTTGTCACCTTACGACCGCGACGCATTCCCCTCGGTGGACGATGACGTCGACCATGCGGCTGGAGGTTTTCACGGCGGCGCGGAGCGAGCGCGGGCAACCGCTCGACACGGTCGCGGCCCACGTCCATCGGGGCGGTCGCTGTCGCTCGCGCGGCGGGCGACAACGAAGCCATCGCGGCGCGTGACGCTTCGGGCGGCCATCGGGACGACCGCGACGGTGCCTGAGTGCGACGCGGAAGTCGGGCGCGGACCGGCGGTGGGTGCGGCTGCGCATCGGAGCGGCTGCGGCGGGGCCCTCACCGCGGCGGCTGCGGCCACGACGCCTACGGCAGCCGGAGTCGCCCCGGCGGGTACCGCACTGAGCAGCGCTCCGGCGCTGGCCCATGGTGCGCGAAAACCGAAGCTGAACTCATCGCCAAAGCGCGCCGGTGCTCGATTTCGCCGGTGGGCAGGGGTCAGCCCACTGCAGGGGGTGAGGCCGCGCCGGGCCTCACATCATTTCCGGGCTTCTTCCTCCTCCGCCTTCTCGATCAGCTCCTTTGCTGATCGCCACGGTCGCGCGCGGCACCAGGAAGAACATCGTCGCGGCGCAGGCGGTCGACGGCGCAGAAGATCGCCGCGGTCAGCGGCAGCGTGGTGGTGGAGTGGCCGCCGGATAGGCGCCGAATTGCGATATCAGCGCGCCGATGCCCTGCTGCAGGAACCCCATCGCGCCCGCGGCGGTGCCGGCGGCCTCGGGCCGCACGCTGATCGCGCCGGCCGCGGCGTTCGTCATCACGATGGCGTTGGCGGCCATCACGATCATCTGGGTGCCGAACAGCAGAGCCGGCGCCTGATTGGTGCCGGCGCCACGCTGTTGAAGATCAGGTTGAGCAGCGCTGCCGGCAAGAATTGCAGCGCGAGGCCGAACCAGATCAGCTTCTCCAGCGAGTGGCGCGGCGCAAAGCGCACGCAGAGCGGATTGGCCGAGCAGGATCGGCGAACCCGGTCGTCGCGGACCACGCCGTATTCGGCGGTGGTCCGGTCCATCTGGGTCACCGGATGTACGGCCCGCCGCCCGCGAAGGCGAAGATGATCTGGGAACCAGGTACACCTGGCACAGCGCATAGCCGATGAAGGCACGGTCTGCGGACCAGCTTGCCGACGTCGCCGCGAAAGCTGCCGCTGGCCCGGTGCGGTGCGGCCCGCGTCTCCGGCGATGCGATCGCGATCAGCACCGCGATACTGAGCGAGGCCGCTGTGATGAAATAGAAGATGGCACGCCAGCCGAACGCGGCCATTTCCAGCAGGCCGCCGACCAGCGCACTCAGCATCTGCGCCATCATCATCACGGCGATGACGAGGCTGATCGTCGTGCCGATGCGGTCACGGCTGTAGAGATCGCGGATGATGGCGCGGCTCACCACCATGCCGGCTGGCGCCGCCCAGCGCCTGCAGGAAGCGCGCGGCGATCAGCTGCGGCAGGGTCTGCGCCAGCGAGCAGCCGACGCTCACGGCGACCATCAGCGGCAGGCCCGCCATCAGCACCGGCCTGCGGCCGAACTTGTCCGACAGCGATCCCATGACAGTTGCGAGCAGGCGATGCCGACCATGTAGAGCGACACCGTCATCTGTGCGATCGAGATGTCGCGCCGGAATGTGGACGCCAGCACCGGCAGCGCCGGTACCAGCATGTACAGCGAGATCGGCGCGACGCCGGTCATCGTCGACCAGCATCAGCAGCATCAGGCTCGTTCAGGTCGGGTCGTGCATGTCGGTCGCCGCGCCGGGCGGCTGCCGATCACGCCGTGCATTCCAGTGTCCAATTCGGATTTGTTCGGTTGCACCGGACTCTTAGCCGGATGACTGCGCGGAATACTCACCTTTCGGCATGCGGCCCATGCGGATTTTGGGGAGGTTCCGGGACGCGATGCTGCGACTCGCGCAACTGTCGTCCCGGCGCAGGCGGGTGACCCAGTATTCCAGAGGCAGTTGTGATGAACGGTTAAGCCGCGGCGTACTGGGTCCCCCGCCTTCGCGGAGGACGACAATCCCGATGAGGCAACAACTGATCAAAGCGGCAGCAGTCCGGGTCGCCGCTTTCTACTTTGCATGGGGTTGTTTTCGAGATTTGCGCGGGGCCCGCCGATCAGCGTTCACGGGAGACCTTAGGATGGGTGGAGCGAAGCGATACCCAACGTTCCGACCGCGCGCACCGGTCTTGTGGGTATCGCGGACCCTGTCGTCGGGCGGCGTACGCGCGACCCGTTGGCTCCACCCGTACGGGACGACAGGCGGCTGCATCAACTCCGCCGTCGCCGCATCGAGCCACAGCTTGGTCGCGTCGTCGTTGAGCTGCGGCCGCGCAGGCGCGGTGACGTGCTCGCTGGTAATCGTTGAGCCACTTCAGCTCCGTCGGATCAGCATCGTCGCGTCGATCAGGCGGCGGTCGATCGGCGCCAGGGTCAGCGTCTCGAAGGCGTGGTCGCCGGCTTTCGGCGCCCGCTACGTCGGCGCCGACGACGAGCTCGAGATTCTCGATGCGGATGCCGTAGGCGTCGGTCTTGTCGTAGCCGGGCTCGTTCGGAGACGATCATGCCGCGCTTCAGCGGCAGCTGGTGTCTCGGTTTCGAGATCCGCCGCCGGGCCCTCGTGCACCGAGAGGTAGCTGCCGACGCCGTGGCCGGTGCCGTGCTCGAGAAATCGAGCCCGGCCTGCCAGAGAATTGCCGCGCCAACGCGTCGAGCTGCGCGCCGGTGGTGCCGTCGGGGAACACCGCGCGCGCGATCCGCGATGTGGCCGCGCAGCACGCGGGTGAAGCGGTCGCGCATTTCCGCGGTGGGCTCGCCGATCGCGATCGTGCGGGTGACGTCGGTGGTGCCGTCCTGGTACTGCGCGCCGGAATCGATCAGCAGCAGGTCGCCGGGCACGATGCGCCGGTTGCTCATGCGGGTGAGGCGGTAATGCACGATGGCGCCGTTGGGGCCGGTGCCGGCGATGGTCAGGAAGGAGACGTCCTTCAGCGCGCCGGTCTGGCGACGAAACGTCTCCAGCGCCTCGACGGCGTCGATCTCGGTCAGCGCGCCCGAGGGCGCCTCGCGGTCGATCCAGGCGAGAAACCGCGTCAGCGCCACGAGTCGCGCGGTGCGCGGTGCGCGTGCCGTCGATCTCGGTGCTGTTCTTCACCGCCTTCAGGAGGCGTCACGGATCGTTGCCTGCGACCGGCCTTGCCGCCGCGGACGCACGCGATCAGGCGGCTCAACGCGTCGGCCGCGGTCGCGCTGTCGAGGGCGATCGACGCGCCGCGCTTGGCGCCAGCTCCGTCAGCTGCCGGCGCCAGCGCGTCGGGTCGCTCACGTCGGCGGATTGCTCGAGATGGTCGCGCGTCAGAGTGAGGGAGAGCTGATGGTGATGCGGTCGACATCGTAGGCCGACCGTCCTTCGGCACCAGCGCGTAGGACAGCGGTAGCGGCGTATGCGAGACGTCGGCGCCACGGATGTTGAAGGTCCAGGCCACCCGTGGCAGTCCGACAGCACCAGCGCGTCGACGCCGAGCTTGTTGATCTCGAGCGCGGATCCGCTTCAGCTTCTCGGCCTCGATCTCGCCGGAAAATTGCCCGCCATGGATCGCGACCGGGCCAAGTAGCGGGGCCGGCGTCGGTCCATGCAGTCCACGTCCAGCGGGTTGTCTGGACCGCGATCAGCTCCACGCCGGCCTTGGTACAGGCAGCGGCGAGGCGCTCGGCCTCCGCGGAAGATGTGCAGCCACGGGTCAAAACTCGCAGGCGGTCACCGGCTTGGCGAGGTGCCGGGCCAGCCAGTGTTCCGGCGGCGGATCGACCAGCGGCTCGATCTGCCAGGCCTTGCGGTCGACCTGCTTCGCCGCCTGCAGGGTGTAGCGGCCGTCGACCAATACGGCGGCCTCGCGCGTCAGCACGATTGCCATCCCGGCCGAGCCGGTGAAGCCGGTCAGCCACGCCAGCCGCTCCTCGGAGGGCGGCTACGTCTCGGTTTTGCTGCTGGTCCGGCGCGGGGAATCGCGAATCCCGTAGCTTCCGCCGCGCCAGTTCCTCGCGGAACGCGCCAGCCGCGCGGTCAGCGCCACGCCGCTTCGGCCTCCTCGAATGTCTGGAAATGGGCTTCGAACATTGACGAGTCGCTCTATTGCCAAGTCGGTCTAGGTGGGAGGAGCGGTGCGGCAATCACGGGGGACTTCTCCACAATTTGGCACAAGTCCATGCTTGGTTACTCGCGTCCTACTTGGCTCAGATCAGGACGGAACGTCTTGCCGAGGCCGATCGTTCGGTCAAGACTATCGGGAGACTCAAGGAGTGTCTCAACTCAACGACGAGGGGATACACCATGCCAGCCTTTCACGTTTGAGAAGATTTCGCCGCCGGCAAGCCACGGCCCGATCCCCCGGTCGTGGTCAAGAACAGCGCGGCGTCGTCGTCCAGATCCTCGACCACTTCGTTGAAGCGCGCGTGAGGCGGTCGATGCAGAAGGGCGTGATCTCCCGCGATCCGCAGCGGCCGACCAAGAAGAGCCTCAGCTCACCTTGCAGTTATCTTGCGCAGCAGCAGGCTGCTCCAACCCTCGATCCGCAGATGCCGAGGACCGGCACTAGGCCGCGCGCGCGGTAGGCCGCGATCACACCGGGGCCTGAGGCGTCAGCAGCCCCGACAGGATCACCAGCGCCGACGGCGCGAGATGCCGCGCCATCCGGCGCCGCCAGTTGCCGTAACGGATTGGCGAGGATATTCGCCAGCACCAGGTCGAACGGGGCGCGCTGCGCGAATTGCGGCGCCGAGAATCCGGTGGCACGGACCCCTCCTTTGCACCCAGACTGCCCCGATCCATTCAGCCGCGCATTCTTGCGGGCGCACCGCCACCGACGGCGGATCGATGTCTGGCTTCCAGCACCGATCACAATACGGCCATGTTTTTTTTTTTTGTGTACGTTTGCGGCGTATTGCTCATAGCTCAAGCTCGAGAACACGAGGTCGGGTTGGCTGCGGGCCAACTCGAGCATCTCCAGGAACGCCACGCTCTCGTCGCTCGACGAGATGTCGACGCCCCTGGAGTAGGTGCCGTCCAGGATCAGGCGGCTGACGCGCCTGGGTGGCGGGCGACGTAGGCGAGGGCGATGGGACCGCCGTAGCGGAGCCCCACATCTCGACCGGGTCGCCCGGTTCCAGCGAATCCATCACGGCCTCGAGATCCCTGACCAGCCCCTCGAAGTCGATCGAGTCGGCGGGTACCCAGTCGGCGAGGCCGTTCCCCCGCGTGTCGTAGCGGATGACCTCGCGGTAGGTCGCGATGGCGCGGAAGAACGGCTCGAAGGCGGGATCGGCGCGCTGCAACTCGATGTGGGTGATCCACCGCGCACGAAGACAAGACGCGTTCCGGCCCCTTGCGTCTCGACCGGCAGGCGTACGCCGTCGGTGGTCGACACGAAGGTGAGATCTGGCATTGCCGGCTCGACCACGCCCTACTTGTAGCGCGAAGCAGATATTTGTGCCACGCGCTCGGCTACCGTGACCTCGCCGCGCAAGCCCGACTCTGGGGAGGAATGCCATGCCCGCACTCCAGGTGACGTTCTCCGAACTCAACGTGCAACTCGGTCCTGAGGCCATCAAGGGGATCGACGCCGATCTGTTCGCGGAGGGGGTCCTGCTCTCCGCCGCACTCCCTGACGACCTCCAACAGCTCGGGTTCGCGCTCGACGCGCTCCCGAGCGGGATCCATGAAGCCATCCGCGCCATCCTCCGCGACGCCGTGCGCCGGGAGATGCCGGTCACGATCGCCTGGGCGCCCGGCTACGACTACAAGCTCAACGTCTGGGACGTGTCCTCCACCGACGCCACCCTCGGCGGCCTCACCCTGCTCGTGGAGACCCGCTACCCGGACGATGCCCATCCGATCAACGGCACGATGCAGGAAGCCGCCGCCCGCCGCTGAGCTGGGTCAGATGCGGGCCAGGTCGACGACCGACACGAGCGCGTAGGCGAGCACCAGGAGCGCGACGACGTTGGCACCGGTGCGCACGGCGCGGTCCTTCACCCGTTGGGCGATGGCCACGATGAAGAGGACCATGGCCAGCAGGACGGTGTCGCGCACGTACTTGCCGGCCGTGTCGTCGGCCGCCGTCCCCTTCTCGAACAGCTGGTCGGACTGCGCGTTGAGCGTGTCCGCCTTCTCGAAGTAGGGGTTCTTGTAGCTCGGCATCGATCCGGGTCCGGCGGGCGCCTTCGGGTTGTCGAACGGATCGGTCTTCTGCCACTCGTCGAAGGCCGCCTTGTAGTCAGGAGTCATGCGGGCGACGAACATCGAGGCGAGCTTGGGCTGGCCCGACGCCCGGGCCTGGAGCCAACCGGTGAAGAAGCCGGCGTCGGCGGCGAGGAGCTGACCGCCGAAGGTGGATGCGGCGTCGGCTTCGAACCGGGCCCTCGACGACTGGCCGTAGAGCAGCGTCTGGCGCCCGTCCCACTGCGCCGCCTGGAAGCCGCTCCACGCGGTGGCGACCGCCACGACCGCCAGGACGGCCACCTCGAGCACCTCGAGCAGCCGGTGCCAGCCAGAGTGGTGCACGGGCGCGGGGCCCTCTTCGTCCTCGACCAACGAATGCGCGATCTCGATGCTCGATCCGTCCGGCACGCGGTCACGCTAGGCCACCACCAGCGCCGCCGTCGGCGGATCGACTAGGACGGGCCGATGGACCTCGCGTCAGTCGTACGACAGCTACGTGATGCCGGGTGCGTGGCCGCCGAGGACGAGGCCGACACGCTCGTGCAGGCAGCCGACGGCGACGCCGAGCTCCTCTCCTCGCTCGTCGACCGCCGACCACGCGGGAGAGCCCCTGGCATGGATGCTCGGATCCACGCAGTTCTGCGGCGAGACGGTGCGGGTCCGGCCTGGGGTATACGTGCCCCGGTGGCAGAGCGAGCCGCTGGCGCTGGAGGCCGTCGCCCGGCTCCCGACCGATGGCCTCGCGGTCGACCTCTGCACGGGCGCCGGCGCCATCGCGATGGTCCTGGCCGGGCGCCGACCGATGGCCCGGGTCCTGGCCACCGAGGTCGATCCGGTCGCGGCCGACTGCGCCCGGACCAACGGCGTCGAGGTGTTCGTCGGCGACCTGGTCGCACCGCTCCCCGACGAGCTCGTCGGCCGTGTCGACGTCGTGATCGCGGTCGTCCCCTACGTTCCGACCGACGCGCTCCACCTGCTGCCGCGCGACGTGATCGCCTTCGAACCACGGCTCGCGCTCGACGGCGGGGAGAACGGCCTCCGGGTTCTCGTCCGGGTGGTCGCCGAGGCCACGCCGCTGCTGCGTCCCGGGGGTTCGCTCCTGCTCGAACTGGGCGCGGACCAGGCCGACCGGCTCGGTCCGGTCCTCGACCGGCACGGCTACGACGACATCGTGCGGCTCGCCGATGACGAGGGGGATCTCGCACGCGCTGTGCGCCCGGCATCGATGACCTTGCGATGAGTTGCGGGCCATGGGACCGTCTCCATTGCGGACCGTCGCCCGGCAACGAGGAGTGCGCCATGCCCAGGATCACGCCCAACCTCTGGTTCGACCACCAGGGCCAGGAGGCAGCCGAGTTCTACGTCTCGGTGTTCCCGAACTCGAAGATCACCGACATCACGTACTACGGCGAGGCGGGCCCCGCTCCCACGGGAACGGTGCTGACGGTGGAGTTCGTCCTCGACGGCCAGCCGTTCACGGCCATCAACGGCGGTCCGATGTTCACGTTCGACGAGGCCATCTCGTTCCAGATCGACTGCGCCGACCAGGAAGAGGTCGACTACTACTGGGACACGTTGGTGGAGGGAGGCGAGGAGAGCCAGTGCGGCTGGCTCAAGGACCGCTACGGCCTCTCGTGGCAGGTCTGTCCGACCGGCATGGCGGAGGTCCTCAACCAGCCCGACCAGGAACGGGCCCAGCGGGCGATGAAGGCGATGCTCGGCATGCGGAAGATCGACATGGCCGCGTTGCAGGCCGCGGCCGACGGGGGTTGATACTGACTCGTTTGTCGCTTATGGTCAGTTCGTGCAGACAACCGAGACCTCCGTGGTCCAGGCGGCCCGACGGTGCTTCGCCCGGTACGGCTACCGGAAGACCTCGATGGACGACGTCGCCGGCGACGCCGGCGTCGCGAAGGGCACCGTCTACCTGTACTGCTCGAGCAAGCAGGACCTCTACGTGCGGGCCGTCGAGGCCGATCTCGAAGCGTGGCTCGACGGTCTCGGCGCGATGCTCGAGGAGGACCGACCCGCCGGCGAGTTGATGGTCGAGATGGCGATCCGCGACGCAGCCTTCGTCGAGAGCCACCCGCTCGTCAGCGACCTGCTCACCGGCGCCGCCGACGGGTTCGTCCCCGCCGGGACGGATCGACTGCACGATCTGCGCCGCACCGGTCTGGCCCAGGTGGTGGCCGTGCTCGAGCTCGGCATCCGACAGGGCTGCTTCGCCCCCGACCTCGATGTCGAGGCCACCGCGGCGGTGCTCCAGCAGATGCAGCTCGCGGGAGCCGTGCTGCACCGCCGCAACGACCTGTCGGCCGCCGAGGTGCGCCGACGTCAGCGGGCCGCGATGGCCCTGGTGCTGCGCGGCCTCGAGGTGCGCGACCAGGACCCGTCAACCGTCGAAGGAGCGAAGACCCATGGATGATCTCGAGCTCGGCCGCACCTTCCTCGAGGCGCTGGTGGCGACACCCGCGGGCCGGCAACACATGCTGAGCGTGTCGGTCGACGCCGAGGAGGGGGACGAGGCCGGGGTGTTCGACCAGCTGGCCGAGGCGGTCGACGTACCCGAGCTGCAACGGGTGGTCGTCGCCCACCGGGACGACGAGATCCGCCACGCCGGGCTCTACCGCGAGTGCCTTCGTCGCAACGGCTTCACCAAGCAGGAGCTCCCCGACGACGTGTTGATCGTACGGCAGGCGGCCGACATCACCGGGCGGCGCCCGGGCGTCATCACGTCCGCTGACGACATCGTTGCCACCTACGCGCTCCTGCTGGCGATCGAGGAGCGGGGCGTGCAGCAGTTCCCGATCCTCGCCGATGCCTTCGAGCCCCACGATCCCGAGACCGCCGAAACCTACCGGCGGGTCACCCGCGACGAGCGCGGCCATGTCCGCTACTGCCAGCGGATCGGACGCCACTACGCGGCCGACGATGCGGCATGGGACACCGCCGTCGGTGCGGCCCGCGAGATCGAGGCCGAGGCGTTCCGCCGTGTGGGTGCCGCGCAGGCCGTCTACTGCGCGGAGCGGGGATGGGTCGACCTCGACGCGGTGGTCAGCCGGCTACCCAGCTGACAGTCGACGTCCGCCGCCCCGAAATCGACCGCGCCCCGGACCAGATCCCCGTAGTCTGCGCGCTGCCCGAGTACGCGTCGCGATGACCGCTGTCCGAGGAGGGTGACGACGATGGTCGAGGGCGCCGCGCCCATTCCGAGCGCCGATCTCCGCGAAGCCCGCCGCCGTTATCCCGCCACCGAGCGGGTCGCGTACTTCAACACCGCGGCGGTGGGTCTGGCGAGCCGCACGCTCGTGGCGGCGCATCACCGTCTTCATCGACGAGTGGGCCGAGAACGGCCTCGACTACGCCCGTGGCGAGGCCGCCGGCGAGCAGGCGCGGGCGGCCGTCGCCGCCCTGATCGGCGCCGAGCCGTCCGACGTCGCGTTGATCGCCTCGGTGTCGGCGGCGGCCGGACTCGTCGCGGCGCAGTTCGGTCCGGCCGACCGCCGGGCAGAACGTCGTGATCGGCGAGCGCGAGTACAGCTCGAACCACTTCCCGTGGCGACTCCTGGCGACGAAGGGCTACGACGTTCGCCAGGTTCCGTTCCGCAACGGCGGGCTCGAACCCGACGACATCGCGCGAGCACGTCGACGCCGGGACCGTGCTGGTCGCGTTCAGCGGGGTGCAGACCGCGACCGGCCACCGTTCCGACATCCCGGCGATCAGCGCGATCGCGCGCGCGGTCGGCGCGGTCGTGTTCGTCGACGGCTCGCAGCTCGTCGGCGCATTCCCCGTGGCCGGCGATCTCGCCGCGATCGACGTGTTGGCCACCGCCGATCACAAGTTCCTGATGAACGCCGGGCGCGGGCTCGGGTACTGCTACCTCTCCCGCGGCGATGCAGGATCGGTTCATCCCCGTCAACGCCGGCTGGAAAGCGGGCCGCGTGCCGTTCGAGAGCTTCTTCGGGCCGACGATGGACCTCTCGCCGACGGCCTCGCGCTTCGACAACTCGATCAGCTGGCTCGCCGCCATCGGGAACGAGGCGGCCCTCTCGGTCTTCGACGAGCTTCGGCGCCGACGCCATCTACGCGCGAAACCGCGAGCTGGCCGAGCTGCTCCGGGCGTCGCTCGCCGAGGTCGGCTGGACGCCGGTCGACCTACCCGACGACGAACCGCAGCAGCATCGTGTCGGTGCCGCTCGGCGACGCCGAGCCGGCGCCGCTCTTGGCGGCCGCTGAAGGAACGCGGCATCGTGGGCGCGGCCCGCGACGGCAACCTGCGCCTCGCGGTCCACTTCTACAACCACGAAGACGACATCGAGAAGGTCGCGAACGCGCTGTCAGAGCTCCGCCCCCGCTGACCCGCCGACGTTCTACGTCGGTCAGCCGGGATACATCGCCCGGGCCAGTGCGTTCATCTCCTGCTCGTCCTCGGCCAGCACGAACCCGGCGCGGACCGCCTGGGCGGTGGCGGCGGCGAACTGCCGGGCGTAGTCGTCCACGCCGCCTGGGTAGCGGCGAGCCAGCTCGCCATCCGGTAGGGGCGTCGTCCGGCCGAAGAGGAAGGCCACGGGGTCTCCCTCGACGCAGGCGCCCGACAGCACCACGGCCGGGACGTCGACCGGACCGGTGCGGATGCCGCCGAGCGCGATGCCGAGCTCGTCGGTCGCCACCGATGTCTCGTCGGAGGCCAGCTCGATGCGGTCGGCCGTCGGCGGAGGCGTGCCGTCACGAACCCAGCGATCGAGGTGGGCGACGGCGGCCTGGGCGACGTAGTGGTGCTGGATGCCCGAGTTGACCGGGGCGAGGGTGGTGATGTCCGCGGCCATTGTCGGCGTGGACGTCGGTCGGCACAGATCGGCGAGCTCGTCGATCGAGGTGTCGTCGTCGTGGAAGCCCGAGGCCAGGACCAGGTAGGTGTCCGCGTGCGACGAGCCGGCGACCTCCCAGAGGCGGAACCGGTCGTGATCCGGCTGGCGCACCTGCGCCGACCCGAGCACGAAGAGGTCGCTCTCGGTCTGCAGCTCGAGGACCGGCTCGGCCAGGTCGTCCCGGATCGTGCTCGGCGGCGGGAGCGGCGGCGCGTCCTCGGCCTGGACGCCGATCGGTCCGCGCCCGTCGAGCGCGGGCACGCCTCCGGTGCGGCTGTGCACGAGGTAGCCGTCGAAGGCGCGATCCCTGACGGCCACCCCGTCGAGGTAGCCGCTGAGGAAGGCAGCCGACTGCGAGACGCCGGCGGCCAGCAGCCGTTCCGGGGTGAGCGGTCCGAGCATCGGCCCGACATTGGCCCGCACCAGTCGCCCGACCTGCGTGAACAGGTCGAAGGCGAACCGGTCGCCGGGGTGGTGCAGCCGGGCGTAGCGCTCGGGAGTCGGCCTGCTTGATGAACGGCCCGGGGAACAGTCCCCCACCCTCGATGCCGGCCCGTTGGGTCGACACGCCGACCCAGGCGAAGCCGTCACGGACGAGGTGTCGATGCGAGAGCATCCACTCGGGCGCGGCGTCGGTACCCCCGCTCACGTTGAGCCATTCGACGAGCACGGTCCCGTTGTGGCTCGTCGGATCCTCGGGCCGGCGCACGACCAGGCGCGTGCACACCGGTGCCGACTCCGCCTCGCGCACCTGCCAGCGCCCGTCGGCCTCGAGCGGCCCGACCGGGTCGAATCCCGTCACCGTTCCTTCGAGGAACCATTCCTCCTCGACGTAGCCGGTGGGTACGTGCCACGCGTCGTTCCGCGAGGCGATCATCGGCCGGCCCGGAATCGGACCCTCGATCGACAGCGACCCCACGTCTCTCCTCGTCAGCCTCGGCGACCTAGGTGATTGCGGTCGACTCGCACTCAGCTGTTGGCGATGACGAAGGCCTTCTTGGCGTCGTCCCACTTGACGACGTACAGCGTCGGGTCACCGTCGGCCTTGGGCGGCGCGCCGAAGTTCCACGGATCCGGGAAGCCCGGCAGGACGATCTTGCCCAGCGAGTTGCCGGCGGCGGCGAAGGTCCCATAGTTGAGCGTCGGGCCGGCCTTCTGCAGGATGGCCTCGAGCAGGAACATCTGCTGGCAGGCCAGGATGGAGGCCACGAACTGATCGGGCTGGTCGACGGGGACCGTCGACGACGGCTTGATGACCAGGCCCGCGTTCCGCTGGATGTCCAGGCACTCCTTGGTCGGCCCACCGAGCTTGATGGCCGCGTCGTTCGGGCCGTAGGTCCCAGCCGAGATCGCCCCCTTCAAGACCGAGAAGTCGTTGGACTTGTTGCCGAGGTAGGCACCGGCGCCGTACAGATCGCTGAGGATCACCTGCGGGCGGTAGTTGGTCTTCAGCAGGCCGGGGAGGTAGGAGCCCGGACCCGACTCGCCGACGATCATCACCTGATCGGCGCCAGCCGCCTTGAACCGCTCCGAGATGGTCGCGCCCTGGGCGTAGGTGGCCGTGACGTCGCTGGTGGGCGCATCGAGCACCGCCGACGAGATCGGCGTGACGCCCGCGGCCTTGAGCGCCGGCTTGATCTGGTCGTTCATGATCGACTCGTCGGCGGCGGTCGACATGATGGCCAGCTTCTTGCCGAGCTTGCCCGCCTCGGCCAACTTCTTGACCGCACTGATCTCGATGTTCACGCCCGGGTCGGTCGTGTACCAGGGCGCCTTGGCCTGCGCCAGCCGGTCCGGGGTCATCGAGCCGCCGATGGTCGCCGTCGCGTTCGTGTCGACGTAGCAGAGCACGTTGTCGGCCAGGAAGAACCCGACCGCGACGAACGCTTTCTCGTCCTGGGTGATCCTCGTGCACGCCGTCTCGGACGCCGACCCGATGGTCGGGTTGACGCCGATGATCGTGGCATCGAGCTTGCGGCCGTGGATGCCGCCCTTGGCGTTGATGTTGTCGACGAGCGCCTGGTACGCCTTCTTGAAATCGCCCTCGTTGATGTGGAGGACGGCCACGAGCTTCGACAGATCGACGTAGACGATCCCCACCTTGATGCTCGTGGACGTCACGCCTGGCGCTCGAGTGTCGGTGATCGGGACCGTGGTGGCCGTCGCGTTCGGACTCGTCGAGGTCGAACTGGTGGACTTGCAGGCGACGAGCAGCAATGCCGCCGCCAACGTCAGGGCCAGGTACTTCCGCACGGGCGTCCCCCCTCGTGAGCTGCCGTGATCGCGCCGCACGGGTCCCCGTCCGCACGCGACGGTCGTGACACTAGTGTCACAACTTCCGCCGGTCAACGCGCCTCCGGCTCGGTACGATCCGCTGCGTGGCCGACACCTCCACCCGCGCCGACAAGGTGCGGGCAACCCGCGCCCACATCGGGGAGACGGCCCTCGAGCTGTTCCTGACCCAGGGCTTCGGCGACACCACCATCGACCAGATCGCCGACGCGGCTGGCGTCGGCCGCCGCACGGTCTTCCGCCACTTCGCTACCAAGGAGTCGATCGTCCTCGACCACATGGTCCTTCGGCGAGACGAGACGCTGGACCGCTTGGCGGCGCGGCCCACCTCCGAACCCCCGCTCACCAGCCTGCACATAGTGCTGCGCGAGCTGTGCGTGCAGGGCTACGACCGGCGACTGCTCGGGCAGATCAGAGCCGTGCTCGCGACCGAGCCGGGGTTCTTCCGGGAGGAGCTCACCGCCGGCAGCACATCGTTCGCGGCCGGCGCGGTGGCGACACTCCTGGCCCGGCCCGGCAACCAGCACTCGCTGATGGAGATCCACGCCCTGACGCTGATGGCGATGGGATGGTCGGTCAGTGCCGCACACATCTTCCTCACCGAGAACCGATCCTCGATGGTGGCGTGCTTCGACGAGATCGTGTCGCTGTGCGTGCTCGGGGTGGCGTCGACCTTCGGCTGAGCGCCGGCCCACGTTCACGTCGACACGATGGTGACGCCCGACGTGCCCGGCGCGCCGTAGAGCTGGGCGAAGCCCACCTTCGGGTTGCCCGGGACCTGGCGCTCACCCGCCTGGCCGCGCAGCTGCTGGGTGAGCTCGTAGACCTGGCGGAGCCCCGAGGCCCCGACCGGCTCGCCGTTGGCCATCAGCCCGCCGTCGGTGTTGATGGGCAGACGCCCGTTGATCTCGGTCTGGCCCTCGGCGATCAGCTTCTCCTGCTCGCCGTCGGCGCAGAAGCCGGTCTCGGCCATGTGGATGACCTCGGCGCCCGCGTCGGTGTCCTGGAGCTGGATCACGTCGACCTCGTCCGGGCCGATGCCCGCGATCTCGAACGCGGCGCGCGACGCCTGGACCGTCGGGCCGTCGACGACCGGCAGGGAAGCCCACGTGCCGTGGACCTCGAAGGCGCCGAGCTGACGGGTGCGCACCGCGGTGGCCCGCAGGTAGATCGGCGACGACGTGTACCGGTGCGCCTGGTCGGCGCGGCACAGGACGACGGCGGCCGCGCCCTCGTCGGGCGCGCAGAACATGTACTGGCGCAGCGGGTAGTTGAGGACGCGTGACTCGAGGATCTGCTCCTCGGTCAGCGGCTGGCGGCGGAAGGCGTTGGGGTTGAGCGAGCCGTTGCGGAAGTTCTTGGCGCCCACCTTGGCCAGCGTCTCCTCGCTGATGCCGTGGTCGTGCATGTAGCGGTTGATCTTCATGCCGAAGTACTTCGTCGTCAGGAAGTGCCCGGTCTCGCCGTACCAGGCCGGCAGCGCGTACTCGACCGAGTCGGCCGAGAAGGCGCGTGCCGGGTGCTTGTCCATGCCCGACGGCGAGGCCGATGTCGTTGGCGCCGAGCGAGATCATCTTCGCCGCCATGTCGAGCGACGACGCGGCGGTGGCGCACCCGTTGTAGACGTTGGTGAACGGGATGCCGGTCGGGCCGAGGTAGGTGACCACGCTGTCGGGGTTGTCCACCTCGTAGCTCCCGCCGAAGGCGAACTGGATGTCCCGCCAGTCGACACCGCGCGTCCGCCGAGCGCGAGCCGGACGGCGTCGGCGCCCATCTCGACGGCGGACTTGCCGGGGAACCGGCCGAAGGGATGCAGGCCCACCCCGATGATCGCGACGTCGTACATGTCTGCTCCTCGCTCGATCAGTTCGCGGGCTGGAAGGCGAACGACAGGACCTCGTTGCCCTCGTCGTCGACCGTCAGGGGGATCAGCACGAGCTCGACCGGCATCCCGAACTCGAGCTTGTCGGGATCGCTCTCGGTCAGCCTGGCCTCGATCATCAGGGTGTCCGACAGCTGGACCCAGCCGATCCCGTACGGCTCGAAGGTGTCCTTGCCGGTGTCACCGATGTAGGGCGGGGCCACCGGCGGGAACGACTGCGTCGTCCACGTGTACAGCGATCCCTCGCGCTCGAGCAGGCGCTCGGTGACCGAGCCGCCGCCGCAGCCGGGACAGAACTCCTGCGCCGGGAACACCACGAGCTCGCAGGCCTCGCAGGCCGAGCCGATCAGGCGGGGCTCGTCGGACGGCCAGGTGAAGAGGCCTTCGGCGATGGGGACTTGGGCCACGGTCGCTCCCTGGGTTCGGCGGGCGGTGCTCGATCACGCCCGCCCCGCGCGACGGAAGCGTGATGCTGGGTACAGGAGAAGCGTATTCTTGCACGACCGGTGACGCATCTTCTCGGCCCGTCTCGCGGCAGTCGGTACGCTGCGCGGCCATGGAGCTCCGGCCCTTGATGACGATCGAGGTCACCGTGCAACCGATCCTCGATCTCGGTGGCTTCCCGACCGGAGGCCGCCGAGTCGTGGCCTTCGACGGCGGCACGTTCGAAGGGCGCGACGGCCTAAGGGGCACGATCGCTCCGGGCGGCGTCGACTGGCAGCTGGCTCGGTCCGACGGCGTGCTCGACATCGACGCGCACTACCTGCTGCTGACCGACGCCGGCGAGCCGATCGAGGTCCGCTCCACGGGGTTGCGCAAGGCGAGCCCCGCCGTGGTCGAGCGCCTCGCCCGAGGCGAAGCCGTGGATCCGTCGGAGTACTACTTCCGCACCCACATCCGGCTCTCGACCTCCGCCGATCGCCTCTCCTGGATGAACGACCTCCTCGCGGTCTCGACCGGCGAACGCGAGAACGCCGTCGTGCGGATCCACGTGCACGAAGTCCTCTGACGGGATGGCTCGAATCGATCGACCGGTCATCGTGGTCGGCGCCGGGATCGGCGGACTCGCCACCGCGCTCAGCCTCCACGAGATCGGCGCGCCGGTCGACGTCTTCGACAGCGTGCGCGAGGTCCGGGCACTGGGGGTCGGCATCAACCTCCTCCCCCACGCCGTGCGCGAGCTCGACGCGCTGGGGCTGCTCGAGCCGCTGCGGCAGGAGGCGGTCGAGCCGCAGAGCCTCATGTACTGCTCGCGGCGCGGCCAGGAGATCTGGAGGGAAGCCCGCGGCACGGCCGCCGGCTACCCCTGGCCGCAGCTCTCGATCCACCGGGGCGTGCTCCAGGAGGTGCTGCTCGGCGCTGTCGTCGATCGGGTGGGCATCGACCACGTCCATCTCGGGCACCGACTCGTGCGGGTGGATGCCGACGACGAGCCGGCAGCCGCGGTGTTCGCCATGCCCGACCAGGCCGAGGAGCGGTCGGTCACCGGCGACGCGGTGATCTCGGCCGACGGGATCCACAGCGTCGCTCGCGCCCAGCGCTACCCGGAGGAGGGGCGGCCCCGTTGGAACGGATCGCTCCTGTGGCGAGGGATCGCCGAGATCGATCCGGTGCTCGACGGGCGAACGATGGTGTGGGCCGGACATCGCGACCAGAAGTTCGTCGGCTACCCCATCGCCGACCTCGCCGACGGCCGTCAGGCGTTCAACTTCATCGCCGAACTGCGCCGTCCCTTGTCCGATCTCGGCGAGAGCGAGGACTGGAACCGGTCCGGAGAGCTCGACGACTTCCTGCCCGAGTTCGAGGACTGGCGACTTCGACTGGCTCGATGTCCCGGCCATCATCCGGTCGGCCCCCGGCACCTTCCTCTTCCCCATGGTCGACCGCGACCCGGTGTCACGTTGGACGTTCGGGCGATCGACCCTGCTGGGTGACTCGGCCCACCCGATGTACCCGATCGGCTCCAACGGCGCCTCCCAGGCGATCCTCGACGCGCGAGTGCTGGCGGGGTGTCTCCGCGATGCCGACGATGTCGTGGCGGGTCTGGAGCGGTACGAGCGCGAGCGTCTTCCACCGACCTCGGCGATCGTCGAGGCCAACCGCGGCCTCGGTCCGGAGGTACCGATGCAACTCGTGCACGAGCGCGCCCCGGACGGGTTCGACCACATCGATACGGTGATCACCCGGGCCGAGATCGACGAGGTCACCACCGGCTACCGCCGGACCGCCGGGTTCGCGTTGTCCGCGCTCCAGGACGATCCCCGGTCGCTGATCGAACACGACCGGGCGCAACCTCGATGAGCGCACACCGGTAGAGGGGGGACGGACATGGACATCGACCAGTTGGTCGACACCGCCTGCGAGCAAGCGGGATCGGACGACCTCGGCGAGGACACCTGGCGCGAGGGGCTCGAGGTCCTGGTCCGGTCGCTGACCGCCGAGGCGGCGCTCAACGACCTCGGGACGAGCGCGATGACCGACCAGATCGTCGGCAACCTGGTCAACCGGCTGCAGATCGAGCAGTGGTACGCCCGTCATCCGGAGATCGACGACCAGGAGATCGTGGCCCCGCTCTTCGGCCTCGGCCTCCCTCGGACGGGGTCGACGGCCTTGAGCTTCCTGCTGGCGCAGGACACGGCTCGTCGATCGCTGCGCACCTGGGAGGCGGGCAGCCCCTGCCCACCCCCGGAGACCGCGACCGAGCACACCGACCCGCGCATCGCCACGACGCAGGCCGGGATCGACTTCACGAACGAGATGTTCGCCGGCTTCGCCGGGATGCTGCCGACGTCGGCGACTGGGCCCCAGGAGTGCATCCTGATCATGGCCTTCGACTTCCGCTCGCTCGTGTTCGAGGGCATGGCCCGCGTCCCGAGCTACACCTCGTGGTTGTCGGAGTGCGACATGGAGCCGGCCTACCGCTACCACCGCGGGTGCTGAAGCTGTTGCAGTGGCGCTGCCCGCCCGAGCGATGGTGGCTCAAGACCCCCGCCCACATGCTCTCGATCGATGCGCTCGACGCGGTGTACCCCGATGCCCGCTTCGTCATGACCCACCGCGACGTGGCCAAGGTGCTGCCGTCGGTGTGCGCGCTCTACGACTCGCTGTCGCGGATCCTCACCGAGCGACCGGACCCCGCCTACCTCGGCGCGCACAACGTCGAGTTGTGGCGGGGCGCGCTCGAACGGCTGATCGACTTCCGCGACCGGGGGAACGAAGACCGATTCCACGATCTGTCCTTCGACGCGGTCCAGCGAGGATCCGCTCCGCGAGGTCGCCGCGGCTCTACACCGAGCTCGGCGACGAGCTCACCGATGACGCCCGCACGGCGGATGCGGGACTGGTGGTCGGAGAGCTCGAAGGATCGCTCCGGGCCCCACACGTACACGCCCGAGACCTTCGGCCTGGACCTGGCTGCCATCCGCGAGCAGTTCGCGTTCTACTACGACCGGTTCGACGTCCCCGTCGAGCACGGCGCCGAGGCCGCATGAGCACCATCTTCGTGACCGGCGGAACCGGCCTGACCGGCGCGCAACGTCTGCCAGCAGCTCATCGGGCGCGGGGACGACGTCCGCGCCCTCGTCCGCAACCCAGATGAGGCGGTGGCGCTCGCCGCGATCGGCGTCGACCTGGTTCTCGGCGACATCACCGCCGCCGAGGACGTCGTGCGAGCGGCCGAGGGGTGTGACGCGGCGATCCACTGCGCCGCCCTGCTCGGCGGGGCGAGCCAGGACCTGGCCGACTTTGAGGCGGTCAACCTCAGCGGCACCACCAACGTCCTCGATGCCGGTCGGTCGCTCGGCATGCGCCGCGTGGTCGCACTCAGCACCGGCACGTTCCTCGACCTGACCTACCCCGGCCCGGCCGAGGAGGCGCCGGTGCTCGACGACCCACCGGACGATCCGTACACCGTCACCAAGCTGGCCGCCTTCCGCGAGGTGCACGCGCGCGCCGCGGCCGGCGACGACGTGCTGACCTGCCATCCCGGTGCCATCTACGGCCCAAGCCTCGTCGCCCGACGGGCCCTGCACCCCACCAGCTTCAACGCGATCCTGCTCGGTGCCCTCCGCGGCCGCATCCCGATGTTCCTCGACTTCCCCGTCACCTGGGTCGCCGCCTCCGATGTCGCCGCCGGCTCCATCGCCGCGCTGGACCGTGGCGTCGCTGGCGAGCGCTACTGGCTCGTCGGTCGTCCCGAGGACGAGATCAGCACCGCCGCCGGCTGCAACCGGGCCTGCGAGATCGCCGGCGTCGACCACCGCGTCGAGGACCTCGACCACCGATCCGATCCCGCCGCCCTGACCGCCGCGTTCGGCCCGACCCTGATGGCGATCGCCGAGGCGGCCGCCAACCAGGTGCGCACGCCCCGCGCGGCGGTGAACCCCACGAGCGAACGCCTCGGTTACGAGCCGATGAGCCTCGACGACGGGTTGGCCTTGCTCATCGCTTGGCTGCGCGAGATCGGGAAGCTCTGACCGCGTCCGTCAGCCCCAGCAGAGGCAGAACGGATGGCCGGCCGGGTCCAGGTAGACCTGGAAGCCCTCGATCGCGTCGAGGTCGTCGGCCGGCTGCAACAGGCGTGCACCCAACGAGATGATCTCTTCGTGCGCGGCCTCGATGTCTTCGACGAACAGGTCGAGGTGGATCTGCTGAGGCATGCCGTGCGGCCACTCTGGAGCGACATGGTCCGGCGCGAGTTGCACACCGATCTGCTCGACGCCGTCGACCAGCACGCTGTGCCAGTCGTCCTCGGTCTCGATCGTGCCATCGAGGACCGCAGCCCAGAAGGCGCTCTCGGTCGCGAGGTCCGCGGTGTCGAAGACGACGACTTGTCGGGTGATTCTCATTCGCTCAATCCTTCCCATGGGCGGGCCCTAGGCGGGCGGAAAAGATCTCAGCTCAGACGACTCGAGATCAGCTACGGCGGATTGCGCTGACGAGCAGCACCCGGGGGATGGTGGCCGCTTCCGGGAAACCCCACGTCTCCGCGATCACCCGCGGCGGCGGTGCGTCCTCGACCATGTCGTCGATCAGCAGCCCGACCTGGCCCATGGCATGGACGTAGCGGCTGAGCGGTCGATGGACCAGAAGGAGTTCGACCCCCGGCGCCACCTCGTGGAACTGCCGCTCCTCGTTGAGATACGCACCAACTCGCCAGTACATCTCGCCGAGGATCCGGTCGTCGATCCACGCGCTACCGGGGGCCTGCAGGAGCGGATGTCCCAGGAGCAGGACGAACCGTCCCCCGGGTTCGAGCACCCGGGCCACCTCGGCGAGCACGTCCTCGAAGGCGTCGATGTGCTCCAGCGCCAGGCACACCAGGACGGTGTCGAACGAACCGTCGCGACATGGCAGCGCCTCGGCCCGCGCCCGCAGGTAGACCGGTCCTCCGCCGCGTTCGCGGGCGAGCTCGACCTGTGACGCCGTGGGATCGAGGCCGACGACATCAGCCCCGCCGCTCGCTACCCGTCGGGCGACCTGACCCTCTCCGCAGCCGATGTCGAGCACGCGTCGCGCCCCCTGGAGGTGGCGGGCGACCAACGGCAGGATCTGATCCTCGTACTCGGGATCAGCCCCGGCCGAGAACTCCCGCTGCCACCATCCGGCGTGACGGTCCCACTGCCCCTCGTTGTGCACGTGTCAGTCCCCGGTCTGGGCTCTCTCCGGTGGCGACGGTACCCCCGGCGGGAATGACGGCACCTACGTCCGCCGATAGAGTCCATCCGAACGCGCAGACGCAACCCGCGATCGACATCCGGAGCAGGCCGGAAGAGGAGAAGGCAGCGATGAGTTTGGGACCGATCGAGATCTTGATCGTCAGCTTCCCGGGGAACGAGTTCAACGGCGAGGTCGCCCCGGCGCTCGCCGATCTGGTGCAGTCCGGCACGATCCGGGTCATCGACCTCGTGTTCGTGACCAAGGATGCCGCCGGCGACATCGCCGCCTTCGAGCTGTCCGACGTCGACGAGTCCACCAGCTCGGCCTTCCGGCCCCACGTCGAGGAGCCGAGCGGGATGCTCGCCGAGGAGGACATCGCCGACCTGGCGGTCGAGCTGGCCCCGAACTCGTCCGCTGCGATCCTGATGTTCGAGCACCTGTGGGCCATCCGCTTCCGTGACGCCGTCGTCGACTCGGGCGGCGAGCTGGTCGCCTCCATCCGCATCCCGAAAGAAGCCATCGACGAGGTGTTGGCCGGGGCCTGAGCCGACCCCACCCGAGTCATCGAGATCCAAGAGAACCGAGAGGAACTTCCATGCTTCGAAGAGGACGACCGATCATGCGCACCGCAGCGATCGTTGGCACGGCCAGCGTGGTCGGCGGAGCCGTCTCCCACCACCAGCAGCAGAAGTACGCCGCCCAGGACGCGCAGGCTGCCGGCGAGCAGCAGCAGGCCTACGCGCCGCCGCCGCCACCACCACCGGCCGCCGAGGCCGATCCGACCGAGGAGCTGACCAAGCTGGCGCAGCTCCACAGCCAGGGCATCCTCACCGACGAGGAGTTCGCGGCCAAGAAGGCCCAGATCCTCGGCATCTGAGCTCCACTCAGGTCATGAGCGACGAACCGGTCATGTCGTGGACGGTGCGCGCGATCGGCACGGTGTCGTCGCCTCGGGACGAGATGATCGACGACGACTGGGGCGCCATCGAGGCCACGATCTCGCTGCTCCCTCCCTACGGTCTCGACGCCGTCGCCGGACTGGACGCGTTCAGCCACGTCGAGGTCGTCTTCCTCTTCGACCGGGTCGATCCCGAGTCGGTGCACACCGGCGCCCGCGTGCCGCGCGGCAACCCGGCCTGGCCCGAAGTCGGCATCTTCAGCCAGCGAGCCAAGGACCGCCCCAATCGGATCGGTCTGGCCACCTGCGAGCTGGTCGGGGTGGACGGCGCCACCGTGCGGGTACGCGGACTCGACGCCATCGACGGGACGCCCGTCCTCGACATCAAGCCCTACATGGCCGAGTTCGGCCACGCGGGCCTGTGTCGCAACCCGCGTGGTCCCACGAGCTCATGGCCGACTACTACTGACCCGAGCCGACGCGGGTGGTCAGGACCTGGAACGCTCGGCGGGCGAACCACCACCGACCGGCGTCCATGGCGTAGACGTCCTCGTACCGACCGTAGAACTCGGTCCACACCGCGCTGGTCGCGTCGACGCCGATCTCGAGCGAATAGAACGTGCCGGTCGCGGTCGTGTCGCTGGTGACGGTGACGACGGTGTTGAGCGGTATGTACTCGTAGAACGAGAACTGCGCCGTCGCCTGCGCGCCGAACTCGGCCAGAGCGGCCGGACCGACGAATTCGAGCGACTGGCCGGTCACAAGCTCGAACGAGAAGCGGGCGTCGTCCCGCGCCAGGTCGGCCATCTCGGTCCACGCCCGGCGCGTCGCGACGTCGGCGTAGCGCCGCTGGAGCCGGGTGATGGCGAGGTACGCGACGGAGTCGTCGTCCATTAGTGATGGCGGAGATGCGCATGGTCAGGCCAGACGCCACCGCCCGGCATGTCCAGCCGATCCGTCATCGACCGCCGCCATTCGGGTGTATCGGTGGGTTCGCCCCAGTAGTCCGTCACCCGAACGGCCTCGCCGTCCTTCAACTCGCCGATGGTCACATTCCGGTAGAGGCGGCCGTCACCGTAGTCACAGGTCCATTCGACGACGATGACGTCGCCGAGGTGGTGGCGCCTGCCCACCTCGAGCGTGAGCTCGGGAAAGTTGCCTTCGACCTCCGCGATCAACTGCCTGGTACGCACGATCTCGCCCATCTGCGGCCATTGGCGTACGACGTTCTCCGCCAAGGGCACACCGAGCACGAACGCGACCCTCGTCGCGCCGTTCGAGTCCTCATGCGTTGTGGTCATTCGTTGCCTCGTTCGCTCGTCGTGGGCCGGAACCGCGGTGGTTCTCCTGTCCGGGCCAGCGAATGATGCCCCAATTCAGCCGCCGGACCCGACCACGGTCGCGGCGATGACGAGGTGGGCATGACGTTCGACCTCGTCGGTAGTCAGTGCACGGTGGAACAACAAAGGCACGAGCAGGAGTGGCGAGACGAGCGCGACCACCACCGCGTCGGCGTCGACGTCGGCCACGAGCTCGCCCCGATCCCTGGCTCGCTCCACGACGTCGCGCCACGACTCGAACAGGGGCACGTAGTGCTCGAGCACGATCCGCTCGTACTCGGGGTCGTGACCCCCGGCCATGATCAGCGTTCTGGCTGACCTCGACCGGGTCGCTGAAGAACGAAGCCATCGCCCGCGCCAGCGCGTCGACGTCGCCGGCCCAGGCCCCGGTGTCGGGCGGATCGAGACGGTGGCGGGTGTGCGCCGCCAGCGCCTCGGCCACCAGTGCGGCCTTGGTGGGCCACCAGCGGTAGATCGTCGCCCGGGTGACGCCCGACCGACGAGCGACCTCGGCCGGACCGAGGTCGGAGGTGCCCTCGGCCAGCAGATCGAGGCAGGCCTGGGCGACCTGGCGACGCACCCGTTCGCTGCGACCTCCGGTGCGCGGCCCGTCGTCTTGGTCTCCATCGACACAAACGATACATGACGTCTACTTTGTGGCGGATGGATCGACCGACCCGGCCGCTCGACCGGCCCCGAGGGCACCTCCGGCGTGTCGCTGTGGCACGACACGCTGGAACCGGGCGACGACAGCGGCCGCCGCCCGCCGCTCGGCGGGGACGTCGACGTCGACGTCGCCATCGTCGGTGCCGGCTTCACCGGTCTGTGGACGGCGTACTACCTCTGCGGGCTCGATCCGACGTTGCGAGTCGTCGTGCTCGAGCGCGAGACCGGCGGGCTTCGGCGCGTCGGGCCGCAACGGCGGGTGGTGCGTCGGCGACCAGGCTGCACCGCTCCCCGTCGCTCGACCGGGCGGGCGGGAGAGGTGCCGCGCTGCGCATGGTTCGAGCCGTCCAGGCGAGCGTCGACGAAGTCGGCTCCGTCGCCGCTGCCGAGGCGATCGACTGCGGGTTCGCCAAGGGCGGGGCGCTGTTCCTCGCGTCGACACCCGAGCAGCTCCGCCGGCTCGAGAAGCGCGCCCGAGCCCACGAGGAGCACGGGCTGGGCGACACTTACGAGCTGCTCGAGGAGCCGACGTCACCGAGCAGGTCGTACGCGCCCGCGGGATGATCGGATCGCTGTACACGGGCCACGCGCGCCGCGGTGCACCCGGCCCGGCTGGCCCGGGGGTCGCCGCGCAGCCGACGGCGCGGCGCATCGCTGTACGAGCGGACCCGGCGTCACCGCCATCGACCCCGGCCGCGTGCGCACCGACCACGGCACCGTTCGGGCCGAGGTGATCGTGCGGGCGACCGAGGCCTACACGTGCTCGCTGGCCGGGGACCGCCGCGCCACGCTGCCGCTCGGCAACTACATGATCGCGACCGAGCCGATCGACGACGCCACGTGGGCGCAGATCGGGCTCTCGGGGCGGGAGCTGTTCGAGGACAGCCGCAACATGCTCGGGCTACGGCCAGCGGACCGCCGACGGTCGGATCGCCTGGGGCGGTCTCGCCGCGCAGTACCGATGGGGATCGGGCATCCCCGCGACGCCCACCCAGAGCACGCCGGATGGCCGGCCGCCTGCGGGCCCGGCTCGAGCAGCTGTTCCCCCGCTGGCCGGGATCGGCGTGTCGCCCACCACTGGAGTGGCGTCCTCGGTGTCGCCCGCGACCTCCGCCCGAGCGTCGGACTCGACCGGTCGACCGGCCTGCCTGGGCGGGTGGCTACTTCGGGTCGGGCGTCGCCATCTCCAACCTCGCCGGCCGCACCCTCGCCGACCTCATCACCGCCCGGACCACCGCCCTCACGGCCCTGCCGTGGGTCGACCACCGTCACGAGCCTGGGAGCCCGAACCGTTGCGGTGGCTGGCCGTGCACGCCGCCACCATCGCCGCCCACGTCAGCGACCGCATCGACCGCCCCACGAGCTCCACTGAGGCGGTCGGCGGGCGGCCGACCTAGGGTGACGGCTTCGTAGCGAATCAAGGGGGCATCGTCGATGGCGTGGGACTTCTCCACCGAACCGGAGTTCCAGAAGAAGCTCGACTGGGTCGAGCAGTTCTGCCGGGAGGAGGTCGAGCCGCTCGAGTACGTCTTCCCGTACGCCGTGCGCTCGCCGGACCCGGTGGTGAAGGCGCTACGTCCGCGAGCTGCAGCAGCAGGTGAAGGACCAGGGTCTGTGGGCGATCTTCCTCGACGAGGAGCTCGGCGGGCCCGGGTTCGGCCAGCTCAAGCTCGGCCTGCTCAACGAGGTCATCGGCCGCTACCGGCGGCGCGCCGCAGATGTTCGGCGCCGCCGCGCCCGACACCGGCAACATGGAGATGCTCGCCGCCTACGGCACCGAGGAGCAGAAGGAGCGCTGGCTCACTCCCGCTGCTCAACCAGGAGATGTTCTCGGCGTACTCGATGACCGAGCCGCAGGGCGGGTCCGACCCGAACCTGTTCAGGACCCACGCGGTCCGCGACGGCGACGAGTGGGTCATCAACGGCGAGAAGTGGTTCACCAGCGCCGGCCGCGTCGCCGACATCCTCTTCGTGATGTGCACGAACGGCATGTTCGTGGTGCCCCGCAAGACACCCGGCGTCGAGATCCTGCCGGAGCCCCGCAACCACAACCACATCATCTACAACGACGTGCGCGTCCCGCTCGACCACCTGCTCGGCCCCGAGGACGGCGCCAAGGTGCTCGCCCAGCGCCGGCTCGGCGGCGGCCGCATCCACCACGCGATGCGCACCATCGCCCAGTGCAAGCTGGCCTTCGACATGATGTGCGAGCGGGCGCTCAGCCGCGAGTCGCACGGCAAGATCATCGGCGAGCACCAGATGGTGCAGGAGAAGATCGCCGACTCCTACGCCGCAGATCCGCATGCTGCGGCTGTTCGTGCTCGAGACCGCGTGGAAGATCGACAACACCTCGACGCAGGAGGCCCGCACCGACATCGCCGCGGTGAAGTACACGATGGCCAAGGTGCTGCGCGAGGTGTCGTTCAACGCGCTGCACATCCTCGGCTCGCTCGGCACCACCGACCTCACGCCGATCCAGGCGATGTACGCGGCCGCGCCGACGATGGGCATCGCCGACGGCGTCGACGAGGTGCACAAGGCCACCGTCGCCCGCAACGTGCTGAAGGAGTACCGCCCGCACGAGGGCTACTGGCCGACCGAGTACATCCCGGCCAAGCGCGAGGCGGCGTGGAAGAAGATGCAGCCGAACCTCGACGCCGACCCGGAGCTCGCCGCCTCGGCCGAGGCCTACAAGAAGTACTTCGGCAACCGCCGCTGACGCGCGTCGCCACGCGGCGGTCGATCAGTCGTCGGGCAGCACGGCGAAGTCGCGCTTGGCGTTCCGGTACCACTTCATCCCGGAGACGGGATGCTTCCACCGCCCCTTCATGTCCCGGAGGGCGGCGTCGTGGACCTCGTCGCCCCCGGCGACCGCCTCCTTCAGATGTACATCTTGGGCCTTGATCACCTCGTCCGCGGTGTCCGCGTGAAGTGCGAGGTCACAGGGGCCGCCGAGTTGTCGACACGTCATGGTCTTCATGGAGTCGACTCTAAGAGCGCGCCAGGAAGATGGCTTCTCCGATCCTGCTCGACATCGCCGACCTGGGGAGCGGGATGCTCGGCACGCGCGATCACCGAGAACCTGATGCTCGCCACGTGGACATGCGCTAGTCGGCTGCAGGGGCCTTTCGGCCCTGCCGGTACCGTGTGGCCTCGGGCGAGGATGAGCGAGAGCGAGGGGAGCCGCGCCGTGCAGTTCACCGTGGAGCACACCTATGACCACTCGGCGGACGTCGTGTTCGCCGTCCTCACGGACTTCGAGGCCGTGCGGGCCAAGTACGAGGCGGTCGGCCAGCACGACATCGAGCTGGTGCAGCGCGACGAGGGCGATGATGGGTCGGTCACCCTCGTCACCCGACGCGTGCGTGCCCCTCGAGGTGCCAGGCTTCGCCAAGAAGGTGCTGTCGCCGTCACAGACCGTCGTCCAGACCGACGCCTGGGGTGCGCCCGATGCGTCGGGCAGCGCGCACCGGCACGTTCTCTGTCGAGTCGAAGGGCACACCGGTGCGGGTGTCGGGCACGATTCGACTGAGCCCTGACGGGTCGGGCGCCTGCCGGAACGTCTCGGAGATCGACGTCGAGTGCAAGCTGCCGCTCATCGGCGGGCGCATAGCCGATTTCGTCAGCAAGGACGCTCGCAAGGCGGTCGACCACGAGCAGACCTGGATCCGTGAACGCCTCGCCGGGAGCTGAGCTCGGCTCCTACATCATCGAGGTGCTTCCGGGCGTCGTGAGGAACGGCATGGCGCTCGGAGCGACGAGCACGAGCATTCCGAGCGCGGCGAGGACTCCCGCCGTGCCATAGGACGCGACACGACGCCACGGGATCATCTTCTCGAACGCGATCAGGCCGGCGACCACCGCCATCCACACGACGCTCATGATTCCCAAGGCGAAGAGCGCGGCCATCAGCGCCCAGCAACAACCAACACACCAGGCTCCGTTGTCTGCTCCCATCCGGAGCGCGCCGGACCCGCCGTCCCGCCACGATCCGAGCAGGGCGCCGAGTGGGCTGCGGCACTTCCCGAGGCAGACGTCCTTCAGCGGCGTCAGCTCGTACACGGCGGCCACGAGGAGCGTGCCACCTGCGATCCACCGCCCGGCTCGGTCCCACGCGAAGGCGCCTCCGGTGATCGACGAGAGCGCCACCGCGATCGCGAACGCGAGCACGCCGGCTGCAGCCCAGGTGATCAGGTAGCCGAGCGTGAAGAGCAGTGGCGACGCTGGAGACCGCTGCTTGGTCATCCGGGAGTAGAGGGCGACGGTCGGTGCGACCGATGGGAGCATCATCGCAGCCATCATCACGACCCACACGGAGAGGAACCACCCGAAGGTTCCGACGCCGGTCCAGGGACCATCGTCCATCCCCTGCATCCGGGCTGCCGTCCACCACCAACCAAGGGCCGCGAGGGCGAGGAGCAGTGCGACCAGGCCGAGGCGCGTGCGCACCGCCTGGAAAGCGGGTCTGAGTCCTCCGCCGGCGGGAAACCCCGCCGTTGCAGACGTGGTCATGCCTTCAGGCGGCCCACGAGAATTCGGACGTCGAGAGGCCGGTCTTGCCCTCGTACTGGATGCCGAAGGCGTTGATCCGCGACCGCTTCGCTTCGGCCATCGTCAGGTTGGACCCGACGGGGTGGAACATCCCCGAGAATCGAACCGGTTCGCCCGTCTCGACTCCGAACGGAACGATGTCCTCGATCTCGAAGTCGATGACGTCGCCGACGGTGACGCTGTGTCGTAGTCCGTCGTCGACAACCTCTATCGCGGCGCGCTCGGCCCCGAGCATCTCGCCCACCAACGGCGCCAAGGCGGCCATCGGTCCGCCCAACTGGCCGCTGAAGACCTGGATGAGCTTGTCGAACTGCTCATCGGAGGCCTGGTCGTCGATGTAGACGCCGAGACGCCAGTTCCCTTCGGTCATGACCTTCGGCGTGTCGGCGATCGCCGCCACCTTCAGGCCACCGATGTCGACGCCCTCGACCTGACCTTCTCGGATGTTGAACACGAGGGTCACCCGACAGAAGTCGTAGGTGGCACCGTGGTCGAACGAGAGGTTGCACGGGCACATCAGCTCGCAGGAACAGGTCTCGGTGTAGCTCCCTGTCAGGTTCCATGCCATGGACCGAACCCCCTTCGGTTGCCAAGGCTCTACATCGTAGGTCAGACAGCTGCCGGCTGCTCGAGTCCCCTGAGTGAGGAGAACTTGCTCACTCCTCCTGCGTGCTTCTCGAACAGGTCGCTGAGGTGCGGGGAGATCTCGTCGTACACGCTCATGCGATGGTCGAATTCGTAGTCCTTGAAGAGGGTGTCCCTTGCCGTACCGCCTGCACTATCCCCCTTTGCCGACCAATGTCGCCTGGTTGATTGTTCCGATCCAGGCCAGCATCACGTCGAGT
This sequence comes from uncultured Microthrixaceae bacterium, assembly GCA_963776435.1. Classification (GTDB taxonomy): domain Bacteria; phylum Actinomycetota; class Acidimicrobiia; order Acidimicrobiales; family Acidimicrobilacustridaceae; genus UBA4742. The sequence goes on from CAVZMK010000010.1 coordinate 30,839, forward strand.
TCGCCGGCGTAGGTAGCGCCCGAGATGGTGGGAGTAAAGGCGACGACGACGGTGCAGACTGCACCGGCTGCGAGGGTGGTCCCATTGCAACCGTCGGAGGTGATGGCGAACCCGGTTCCGCTGACCGCACTGGCACCGAGTGTGAGTGACGTGGCTGCGGTCACGTTGGTGATCGTGAATGTCGCCTTGGAAGTGGATCCGACCGGCACCGTGCCGTAGTTCTTGGACCGGGGCACGATCGCGACGAGCGGTACGGTTCCGGACAGGTAAGCGGTGGTGCTGACCCCTGCCGTGCTGACGGACAGCGTCGCGCCAGTCGATCCGAGGTCCGTCGGGGTGAAGGCAACACCGACGGTGCAGGTAGCCGCGGCGGCCAAGCTCACGCCGGTGCAACTATCGGACGTTGCGGTGAACTGTGTACCCGCGAGGGAGGCGACGCTGGGGCTGACCGTGATCGTGCTCACGTTGGTGACGGTGAACGTTGTTGTGGGGGACCGAGTACCTTGGACCACCGTGCCGTAGTCCTTCGCGGCGGGCGTGATCGTGAGTGCGTTTCCGACGCCCGTGAGGCTGGCGCTCGCGGAGCCCCCGGTGGCGGCGTTCACCGCAAGTGTTGCCGTGCGGACGCCGGGAATGGTGGGCCTGAACACGACCTCGATCGTGCAGCTGGCATTGCCCGCGAGTGTCGTCCCGGTACAGCGATCGGAGGTCACGCGGTACTGCGAGGAGTCGGCACCTGAGAGGGTGCGGGTGATCGTGCTGCTGGTGGCGGAGCCGAAGTTGGTGATGGTGAACGTCGTCGGTGCTGTACTGGTGCCGTCGAAGGTGAACGTCGTTGGCGGTGTGGTCGTGCCGTCGAACACGGTGTAGTAGTCGGGAGCAAACGTCGGCGACATGGTCAACTCGGCGGTCGGTACCGGAAGACCGTACGCGACGAGTTGCCCGACCTGTCGATACACGTCGTTCGCGGCGGCATAGACCACACCGTCATCGACAACCGGCAACGCGTTTGCTCCCGGGGCCGAGGCCGGCGTCGCGGCCGACCACAACTTGGCGCCGGTGGTGACGCTGAACCCATCGAGGCTTCCGTTGGCGTCGCCCACGTACACGACGCCGTTCGCGACGACCGGAGAGGATGCGGCGGCCGCGCCGGTCGATGTCGACCAGAGGCGCGCGCCGGTGCCGGCGTTGAACGCGGACAGTGTGCCGTCATCGGCACTGTCGTACACGACGCCGTTCGCCACCGCAGGCGACGCGCGTCGGCTCACCCTGCAACCCACATACGGTTCACACCCAGGATCGTAAAGTCCCCCGGCCGCGGCGGACCAGAGTTTCGCGCCCGTGCTCGCGTTGAACGCGGAAAGCAGCCCGGGGGCACCGAGGTAGGCCCCGGGGTCAGAGACGTAGGCGACGCCGTTCGCGACCGCCGGTGAGGAGCCGCCGCCGCCATCAGTTCCGTCGGCGCTCCACAGCACCTTGCCGGTGATCGCGTCGTGAGCGTAGAGATGGAATGCGCCACCCGTTGGGGTCGTGTAGACAACATCATTCGCGACGGCGGGCACCATGGATGCGTAGACACCGCCGCCGAGGTCGTCGGACCAAAGCGAGGCGCCGGTGGTCGCGTTGAACGCGAACAGCGAGCTGTCGGCCGCAACGTAGACGAACCCGTTGGCGACCACGAGCGAAGACGGATACGGCCAGCGCGTGGTGGTCGACCACCGCTTGGTTCCCGAGTTGGCATCGATCGCGTAGAGCGTCCCGTCGCCTGCCATGTCATAGACCACGCCGTTGGCGACCGCCGGCGAAGGGACCCACAAGGCGTTGCTATTGGGAGAGCTCTTCGAATAGGACCACTTCGCCGAGCCGGTCGCGGCGTCGAAGGCCTCGAGTCTCCCGTCGTCCCCCCCGGCGTACACGACGCCGTTGGCCACGACCGGGGACGATTCAATCGCAGGAACTCTCGACGTTTCGGACCAGCGCCGTTGCAGGCCGGCGACATTCGACGCGCCGATCGTGTTCTCGAACGGATTGAATCCGGTGCCGTCGGGCCCGTACCGGATCTGGCTCCAATCGCAGGAAGTCATCGCTAGAGCCCCGACCGCGAGCAACACCGTGACGAGCACCAATCGCTTTCGCAGCATGGGGGACCTCCTGCCTCGTGTAGGCCGGCCCGTCGCTTGGTTCGGGAAAGCAGCTTGAGTGGAACCCAAATGGACTGCCCGCCGCATCAGGGAAACCCCTAATCCCCGCGTCATGACCCGCTCCCGGTCATGACTCCGATCCATCCGCCGGCGAGGGGCGCGGTGACCGTCAGCGTTCCCGCTTGGGAGTTGGCGCTGGTTGGCGTGAAGTTCATCACGAGGGTGCAGCTGGCGTGCGGTGCCAAGGTATGGCCGGCGCACCTGTCGGCGGTGGTGGTGAACCAGTCGAACGGACCGGGAGGCCCCCACACAGTGAACGGTCCGAGCGCATCGGCGATCGGGCCCGCTGCGATGGGACTGATGTTCGTGACGGTGAACGTCTTCGAGACAGTGGTGCCGACGGGAACCGACCCGAAGTCGAACAGACCCGAGTCGTTCGGGCGCGGGGCAACCTCGAGTCGGGCGACGCCAGTTCCGTCGAGGTAAGCCACAGCGTGATGGCCGGGCGCGTCGGCAGCGAGCGTCCCGAAGTATTGCTGGGCGTCGGTGGGGGCGAAGGCGACCGCGATGGTGCAGCTGGTCCCGGCGGCGATGGTCTTGCCGGCGCAACCATCGTCGGCCACGGTGAACCCGCTGCCGGGGGAAGCGGCGCTCGCGAACGGTCCAACGGGCCCGTTGAGGAGGTTGGTCACCTGGAACACCGCGGTGGATGTCATGCCGACGTAGGTGTCGGCGAACGTCCTCGATCCTGGTGCGACGCTGAACGGCTGCGCCGTTCCCGTCAGCTGAGCCCGGGCGGTTCCACCGTCGGTCGCGCTCGTCGCCAGCCAAGCGGTGCGGTATCCCGCCCTGGTTGGTGCGAACGAGGCAGTGACCGTGCAACTGGCCCCGCCGGCCAGGCTGGTGCCGGCGCACCCGTCGGAGGTGAGACGGAAGTGGGCGGCGTCCGGCCCGGACAGGCTGTCGGCGACCGCGCTCGTCGGCGTCGACCCGATGTTGGTGATCGTGTAGACCCTGGAGCTCAAGTCCGGTTGTTGTCCGAAGACGAAGTCGCTCGCGAACGCCGGGGAGATCGACAGCTGCGGCGCGGTGACCGGAAGGCCATACGCGTGCGGCTCATTGCCGCCGATGTAGACCACACCGTTGGCGATCACCAGCTCACTGTCCTGCACCGGCTCACCATTCGTCGGTGCTGACCACAGTTGCGCCCCCGTCACGGCGTCGTATGCGTAGAGCCGATTGGCGCGGATGTAGACCACACCGTTCGCTACCGTCGGCGCCGCCCAGGAGGAATCGAGGTTGGACGACCAGAGCTTTGCTCCCGTCGAAGCGTCGTATGCGTCGAGCTCGGTTCCGCCGACGTAGACAACGCCAAGCGCCACTGCAGGCGCACTGCGACAAGGTTGGGCCGACCACAGCCCGACGCCGGTTGTCGCGTTCAACGCCTGGAGTTTGTCGGTGCAGATGTACACAACACCGTTGGCCACCGCAGGCGCAGCTCCATACCCGACCGACGACACGTTCGACCAGAGCCTCGCTCCAGTGGTGGCGTCCAGCGCATCGAGCTCGTTCTGCATGGTGACGTACACCACACCGTTCGCGACCGTCGGAGAATCATACGAGAGGCCGTGTCCGGCGGTGAACGACCACAGCTTCGCCCCCGTCGTGGCGTCAAACGCATCGAGCCCGGACTGCGGGGTGGTGACGTACACCACACCGTTCGCGACCGTCGGAGACACGTACGGGCTGCCTGCTGCGGTCGATGACCAGAGCTTCGCTCCAGTTGCGGCGTCCAACGCGTAGAGCCCGTCCGTTGCGCTGACGTAGACGACACCGTTCGCGACCGAGCCTCCAGAGAGCGGAACCCCGATTGCCCGTGATGTCCAACGTGCACTTCCAGTGTTGGCATCGAACGCGTAGAGCTTCCCGTTCCCAACCACATAGAGCACGCCGTTGGCAACCGCTATCGGCTGCTGGACGCCTGCCGTTCCGACACTCTGGGACCAGCGCAGCCGCAACCCCGAGACGTTGGCCGTGCCGATCGTCGTCTCGAAGGCGTTGAAGCCGGTGTGGTCGGGCCCGTAGCGGAACTGGGTCCAATCGCATGCGGCGAGCAGGAGGATGGCGACGAGAGCTGTGGCAGCAGTTGCGAGCCGGGGTCTGCGTCGGAGAGTGAACATGTGTTGATTGGAAGGCATCTGACCGGCCGACGCATCAGGGAAACCCCTATTCGTAGGATGGGGGGCGATGTTGTGCGGGAGAGAGGCCGAGCTGGAAGTGCTGTCGGCTGTCCTGTCGGCGCCCAGCCTGGGCAAGAGCGCCGCGCTGGTGATCCGAGGCGAGCCTGGCGTCGGCAAGACCGCGCTCGTGGCTCATGTCCTTCGACAGGTCATGACCGATGGAGACGACCTGACGCTGCTGGCCACCGCCGGGGCGCCGACCGAGTCCTGCCTCAGCTTTGGGGGCCTGTACGGCGTGCTGCGCCCAGTGCTCGACGGGCTCGACGCGCTGCCCGCTCGCCAGGCTGCGGCTCTGAGGAGCGCGTCGCGCTCGGGCCCGCGACCGATCCTGACCGGTTCGCAGTGGCGACGGCGACACTGGGGCTGCTGGCCGACGCCGCGCAACGGGGTCCCCTGATCGTTTTCGTCGATGATTGGCATTGGCTCGACCCCGGCTCGGCCCAGGCCCTGGCCTTCGCGGCGCGCCGACTCGGCGACGACGCCATGGCCTTCGTCGCGACGACCCGATCGGGCGAAGCAGACGCGGTGCCCCTCGACGGTCTGGCGGCGCTGGATCTTTCCGGCCTCGACCTCGAAGGTGCGGCCGAGATGGCCGCCGGTGCCGCGTACGAGATCGACCATGCCGTCCTCGCCGCGCTCGTGGAACGCACGTCCGGCAACCCACTGGCACTACAGGAGTCGATCGCCCAGCTCGACCCGTTGGTGCTCCGGGGCCTGCACCCGCTGCCCGCGCACCTCCCCGTCAGTGAGGGTGTGGCCACAGCATTGCTGCAACGCGTGCGGGCCCTTCCCGAATCGGTCATCTTCGCCCTGACCGTCGCCGCGTTCGAGAGCCAGGGGTCTCGCTCGGTCATCGACGCCGCGGTCGGCGGTGACTCGAGCCCGGACTTGCGCACGGCGGAGCAGGCCGGGTTGATCGAGGTGGACCCGGTGTCGGTGCGGTTCTCGCATCCACTGGTGCGCGACGCGCTCGTGTCCTCGACGCCGCCCGAGCTTCGCCGCCGGATCCACCGGTCTTTGGCGCTCGCCCTCGAGGCGAATGGCCAGCGTGACCGCGCGACCATCCACTTCGGTGAATCGGCGCAAGGTCCCGACGATGAGATCGCCGATCGTCTCGAAGCGCTCTCGCTGGAAGCGGCGCGCCGTGGCGACCATGGAGCGGCGTCGACCCTTGCGTGGCGCGCCGGCGTCTTGCGCACCGATCGCGACCGGCGTGGCACGCGACTGGCTTCGCTCCGGGCGTGATGCCGCCACTGCCGGCATCGCGTTTGCGCCGAGCCTCGAGGCGGCGCTGGAAGAGACCGCCGACCCGTCGCTCATCGCCGAGATCCAGGTCACGCGGGCCCGACTGGCGACGCTCGCCGGCGATCCCCATTTCGCCGCCGAGCTGCTCGCTTCGCACGGCGAGACGATCATCGCTGCCTCCCCCTCGCTCGGCGCTGTTCTGACGGCTCTGGCCGGGTCGTGCGCGTGGATGCGCGCTGACGGGCACGCCACCAGAGCCCTGGCCGATCAAGCGGAGGCGTTGGTTGGCGGTCAGGTCACCGCGGACATGGCATCGATCGCGAACTTCGTGATCAGGGCCGGTGCCGCGACGGGCTACGACGATCCCGCGTTGGCCGTGTCCACCGCTCTCATGATGAAGGAGCGCGGTCAGACCGACCTTGCCGGCTCGATGCTGTTCTGCTTGTTGGTCGTCGACGAGATCGCCGAGGCCGACGCGTTCTACCGCTGGGCCATCGCCGCGGCCCGCGAGGCCGGCTCCATCTCCGACGTGGTCTGGCTGCATGGGCCCGCCACGGCGCTACTCGGCCGACAGGGCCACCTCGACGCCGCGTACGCCGCAGGGTCCGAGGCGATCGACCTCGCTCCGCTGGTGCTCGGCCCGTTCCCGCTGGCGCAGGCGCACAGCGCGGTCGCGTACGTCTCCGCGGTACGCGGTGACCGAGCCCGATGCGACGAGCACATCGCCGAGACCGCCCGTCTCGCCACGACCGCCGACATCCAGATCGCCTGGCTGGCGGCTCGCCACGGCGGCGCCCTGGCCCTGCTCGGCGAACGCCAGACCGACGCCGCGCTCAAGGAGCTCGAGCTGCTCGCTGAGGATCTCGAACGCCGCGGCATTTGCGGCGTCACGGTCTTCCCGACCATGCCCGAGTTGGCGGAGACGCAGGCGCGCACCGGACGGACCGGCGAGGCACGCGAGACGCGGGACACATGGCGTCAACGTGTCGGGGGCGACCCGTCGACCCTCAGAGCCGCGACGCTGGCCCGGCTCGACGCGCTCTGCGCCGACTCAATCGACGAGGCCGACGCGTTCTTCGCAACCGCGCAGGCGTTGTTCGCGGAGGTGCCATATCCCTTTGAGCTGGCCAGGACCCATCTCTACCGGGGCGAGCGATTGCGACGCGCCCGCGCGCCGCCGCGACGCGGCCAAGGCGCTGTACGAAGCCCGAGACAGGTTCCAAGCGATCGGCGCCCGGGGGTGGACCACCCAAGCCGACGCCGAGCTTCGGGCCCTCGGCCTTCGACCAAAGGCGACCTCCGCCGGCGACCTACCCGGCGAGACACTCAGTCCGCAGGAGTACCAGGTGGCGATGGCGGCGTCGGGCGGCGCGATGACCAGGGACATCGCCGCGTCGCTCTTCATCTCGCCCAAGACCGTCGAGGCGCACTTGACGCGGATCTATCGCAAGCTCGGGGTTTCCTCCAAGGCGCAGCTCGTCGCAGCGTTGTCATCGAGAGCGCAGAGTTAGCCTGCATCGGTGGCAGCGTATGAAGAGCTTCGAGCGCGCCACGTCGCTATGGCGGACGGCCTCCTCGGCAATCATCTCGAGCGCATCTCGTGGGCTGCCGCGGAGCTCGCGGCCGAGCAACAGCGTGCCCTTCGGGTCCTGCTCGCAACCGCGTCCAGTCGATCGTCGTGGCACCGCGAGCGGTTGGCGGGGGTCGACCTCGAACGAGTTGCTGTCGAAGACCTCGAATCCCTCCCGGTGATGACCAAGTCGGATCTCATGGACAACTTCGACGGCATCGTCACCGATCCGCGCGTTGGCCGAGCCGCGTGTGAGAACCATCTGGCGGGAGTCGTCGACGACGCGTATCTCTTCGACGAGTTCCATGTCGTCGCTTCTGGTGGCTCGAGCGGTCAACGAGGCGTGTTCGTCTACGGCTGGGATGCATGGGCGATCTGCTACTTGTCAATCGTCCGCTTCCAGATGCGGGACTGGTTCAGCGATCCCGAGCTCACCAACGTGCCCCGCGTGGCCGCGGTCGTCGCCGCAGCAAGAGCCACGCACGGCTCCGGTGCCATCGGCCGAACCTTCTCGGGATCGGGAACCACGCGTCACTTCCTGCCGGTCACGTGGCCCATGGGTGACATCGTCGCCGGGTTGAACGAGGTGCAACCGACAATCCTGCAGGGCTACAGCTCGGTTCTCCATCGCCTCGCGTTGGAGGCACGAGGCGGCCGGTTGCGGATCCAGCCCCGCCGGATCAACCCCATCTCCGAACCGCTCCTGCCGGAGACGAGGGCACTTCTGGACGAGGTCTGGGGAGTGCCCGTCATCAATGGCTACGGCATGTCCGAAGGCCTCTTCACAGGCGTGTGCCCCCACGGCATCCACCTCCCCGACGATCTGTGCGTCGTCGAGATCGTCGACCACGACGGGCGGGCCGTGCCGCCGGGCCAACTGGGTCAACGCATCCTCGTTACCAATCTCTACAACCCCACCCTCCCTCTGATCCGGTTCGAGGTCTCCGACGAACTACGGCTCGTCCCCGAGCCATGCCCCTGCGGTTCGGTGCTTCGACGCATCGGCGACCCGCAAGGCCGCCTCGACGATACGTTCATCTACCCCGACGGCACGATCGTTCATCCCCACGTGTTCAGAGACGTTCTCGGAACGCAGAAGACGCTCGTCGAGTATCAGGTAAGACAGACCTTGCGCGGTGCCGACATCGCGATCGTGACCGTCGGACCGACCGACGAGGGCGCCTTGGCCGGCAGCGTCGCAGCTGTCCTTCGACACGCCGGCCTGGCACAACCCGTCGTCACCGCCGATGTCGTCACCGCGATAGACCGCCAGAGCAGCGGCAAGCTCAAGCGCTTCGTTCCTCTGTAGGGAGCTTGCGATGACGAGCCGGACGGATCAGCCACTGGCGACACAGGTGTCCCCTCCACGACTGATCCTGCGGGGCCCGAGATCAACGCCGGGTGGGCAGGAAAGCGCCATTGCCGGGGCAACCGACGCCATGCGAGGCAAGATCACCGGCGGGACTAGTTTGGCGTGATCCGCCCGATCGAGCCGTAGTAGAAATTGCTCAGGTTGGTGAACCACAGGGCACCGTCAGGCCCGGCCACGATCCCGCCCGGGGTGTTGATTTCGCTGTTGGTGTAGTTGGTGACGGTCCCGGTGGTGGTGATCCGCCCGATCGAGGAGCCGTAGCTCTGGTTGGTGAACCACAGGGCGTCGTCGGGGCCGGCCGCGATCCCATTCGGGTAGCTGATGCCGGTGCCGGTGAAGTTGGTGACCGTCCCGGTGGTGGTGATCCGCCCGATCGAGTTGTTGCCCGCATTGGTGAACCACAAGGCCCCGTCGGGGCCGGCCGCGATCCCACTCGGGTAGCTGATGCCGGCGTCCGGTGAAGTTGGTGACCGTCCCGCTGGTGGTGATCCGCCCGATCGAGTTGCTGCCCGCATTGGTGAACCACAAGGCCCCGTCGGGCCCAGCCGCGATCCCATTCGGGTAGCTGATGCCGACGCCGGTGAAGTTGGTGACCGTCCCGCTGGTGGTGATCCGCCCGATCGAGTTGTTGCCCGCATTGGTGAACCACAAGGCCCCGTCGGGCCCGGCCGCGATCCCGCCCGGGCTGCTGATGCCGACGCCGGTGAAGTTGGTAACGGTCCCGCTGGTGGTGATCCGCCCGATCGAGTTGTTGCCCGCATTGGTGAACCACAAGGTCCCGTCGGGCCCGGCCGCGATCCCATTCGGGTAGCTGATGCCGGTGCCGCTGCCGGTGAAGTTGGTGACGGTCCCGGTCGTGGTGATCCGCCCGATCGAGTTGCTGCCCGCATTGGTGAACCACAAGGCCCCGTCGGGCCCGGCCGCGATCCCCAACGGGTAGCTGATGCCGCCGTGGTTGGTAACGGTGCCGGTAGTGGTGATCCGCCCGATCGAGAGGCTGCACTCGTTGGTGAACCACAAGGCCCCGTCGGGCCCGGCCGCGATCCCTTCCGGGTCGCAGTTGAAAGCGCCCGTGTGGTTGGTGATTCTCCCGCTGGTGGTGATCCGCCCGATCGAGCTGTCGCTGCGGTTGGTGAACCACAAAGCGCCGTCGGCCCCGGCCGCGATGTCCACCGGGTAGCTGACGCCGGTGCCGGTGAAGTTGGTGACCGTCCCAGTGGTGGTGATCCGCCCGATCGAGTTGTTGCCCGCATTGGTGAACCACAAAGCGCCGTTGGGTTTGGCCGCGATCCCGCCCGGGCTGCTGATGCCGACGCCGGTGAAGTTGGTGACCGTCCCGCTGGTGGTGATCCGCCCGATCGAGTTGTTGCCCGCATTGGTGAACCACAAGGCCCCGTCGGGCCCAGCCGCGATCCCGCTCGGGCTGCTGATGCCGACGCCGGTGAAGTTGGTGACCGTCCCGCTGGTGGTGATCCGCCCGATCGAGTTGTTGCCCGCATTGGTGAACCACAAGGTCCCGTCGGGCCCGGCCGCGATCCCGCCCGGGCTGCTGATGCCGACGCCGGTGAAGTTGGTAACGGTCCCGCTGGTGGTGATCCGCCCGATCGAGTTGTTGCCCGCATTGGTGAACCACAAGGTCCCGTCGGGCCCGGCCGCGATCCCGCCCGGGCGGCTGATGCCGACGCCGGTGTAGTCGGTGACGGTCCCGGTCGTGGTGATCCGCCCGATCGAGTTGTTGAGATCGGTGAACCACAGAGCCCCGTCGGGCCCGGCCGCGATCCCGCCAGGGCGAGCGATGGGACTGGGGAAGATTGTGACGACGTAGCATCCCGACACCGCCAAGATGAACGCGGCCGTGAGCACGACCGTGGCCAGCCGCCGAGCGTGCCCAGAACCGACCATTGGTTCATCCTCTCGTCTCACCCCGACACATCCCGCTCGGGTCCCGCCCGCCGCTCATCGCCGCGAACGGGAATCTCGAACCGAGTTTGATACTGAACCCACAGACCGGCCGCCGCATCAGGGAAACCCCTATTCCAAGGACGTGGAGAGCCCAAGAGCTGGCGCACCTTGTTCAACACGGCCTGGTGCGAGAGCCATGACGCGCCTTGCCAGTACCGATCCGGGATCGCGGCGTCCATCGCGTAGGTGTCGGCGACGACCGGGTAGGCCGCTCCGGCGGCACCGGATGAGCCGGCGATGAGGGCTCGCTGACCTGCTCATTTCATGGTGTCGGAGGGCCGTCTGTAACTAGGAGTCGACGCTTGATCCGGGCGGTGATCACACTGGGCTACCGGCGAACGGGCTAACGCGGGCGAAGAGCGGGCCGACAGGCACTCGTGGGTTCTTTCATCGAGGTTCGCTGCTGCGGTCCGTCGATCGACGCCTACCAACTGGTCGACGACTTGATCAGCGCCGGCGCGGTCATCGAGTGGCCGGTCATCCCCGAACGGCACGGAACGCCGGATACCTGGGTGGACTACACGCTCGACGTGGTGGGCGACATCAGCCCATCGCTCGTGAGGGCCATCGGACGCCGCTTCACCGCTCGGGTCGACTGTGCATGGGTCACCGTGGAGGGCATATCGGTCGTTGCCGCAAGCTAGCCGCTCCGGTCTGCTCGACCCGATGGCCGTTGCATCGATGAAAGCACCGTTCGGCGAGGGATCGGCGTGGCGTTGTTCGTGGCTGTCCGCTAGTCGTGGCGTGGAAGGACCCACGAGCGCAGGCGGCGGATCACTCCTCCGTCCTGCTCGAGGCGGGTGAGCGCGACCACCCGCCCTCGGGCGAGTGCGACGACCGCGATTCCGTCCTCGATCGCCACCGGCACCAACACCCGTTCGGTGCCCGGGCCGAAGAGCGCGATGAGTCGCCGGGCCACCGCCGGCCGTCCGCTCTCGTCCGCGATCGGACCGAAGCCGATGAGCTCGGCATGACCATCGACCTCGGGGTCGAGCACCGCGACGAGCAGGCCGATGTCGCCGCCGGCGCACGCGGCGATGAAGCGCTCGACCACCGCGTCGTGATCGGCCGACCCGGCGCGAATGGCTCCAGAGGTTCCGCCATCGACCCGAACCGAACGCCGGGCCCGGCTCGCAAGCTGACGAACGGCGACCGGGGAACGACCCACGATGGTGGCGATCGCGTCGAAGGGGAACCCGAACACGTCGTGCAGCACAAACGCAGTTCTCTCCCCAGGGGTCAATCGGTCGAGCACCAGCGCGAGCGCGGCCTGCACCTCGTCGTCGAGGGTGACTCGATCGGCGGGGTCGACCGCCGAAACGGCGGTCGCCTCCGTACCGACTGTTTCGTGACGCACATAGGCCGTGTGCATGCGGTTGAGGCATAGCCGGCGCACGACCACGGCGAGCCAGCCCCCGATGTCATCGATCTCGCCGGGTGACACTCGATCCAAGCGCCGGAAGGCCTCCTGCACGACATCTTCGGCGGCGGCCTTGTCGCCGAGCATGCGGGCAGCCCGCGCGACCAGGCGATCGTGGTGCTCATGCCACGCCTCGACGACGAGCGCGTCGGACGAAGCGCGTGAGGATTGCCTGGGCTGCATCTCGTCACCTCTTCTCTGAGACGGTAGCGACACCCTCTCGACCACGCGACATGCGAATTTGTGACGCCGATCGATGTCACATCTCGTCGGCCTGCGTGGTCGTCTTGGTCATGACCGCTATGAACCAAGCGCACCCGATGGTCGTCGTCCGCTCACTCCGCAAGACGTGGCCGGGCGGGGTGGAAGCGATCCGGGGCATCGACTTCGACGTCATGACCGGGGAGGTCTTCGGCCTGCTCGGACCCAACGGTGCCGGCAAGTCGACGACGATCGGCGTCCTCACGACGGCGGTGAGGCCCACTGGCGGACTCGCCCGGGTCGATGGCTTCGACGTCGCGCGGCGACCCATCGAAGCGCGCTCGGTCAGCGGCCTCGTCTTCCAGGAGGCCGTGGTCGACCAGGCGCTGACCGGACGCCGCAACCTGCGAACGCACGCGTCTCTCTGGGGCGTCACGGCGGCCGACGCGCAGAACCGGATCCATCAACTCGCTCGAGACTTCGACATCACCGACATCCTCGACCGACCCGTGGGGACCTACAGCGGCGGGCAGCGCCGGCGTCTAGAGATCGCTCGCGCCCTCGTGTCCCACCCGCGCGTCCTCTTTCTCGACGAGCCCACCGTCGGCCTAGACCCGCGCATCCGCTACGAACTGCTCGACCTAATTGCCGGGCTGCGCCGTCACGACGAGCTGACCGTGCTGTTGACCACGCACTACCTCGACGAGGCCGAGCGCCTGTGCGATCGGATCGGCATCATGCACGAGGGCGAGTTGGTAGCGGTGGGGTCACCCTCAGCGTTGCTGGCGACGATCGGCGGCGCGGTTCTCGAGCTCCGCAGTGACAACCTGGACGACGCCACGACCGTGCTCGCCTCGCTCCGCGCGCACGGAATCGCTGGTGACGATGCGCTGATCGTCGGGCACACCGTCACGGTTCCCGTCCCCCCTATCGGTGGAGCCGAGATGACCGCCGCCGTCAGCGGTCTCGATCTCCCGACGACCGCGATCACAACCCGGGCGCCGCATCTGGACGACGTCTACCTCCGCCTGACCGGCGAACGAATCGCCGCCTGAGCCGTTTCGAAAACGGAAAGGAAGCACCCATGACTGACCTGGCCCTCACCGACCTGCCGCCGCCGGTCGAGAACGCGATCAGCGTCGATCGACGCCTACCCGTGACGACGTCCTTCCGCTCGGCGTTGTCAACGCTCGTGCGCCGCCGCGCCGCGCTCAGTGTCCGCACGCCTCGCGAGCTGCTGGTGCCGCTCCTCACACCAGTCCTGTTCGCCATCGTAATCGCGCCTGCCCTGAGCTCGATCGGACCGAACATCCCCGGCCTTGACTACATGAGCTTTGCGGCGATCGGCACTGCAGTGCTGCTCATCCCACTCAACTGCATGTTCGCCGGTGTTGGGGTGATTGTGGACCGCGAAACCGGCGCGCGCCGCGACCTGCTGGCGGCCCCGGTGAGGCGGTTCGTCATCGTGATCGCGAACCTCGCTGTCGCGTTCGCCGTGACTGCGCTCCAGGTGGTCGTCCTTCTCGTCGCCGCTGTCCTGCGCGGCGCAAACCTCGATGCTTCAGCAACCGGCACAGCGTGGTTCATAGCCGCGAGCGCATTCCTCGCCATCGCCATGTACGGCTTGGCCGAAACCGTCGCTAACCGCATGCCCTCGGTCGAGGAGTACATCGGAGTCGTTCCGGCTCTCGCGATCGTGCCCTTCTTCTTCGCGGGGGCGCTGTTCCCGATTACGGCTATGCCACGCGTGCTCGCCGGATTCGCACGCCTCCTACCTGCAACCCATGCGCTGGCGCTGATGCGTTACGGCCTTCTCGGTGGCAACGCCAGTGGCCTGCGCGACATCTGGGGCCTTCACAACCCCACCGTGATGGCCGCCCTGAGCCTGACCGTCGTCGCCGCCTATGCCGCCCTCCTGACGGTGGCGGCATTCCGGTCGTTCACCCGCGCCGCAGTCTCGTGAGCTATGCGCGCCGACAACAAGATCTCACCGCCTCCGCCTCGCGTGCGCTCATACGGCTGTTCGGCCCGCGTCGACGCTGAAGACACTGCCCGTGATCGAGCCTGCTTCGTCGGACATGAGGTGCACGGCAAGCGCCGCGATGTCTGAGAGCTCGACGAGGCGCCCATGCGGCACCGATTTAAGCCCCTCTTCGATGTGGCCTTCCATGCTGCGCGTCATCGGCGTGTCCGTGAGGCCTGGAGCGATCACGTTGACCCGGATGTTCTGGGATGAAAGCTCGAGCGCCAAGCTGCGTACGATGGCGTGCACTCCCGCCTTGGCCGCAACGTAAGGCAACAGTCCCGTACCGGGGCGCAACGCGAGCGACGAGCCGCAGGCCAACAACACACCTCCACCCGCTCGGAGATGTGGGACAGACGCCCGGAAGGTCAACAGCACGCCGGTGAGGTCGACCGCCAGGACCCTGTGCCATTCGTCGAGGTCCAGGTCAGTGATCGACGCCCGGCGCGTCAGCGTGCCTGCGTTGGCGAACACCGCGTGCACGGGGCCCAGCTGATCGACCAACTCATCGACCGCCGCCGTTATCGCCTCCGGTTCTGACACGTCAGCGCACCGCGATTCGGCAGCCTGTCCGAGAGACCGCACCTCCTCCACGACCTCGTCGAGGCTCGTGTCGTCGAGGCCGATCGCCCCAATCGCAGCACCTTCGCGCGCCGCGCGGAGCGCCGTCGCACGGCCGATGCCGGTACCCGCGCCAGTGATCAGCACCACCCGTCCGCCAAGTCGCACCGGCTCGCCAGACACGCGCCCAGCATGACCGATCGGATTCCTCGCAGCGAGCCAATCGGTCGGTCCAGGCGCGCCGGGCCTATGTGCCTTGAGTGCGTGAGCCGAGAATTCGCGCAACCGCTGACCGCTAGGCAGATGACTTAGGTTCGGTCACACTACGAATAGGGATTTCCCCGATGCGCCAGCCCGGACGCCGGGTTCCAATCGACACATCTCGATGGACCTAAGCGACCCAGAGACAAATCCGAACCGACCAGTTCCCGTGCCGGGCAGGGGCGGGATGACGCAGATCTCGGGCGGATCGCTCACAACCGACGGGCGGGCAGCACCAGTACTACCTGCCAGGGACAGGGAGACACCCCATGCCGAATCCGATCCATCGCTCTCGTGTGACTCCGAAGGTCGAGTACGCGCGGCGGGGTGACCTGCACGTCGCGTACTCGGTGCTCGGCGATGGTCCGATCGACGTCGTGTTCGTCCCGGGATCGGTGTCGAACCTCCAGCGAACGCTTGACCCCGAGGGCTGGCCGACGGGGGCTACGTGGCTCGACCGCATGAGCCGTTTCGCGCGGGTGATCACGTTCGACCAGACCGGAATGGGGCTGAGCGACCGCACCGTCGATGTTCCCCCTCTCGAGGTTCGCATGGACGACGTCCGTGCGGTGATGGACGCGGTCGGCTCGGACCGGGCTGCACTCGTTGGCCTCTCTGCGCGGTGGTCCGATGTCGATCCTGTTCGCGGCGACGTTCCCCGACCGTGTCCACTCGCTCACGTTGTTCGGTTCGTTCGCCTCGATCGTGCGTACCGATGATCAGCCCTGGCTGTCAACCGCGGCGGAACGCGCCGAGATTCGGTCGCTCATCTCCAAGTACTGGGGCACCGGCCTCTGCCTGGCGACGTTCTGCCCACCGGAAGAGGTCACCGAGGAGAACCATCGAAGAACTTGCTGCAGCCGAGATCGGCTGCGCGAGTCCAGGGGCCGTCATTCGGCTGGACGAGATGGATGAGCTGATCGACGTGCGGGCCGTGCTGTCGACCATCTCGGTGCCGACCCTCGTCGTCCATGCGACGGGCGACACGACCGTGCCGTTTGCTTCGGGCGACTATCTCGCCCAGCACATACCCAACGCCCGGCTCCTCCCCATCGACTATCCCGCCCACGTGTCGTTCGTGCAGACCACCGGCGCGATCGTCGACTGGGTCGACGACTTCGCGGAGTTCGTCACCGGCGTGCGGCCGGTTGGCTTCACGGACCGTGTGCTCTCGACCGTGCTGTACACGGACATCGTCGACTCGACCGCACGGGCGTCGGCGATCGGCGACGCCGAGTGGAAGACGCTGCTCGACCGTCATGACCGGCTGGTGGAGCGCGAGATCGACCGTCACCGGGGAGTGTTCGTGAAGTCGACCGGCGACGGTGCGCTCGCCCGCTTCGACGGCCCCGCACGAGCGGTGTTGTGCGGCCTCTCGATCGCCGACGCCGCGCCCGACCTCGGGCTGCAGGTTCGAGTCGGACTGCACACCGGTGAGATCGAACTGCGCGGCGACGACATCGGCGGCATCTCCGCCCATGTCGGCGCCCGGGTCGCGGCGCTCGCCGCGCCCCATGAGGTGCTCGTGTCGCGCACCGTTCGCGATCTCGTCGCGGGCTCCGGGCTGACGTTCGTCGATCGTGGCGAGCACGAGCTGAAGGGTGTGCCCGACCGCTGGAACGTCTATGCCGCGACACGCGGGGCGGTCAGCACGGCCTGAGCGCGCCGCTGCATGCCGTACAACGTTCGGTTCGTGTCGGAGGGGCGTCTGCAACCGTGAGTCGACGCGTGATCCGAGACGAGATCCTCCTCGGCTAGCGCCCCCTGAGCTCGACCAAGGGCATCGTGGGCGAAGGAGCTTCTTTCCGAGCGACAAGTCGTCTCGCTTGCCGACCCACGAGCCAGCTCCTTCCCATCGGCTCGAGGTGCTTACTCGCGAGAGGCGGACGATCTTCGGTTGAATCGTGAGCATGGTGCAGAGGCATGCCTCTCCCCGATCAGACAGCCATCGACGGCCGCACTCCCTGCCAAAGCAAAGGCCTCGACGGGGCTCCCCTGCGCAGTTGGCAAGGCATCGACGACCCAGGTCTCTCGCCGACCGATTCCACTGGAGCCATCGGCACGTCGCGGTACATCGAGTTGGTCAACAGCGAGATCGCCTTCTATGACCGCACGAACGACGCGCCGCTCTCGGTCGGTACGTTGGCAGCGCTCACGGGGGACAGCGGGAACCTGTTCGACCCGCAGATGATCTGGGACGCGGGTACCAACCGGTTCTACTACGAGACAGACAACATCGTGAGCAGCAGCGACAACCGACTGGAAGTCGGCTTCAGCACGACGTCCACGCCGAGCAGCACGGCGGACTTCTGCAGATACGTCATCTCAACCGGCGCGGAGTTCTACGACTTCCCCAAGCTGGGTGACACTTCGGACCTCTGGATGGTCGGCGCCAACGTCTTCAACACCGCGGGCAGCTTCGTACGGGCCGACGTCTTCGGGTTGACGAAGCCGGCGGCAGGCAGCACGTGTCCGTCAGCGGCCTCGTTCACCTTGACGCTGAAGCAGAACCTCCTCCACGCCAACTCGGTTCAAGCGTTCACGCCGGTACCGGTCAACCAGACGGACCCGTCGAGCACGGGCTTCATCGTGTCGGCCGGGTTCGGGTCGAGCAACTTCGTGTCCGTGTTCCCGGTCACGAAGAACGCGAGCAACCAGATGGTCGTGGGGGCGGCCAAGACGACCTCGGTGGCGTCCTACACGACACCAGCCAACGCGGCGCAGAAGGGAAGCACCAACACCCTCGACTCGTCGGATACTCGCCTCACCAACGCCGTGTCCGCCGTGGACCCTGCGCACGGATCGGGGGTGGCTATCTGGACTCAGCACACCGTGTTCGGTGGCGCCGGCGCGGAAGTGCGCTGGTATGAGATCAACCCGACGCCGGCCACGCCGGTGCCGTTCCAGAGCGGCACCGCCGGCAGCAGTGCTCTGTTCGCGTTCAATGGCGCCATCTCGCCTGATCGGCGAGTGAACGGTGGCTCAGCAAGCTTCGGTTCGAGCATGGTGCTCGGCTTCAACACCTCGTCGTCGACGCAATTCATCAACATCGTGGCGGTGTCCAAGAGGGGCACTCACGGCCAGAGCGGTCAAGAGGTCATCGAGGCGGGCACCGCTCCCCAGAGACGACTTCACCTGTGCTTCGGGCGTATGCCGGTCCGGTGACTACGGCGGGGCGACCCCCGATCCCGCCTCCGACGTGACCAAGTCCGACGGTGTCGTGTGGCAGACCAACCAGTTCCCGGGCGCCGATTGGCACACCTGGAACTTCGCCGGTCGCCCGAACACGAGCCCCAAGTAGGCCCAAGCCCCTCGATGACGTTTCTGTCGGAGGCTTGGTTCGCCGGCATCCAAGACGCGCTGGAAGAGGTCGCTGTCGACCCGAAGTCGTCGGGTCGACTCATGTTCGACGCCGACGGCACCCGTTGGAATCTGACGGTGGACGAAGGCCGAGTCACCGGCTGGGGGCCGGGAGACCTTCCCGATGCTGACGCCGAGCTGCGATGGTCGCGAGCCGACGCGGCCCGGATCTGGAGCGGCGAACTGAGCGGCGACGCCGCACTGAGCGTGACGACGTTGATGACGAGTGCTGCCGGTCAGCGGTATGTCGGTCCGCCGGCGCCGTTGGACTTCAGTCGTCATCTACGGCTGGCCGCGCTCCCCAAGATGCCCGGAGCCACCCTTGCGGCCCAGTTCACCTTCTACCGTGGACCGTTCGGCAATGTCACCTACGCGCTCGTCTTCGTCGACGGCCAGCTGAGCGAGGAGCGCCTGGGCACACTGAGCGACCCCGACGTGTTGGTGGAGGTGAGCTACCGAAACATGGGCTTGTTGCGCGCCGGCCGGATTGGCATCATCGAGGCGCTCGAGGGTGGAAAGCTCGACGGTCAGGTCGGGCCCGTATCCATGTTGGCTGGCCTGCTGGACAGCCCGGAGTTCGGTGAGGTCGAGATGGTGACCGATGTCGCCGATGTTCTCGCCCTCGCCGCCCTGGGCGACTTGTGGGCCGACCCCAGGTTCGCGTCAGCACGAGTCGGCCTGGCCGCCGACCGCGAATGCCTCGTGAGCCACCAGTTCGAGCGAACGATCGACCGGTTTGGAGCGCGAAGTCGACGAAGGGCTGTTCAGCCGAGGTGCTCAAGTCGCGGTCATGGCCAAGGGTGAACAGGTCTTGAGCGTTGCCCTGGGCGAAACCGGGACGGGGAGCCCCATGACCACGACCACGGTGTCTCGCGTGTGGTGCACGATCAAGCCCGTCCTGGCTGTCGCACTGGCCCGAGCCGTCGACGAGGGCCTGGTGGACCTGGACGAGCCGCTCGTTGGTCATCTGCCCACGGTTCGCAGCCTCCAGGGGGGTGTCACGGCCACCCACGTCCTCACCCACACCGCCGGCCTGCACCTGGCCGGCGGCGTACAGATGGAGACGGTGGCCCCCGCCAAACGCCGTTCCGTCATCGAGTCGATGCCTCGCCCATCGGGTTGGCGGGTGGGGACCGATGCCGCGTACAGCGAATACGCCGGATGGCAGGTGCTGGGATGGCTCCTCGAAGACGCCACCGGCGAAGAGCTCCGCCCGTATCTCCGACGCACGATCCTGGACCCGCTGGGCTTGCACGACACCTGGATCGGCATGACTGCCGACCAGTTCCGAACCGTACTGCCCCGACTCGGAGTCAACTTCGACCTGCGCGACCTCCAGGGCTTTCCCATGCTCATCGAGCGCAGCGAGCGCATGTGCACCGAAACCAACCCAGCCCACGGCGGCTACACCACCGCCTCGGATCTCGCTTGCTTCTACGCAGCGTTGCTGCAGCGTCTCGCCGGACACGGACCCGACTCGCTGCCCTCGCCGGCCACACTGCAACGGTTCTGCTCGACCGCCAGGCCGCCAGTCCACGACGCCGTGCTCGACCGCGTGTGCTCCTACGGTCTCGGCTTCATGACTTCTCTCGCCGACCACGCCTTCGGCCCGATGTGCAGCCCCAACTCGTTCGGCCACTCCGGCAACGTCGGATCCTCCTTCGCCTTCGCCGACCCCGACCACGACCTGGCCGTCGCCGTCATCTTCAACGGCATCGTCGACCACGAGTCCACGTTCCTCCGACGACCCGTACTCGTCAGGGCCCTCTACACCGACCTCGGACTCGACGCTCCGGCCACTGACGCTTCGACCAACACCCCACCCCACCGCCTCGTGCGCAGATTCCCGCGCACGCCCGTAGCCGTTGCCCGACCAGCGGCTGAGGAATGACCACGGGATCGACGATGCAGTAGGTTCACCGTGGGCGACCGGTCCTGTGCCGGTCGGAGGTAGCGAGGTCGAGGGTGGACAGAAGGCCTGACACGCGCTTCGCGTGGAGCGGCGATCTGACGATCGCCTATCAGGTGGTCGGCGACGGACCGATCGACCTCGTCTTTGTGCCCGGCTTCATGTCCCACGTCGAGCTGAACTGGGACTACGTCTTCGTCGGCGCGTTCCTCGAGCGCCTCTCCCAGGTGTGTCGCCTGATCGTGCTCGACAAGCGCGGCTCGGGGCTGTCAGACCGCTCGCTCGGGGCGGGCACGCTCGATGACCGGATGTCCGACGTGCGCGCGGTGATGGATGCCGAGGGGCTCGAGCGGGCAGCCCTGGTTGGCGTCTCCAACGGCGGGCCGCTGGCCGCAATGTTCGCGGCGACCTACCCGGACCGGGTGACCTCGCTGGTTCTGCTGATCTCGGGGTGTCCGGGGTCCGAGCCGCTCGACCCGGCGCTCGAGGACATGCTCACGTTGGTGCGGGAGTTCTGGACGACGGGTCTGGTGCTCAACACCATCGTCCAGCATCCGCCCGACCCCACCGAAGCGGTGGCGCAGCTCGCGCGGTTCGAGCGGTACTGCTGCACGCCGTCGGTCGCGGTCGAGCTCATCCGTCGCACGGCAGAATCCGATCTGACCCCGTTCCTCGGACTCATCCAGGCTCCGACCCTGGTCATCAACGGCCGAAACGATCCCGTCATCCCGCTGCGGCAGGGGACCTACCTGGCCGACCACATCCCCGGCGCCCGCCAGGTGGTGATCGAGGCCGACCACCACGCCAGCTGGCGACCCACGGACTACGACGAGCCGCTCCGGCACATCCTTCCGTTCATCACCGGCGAGACCGCGACGTCGGCGGTACGGGTCGACCGCGTGCTGTCCACAGTCGTGCTGACCGACATCGTGCGTTCCACCGACACGGCCGCCGACCTCGGCGACGCCAACTGGCGAGCCGTCATCGATCGGTACGACGAGGTGTGCGACCGGGAGGTCACACGCCACCACGGCGTGCTGGTGAAGCACACCGGCGACGGAATGCTGGCGCACTTCGACGGACCAGGTCGGGCCACATCGTGTGCCCTCGCGATCAACGAACAGGTCGGCTCGCTGGGGCTCCGCACGCGTGCTGGCGTCCACACCGGTGAGATCGAGCTACGAGGGTCGGATCTCGGTGGACTCGCCGTCCACATCGCATCGAGGGTCATGAGCGCAGCCGACGCCGGCGAGGTTCTCGTCTCGCGGACCGTCAAGGACCTCACGATCGGCGCCGATCTCGAGTTCGTCGACCGCGGCGAGCACACCCTCAAAGGAGTGCCCGGCTCATGGCCGCTGTTCGCCGTCCGCTGAGCCGCGGAGAACCCGTCGCGCCCTCGATCGTGTCGGAGGGGCGACTGCAACCGTGAGTCGACGCGTGATCCGAGACGAGATCCTGGTCGGCTAGGCACCGCTCCGCTCGCCGGCGTCGCGGTTGAGCCGCTTCAACCAGGTTGCTCCTGACGCGTGATCAGCTCGCCAAGACGATCGAGGCTCTCGGTCCAGCCCTGCTCGTGAAGCGCTCGTCGCGCCTCGGTGGCAAACACGCCCTGATCGACGACAAGCAAGGTCGACGCACCTTGATCCCGAAGCGAGAACACCACGACAGTCTCCTGATCATCAGGGTCGGGAGGCTCCCATCGAAACGTGTAGGACAGGCACGTGGGAGGGTCAACCTCGCGGAACTCCCCTGACAAGAAGAAGAGAGCACCATCGGGTGGCTGCATCGCGATCCGATACACGCCTCCGACACGAAGGTCGAGCTCGAGGCTTGGGACCTCGAATCCCTGCGGGCCCCACCACTTCGCCCATTGCTCGGGCTCGGCATGCATCGTGAACACCAGCGGTGCTGGCGCGGGCAGCACGCGGTCCAGGTGCAGCGTCAATTCATTCATAGCCGCCGCCCGGTTCCCGAATTTGTAGCCACCGCTAGCCTCCTTGGCGGATGGGTCAAGTGCGCAGATAGAGCAACACAGCCAGCACCCGCCGCGACTCGGTACCCGTCGCGGGAATGTCCAGCTTGGTGAAGACGCTGGAAACGTACTTCTCGGCGGCGCGCAGCGAGATCACCATCGCATCGGCGATCCCCTGGTTCGAGTTCCCGGCGGCCATCAACTCGAGCACTTCGCCCTCGCGGGGTGTCAGGACCGCGAGGGGGTCGTCGCTACGCCGTCTCGCGACGAGCCGCGAGACGATGAGCGGATCGAGTGCCGATCCACCTTCGGCCACACGCCGAACCGATGCGACGAACTCCTTGACGTCACTGATTCGGTCCTTGAGGAGGTAGCCGACTCCCTCAGCAGACTCCGCGAGCAGCTTGAGGGCGAGTCCGACCTCGAGGTACTGCGACAGTACGAGAACTCCGACGGAAGGATGGTCGGCACGGATCTCGAGTGCGGCCCGCAACCCTTCGTCCGAGTGGGTGGGAGGTAGCCGGATGTCGACGATCGCAACATCCGGTGCGCTGGCGCACACGATCGCTAAGAGTTCCTCGGCGGTGTCGCAGCTGCCCACCACTTCGACTCCGTTGTCGTCCAAGAGGCGCTCGAGGCCCTCCCGCAACAGCACGCTGTCCTCGGCGATCACGACTCGCACGGGATCTCCGCCCTCACGCGAGTGCCGCCGCCTTGCGGCGTCCAGATCCGAAGCCGGCCGCCGAGCGCCTCGACGCGGTCCGCGAGCCCCCGCAAGCCGGATCCGCGTTCGGTATCGGCTCCGCCAACGCCGTCGTCGACGATCTCGACGATGACCGGCGCGCCTTCGCGCGGGTCCTCTCGCGCGACCAACACCGTGGCCGACGTGGCATGCGCATGCTTGCCGATGTTCGCGATGCTCTCGCAGATGACGTAGTACGCGGCAACTTCGACGGGCTCGGGCAACCGTCCGTCGATCTCGACTCTCAGAGCCAGGGGGACGGGGGCATGGGCGGTGAGCTCTTCGAGCGCGATTGCGAGTCCGTGTGCGCTCACGACCGCGGGATGGATCCCGCGGGCGACGTCGCGGAGCTCGGAGAGCGACACCGCGATCTGTTCTCTCGCCTGATCGATGTGGATCTTCGCGTCGGGGTCGCCGCCGACGTGCTCCTCGAGTCGACCGAGGTCGAGTGACAACGCGACGAGTCGCTGCTGGGCACCGTCGTGGAGGTTGCGCTCCAACCGTTGCCGCTCCTTCTGCTCGGCTTCGATCACGCGCGCTCGCGATGCCGCGAGCTCATCGACGCGGGCTCGGAGGTCGGCCTGCAAACGGGCGTTCTCGAAGGCGATGCCTGCGGCCGCGGCGACCGAGTCGAGCAATTCGGGCTCATCGCGCAGCGACGCGTCGTGGAGTAGCGCCGCGACCGGCGCTCCTTCCCGTTCGATCAGCGTTACCGCCCGCCCGTTGTCCGAGCTCGGCAGGGTGACGGCCCGGCCCTCGAGATCGGCGTAGCAATCGAAGTCGGGCAGCCAGTAGGCAAGCGTGAGCGATGGGTCGCGCAACGCGCGTGCCAGCGCATCCCGGAGACCCTGGGGCGCAGGATCCGCGCGCAGCTCGAGCACGAGATCACCAACGCCGGAGCGCAGCAGACGAGCATGGAGCAGCCCGACGAGGAACGCGATGGGCGCGAGCCCGATCACGAAGAAGGTGGCGCGGCGGATGGTCTCGAATGCCGGATCCCCTTCCACCAGTCCGAAGGCGGCAGACAGGAACAAGAAGGCGATCATCACGAGCCCGAGCGCGAACGAATCGATGAGCAGTGCGAGCGAGCGGCGTAGCGGCCGGCCCGTGCTATGCCGCCGTGCTGCAAGCACGCCGATCCCCGCGAGCGAAACCGCGGCCAGCACCACAAGCTGGACGCGCGCCAACCACAACGCCACATTGGGCAGCGAGACGATCGCGAGCAGGTTGTCCGGCCCGAATCCGTCGACCGCCATCGCGACGAGCTGAAGCCCGAAGGCCGTCACGTACCCCACGACGACGAGCGCCCGCTCGAATCGGGACCCCAGCCGACCGGTCGGGAACGCGAGGAACACGTGCAAGAACAGAACCGCGGGCACGAGGTCGAACGCGATCCCGATGGTGAAGAGCACGGGCCCGTTCGACCAGGAGAGGCTCGACACGAAGATCGTCAGTCCCGCAACGACCATGAGTGGCCCGAAGCGGCCAGGGCGACGCCACCACGCCACCAATCCGGCGAAGACGTACCCGAGGACCATCCATACCATGAGGGCCGACTGCACCCCCGGCTCCGCCACGTGGTCGCTGGCAAACGCGAGCCACACGGCGATCCCCGCTGCGGCGCAGCCGGTGAGGGCGATCGCCCAGAGCACGGCAGGCGGCGGCGCGCGAGGAACGCGAGTCGCACTCAGCGGCGGCGCGGTGATGACCATCGTCCTCCCGACCTCACCGCATGTGGCGCTCACGACGCACACCCGAGCGGGCACGCACCAGGCAACCGTCCCCAGCGGAGGCTCGCCGTGAGCGTACTAGGTCCGCCCCCCTACGGGTCCTCCTGACGCCCACCACGTGTCGGGGCCACGAGATACCAGAAAACCGGCCCTTCAAACCGCCAGGCTGCCCGCTTACGCACGGTCATCGTTCCTGCGACGGTGAGCAGGTCGTCAACATCAGGGAGCAGCCATGAAGACCCGAGTGATCCAATCCGAATCGAGCCGGCGGATCTCGTCGAACAGCTCCTCACCCGTCATACCGAGCCGCGCGGACGAGCCGGGCCCAGCTCGGGAGGGCACCGAGATGGCAGCCCTCATCCGACGTCACCCACTTGCCGCGTTCTTTGTAATCGCTTTCGCCCTAACGTGGGCAACCGTCCCGTTCGGCGTGTTCATGGCGGCGGGACCGTTCGTCGCTGCCCTCATCGTCACCGGGATGGTCGACGGCCGGGCCGGCCTCCGCGAGCTCCGGAGCCGCATGCTTCGTTGGCGCGTCGGCTTGCGGTGGTATGCCGCGGCCATCCTGATCCCCGTCGGCGTCGCCCTCGCGACCGGAGGACTGAATGTGGCACTCGGCGCGTCGCACTCTCCATTTGCCAAGATCGAGCTGTCTGCGCTGGTCCTCCTGTTCGCGATGCGCCTCGTCGTGCCCCTCTTCGCCCCCATCGGTGAGGAGCCCGGGTGGCGGGGCTTCGCTCTGCCGCGGCTGCAAGCCGAGCGTTCACCGCTGAGATCCACGCTGATCCTCGGAATCGTCGTCGCCCTCTGGCACCTGCCGCTCATCTTCCTCACCGAGGAGCACTTCTCGCCGATGTTCCTCGTTGCGACCGTGGCCGTGACCTTCTTCTACACCTGGATCTTCAACCACACCCGCGGCAGCGTGTTCATGACGATCGTTGCGCACGCCGCCGAGGGTGTGCTCGCCGGGGCCTTCATCGGGAAGGACGGGTTCGTCGGAGCGAGCGGGACGCGGTTCGCGGTGCTCTACACCGCCGGATGGTGCGTGGTTGCCCTTGCGCTGGTCGTCTTCGACCGCGAGATGTGGCGCAAGCCCGCCCGAGTCTGAGCCGCGCTCGTTGAGGAAGTTGAATCTACAGGTGTGCCCCTCCAGCCGGAGGGGCACACTGGGGTTCGTGTCGGAGGGCCGTCGTCACCGACCTTCCCCGGAGGGCGAAGGTGGTCCTGGTGAACAGCGGCCGGAAGCCCTAACGCCGGTTAGGAGCGCGGTGCTCGACGCTCGGGTCTAGACGGCCCCCATCGGGCGGACGGCCTCGTTGATCACCAGCACCACCGCCGAGCCCACGAGCGCGACCGCCGCAGCCACGATCCAACGACGGCTCATCCGCTGTCGATGAACGGCCTTCGCGATGAACGCAACTGCGAGAACGAGCATGAAGCCGGTCACCACAGCCCGGAACGTCATCACGTTGTGACAACCCGGAGGCGCCATGCTGCCGAGCCAAAGCGTTCGGTGGAAGACGCTTCCGCAGGTCTGGTCACTTGACGGGGTGGGGTCGTCTATCCAAGTTCGCGCCGAACCACAGTGAGGACGCGATCAGCACAGCCCCACTGAGAATCAACAGCAATCGGCCCTGCTGCGATCTCACGCCGGGGTCATCTAGGACCGCGCCTTCCACTCCTCAAGTATCCCACGCGGACCGCGGTGACCCGCCCCGAACGGCACGTCGGGGCGCAGTTGGCCGGCAGCGGTTGAGGGCTGGTGTCGTGGTGTTTCCCGGTCGCGGCGCGGATCGTTGGCGACGACTTAGCGAAGAGTTGGCAAAGGCCGCGGTCCGCTGGGCTCGCGGGCCTTCTAGGGTCCCGACTGGGGCGGGATCCAACTGACAGGGGTGCCGATATGTCCGTGGCGCACGCTCGTAGCTACCTAAGCCCTGGCACTCCAGTGGAGGTGCGCTGTCGATTCGATGGCACGTGGATCCCAGGATTTGTAGTCGACCGCCTCCACTCTGACGAGGCCGGAACCCTTCTGGTCGGCGTCCGGCGTGTTGCCGAAGGCGACGTGTTGCCCTCGGCGTTCTCCGCAGCGGAGGTGCGCCCGGTCGCTGCGCCGCCGATCTCATTGGGACGGGTTCTCTAGGTGACGAGCGGCCCCCGCCCCCTCCCAGCCACCTGGTACAGGGCGGGGGCCGGCTCGTCGCCCTCCTCGTCTTCGTCGACCACGGGGCGGCGCCGATCGAGAGCCGAATAGCCCAAACATCTGTTCACTCCCATCGACGGCATGGACTCCCCCACGAGCGTGGCGACCCGCAGTAGGGCAGGGCTCATCGCCGGATCTGGGCAAGTCAACTGATCGGCGAGATTCCGATTCGCTGGTCCCCGATTCCGCGGCCGTGTCGACGGCGTTCCCGCTCGCTGGTCCCGGCCCAGGTCCCGCGTTCGTGTCCTGCGGTGGCGGTGGCCAGGCATTCGGCTCGAACAACGCATTCGGCGCAGATCGCCTTCGCCCGGCGGGAACTCTTGTCGCTCCCGCGGAAGAGGACTTCTGGACCGACGCCGAGGCAGTTGGCGAGTTCATGCCACCACGGCCCGTCTAGCAGCGACGCGAGGTCCGGCAGATCACCGCCGCGCATCATCTGCTCGATGGCGTCGCTGCCGCGATCGTCGCTTGTGCCCATCGCTACTCCGATCCACGACTCCTGTCGGCAACTTCGAGACACCTGTGAGCCGAGCTGAGCCCACGGAATAGATCCGGATGACTCTCCCGTCACCGCAAGGGCCTGTCGACACATCCTTCCGGGATCCGTCGTTGCATCCCCTGTCCACGGTCCCGCTCGCGGTGCCACCATCCGGTGGAGCGGGGCCGTGGCGCGTCCCCGTCGCGCCCGAACCGCACATACGGCGTCGCCAAACCGATACGACTAGAAGCATGGCCCAGTGTCGGAGGACCGTCCTCACCGACCTTCCCCGGCGGCCAACGGTGGTCCTGGGCAGCCGTGACGGTGACGCCCTAACGCCCTTGATCTCAGGGGGTCATCGCAACGCGGCGTCGAGTGTTTGTGATGGTGACTTGAAGCCGAGGGTTTGTCGAGGGCGGTCGTTGAGCTGGGCGGCGACGCGTCGAGGTCGGCCTGGGAGAACGGTCGTAGGTCGGAACGTTTGGGGAAGTACTGGCGCAGCAGACCGTTGGTGTTCTCGTTGGTGCCGCGCTGCCACGGCGACCGGGGGTCGCAGAAGTAGACGGGCACTCCGGTGGCCACGGTGAACCGGGCGTGCTGGGCCATCTCTTTGCCCTGGTCCCAGGTGAGGGACCGTTTCAACTGCTCGGGCAGCTCGGCGATCTTGGCCGACAACGCGTCAGCGACGAGCTCGGCGCGGTGGCCCTGGGGCAGCGCGATGAGCATCACGAACCGGCTGTGGCGCTCGACGAGGGTCGCGATCGCGCTCATGCCTTTGCCGAAGATCAGGTCGCCCTCCCAATGCCCGGGCACGGCCCGATCGTCGGCCTCGGCCGGCCGCTCGGAGATGTTGACGATCCCGTGTAGCTGGCCCTGGCCGTTCATCACCGAGTGACCGACCGGTCGGCGAGCTGCCTCGCCGAGTCCGCAGATACTGGGTCAGTTCCTTACGCAGAGAGCCCTTGGCCTGCACGAACAGCGACAGGTAGATCGTCTCGTGCGACACCCGCATCTCCGGATCGTCGGGGAACTCGGTGCCCAGCCAACCCGAGATCTGCTCCGGTGACCAACACAGCTCGAGCTTGGCCTCCACCACCGGCCGCAGGCGCTCACAGCGGCCCAGCTTCGAGCGCTTCGGGCGTCGCATCCGCTTCAACGCCGAGCGGTCCGCGTCACACGCCCGATACCGACACCGACCCCCATGGGCGGCGACCTCCCGGCTCACCGTCGACGACGCCCGACCGAGGCCGGCCGCGATCGCTCGCAGCGACTCGCCCGCGGCCAAGCCCCGCGAGATCTCCTCGCGCTCAACCAGCGACAACCGCAGCGGCGACCGCACCGGCTCCCGCGGTGGCGGACGCTGCAACCGTTTGATCTCGCGCAACACCGCGTGACGATCCACGCCCGCTTCCTGGCGGATCAACCACGGCGGCGCCCCCTCCGCCCACAACTGACCGATCCGCTTCCGAGCCTCATCCGACAACCCTGCATCACCAACCTCCCGATCGGATCGAACTCGACCAAGAGTGCTGTTGCGTTGACCCCCTGAGGCCAAGCCGGTTAGGAGCGTTCCAGACCGGCCCTCGCACTCGTTTCTCGCCTCGTCTCGCCTCGTCGGCTAGGCGATCAGCTCAACAGCCTGCGACCATGTAGCTGAAGCCCGTGCCCGGGTGCTCTGCGCCGACGTACACCATCACGTTGTCTCCCATCCCCGGCTCGGTCGCTAGCGGACCATCTAGAGCCGGGAGCGGCACGCCGTTATAGAGGAGCTCCCACATGAGCGACGAGGTGTTGGTGTACCGATCGGCGACCTCGACAAGTCGGCTCGCAACTGGTGTGAGCTTCGCAAACGCCGAGGAATTCGAGACGAGCTGCCTTTCTGCGTCGGGCAGGGAGAAGCCTGCCTTGTCGCTTGGCATGACCGTCAGCTCCGAGCCCGAACCGATCGGGCCGCAGGGCGGGAACTCCGTCGCCAGAGTCGTGTTCGTCGCTGCACCACTTGTGAGCGTGGTGGACGAGCTGCCAGCACACCCAGCCAACACAACCAATATGGAGAGAGCGGGCCACCGTCGGACGGTCACCTTCCTCTATCGTCCGATCTCAGCGTCGATGGAGCGCCGAACGGCACGTATGGGTGCGCCGGCCGCGGGCCGGAACGAAGTTGTGCTGCGGGTCAGGTGCTTTCGGCGTTCAGTCGGTAGCGCCGATCACGACGCGGCGCAGCATCTCCGTGTGACAAAGGCCGGCAGCTAGGACCAGGCTGTGCCACAGCTCGTGGTAGCCGAACACGTCCGGCACTGGATCCGGGCGTTTCTTGGCCAGCACGGCGAAGCCCCCGCTGTAGAGGACACCGCCGGCGGCCATCGCGACCACCGCCTCCAGGCCGCCTCGGCGATAGACAAGCGGGGCCATCGCCACTCCCGACCAGCCGATGGCCAGGTACAGCCAGCTCCCGGCGTGGCGCTGCTCGTTCAGACGTGTCATTTCGAGCGCGGCGCCGGCCCCCGCTGTCATCCACGCCGCACCGATGACGGCGCCGGCCAAGGGTGATGGCAGCAACAGGAGGGCCAGCGGGGTCACGGTGGCGGCTTCGGCGACGTAGATCATCGAGTGGTCGACGCGCCGAAGCCAATGGGCCTGACGCTCAGAGCGGGGCAGCCGGTGATAGGCGGCCGAGGCGGCGAGCATCGCCGAGTAGCCGCCGCCGAAGACGAAGCACCCAGCCCTGGCCTTGCGGTCGCGGACCCGGAGCGTCAAGGCGGTGCCCCCGGCCGCCACCAGTGGGAGCGCGGCAGCGTGCAGCCAGCCCCGAAGCTTCGGCCGCGCCGACTGGCTGGCCAGCCACAAACGGTGCCGCTCCTCCGCCCCGAGGGTGGCGTTCCAGCCCGACGAATACGGCCCGGGAGCTGGGTCACCTTCGGTGACGTTTTCGGGACCCACCATGTCATCCTTCCCCCGTGCCGTCGGCGGTGGTTCGCCCCCGACCAGCACCCGGCGAATATCGACGGGCGGAGCCTAGGACCGGAGGCGAGTGGTATCTGCCGAAATAGTGCACCGTCGTGCACTGGGTGTCTCAGAACGCGTGCGCCCGCACGCGGGTCATGGCGCGCACCGAACGGCACTTCGGCGCACGCCCCTAGCGCCGGTTCGGTGCGTCCATCAGTGGCAGGGGAGGAGCATGGGCTTCGCGAGGTGAAGCGGGTAGGTCTGGCCGCAGTCCCCGATCAGGGCGTAGGTGGGCGGTTGCGACCCGTGCTTGGTCACCTGGAGCCGGTCAGCCGCTGGCAGGACCGAGACGAGCCCGTGGCCGTCTTGGGACGATCCCGCTCCGAGAAGCCAACCCGACTTCACCTCGACCGCGAAGGGTTGGTAGTCGCTGCACAAGGCGATGAACGCGGGCAGGGCTGGACCGTGCCCAATCTTCTCGACGGTCACGGAAGCGTTGTCCCGATTTTCGATGGCCAGGGTTGTCAAGATCACGGCCGCGGCCACCAGGACGATGGAGACGACCACGACCAGGCGCCGTGATGGCGTCTTGGGTCGGAGGCTGGGGGTGGGTTCGGCCTCTGCCTGCGCCATGACCATGTAGTCGGCACGGGCACCCACTACTTGACCGCCCCTAACGGCACGTGGGCGCTCGGCCACCGTGGAACTTTCGACTAGACGTAACGACGTGAATCCCGCGCCCTTTGGGGTCCTCGGCATCGTGATCGGGGCCATCGTGATCTGGCGCTGGGAAGCGATTGCGAACCTCAATCGCGGATGGCTACCTGACACGGACCTCTTTCGATCGCGTCGGTTCTGGAGGTCCGTCTACATTCTGATCGGCACGTGCATGATCTTGTCCGGTGTCGTGGCGGCGGGCATCGGTCTAGCTCAGGCCCGGTAGCTCGAAGCGCGCACCTAACGGCACTTCGGTGCCTAGTGCGGGCTAGGGGCGCGAGCTCCGAGTGATTGGAATGCAATCATGTTTCGACCGTGCGCCGACGTTCGGAGGTATGGGCAGCAAGGCCGCTCCGAGGCCTCCTCGTGTTGAGCTACAGCGTTTTCGCGCTGATCGGCTTGGCGATGGTCGGGGACGGCAAGGCCCTGGACGTGGTCTCCGGCGCCGTGTTTCTGGTCCTGGCGGTGGTGATCATGGTGAGGACCTGGTTGGGACTCTGCATCGTGGAGACCGCCGACGGCGTACAGCTTCGGACCTTTACCCGTTGGCCGTCGTACGGCTGGAGCGAGATCGCATCCTTCGGGGTCACCGCGGCTCAGGTCGGCCTCTATCGACGCAGTGTCCTTGTAGTGAACCTCAGCGACAAGCGCTGGCGCATCTTTCGCGATCTCAATGGCAGCCCGCGTCGCGAAGACCTAGACGACGCCTGCAAGTACCTCAACGCACGACTTCGTGGCCAGTAGCAACACCACGCCTAGCGGCACTTCGGCGGTAGTCTGATCGCCGGTTAGGTGCAGTTGAGGTCACCGACGAGGCAGCCTCCAGAGCCGTCGCCGGACGCGGGAGTCTCACGGATGCGACGACGCTCCGGCGGCGCGATCCTCTGGCGCATGACGATGTACCTCTCGAACCGAACCGTACGTCCGACGGGCTACGAGCTCGTCGAGTTCATCGACGTCCCGCCCGCGCCACTCGACGAGCCCGTGCCCGGTGACCCGGATCCGAAGCCCCTGCGCGTCAGTCCGGATGACGAGCATCGCGAGGGCTAGGCGTGACCATCGCCCCTCGGCTGTTCCGCGGCGCGAACCCCGTCGAGCACACGCTTCGCTTCGTCGTACGTCTCGAACTCGGCCATGAGTACCTCGCCGTCAACGGGGATGACGCCGTGGATCACCCACGTGTCCTGGTGGATCTCGAGGACGTCACCGCCGATCGATGCGTTCTCCTCCACGAGCGCTTGAAGGAATCGCAGCTGGCGTTCCAGGTGGCTGTCGCGCGGGTCGTTCATGATTGACGTTCCCTTCCGATGCCCGGTGCGCTCGCATGCAGAGGACCGCAACGCCGCGTCTCCCCCGGCCGTCGCCGGCGCCACCTTGTCCAACAGCCGATGCAGGGACCGAGCGCTCGGCATTCCCAGCCACGCATACCCGCACCATGACTGTCCCTGCCTTTCCGGGCCGGGTCGGACGTGCTGATCACGCCCTCGCGGCCTGTCGGTGCGCATCGTCTCACGGTCGCGGCGGACGTGTTTGACGGCCATCGGGGGTGGGTCAGCGAGGGACGTGCCCGGGTCGATCGACGCGAGTAGTCGGAGTACACCAGCGCCCTAACGGCACTTAGGAGCGGACGTCACGCTCGGTCACGGCGCCCCGGTCCCGTCCCTGGGGTCAAGCTGCCGTGATGGCGCGTCTGAATGTCGCGCCACTGGGTACCCTGCAACATGTCGCGGCCTCCGCCCGGCACGGCGTGAAAGTGTCGGACGGGGGACGTGGCACAGGGAGGTGCCTGCTGATGAAGGATCCAGAAGAGGATTCGGCGGCGGAGGAGCTGGCCGAAGCGACCGATGAGCTGTTTGTCGCAGAGGCCAAATTGGCCGTGGCCGAACGGGCGGAGAAGGAAGCCCTCGCCAAGGTAGAGGCCCTCGAGGCTGAACTCGGCGACGAAGTGCCGAACGGCACATCGGGCGCCGCCCAACGCTTGTGACTATAAGCATGGCCCAGTGTCGGAGGGGCGTCTGCAACCCCGAGTCGACACCACATCCGAGACGAGATCCTGCTCACCGCCTGAGCCTTGGCTCCACCGCTTCCCGTCAGACGGTCTTCGGCATGTGGCTTCGCAACACGACACGCATGATCTTGTGAGCGAAGTCGGCGGTCGGGTCGAACATGAGCGGGCAGCCGCCGTCGATGACGGTGATGCCGTGCTCCCGACCGTACGCCGCGGCGGTCGCCGAGACGCTGCCTTTCCCGGGGCCGCGATGCATCCACACGTGCTTGATGCCGAGCTCGGCGCACTCGCGCATCGTCTCGTCGGCGGTCTCCGGTCGCGTTCCGATGACGACCGCGTCGACGCCTCCGGCGATGCCGTTCAGATCGTGATAGCAGCGTGCACCTTCGACCTCGTCGGCATTGGGGTTGATCGCGAAGACTTCGTAGCCGCGCTCGCGCAAACGCTTGAAGATCGTGTTGGCTCCGTGGTCCTGGGCCTTGCGCGAGACGCCGGTCACGGCGATCCGCTTGTTCGCCAAGAATGCCGAGGCTGCTTCCTTCATCGTCAGCATCGTCAACCTCCAATTCCGCGGTTCTCGGAACCGCGTACGTCACGATCAGACTTCTCGGCGGTGGACGTCGACGACTGGGGCCGGTGCCACGTCGAGAGCGGCGACGCCCAGCCCATCGCCATCGGCAAGTGCAGTCGGTCGAGGCTCAGGGCGTTGGCCAACCTGGCCAGGATCGGGTGCGGGAGCTCGGCGACCAGTTCGTCGAGGTTGGCCTGCATCCGTCCGAGTATCTCCTCGTAGCAGTGGCGTACCACCTCCGGATCGTCGGCCGCGTCGGGCCCGTAGTGACTCCAGTCGATCGGTTCGCATACCCGCACGGTCACCTTCGCTGGTAGCGGCCAGGTCGGAAGTTGTACCGGGGCGATCCCCCAAGGGGGCCCGAGCACGATCGGAAAGATGTTGATGCGCAGTCGGTCCAACCCGAACCGCTGGGCTAGTGCCTTCCCTTGAGAGAGCACGATGATGACGTCGTGGCTGCCATGGGCGACCATCGGGATCACGGGTACCTGGGCGCGCAGTGCCAGCCGCACGAACCCCATGCGGCCGTGCAGGTCGACACGGTGACGTTCGGTCCAGGGTCGGTAGTCATCCTCGTCGCCACCCGGATACACGATCAGTGGCGCGCCGGCCCGGAAGACACGGGCGGCGTTCTCGTGGCTCGCCGGGATCGCGCCAAATCGACGGGCCAAGGTGTTGACACCTGGGATCGTGAACAGAAGGTCGAAGCCGAGCGAGTAGATGGGGTCCACCGGTCCCCGCTCGCGCAACCAATGGCGGATGAATGCCCAGTAGTCCGGCATGTAGATGCCACCGGAGTGATTGCCGACCACCAGGAACGGGCCGTCGGCCGGGAGGTGCTCGAAGCCGTCGACCGAGGCATCGAAGTACCGCAAGCACCAGTCGAGAACGGGGAGCGCCCGTGTGATGTAGGCCGGGTCACGTTGAAGGAGTTCCTCGGTCAAGCTCTCCTCGACTCGTTCACCGATCCGGTCGATCAGGGACAAGGCGTGGTGTTCGCCTCCGTAGGGCTGATGTTCGCCGTCGACGGCCCGCTCGGCGAACGGATCGGTCTGCGACAATTCGACCCGAGTCTCCAGGCCGAACTCCACCGAAGACTCCCCACGCTCCCCCTCTGACAGCGTCTTCTCGGCCATGGCCTCATGTCATTCCTCAGCAGAGTGGTTGTCCAGAGGCCAAGGTCCACAAGAACGTCGGCCGGTTGCTCGGATCAGCTACGTGGCGGTCGGGTCTTCGCGCCCACCGCGAGATCCTCGGACGGTGAGTGTCTTTCCTGCTCGGCGCACAGCACACGATCCCTCAGGCACGCACCTCGTTCATGGCAACATCGTGAGGGACGGGAACTCAGGGGGACATGTGCGACGAACGAGTTCGGATCTGCTCCGCGCCCTCGTCGGCGACACGGTCCCCGGACCGGCGATCCGCGAGGACGGACGGATCGGGCCCGCGTTGCCGTACGGCCGCCACATCCCGCTCGCGGGGCGCGGCACCACGTTCGTCCGTGAGATCGCCGGGCCACCCGGGGCCCCGACCCTCGTCCTCCTCCACGGGTTCATGGCGAGCGGTGGGCTCAACTGGTTCCGCACCTTCGAAGCGCTGAGCCAAGACTTCCACGTGGTTGCGCCCGACCTACGAGGCCATGCTCGAGGTATCCGTTCCCGCCGACACATGCGACTTTCGGACTGTGCCGATGACGTTGCCGCCCTCGTGGACGAGCTCGGTCTCGACAAGGTGATCGCAGCGGGCTACTCGATGGGCGGCCCCGTAGCGCAGCTGCTCTGGCGGCGCCATCCGGACAAGGTCGCGGGACTCGTGCTCTGCGCGACCGCGCCAGCATTCCGGATGGGTTCCGGGCGCGTCACGGACGCGTACCTCGCGTCGCTCGCGGGGCTGACTCGAGTAGCAGGTCATCTTGTCGCAGGCCCGGCCCTGGGCGCGAGCGTCCTGCACCAGATGCGCGCCGACCGGCCTACCGGCTTCCTCCAGTGGGCCGCCGAAGAGATGCGGCGCCACGACGTGCGGATGCTCACCGAGGCCACGCGCAGCATCACCCGGTTCGATTCCCGCGGCTGGATCGGCAATGTCGAGGTGCCGACCGCGGTCCTCCGCACCAACCGCGACCATCTCGTGGAACCCGCGTTGCAGACGACGCTCGTCACGCACATCCGAGGTGCCCACCTCTTCGAGCACGACGACGGCCACATGGCGTGTGCACGAGCGAGGTTCACTGCACCGATGCTCGACGCCTGCCGCGACGTCGCCTGGCGGGCGAGCGCCTGAACCCGCTGATCGGCCGTTCGCGGCTCCATCGACGAGCGGGCCACTCGTCGGTTCGCTGAGCATCTACCTGCGTCTTCTTCGTGTCGGAGGGGCGTCTGCAACCTGAGTCGACGCCTGATCCGAGACGAGATCGCGCTCAGCTAGGTGATGTCGGCTGTCCGTGCTCACTCGTTCGGGCGGTACGTCTCCTGAACCATCTCATCGATGTTGGCCCCGCCCTGCTCGATCGGCTCCATGTACAGACGCCCCCAAGCGATCTGGTTGCGCTGAACCCCGGTCACGATCACACCCTGCATGCCAAACGGCGAGCCGTCCGTGTACGTGCCCTGCCAACGCCACTCGCCGATCTCGACGCCCTCGTCTGTCACTGCGGACAGCACGAGCTCCGCGGTGAAGTCTGGAACGCCCGCGAAGACGGCTTCCCAGTTCTTCCGAACCTGGTCGCTCCCTCGGAAGGCCCGGCTCGGGTGGGCTGGCTGCTGGCTCTCGTAGTCCGCTGCGAAGCAGGCAACGAAGGCGTCGAGGTCATGTGCATTCATCGCCGATAGCAGCCGATTCATGATCTCACCCATGCCGACCTCCCCGGGATTCGACATCAACGGCTCGCAGCCAATCATGTCGCATCGCAGGCAACCCAGCATGGCCAGTGTCGGAGGGCCGTCGTCACCGACCTTCCCTGGTGGGCGGCGTTGGTCGTGGGCGAACGTCCCTTCTGGGACGGTCCGTCGAGCTGGTCGAGGGCGTCGGCTGGACGGGGCCCGCTTCTTGTGACGTTCGGCCTCTGGCGAAGGCCATGGAGGCGGCGCACGGTTGGTGTAAGGGATCCGCACGGGGTGGGGCCCCCAGCCCATCCGACGGCGAGGAGGAGGTATTGGGATGGCAGAGGCGGGGAAAGCGAGCCTGAGATCCCGTCGAGCCATTTCGATCCATCATCAGGATGTGGTGGACCATCATCGGTTCTTCCGCCGCATCCGGGTCGCCGCGATCC
The DNA here is from genome assembly GCA_963776435.1 of uncultured Microthrixaceae bacterium. Classification (GTDB taxonomy): domain Bacteria; phylum Actinomycetota; class Acidimicrobiia; order Acidimicrobiales; family Acidimicrobilacustridaceae; genus UBA4742. The sequence continues at coordinate 67,736 of CAVZMK010000010.1, forward strand.
TGGCCATGGTTGCGATCCTCACGGTGGCGATCTCCGTCCCAGCCGGTGCCGCCACGACCGGGACTACGGTGGCCGGCGGCAACGGCTTCGGCTCGGCGGCGAATCAGCTCAGCTACCCCTACGGAGTAGCAGTGGCTGTGAACGGCGACGTCTATGTCAGTGACCTGCTCAATTCCCGGGTGCAGCGCTGGCCGCCAGGAGCGACGAGTGGCGTGACGGTGGCCGGCGGCAACGGCGAAGGGTCTTCGCCGGACCAGCTCGACGGTCCGACGGGTGTCGCCCTCGATGCGAACGGCAACCTCTACGTGGCCGACCTTCGCAATGACCGGGTGCAGCGGTGGGCGCCGGGGGCCACCACTGGCGTGACGGTGGCCGGCGGCAACGGCACGGGGTCAGCCGCCAACCAGCTCTCCGGACCGGACGACGTCGCGCTGGACAGCGCCGGAAACCTATATGTCGCCGACACCGACAACTTCCGGGTCCAGCGCTGGGCCCAGGGGGCCGCGAGCGGCGTGACGGTGGCCGGCGGCAACGGCTATGGGCCAGCCGCCAACCAACTCACTCTTTCGTACGGAGTCGCCGTCGACCCCAGCGACAACCTGTATGTCGCTGACTGTGAAGATGAGCGGGTGCAGCGCTGGGCGCCGGGGGCCACCAGTGGCGTGACGGTGGCCGGCGGCCACGGCACGGGGTCAGCCGCTGACCAGTTCTACTGTCCCTACGACGTGGCCGTGGACGACGCTCGGAACGTGTATGTCGCCGACGTCAACAACGAGCGGGTGCAGCGTTGGAAGCCGGGGGCGACGAGTGGCGTGACGGTTGCCGGGGGCAACGGATACGGGTCGGCCCCGAACCAGCTCGGATACACCTACATCGTTTCCCTCGATGCCGCTGCGAACATCTACGTCGGTGACTCCGACAACAGCCGTGTACAGAGGTGGCCGGCCGTTCTCCCGGTGGTGATCCCCGGAAGTGGGATTGTGGCGGCTCCGTCATCAGGGACGGGCGATCTCGAGGTGTCGGTGACGCTGAACGCAGCCTCAAACCTGCCCGTTACGGCGCAGTGGCGCACCATCTTCGTGCCCGGACTCGGCGCCAACCCCTACCTCGGCCCGCAGGCGTCGACGAGCGACTACACCGCCTCCAGCGGCACCGTCACCTTCGCCCCCGGCGACACCAGCACCACCGTGCGCATACCCGTCCTCGGCGACAGCTCCCCAGGACCCGACGAATTCGTGCTCGTGTCGTTCAGCGCTCCCACCAACGCCCGAATGGGAGGATTCTGGGGCCTCGGCTTCGGCATCATCACCCCGCGCCCTAACGACACCTCGGGCGTCGCCAAACCCATGCGACTACAAGCATGACCCAGTGTCGGAGGGGGGACTCGTACCTTGACCGCAGCGCCCGCAGGCGGCCCGAACATTCGCGAGGAACTCGGCTCATCGCTGCATGACGGCGATCATGCGCCGCACCACTCCCGGATCTACTCCCGGATGCGGACCATTTGCAGCGACGGACCTCCTTGACAGAGCGCCAACGACGTTTGATAATCCAAACACTGTTTGACATCGGGAGATGAGCCGATGAGCACGACGTTTGTGGATGAGGTCGAGCTGACTACCAAGGTCGTGGACCTCGTCGCCGATCGGGCAACTGCGTCGGACCGCTCCGGCCACCTCGATCCCGAGGTGGTGGCTGCGTTGCGGGCGACGGGCATCAACCGGCTGTTGCTCCCAGTCGAGCTGGGCGGGTTGGCGGCGTCGCCCCGGCGGTGTGTGGAGGTCATCGAGCGGATCGCGATGGCGGACGGCAGCACCGCGTGGGCAGCTGCAATCGGGTTCGGCACCAATCTGTTCGCCGGCTACGTCGACCGCGACGGCGCGGTGGAGGTGTTCGCCGATCCGGACCAGTCGAACGCAGCGATGTTCGCGCCGATGGCCGCGGTGACGCCGGCGGCCGACGGCTCGCTGCGGCTCACGGGACGGTGGCCGTTCACGAGCAATTGCGAGCAGGCCGCGTGGCTCGGTCTGGCCGCCGCGTTCCCCGACGAGCCCGCGCCCCGGTTGGTGTTCGCGCCGCGAGACGCCGTGACGATCCATCCGACATGGGACGTCACTGGGCTGCGGGCCACCGCCAGCAACGACACCTCGCTCACCGACTTCGCCGTAGACCGGCGCCACACGTGTTCGTTCGGCGACCGTCCCTGGGCCGACGGGCCACTGTGGCGGCTGCCCCTGTTCGTCGCTTTGGCGCCGACGCTGGCCGCGGTCGGACTCGGCGTCGCACGCGGCGCCCTCGACGCGATCAACGGGCATGCCCTGGCCCGTGTCGCGCAGATGCGCGGGTCCCTGCTGGACGATCACCTCGGCATGGGCGACCTGGGCGCAGCTGACGCCTTGCTGCGCGGAGCGCGTGCGGGCCTGCTCGATGCGCTCGACACGTGCTGGACGCGAGCCGAGGCCGGGGATCCGATCGATAGGCGCCTCCAGGCCCAGGCTTTCCTCGCGTCGCAACACTGCCTCGATGTGGCGGTCGAGGTGGCCGGGACGTGCCACCGCCTCGGTGGGGGCGCCGCGGCGTACCGCTCGAGCCCGTTGCTCCGCGCCGTCCGCGACGTCGAGACCGCGCGACAGCACACCATGTTCAACCGAGGGCTGCGACCGCACCTGGCGCGCGTCATCGCAGGCAGCGACGAAGCCCACCCACCCTTCGTCGTTTGAGCGCGGTCGCGGGCGGCGCTCACGCACGACGACGTCAAGCGCTCGTCGACGAGATCGTCGAGGCCGCAGACGCGCTCGTCCACGAAGAAGGCCTCGCCGGGTTGTCGATGCGCGACCTCGGGGCCCGAGTCGGGCTGCACTCCTCGTCGCTGTACCAGTACTTCCCCTCGAAGCTCGACATCTACGACGCCCTGTTCGCCCGATGGCACCGCCAGCTCGAAGCGTGGATGAGCAGCTTCGACCGCGAAGGTGATCCCGAGCAGGTGTTCCGCACCGGGTCCGCCCGGTTCACCGAGTTCTGCATGGCAGACCCCGTGCGCTACCAGCTGCTGTTCCAGCGAACGATCCCGGACTTCGTGCCGTCCGAAGAGTCGATGGCGCTCGCCGGGGCGTCCTTCGCCGACATGGCGGCCGTCCTCGCCCGCCTCGGCATCGTCGACTCCGTCGATCTCGATCTGTGGACCGCCGTGCAGATGGGCCTCGCCGACCAGCAGCTCGCGAACGAACCGGGCGGCGACCGCTGGACCGGACAGCTTGACCGGGCCATCGACATGTTCCTGGCCCATGTCCGGCCGCGCCGACCCTCGTCGCGGCGCAAGAAGCTATGACGTCGAGAGGCTTGGCGGTCTCATGCGCGGCGAGCGGCATCCACCACCGACACTCACACTCCACTTAAGCGCGACGCCACGCGCGCACTCACACCACTCCCGGTACCACTCCCGAACGCACCTCTTGCCGCGAAAACACCCGAGGTTCAGGCCTACCGCGGGTGGTCAAACGAAAACCTGTTCGGTGTCGGAGGGGGGACTTGAACCCCCACGCCCTTGCGGGCACCAGCCCCTCAAGCTGGCGCGTCTGCCTATTCCGCCACTCCGACGTGGCTGCCCGGACGGTCAGGTGACCTCCCGAGCGGAGGACAACCCTAGCGCGGTGGACTCCCAGATCCCGAACCCGCGGCTGGCCACCTACGAGCCGGTGACCTCGACCTTGTCGACGTCGAAGGTGCCGTCCAGGCGGGCGGCGTAGTTGTGGACCCGGTCGGCCAGGGCCATGACCTGGGTGTACGAGGCGATCGGCACCACCACCGCGTCCGACACGATGGACCGCTGGATCGCCGCGTACTGGGTGGCTCGGCTCTGGGCGTCGGCCAGGGCCACGGTGGTGCTGAGCGCGCCGTCGATGTGGGCCGACTTGAAGGAGGTCGAGTTGTCGAGCGAGTTCGATCGGAACAACGGGTCGAGGTAGGCGCCGGCCGACGGTGACAGCCCGACCCAGCCCGGTGCGGAACAGTTGCTGGCGGCCGGTGGTGATGAAGCGCTGATAGGCGACGAAGGTGCGGACCTTGACCTGCACCGGGATGCTGACCGCCCGCAGGTTGACGGCGATCGTCCGCGCCATGGCGACGTCGGTCGGAACGGCGTCGGTGTCGATCTCGACGATCGGGATGCGTCCGCCGGGAAATGCCCGGTGCAGCAGCTGCCGCGCCGCCTTACGGTCGAACGTGCAGGTCGCGCCGCAGGCATCGGGCACCGAACCCGGCACGCCCTGGGGGACGACCCCGGAGCTCACGCGCAGACCCGGCAGCACCTTGGCCACCAACGAGTTGCGGTCGATCGACTTGATGATCGCCTGGCGGAAGAACGGGTTGGCGAAGGTCTTGCTGGCGAGGTTCATGCCGAAGAACTGCTCGGCCCCGAGCGGCGCCTGCACCGTGTAGCCGATGCTGCCGCCGGTGGCTGACGCCTTGTTGGCCGGCGACACTGCCGCCCAGTCGGCCTTGCCGGCGCGCACCGCCGCCACCGCGTCGGTCGACGTCTTCTGCCGGATGAGGTCGACCTCGTCGAGCTGCGCGGCAGAGGTGGCGGCGCGCTCGAGCTTGACGGTCGTCCCGTCGTCGGACACCAGCTTGAACGGGCCCGACCCGATCGGCGCCACCAGCGAACCTTGCCCGGAGGCGTTGGTCGTGGTGGTCGAGCTCGGCGCCGGCTTCGTCACCGAGTAGACCGGCGAGCCCAGCAGCAACGGCAGCTCGGCGTCGGGCCGGTCGGTCGTGATGACCACCTTGTCGCCGTCGGCCCGAAGACCCACAACGCTGTCCGTCTTGGACGACACCAGATCGTCATAGCCAGCGACGACGTCGAGCCGAGCGCCCGCCAGCGTGGCGTTGCCCTGCTTGGCGACCGAGGTGAGCGAGGCGACCACGTTCGTAGCCGTCACCGCTGTTCCGTCCGAGAAGCGCGCGTGCGGATCGAGCTCGAACGTCCAGGTCGTGCCGACGGTCGCCGAGGCGCCCCCGGCGGTGGTGTTAGACGAGGTAGGCGCGTTACTCGTCCACTTGGTGGCCAGCGCCGGCACGGCTGCGTTGGTGGTCGGATCGATGGAGGTGAGTCCCTGGTCGAGCAGGTCGACCGCGATCATGTCCGCCTGGTTGGTGGGGACGACCTGAGCCGGATCGAGCGTGTCGAGCCCGACCACGGCGAGTCGCAGCGTGCCGCCCGAGTGCGGCGTCGTCGTCGTGGCGGTGCCGTGCGATCCACTGGAACAGGCCGTTGCCGCCACCGCCAAGACGGTCAGCAGCGCGGCAAGTGGGCGCAGCGGATGATGCACGGAGAACCTTTCGGCGGTTCTACTTGTCCATCAAGAACGCGAGCGCGATCGACGAGATCGTGAACATCAGCGCGAACACGAGCGTGATGCGGTCGAGGTTCTTCTCGACCACCGTCGATCCGGCGGCCGAGGCCCCCAGGCCGCCGCCGAACATGTCGGAGAGCCCCCCGCCCTTGCCGCTGTGCAGCAGGATCAGGAAGATCAGGCCTCCGCACACCATCACGTGGACGCACAACACGGCGATCAGCACTTGCAAGCCCCTGGGGGTCGAGGGCGGACGATGGAACGGAGCAAATCTAGCAGCGGGGATGCCGGACAAGCCCGTCAGGCGGGCCCCGGCCGCAATCTGGGCATCAAAATCGACCGGAAACCGTGCACAAAGATGCCCAGTTCTCGGGCGAAGGGCCAGACCGGCGTCAGACCGGGGTCAGATGACCTCGGCGATCTCGGCGAAGTGGCAGGCCACGGGATGCCCCACGCCGGGATCGGCCAGCAGCGGCTCCACCTCGGCGCAGATGTCCTGCGCCTTCCAGCAGCGGGTGCGGAAGCGGCAACCCGACGGCGGGTTGGCCGGGCTGGGCACGTCGCCCTCGAGGACGATGCGCTTGCGCTGGCGCTCGCGCCTCGGATCGGGCACCGGCACCGCCGACATCAGCGCCTGCGTGTACGGATGGGATGCCTTCTCGTAGACGTCCTCGGCCGGGCCGATCTCGACGATCTTGCCGAGGTACATCACCGCCACGACATCGGAGATGTGGCGCACCACCGACAGGTCGTGGGCGATGAACACGTAGGACAGGCCCGAGACGGTCCTGGATGTCCTCGAGCAGGTTCACGACACCGGCCTGGATCGACACGTCGAGCGCGGAGACCGGCTCGTCGAGCACGAGCAGCTCGGGTTCGGTGGCGATGGCGCGGGCGATGCCGATGCGCTGACGCTGACCGCCGGAGAACTCGTGCGGGAAGCGGTTGCCGTGCTCGGGGTTCAGACCGACCAGCCCCATGAGCTCGCGGACCCGATCTCCGACCTCTTTCTTCGACCGGCCGGCGATGTCGAGCGGTTCGCCGATGATCGCCCGCACCGTCATGCGCGGGTTGAGCGACGCGTACGGGTCCTGGAACACGATCTGCGCGCGCCGACGGAACCGACTGAGCGTCCGCGTGTCCATCGACAGCACGTCGGTGTCGTCGAAGGTGACCGAACCCGACGTCGCCTCGATGAGGCGCAGGATCAGGCGACCGGTCGTCGACTTGCCGCAACCCGACTCCCCCACCAGGCCCACGGTCTGGCCCTTGCCGACGGTGAAGCTCACGCCGCTGACCGCCTGCACGCCACCGACGACGCGACGCAGGAGACCGGCCTTGATGGGGAAGACCTTGACGAGGTCGTTCACGGTGAGGATCGGCTCGACGTCGGGCAGCCGGAACGCCTCGACGTGGGCCGGCGTCGCGATGTCGCTCACGAGACCGCCTCTTTCGATCCCTCGAACAGCTCAGTGGCGAAATGGCACGCGGAGGCGTGGCCGCGATCGACATCGCGCATCGCGGGGCGTTCGACGTCGCAGGTGCCGGCCACCGCGTTTGGGCATCTCGGCGTGAACGCGCACCCCGGTGGCAGGAAGATCAAGGACGGCGGCTGGCCCTTGATGCGATGCAGGCGCTGGCGCTCGCCGCCTTCGCGCTTGCGGTCGAGCCGGGGCAGCGAGGCCAGCAGGCCCTGCGTGTAGGGATGGCTCGGTCGGTAGAAGACGTCGTCGACCGTGCCCGTCTCGACCTGGCGGCCGGCGTACATGACGAGGATGCGGTCGGTCACGCCGGCGACCACGCCCAGGTCGTGGGTGATGAGCAGCAGCGCCGAGTTGGTGCGCTCCTGGATCCGCTCGAACACCTCGAGCACCTGGGCCTGGATCGTCACGTCGAGCGCGGTGGTCGGCTCGTCGGCGATGATCACATCGGGGTCGTTGGCGATCGACATGGCGATCATGGCCCGCTGCCGCATGCCACCCGAGTACTCGTGGGGGTACTGCGACGCCCGGTCCTTGGGGTTCGGGATGCCGACGAGATCGAGCAGGTGGATCACCCGGTCGTCGGCGGTGGAGATCGACTCACCGGTGTGCACGGCGATGGCCTCGGCGATCTGGTCGCCGACGCGCAGCACCGGGTTCAGCGCGGCCAGCGCGTCCTGGAAGACCATGGCGATCCGCTTGCCCCGGATGTCGGCCAGCTGCTTCTCGGGCAGCCCGAGGATGCTGCGTCCCCGGAACAGCACCTCGCCGGTGATCGTGGCCCGCCGCTTCGGCAGCAGGCCGAGGATGGCCATCGACGACACGGTCTTGCCCGAGCCCGATTCACCCACGATGCCGAGGGTGTCCCGTTCGTTCAGCGTGTAGCTGACGTTCTGCACCGCCTTGAGGATGCCGTCGTCGGTCTTGAACTCGACCGACAGGTCGCGTACCTCGAGCAGCGGCGCGGACGCGTCCTCGGCGTTGACGAAGTCGACCTGCTTGCGCTTCTCGGACTTCGGGGACTTCCCCTCGTCGGGCCCCACATAGGGCTCGGCTTGCGCGTCGGTCATCGGCTTCAGTCCCTCGACTGCGGGTCGAAGGCGTCGCGGAGACCGTCACCCAGGAAGTTGACCGCGATGACCGTGATGAAGATCATCAGTCCGGGGAAGTAGATGAGGTAGGCCTGCGGCGTGCCCACCTGACCCTCGGCGGTCGAGAGCATGTTGCCCCAGGAGGTGGCCGGAGGCTGGACGCCGAAGCCGAGGAACGAGAGGCTCGACTCGGTGATGATGGCAGCGGCGACCGCCAGCGTGGCGCTGACCATGATCGGCCCGATGATGTTCGGGAGGATGTGCCGCGAGATGATGCGGAAGCTCGACGCGCCCGATGCCCGGGCGGCTTCGACGAACTCCTTCTCGCGTATCGACAGCACCTGCGCTCTCACCACGCGCGCGGTGGACATCCAAAACACCGCCGCTAAGACGAACGATATGACCCATTGCGTTCCGCCGAACTTCCGGATCGCGATCGCCAGGATCACGAGCTGGGGCACGATGAGGAACAGATCGGTCAACCGCATCAGGAACTGGTCCTGCCACCGCCCGAAGTAGCCGGCGATCGAGCCCGTCACGGTGCCGAGGATCGTCGAGAGGAAGCCGACGGTGAGGCCGATGGCCAGCGACGTCTGCCCGGCGTAGAGGATCTCGGTCAGCTCGTCACGGCCGAGGTCGTCGGTGCCCATCAGGTGCTGCGACGCCGGAGCCTGGTCGATGGCCAGGAGGTTCTGGTCGTTCTTGGGGTAGGGCGCGATCAGCGGGGCGGCGAAGCAAAGGACGATCAGGATGCCCAGCACGACCAGCGACAGGATGGCCATGCGGTGGTGGAAGAAGCGGCGCCGGAAGAGCTGCCACTGCGTGCGGGGGACGGGCTCGACGCCCTGCTGCATCCCCAGCTCGGCCAGCGCGACGTGCTCGTCGTCGGTCTCGTGGAACGTCGCGATCTGGGGCAGGGTGTCGCCCTGGTAGCCGCCGCCCATCTCGTGGATGCGCTCACCTTCAGTGCGGGCGCCGCCCCGTGGGCGTTCGGAATCGAGGCTCATGCCAATCTCACCCTCGGGTCGAGCACGCCGTAGGCCAGGTCGGCGATCAGGTTGAAGAGGATGATGAAGAAGGCGGTGACCAGCAGCCACACCGCGATGACTTGGGAGTCGCCGGCGTTGAGCGCGTCGACGAACACCTTGCCCATGCCCTGGATGGAGAAGATCTGCTCGGTGATGACGAGACCTCCGAACAGCGCGCCGATATCGATGGCGACCACCGACACCAACGGGATGAGGGCGTTGCGGAATCCGTGCTTCATGATCACCGATCGGCGCGGCACGCCCTTGGCGGTGGCGGTGCGCACGTAGTCGAGCGACATGACGTCGAGCATCGAGGCCCGCTGGTAGCGGCTCCACTCGGCGATGCTCTGGATGGTGAGCGTCAGCACCGGCAGGAGCAGGTGCTGGAAGTAGTCGACGTTGATGCCCGACTGACCCGGCGTGTGCAGGCCGACGAAGTCGAGCGGGGTGTTGGCCATGCCGAACCATTCCTTGGGCTTGAACGCCAGGAACTCGATGGCGATCAGGCCGAACCAGAACGGAGGCATGGAGATGCCCAGGAAAGATAAGCCCGTGAACGCGTAGTCGCCGACGGAGTACTGCTTCACCGCCGAGTAGATCCCGAGGGTTATCGCCAGGATCAGCGAGATGATGATGCCGGGAACGATCAGCTGCAGCGTGTTCTGCATGGCCGGGCCGATCATCGAGCTGACCGAGTCTCCCGTGCGCGAGCTGGTGCCCCAGTCGCCCTTGACGAAGTTCCCGATGAAGGTGCCGTACTGCACCATGAGCGGCTTGTCGAGGCCGAGCGAGTGCTTGGCGCGGGCCACGGCGGTGCGGTCCTTCAACGTGGCGAACTTGGCCAAGGGGTTGAAGGTGTCGCGCACGCCGACGAAGGTGATGACCGACGCCACGAGGAGGACCAGTACCGAGTACCCCAGCCGGCGGATCAGGAACGCAACCATGCGAGCCTCAACGGTAGTAGAGGGAGCCGGGAAAGCAGGGGCCCGGCCACCGAGATGACCGGGCCCCCTTCGTGCTTGGTGTTACATCACCCGTTCAGACCGGGCTCAGGAGGTGACACCCCAGTCCTGCAGGTTCCACCACGGGCCGAGGATGGCGTTGTCGCCAACCGGACCGACCACGGTCTTGCTCCAGAGGACGATGTCCGGGAGCGGATCGAGCGGCAGGCTGATCATGCTCGACGCCGTGATGGTGTCGGCCTGCTTGTTGGCCGTCGCACGCGTGCTGTCGTCGAGGCTGTTGTCGACGGTGGCAAGTAGCGGGTCGAGCGACGGGACGTTGGTGCGGGTCCAGTTCTGCCCAGAGTTCTGGTTCGCAGGGCCCGGGATGTTCTTGCTGCAGAAGATGTTGCAGCGACCCGGATCGATGGTCGTCAGCTGCTGCGCGTACAGGGCCAGCTGGAAGTTGCCAGCCGGCAGGATGGTGCCGAACAGGTCGCTCGCCGCGTGGTTCTGGATCGTCAGCTTGATGCCCGAAGCCTTCAGCTGCTTCTGCAGAACCTCTTCGGTTAGCTCCCTACGCTTGTTGCCCGTCGTGCTCTGGATGGTGAAGGCCAGCTCCTGGCCGCCCTTGGCGTAGTAGCCAGACCCATCCTTCGTGTAGCCGGCTCCCGTGAGCAGGGAGTTGGCCTTGGACGAGTCCAGCTTGTAGTTCGCGAACGCTTCCTTGTCCGAGTAGCTGTTGACGATCGGCGCGTTGATCACGTTCAACGCCGACGGTCACACCCAGCTTGCCGAACAGGGTGCTCACGATGGCGTTCCGGTCGATCGAGTAGCCGATCGCCTGGCGGACCGCCTGGTCGGAGAGGGCGCCAGCCGCCATGTTCACCCAGATGACCTCGAAGGAGCCGGTGTCGGCGTTGTACTTCGAGTTGGCGCCGGGGATGCCCGAGCCGATCTGGTTGACCACGTCGATCTGGGGCTGCGGGTAGATCATCTTGACCTGTCCGGACTTGAACGCCTGGAACTCGGTCGAGGTGTCGGTCACCAGCTGGAATACGACCTTGTCGAGGTGCGACTTGGTCGGCCCGTACCACTTCGGGTTCGGGATCAGGGTGATCGCCGTGCCCTTCTGCCACGACTGGATCATGTACGGACCGCCGGACCACTTGTAGCCGTCCTTCATGAGGGCGTCCTGGTTCTGGCCCTTCAGGATGTGCGACGGGAAGATGCCGTAGCCACCACCGAACAGGCCCTTCCAGCCGGCGTACGGCGTGGAGTAGGTGACGACCGCCGTCGAGGGATCGCTGGCGTCGACCGACGCGATGTCGCTGTAGCCGGTCGTGTCGTAGATGTTCTTCCCGTGGACGATGTGGTCCCACGTGTACTGGAAGTCGGCCGAGGTGATGGCGGTGCCATCGCTCCACACGGCCTTCGGGTTGATCTTGTAGGTCACCACCATCTTCGGGGAGGTGACGAGCGTCGGCGCGCTGGCCAGCAGCACGTTCGGGACGTAGGCGTAGCTACCGTCGGCCTGCGGGAGCGCGTCGAACGCCCGCGGCATCGTCGTCACGTTGGACGTCCAGAAGCCCCAGCTGGCGCCGGCGCACTGGTCGGTCCAGTCCATGCAATCGGGCTCCTGCTCGGCCCCGACTGTGAGGGTTCCCCCTTGCGGCACCGCAGCAGCTGCGGTGGTCGCGGTCGTGGCCGTCTTGTTCCCCGAGCTCGAGCACGCTGCAGCCAACAAGGCCACAGGCACGAGCAGTACAGCGAGCAGGCGCGTAGGCCCGAGTCTCTGTTTCACACAACTCTCCCATTGTCCGGCGGTTCGAAACGACGTGGGAATCACAGCCCCAACCAGACCACCCACGTGCGTCAGGTCAAGCGGGGGTGACGCTAGCACTGAAACGCACCGTGCACGGCCCGCCCACCATTGGAGTAACCGTTCCGAAACAATCCCTACACGCGGTACCTGACGATCTTGGCGAAGTCGTCGGGGTCGAGGCTGGCGCCACCGACCAGTGCACCGTCGATGTCGGGCTGCGCCATCAGCTCGGCCGCGTTGTCGGGCTTGACCGACCCGCCGTACTGGATCCGCACCGCCGCGGCCGCGTCGGCGACCGCTGACCTCTGCCACCGTGGCGCGGATCGAGCCGCACACCGCCTGCGCGTCTTCCGACGTCGCGGTGCGCCCGGTGCCGATCGCCCAGATCGGTTCGTAGGCGATGACGAGGCCGGCGACCTGTTCGCGCCGAGAGCTTGGCCAGCCCGGCGCGGACCTGCCCCGTCACCTTCGCCTCGGTGGTGCCGGCCTCGCGCTCGTCGAGCGTCTCGCCCACGCACAGGATCGGCACCATGCCGTGGGCCAGCACCGCCTTCGCCTTGCGGTTCACGTCCTCGTCGGTCTCGCCGAACAGCTCACGCCGCTCGGAGTGCCCCACGATCACGTAGCGCACGTTGAGCTTGGCCAGGAACGCGGGCGAGATCTCGCCGGTGAACGCGCCCTTCTCTTCCCAGTGGCAGTTCTGGGCACCGAGCGCGATGTCGACCTTCTCGGATTCGAGGAGGGTCTGCGCGCTGCGGATGTCGGTGAACGGCGGGTGAACGGAGACCTCGACCTCGGCCAGATCGTCGTCGGACAGCAGGTACCTGAGCTTGTCGAGCGTCGCCACCGTCTCCCAGTGGTTCAGGTTCATCTTCCAGTTGCCGCTGATCGAGCGGCTTGCGCGCCGCGGGTGCGGGTCAGGCATTGGGTGCTCCTCGCAGAGCCTCGAGGCCGGGGAGATCGCCCTGCTCGAGCAGCTCGAGCGACGCTCCCCCGCCGGTGGACACATGGTCGACCTCGCCCTGCAGCCCGAACGCGGCCAGCGCCGCGGCGCTGTCGCCGCCACCGACGACGGTGAAGGCGCGGCTGGCCGCCATCGCGTCAGCGACGGTGCGGGTGCCGGCGGCGAAGCGCGGGTCCTCGAAGACGCCCATCGGCCCGTTCCAGAAGACGGTTCGGGCCTCGTCGATCAGGTCGGTGAACTCGGCCGCCGAGCCCGGCCCGATGTCGAGGCCCATCCATCCGTCGGGGATCTCGACGCCGAGCTGGCGCACCTCTCCCCCGGCGGACGGATCGCCGATCTTGCCGCCCGGTCCGAGCGCGGTGATGTCGTGGGGCACGGTGATCGGCGCGCCCGACTCGAGCAGGGCCCGGCAGGTCTCGACCTGGTCGGCCTCCAGCAGGCTCGAGCCGACGCGGTGGCCCTGCGCGGCCAGGAAGGTGAAGCACATGCCGCCACCTATCACCAGGCGGTCGGCCACCTCGAGCAGCGCCCCGATCACGCCGAGCTTGTCGCTGACCTTCGACCCGCCGAGCACCACCACGAACGGACGCCGCGGCTCGGTGCGCAACGGCAGCAGCACCTCGACCTCGCGCGCGAGCAGGCGACCGGCCGCGCTCGGCAGGAAGCGAGGCGGTCCGACGATCGAGGCGTGGGCACGGTGCGAGGCCCCGAAGGCATCGTTGACGTAGGCGTCCTGGCCTTCGATCAGCCGCTGCGACGAACGCCGGGTCGTCCGTCGTCTCGCCCGGGTCGAATCGCAGGTTCTCGAGGAGCTCGACGCCAGGCGCCAGCTCGGCCAGGCGGGCACGGACGGGCTCGACCGAGTACCGCGGGATCGGGTGCGCCCTTCGGACGGCCCAGATGCGTGCAGGCGGTGACCACGGCCCCGGCCTCGCGCAGCCACTCGATGGTCGGCAGGGCGGCGCGGATGCGAAGGTCGTCGGTGATCTCACCGTCCTCGATCGGGACGTTGAAGTCGGCTCGGAGCAGGACCCGTCGACCCTCGAGGTCGCCGAGATCCTCGAGGAGGGGGACCGTCACTGGTTGGCGGCGCCGACGATCTTGACCAGATCGACCAGGCGGTTCGAGTAACCCCACTCGTTGTCGTACCAGCCGAGCACTTTGACCATGCTCCCCATGACCATGGTCAGCTTCGAGTCGAAGGTGCAGGAAGCGGGCGAGCCGACGATGTCGCTCGAGACCAGCGGATCGTCGCTGTAGACGAGCACGTCGGCCAGCGGGCCGGCCGAGGCGGCGAGCTGGAAGGCCTCGTTCACCTCGGCGACGGTGACCTCACGACCCAGGATGCCGACGAAGTCGGTGATCGAGCCGTCCGGCGTCGGCACGCGGAGCGAGGTGCCGTCGAGCTTGCCGTTGAGGGCCTCGAGCACCAGGCCGGTCGCCTTGGCCGCCCCGGTCGAGGCCGGGATGATGTTGATGGCCGCCGCCCGCGCCCGGCGCGGGTCGCTGTGGGGTCCGTCGACCAGGTTCTGGTCACCCGTGTAGGAGTGGACCGTGGTCATGAGGCCCTTCTCGACGCCGAAGGCCTCGTCGAGCACCTTGATCATCGGGACGAAGCAGTTGGTGGTGCACGAGGCGTTCGACACGACGTGGTGGGCGCCAGGATCGAACGTATCGTCGTTGACGCCCACCACGAAGGTGGCGTCGGCACCGGTGGCCGGTGCCGAGATGATCACTCGGGGCGCACCCGCGTCGAGGTGGGCGGCGGCCTTCTCCCGGGCGGTGAAGAACCCGGTCGACTCGACCACGACGTCGACGCCGAGGTCGCCCCAGGGCAGCTCCTTGGGATCGCGCACGGCGGTGATCTGGATCAGCTTGCCGTCGACCTCGATGCCCTTGTCGGTGGCCACGACCTCGGCACCGAGCCGGCCCATCACCGAGTCGTACTTGAGCAGGTGCGCCATCTCCGCCACCGAACCCAGGTCGTTGGCCGAGACGATCTCGACGTCGGCGCCCGACTCACGCACCGCCCTGTAGAAGTTCCGGCCGATGCGCCCGAATCCGTTGACGCCCACGCGGATGGTCATCTTGCTGCTGCCTCCTGGTTGCGAGTCCCAGCACTTCGCCGGAGAGGCGAAGCAGCGGGCCATGAACAGCCCTATCCGATCATGTTGGCCCGGCGGCTGCCAGTTGGCACGGGAGCCACCAGTTACCATCGCCCCGTGGCCGACGCCCGCCTCGAGCACGATCCCCGGACGGCCGTCGACCCGCATCGAGCCGGCTGGTCTCGCCGAGCTGAGCTCGTGGGCTGGCTCGTCGTGGGCGCGGGTGCCCTGCTGCGGATCCGCGAAGTACGCGGTCGACCGGTCGCTGTGGAGGGACGAAGCCGCCCTCGTCTACAACGTGCTGCACCGCGGCTACCTCGGCTTCAGCCACCCGCTCGACTTCGAGCAGGGCACACCCCCGGGCTTCTTCGTCGCCGTGAAAGCCGTCAGCCAGGTCTTCGGCACGAGCGAGCTGGCCCTGCGGGCGGTGCCGCTCCTGTGCGGTCTCGGCGCCCTGGTCGTCGCCCTCGTGCTCGTGCGGCGCCACTTCGACGCGCCGACCGGGCTCGTCGCGCTCGGCCTGATGGCCGCGAGCCCGTCGCTCATCTACTTCAGCGGCGAGGTGAAGCAGTACTCCACCGACGCGCTGGTCGGCCTCCTGATCCTCCTCGCCGCCTCGACCGCGTGGCGCCGCCACTACGACGTCCGATCCTGCACGGTGCTGGCGTTCGCGGGTGTGGCCGGTGTGTTCTGCTCCCACGCGGCGACCTTCGTGCTCGTAGGCGTAGGCCTCGTGCTGGCGTGGCCCGTGCTGCGGGAGCGCGACTGGTTGCGCGCCCGCCGGATCGTGGCCGTGGGCGCGGCCTGGCTCGTCGGCTGGATCACGATCTACGCCCTCTTCGACCGTCACCTCGACAGCGACACTTATCTGCGGCAGTTCTGGGCCAACGCCTTCCTGCCAATCCCGCCGACCAGCCACGCGGGCCTCCAGCGCTGGGGATCCGCGTTGTCGACCCTCTTCGGGATGCTGACCGGCAACAACGCGCTCGTCTGGTTGCTGGCGCCGCTCGCGATCGTCGGGATCGTCCATCTCTGGCGGACCAACCGCGGGGTCCTCGGTGTGCTCGTGATTCCCTGGTTGGCGGTCGTACTGGCGTCGTCGCGCCAGCTCTACCCGGCCACGGAGCGGCTCGTCCTGTTCCTGGTGCCCCTGCTGGCGGTCCTGGTCGCGGCCGGCGCGGTCGTGCTCGCCGAGGCCGTCACCCGCCGGGCACCGTCGCCGATGCTGGGCCACGCCGTGCTGGCCGTCGTGGTGGTGGTGTGCGCGGCGGTCGCGCTCCACCGCTTCGCCTCACCGCAACCGGTCGAGGAGATGCGACCGCTTTTCGAGCAGCTGCGCGCCGATGCACAGCCCGGCGACACCGTGTACGTCGCCGAGACGGCGGTGCCGTCGTTCGACTACTACCGCCTCCGCATGGGCCTGCCTGCCGCCCGGGTCGTGACCGGCACCGCATCGGTGGACGACCCCGCCGCCATCGCCCGCGAGATCGAACCGCTCACGGGCAACGGCCGCGTCTGGCTGCTCACCAGCGCGTACTGGGAACCGCGGGGCCACACCACGCCCGACCTCACCGCGGCCCTCGACCACCTGGGACGCAGGGTGGCCGAATACGACCGGCCGGGCTCGATGCTCGTCCTCTACGACCTGAACCGGCCGCCCGAAGCCGGCGGCTGACCGGTTGGCTCAGCGGTCGATGTCGCGGTGGGCGACCTTCGGGTCGTGGCCGAGCTCGCGCAGACGGCGGGCGACCTCCTCGGCGATGGCGACCGACCGGTGCTGGCCCCCCGTGCAGCCGAAGGCCAGCGTGAGGTAGCTCTTGCCCTCGCTCACATAGGCGGGAAGCAGGAGCGTGAGCAGCGACATGAGCTCGTCGAGGAACTGGCCCGACACCGGCTGGCCGAGCACGTAGTCACGCACGGGCGCGTCGAGGCCGGTCTGGTCACGAAGCTCCTCGACCCAGTGCGGGTTCGGCAGGAAGCGGCAGTCGATCACCAGATCCGTGTCGAGCGGCAGCCCGTGCTTGTAGCCGAAGGAGGTGATGGTCGTCTGCATCCCGGCGTCGGCCAGCGTGTCGCTGAACAGGTCGAGCAGGCGGTCGCGGAGCTGATGCACGTTCAGCTCGGACGTGTCCACCACCACGTCGGCCTCGGCCTTGGCCGGGCCGAGCACGAGCCGCTCGGCCTCGATCGCCTCGGCCAGGCTTCGGTCGTCGGCCAGCGGGTGGCGCCGGCGCGAGCTCTCGTACCGGCGGACCAACACGTCGGTCGAGGCCTCGAGGAACAGGATCCGCAGGCGCGCGCCCTGGCGCTCGAGCATCTGGAGGGCGGGCAGGACCTCGTCGTGGTAGAGCCCGGTGCCGACCACGAGGACGACCTTGGAGATGCTCGAACCGGGCGAGCTGGCCAGCTCGGACACCTTCGGGATGAGCAGCGGCGGGAGGTTGTCGATGACGAACCAGCCGAGATCCTCGAGGATGTCGGCGGCCTGCGACCGGCCCGCACCCGACAACCCCGTGATCACGATGAACTCGTTCACCTCGCAAGCCTACTGACGCATCGCGCCGCCGGGCCGGCGATTCATCACCGACACGACCGCACGTCGAGGACGTAGACCGGGGCCGACGTGTTGGCGCCGCCCGGTCCGTCGGATGCCTCGATCTGTCCGGCCGACTTCCACAGCACCTTGCCGCAGGACAGCGCCGCGAGGTCGTGGGGGTTGATGCGGTTCACGTAGTAGTCGACGCCCGACGCGGCGATGAGCTCGCGCAGCGACTGGTCGTGGGCGAGACGATCCGCGAAGGAGTAGTCGTTCACGAGTCCGTCAAGGTTCACGACGTCGCGGTGCCCGTCCAGGCGGTAGCCGAGCAGTCCCACGTCACGCGCGCCGTAGCGACCGGGCGGCCCGTGGTCACGGACCCACGTGGCCGCGCTGTCGATCGCATCCTGCCACGAGTAGTCGAAGCGCGGGTAGGTGGCGCTGTCGCTGGCGGTGGACACGTTCATGGGAAGCGCGATCAACGCGAGCAGGACGAGCACGACGGCACCGACCCGTCGCGAGCGCTCGAACACCCACGCGACGCCGAGCCAGGCCGCGGCGCCGGCGGCGAACGTCACGGCGAATCGCTGCGGGATGCTGTACCAGGTCTGGGCCCACAGGGGCAGGTTCACCAGGTCGAACACGGCCTTGGCCACCAGCAGGATGGCCATCGTCGCCAGCGCCCAGGCCACTCCGGCGGCGGGATCGGACGCGTCGACGTCACCCGGCGCGGGTGCCGCTCCCGCACTCCCGCGGCGCCGCACGTACACCCAGACGCCGAGAAGGGCGAGCGCGGTGACGACCAGGCCCGAGAACCACCCCACCGCGCCGCTACACCGGCAACAGGCTCGCGTTGGCCGAGGCGGTCAACTGCCGGACGTAGGCGTCGCCCGTCCGCCAGACGTAGTCCGCGTAGCCACCCGTGAGCCGACCGCCGTACTGGCTCCTGGCGATGGCCCCGAGCTCGTTCTGCTTGACGGTCGCGCTCGTCGTGATGAGGTGGTGGTAGCGGAACCAGAACCAGACGAACCACGGCGCCGCCACCGCCGCGCCCAGCGACCACCAGCCCAGCCATCGCCATCGCCGCGTGCGCACGATCATCGCCACCGGTACGAACCACACGACCACGACCAGATCGAGCCGGGCGAGTACGGCGACCGCGGCCAGCAATCCGACGACGACCGCCCGCATCGGCTCGGGCTTCCTCGCCCACCACACCATCGCCGTGGCCAGTCCCGCCAGTGCCAGGAGGGCGAGGGTGCCCTCCATGCCATCGACGAAGCTCGGCATGGCGGCGCGCCCGTGGGCCACCACGATGCCGCCGAGCAACGCCGGGCCGGGACCCAACCACCGCCACACCAGCCGGACGATCAGCAGCGTCGCCGCGAGGAGGCACACGAGGCAGAGGAGCAGCGACGCCCGCAGGAAGGCGGTCTCGCCGGGCACGAGCAGGCCGACGCCGGCGAGCAGGAGCTGCCACAGAGGGTGGAAGCCGTTGGTGGCGTGCACCCCGTCGAAGGTGAAACCCTGCCCTGCGCCGATGCGACGGGCGATCTCGAGGTAGTAGAAGGCGTCGTCGGGTGTGCGCACGATGAGCCACGCGTCGTTGGCCCGCACGATGCCGACGCCCTCGAAGAGGAACGGGGCGACGAGCAGGACCCACCCGATGCGGATGCCCCACCGCATCATCCGCTCGGTCACGCGGCCGAGCCTATGTTTCGACCTTCCGGCTCACGTGCACCGCCAGCCGTGTCGGATGTCAACGACACCCGCGCACGTCGAGCACGTCGATCGGCACCCCACCCACCAGCTCGGGCGACTGCCACACCAGCCGCGCACACGGCATCGACCGCAGCTGGGCCCCGGTCACCCGGTTGACATAGACGTCGACGCCGGTGGCTCGGATCCGCTCGAGCAGGGAGGCGTCTCCGTTCACCAGCGCGTCGAACCGGTAGTTGTTCACCAGGCCGTCGAGGTTGACGACGGGGTGGACCCCGTCGAGGCGATAGCCGAGCAGCCCCGCATCGCTGGCCCCGTAGCGACCGGAGGGTCCGTGGAGCTGCACCCACGCGGCGGCCTGCTCGATCGCACCCTGCCACGAGGATCCGTCGACGGCCGGGTCGGCGCTCTGGCGGACCTGGGCACCGTTCAGCGGGAGCGCGAACACGCAGAGCACAGCCACCGCCGCGATCCCGACCTTCCGCGACCGCGTCGAGAGCGCCATCGCGCCCATCCACGCCAGCGAACCGACCGCGAACGGCACCGCCACCTTCTGGGGCGTGAAGTACCAGCCCGCCGCCCACGTCGGCGAGTTGTAGAGGTCGAATGCCGCCTTCAGGGCCAACAGCGCGGCGATCGCGCCCACGCCCCAGGCCGGGGACCCGACTGAGGGGACGCCTCGATCGACCTCGCTCCGGCGGGCCAGCCGGGTGACCAGGCCGACCACGGCCAGGCCGGCGAGCACGAGGCCGAGAGCCACCCCGAGGACGGTCACATCCCGCCAGGCCGAGTCCCACACCAGGTCGACCACCGTCCGCAGGGCCCCGCCCGCCTTGCCCCCGATGTAGTCGAGCCATGCCCGGCTGAAGCGACCACCGTCGGCCGCGACGAGCGCGGCGATCTGGTGCTGCTTGACCGTCGCACTCGTGGTGAGCACGTGGTGGTAGCGGATCCAGTACCACGCGGCCCACGGCAGAACGACCGACGAGCCGACCAACCACCCGCCGACGTGTCGCCACGCCCGCACCCGCAGGACCATCGCCGCCGGGACCACCCACATCACCACCACCATGTCGAGCCGCGAGAGCACGACCAGTCCGCACAGGGCGCCCACGACCACGGCGCGGTCGCGTCGACGCGTCGTCGAAGTACCAGACCAATGCGGTCAGCACCAACGCCAGCGCGAGCACGCACAGCGCGCCTTCCATGCCGTCGGCGAAGTTGTTCATCGCGCCGCGGCTGTGGGCGGCCAGGATCGCCCCGGCCAGGGCCGGCCCCGGTCCCAGCCAACGCCACACCACCCTGACCACGAGCAGCAACGACACGAAGATCATCGCGAGGCAGACGAGCAGGTCTGCCTTGAGCAACGCCGTCTGGCCGGGCACGACCAGCCCGAGGCCGGCGAGGATCAGCTGCCAGGCGGGGTGGAAGCCGTTGGTGGCGTGGATGCCGTCGAAGCTGAACCCCTGGCCGTGATCGATGCGCCGGGCGATCTCGAGGTAGTAGAAGGCGTCGTCGCTCGTCCGACCGATCAGCCACGCCTGGCTGGCCCGCAGGATCGCGATCGCCTCGAGGACGAACGGCGCGCCCACGGCGACCCACCCGAGCCGGATCGCCCACCGCTGCCGAACGGATCGATCGGTGAGCGCCGGCGGCTCCGTACGATGCTCCGGCGCCGCGTCGGGGGCCGCGACCTCGACATCGCTCACATGGCGATACTACGACGTGGTGCCCTCGCTCCTTGAGCAGCGGCGCATCACCAACGCCGCTAGTCGCGGGATGTCGGCCGCCTCGGTGTACTCGGGCGCGAGGGCGATGAATCCCGGCGGTGGCGCCGGCTCGACGAGCTGCTCGAGCTCGAGTCCGGCCGCGATCATCGTGTTCAGATAGCGGCCCAGCGGCCGGTGCACGAACCGGATCGACACGCCCGCATCGAACTCCTCGACCGTGACCGCCTCGGGGAGATACGGACCGACCCGCCAGTACTGCTCGGGCGGATCGAGGATCTGGTCGTCGATCCACCCGCTGCCGGGTGTCTGCAGCAGCGGGTGGTTCATGAGCAGCACGAACCGCCCGCCCGAGACGAGCACCCGCGCGACCTCGGCCACCGCCCCGTCGAGATCGTCGAGGTGCTCGAAGACGAGGCAGGCGACGGCGCCGTCGAAGGAACCGTCCTGCAGCGGCAACGCCGTGGCCTCGCCCTGCAGGTAGTGCGGCCCGCCACCCCGATGCACCGCCGCCGACACCTGGCTCGGCGTGGGGTCGACCCCGACGACCACATCCGCCCCCGCGTCCCGGAGCCGGCGCGCCACCTGGCCCTCGCCGGTGCCGATGTCGACGACCCGGTGGCGACCGGCGAGCCACGTCTCGATGAGCGGGAGGATCTGCTCCTCGTATTCGGGATCGGCGCCCTCGGTGAAGGTGCGCTGCCACCACTCGGCATGCTCCTCCCAATTGTCCGCGCTCATCGCGTGTCCGGGTTCATCGCCGCCTGCTCACCGGGTCGGTCCGTGGATCTTGCGATGCACCTCGCGGGCCACGGTCTCGGGCAGCCAGCTCAGCGCGAGCAACTCGTCGAGCTCCGCCTTCTTGACCTTGCCCACCCCACCCAGCTCCTTCAGCAGCCGCTTCTTGCGCGCCGGACCGAGGCCGGCCACATCGTCGAGCACCGACTTGGTCATGCGCTTGCCGCGCAGCTCGCGGTGGTAGGTGATGGCGAAGCGGTGGGCCTCGTCGCGGACGCGCTGGAGGAGGTAGAGCGCCTCGCTCTGCCGCGGGATCCGCACCGGATCGGCGCGGCCTGGCACGTAGACCTCCTCGAAGCGCTTGGCCAGCGACGCGACGGGGATCTCCTCGGTCGAGCCCGAGCTCGTCGACCACCCGCTCGGCCACGCTCAACTGACCCTTGCCCCCGTCGACGAGCAGCAGCTGAGGCGGGTACGCGAAGCGCCCACCGCGCTCGCTCACCGGCAGCTGGCGCTGCTCGAGGTAGTTGGTCAGGCGCCGCGTGAGCACCTCCTCCATCGCGGCGAAGTCGTCGTTGCCGGCCACGCCACGGATCTTGAAGCGGCGGTACTCGGACTTCGCCGGCAAGCCGTCCTCGAGCACGACCATCGACCCCACGTAGTCGGTGCCCTGGATGTGGCTCATGTCGTAGCACTCGATGCGCAGCGGCGCTTCGGGCAGGCCGAGCGCGTCCTGCAGCTCGTTCAGCGCCTTCGCGCGGCTGTTGTGGTCGGCGGCGCGGCGCAACCGGTGCCGGACGAGCTCTTCCTGCGCGTTCTGGGTGACCGTCTCGAGCAGCGTGCGCTTCTCGCCGCGTTGCGGCACCCGGATCGCGACCTTCGAACCACGCTGCTCGGTCAGCCACCGCTCGTAGAGATCGGGATCGGTCGACGCCACGGGCACGAGCACCTGCTTCGGCACACCGACCGGCGGGGGCTCGTAGTACATGCCCTCGAGGATGGTGTCGACGAGCTCGTTGGGAGTCACGTCCTCGACCTTGTCGACGATGAAGCCCTTGCGGCCCACGACGCGGCCGCGTCGGACGAAGAAGACCTGGACCGCCGCCTCGAGATCGTCCTCGGCGATGCCGACCACGTCGACATCCTCGGAGCGGTCGCCGACCATCTGCTGCTTGGCGATCGCCTTGCGTACCGAGTCGAGCCGGTCGCGCAACCGGGCGGCCCGCTCGAACTCGAGCTCGTCGGCCGACTCGCGCATCTGCTGCTCGAGACGGCGCACGATCGGGTCGGTGTCACCGTCGAGGAAGTCGATCAACTCGTCGACCAGCACCTGGTACGCGACCGGGTCGATCTCGCCCACACAGGGACCCGAACACTTCTCGATGTGGAAGAGCAGGCACGGTCGCCCGAGCCGCTGGTGCCGGCCCAGCTTGTTGTCCGAGCAGGTGCGGATGGGGAAGGTCCGCAGCAGGAGGTCGAGTGTCTCGCGGATCGCGTACGCGTGGCCGTAGGGCCCGAAGTACCGCACGCCCCTGCGCTTGGAGCCGCGCATCACCATGGCCCGCGGCCACTCGTCGCCCACGGTGACGGCGAGGAACGGGTAGCTCTTGTCGTCGCGCAGGCGGATGTTGAAGCGCGGCTGATGCGACTTGATGAGCGTGTTCTCGAGCATGAGCGCTTCGACGTCGTTGCGGACCTGGATCCACTCGACGGTCTCGGCGGTGGCGACCATCTGCGCCGTGCGCGGTGGCAGACCAGCCGGGTTCTGGAAGTAGTTGGACAGACGCGAGCGCAGGCTCTTGGCCTTGCCGACGTAGATGACGCGGCCCTGCCGGTCCTTGAACTGGTAGCTGCCCGGGGTGTCGGGGATGGTGCCGCTGGGCGGGCGCTCGATCACGGGCCCATCCTGCCCGACGTGGGCAGATACGCGGCATCTCGTACCGATCAGCTCCTCAGCGGCTGCCGGAGGTCATAGATCCGGTAGCCCGGCGTCCCGGCCACGACCGCGAAGTTGTGGTCGAGATAGGCCCGGAGCGTCGTATCGCCGTCGAGCGTCGGCCCGTCGGCCACGAAGTAGCCGGCACCCAGCTTCGAGGCCAGGATCTGCAGCTCCCGCGCGTCGGACGGCAGCTTGACCCCCTCCGTGCCGAGCAGGAACCGATCGCCTTGCTGGGGCCACGTCGTGCCTGCCACCAAAGCGTGGTATCTCAACGGGTCCCCGTCGCCGGGCGCCATGAGGATCACCTTGGTGTCGTGATGCACGATGCGACCTATCGCGGTGCCCTCCGTGACGACCCGTTTGTACGCGCTGGCGCTCACACCCGGGGGCACCAGCGGAAGGCCGCTGAAGAAGAGGCTGGCGACGATCACAATCGCCACGCCGGAGGCCACGCCGACCTGGGCCAGCGAGGGCTCACGGTTGCCGCGGAGCGATCGCTCGACCGCCCCGACCACGACGGCGATGCCGATGGCGACCGGGAGCACGAGCGGGAGGTGGTAGTAGATGGAGTCGGCGTACAAGAAGGTGAAGGTGACGCCGTAGGCGACGTAGCCCAACAGGAGCCCGAGCATCACGCACCGCGCCCGGCCCCGGCTCAGGACCAGACCCACCCCCGCCAACAGCAGCGGCCCGACACCCACCATCAGGGTCGCGTAGTCCCACCACTGGCTCCAGAAGAACCCCGTCGTGAGCATCGACGCCTGGAACCTCCCCTGGCTCGCCTGGCCCAGGAAGGGGTTCACGAAGGTGCCGTACGCGGCATACAGCAACCCGGGTGTCACCGCGAGCGCGACCAACACAACGGTCCGCCGGCGCAGCAGGCTCCGCCAGCCTCCGGCCCAGATCGTGAGCACGCCGATGAGCGGGAGCACGTAGAAGGCGCCCACCAGCTTGGTGAAGACCGCGAAGCCACAGGCCAAGCCGGCGACTACGAGGCTGCGAGTGGTCCGCCGCTCGTCGTCGATGATCAGCGCGAGAGCCGCCGCCGGCGATGCTCACCGTCATCAGGGGGTCCGGCTGGAACGACCGGCTGGCGGTGATCACGTAGGGCTCGAACAGGAAGACCGCGGCCGCGGCGAGGCCGGCCAGACGCGACGCGAGTCGCCGCCCGAGCGCGTAGACGAAGCCGGCCCCTCCGACCCAGATCACCGCCGCCAGCGCAGCTCCGGACCAGATGATCGGGTGGCCGGCGAGCTCCCAGCCGAGGAGGGTGAGCAACTCCATGACCGGAGGTTCGATCAGGGGATCGCGCGGGCCGCGGCGGCCTTCTGTTCGAGCGTCGGGTGCGACCCCCCGTTGCCGAGGTAGTAGTTCCGCACGAGCAGCAGCGAGTGATACTGGCGGCCGGGCTGGTAGTTCAGCGGCGGATCGGTGATGTGCACCATCCGCAGGCCGAGCGCCATCACCATCATCACGGCCAACACCACCGCCGCCGTCCTCGCGGACACCCCCGACCGCGACGCGCGAGTACCGCCCGGTGCGTCCACGCGGGCCAGTATGGACCGGGTTCCGGCGCGGACGGCGCACCTCCCTCTATGCTGTAGATGCCGGCCTGGTATCCGGCGACATATCGGCTCCGAGACCGACATCCCCGTGGCGTGGCGACCAGGCTGTCCCCACCGGTCTTCAATCGGAGCCTCCCGAACCGGAGGTCCACTCACATCATGTTGCGGCTCCAGACACCGCTCCCCGAGCGGTACACCGACGCACCCGCACCCGAGCTCGACCGGCGGATCGCCGAGGCCAAGGCTCAGCTCGGCGAGCGCGTCTTCATCCTCGGTCATCACTACCAACGCGACGAGGTCATGCGCTTCGCCGACGCCAGGGGCGACTCCTTCCGCCTGTCGGTCCTCGCCAAGGAGCGCACCCAGGCCGATTACATCGTGTTCTGCGGTGTGCACTTCATGGCCGAGTCGGCCGACGTGCTCACCGGCGACCACCAGCAGGTGATCCTGCCCGACCTCAACGCCGGGTGCTCGATGGCGGACATGGCCGACATCGACCAGGTCACCGAGGCGTGGGACGAACTCGCACGCGTCACCGACATCAACCGGTTGGTGCCGATCACCTACATGAACTCGTCGGCGGCGCTCAAGGCGTTCGTGGGCGAGCACGGCGGCGCCGTCTGCACGTCGACCAACGCGCGGGCGGTGCTCGAGTGGGCGTTCCGCGATCGTGCGGAAGGCGGAGGCGGTGGCCACCAGGTCCTCTTCTTCCCCGACCAGCACCTCGGGCGCAACACCGGCTACTCGATGGGCTTCGACGAATCCGACATGCGGGTGTGGGATCCACGGCACCGCCTCGGCGGCCTGTCCGAGGTCGAAGCCAAGCAGTCGACGTTCCTGCTCTGGAAGGGGCACTGCTCGGTGCACCAGCGGTTCCGCCCCGAACACGTCGCCGCCTTCCGCGCCGAGCACCCCGACGGCATCGTGCTCGCCCATCCGGAGTGCGCCCACGACGTGTGCGAGCTGGCCGACCAGGTCGGGTCGACCGACTTCATCATCCGCGCGGTCGACCAGGCCCCGCCGGGGTCGACCATCGCGGTCGCCACCGAGATCCACTTGGTGCAGCGCCTCGACGCTGAGACACCAGACAAGACAGTGGTGTCGCTCGACCCTCTGATCTGCCCGTGCTCGACCATGTTCCGCATCGATGCTCCCCATCTCGCCTGGGTGCTCGAGAACCTGGTCGAAGGACGAGTCGTCAACCAGATCACCGTCGACGCCGATAACGCGTCATGGGCGCGTGTCGCGCTGGACCGCATGCTCGCCATCACCTGAGACGGGTGATGATCCGCGAGACCTCTGCCACCGCGATCTACGTCGCATATCGGACCCCCCACCTCGACCTCGACTGGCTCCCCGAGGAGGCCGAGGTGGTCGTGGTGCACAACGACCGGGCGCTCGACCCCGCCTCCATCGCCCGCCCGCGCGTCACGCACCTGTACCCGAGTGACAACGTCGGGTTCGGGGCGGCCGTGAACCTGGCCGCCGCCGAGGCGAAGGGGACGCGGCTCGTCCTCTGCAACCCCGACACCGACCTTCGACCCGATCACTGGGGCGTGCTCACCCGAGCCGAGCCGACCGAGCTCGTGACGGTGCCCATCGTCGACGACCAGGCCCACGACACCTCGGTCGTCAACAGCTACCCGACCCCGTTCGCCACGTTCGTCACGGGCTATCGACTCGGACGCCTGATCCCCCGCTCGTCGCCGTGGCGGCGACGGCTGGCACCACTCGGCGGAGGGTGGAGCCGCCAGAACGCATCGTCCTTCACCCTTCGCTCAGGTCGGTGGCCGCTGTCGGACCGATGGGTGTCCGGAGCTCTCTTTTCCATCGACCGTCAGATCTTCCTCTCGGCCGGCGGATTCGACTCGGACTACTTCCTCTACTTCGAGGACGTCGACCTCTGCCGACGACTGGCGCGCGACCACCAGCTCGCGCTCGTGCTCGCCGATGCCTCCCCGGCGGTTCACCACGTCGGCAGCTCGCGGCCCCCGGGTCGCGCCGGCCGGGTCGTCGACCAACACCACGTCCGGTCGGCGCGCCGTTACGCCCGGAGCCAACCCGGGTTCGCCTGGTCCCTCGCCGCGTGGGCGCTCGGCCCGCGGCAGTGGTGGGTCGATCGATGAGCGCCGATCTGCCCCCGGGCACTGGGTCGGCCAACCGCGAAAAGCCCGTTGATACGGTTCCCGCCATGGAAGCCCAGCCGCGCGGCTTCCGTCAGGTCGCGGTGCCACTAGTCGCCTTCCGCGCCGGCGGTCAGGCACTTGAGTTCATCGGCTTCATCATCCTGGCCCGTCGGCTCGGCACATCCGACTTCGGCACCCTGTCGGTGGCCTTCCTGGTCTGTCGCTACGCCGGCCTGGTGGCCGATTGGGGTGCATCGCTCAAGGGGACACGGGACGTGGCCGCCGGCCGACACGACGGCCTGCACGCGCTGGTGCGGCGACGAGAACTGGTGACCGCCGGGATGATCGTGCTCTACGCCGTGGTAGTGGTCGCGATCGACAAGCCCGCCCTGCTCCCTCTGGCGGCCTGCATCGCCGGTCGAGGTCTCAACCGCGATTGGTTCGCGCTCGGGCGCGAGCGGGGCGTCCGGGCCGGGATCCCGCCGCTGGTGCAGGGCGCACTCCTGTGCGCAGGGGTGCTGTTCGTGAGCGGGCTGCTGGGGGCGTCGCTCGCCGTCGGACTGGCCTACGGGATCGGCACGCTGCTGTCGGTGCTACTCAACCGGTTGCCCCAGCCCCGGCCGCTGGGTACCGGCCAGACCTCGGTCGAGGGCTGGCTGCTGCTCGCCATGTTGTCGGACCAGGTGTTCCTCACCATCGACACCCTGCTCCTGGCCGCGCTCGTGAACACGAGCACGGCCGGCATCTACTCGGCCATCTACCGCCTACCCAACGCATGGATGACCGCCGTTGGACTGCTCATCACCGGCCTGCTCCCCGGTGTCACCCGGCGCCTGCACGATGACCCCGACCGCCTCCGCGAGATGCGGGGTCGCGCCCTGCAGATCGGGCTGCGCTTCGCCCTCCTCGTCCTCGTGTCCATCCCCGTCGGCTACTGGCTGGTTCCCATCGTGTTGGGCCCCGCCTACACGTCGGGCCAGGTCCCGATGGTCATCCTCCTCGTCGGATCCGCGCTCATGACCGCGACCGCCGGGTTGGCCCCCATCTACTACGCCATCCATCCCGACAAGCACATCGCGCTATGGATGGCCATGACGGGCACACTGAACCTGGTTGCCAACGTGATCGTGATCCCCACGTACGGCATGGTCGGGGCCGCCTGTGTCACGGTGGCCTCGCAGGTGCTGTTGTCCGGCTTCCTGTTCCTACGAACCCGGGTCCGCGCCGTCTGACTCCGGCCTCAGCACGGCCGCGATCGAGAACGACCGTTCGCGGAGGCGGGTCCGGTTGGGTCGCCCCCGGTCGTAGACGGCCCGAGCCACCTTCGCCAGTGCGGGCACCTCACGGAGACGCTCCATGACGCGCGTGCGCCACGGAACCTCTCGACACGGTGCGAAGCTCGCATCGAGCAGCGGGCCCCGCACGGCCTCGAGGTCTCCGAGTGCGACGGTCTGCTCATGGGCGCGATTGAACTCGGTGAAGTCGGTCAGCTCGGCGCGCCGTCCGACTCGACGAGCCAACTCCTCCACGGAGTGCTCGGTCATCCAGTAGAGGTGTACCGGAGGTAGGTCGGTGCGCCAGCGCGCACCGTCCGGGTGCACGTCCCGACTGGGCGTGGTCAGGAACACCGACCCCCCGTCGCGGACCAGGCGCGTGACCGCCGCGAGGAACGACAGCGGATCCGGAACGTGCTCGATCGTCTCGAGCAGTATGGCCAGGTCGAACGCACCCACGAACTCCGGATCGGGATCGAACACGTCCTGGCGGGCGTAGTGCGCGCCGAAGCGAGCGGTAGCCGCGTCCACGGCGGTGGCGGAGATGTCCAATCCGATGCAGGTGTACCCACTCCTCTGCAACACGTTGGTCAGATAGCCGAGTCCGGATCCGATCTCGACGATCCGCCACGCGTGGGCCTCTGGCGTACGGCTCAGCAGCTGCTGCACAGCCCAGTACATGTCCTCCTGATCCGCCAGATAGGCGAGGGGATCTCCTGATCGTTCGCTGTTGCGGGCGTACCGCGTAGCGCGTGTAGCCCTCCAGCCGATCTGAGTGGCGGTAGATCGCCTCGTAGAGTCCGTCGGGCACGTCGAGCGGCCACGCGAAGATCGCACCGCACCCTGAACAGCAGTAGGTGTCGGTGCGCTGGCCCTCGATGGCGCTAGCCATCGAGCTGAGCCAGGGTACGGCCGACGCCTCGCATATCGGGCAGGACATGGCTCCCATCCGCGCATGCTACGACGCGGCTGTCCCCGCCTCCGGACCTCGGCTACCTACACTCTCCTCGGTGCGAACCACGGTAGCCATGGTGCACCTCGGCCGAGCCGGGGCCACGGGTGAGGCGAGCCGGGTCGCTGGACTCACCGAGATCTTCGAGGCGGCCGGAGCCACCGTCGTCGACGTGTCGCTTCGCCGGGATCATGGCGTCCGGGCCGCCGACCTTCGCTCATCGGGCGTAGGAGCGGTGCTGGCAGGACGCGCGGTACCAGAGTCCATGGCCTGGAGCCATCGATCGCTCCGCCGACATCTGATCGACATCGGCGCCGATGTGGTTGTGTGTGGCACGTCGCCGCGCGTTTCATCCGACCCTGACCGATGGCCCCTGGCACATCGTGCTCGACTTCGTCGATCGCCTGTCGGACAGCTACCGCGATCGGGCGGCCATCGTCGGCTGGTCGCCGTGGGCTCCGGCGTTCCGGCTGCTAGCCGGTACGGCCGGTCGATTCGAACGTCGACCGCTGCCCCCTGGCGTGGTGGGCATCGCGGCGGGGTGGAGCGACGCCGATGCGTTGGGCCTGACCTGGGTCCCCATCACCATCCCACCGGCCGCCGCCTCAGCTGGCCTCGAACCGACCCACGACGCGCTCTTCCTGGGCAAGCTCTCCTATCCGCCCAACGTCGAGGCCATCCATCGTCTGGCGCGGATCTGGCCCGACGTGTTGCGCCGCCGGCCGGGTACGAGCATGCTCTTGGCCGGCGCCCAACCGGCGCGCTCGACCCTCGAGCTGGCCGACCGTCTCGGCTGGACCGTGGCCGCCGACTTCCCCGATCTGGACGCCATCGTCGCCCAGGTGCGCGTGGCCGTCGTCCCGCTCCTGCACGCCAGCGGCATCCAGATCAAGGTGCTGGCCACCGCCGCCTACGGTCTGCCGCAGGTGCTCGGCCCGGCCTCGCGCCGGCCTCGCCCCCGGTTTCCCCGCTCGGATGGCGGACAGCGACACGGAGTTCGTCGCCGCGCTGACCGACCTGCTCGACGACGAACCCGAAAGGGCTCGCCTCGGCCAAGAGGCGCGCGAGCACGTGGCCACTCTCTACAGCGTCGCCCGATGGACCGACTGGGCCCGCGGCGTGCTGCAACCGGCCGGGTCGAGCGGCGACCGCTAGCGACCCGCGCCGCCGAGCACGCTGCGGACCGTGCGACCGATGATGCGGACGTCGAGCCCGAGCGACTGGTGACGCAGGTAGTAGAACTCGTACTGCAGCTTCTCGAGCGCGTCGTCCTCGTCGCCGGCATAGCCGTACTTGACCTGAGCCCAACCGGTGAGGCCCGGACGGACGAGGTGGCGGACGTCGTAGAACGGCAGCTTCTCGCGCAGCTCCTCGACGTACTGCGGCTGCTCGGGGCGGGGCCCGACGACGGCCAGGTCACCCTTCAGGATGTTGAGGACCTGGGGCAGCTCGTCGAGATGGGAGACGCGCAACAGGCGCCCGAACGGCGTGACACGCGGATCGTCCTCGGCCGTCCACTCGGTCGGCGCGTCGGCCGGCGCGTCGCGCATGGTGCGGAACTTGTAGATGCGGAACACGGAGCCGTTCTTGCCCGTGCGGTCCTGCGTGTAGAAGAGCCGGCCACGGTTCGCGAAGAGGTCGCCGATGATGACCGCGACGACCGCCAGCAACAGGATCGGCAGCGCGACCACGGCGATGACGAAGTCGATGATGCGCTTCAGCCGTCCGTAGCGGCCCCGGTGCAGCTCACCGATGTCGAACAGCAGGGAGACGCGCTCGAGCTCGGACACGGGGAGCATGCCGAGCCACTCCTCGTAGAAGAGCGAGAGCGTGCGCACGCGCGTGCCCGTCTGGTGCTCGGCTGCCACCTGCGCGACGACCGGCGCCGACGACTGCGCCTCGCGGTCGAGGACGATGACCGAGACGTGCTCGCGTCGCACGAGATCGATGAGGGGCTGGTCGCCGGTGCCGGTCGGCTCGACCTTCGCCACCGGCGTCACCGCGACCAGCCGGGCAGGGCGCTCCGCGCTACGCCCGATCTCCTGGCGCAGCTCGGACGCGCTGGCGGTGTCGCTGATCACCAGCACGCGATCGCGCCCGGCCGCGCGCGCCCGCCATCGGTGGCGAGGGCGGCACAGAAGAGGTACCAGGGCACCAGCAGGATGGCCGAGCCGAACACCACGAAGCGAGGCAGCAGCGCGGTCGCCCCCCACGAGCTGCACGATGGAGATGCCGATCGCGCCCGCCACCGCGGCCGCGATCGGCGGTGACGAGGGCCTGGCGAGGGTTGCGCGGCAGCTCTGGCAGGCCGAGCCCGTACGCAGCCAGGCACAGCAGCCCGATGTAGGCGATCGCCCAGGCAAACCGGAACGAGCCGTGGAAGACGTACGGCGGGCTGGCGATGTAGCGCGGCGTGCACCTTGCTGAGCCCGAGCACCACGGCAACGATGCCGAGGTACAGCACGGGTCTGGCGGCGCGCCGCATGGCTCAGTGCCCGTCGAGCAGCGGCGCGAGGAAGCGGCCGGTGTGGCTCCCCGGCGTCTTGGCCACCAGCTCCGGCGTCCCTTCGACCACTACCGTCGCCTCCCCCGTCGCCCCCTTCGGGGCCGAGGTCGATGATCCAGTCCGCAGTCTTGATGACATCGAGGTTGTGCTCGATGACCAGGACCGTATTCCCTTGATCGACCAAACGACTGAGCACTGTGAGGAGTTTGCGGATGTCCTCGAAGTGCAGCCCGGTCGTGGGCTCGTCGAGGATGTACATGGTGTGGCCGGTCGAGCGCTTGGCCAGCTCGCTGGCCAGCTTGACCCGCTGCGCCTCGCCACCGGACAACGTGGGCGCGGGCTGGCCGAGCCGGACGTAGCCCAGACCGACGTCGACGATGGTCTGCATGTGCCGGGCGATGGCCGGCTGGTTGCCGAAGAACTCGAGCGCCTCCTCGCAGGACAGGTCGAGCACGTCGGCGATGTTCTTGCCCTTGAAGGTGATGTCGAGCGTGTCGCGGTTGTAGCGAGCGCCCTTGCACACCTCGCAGGGGACGTACACGTCGGGCAGGAAGTGCATCTCGATCTTGATGGTGCCGTCGCCCGCGCAAGCCTCACAGCGACCGCCGTTGACGTTGAACGAGAACCGGCCGGGCAGGTAGCCGCGCACCTTGGCCTCGGTCGTCTGGGCGAAGAGCTTGCGGACGTGATCGAACACACCGGTGTAGGTGGCCGGGTTCGACCGCGGCGTGCGCCCGATCGGCGACTGGTCGATGTCGATGACCTTGTCGATGGCCTCGAGCCCGTCGACGCTGCGGTGCCGACCGGGCGGCACCTTCGAGCCGTAGACGCTCTGCATCAGCGCCCGCATCAGGATGTCGTTCACGAGCGTCGACTTGCCCGAGCCCGACACGCCCGTGACCGAGACGAGGCAGCCGAGCGGGAACTCGACGTCGATGTCCTTGAGGTTGTTCTCGCGGGCGCCGCGCACGACGAGGAAGTCGGCCGACGGCTTGCGTCGCAGCGCGGGAACCGGGATCGACTTGCGGCCCGACAGGTACTGGCCGGTCACCGACTTCCGCGACTTCAGCAAGCCCTTCACCGGGCCGGCGTAGACGACGTCGCCGCCGTGTTCGCCGGCGCCCGGCCCGATGTCGACGACGTGGTCGGCCACCTTGATGGTCTCCTCGTCGTGCTCGACCACGAGCACGGTGTTGCCGAGGTCGCGCAGCCGCTCGAGCGTCTCGATGAGCCGCCGGTTGTCGCGCTGGTGCAGACCGATCGACGGCTCGTCGAGCACGTAGAGCACGCCGACCAGGCCGCTGCCGATCTGCGAGGCGAGCCGGATGCGCTGGGCCTCGCCACCGGCCAGCGTCGCCGCCGACCGGCCCAGGTTGAGGTAGTCGAGCCCGACGTCGAGCAGGAAGCCCATGCGGGCGTTGATCTCCTTGACCACGCGATCGGCGATCATGTGGTCGCGCTCGGTCAACGTGAGTTCGGCCAGCACCGCCGCGGCCGCGGCGGATGGACATCTCGGAGATCTGAGCGATGTTGTGGCCGTCGATCGTGACCGCCAGCGACAGGGGCTTGAGCCGGGCGCCACCGCAGGCGGGACAGGGCACCTCGCGCATGTAGCCCTCGATCTGCTCGCGGGCCGAGTCGCTCTCGGCTTCGCTGTGCCGCCGCTGCAGGTAGGGCACGACGCCCTCGAACTTGGCCTCGTAGCTGCGGGTGCGGCCGTACCGGTTGCGGTACTGCACCTTGACCGCGACCGGGCACGCCGTAGAGCAAGCAGCTTCTGCTTGGCCTTGGGCAGCTTGGACCACGAGCATGTCGGGCCGGATGCCGTGCGCCTCGCAGACCGACTCGAGAAGACGGCTGAAGTACTGGCTGCGCCCACCGGCCCACGGCGCGAGCGCTCCTTGCTCGACGGTGAGGTCGGGGTTGGGGACCACCAGCTCGGGGTCGACCTCGAACCGGGTGCCCAGGCCGTCGCAACGCTCGCAGCGCGCCGTAGGGCGAGTTGAACGAGAAGTTCCGAGGAGCCAGCTCGTCGTACGACTGACCACAGGTCGGGCAGGCCAGGTGCTGCGAGAACGTCAGCACTTCGGTCTCGCCCTCGCCTTCGCGGGGGACAAGGTGCACCTCGGCCACGCCGTCGGCCAGTCGCAGCGCCGTCTCGAGCGAGTCGGTGAGGCGGCGCTCGATGCCGTCTCGCCGGACGAGCCGGTCGACGATCACCTCGATGGTGTGCTGCTCGTAGCGGGCCAGCTCGACCTTGTCGGTGAGCTCGTGCAGCTCGCCGTCGACCTTGGCGCGGGCGAAGCCCTGCGTGGCCAGGTCGGCCAGCAGCGTGTCGTAGGTGCCCTTGCGGCCGCGCACGACCGGCGCCAGCACCTCGAAGCGGGTGCCGTCGGGCAGCTCGAGGATGCGGTCGACGATCTGCTGGGGCGTCTGGCGGGTGATCGGCGTGCCGTCGATCGGGGCAGTGGGGGATGCCGATGCGGGCGTAGAGCAACCGGAGATAGTCGTAGACCTCGGTGATGGTGCCGACGGTCGAGCGCGGGTTGCGCGACGCGCTCTTCTGGTCGATCGAGATCGCCGGCGACAGCCCTTCGATGAAGTCGACATCGGGCTTGTCCATCTGGCCCAGGAACTGGCGGGCGTACGCCGAGAGCGACTCGACGTAGCGGCGCTGCCCCTCGGCGTAGATGGTGTCGAAGGCCAGCGAGGACTTGCCGCTGCCGGACAGCCCGGTGAAGACGATCAGTCGCTCGCGAGGCAGCGTCAGCGAGAGGTTGCGGAGGTTGTGCTCCCTGGCCCCCCGGATGGTGATGGTGTCGGCCACCTGGCCATCCTACCGGGAACCCAGGGTCTCGAACACGTGTTTGTGCGGCCGGGTGGGACCCGTCACCCGCCGACGGAGGGAGCGGTCAGGACGCACGACTTCGAGGGGCAGACCCGAGGTGATCGACGTGGCCTGCCAGCCGGGCATCTGGGCCAGGTCGCTCTTCGCATCGGGCGTCACGAGCACCACCCGGCGCACCCCCAGTTCCGCCAGCCGGTCGGCCGTAGCGGCGGAGGTGGTCGGGATCGACTGCCACCCAGTCGTAGTGATCGAAGTCGCGCGAGTCGATCTGCGGGAGCAGGCGGTTGGTGGTGACCACGACCGGCCGATCGAGCCCGCCGCTCGTCCCGGCGGCCCGCGCCTGCGACGGCGATGGCGTCGAGCACCGCCGCGGTGTCGTGACGTGGCCGGTCCGCAGGGCCTGCAGCGGCGGTGAGCGACGGCGGCGAGCGAGACCACCACGAGCGCGGCAACGACGATGCGGGCCAGCTCGGCGCCGTGGCGCCGGATCGACCGGTGCGGCCGCGAAGGCGAGCACCGGCACGGCGATCGGGATCAGGATGGCGAAGTAGCGGCCGCCCCACTCGACACCGCCACCGATCGCGTACTCGGTGACCAACACGGCCACGGCAACCACTGCAGCGCGTCACCGCCATGAGCGGCGCGGCCACGCCCTTGGCCACCCTTCGGCCCGCCGCCCAGAGCAGGAACCAGCCCGCCGGGAACGCGAGAGCGAGCCCGGGTACGACACCGGCCGGGCCGACCACCAGGCGCACGACGTAGCACGAGGCGGCGCCGACCAGGACCGCGATCACCACCCACGCCCTCCGGCCGGCGCGCTGGTGCAGCAGCAGCGCGGCACCCGCGAGCAGCACTGCACCAAGGGCGAGCGCGAGGTCGCCGGTGCGTCCGCCGCCGTAGCTGGCCTGCAGCCAGGTCGTGTGGAAGGCGTGCCACCGCCCGGCGATCCACGACGCCGGAGCCACGTTGGGCGGCACGGGTCGGGCGGTGCCCGATGATAGCCGGGCCCCGACGTGGTCGACCGATCCAGGCGGCGGCGCTGGCCAGGACGCCCACGACGGCCACCACCGTCGCCCGACGGGCCGGCACCCGCCGGCAAGATCGCCAGCACGGCGCACGCGGCGGCCAGGGCGGGACCGACGAAGAGCGCCTCGGTCCGCAGCATCGCCGCAACCACGAGGCAGACGCCGAGGCCGACGGCGGACGCCGCCCGTCGGGGACGTGACCGCCCGCGGCGCCAGCGCGTGCACCGCCAGCAGCACGCCGCCGCGGCCACCGGCCGCGGCCAGGGTGTGGGCCAGCACCACGTAGGCGTCGAAGAACAGCGGGCTGGCGACGCCGACCAACCACAGCACCGGCCGATCGAGCCGCGGATCCAGGCGCACGGGCGAGCAGGGCGGCGAGCAGCGCGGCGAGCAAGCGTCCCAGCACACCGCCGACCCGGATCCCCCAGTGCCCACCGATCACGTCGAGCCCGGCCAGCAGCAGCGGGTACAGCGGGTGCTTGGCGTAGGGCGCCACGCCCTTCGCTCCCGACGTCGCCACGCACGAACGGGCGGGCCTGGTCCTCGGGATCGATGCGGGCGAGCGGGTACCGGTAGAGCCAGCCGTCGCCCGTCGCGCAGCATGCGGGCCTGGATCATGGCCGCGCCCTCGTCGCTGCTGAAGGCCGACCCGGGGGCCGGTGAGCACGAGTCCCAGGCCGAGCACGACCGCGAGGGCCACGGACGTGCGACCCACGAGGGGCGACGCCCAGCGCCGGGCCGGCAGCCGACGGCCGGCGGGCGTGGGCGACGACGGGCCGTCACGAGCTGTCCTGCGACGTAGACGGTGTACCGGAAGGGCACGCCGAGCCACGTCTGCTCGCCGTGCGACACCGGCGTGGTAGCCGGGCACCGACGGCGACGGCCGGCCCGGATCGTCGACGGTGAGCAGCCCGAAGCGGTCGAAGCCGGCGTCGGTCACGATCCTGGCCGGCGCGGTCGAGCTCGGCCGGGTGCCGACCGTGAGCCACCGGTGGTCGGGCTCGTAGCTGCCCGACTCGCGCAACCAGAACTGCACGTCGGAGACCACCACCGGCTCGGGTCGTGCGGCGATCCACGCACCCGGCGCGGGCCACGTCATGGGTGCGCTGCGACATCCATGCCAGCCCGAACGCCGTGACCCCGACGGCCAGGCCGACGAAGAAGCTGGCGGGCCCAGCGGGCCGCCGACTTCGCTGCGGGCGATGCCGACCACGCCCAGCAGCAGACCGCGTGGTCAGGATGTAGCGCCCGCCCCACTGCGGGACCACGCCACCGGTGAAGTCGGTGCAGCCAGACGATCGGGAGGGCGACCAGCGCGATCGATCGCGGCGAGCCGTGGGACCGCGCCGCTTCCAGGCCAGGACCAGGCCGGCGGCGACGAAGGGCGTCGTGGCCACCAGTCCGGGCACGAACCCGAGGCCCTCGGTCGACGCGTGGCCAGGTAGAGGGCACCACGACGACCGCGGCGGCCATCTTGGCGGGGCGCTGGTCGCCGCCTCGGACCGCCCGGTAGGCGACGAAGGCCAACATCGCGATCAGGTCCGATCACCAGCCAGACCGACGCGCTGGCCGCTCGAGCCGAGCAGGCCGCCGGACATGGTCACCGCCTCGCTCAGGCGGAGTGCAACGAGCCTCGCCGACCCTCCTGGACCGTGCCCGGAGGCCCGAGCGGCTCGGATGGTCGATCCGAGCAGCGCGACCTCGAGCAACGCGTTGGCGCCGTAGACCGCCGGCGAAGCCGACCACGGTCGGTCGCGCCGACGACCAACGACGAGCGCAGCCGCCGCGTCACGCACGCATCAGCATCGACGCAGACGACGGCGGTGGCCACGAAGACGTAGACGATCGCCTCGTTGCGCAGGGTGGCAGCCACGCCGAAGGCCAGGCCGCCGAGCAGCGCCGCGCCACCAGGTCGGCACGCCGGTCGACCACGTCGAGCAGGGCGACGATGCCCCAGGCCATGAGGGCCAGGCCGAGGCTGTGCTCCCACAGGTCGAGCGAGTAGATGGTGACGGGCGAGGCCAGTCCGACGATCCAGAACGCGGCCCATCCGGCGCGTGGCGCCGAGCCGACGGGCCAACGCGCGGGCGGCGAAGGCGCACGCCACCCCACCCAGCATCGGCACGAGCAGGGCGAGGCGGTAGCCCACCGAGCTCGTAGAGCGGCAGGGCGGCGTAGACCATCGGCAGCGTCGTGACGTTGAGGTAGCGATCGCCGACCCGGTACGTGTAGTAGAGCCCGTGGAGCGAGGCGCTCGGGTCCCACTCGGCCGCCCAGTAGCCCACGTCGGGGTCGAGGCCGCCGCCGTGGTGCGCCATCACCTCGAGGGTGGCCATCTTGCCGCCGGTGTCGGTGCCGAGGTAGCCGCTTCGGGCTCATGCAGAAGCGACGAGCGCGACGTAGACGACGAGCAGCACCGCGCCGGCGACGAGCGGGCGGCGCAGCCAGACCCTGGCTGACTGGGCGGTGCGCCGTTCATCGCGTGGCTTGTCCGGCTCGATGCAGCGCATGGAGTAGCCGCCGCCCACCACGCGCTCGCGCCCCGCACGACTGCGCCGACGGCCGGGCCGTGGTCGTGCGGGTCCGCGACCTCGACTCGACCAGCCACACCCGTCCGGTCTACGGTCTCGCCGTCCAACCGGTAGACGACCGCACCCGGGGATGAGATGGCTGTCGGCCGACGCAGGTGGCGGCCGGATGACGCCCTCGTACCACTCGAGCAGCGTGCCGAGCTGCACCGGGCTCATGGCCATACGCGTCACCCGGCCGCGGACCGCGGCCACCGCGAGATCATCGGCCCGGCGCCCTCGTCGAGCGACAGCGCGGTGCAGACGTACGGCAGCATCACGAGGGCGATCGCCGCGACCGCGACCCCGGCCGACGAGCGGTCGGAAGTCGCCAGGCCACGGCCGACGACCGTGCCGATCAGCAGCGACGGTGCCCAGGCCACCATGACCATCGTCTTCGGCAGGAAGATGTTGTTGTGGAGGCTGACGGCCACCAGCGCCAGCACGGGGGCGATCGAACAGGGCCAGCACGAGCTGTCGGCTACGGGACCGGTCGCCGCAGGACGGCCACCAGTCCGACGGCCAGCATCCCCAGCACGACCATTCGTCGGACGGCATCGGTGCGACCATGGCGGTGAGCATCTTCCGCACCCACACGACGCTCAGCGGCGGGTAGCCGG
Organism: uncultured Microthrixaceae bacterium; assembly: GCA_963776435.1. Taxonomy (GTDB): domain Bacteria; phylum Actinomycetota; class Acidimicrobiia; order Acidimicrobiales; family Acidimicrobilacustridaceae; genus UBA4742. The sequence goes on from CAVZMK010000010.1 coordinate 106,664, forward strand.
ATGGACCCGTCGCCGACCGTCACGGCGTGCCCCGCCCAGAGGACGGCCCAGGCGCCGAAGGCCGAGGCCCGCCGCCACCCGCATCTCCCAGGCCTGCACGGTCGCGACGCCAGCCCGGCACCAGGGCCGAACGCCACGGGCATGATGGCACCCGGCGCTGTAGGACATCGCGATCACGAACGCGGCGCCACCGGCCGCCGCCGCCCACCGACGATCGAGCCGGTCGCCAGCCATCGGTCGGCCGCCCATCGCCAGCGTCACGCCGGCCAGCGTGACGAGGCCGTACATGCGCGCCTCGCGCCCGTACTCGAGCAGCGAACGGCGAGACGGCCAGCACGATCGTCGCCACCAGTCCGGCGACGCCGCGGTCCGCTTCCACCACGCGACATCACCAGGCGCGGCCATCGCGCAGACCGCGGCCGGCAGCCGCACGGCCAGGTGTCGAGGTGAAGAGGTGCGCGAACGGGCTGAGCAGCAGGTAGCTGACGGCGGATGCGGGTCGGTGCGGCGATGTGACCCCCAGATCTGGCCGAAGGGCAGCTGGACGCTGACCGCGGAGTACGACTCGTCGGCGCTCAGCGTGGCCGTGCCGAGACGACCAGAACCGCAGCACCGCACCCACGGCGACGGCGACCGACGAAGCACCAGGTCGGCACGCGGGTCAGGAGGCGGCGCCGATTCGACATCGGCCGGACGGCGACCGCTGATCGCATCTCGTGCCGTCGGAATCCCTCCCGTCGGCCTGTATCTGGCGGCTAGACCACCTCTCGCAGCTCGCGCTTGAGATCTTTGATCTCGTCGCGCAGCCGGGCAGCGTACTCGAAGCGCAGGTCCGCGGACGCGTCATGCATCTCGTCCTCGAGGGTCTGGATGAGGCGCGCGAGCTCGTCGTGGGGCAGCTCGGCCAGGTCGGTGCGGGGCTGGTCGCGCGCGACGCGATGCGCTGGTCGGCGCCGGGCACCGGAGCGGTCGGCGACGGGCCGCAGGTAGGCCAGGATGTCGGTGACCGCCTTGCGGATCGATCTGCGGATCGATGCCGTGCTCGACGTTGTAGGCCTGCTGCAGGCCACGCCGGCGGTTGGTCTCGGAGATGGCCCGCTGCATCGAGTCGGTGACGCTGTCGGCGTACATGATGACCTGGCCCTCGACGTTGCGGGCCGCCCGGCCGATGGTCTGGATGAGCGAGGTCTCGCTGCGCAGGAAGCCCTCCTTGTCGGCGTCGAGGATGGCCACCAGCGACACCTCGGGCAGGTCGAGGCCCTCGCGCAGCAGGTTGATGCCGACCAGCACGTCGAACTCGCCGAGCCGCAGGTCGCGCAGGATCTCGATGCGCTCGATGGTGTCGACCTCGCTGTGCAGGTAGCGGACCTTGACGCCCAGCTCGAGCAGGTAGTCGCTCAGGTCTTCGGCCATCTTCTTGGTCAGCGTCGTGACCAGCACCCGCGCGCCGGCGGTGACCCGCTGGTTGATCTGCTCGATCAGGTCGTCGATCTGGCCCTTGGTCGGCTTGACGATGACCTCGGGGTCGACCAGGCCGGTCGGACGGACGACCTGCTCGACCACCTGGGCCGACTGCTCGAGCTCGAAGGGACCAGGGGTGGCCGACAGGAACACGACCTGGCCGACCCGCTGCATGAACTCCTCGAACCGCAGCGGCCGGTTGTCGGCGGCCGAGGGCAGGCGGAAGCCGTGCTCGATGAGCGTCGCCTTGCGGCTGCGGTCGCCCTCGTACTGACCGTGCAGCTGCGGGCACCGACTGGTGGGACTCGTCGAGCACGACCAGGAAGTCGTCGGGGAAGAAGTCGAGCAGCGTGTGCGGCGGCTCGCCCGGGCGCGCGCCCGTCGATCGGCGCCGCTGTAGTTCTCGATGCCGTTGCAGAAGCCGACCTCCTGCATCATCTCGAGGTCGTACTGGGTGCGCATGCGCAGCCGCTGCGCCTCGAGCAGCTTGCCCTCGGCCTCGAAGCGCGGCCAGCCGCTCCTGCAGCTCGGCCTCGATGCGGCCGATGGCGACCCGCATGCGCTCGTCGCCGGCGACGTAGTGCGTGGCCGGGAACACGACGAGCTCGTCGAGCGCGTCGACCTTCTCGCCGGTCAGCGGATCGACGACCGCGATGCGCCTCGACCTCGTCGCCGAACAGCTCGATGCGCACCGCCGTCTCGTCGTAGGCCGGGTGGACCTCGATGGTGTCGCCCCGCACCCGGAACTTGCCCCGCACGAGGTTCATGTCGTTGCGCTCGTATTGCATGTCGACGAGCGGCGCAGGATCGAGCGCTGGTCGTGGGTCTCGCCCACCCGCACCACCAGCAGCTGGTCGCGGTACTCCTCGGGCGAGCCCAGGCCGTAGATGCACGAGACCGACGCCACCACGATCGTGTCGCGCCGGGTCAGCAGCGCCGAGGTGGCCGAGTGGCGCAGCCGGTCGATCTCGTCGTTCACCGAGCTGTCCTTCTCGATGTACGTGTCGCTGGCCGGCATGTAGGCCTCGGGCTGGTAGTAGTCGTAGTACGACACGAAGTACTCGACCCGGTTGTCGGGGAAGAACTCGCGGAACTCGTTGGCCAGCTGGGCGGCCAGCGACTTGTTGGGCGCGATCACGAGCGTCGGCCGCTGCACCTGCTCGATGGTCCACGCGATGGTGGCGCTCTTGCCGCTGCCGGTGATGCCGAGCAGCGTCTGGAACGCGATCGCCGCGCTCGAGGCCGTCGGCCAGCTCGTCGATCGCCTGGGGCTGGTCGCCGGCCGGCTCGAAGTCGGACACCATGCGGAAGGGGGTGGTCGTCGGCTCGTCGGCAGCGTGGTCGTGGTCTGCGCCATCGGCTCCTCAGGCTACCCAGAGGGTGTGACAGGGGACTCCGGGCCGTCCGGAGCGGAAGCCGGGTGTGTCGGGCGGAGCCGGCACCTCGAAGCACTGCAGCGTGTACACGCCACCGGCCGGCCGGGTAGCGGTCGACCTGGCCGACGGGTGAGATCGCCAGTCCGACCCGCGTGGTGCGGGTGTCGTAGCCGACCTGCGAGGCCTTCGGCCGCCACTGACGGGGGCACGGTCGGGGTACGGCGTCCCACGTCCAGGCGGTGGCTCGGCGCCGGGCCGACGACCACCGCGCCGTGCGGGTGGACGGATCGTCGCGACCACCCAGCGCTGGCGCCGACCCGTCGCGCCCCGCCTGGTGCCACGATCACCGCCCGCTCGACCCGGGCCGACCCGCGGCCGATCGGCGCAGGCGCCACCAGCGCGGCGACGCACCGAGACGGCCGACGCCAGCCCCACAGCGGCGATCAGGATGCCCAGCCCAGACCAGGCCCGCGACCGATCGACGATCCGACAGTGAACCGGTCGCCGCGCGCCGAGCGGCCGGCGTAGCAGGTACCGGGCGAACGGGATCGTGCCGAGCACCATCACGGCGAGCCCGGTCACCACCGCCCACTCGGCCGGCCCGGCCTTCGAGCGGAACGACGGAGAGCCACCCGGCGCCACCGCGACGCCGATGCCGATGAGCCCGACCAGCGTGAGGATGGCGGCGACCGGTCCCGCTCGGAGACGATGCCCCAGCCGAAGTGGCCGCCGATCATCTGGGTGCAGGTCGGCCCAGCTCTTCGACACCTGCTTGGCCGGTTGCCAGTGCGTCGACGATCCAGACCGCCACCGCGCCGAGCGCCACCGCACCCCCACCGACCAGGCGCCAGTCGGGTCGCCCGCGTCGGACCCAGGGCACGACCAGGATGGCCACCGCCGCCAACGGGAGCACGGCCTCGTAGCAGAGCCCGGCCGCGGCGAAGACCGGCACCGCCACCCACTGGACCCGCCGGTCGCCGGCGCACAGCAGGTCGGTCGCCACGACCGTGAGCAGCACGCAGAGCGCGATGTTGGTGGCCGACGCCCAGACCTCGAGCGAGGTGTGGTTGGGCAGCAGCACCCACAGCAGCGTCGCGACGAGGGCCAATCCGGGCGGGAAGAACCGCCGCAGGAGGTGGACCAGGACGACCGCGGTCGCGACGCCGATGGCCGGCCTGCACCACCAACACCACCAGCGGGTGCTGACCGACCAGACCGAACACCACGGCGTAGACGACGGCCGCGCCGGGCCGCGGCTGTCTGCTGCGCGGCTCCCGCCGACGCCCACGCCCCCTGGAACCGGGCGTTGCGGAGCGTGAACCAGTCGTCGAGGACATAGCCCGTCCCGAGCACGGCGTAGATCGCAGCGGCGAGGAGCGACAGCACCGCCACCGCGGCCGCGGACTCGGCCAGTCCCGGACGGCGCACCGCCGTGGATGCGGGCGCGCTCCCGTCGCGCACGCCGGTGCTGGTCATCGGGCAAGCGTAGATCGCGCCACCACGGGCGCCGGGGTCTCCACAGTCCTTCACATCGGCGCCTGGTCGACCGATCTGACCTCAGGGCGGCACTACCCTCTTTGGACGAGCCTCGCCAGGAGCAGTCGTCGTATGCAAGATGCCCTCGGTTCCCCCCAATCGGTGCTGGTGCTGGGTGGCACCTCCGAGATCGGGCTGGCCGTCGTCCGCCGCCTGCTGCGCGCCCGGGCGCGACGAGTCGTCCTCGCCGTACGCGATCCCGAGGCCGCCAAGGACGCCTGCCGACGAGCTCGAGGAGCTCGGCGGCCGACGTGCAGGTGGTGCACGTTCGACGCCCGGGCCACCGCCGAGCACCGATCGGTCGATCGACGCGGTGTTCGACGACGGCGACATCGACCTGGTGCTGCTGGCGTTCGGCGTGCTCGGCGACCAGGCCGACTTCGACGCCGATCCCCGAGCAGGCCGTCGAGGCCGCCGAGGTCAACTACGTCGGCGCGGTGTCGGCCGGGCTCATCGTCGCCGACCGCTTCCGCCGCCAGGGCCACGGCACGCTGGTCGTGCTCTCGTCGGTGGCGGCCGAGCGGGCCCGCCGGACCAACTTCGTCTACGGATCGACCAAGGCCGGACTCGACGCGTTCGCCCAGGGTCTGTCCGACTCCCTGGTGGGCACGGGCGCCCGCGTCATGGTCGTGCGTCCCGGCTTCGTCCACACCCGCATGACGACGGGCATGGACCCCCAGCCGCTGTCGACCACGCCCGAGGTCGTCGCCGAGCAGGTCGATGCGGGGCCTCGAGCGGGGCAGCGAGACCGTGTGGGCCCCCGCTCCGCTGCGCTGGGTCTTCGCCGCGCTCCGCCACCTCCCGAGGCCACTGTGGCGCGTGGTGTCGGCCCGCTGATCGTGGACGACTCGAGCGCCCGGCGCCCCCGGCGGCGCCCTCCGCCGCCTCGCGGATCGACGGCTACGTGCAGGCCCTGCGCCCCCGGCAGTGGCCGAAGAACGTACTCGTGTTCGCGGCGCCCGATCGCGGCCGGCGACGCGACGACGCCGGCACGCATCGGACTCGGGCGTGCGCTCGCCTTCGTCGCCTTCTGCATGGCCGCCAGCGGCACCTACCTGGTGAACGACATCCGCGACGTCGAGTCCGACCGCCTCCACCCGGTCAAGCGGGATCGGCCGATCGCCGCCGGGATCGTCCGGGTCGGCCCGGCGTACATGCTCGCCGCGCGTGCTCGTGCTCGGCGTCGCTCGCCGTCGGCTTCGCGACCTCGCCGCGACTTCGGCATCACGCTGCTTCGCCTACCTCGCGCTGACCACCGGTGTACACCCTCTGGCTCAAGCACCACCCCATCCTCGACATCATCGCCGTTGCTGCCGGGCTTCGTGCTGCGGGCGATCGGCGGCGCCACCGCGACCGGCCTGCCGATCTCCGAGTGGTTCTTCATCGTCACGAGCTTCGGCGCGCTGCTGATCGTCGTCGGCAAGCGCGAGAGCGAGCTGCACTCGCTCGGCGAGCCAGGCCGGGCGAGGTCCGCCCCATCCTTGCCGTGTACACCCCGGACTTCCTGCGCTACCTGCGCAGCGTCGCCACTGGCGTCGTGCTGATCGCCTACTGCCTGTGGGCGTTCGAGTCGGCGGCTCGCAGCTCGGACGGCGCGGTCTGGTTCCAGATGTCGATCGTCCCCTTCACCGCGGCCATCTTCCAGTACGGGCTCATCCTCGAGCGCGGCGGTGGTGAGCACCCCGAGGTCGTGCTCACCACCGACCGGGCCATCCTCGTCTCCGGCGCCATCTGGGCCGTGATCTATGCCGTCGCCGTCTACCGCACCTGACCCGGCCCCGCCGACGCGGGCCGCCGCGGGCGCCGAGCACCTCCGCCTCCTCCACGGCTGGGGCGCCACCAGCCCGACCGCGGCCCGCGTGGTGCGGCCGCCGTCGCCGCCGGCGCTGGCGCACGCGCTCGAGGGGTGGGCCCGCGCGGCGCCATCGCCCGCGGGCTCGGGCGCAGCTACGGCGACGCGGCCCAGAACGCCGGCGGGCGGGTCGTCGACACGACCGGTGTGGCCGACTTCGATCTCGACCCCGCCACCGGCGTCGTGCGGGCGTCGGCGGGCGCCACGCTCGACGACCTGTTGCGCGAGCTCGTGCCGCAGGGCTGGTTCGTCCCGGTCAGCCCGGGCACCCGCTACGTCACCGTCGGCGGTGCGATCGCGGCCGACATCCACGGGAAGAACCACCACGGCTCCGGCTCCTGGTGCAACCACGTCGAGAGCATCACGCTCGCCCTGCCCGACGGCGCGGGTCGTGACGGTCTCCCCCACGATCGACCCCGATCTGTTCTGGGCCACCGCCGGCGGGTTGGGCCTGACCGGCGTCATCCTCGAGGCGACCTTCCGCTGCCTGCCCATCGAGACCAGCCGGTTGCTCGTCGACACCGACCGGGTCGCCGACCTCGACGCGGTGATGGCGCTCATGGAAGCGGGCGACGCCGACTACGACTTCTCGGTGGCCTGGGTCGACCTCTCGAGCCGCGGCGCGGCCATGGGCCGGTCGGTGCTCACCCGGGGACGCTTCGCCACTGCCGCCGAGGTCCCGGGCGACGACGACGCCCGCCGGGCCTACGACCCGTCGATCCTGCTGGCCGCTCCCCCGGTGGCGCCGTCCGGCCTGCTCAACCCGGTCACCATCCGCGCCTTCAACGAGGTCTGGTTCCGCAAGGCCCCGAAGCAGCGACGCGGCGAGCTGCAGGCGATCCCGACCTTCTGGCACCCGCTCGACATGGTCGAGGGCTGGAACCGCGTCTACGGCCGCCGCGGCTTCCTGCAATGGCAGTACGCCGTACCCGTCGGGGCCGAGGCCACCGTCCGCCGCACCGTCCAACGCCTGAGCGACCGCGGCTGCGCCTCGTTCGTGAACGTGCTCAAGCGGTTCGGGCCGGGCAACCCGGGCCCCCTGTCGTTCCCGATGCGCCGGCTGGACACTCTCGGTGGACATCCCCGGCGGCGTGCGCGGGCTCGGCCGGCTGCTCGACGAGCTCGACGACGAGGTGGTCGAGGCCGGCGGCCGCGATCTACCTGGCCAAGGACAGCCGCATGCGTCCCGAGCTGCTGCCGCTCATGTACCCCCGCCTCGACGAGTGGCAGGCGGTCCGGGCCCGGGTCGACCCCCACGGCCAGCTCCGCAGCGATCTCGCCCGCAGGTTAGGTATGCTAGCTGCTCTATCCACTTCCAGGCGTCGTCGATCTGGGGTTCGAGCTCTTCGCGGGTGCCGTCGTTGTGGATCACGAAGTCGGCCCGGCCCAGGCGTTCCTCTCGGGAGGCCTGACGGGCGATGCGGGCGCGGGCGTCCCCCTCGTCGAACCCACGCTGGGCGACGAGGCGCTCGACGGCCACCTCGGGGTCGGCGTCGACCACGAGCAGCGCGGCCATGTCGTCGCGACCCGACTCGACCAGCAGCGGGACGTCCAGCACGACGACGTGGTCGCTCGCCGGCCTCCCGCCCGAGCCGCTCGGCGATCTCGGCTCCGACCGCCGGGTGCACGATCCCGTTGAGCGCCTTCAGGGCCTCGGCGTCGTTGAAGACGAGGTCGGCGACCGCCTGGCGCAGGAGCCGGCCGTCGGGACCGACGATCGAAGGCCCGAAGTGCTCGACCATCGCCTCGAGGACGGGCTGGCCCGGCTCCTGGAGCTCACGGGTGATGAGGTCGGCGTCGATCACGACGGCGCCCCGCTCGGCCAGGGCGGCCGACACGGTCGATTTGCCGGCGCCGATCCCGCCCGTCAGTCCGATCAGCACCACGGCGCAGGAAGGTACCATCCTCGGTTGCCAGCTCCAGGCTCAACTGTGCACGGTGGTCGACCGACAAGGGCAGGTAGTGGAAGAGACGTCACTCCCCGACGCCGTGGGCGACGACAGCCCGGGCGACCCCGAAGGGACGCCGCGGCCTGCGGGGACGACTCCGGGCCCTGGCTGAGACCACCGACGGCTCGGCCAGCACCGACGGGATCGGTCTCGTCGAGCCGGTCGACCGGGTGGCCGCCTTCGCACCGGGGATCATCGCCATCCGATGGGGCACCACCATCGCCTCGGTCGCCCTCGCCATCGACCACTACGACGGGCGCAAGTCCTACGCCATCTTCGCCATCATCATCGTCGCCTACAGCGTCCTGCGCACCTTCCAGCCGATCCGCTACGTCGGCACGGTCCGCAGCCTCGTCGAGGTGGTCGCCGAGGTGGCCCTCGGCGTGGCCGCCGTCTGCTGCACCGGGGGCTGGGAGTCACCGTTCGTCTTCTCGCTGATGACCGCGGTGATCGTGGCCGGCTTCGCCCGCGGCTTCGCGTTCTCGCTGCGCCTGGCGCTCGTGTCGGCGGCGGCGGTCACCATCACCTACCTCTCCCAGGGGGTCGACAACGAGCGGCGTCCAGCTCTCGATCGAGTGGAGCCTGGTCGTCATCCTCGTGGCCGTCGTGGCCGGCTACGCCCGGCGCATCTCGGGCGAGGCCGACCGCCAGCACTCGCTGGCCCTCAACCGGCTGGGACGGCTGACCGACGCCAACGCGCTCCTCTTCTCCCTGCACCAGGTGACCCAGACCTTGCCGGCGTCGCTCGACCTCGACGACGTGCTCGACACCTCCGTGACCCGGCTGCGGGGCCTGTTCGAGTTCGACTTCGCCACGATCCTCGTCCTCGACGACACCGATGCCGCCTGGCAGGTCGTCCGGCGGGAGAACCTGCGCCTACCCAGCCAGCTCAGCCAGTCCGACCTGCCGACGCCGCTGCGCCAGGCGCTGGCATCGGGCAACGTCGTGACCGCGCCGGACCTGTCGATCGACGGTGGCCCCGGCCTCAGCCCGAAAGCCAGCTCCGGGCTGTATTCGGTGCTCGCCGCACGCGGCGCGGTGATCGGCCTGCTCGCCGTGGAGCACCAGGCCCCCAACTCCTACTCCAACCGTGACGTCGAGCTGCTCCGCGGGTTCGTCGAGCCCGTCGCGCTGGCCATCGACAACGCCCGCTGGTTCGGTCGGCTCCGCACCGTCGGCGCCGACGAGGAGCGGACCCGGATCGCCCGCGACCTGCACGACCGGATCGGCCAGTCCCTCGCCTACCTGGCCTTCGAGCTCGACCGCATCGTCTCCAACGCCAACCGCGGCGAGGAGGTCGGGCCGTCGCTCGAGCACCTCCGCGACGACGTCCGCTCCGTGATCCGTGAGGTCCGCGACACGCTCTACGACCTGCGGACCGACGTCTCGGACCGCCAGGACATGGGCGCCACCCTCGAGGCCTACATCGCCCGGGTGCGGGACCGCAGCCGACTCGAGGTCGAGCTCTTCTGCGACCGAGGGGCCCGCCTCCCGATCCTCCAGGAGCGGGAGATGTGGCGCATCGCCCAGGAGGCGCTCACCAACGTGGAGCGCCATGCCCAGGCGACGAGGGCCCGTGTGCTGTGGCGCTGCAACGGGGTCTCGGCCGCCCTGGAGATCACCGACAACGGCAAGGGCTTCCCCATCGGGACGGCCGGCCGCCTCGACTCCTACGGCATCCTCGGCATGCGGGAGCGGGCCTCGAGCATCGGCGCCACCCTGGAGCTCTCGAGCCAGGTCGGGCGGGGTACCCGCGTGCGGTGCAGCCTGATCCAGGCCGACGAGTCCGAGTCCGCGGCACCGGTCGGCTCGGGCGCCACCCGCACCTGACGCCACCCAGGCCACGGCCATCGGTCACCGGGGCGTGCCGGGACCAGTAGGCTGGCGGCGCACCGGGCCCCGATGGTCCGGCGTCACGAGTCTCGAGGGGGCACCCGTGAGCATCCGCCTGATGCTGGCCGACGACCATCGCATGCTGCGAGAAGGGCTCCGTCGGTCGATGATCGACCAGGGGTTCGACGTGGTCGGCGAGGCCCGCGACGGCGAAGAGGCCATCAGACTGGCCCACGAGCTGCATCCTGAGGTCATCCTGATGGACGTCACGATGCCCGAGATCGACGGCGTCGAGGCCACCCGGCAGATCCGCTCCGCCCTGCCCGACATCAAGGTCGTCATGCTCACCATGCACGCCGACCAGGAGGTGCTCACCTCCGCCATCCGGGCCGGCGCCAACGGGTACCTGGTCAAGGACTGCTCGACCGACGAGATCGCCTCGGCCGTGCGGATGGCCGTGAGCGGCGAGACGGCCCTGTCGCCGCAGCTGGCCGCCAGCATGCTCGACGAGGTCCGCCGCCTCGACCGGCCCTCGAGCGAAGAGGACCGCATCGTCACCCGCCGCGAGGAAGAGGTGCTGCAGCTCATCGCCGACGGGTGCTCCACCCCCGAGGTGGCCGAGAAGCTCTACATCAGCCAGAAGACCGTGAAGAACCACTTGGCTTCGATCTACCAGAAGCTCGACGCCCGTGATCGCACCCAGGCCGTGCTCCAGGCCGTGCGCATGGGAATTGTCAGCTTGGACTGACGGGTACCGGATCTCAACGAGATTCGTCGTCGATCAGCGTGAATTCGCCCGCTGCCTGCCGAAATAGGTCTCAAGCCCTATAAAGGTCGCCGCCTCGTGCCGACGATACTGCCAGCAGACAGGAAGCCGACCCCAGGCTTACGGGGTAACCCATCAGCACCAAACAAGGGAGACCAACCCAAATGCTTACCTCGTATGAGTTTGTCAACGCGTGGCTCCAGGCCCGCTGCAAGACCGACCGTGGCGCCTCGCTCGTCGAGTACGCCCTGCTCGTGGCCCTCATCGCCGTGGTGTGCATCGTTGCCGTCACGTTGCTCGGCAAGGAAGCCTCCAGCAAGTTCTCGCAGGTCGCTTCCGCGATCCACTAGGACCGCAGCAGAACGGAACTGCGGGGCGGGTCGTCAGACCCGCCCCGTTTCCGTTCCTGCGAGCCGCGAGCTGAAGGGAGCTCGGATGAGTTCGATCACATCGAACGATCGGGTTCCGGAGCGGTTCACTGGAGACCAAGGGGCGTCGCTGGTCGAGTATGCGTTTCTGCTCGCCCTCATCACCCTCGTCTGCATCGGAGCAGTCAGCTATTTCGGTCAGGAGGTGGGGGCCAGCTTCTCGAAGTCGGCCTCCTCCATCGTCAAAGCCGGCTCCGGCGGGCCGTAAGTACCGACTCGATCGTCGGCAACATCAGCACTCGAAGCACCGAGTTCGGGGGAGTGGGCCACGGTCCGCTCCCCCGTTCCGCGTGGGGGGCCACGGGGCGGGCCGGTCAGGCGTCGGGCGTGCCGTAGCCGCCCATGCAGTAGGCGCCCTTCTCGCCCCCCTGGTCGCCGCCGATGTAGTGCTCGATGAAGGCCACGAGGCGCGGATCGGACACCGAGTCGAGGTTGAGCTGCGCACCCCAGGCGGTGGCCACCACCGGTGCGTGCTGGCCGGGGTACGGGCTCAGCAGCAGGTAACGGTTCGGGCCGTCGTAGTGCGAGGTCACGAGGGCGCGGAGCTTGGCGACATCCGCCGCCGAGACCGACGGCAGGTAGGTGATCCAGACGGTGCCGTGCTCGAGGGAGTGGACCGCGTGCTCGTCGGGAATCGGCTGCTCGTAGACCCCGCAATTCTGCGGCACCGGGTTGTGCGCACCGCCGGCGGGCGGGGTGTGGTCGTAGTGGACCGGCGCGGTGGTGTGGGTGTGGTCGTTCTCGGCGAAGGTGTGGGTGCCGGCGGGCACGCCCGCGTTCGACGTCGAGCTCGAGCCCGCGATGACCAAGGTCACGACCAGGGCGGCGACGATCAGCACGCCGGCGCCGATCGCCCACGGCAGCCAGCTCCGCCTCGCCGGCGCAGGTGCGGGCATGCGTCCGGACGGCGGCTTTCTCTTCGGGCGCGAGCTCATCGGCTCGGAGCTTCCCACGGCACTCTGGTCGACGGCACGCGGGTAGCCGGGGCCCGTGGCCCGTGGTGAGTCGCGGGCGAGACCGCTACCGCTCGCGGACGGCGTAGCTCAGGTGGGTCGCCCCCGGCGTCGGCTCCGCGCGGACCGGCTCCAGGGCCACGCGGGCCGCGTCCACGCCCTCGAACAGGCGGATACCGGAGCCGAACAGCACGGGTGAGAGCGCGATCGAGAACTCGTCGATCAGGCCGGCGTTCACGTACTCCAGGATCGTCGCGCCGCCGCCCGCGATACGGACGTCCCGGTCGCCGGCGGCCTCGCGGGCCTGTGCGAGCGCGGCATCGATCCCGTCGTTGACGAAGTGGAAGGTGGTCCCCCCCGGCCGCTCCCAGGGGTCACGCTTCTCGTGCGTCACAACGAAGACCGGCGTGTGGAACGGCGCCTCCTCCGGCCACCCCTGCTCGCCGGCGTCGAACATGCGCTTGCCCATCACGCTCGCACCGGTGCGCTCGAACGTCTCGCGCACGATGTCGTTGTCGCGCCCTTCCTCGCCGCCCTCGCCGAGCTTCAGGTTCTCCCGGAAGAACCGCTGCGGGAAGATCCACTGCTGCAGCTCCATCCACTGCTGCCCCATCAAGTCGCCGAGGGACTCGGGTGCGATGAACCCGTCCAACGACATCGACACGCTGAAGAACACCTCCCCGGCCATCAGTCCTCAACCTCCTTCCGAAGGATCTCGGTGACGTAGGCAGCCAGGTGGCTCAGGGTCTGCTGGCCACCCTCGATCGCGTGGTACTCCTCGGCCGCCTCGTCGCGCAGCTCCTTGGAAGGGAACAGCGTGCGCATCTCGATGCGGGTCGCCGCGCCGTCGGACGCGAACGTGATGACCGACTCGAAGGCGTTCGGGTCGCCGCGGGACTCACCGTGCAGCAGCGCGATCCGCTCCGGCGGGGCGATCTCGGTCCAGGAGATCCACTCCTGGTAGTCCGTCCCGTCCGGTCCGTGCAGCACGAAGTCCCACTCCCCGCCGACACGGAACTCGAACGCCCGCGTGGTCGTGGTGAACCCCTCCGGTCCCCACCACCGCGACAGGTGCCGCACCTCGGTGAACGCCTCGAACACCAGCTCCCGTGGGGCATCGATGACCCGTGAGATCACGATCTCGCGGTCGGCCGTCGCCGACTGAGCCGGCGCTCCTCTTTCCGTCGCGCGGATCAGCTACTCCTCCTGCCTTGTCTGCTCGAGGTCCTGCACATACGCGTCCAGCCGGTCGAAGCTCTCGTTCCAGAACCGCTCGAAGCCGCCGCTCCACTCGTGCACCGGTCGTAGCCCGAGGGCGTCGAGGCCGTACAGGCGTTGCTTGCCTGCCTTGCGGTCCCGCACCAGTCCGACCTCCCGGAGCACCCGCAGGTGCTTGGATGCCCCCGGCTGGGTCATCCCCAGCTCCCGGGCCAGCTCGGTCACCGGCCGCTCACCCGTCCGCAGCAGCCCCAGGATCGCTCGGCGCTGCGGCTCGGCGATGGCGTTGAAGACGTCCGACGTCGTCGCTGCTCGTGCCACGCCCCCATCATATTCCTATATAGGCATGTGTCAAGCCGGAGGAATCAGGCGGGTCTCGGCTAGGGCGTCCAGTCGGTGACAACGGTCAGATCAGCGAACTCCGGAGCGCCCTCGAAGATGTCCGCCATCATGTCCCTCGCGACCTGCAGTCCCTCAGTACGTCGCGGATCGTTCTCACGGTCGCGGGCCTTCTCCTCGCTCTCGAAGACGACGAGCATGTGCACGCGGCTCGGGTCGGCCTGCTCCTGCATGAGCGACGAGCGCAACAGGCCCGAACCCGGTTGCTCCGTTGCCTGCAGCTGCTCGACCAACCGCGGCAGCTCCCCTTCCTTGCCTGGCTTCAGTCGCACCGTGATCAGCTGTGCCCACATGATCGAACCCCTCGTCTCGATGAGTGGCCGAACCGTAGTCGGCATGGTGTGAGACAAAGCGAGACAGCCAGCAGAGGCCACCGGCGACGGGCGCCCCGGGGTGGCATCGGGCCGCCTCCGCTCACTTGGATCCGGACGACCCCTGAGGGTCAGCAGGTCCCGCCGGCGGCGGATCCCAGGTCGGCGCCGCGGCGGCACATGACCGACCACGAGCCGTCCTGGTAGAGCACCCGCCACTGCCCCGACGAGCTCGCCAACCCCGTCAGCGGGCTGGTGCGGTCCCACAGCAGCAGGTCGACCTTGTGGCGGTCGAGGACCCGTTGCCACCCCGGTTGGCCGTGCTCGAGCACGAGGAAGTCGTCGACCAGCGACGTCGGGTACATGTCGACCCGGTCGTCGATGAAGGCGTTGGCCCGGGTGCCACGCAGGAGCTCGAGGTAGTTGCCGGTCGTGTCCGAGGTGGCCATGGGCAGGTCCGCCCGCAACAGGCCGTGCTGGTCGAGCCACGAGACCGGGGCAACGGGGAACCCGGTGAGGTCATAGGCGGGCTTGGACAGCGAGATCTGCAACGCCAGCACGGCCAGGACCACGATCGCCACCGCCACCACGGCCGACACCGGGTTGCGTTGCTCGCCGCGGAGCGAGCCGACGTCGCGAAACCCACGGGCCATGCCGGGCACGAACACGATGCTGGCCACGGCGATGTTGCGCTCCCCCAGCAGCGCGGCCGCCGTGAACACGACCAGGGGGATGGCGGCCCGGTAGCTGGGCCGGCGCACCAGGAGCACGCACCGCCACGCCGATCTGCAGGAGGAACAGACGGGCCCAGCCTTCCGAGAACGAGGGCGACTGCCACTCGACCACGTTGCGGAGCGCGTCCATCTTGCCGAGCAGGTGCACGGGGAACACCAGCAGCGCGGGTCCGAGCGGGTTGATGATGCCGACCACGGTGCCGATCGCCCCGTACATCAGGCACCGCAGCTCGACCGCGCCGTCCTTCTTGTCGGCCCGCCGACCGAGCCAGAGCGCTCCCAGCGCGACCAGGCCGAGCGGGAACGACCCGTGCGTGTTGACCCAGACCCAGAAGGCGGGGACGAGCACCCATGGTGGCAGGCCGTCCTCGGCCGCCAGGAGGGTGACGGTCAGCAGGGCGAGGCCGATCAGCAGCGGACGCGGCGACCAGACGGCGCTGCCCACCCCGACGACGAACCCGGCGATCACGATGCGCCCGACCAGTGCCCTCGCCGGTCGGGTGAGCCGCCACGTCATGGCGGCGATGAAGGCCGTGGTCAACCCCATGAGGACCCGGATGCCCTGGCCTCCCCACCAGCTGTCGATCCAGCCGTACAGCAGCGAAGCCAGCCAGCTCTGCACGACCCAGGGCGCGCCGCGGGCGGTGAAGGAGTACACGTCGTGGCGCGGGATGCCGGCGCCGTCGACGATCAGTCGACCGGTGGCCAGATGGGTGAAGAAGCTGTTGTCGCTGAGGCGGCCGAGTCCGATCGTGAGCCCCCACAGCGCGAACCCCGCCCCGAGCGCGAACGCGAGGGTCGGAGGCCAGCGGCGACGCGCGCGTTCGCGGGTTTCGTCCTCGCCGGCGGCGCCGCCGCCTGTGGGCCGGCGGCCTGAGCCATCGACTCAGTGCGAGAACGCGGAGCGGATGTTGATGATGGCGGGGCCGATGACCACCACGAACAGCGACGGGAACACGCAGAACACCATCGGGATGAGCATCTTGACCGGCGCCTTCTGGGCCCGCTCCTGGGCCATCTGGCGCCGCTTGATGCGCATCTCCTCGGCCTGGGAGCGCAGCACCCGACCGATGGACACACCGAAGGTGTCGGCTTGCAGGATGGCCAGCACGAACGACCGGACCTCGGGCACGTTCGTGCGCTGGTCGAGGGCTCGCATGGCGTCGGCCCGGGTGGCACCGGCCCGGACCTCGCCCAGCATGCGGGCGAACTCGTCGGACAGCGCGCCCGGCACCGCGGCGATCGTGCGATCGAGCGCCTGCTCGAAGCCGAGGCCGGCCTCGACGCTGATCGTCAGCAGGTCGAGGATGTCGGGCAGCTTGATGCGCAGGTCGTGCTGGCGCTCCTCCACCCGCCGGTTGAGCAGGCCGTAGGGAGCGAACACGAGCACGGCGCACACCAGCCCGCACGCGATGAGCTGGGTGAGGCCGTCGAGCTGGGCCGGGTTGTAGTAGTAGAAGAACCAGATCGTCGGGATGACGAGGGCCGCCATGATGACCTGGATGGCCATGAACCGGTCGACGGCCTCGGCCGAGCCGTTGCCCGACTCGATGAACTTCTTGCGGATCGAGTCCGCATAGCCGGTCGGTGTCAGCCGGCGACCCACGTTCGGTCAGACCGCCCATGACGGGCGCGACCGCCCGCTGGGAGATCGGCGCGAGCAGTTCCTGGTCGCGGACGTTCTCGACCTCGTAGCCGTCGAGCTGGCGCAGGGAGTTGCGAACGACGGACTTCTCGTTCACCTGCGACATCACCGCGTAGGCGACCAGGAAGATCGCCCCGCCGACGAGGATCAAGCCGAGTAGGAGTTCCATGTTGTGCATGTCAGGTCTCGATCAGATCTCGATGTCGATGATCTTCTTCATCCACAGGAAACCCACGACCATGCCGAGGAGCGAGAGCCCCAGCATGATGTTGCCCAGGGTGTCGTTGAACAGCTTGCTCATGTAGGTCGGGTTGATGAGGTACATCATCACCCCGAGGCCGATCGGCAGGCAGGCCAGCACGATGGCGCTGATGCGGCCCTCTGCCGTGAGCGCGGCGACGTCGCGGCGCAGACGCTCTCGCTGGGTCATGGTGTCGGCCACGGTCAACAGGAGCTCGGACAGGTTGCCGCCGACCTCCCGCTGGATGCGGATGGCCATGACCGTCCACGAGAAGTCGGGGCTGTCCATGCGCTCGGCCACACCCTCGAGGGACTCCTCGAGCGGCCGGCCCAGGCGGGACTCGGTCACCACCCGGCGGAGCTCCTGGCCCATCGGGTCGCCGACCTCCTGCGAGATCGCCTCGACGCCCTGCATGAGGGAGTAGCCGGCCCGAAGGGTGCCGGAGAGGAGCTGGAGCGTGTCGGGCAGCAGCGAGAGGAACTTCTTGCGCCGCCGGTTGGCCAGGAAGCTCACCGTCGCGAGCGGGATCATGACGGCGAACCCGCCGAGGACGAGGCCGAAGATGAACCCGCCGAGGGCGAAGCCGGCGATGGTCGCGATGGCGATGATCGCGGCGTAGAAGAACAGCGCTTCACCGGCTCGCAGTGGCAGGTTGGCCCGCTCGAGCGAGGCCTCGGCCTTGGCCAGGTAGCCCTGGCTGTCGGCGAACTGCTCGGTGACCTCGACCGCCCGCTGGATGATCGCGGTCTTGGCGAAGCTCCCGTCCCCCGCATCGACGTCGTCCTGCGGGCCGTAGCCCTCGGAGTACGGCTGCAACACGTTGGTCAGGTGGCTCTCACGTGTGATGAGCAGGAAGATGCCGTAGGCCGCCATGGCCACCGCGACCGAGAACAGCAGCACGGCCAGGAGGAGCCCGACACTGCCTTGCAGCACCGACACTCCGGCCTTGCCGGCGCGGTTGGCCGCGGCGTTGAGGTTCTGGTACGCCGTCGTCGAGGTGCCGGCGGTGTAGACGACGTTGGACGTCAGCCCGTGCGAGGTGAGGGCCAGCTCGACCACCGTGTTCGACTTGGCGGTCGACGGGTAGGTGACCGTGTACTGGCCCTGGTCGATCGTGGCCTGCACCTGCCCGAGCTGGGTTCCCATCTGGGCGCCCTGGCTGGTGGTGAGCTGCTCGCCGCCGTAGGTGTTGCTCAGGTCCTTGAGGTCGTTGCCGCTGTAGCCACCGCCGGTGTAGACGAGGCTCCACACCGCGGAGTTGGCGCTGGCGATGTCGCCGATGGCGGCCTTGCGCTGGCCGCCGCTGGCGTTGTCCGCCTGCGCCGCCATGACCACGAGGTCGAGCTCGTCCTGGCCGCTCGCGCTCAGCGCGGACGCGGCGAGACCGATGGCCGACCACAGCGCGGTCTTGTCCTGCGCCTTGGCCTGTGCCGGTGGCGCCACGTTGTCGATGGCGTCGAGCAGCTTGCCGGTGTCACTCGTGCACGACTGCACCTGCACGCCGACGTCGTTGGCGGCGTAGATCGAGAACTGCTCGTCGAGGGCCCGCACGCCCGAACGGCCGCGGATCCACGCCTTCAGCGCGGCCTTGGTGGAGACCAGCGCGGACGAGTCCTCGGCCGCCTTCGACGTGTCCATGACCACGGCGACGCATCGCGGGGTGCCGGCCGGCAGTCGCGTCGGCGTGCCCGGCGTGACCTCTCTGACCGTTGGCGACCAGCGTCGGTGGGGCACCCGCGCCCGTACCGGTGTCGAAGTAGCCGATCGTCGGCGTCGCCAGCTTCAGCGCGTTGATCGACCGGACCTGCACCAGCGAGGTGGTGGTCGACGTGTCGGCCAGCGCGGCCGGACCGAGCGCCAGCATGGTGGCGAGGGACGCCACGAGGACGACCGCCGCCGACCGGCGGCGTAGGGGTCGAGTCATTGGCCGCCGACCGCCTTGCGGGAGAAGCCCTCGGGCTGGAAGACCTCCTGGCCGAGGCGGATGCCGAGGTCGGCGAGCTTCTCGGCGAACTTCGGGCGCACGCCGGTGGCCTTGAGGTGGCCCTTGAACCGGCCGTGCTCGTCGACGCCCATGCCGAAGTCGAACAGGAAGATGTCCTGGAGGGTGATGACGTCGCCCTCCATGCCCTGCACCTCGGTGATGTGGGTGATGCGGCGGGTGCCGTCACGGAGGCGGGACAGGTGCACGATGCAGTCGAGCGCGGACGCCATCTGCTCGCGGATGGCCCGGATGGGCAGGTCGAAGCCGGCCATCAGGACCAGGGTCTCGAGGCGGGCCAGCGTGTCACGCGGGCTGTTGGAGTGGACGGTGGTGAGCGAGCCGTCGTGGCCGGTGTTCATGGCCTGGAGCATGTCGAGGGCCTCGCCGGAACGGCACTCGCCGACGACGATGCGGTCGGGCCGCATGCGCAGGCAGTTCTTGACGAGGTCGCGGATGGTGATCTCGCCGCGACCCTCGATGTTGGGCGGGCGGGCCTCGAGCGAGAGCACGTGGTCCTGGTGGAGCTGGAGCTCCTTGGCGTCCTCGACGGTGACGATGCGCTCGTCGGACGGGATGAACGACGACAGCACGTTCAAGGTGGTCGTCTTGCCGGTACCGGTACCGCCGGAGACGATCAGGTTCAGGCGACCGACGACGCACGCCTGCAGGAAGCGCGCCGCGTGGGCGTTGAGCGTGCCGAACCGGATCAGGTCGTCGACCTGGAGCTTCTCGGTGGAGAACTTCCGGATGGTGAGGAAGGGCCCACCGATGGCCAGCGGGTGGATGACCGCGTTGACGCGGGAGCCGTCGGGCAGGCGGGCGTCGCAGAGGGGGTTGGCCTCGTCGATGCGTCGACCGATCTCGCTCACGATCTTGTCGATGATGCGGCGCAGGTGGGTCTCGTCGACGAAGGTGGCCGTCGACTTCTCGAGCCGGCCCGCGCGCTCGACGTAGACCGAGTCGGGGCCGTTGCACATGACCTCGGTGATCTCCTCGTCGTGGAGGAGCCGGTCGATCGGGCCGTAGCCGAGGATGTCGTCGGAGACGTCCTGGATGAGCTGGGCCTTGTCGGCCGCCGACAGCGGGGCCCGCTCCTGGGCCAGCGCGGCGTGGAGCTGGTCGTTGACGCGGCGACGGAGGTCGTCCTCGGAGAGGCGCTTGTCGTAGAGGATCGGGCCCAGCTCGTCGATGAGGTGGTGGTGGATCTTCTGGCGGAGCTCGTCGAGCACCGGGTCGCGTCGCTTCGCCCCGGTGGCGGGCGCCGCTTGCACATCGTGAAGGCGCTTGTAGAGCGACACTGCGTCTCCTCACTCGTTACGCGGTCGGGCGCGGATGGTAGGGCCTAGCGTCGTTTCCGCTTGTCGGCCGTGGCGGGCATGAAGATGTCGGCCAGCTGCTCGATCGCCTGCGTGACCCCCGACCGGGGGGCGCTCAGCACGACCGGCTCGCCCTTGTTGACCGCTTGGGGCACGACGACGTCGCTCGGGATGAGCGACTCGGCCTGGATGCCGAGCGTGCGCTCGACCTCGCCGACGTCGAGCTTCACCTTGGAGTTGGCCCGGTTCAGGACCAGGCGCAGCTTCTCCATCGGCGTGTTCAGCAGGCGCAGGGTCTGCAGGCCGATCTTCACGTTCTTGATGTTCGGGATGTCCATCCCGGCCACGAGCAGCACGTCGTCGCTGATCTCGATGAGCCCGAGCACGACGTCGTTGAAGTAGGCCGGGCGTGTCGATGACGACGAACGAGCAGAAGGTGCGCAGCATCTCGACGATGCGGACCATCTCGGGCGCGCCGATCTGATCGGCGAAGGCCGGCTCGAGCGGCGCGGGCAGGACCTTGCAGCCCCGACGGCGACGTGGTCGATGAGCAGGCTCTGCGAGCAGCGGCATGTCGAGCCGGTCGAGGGCCGACACCGCGTCGACGATCGTGTGCTGCGGCGAGAGCTTGAGCATCACGGCGATGTCACCGAACTGCAGGTCGGCGTCGACGAGCACGACCGGCTTGGGTGCACGCTGGGCCAGGATGACGGCGAGGTTGGTGGCGATGACCGACTTGCCGGCGCCGCCCTTGGTCGAGAAGACGGTGATGACCCGACCGAGCTCGCCGTCGCCCTCGATGACGCCAGGGACGGCCGGCACCGGTGCGGCCATGACCAGGCCCGAGGCCACCCGGGCCACGGCCTCGGCCAGCTGCGCGGGTTCGATCGGTGCCTGCAGGACGTCCTTCACGCCGGAGCGCAGCGCCCGCTGGAGCATGTCGGTCGACAGCTCGTTGGTGACCATGATGGCGCCGACGTCGCGGCGGGCGGCCAGGAGCTGCTCGACGGCGGCGAGCTCCGGGCTCCCGGCGAACGACGGGCCGAGGACGATGACGACCGGGATCGAGCCGAGTCGCGACGCCAGATCGTTGATCGACGCGAACGGCGTCGCTCCCTGCCCCAGCTGCATGGCCAGGCGGCTCCGGGCCGCCTGGTCGGCATCGACCACGGCCACTGCCACCTGTCCGCCCCCACCGCCGGTGGGCGCACCTGCGCCCGGGTGAGGCATGTACTCACCCGGCTGACCGGCGAAGGGACTCGTCACGACGACGGGCCGCCGTTGGGGGTCGGGCCGTAGGGCGTGAGCTTGCTCGGGTCCTGACCGGGGAAGTTCGGGACGTCGAAGGGCACGATCGGGATGTTGCTCGGCACGTAGTCCTTGGTCACGAGCGACAGGTAGAGCGTCCCGCTCTCCTGGCCGATCACGATCCAGGGCACGGCGGCCGGCGGGACCTCGAGCGTGAGGACGCCGGAGCTCTGGCTGCTGTCGGTCGTGCTGGCGGTCTCACCCGGCTGGAGGGCCGGCTGGTTGCCGACGGCGATGATGAAGACCTTCTGGTACAGGTACTGCGGAACCGACTTGATGTGGATCAGGTTCGGCTGTTTGGCCAGCGGGTCGTCGGTCGGCTGGACGTCCATGGTCATGTTGACCTCGTCGCCGGCGACGAGGAAGCCGGCCACACCGTGCACCTGGTCGATCGAGATGCTCACCGCCACCCACGTCCGCTTGGTCAGGCGGTCTCGGAAGCTGATCTGGGCCGTGGCCGGGTCGACGAACATGCCGGTGATGATCACGCTGTTCTTCGGAATGTCGAAGAGGGCGACCTTCTTGGACAGCTGATCGGTGGTCGTGATGGCCGTGGCCGGGCGGATCTGCTGGGGGATCTGAGCCGTGTCGATGGCCTTGCTGGCCGTCGCCGTCTCGCCCGCGGTGCCCTTGGTGATGTCGCTCTTGGCGACATACACGGTCACGAGCTTGGCGTTGTTGTTGGCCCGCCTGTTGATGCCCTGCACGTAGTTGTAGATGAGCAGGGCGGCGATGACGCCGATCAGGATGGCGCCCACCAGGATCAACGTTCTCCGAGAACTCACTCGCCGACCTCATTCCTCGCTGTAGCGCGGCGCCCCACTGCGGAGCAACGCTCGACCATCTTGGCAAGGGAGGGGCACCCAGACCGGGATACCCCCCCAAAACCGGTGTCCTACTCCTTCGGTCGCGGTCCCCGAGGGATTAACCGAAAACCGCGAAATTAGGCTGAGATCGCGGAAATCGAGGACATGTCTCATCGTCCTCTCATAAACAGCCCTCCCTGGACCTCCCGAGCCGCCCCGGCAACCCCAAAACGATGAGCGCTGCTCAGTTTGAGGTGAGGGTCAGGCGTCGCCCTCGCCGGGATCCTCGGCCGGTTCGGCGGCCGGTTCCTCGGCGGCGATCGCCGGCTCCTCGGCGACGGCCTCGGTAGCAGGCGCCGCATCCGCGGCGGTTCGGCCGCTTCGGCCGACCGGCGGGCTCGGACGACTCGGCGGACTCGACGGCCGGCGCCGGCGCCGGCCTCGGCCACGTCGGTCGGGGCGGCCTCGCCCTCCCCCTCGGTGGCGAAGTACTCGGCCCACGCCTCCTGGCCCTCGGACCCGGAGCCGATGTAGTTGCCCTCGTCGTCGTAGGCGTGCTCGCCGAAGTGCTCCTGGTACTCGGCGGCGACCACACCGCCCTCGGCGGCCTGCTTGATCGACAGGCTGATGCGGCGGCGCTGCAGGTCGAGATCGATGATCTTCACCCACAGCTCCTCGCCCGGCGTGACGACCTGCTCGGGCAGGTCGACGTGGTGGGCCGACATCTCGGAGATGTGGACCAGGCCCTCGATGCCGTCGCCCACCTGGACGAAGGCGCCGAACGGGCACGAGCTTGGTCACCCGGCCGTAGACCAGCTCGCCGACGCGGTGGTTGGTGGCGAACTCCTGCCACGGGTCCTGCTGGGTGGCCTTGAGCGAGAGGCTGATGCGCTCGCGGTCGAGGTCGACCTCGAGCACCTGCACCTGGATCTTGTCGCCGACCTGGACGACCGAGCCCGGGTGGTCGACGTGCTTCCACGACAGCTCGGACACGTGGACGAGCCCGTCCATGCCGCCGAGATCGACGAAGGCGCCGAAGTTGACCACCGACGAGACGGTGCCCTCGCGCACCTCGCCCGGCTTGAGGTTGGCCAGGAAGTCCTCGCGCTGCTCCTTCTGCGTCTCCTCGAGCCAGGCCCGCCGGGACAGCACCACGTTGTTGCGGTTCTTGTCGAGCTCGATGATCTTGGCCTCGAGCGAGGTGCCCACGTAGGGCTGCAGGTCGCGGACCCGGCGCAGCTCGACGAGCGAGGCGGGCAGGAAGCCGCGCAGGCCGATGTCGAGGATGAGGCCGCCCTTGACGACCTCGATGACCGGGCCGCTGACGACGCCGTCGGACTCCTTGATCTGCTCGATCGTGCCCCAGGCCCGCTCGTACTGGGCCCGCTTCTTGGACAGGACGAGCCGGCCTTCCTTGTCCTCCTTCTGGAGGACGAGCGCCTCGACCTGCTCGCCGAGCGCCACGATCTCGCTGGGATCGACGTCGTTGCGGATCGACAGCTCGCGGGCCGGGATCACGCCCTCGGACTTGTAGCCGATGTCGAGCAGGACCTCGTCCCGGTCGACCTTGACCACGGTGCCCTCGACGATCTGGCCGTCCTCGACCTCGACCATCGACGCCGTGTAGGCGTCGTCGATCGACATGCCACCGAGGTCGTCCTCGATCGACCTGCCGCGGCACGTAGCTGCCGTCGTCGGCGAAGGTCCCCATGCCGGCAGGTGCCTCGGGCGGCTCGACCTCAGCTGCCGCGGCGGCGGGCTGGCCTCGGCGGCGGCGGCTCGGCCGGAGCTGCGGCGGCTGCAGGCGGTGCCTCGGCGGCGGGCGGGTCGGTCAGCGTGGCCGTGGTGGTGGGTTCGGAGGTCGCAGCGGCAGGATCCGCTTGGGTGGGTGCCTGGTCGGACAACGTGATCGCCTTCTCTGGGATATGGAGTCGGGCCGCCGGATGCGGACGGTGGAGCGCGCGGGAGACTCCCACGCACGCGGGACGGGCCATGCTAGCAATTTCTGGGCTCGACCGTAGACGGCCGAACCCGGCTTCGGCGATCCGGGTGCCATCCCGTGCGCTGCTCCGCCTGGCGGCTCCGCAGCCTCAGGAACCTCAGGTGGGTGGGCCCGGGCGGCGGGCCAGCATGAGGAACTCGGGGTGGTCGAGGTCCGGGGGGTTGCGGGCGTAGGCGCCGGGGTCACCGACCAGATCTCCTCGGGGACGAGCCCGGCGGCCCGGGCCAGCAGCCGCAGCTCGCGGGGGGTGAAGCACGACGTCCACAGGTCGTGCGTCGGCCTCGAGCGCCGTGCTCGTCCTTCAGGGTGGTCCGCTCGTGGTTGACCCCGCTGGTCGGCGTCGAAGGTGTCGGCGTCCTCGAGGAACCGGACCTGGAAGTAGGCCGAGAAGGCGGAGACGGCCACGCGGCCGCCCGGCCGCACCGCCCGGGCCATCCCGGCCAGGATCCCGCCGTCGGGGTCGCCGAGCGACGCCAGAGGGCGCCGGTCCGGCCTCCGGCCAGGCCGAACGCTCCCTGGCAGAGCGAGATCACCGCGTCGAACTCGGCGTCGAAGGGCAGCTCGCGCGCGTCGAGTCGCTCGAAGGTGGCGCCCGGCGGCGCACCGTCGGTGGCGAGCTCGACGAAGCGCCGCGAGATGTCCACCCCGTGGACCGACGATGCCGCGCGCCGCGAGCGCCCGGGCGTGGCGACCCGGACCGCACCCGACGTCGAGCACCCGGCTGCCTCCGGCTCGAGCCCGAGCGCGTCCATCGAGGAAGGCGACCTCGTTGGCCGTCCCCTTCGTGAACGAGTAGCGCAGGTAGGCCGAGCCCAGGTGGTCGGCCATCGGTTCGAACCAGTGATCGGGCGCGCCCTCGTCAGCCATCGTGCGCCGGCCTCCCGTCGACCACGGACCCTGGCGGGTCAGTCAACTAGAGGCATTGCCAGTGCGGAGGCATCCACACCCACTTCTCGGGATGGCCCGTTCCACACCGGTCGACCGTTCCCGCCGCGTAGGCGCCGTAGGAGAACACGACGACCAGGACGACGAGGAGCAGACCAGAAGGTCTGCGTGTTGCGCCGATCTCGTGACACGTCATCCTCCTGCCATGAACTCCCCGGCCAGTGTCGAGCCTATTCCGGGCGCCGGCCCGGGAGGAGGATCACGCCTTCGGCGTCGGCCCAACTCGGACCGAAGGAAAGGTTCACCGCCAGCGGCACCCGCAGCTCGAACGCCCCTGACATCGCATCGAGCGTCATCTCCTCGGCGCTGACCGCGCTCGTCGGGCGGCACCTCGAGGATCACCTCGTCGTGCACCTGCAGGATGAGCCGGCTGGACGCGCCCGCACCGCGCAGCGCGTCGTCGAGGCGCACCAGCGCCACCTTGAAGATGTCGGCGGCCAGACCCTGGATGCCGGCGTTCATGGCCTGGCGCTCCCCGGCCTGGCGGATGCGGTAGTTCGACGAGCTGAGCTCGGGGATCTGACGCCGCCGGCCGAACAGGGTCTCGGTGTAACCCCGCTCGCGCGCTTCGGCGACGGTGCGCTCCATGTAGTCGTGCACGGCCGGGAAGGCGACGAAGTAGGCGTCGAGGATGTCCTGGGCCTCCGGCGTCGAGATGCTCAGCCGCTGGGCCAGCCCGTAGGCCTCCATCCCGTAGGCCAGGCCGTAGGAGACCATCTTCGCCTTCGACCGCTCCTCGGTGGTCACCTGGTCGGGGTCGGCGCCGAAGATGCGGGCCGCGGTCTCGGTGTGGATGTCGGTTCCGCTCTCGAAGGCGGCGATCAGACCGGGATCCTCGGCCAGGTGGGCGATGCAGCGCAGTTCGATCTGGTTGTAGTCGGCCACCAGGAACTCGGTCCCGGGCGCCGGGACGAACGCCTCGCGGAAGCTGCGGCCCACCTCGCTGCGGACGGGGATGTTGTGCAGGTTCGGGGCGTCGGAGCTCAGGCGGCCGGTCCGCGCCACCGTCTGGTTGAACGTGGCGTGGATGCGCCCGTCCGGCCCGACCGCCTCGAGGAGGCCCTCGCCGTAGGTCGACCGGAGCTTCTCGACCTCGCGGTAGCGCAGGAGGTAGTCGACGATCGGGTGCTCGCCGGCCATCTTCTCGAGGGACGCGGCGTCGGTGGAGAACCCGGTCTTCGTCTTCTTCTGCGGGGTCAGGCCGAGCTTGTCGAACAGGATCGTGCGCAGCTGGGGTGTGGAGTTGACGTTGAACTCCTCGCCGGCCTCCTTCCAGATGGACGCGGTGAGCTCGGCGCACTCCGCGGCCATCTGTTCGTTGAGTTGCCGGAGCCGATCGACGTCGACACCGACGCCCGCATGCTCCATGCGGGCCAAGACCCCCACGAGCGGCACCTCGACGGTGTCGTGCAGGTCGCGCAGGCCGTTGGCGTCGAGCGCGGCGAGGAGCGGGTCGACGAGGAACGCCACCGCCAACGCCCGACGGCTCGCCTCGAGCGCTACGGCCACCCCCGTGCCCCCGAAGTCGAGCTGGCCGTCGGGTACCGAATCCGCATCGGGCAGGCGCTTGCGGGCGTAGCGCGACAGCAGGTCGTCGAGGGGGTAGCGGCTCTCGGCCGGGTCGAGCAGGTAGCCGGCGAGAGCCGGATCGACCTGCAGCGTGTCGAGCTCGATGTCGCGGTCGAGCAACGCGCGCATCAGCGCCTTCGCGCCGTGCACGGCCAGCGGTCGCCCACCTGACGCGAACAGCGAAGCCAGCAGGTCGCGCACGGCCGGGTCGGCCAGCTGCGTCCGTCGGCACGAACACGACCTCGGCTGTCGCCGCGTCGCGGACCAGCGCCACGCCGAGCAGGGGCGCCCGCCCGTCGTCGACGCCGTCCCAGGCTGCGGCCACCGCCAGGACGGAGCCGACCTCCGCCAAGCTGCTGAGCAGGGCGGCCGCCTCGCTCGGCGACGCCGTCTCGGTGACCTCCGCCTCGAGCACGTCGACCTCGGGGACGTCGCCGGCGAGGTGCGCACCGAAGGCCTCGGCCAGGCGGTCGACGAGCGTGTGGAACTCGAGGAAGTCGAACAGGTCGCGCAGCTCGTCGGCGTCGACGACACCGTGGGTCAGATCACCGAGGTGCACACCGAGGTCGACGTCGCGGATGAGCTGCATCAGCTCCTCGTTCTGGCGGACCTGGGCCTCGGCCGCCGCCAGGTTGGCCGCCAGCTTCGGGGTCTGTTCGGCGACGTGCTCGAAGATGCCGTCGATGTCGCCGTAGGTGTTGATCAGCTTGGCCGCCGTCTTCTCCCCCACCCCCGGCACGCCCGGGAGGTTGTCGGACGTGTCGCCGCGCAGCGCCGCGTACTGCACGTAGCGGCTGGGCGTGACCCCGGTGCGCTCGAGGATGCCGGCCTCGTCGTAGAGCGCGTAGTCGGACACCCCGCGCTTGTTGTAGAGCACCTTGACGAGCGGATCCTCGACGAGCTGGTAGCTGTCGCGGTCCCCGGTCACGATCACGACCTCGTGGCCCGCGTCGCGGGCCTCGGTGGCCAGGGTGGCGATGATGTCGTCGGCCTCGAAGCCGGCCAGCTCGACGATCGGCAGCGCGCAGCGCCTCGACGACCTGGCGCACGAGACCCATCTGCTGGCGCAGGATGTCGGGGGCCGCCGACCGGTTGGCCTTGTAGGTCGACACGGCCTCGTGGCGGAAGGTGGGCTCGGGCCGGTCGAAGGCGACCACGATCTGGTCGGGCTGGTGGTCGCGCACCAGGTTGATGAGCATCGACGTGAAGCCGAAGACCGCGTTGGTCACCTGCCCGCTCGCGGTCGTGAGGTCGGTCGGCAGCGCGAAGAAGGCGCGGTAGGTCAACGAGTTGCCGTCGACGAGCATCACCTTCATGACGGCGGCACGAGCTCCCCGGCGAGCACCTGCTCGCTGACGACGCGCATGGTGAGGCGCTGCTGCATGGCGGTGCGCTGGATGAAGCTGAACGCGTCCTGCTCGGAGAGTCCGTGTCCGTCCATCAACCGGCCCTTGGCCCGGTCGACGAGCTTGCGGGTGGCCAGCTGCTCCTCGAGGCTCTGCGCCTGGTCGTGCAGCGCCTTGATCTCCTGGAAGCGTCCGAGCGCCACCTCGAGGGCCGGCACCAGCTCGCTGCGCTGGAAGGGCTTGACGAGGTACGCCAGCGCGCCGGCGTCGCGGGCCTGCTCGATGAGATCACGCTGGCTGAACGCGGTGAGGATGAGCACGGCGGCCAGGCGCTCACCGGTGATCTCGCGGGCGGCGGTCAGCCCGTCGACCCCGGGCATCTTGACGTCGAGGATGGCGACGTCGGGCTCGAGGGTCCGGACCAGATCGACCACCTCGTCGCCCCGACCCGTCTCGCCCACGACCTCGTACCCCTCCTCCTCGAGGGTCTCCTTGAGGTCGAGGCGGATGATGGCCTCGTCCTCGGCGATCACGACGCGGGTCGACACGATGGGGATGCGTACTCAGCGGCCGGCAGCGGTCAGCCGGTCGAGCAGCTCGTCGAGCTCGCGCTCGAGCCGCTCGATCTCGCCCACCACCACCGCACGGTGGCGACTCATCGCGTCGGCGTGGCGGGCCGCCTCGCGATGCTCGTGTTCGGCGAGCGGGGTCTCGGAGAGCAGCGACCGGAGCCGGGCCTCCTCGGCCTCGCCGACCAGGTGGGCCAGCTGCTCGTCGACCACCTCGAGCTCGCGCCGGGCCTCGCGGAGGCGGTCCGAGGTCTCGGTGAGCCGGCGCTCGAGCAGCGCTCGTGACATGGGCCGAGTGTAGGGGCGGGGGCCGGGGACCAGCGGCACTACGCTGGTCGGGCCGCGCGCGGCGGTGCTGGAACTGGCATACAGGGCGGGCTCAAACCCCGCTGTCCTCCGGGACGTGTGGGTTCGAATCCCACCCGCCGCACCGATCGGTCCACCGGGCGACCACTAGCCTGCGGGCGTGACCGAACCCCGTCCAGGCGTCCGCATCCCGTCGGATCCGCCGCCTCGCGGTCGTTGCCGGCGTCCTCGGGATCGTCGCCGCCGTCCGGCGCACGCTCATCGAGCGTGACCGGCGCGCCTTCCTCGACCGGTACGGACCGGGGTCCGACGGGACCGGACCCGCGTGACCCGAACGGGTGAAACCTCTGCCGACCTCGGCGGGTCTGAACCGGCACCACCACCGAAGGGTCCCGTTCACCGATGATCGCCTTCACGTTCCCCGGCCAGGGATCGCAGACAGCCCGGCATGGGGGACGCCTGGGTCGACCACCCGTCCTGGGAGCTGGTCGACGAGGCCTCGGCGGCCGCCGGCCGCGACGTGGCCCAGCTGCTGCTCGAGGCCGACGCCGACGAGCTGACGCGCCACCCGCAACGCCCAGCTGGCCACCTTCGTGACCAGCCTGGTCGTGCTCGACGCGGTCGAGCGCCTCGGTGTCGAGCCCGGCGCCGTCGCCGGCCACAGCCTCGGCGAGTACACCGCGCTCGTGGCGTCGGGCGCGCTCGTCTTCGAGGACGGCGTCCGCTGGTGACCGACGCGGCGAGGCCATGCAGGACGCCGCCGAGGCGCGCCCGGGCACCATGGCCGCCGTCCTCGGCCTCGACGACGACAAGGTCGAGATCGCCTGCGCCCGCGTCGACGAGCGACGTGTGGGTGGCCAACTACAACGCACCCGGCCAGGTCGTCATCGCCGGATCCCCCGACGGGGTCGAGGCCGCCACCGCGGGCGCAGCAAGGACCTCGGGGCCAAGAAGGTCTGCCGGTCGCGGTCAGCGGCGCCTTCCACACGCCGTTCATGGCCCCGGCCCGCGACCGGCTGCGCGGCGCGCTGGCCGCGGCCGACCTGCGGCCTCCCGAGCAGCCGGTCGTCGCCAACGTCGACGCCCCCCCCCACGACGGCGGCGACGACTGGCCGACGCTGCTCGGCGCGCAGCTGTGCAGCCCGGTGCGCTGGCGCCAGACGCTCCACACACCTCGAGGAGCCGGCGTCACGCACCTTCGTCGAGCTCGGCCCGGGCACGGTGCTCACGCGGCATGGCCAAGCGCACGGTGAGCGCCGGCTGCCGCACGCTCGACGTCGCCACCCCCGACGACCTCGACCGCCTGCTCGAGACGCTCGCGGCCCCGGCGGCCGACGCGGTCGGCATCCACGAAGGCGAGCACCTCTTCGCGACCGAGCGGGTGGTGGTCAGCCCGGCGCCGGGCGTGTTCCGCCCAGCCGACGGCGTCGGACCCGGGCGCGCGCTCGAGGCCGGGCGACGTGCTCGGCCAGGTCGGCAGCGACGAGGTGCGATCCCCGTTCGCCGGGACGATCATGGGCATGCTCGCCGACGACGGCGAGCGGGTCGCCGCCCAGCAGCCCATCGCCTGGCTGCGGGTCGGCTGATGACCGCCGTCGAGTGCGGGGCGTCGCATCACCGGTTGGGGCACGCGCGCTCCCCGACAAGATCGTCACCAACGCCGACCTCGAGGCGCACGCTCGACACCACCGACGAGTGGATCGTCGAGCGCACCGGCATCCGCGAGCGGCGCATCGGCGGGCACCACCGCGTCGCTGGCCGCCGAGGCCGGCGAGCGCGGCGCTGGCACAGCGCCGGCCTCGACCGGCGCCGACATCGACGTCGTGCTCGTCTGGCCACCACCACGCCCGACCAGCACGTGCCGGCCACCTCGGCGCTCGTGCAGGACGCTGCTCGGCATCCGCGGCGGCGCCTTCGACCTCAACGCCGCCTGCTCGGGGTTCGTCTACGGGCTGGCGGCGGCATCGGGCTCGTCGCCACCGGGCTGCGACCGGGTGCTGCTGATCGGCTCGGAGACGCTGCCGCGATCACCGACTGGGACGACCGCGGCGACCGCGATCCTGTTCGCCGACGGCGCCGGCGCGGTCGTGCTCGAGGCCGTCGACGGACCCGGGCGACCTGCTCGCCTGCGACCTCGGCTGCGACGGCGTCGACGCCGCCGCCTGCTCTACGCCGACCTCGGCGGCTACATGCAGATGGAGGGCCGCGAGGTGTTCCGCCGGGCCGTGCGCGTCGATGGTCGAGTCGGCCGAGCGACGCCTGGAGCGGGCCGGGCGTCACCGTCGACGACATCGCACTGCTCGTGCCGCACCAGGCCAACATCCGCATCATCGACGCCGCCGCCGAACGCCTCGGCATCGACCGGCGACCGGACCGCCATCGTGCTCGACCGCACCGGCAACACGTCGCCGCGTCGATCCCGCTCGCGCTCGTCGACGCGGCCGACGAACGGCCGGCTCCACGACGGCGACCTCGTGCTGCTCGTCGGGTTCGGCGCCGGCATGACCGTGGGCCAGCGCCGCTGCGTCCGCTGGCACCGGCGACCGGGCGCCGACCGAGGCGACCGATGAGCCGCGTCGTGCTGGTCACCGGCGGCTCGCGCGGCATCGGCCTGGCCTGCGCCGCAGGCGCTTCGCCGCGGCGGGCGACCGCGTCGCCGTCACCTACCGCAGCGCGCCACCGACCGAGGCCGACGCCGACGGCCTGCTCTGCGTGCACGTGCGACGTCACCGACGCCGGCGCAGGTCGACGCCGCGTTCACCGACGATCGAGGCCGAGCTCGGCCCGGTCGAGGTGCTCGTGGCCAACGCCGGCATCACCCGCGACATGCTCGTGCTGCGGATGAACGACGAGGACTTCGCATCGGTGATCGACACCAACCTCACCGGCGGGTTCCGCGTCGCCAAGCGGGCCGTGCAGACGATGATGCGGGCCCGATGGGGTCGCATCATCTTCGTCTCGTCGGTGGTCGGCGCCGACCGGGCAGGCCGGCCAGGCCAACTACGCGGCGTCGAAGGCCGGGCCTCGTCGGGTCTGGCCCGGTCGCTGGCCCGCGAGTTCGCCTCGCCGCAGCATCACCGTCAACGTCGTGGCGCCCGGGCCCGATCGACCACCGACATGATCGCCGCGCTGGCCGACGACCAGCCAGGCCGCGCATCACGGACGCACGTCCCGCTCGGCCGGTTCGGCACCCCCGACGAGGTCGCCGCGACGGTGCGGTTCCTGGCCTCCGACGCCGCCGCGTACATCACCGGCGCCGTCTGCCGGTCGACGGCGGGCTCGGCATGGGGCATCGTGACCGCTACCGTCGGACCGGCTCTCCGCCACTCCCACCACTCGAACTCGCCGACGCATGAACGGAGCGCAGCACCGTGAGCGACGATGCCAATTTCGAGCGGTTCAAGAAGTGCGCGGTCGAGGTGCTGCCGGTCGCCGCCTGACAAGGTGACGCGCGAGGCCCGCTTCGCCGACGATCTCGACGCCGACAGCCTCGACCTGGTCGAGCTGGTGATGGCGCTCGAGGAGGAGTTCGACATCACCGTCGACGAGGACGAGCTCGAGGGCATCGAGACCGTCGGCCAGGCGTTCGACCTGGTCAGCTCGAAGCTCTGATGGACGGCGTCGCCGGGTCGCCGTCACCGGCATCGGGCGTCCTCGCGCTGCTGCGGCATCGGGACGCGACGCGTTCTGGGACGGCCTGCTCGCCCGCAGCCCGAGCGACGCGAGCGGCGCGATCGACGACTTCGACCCCGACGCCGTACTTCGACAACCCGAAGGAGGCGCGGCGCACCGACCGCTTCGCCCAGTTCGCGCTGGCCGCGGCCGCCGAGGCGCTCGACCAGGCCGGCGAGCTCACCGTCGACCCGCTCCGGCGCGGCGTGATCTATCGGCACCGGCGTCGGCGGTCTCGACACGCTCGAGGAGCAGATCCTGACGTCTGCCACGAGAAGGGCGCCGCGGCGGGTCTCGCCGTTCCTCGTGCCGATGATGATGGCCAACGCCGGTGCGGCCGCGATCTCGATGCGCTACGGCTTGCAGGGTCCGTGCGAGACCATCGTCACCGCCTGCGCGGCCGGCACCCACTCGATCGGCAACGCCGCCCGGCTGATCGCGATCGGCCGCTGCGACGTCGTCATCACCGGCGGCACCGAGGCGGCCATGACCCCCGTCGGGCATCGCGGGCTTCGCCAACATGACCGCGCTGTCGACCAGCGGCGTCTCCCGTCCCTTCGACGTGCGACCGCGACGGCTTCGTCATCGCCGAGGGCGCCGGCGGCGCTCGTGCTCGAGGAGTGGGAGCACGCCGAGGCCCGCGGCGCCACGATCCTGGCCGAGGTCCTCGGCGCCGGCCGACACCGCCGACGCCCACCACATCACCGCGCCGTCGCCCGGCGGTGCCGGCGCCATCGCCTGCATGGAGCTGGCGCTCGACGACGCCGGGCTCGACCCGAGCCGACATCGCGCCACATCAACGCCCACGGCACCTCGACGCCGCTCAACGACGCGGCCGAGGCCGAGGCCATCGCCAAGGTGTTCGGCGCGCCCGGCCCCGCCGGTGACCTCGATCAAGGGCGTCACCGGCCACGCGCTCGGTGCGGCCGGCGCGCTCGAGGCGGTGGCCGTGTGCTGTCGATGCGGCACCGCCACGATCCCGCCCACCATCGGCTACGGCGAGCCCGACCCCGAGCTGGCCCCGATCGACATCGTGACCGGAGGCCGCGGCCGTGGACGCCCGGGCCCGACCCTGTCGAACTCCTTCGGCTTCGGCGGCCACAACGGCTGCCTGGTCATCGGGCCGGCCTGACCGCGCAATCTGGGCACGGAATCGATCGGATTCCGAGTACGCAGGTGCCCAGTTTCGGAAGCGTGCGGCGTCGACCAGGACGAAGAGGAGGTCGGCTTCGCAGGCCAGTTCGCCGGCGACGGTGGCGCGGCCGTGGCCCTTGCCGGCCCGGGCCGACATGCGGCCCAGCTCGACCTCGCAGGTCGAGGGTGTCGCCGGGCCCGACCTGGCGACGGAAGCGGGCGCGGTCGACTGCCGCCGAACAGCGGGAGCTTGCCGGCGAACCGCGCGATCGGCCAGCACGGCGGCGGCGCCGAGCTGGGCGATCGA
Source organism: uncultured Microthrixaceae bacterium (assembly GCA_963776435.1). GTDB lineage: Bacteria > Actinomycetota > Acidimicrobiia > Acidimicrobiales > Acidimicrobilacustridaceae > UBA4742. Next base: position 140,630 of record CAVZMK010000010.1, read on the forward strand.
CTCGACCATGAGCACACCCGGGCACCGTCGGCCGGCCGGGGAAGTGCCCGGCGAAGAACGACCTCGTCGCCGGTGAGATGCCAGCGACCGCGGGCCGACACGCCCGGCTCGAGCTCGACCGAGCTCGTCGAGCAGGAGGAACGGCGGCCGGTGCGGGATCAGCTCGGTGACGGCGGGCAGCGCCGGCCCCTCGCCGGGACTCACGACGCGGCCAGCGCCTGCAGGAGCTTGACCGGGGTGTCCTTCGGGCTGATCTTGTACCAGGCCTCGGCGATCTTGCCCTTCTCGTCGATCAGGAAGGCCGAGCGCACGATGCCCATGTACTTCCGGCCGTACATGCTCTTCTCGCGCCCAGACGCCGTAGGCCTCGGCCACCGCGTGGTCGACGTCGGCCAGCAACGGGAAGCCGAGCGAGTACTTGTCGTCGAACTTCTTCTGCTTGGCTGGCGCGTCGGGGCTGATGCCGATGATGGCGGTGTCACCGACATCGCCACGGATGTCGCGCAGCGCGCACGACTGCGTGGTGCAGCCGGGCGTGTCGGCCTTCGGGTAGAAGTAGACGAGTACCTTGCGGCCCTTGAGGGCCGACAGCTTGGTCACGGTGCCGTCCTGGTCGGGCAGCGAGATGGCCGGAGCCTTGTCGCCGGGCTTCAACTGGGTGGGTGCGCTCATGCCGGCAAGCTAGTTCCGCAGCGGGGTGTCGTCGGCGGGACTCTGAAAACGGCCGTGGGGAGCGCATGCGCGCTCCCCACGGACTACGAACAGATCAGGCCGGCCGCCGAAGCGGTCGACCACGGCACTCGTCGGGCGTCAGGTCGACGCCTTGGCGACCGCCTTGAGCTTGGATCCGGCCGTCACCTTGACGGCGTTGGCTGCCGGCACCTGGATCGTCGCCCCCGTCTGGGGGTTGCGGCCCGTGCGAGCGGCCCGTCGCGTGCGCTCGAAGGACAAGAAACCCGGCAGGGTCAGCTTGTCTCCGCCCTTGGACACGATCTTGTGGACCTCGTCCTCGAAGCTCTTGAGCACCTTCTCGACGTCACTCTTGGCGACTCCGCAGTCCTCGGAGATTGCCGCCACCAGTTCGGTCTTCGTCATCGTCTACTCCTTCTCGGTGATCCGGGGGTACGGGCTGTCCGTAACCGGGTGAGGCCCGGACCTGTGAGTTCCACGCTTCTGGATAAGGCCACCCGGCGTCAAGCTAAGCCAACCGTCGCCCGGAAAGGGTGGATGGGCGGGAGGTCGGCCGGTGGATGGGCGGCGCCAGAGGTGGGATCGGGGCCTCAGGGCCCCTGGTTGACCAACGATGTGGCGGCCATGTCGAAGTAGGTCAGGAAGGCCGCCTCGTCGTCCGGGGCCAGTCCTCCGGCCACAACCGCACCGCTCATCGCCCGGTACCAGGCGTCACGCTCGGCCCCCCCGATGGCGAAGCGGGCGTGACGCATCCGCAGCCGCGGGTGGCCCCGCTCGTCGCTGTAGGTCGTGGGCCCGCCCCAGTACTGGACGAGGAACCCGGTCAGGTGATCGCGGGCATCGGTCAGGTCGTCGGGGTAGAGCGGGCGCAGCACCGGGTCGACCTCGACGGCGGCGTAGAACCGCGCCACGAGCGCCTCGAACCACGGGCGACCGCCGACCCGCTCATACATCGACGCCACCTGCACCGGGTCGAGTTGCGGCGCGGCATCGCGCACCACGGCCCGGACGGGGATCGGTGCGGGCCCAGGAAGCGCTCCGGGTGATCCTGGCTCGGTGGGCTGGCTCACACGGGCACGCTACTGCGACCGGCAGAGGCGCCCTCCCGGCCGGACGCCACCGCGCCGCCCACCTGCCGGCGGCAGTTAGGGTTCGCCCATGAGCCGGGGGGCGCCGACAACCATCGATCCCCGCGCCCCGCGTACGAGGCCCGACGATCCGCCATGCAGACGCTCCTCGACGAGGTGCTGGCGGCCCAGTCCGAGGCGCTCGAAGGCGGCGGCGCACGCTACGTGGCCCGCCATCGCGAGCGGGGCCGCCTGCTGGTCGCGCGAACGCATCGGCCTGCTGGTCGATCCCGGTTCGCCGTTCCTGGAGCTGTCGCCCCTGGCCGGTTGGGGTACCCCCGATCCGCTCGGTGGCGGCCTCGTGACCGGCATCGGGCTGATCGAAGGGGTGCAGTGCGTCGTCAGCGCCAACGACCCCACAGTGCGCGGTGGCACCTCGAGCCCCACCACCGTGGCCAAGGGCCTGCGGGCGCAGGAGATCGCGGCGGTGAACCGCCTGCCGCTGGTCAACCTCACCGAGTCAGGTGGAGCCGACCTCCCGCGCCAGGCCGAGATCTTCGTGCCGGGAGGCGCCACCTTCAAGGGCCTCACCCGCCTGTCGGCGGCCGGCATCCCGACGATCACCTTGGTGTTCGGGTCGTCCACCGCCGGCGGCGCCTACGTGCCGGGCCTGAGCGACATCACGATCCTGGTGGCCGACCAGGCCCAGGTCTTCCTCGGTGGTCCCCCGCTCGTGAAGATGGCCATCGACGAGGACGCGGACGAGGAGGAGCTCGGCGGCGCGGCCATGCACGCCCGGACCTCGGGCCTCGCCGACTTCCTGGCCGCGGACGAGCCCGACGCCATCCGGCTCGGACGCATGGCCGTGCGCCGGCTGAACTGGCAGCCGCGGGGCGCCCCGTCCTCCTCCGCGGGCGACCCGCCTCGGCTCGATCCCGAGGAGCTCCTCGGGATCGCCTCCGAGGACGTGCGGGTGCCCTTCGACGTGCGTGAAGTGTTGTGGCGGGTGGTGGACCGCTCCGAGCTCGACGAGTTCAAGCCGCTGTACGGCCCCCAACTCGTGTGCGGCTGGGCCAAGCTCTGCGGCCGCCCGATCGGCATCCTCGCCAACAACGGGATCCTGTTCAGCGAGGAGTCGCAGAAGGGCGCCCACTTCATCCAGCTGTGCAATCGATCCGACACGCCGCTGCTGTTCGTGCAGAACATCACCGGGTTCATGGTCGGCACCCGTTACGAGCAGGGCGGGATCATCAAGCACGGCAGCCAGCTCATCAACGCGGTGTCCAACTCGGCGGTGCCCCACCTCACCCTGATGATCGGTGCGTCGTACGGGGCGGGGAACTACGGCATGTCGGGTCGGGCCTACGACCCGCGCTTCGTGTTCAGCTGGCCCAACCACCGCATCGCCGTGATGGGCGCACGCCAGCTCGCCGGGGTCATGTCGATCTTGCAGCGCACCGCGGCCGAGCGGGCGGGGCGCGACTACGACGAGGCCGCCGACGCAGAGATGCGGGCGGCCATCGAGTCCCAGATCGAGTCGGAGTCCACGGCGCTCTACGCCACCGGGCACCTGTGGGACGACGGGATCATCGACCCCCGCGACACGCGGACCGTCCTCGGCATCGCGCTGTCCGCCGCCTGTTCCGGCGGCGTGCACGGCACGGCGTCGTACGGCGTCTTCCGGCTCTAGCCCGACATGGCCCGTCGACCGATCCGCACACTGCTCGTGGCCAACCGCGGCGAGATCGCGGTGCGCATCATCGAGGCGGCCCACGACCTGGGCATGCGCACCGTCGCCGTGTACGCAGAGCCCGACCGGACCAGCCCCCACGCGAGGCGAGCCGACGTGGCCGTCCCGTTGGCGGGCGAGACCGCCGCCGAGACCTACCTCGACCAGGCCAAGCTGCTCGACGCAGCCCTCGCCACCGGCGCCGACGCCGTGCACCCCGGCTACGGCTTCCTGTCCGAGCACGCCGGCTTCGCTCGCGCTGTCGTCGACGCCGGTTTGACCTGGGTCGGACCCCATCCCGACGCCATCGCCACGATGGGCGACAAGCTGGCGGCCAAGCGGGTGGCCCAGGCCGCGGGGATCCCGACGTTGGCCAGCGCCGAACTGGTCGGCGACGACGCCGCGGGCTGGATGGCCGCGGCCGAGACCGTCGGCTACCCGCTCCTGGTGAAGGCGGCCGCGGGCGGGGGTGGGCGGGGCATGCGGCTGGTCGCCGCCGAGGCGGAGCTGGCCGACGCGGTGCGATCGGCTCGGAGAGAGGCGGCCGCGTCGTTCGGCGACCCGACCGTGTTCGCCGAGCGGTGGCTGGCCGCGCCGCGCCACATCGAGGTCCAGATCGTGGCCGATCAGCTCGGCAACGTCGTGCACCTCGGCGAGCGCGAGTGCTCGATCCAGCGGCGCCACCAGAAGCTCATCGAGGAGGCCCCGTCGCCGGCCGTCGATGCCGAGCTGCGCGAGCAGCTCGGGGCGGCGGCGGTCGAGCTGGCCCGGGCCATCCGCTACGACAGCGTCGGCACCGTCGAGTTCCTGCTCGACGTCGAGCGCCGGGAGTTCTCCTTCCTCGAGATGAACACGCGGATCCAGGTCGAGCACCGCGTGACCGAGGAGATCACCGGGAGCGACCTCGTGTGGTGGCAGCTCCAGTCGGCACAGGGCGAACCGCTCGACTGGGAGCAGGAGGACCTCGATCTCGAGGGCCACGCCGTCGAGGTGCGCCTCTACGCGGAGGACCCCGCCCGCGACTGGCTGCCGTCGACCGGCCCGATCCACCACTTCTTCGACACCCTCGACGACGACATGCTGGTCGTCGACGATGGCATCAGCCTGCCGCCCGGCATGCCGGGCGAGGTTGGCGTATCGGCGGACTACGACCCGCTGCTCGCCAAGGTCGTCGCGCGCGGCTACACCCGCACGGCGGCCATCGGACGCCTCGTCCGCTACCTCACCAGCCTCGAGCTCCACGGCGTGATGACCAATCGTGACTACCTGCTCGCCGTGCTGCAGCACCAGGACTTCCTGGAGGGCTCGACCACCACCCTGTTCGTCGCCGACCACCCGGGGCTGCTCGAAGCGGGACCCGACGCCGAGACGATCGCGCTCCATGCCACTGCGGCGGCGCTGGTCGCGACCGAGCGCGCCCGGAAGGCGTCGCCCTGGCCGTTCGCGCCGGCCGCGTGGCGCAACGTCGGACGGGCGGACTGCCACACGGACTGGCTCCACCGTGATCGGCCCTTCCAGGTGATCCACCGCTACCCGGCCGGCGGTCCCGATCGGTTCGAGGCCGAGGTCGACGGCGTGACCCTCACCGGGCGCGTGCTGGTCCTCGACGGCGATCGGGCGCGGCTCGAGGTCGACGGCATCGCCCGGGAGCTGCGGTGCCGGCACCTGGACGCGACCTGGTATGTCAACTCGTCGCTCGGACAGACCGATCTGGTCGAGGTGCCACGCTTCGCGGATCACGCCCTCGACCTGGCCGGATCCGGACCGACGGCCCCGGTGCCGGGTCGGGTCGTCGCCATCGAAGTCACGAAGGGGGACAAGGTCGAGCCCGGTCGCACGTTGGTCGTGCTCGAGGCAATGAAGGTCGAGCACGAGGTGTGCGCGACCCAGGCGGGCGTCGTATCGGACATCCTGGTGGCAGTGGGCGACTCCGTCGATGCCCACCAGCTGCTGGTTCGCGTCGAGGAGCCCACATGAGCGACGATCCGACCGGCCCAGTGCCGGACGAGCCCGGAGAGGCCGGCGACGGCGCCGGGAGGTCTCAGCCCTCACGAGATCGCCGCCGCCCGGCGCAAGGTCCGCCTCGGCTTCGAGCCCGACGACGCCGAGGACGCGGACGAGTCGGCCCCGCCGGCCGCGCCGCCACCGCCGGCTCCGGCGGCACCCGCGCCACCGCCCGCGCACCTGCTGGAACCTCCGCCCGAGCCCGCCGCGCCGGCACCGCCTCCCGAGCCCGAGCCCGAGCCCGACCCCGAGCCGCTCATCGTCGCCAACTGCAGCGGCTTCTACGGCGACCGGCTCGCCGCGGCGCGAGAGATGGTCGAGGGTGGTCCGATCGACGTCCTCACCGGCGACTGGCTGGCCGAGCTGACGATGCTGATCCTGGCCAAGGCGAGGCTGAAGGATCCCGATCTCGGTTTCGCGACGACGTTCCTCACTCAGATGGAGCAGGTGCTCGGCACCTGCCTGGCCGAAGGCATCGTGGTGGTGTCGAACGCCGGCGGACTCAACGCCGCAGGCTGCGCAGAGGCGCTGCACCAGCTGGCCTCCCGGCTCGGCCTCTCGCCCCGTATCGCCTACATCGAGGGCGATGACCTGATGCCGCGTCTCGACGAGCTGCGCGGCCGTGGCATCGAGCTGCGCAACCTCGACACCGGCGAATCACTCGAGGCCATCGGCATCGAGCCCATGACGGCCAACGCCTATCTCGGCGCGTGGGGCATCGCCGACGCGCTCGACCGTGGCGCGGACGTGGTCATCACCGGTCGGGTGACCGACGCCGCCGTGGTGGTCGGCCCGGCCGCATCTCGCTTCGGTTGGGCGCGCACCGACTGGGACCGACTGGCCGGCGCGGTCGCCGCCGGACATGTCATCGAGTGCGGCGCGCAGTGCACTGGCGGGAATTTCGCCTTCTTCGGCGAGGTCCCCGAGCTCGAGCGCCCGGGCTTCCCCATCGCCGAGATCCACCATGACGGCTCGTTCGTCGTGACCAAGCATCCCGGAACCGGCGGACTGGTATCGGTGGACACCGTGACTGCGCAGCTGCTCTACGAGGTGCAGGGGCTCGGCTATCACAACCCCGACGTCATCGTCGCGTTCGACAGCCTGCGGGTCGACCAGGAGGGTCCCGACCGCGTACGCGTCTCGGGGGCCGTCGGCCTGCCCGCCCCCGACTCCACCAAGGTGGCGGTCAACTACCCGGCCGGGTACCGCAACTCGATGACCTTCGTCATGACCGGTCTCGACATCGAGGCGAAGGCCGATCTCGCGGAGCGCACGTTGTGGTCGCTGCTGCCGGGTGGTCGCGACGGGTTCGACGCGGCCGACATCCACCTGCGCCGATCGGACCGCGAGGATCCCGCCACCAACGAGGACGCCCAGGCCGAGCTGCGCATCACGGTCATGGACCGCGACCGCGAGAAGGTCGGGCGCGCGTTCTCGCGCGCGGTCGTGGAGATGGTCCTGTCGAGCTACCCCGGGCTGTTCACCACCTCGCCGCCGGGTGACGCGTCGAGCTTCGGCGTCTACTGGCCGGCACTGATCCCCGACGACGTCCCGGTCCACGAGGTGGTGCTGGAAGGTGAGCGGACCACTATCGCTCCGCTGGCAGCCGGCGAGCGGAGCGAGCTGAGCGAGGCCGACGCGTTCACCTACGGCCTCGTGAGCTGGAACGCCGCCGCGGGTCCGGCCCCCTCCTCGAACCGGGGTGGCCTGCCCGAATCGCTCGCCGCGGCCCTCCAGGCCCCGCAGCCGCCGGACGACCGGACGTTCCGGGCACCGCTTGGCGCGTTGTTCGGTGCGCGGTCCGGCGACAAGGGCGGCAACGCCAACCTCGGGGTGTGGGCGCGCACGCGACGACGCCTACGTGTGGCTGCACCAGTTCCTGACCGTCGAGCGCCTGCGCCAGCTCATGCCCTCCGAGACCGAGGGACTCGACGTCCGCCGATTCGAGCTGCCCAACATCCGCGCGCTCAACTTCGTGATCATGGGCCTGCTCGGTCGAGGTGTCGCGGCCTCGACCCGCCTCGATCCGCAGGCCAAGGGGCTCGGCGAATACCTGCGGGCCAAGGTCGTCGACCTCCCGACGCGCCTCGTCGATGCCGCGCCTCCGCCACTCGACCACCTCCCGCCCCCACCCGGGGCCGGCGCCTGATGCAGTTCACTCCCGAGCACGACCTGTTCCGCAAGACGGTGCGGGACCTGGTCGAGCGCGAGATCGATCCGCACATCGACGAGTGGGAGCGAACCGGCTTCTTCGCCGCGCACGAGCTGTTCCCGAAGCTGGCAGCCGATCGGTGTCCTCGGTCTGGAGTACGACCCCGCCTACGGGGGCCAGGGTGCCGACCACAGCTACACGGTCGTGTACGGCGAGGAGATGGGCCGCGCCGGCTGCGGCGGCGATCCCCATGGCGGTGAGCGTGCAGACCGACATGGCGACACCGTCGTTGCACCGGTTCGGGACGCACGATCTGAAGCTGCGCTACCTGGCGCCGGCCGTCCGCGGCGAGATGGTGGCGGCCATCGCCGTGACCGAACCCGATGCCGGGAGCGACGTCGCCGGCATCCGCACCCGCGCCGTGCGCGACGGCGACGAGTGGATCATCAACGGCACGAAGCTCTACATCACCAACGGCACCCAGGCGGACTGGCTGTGCCTGTTGGCCCGGACGTCCGACCCGGACGACACCGAGGGCGGACGGTACCGGGGGATGAGCCAGATCGTGGTCCCCACCGCGACGGCCGGCTTCTCGGTCAGCCGCAAGCTCGACAAGCTGGGCAACCGATCGAGCGACACCGCCGAGCTGTCGCTGGTCGACGTGCGGGTACCGGTGGCCAACACGATCGGCGAGATCGGCCGCGGGTTCCAGCAGCAGATGGCGCAGTTCCAGAACGAGCGGATGATCGCGGCGTACATGGCGGTCGGGCGGCATGCAGGCCGCGCTCGAGCGGACCGTCGCGTACGTGAACGAACGCGAGACCTTCGGCCAGCCGCTCGGCGACCAACCAGCACGTCCAGTTCTCCCTCGCCGAGCTGATCGCCGAGGTCGACGTGGCCCGCCACTACAACTACGCGTGCGCCGAGGCCTACTGCCGCGGCGAGGACACGACACCGCTTCGCGACGATCGCCAAGCTGCAGACCGGTCGGCTCAACCGCCGGGTCGCCGACGTGTGCATCCAGTTCCACGGCGGCGTCGGGTACATGGAGGAGACGTGGACGGCCCGCTACTTCCGCGACTCCCGCCTGCTCTCCATCGGCGGCGGCGCCGACGAGGTCATGCTCCGCGTCCTCGCCCAACTGGAGGGCATCGGCTGACGTCAGAGGGGCTGACTCTCTGGGCCCGGCGATAATCCGCCGGGCCGCCTTCGGCATCCGGATGTCATCGCCCGAGCTGCTCCGCCTGGCGGCTGCGCAGCCTCAAAGTGGCTTATAGATCTCGGCCCAGTGGCGGGTGCCGGACACCAGCTCGCACTCGGCGGCCCAGCACTCGGCGTCGCGCTCGGGAGAGCCGGATCTTGATGCGTTCACCCGCCCCCGGACCGACCTCGCGCCAGACCTCCCAGGCGAGCTCGGGCGGATCGCACAGCTCGATGAAGCGCACCGGATCGTCGATGCGCAGCAGGCGCATGTCGTAGGCGGGTACGCCGAGGTGGCGCAGTGCGTGCGCGACATCGGCCACGTCGAGCTGGATGTCGAGCTGCTCGGTGAGCTGGTGGAACTGGAGACCCATCACCATTCCGCAGCCCCACTCGATGTCCCAGAACAGCCGAGGATCGGGATCGATGGGGTCGGTGGCCGCCGTCGGGTCGCCGAGGGCTTCGAACAGCGCCAGCTCGGTCGTGCGCACTCGACACAGCGGCTGCTCGATGAGCCGGCTGCGGGGAAACGTCCGCAGCTTGGTCATGCCGTCGCGCATCTTGGAAGCCTACGTGAGGACCTGCCGATACAGGCCCTCCGGCTTCGGCGTCGTCAGATCTCGTCGAGCGCGGCCCGGATGGACGCGATGAACCGACCGGCGCCGAGCGGGCCTTCGCCGTCGAGCAGACGCCGGATCAGGGCCGAACCGATGACCACCCCGTCGGCGACGCGGCAGACCTCGACCGCCTGCGCCGCGTTCGAGACGCCGACGCCGACGAGCACCGGCTTGTCGGTGACCTCCTTGAGCCGTCGCGCGATCACAAGAGAGCTGGCGGCCAGCGTCGTCGCGCTCCCCCGTCACCCCGAGCAGACCGACGGCGTACACGAAGCCGCGCGCGCGCTCGCAAACGCGCGACGAGGCGGTCGTCCGGTGCGGTGGGTGCAGCGAGCAGCACGGTCTCGATGCCGGCCGCGTCGGCGGCCCTTGCCCATGGCCCAACCTCTTCGAGGGGGAGATCGGGCAGGATGGCCGCGACCACCCCCGCCTCGAGAAGCGACGACGCGAAGCGCGTCAGACCGAGGCGGAAGGCGATGTTGTAGTAGGTCATCACGGCGAGCGGCACACCGGCATCGACGGTCCGGAGCTCGTCGAGCACGGCGACGGGCGTCGTCCCGCCGGCCAGCGCCCGCTCGCTGGCCTCCTGGATCACCGGACCGTCCATCACCGGGTCGCTGAACGGGATGCCGATCTCGATGGCATCGGCGCCAGCGTCGGCGACGGCCGCGACCACGTCGAGCCAGTCGCGGCCGAGGCCACCGGTCACGTACGGCACGAGCAGCTTGCGGCCTCGCTCGCGCGCCGCCCGCAGGCTGGACTCGAGCACGCCGATCTCGTCGGGCGTTGGAGGGATCCGCAGGTCGAGGTCGTCGGGAGCGTCGCTGCGCACCGCGCCGCTCACCCGAGGATGTCCATCATCTGCGCGACGTCCTTGTCGCCGCGGCCCGACAGGTTGAGCAGCACGCACCTTCCGGCCAGCTCACCGCGGGCGCGGGAGACCCAGGCGAGCGCGTGGGCCGGCTCGAGGGCGGGGATGATGCCCTCGGTCCGCGAGCAGCAGCGCGAACGCGTCGATGACCTCGCCGTCGGTGACGGTCTCGTAGCGGGCCCGACCGATCGAGGCCAGGTGTGAGTGCTCCGGACCGACGCCCGGGTAGTCGAGACCGGCTGAGATCGACTGCGCCTCCAGCACCTGGCCGAACTCGTCCTGCATCAGGTACGAACGCATGCCGTGGACCACGCCCGGGCACGCCCCGTCGCGATGGCCGCGCCGCCGGCCGGCTCGACACCGACCAGCTCGGCGGGCGTGTCGACGAAGCCCGAGAAGATGCCGATGGCGTTGGAACCGCCGCCGACGCACGCGGTCACGACGTCGGGGGCGTCGCCGCCCCAACAGCTCGGCGCACTGCGCACGTGCTTCGAGGCCGATGACCCGTTGCAGCTCGCGGACCATCCAGGGATACGGGTGCGGACCCATGACCGAACCGAGGCAGTAGTGGGTGGTCTCGACGGTGGCCACCCAGTCGCGCATCGCCTCGTTGACGGCGTCCTTCAACGTGCGGCTGCCCGACACCGCTGGGACGACCTCCGCGCCGAGCAGCCGCATGCGGAACACGTTGAGCTCCTGGCGCTCCATGTCGACCTCGCCCATGTACACCATGCACTCCATGCCGAGCAGCGCCGCCGCGGTGGCGGTGGCCACCCCGTGCTGGCCGGCGCCGGTCTCGGCGACCAGCCGGGTCTTGCCCATGCGGCGCGCGAGCAGCGCCTGGCCGAGCACGTTGTTGATCTTGTGCGACCCCGTGTGGTTGAGGTCCTCCCGCTTGAGCAGCAGCCGCAACGCCGAGCTGCTCGGAGAGCCGGTGGCACTCGGTCAGCGGCGACGGCCGGCCGGCGTAGTCGCGCAGCAGGCCGTCGAGCTCGGCGTGGAACGCCGGGTCGTCCCACGCGGCGCGGAACGCCGGCCTCGAGCTCGAGGCACGCGGGCATGAGCGTCTCGGGCACGAACCGGCCGCCGAACTCGCCGAAGCGGCCATCGGACGTCGGCTCGCCCATGTACGCCGCGGAGGTCGGCGTGGGCTCGCCCATGTACGACGCGGAGGTCGGCGTCGGCTCGCCCATGTGCGACCCAGATCCGTGCGATGCCACGTGTGCTCCCCGTCCGACCACCGCTCAGCGGGTGGAGCGGTCGTCTTCCCAGTCGTAGAACACCGGCTCGCCGTCGACGTCGTCGAAATCGATGGCCGGTGTCGACTCGAACGGGCCGTCGAGGTCGACGAGCTCCTCGCCGTCGGCGGCGGCCGCCGCCTTGGCCGAGTTGACGAACCGCATGAGCTTCGACACGTCCTTGCGGCCCGGCTCGCGCTCGACGCCGGTGGACACGTCGACACCCCAGGGATGGACCTTGTGGACGGCTTCGGCCACGTTGTCGGGCGTGAGCCCGCCGGCCAGGACCAGCCGGCGACCGGCGGGCAGCCCCTCGGCGAGCAGCCAGTCGAAGGCCTGGCCCGATCCCGGACTGGGCGAGTCGATCATCACGGCGTCGGCGTCCTCGTAGTCGTCGACCCGCTCGAGCATGCGATCGCCGGCCGGGAAGGCCTTGATGAGGAACTGCACGCGCTGGCGGATCCAGCGCCCTTCGGCCGGCGTCTCGTGCCCGTGGAGCTGCACCGCGTGCAGACCGGCCGCGTTGACCATCTCGACCACGCGCCGGCTGGCCTCGTCGCGGAACACGCCGACGGTCATGACCTCGGGCGGGAGGCGGCGGGCGATGTCACGGGCCTGGGTGACGGCGATCTGGCGGGGGGACGGGGCGAACACGAACCCGACCGCGTCGGCCCCCATGGCCACCGCGAGCAGCGCATCCTCCTCGTTGGTGATGCCGCAGATCTTGACGAACACCCCGACACCGTACCGGCGGGCTCAGACGGAAAAGAGTCTTTAGCGGCTTGCTGCGCCCGGCGATAATCCGCCGGGCCGGCTTCGCCGATCCGGGTATCACCTCGCGAGCTGCTCCGCCTGGCGGCTGCGCAGCGTTCAAGACCCCCGGAGCGCTCTCACTGCTTGCGCAGGATCTGGGGCGGTGACCAGCGTCTCGCCGACGAGGACGGCCTGGTAGCCGGCGTCGCGCAGCGCGGCCGCGTCGGCCCCGTCACGGATGCCGGACTCGGCCACGCCGATCGCCTCGGGAGGGAGCCGGTGGCCCAGCCGCACGGCCCGGTCCGTGTCGACCTCGAAGGTCACGAGGTCCCGCTGGTTGACCCCGATGAGCCTGGCCCCCACCGCGATCGCGCGTTCGAGCTCGGCCTCGTCGTGGATCTCGACGAGCGCATCGAGATCCAGCTGCCCGGCGAGGCCCAGATACTGCTCGAGCTCAGCGTCGCCGAGCGCGGCCGCGATCAGCAGGACCGCATCGGCTCCCATCAGCCGCGCATCGACGACGTCGTGGTCCGAGACGGTGAAGTCCTTGCGCAGCACCGGCAGCTCGCAGGCGGCCCTCGCCTGGGTCAGATCGGCGGCGGAGCCCCCGAAGAACTCCTCGTCGGTCAGCACCGAGAGGCAGGTGGCGCCGCCGGACTGGTAGCGGCGCGCCAACCCGGCAGGGTCGAGGTCGGGCGCCAACGGTCCCTTCGACGGTGAGCGCCGCTTCACCTCGGCGACGACCGCGATCTCCGTGCGCGGCGCGTCGTGCAGCGCACGCCGAAAACCTCTCGTCGGCGCCATCTCCGACGCGCGCGCCACCAGCGGGCCGATCGGGCGCGTGTCCCGCGCGGCCGCGTCGCGGTGCGCGACGAGGATGCGGTCGAGATAAGTCACACGGCGCCCTGACGTCAGGAGTCGATGCCCTTGCTGCCGTGCGAGGTGGTCGAGGCGAGCATGGCGTCGGCGAGCAGAGGACCCATCGTGCCCATGAGCGCCTGCATGGCCGCGCTGGACGAGTGCGCGGCCAGCGCGGCGTCGTCCTCGTACAGCTCGAACACCCAGATCGCATCCCCGTCGGCCTGGTCGGTGTGGATGCTGTACACGAGCGTCCCGGGCTCGTCCCCGACCGCATCGAGCATCGGGGCGAACGCAGCGAGCAGATCGTCCCGCTTGCCGGGTTGGGCGGTGAGCTTCACGAACATGCTGGGCTTGGCCATGGGCGGCACCCTACCGCCCGCCGTCCCGGGGCTCAGTCGCGATCGCTCTGCAGGCTCCGCATCACGGCGAGCATCGGGATGAGCAAGAACGAGAGCCCCGACAGGATCAGGGCGATGACACCCAGGCCGAACAGCGGACCGAGGCTGGAGAACAGCCCGGCGGACATGCAGAAGATGGCGATGCCGAACAGCACGGCCGGGAGCAGCTGCGCGCCGCGAGGCAACGTGGCGCCGTTGCCCGGCGGACCGTCGTCCAGCAGCGCCGCGTAGTCGGTGTCGTCGCTGTCGTCGTACGGCACGAAGTCGGGGTCCGGTCGGCCAGTCGGCCTCGCCGACGGGGCAGACGCGGTGGCACCTGTTCCGTAGACGGGACCCTCGAGCGCGGCGTCGTAGGCGGCGCGACGGGCCGGGTCACCGAGGACGGCCCAGGCCTCGTTCAAGCGCCGCATGCTGGCCTCGTTGGCGGCCCGGGTGGCCGGGTCGGCCGAGGCGTGGAAGTCAGGATGGGAGCTCCGGGCCAGCGCCACGTACGAACGCCGGATCTCGCGCGTCGTGGCATCGGCCGGCACCCCCAGCACCTCGTACCACGTCACGGTCCGATGGTAGATCCGCCGGTCCGTCGCGCGGGCGGCCGCGAGTGCGACCATGACGGATCATGAGCGCCGATCCCCCCGCCGTCGTGCTCATCGAGGACGACCCCAACATCGCCGACCTGGTCGACCTCTACCTCCGCAACGACGGCTACCGCGTCTATCAGGCCGCCAGCGGCGAGGCCGGCCTCGCACTGGTGCGCGACCGGCGCCCGCGGCTCGTCATCCTCGATGTCGGACTGCCGGGTGAGCTCGACGGCCTCGGCGTCTGCCGGGAGCTGCGCTCCCACAGCGACGTGCCGATCATCATGCTGACGGCGCGGGACGGCGAGATCGACCGCGTCCTCGGCCTCGAGATGGGCGCCGACGACTACGTGACGAAGCCGTTCTCGCCGCGCGAGCTCGTCGCCCGCGTGAAGGCGATCCTGCGCCGCGCCGACGGACCGCAGCGCGACGCGCCGACGGTGCTCGAGGTCGGCACGGTCGAGGTCGACCTGGGCCGGCGCGAGGCCCGCCTCGACGGCGACGTCGTCGCGCTGGCCGCCCGCGAGTTCGACCTGCTCGCCTACCTGGCCGAGAACCGCGGACTGGCTCTGAGCCGCCGTCAGCTGCTCGACGGTGTCTGGGGCGTCGACTGGGTCGGTGACGAACGCACCGTCGACGTACACGTCCGCCAGCTGCGCAAGAAGCTGGGCGACGCCTTCCCCCTGACCACCGTCTGGGGCGTCGGCTATAGGTTGGATTGATCACCGTTCCCTCACATCTGCGGGCCAGACTGGGGACATGAGAAGGCGGATCACCTTCGCCATCCTCGGGACCGTCGCCGCCGCGCTGATCTTCGCCGGCCTAGGCACCCTGGCGCTCAACCGGGTCGGCGCGCGCAACACCGCCCAGAAGGACATCCGTGCGCAGGCCGAGGCGACCGCCGCCATCCTCGACGTCAAGGCGAGCGGCAACGCCAAGAACCGCTTCCGGCAGTACCGCGACGCGCTCAACCTGAAGGACGTCGAACTCGTCCTCCTCGGCGCCGACAACCGACCCAACACCGACGTCGGCGATCCGATCCCCTCCGGCGTGCGGTTGACGCCGGCCGACTACACCGCGCTGCGCAACGGCGAGATCGTCAGCGGGTCGAGCCCGCGCCAGGTCTGGGCGGCCATGCCGCTGAATCGGACCGCACGCCAGGCGCCCAACCTCGCGGCCGTCATGTTCCTCACCCGCGACACCTCGCCGACGATCGGCAGCGGCGTCGGCTGGTTCGTGCTCGCGTCGGTCGCGACCCTCCTGCTCGGCGCGCTCATCGCCGCCCGCCTGAGCCGGCGTCTCACCCAGCCGCTCACCGAAGCCACTCAGGCGACGGCGCGGATCGCGCACGGGGACCTCTCGGTGCGCGTGCCCGAACACGACGCCGGCTCGACCGACGAGCTCGACGCGCTGGCCCGCTCGATCAACGAGATGGCCGACTCGCTCGAGCGGTCACGCGGGCTCGAGCGGCAGTTCCTGCTCTCGGTCTCACACGATCTGCGCACGCCGCTCACCTCGATCCGTGGCTATGCCGAGGCCATCTCCGACGGCGCCGCTCCGGACGCCCGTGAAGCGGCAGGGATCATCCTGGCCGAGTCCCGGCGCCTCGAACGCCTCGTGCGGGACCTGCTCGACCTGGCCAAGCTCGAGGCCCGCCAGTTCTCCCTGCAGCTGACCTCGGTCGATCTCGGCGAGCTCATGGGCGACTCGGTCGACGGCTTCCGCCGCGAGATGGAGGAGGCCGGGCTGCGACTCGAGCTCGACCGACCCGACGGTCCGGTCCTGGCCACGGCCGATCCCGACCGACTCGCCCAGGTCGTCGCCAATCTGGTCGAGAACGCGCACAAGTACGCCACGAGCTCGATCGTGGTCACCGTCGTCGCCGATCCGGCTGCGCCCCGCGTCGAGGTCGCCGACGACGGTCCGGGCATCGCCGCCGAGGACCTCCCCCACGTCTTCGAACGCCTCTACGTGGCCGGGCACGAGCCCAAACGCAAGGAGATCGGGTCCGGGCTCGGGTTGGCCATCGTCCGCGAGCTGACCGAGGCCATGGGCGGCTCGGTCCGGGCCGAAGCGAACCCCGGCGGCGGAGCCCGCCTCGCCGTCGTGCTCCGCCCGGCCTCGCCCGTTCCGCCGACGGGCACTCCGCCCGCAGCCGCGACGACAACACCGCCGCCGCCACCTCCCCTGCCGCCGGCCCCCTATGTCTCGCCGGGCCGCCCGTCCTGATCCAGGGGGAGCTCCGAGACCTGGGCCGTCGCGTCGACCGAGCCGCGGACGGCGACCGTTCCCGGGACCTCGACCGAGCGGTGGACGAAGGCGAGCGCGACCGGCGCCCCGAGTCGCGGCGACCAGCCCGTGGTGGTCAGCTCACCGACCACCTTCCCGGCCACGACCAGCTCGTCGCCGGGCGACGGGACCTCCGCGGTCTCGAGCACGACACCGCGGAGGTGGCGCGGGACGTTGCCGCCGCGCGAATCGACGCGCGCCACCAGCTCCTGGCCCGTGTAGCAACCCTTCGTGAAGCTGGCCGCCGCGTCGATCAGGGGCTGGCCCAATTCGGCCGGGATGACCTCGCCGCGGACCTCGGTGCGCATCCGCGGGACGCCCAGCTCGATGCGCACCACGTCGTAGGCAGCCGACAGGTCCTCGTCGAGGCCGGCTGCACCTTCGACGAGCTTGTGCCGCGAAGCCAGCGGCGCCGGAGTCGACGAGCGTGGCGACGGCGTGCCACTCCTCCGTGCAGGCGCGGACCACGGCATCGGTCCGCAGCTTGAAGCGCTCGAGCCGCGCCGCCACATCCGCTCCGGACGGACGGTCGACCACGACGAGGAAGACGTCCTCGGCCACCCGCGCCACTCCCAGGAGGAAGCCCAGCTTGCCGCTCGGCTCGAGCAGGAGGCACGGCGCCACCGCCGTCGACACCTCCATGGCGGCGACGTCCTGGCTCATCTGGCCCTGGAGGTAGGCCATCGCGTCGGGACCGCGCACCTCGACGACGTCGCAGTCGAGCTCGACCGGCGTGCCCGACCGCACCGCCTCGTAGGCCTGCTCGAAGGTGCTCACCCGTCCAGTCTGGCCCGCTGCGCAGTCATTCGGCGCGCCCCCGGCACGGCCGCGAGCAGCGCCCGAGCCTTGTTGTGGCACTCGAGATCCTCCTGCTCGGCCACGCTGTCGGCCACCACCCCGGCACCCGCCTGCACCGATGCCCGACCGTCGGCGGTGACGACCATCGTGCGGATCGCGATGGCGGTGTCGATGTTGCCCGAGAAGTCGATGTAACCGACCACACCCGCGTACGGCCCGCGACGGGTCGGCTCCAGCTCGTCGATGATCTCCATCGCCCGGACCTTGGGGGCGCCCGAGACCGTGCCGGCCGGAAGGGTCGCCCGCAGCACGTCGATCGGCGTCGCGCCCTCGACGAAGCGCGCCCGACACCTGCGAGGTGAGGTGCATCACGTGGCTGTACCGCTCGAGGGTGAGCATCTCGTCGACCTGCTCGGTCCCGAATCGCACCACACGGCCGACGTCGTTGCGGGCCAGGTCGACCAGCATCACGTGCTCGGCGATCTCCTTGGGGTGCTCGCTCAGCTCGGCCGCCATCCGCCGGTCCTCCTCCTCGGTGCGCCCCCGGCGACGGGTGCCGGCGATCGGACGGGAGATGACCCGCCCTTCGAGCAGCTGCACCATCGGTTCGGGTGAACAACCGATCAGGGTCAGCTCGGGCAGGCGCACGAAGTACATGTACGGGCTCGGATTGACCTGACGCAGCACGCGGTAGGTGTCGAACGGGTCGGCATCGAGCGGGAAGTCGAACCGCTGCGACAGCACGACTTGGAAGATGTCCCCGGCCAGGATGTGCTCCTTGGCCACCTCGACGGCCTGCCGGTACGAGGACGAGCTCATGGCCGACGTGACCTCGGGCAGCTCGTCGTCGACGACGGGCGGCTCGACGAGGGGCTCGCCGAGCGGGCTGGCGCCGTCGAGGGCCAGCTGCTCGAGACGGGCGACCGCCTCGTCGTACGCGTGATCGAGGTCGTCGGCGGTCGCGTCGGCCGGGATCCACGCGTTCGCGACGAGCGTGACGCGCTGGCGGAAGTGATCGAACGCGGCGAGCTCGCCGATGATCGACAGCACGGCGTCGGGCAGGTGCTGGTCGTCGGGCGGCGCGTCGGGCAGGTGCTCGACCTCGCGCACGACGTCGTATCCGAGGTAGCCCATCAGGCCGCTGTGGAGCGGCGGGAGCTCGTCGAGCGCGGGTGCCCGGTAGCACGCCAGCACGGCTTCGGTGGCGGCGAGCATGCCCTGGTCGAGCGGGATCGATTCGGGTACGCGGTGGTCGACGGTGACGTTGCGCCCGCGGGCGGTGAGGGTGGCCGCGGCCCGGCGCCCGACGAACGACCAGCGACTCCAACGCTCGCCGTGTTCGACCGATTCGAGGAGGAAGCCCGGTTCGTCGTCGCGGCAGAGCCGGGCGAACGCCGCGACCGGCGTGATCAGGTCGGCCAGCAGCTCACGCCAGACCGGTACCACCGTGTAGGTCGCCGCCAGCGAGTGGAACTCGGCACGGCTCGGGCTGGCCAACGCGGCGGCGCCTGCGCTCAGGCCCCGGACCCGAAGGACCGGAAGAAGCAGGAGTAGTTGCCGGTGTGGCAGGCGCCGTTGCCCTCCTGCTCGACGACGAACAGCAGCACGTCGCCGTCGCAGTCGTAGGAGGCCTCCCGGATGTACTGGCGGTCGCCGGAGGTCTCGCCCTTGCACCAGAACTCCTGGCGGGACCGGCTCCAGAACCACGTTCGGCCCGTCTCGAGCGAACGCCGCAACGACTCCTCGTTCATCCACGCGAACATCAGCACGCGGCCCGTGCCGACCTCCTGCACGATGGCGGGCACCAGTCCGGAGTCGTCGAACTGGACCTCGGCCAGCTGCTCTTCGGTGGCGTCGATGGGGGTCACGGCAGGCATGGCAGGGTCATGGTAGAGGGGCCTGCCACGACGCCACGAACCGGTTACAGGTACAAACCGGTGGACCCCTCTTCGAGGCGGCTGGCGGCCACGGCGTGGACGTCGCGCTCGCGCAGGATGACGAAGTCCTCGCCGCGGACCTCGACCTCGTAGCGCTCCTCGGGGTTGAACAGCACGTGGTCGCCCGGCTCCATCTGGCGCACGTTGGGACCGGTGGCCACCACCTCGGCCCAGGTCAGGCGCTTGCCCATTTGGGCGGTGGCGGGGATGAGGATGCCGCCGGTGCTGCGGCGCTCGCCCTCGGGACCACCGATCCGCACGAGGATGCGGTCCGACATCATCTTGATCGGGAGCTTGTCGGCCGACCCACTTGTCAGGCGCTCGTCCAGGCTCTCGCTCTTGGTCGGTTGCGGCTCGTCGTCGTCGGGCACAGCTCGACGGTACCGTCTCCGGCGATGGCCCACGACCGCCGCGACCTCCGTCTGACCACCACCGACGGCCTGAGCCTCGAAGCCGAGGCCGACCTGCCGCCGACTCCCCGCGCGGCCGTGGTGCTGGCCCACCCCCATCCAGCGCAGGGTGGCTCGATGCGCTCGCTCGTGACCAGCGAGCTGTTCCGCACGCTGCCCGACGCCGGGTTGGCCACCCTCCGCTTCAACTTCCGGGGCGTCGAGGGATCTGAGGGCCACCACGCCGCCGGCGCGGACGAGCACCTCGACGTCGAAGCCGGCATCGAGGCGTTGGTCGGGCTCGCCCCCGGGCTGCCCCTCGTCCTCGCCGGGTGGTCGTTCGGCGCCGATGTCGCGCTGACCGTCGTCGACGACCGGCTCGCGGCGTGGTTCCTGGTCGCACCGCCCCTGCGCGTCGTCCCACTCGACACGATGGCCGCCGCCCACGACCCGCGGCCCAAGCTCCTCGCCGTCGGCGAGCACGACCCGTTCCGCCCGCCGGCCTCCGCGGCCGAGATCACCGCCGCGTGGGCCAACACCGAGGTCGTGACGGTCGCCGGAGCCGACCACTTCTTCGCCGGGCGGACCGACAAGCTGGCGGAGCTGCTCGTCGACCTCGCCGAGCGCGTCGCCGCCAACACCTAGGCCGGCCCGGCGGGCTTCCCGATCAGATCGCGCGGCAGACGAAGTAGTGCTGGATCACGGGCAGATCGGGCGGGTGCAGCGCGACCACCTCCCACCCGGACCCGGCGATGAGCTCACCGCGTAGCGCTCGGAGTAGGCGGCGCGCAGCAACGGCTGGTCGGGATGGTGGTCGACGAAGTCGACCGGGCCGTCGCCGGCCGCGATTGCCCGCTCGATCGCCCGACCGATGGCGGCCGTCGCGTCCGGATCGCCTTCGGCCAACCGGGCCTCGAGCGTCTGCTGCAACAGGGCCTCTGCCCCGGGATCACGATCGTCGTCGATGAAGAGCGAGAACAGCAGACCGCCACCGGGACGACTGTGGCGTCGCAGCAGCTCGAGCATGGCGCGGTAGTCGTGTGGTCCCAGGTGGGTGAACACCGAGAAGAGGCAGATGACGTCGAAGTGCTCGTCACCCGCAGGCAACCGCTCGAACGTGTCGAGCGGCTGACCCGTCGGGTTGTAGAGATCGTTGTGGGCGTCGAGGTGGTAGAACGCGAACCGCTCGTCGTCGACGTTGCCCTCGAGGAACGAGATCACGTCGGCCGATGCGTCGATGCCCACGTAGCGACGCACCGGCACCTCGAGCTCGAGGATCGCTTTGACGAGCTTGGTGCCGCACCCCACGTCGAGCACGGAGCTCGTCGACAGGTCGTCTAGTCCGAACGACCGCGGGATCAGGTCGAGCAACGCGACCGCCGAACCGAACCACTCGTCGTAGCTCGGTTGGGCGGTCCGCCAGAGCGCCTCGGGGACCTCGAGCCTCACGACGGGAGCCGGGCCGGACGGGTGACGACGCCCCGCTCGGTCAGGTGCGCCTTCGCCTGGGCCACGGTGACCTCGCCGAAGTGGAAGATCGAGGCCGCCAGCACGGCATCCGCCCCGCCGTCGACGACACCGTCGACCAGGTGGTCGAGGGAACCGACTCCTCCGCTGGCGATGACCGGGATGCCGACCGAGTCGGTCACGACCCGGGTGAGCTCGAGGTCGAAGCCGTCACGGGTGCCGTCGCGGTCCATCGACGTGAGCAGCAGCTCGCCCGCTCCCAGCCGTTCGGCCTGCTTGGCCCACCACCCGACGTCGATCCCGGTCGCGGTCCGCCCGCCGTGGATGAACACCTGGTAGCCGCTCTTGGTCGGGGTGTCGGAGTCGGGCTCGCCCCGTCGGGCGTCGATCGCCACCACGACGCACTGGGCCCCGAACTCGGCCGACAGCTCGGTGATGAGCGGGGGCCGCTCGACCGCCGCGGTGTTGACCGAGACCTTGTCGGCGCCGGCCCGCAGGAGCGCCCGCGCGTCCTCGACGTTGCGGATGCCGCCCCCGACCGTGAACGGGATGAACACCTCGTCGGCCGTTCGCCGCGCCACCTCGACCATCGTGTCGCGCTCGATCGCTCGACGCCGTGATGTCGAGGAAGACGATCTCGTCGGCCCCTTCGGCGTCGTAGCGCGCCGCCAGCTCGACCGGATCGCCCGCGTCGCGCAGGTCGACGAAGTTGACGCCCTTGACCACCCGACCGGCATCGACGTCGAGGCACGGGATGACCCGAGCGGCATGCATCCGACCGACGCTACCGCTCGCGGTCAGTCGACCGTGACGGCGGGGCGGGCGGGATCGGGCTCAGAGCCGGCCGCGCTCCCCTCCGACCCGGGACCGGACGGACCAGCGCCGTCCGACGAGGCCGCAGCCCGTGCCTCGGCCGCCTGGAGTCGAGCCGCCTTGCGGTCGTCGAGGCGGTCGAGCACCCACGATCCGCCGAAGTACACGACCGTCGCGTAGAGCCAACCGAGCAGGATGTCGAACACGTAGTGCTCGCCCGTGTAGACGAGCGCCGTAGCCATGGCCGGCACGTAGAGGACCAGCAACACCTTGACCCAGACGCGCTTCGTCCGCGGGAAGAAGAAGAGGCAGATCAGCAACGGGAGGGCGGCGTGCAGCGACGGCACGGCGGCGACGTCGTTGTTGAACCGGTGGCCGCTCTCGAAGAGCGCAGCCGCCCAGTGGATGCCGAGGCTGCTCCACACGACGGGCACGATCCGCACCGAGCCCGGCATGTACCCGAGCTGGCTGGCCAGCCACGGCGGCATCGCCGGGTAGAGCACGTAGGTCAGGAAGCCCGAGAGCATGAGGGTCACGTAGAGGGCGACGAAGCGACGAAAGGCCTTGTGGTCGCGCACCCAGAGCACACCGCAGATGAGGAACGACAGGAAGAAGTGCGAGAGGTAGGTGCCCCACGCCAGGTAGTCCCACAAATGGAGGTGGTACGCGTCGAAGAAGTGCTGCTGCAGGCGGACGGTGGGCGACACGCCCCCGCCGATCCAGTTGTCGAAGCGCAGCTGCGGCGTGATGTGGGTGTTGAAGAGCAGGTGGTCGGCATAGCCCCGGAGGAGCGCATACAGGCCGAGCACCACGTAGAGCGGGAACCAGTCGCGGATGAAGCCGCGGCGGAACCGGGCCGGCTCGCCGAGGCAGGACACGAACACCGCGCCGGTGATCCAGAGCAGCAGCGTGTCCTCGGTGAAGGGGATGCCCCAGAACGTGATGTAGACGCCGAGCACGATGAGGTAGACGATCCAGCCGATCACGGCGCGGCGGTGCGGTCGGAAGTTCGTCAGGCGGTCACGCCACCCGACGTTCACCTCTGCTTCCGATGCCAGACCCACTGCCGTCACCTCGCTCGGCCATCATGACGCGCCGGTCCGGGAACCTGGCCCGGCTTGGGTGAGGGACCACCCGACCGAAGCGCGCGCCGGTCCGACGGCGGTCGGACCCATAGGAACCATACTGTCCGGCGTGTCGGATCCACGGGCAGCCCCTCCGCCGCGGGCGGGTGCGGGCCGGCTCCCGGAGCGGCCCGGGCGGACGTCGCTGGCGCTGCTCCTCGTGTTCGGGGCGGTGTTCCTGGCCCTCGGCGTGCAGCAGGCGTGGGCCGACTCGCCCACCTTCGACGAACCCGTCTACGTGGCGGCCGGGATCAGCTCGCTCACCACCCACGACCTGCGGATCAACCCGGAGCACCCGCCGCTGGCCAAGGCGCTCGCCGCGCTGCCGGCGTTGTTCGCCCATCCCGTCATCCCGCACACCTCGGCCTGGCACCGGGGCGACGAGCGCGTCTACAGCGCCGAGTTCCTCCAGGCGCAGCTCAAGGCGGGCACGTTGCAGCGGGTCATGTTCCTGGCCCGGCTGGTGCCGCTCCTCGAGGCTCTCCTGGCCGGCCTGCTCATCTTCCTCATCGCGAGGCGGCTCTTCGGGGAGGGGGCCGGGACGAAGGCGGCGCTGCTCTGGTTGGCCGGACCGCTCGTAGTCGGCCTCGGCCACCTCGACGGCATCGACCTGCCGTTCACGCTGGCCGCCCTCCTCGTGACGTTGATGTTGATCCGGGTGCTGGAGGTCGACCGCGACGATCCGTCGACCCGACGGCGCCTGCTCGCGCTGGGGTTGGCCTGCGGCCTGGCCGCCAGCGTGAAGGACACCGGACTGCTGCTGGCCGCGTTGGCGCCGGCGGTGGTGCTCGTGTCGGGGTGGAGGACCCGCCGATGGCGATCGGTCGCCGACGCAGTGGGGGTCGGTCTGATCGCCTGGCTGTTCATCTGGGCGGTGTACGTGGTGATCGCGCCGGGCTCGGTGCTCCATCCCGGGCTCCTCCCCCACGCCGACCTGGTGGGGCTCCGCTACCTCGGCTCGAACGACACAGTCTCGGGGCCCGGCTACCTGCTCGGTTCGTCGTGGACCGGCGGGCAGTGGTGGTACTGGCCGGTCATCCTGCTCGTCAAGATCCCGGCAACCACCGTCCTGTTCCTCCTCCTGGCGTTCGTCGGGCTGGCTGCTGTCGGTCGCGATGCGCGCCGGCGGACCCTGGCCGCCGTCGTGTTGCCGGCGGTCATGATCACCGCGTTCACCGTGCCCGGACCACGCGACATCGGCGCCCGCTACCTGCTCCCGGTCGTGGCGCTCTGGCTGGTCGCGGCCGGGTCGATCGTCGCGACCCTCCCCACCGTTGCCGCCCAGCGCCGGCGGTACGCCTCCGTCGCGCTCGTCCTCCTCGTCGCCGTGAGCGCGTTCTTCACCATCGGGTCCGCTCCCCATTCGATCGCCTGGACGATGCCGCCGTTCCGGCCCGGCTACCGGGTCACGACGAACTCGGACGTCGACTGGGGCCAGGACTTCTACCGCCTCCTCGACTGGAGCCGAGGCAGACATCCGGCGGTCGAAT
Source organism: uncultured Microthrixaceae bacterium (assembly GCA_963776435.1). Classification (GTDB taxonomy): domain Bacteria; phylum Actinomycetota; class Acidimicrobiia; order Acidimicrobiales; family Acidimicrobilacustridaceae; genus UBA4742. Next base: position 165,092 of record CAVZMK010000010.1, read on the forward strand.
ACTTCGGGCCGCGAGGGATCACCTTCGCCGATGTGCCTGGGGCAACGTCGTTCGCCGCCACCCCGCCGTCGCAGCTCACCGGGTGGGCAGCGGTGTCGGCCACCAAGCTCACGACCGACGACCGCCATCACCTGAGCTGGCTTCGGGCGTACTGCCCGCTCGACACCATCGGCGGGTCGATCCTGCTCTACCGCTTCGACCACCCACCCGACACGGCACCTGGACCCGACCGGCCGGCCGCGCTGTGCCCTTCCGGCGCGACCTTCAGCTCACGGCCGTGAGCGCCTGGCTCAGGGTGAACGCCCCCTCGTAGAGCGCCCGGCCCACGATCACCCCGCTCAGGCGCCGACCGTCGACCTCGAGGTCCGCCAGTGCCCCCAGGTGGTCGAGCGTGCCGACACCGCCCGACGCGATCAACGGCAGACGGGTGATCGCCAGCAGCTCGGCGTAGACCTCGAGGTCCGGGCCGAACCCGGTGCCGTCGACGTCGATCTGGGTGACGACGGCGGCGGCGGCTCCCGCGTCTTCGAAGCGGGGCAGCAGATCGGCCACGTCGGTGCCCGCGCCCTGCTCCCAGCCGCGGATGGCGACCTCGCGGCCGCGCACGTCGAGTCCCACCGCGACGGCCACCAGTGGCGCCAACCGTCCGACGAGCGCCGGATCCTCGACGGCGGCAGTGCCGACCACCACGCGGGCGACGCCGGCCTCGGCCATGGCCCGGGCGGCGTCGACGTCGCGCACTGCTCCGCCGGTCTGCACCGGGATGTCGACCGCGGCCGCGATCGCCGCCACCACGGGACGGTTGACCGGGTCGCCAGTACGGGCGGCGTCGAGGTCGACCACGTGGATCCAGGCCGCGCCGTCGTCGGCGAAGCGGCGGGCCTGGTCGACGGGATCGACGTCGTAGACGGTCTCGCGGCCGAAGTCGCCCTGATAGAGCCGCACACATCGACCCCCGCGGAGATCGATGGCCGGATAGAGGTCCAAGCCCGGCTTCACCGGGCGGGCGCGGCCGCCGCCGCCCGCACGAAGTTGGTCAGCAACGCGAGACCCGGCGCCCCCGACTTCTCCGGATGGAACTGCGTGGCCCAGACGTTGCCGCGCTCGACCGCTGCAGCCACCGGCCCGCCGTAGTCGCACGTCGCCACCACGTCGACCGACATCTGCGGCGCGTACGAGTGGACGAAGTACATCCAGACCGGGGCCTCGAGCCCCTCGAGCATCGCCGACGTGCGGCTCAGCTCGAGCACGTTCCACTGCATCTGCGGTCGCTTGACGCCGTCCGGTAGCCGGCGGATCCGTCCCGGCAGCACGCCGAGTCCCGGAACGTCGGGGGACTCCTCGGACGACTCGTAGAGCATCTGCATCCCGATGCACACGCCGAGGAAGGGGCGTCCACTGGCGACGGCGTCGAGCGCGACCTCGTCGAGACCGCGCCTCCGCATTGCGTCGATGCACGGACCGAACGCTCCGACGCCGGGCAGCACGACCGCCTCCGCGTCGGCGATCAGACCCGGGTCGTCGGTCAGCCGCGCGTCGGCGCCGACGTGCTCGAGTGCCTTCTGCGCCGAACGGAGGTTGCCGATGCCGTAGTCGAGCACCGCGATGAGCGTCACAGCGTGCCCTTCGTGCTGGGGATGGTGTCGCCGTCGCGGGCCACTGCGTCTCGGAGCGATCGGGCCACGCCCTTGAACGTCGCCTCGATGATGTGATGGGTGTTCTTCCCCCGCACGAGCGTGATGTGCAACGTGACCCCGGCCGCCACGGCGAAGGCGCGCCAGAACTCCTCGACCAGCTGCGGGTCGAACGGCGGGTCGCCGAGGATCTTCTCGCCGGGGAAGACGATCTCGTAGTGCAGGTACGGACGCCCCGACAGGTCGAGGGCGACGTCGACGAGCGCCTCGTCGAGCGGGATGCGGTTCGAGCCGAAGCGGCGGATGCCGGCCTTGTCGCCGAGCGCGCTCTCGAACGCCTCGCCGAGCGCGATGCCGACGTCCTCGACCGTGTGGTGCGCGTCGATCTCGAGGTCACCGTGCGCGTCGACGCTCAGCTCGAAACCACCATGGCGCCCGAGCTGCGAGAGCATGTGGTCGAAGAACGGGAGGCCGGTGGAGACGTCGACGGCGCCGCCTCCGTCGAGGCCCAGCGCGATCACGATCTCGGTCTCGTTGGTGTGGCGGGCAACGCGGCCCGCTCTCGCGGTCGTCATGTGAGGATCTCCGTGAGGGCATCGAGGAACGCTTCATCCTCGTCCGGTGTGCCGACGGTGACGCGGAGGCAGCCCTCGAGCCGCGGCACGGTCGAGAAGTTCCGGATGAGGATCGACCGGTCGAGCAGGGCCTGCCACACCTCGCCGCCGGCCATGGCGTCGGGACGGAACAGGACGAAGTTGGCGTCGGACGGCCAGACGTGGACCGGCAGCTCGCCGAGCCGGCGGGCCAGCCGTCCCCGCTCTTCGACCAGGTGGGCGACCCGCGACTGCATCTCGTCGACGTGCTCGAGGGCCAATACCCCGGCCAGCTGCTTGGCGGTGTCGAGGTGGTACGGCAGGACGACCTTGTCGAGCTCGGACACGATCGCGGAAGGTCCGACGAGGTAGCCGAGCCGTGCGGCGGCCATCGACCACGTCTTCGAGAAGGTGCGGGTCACGACGAGCGGCGCCTGCTCCCCCACCATCTCGACGGCGGACCACGGCGCGAATTGCCCGTAGGCCTCGTCGACCACGAGCAGGCCGTCGACCGACTCGACGAGCGAGAGCGTCTCGGCCACGACCTCTTCGCGGTCGACCATCCCGGTCGGGTTGTTGGGTGAGCAGAGGAACGCGACCGCCGGGGTCGCCTCGGCGATGACGCGACGCACCTCCCCGAGATCGGTGGCCAGGTCAGGCGCGCGCTCGCCCTCGACCACCTCGGTGCCGGTGAGGCGGGCGATGTGGCTGTGCAGCGCGTAGGTCGGCTCCCACACGGCGGCCCGGCGACCATGGCCCCCGTACGTGAGCAGGAGGGTCTGGAGCACCTCGTTCGACCCGTTGGCCACGAACACCTGCGCCGGCTCGACGCCGTGCAGATCGGCGATGGCGCCGCGCAGCGCGGCGGCCGTCCGGTCGGGGTAGCGGTGCCACCTGATCGAGTCGACGGCTTCCGCGTACGCGCGTCGCCATGCCTCGGGCGGTGGCTCCGGCGACTCGTTCGTGTTGAGCCGGACCTTCACATCGACCTGCGGCGAGTGGTAGCCGTCCATCAGCGCGACGGCCTCACGGGGCGCGATCACGGTCGGACCGTGCCGCCGGGACCCGGCGCCGACGCGGCCGCCGACCTCCGAAGCCGGATCGACTGCGCGTGCGCATCGAACCCCTCGAGATCGGCCAGGACCTCGACATGGCGCGCCACGCGTTCGAACCCGGCGCGCGTCGACCGAGACGACGTGCACGTGTTTGACGAAGTCGTCCACGGTGAGGGCGCTCGCGAAGCGCGCCGAGCCGAACGTCGGCAGCACGTGGCTGGGGCCGGCGATGTAGTCACCGATCGAGGCCGGGGCCAGTGCACCGCAGAACACCGCGCCGGCGTTGCGCACCAGGGGCACCAGCGCCTCGGGATCGGCGCTCATGAGCTGCAGGTGCTCCGGCGCGATGAGGTTGGCCACCGCGATGGCCTGCTCGGGCCCGTCGACGATGGCGAGGTGACCCGAGGTGGCGAAGTTGCGCTCGATGTCCTCACGGCGCGGCGCCGACTCGACCAGACGGGCGATCTCGGCGTCGATGCGATCGGCGGCCCCGAGCGACCAGGTGATCAACCAGGCCAGGCCGTCCGGGCCGTGCTCGGCCTGCACGATGACGTCGATCGCGGCGTACGTGGGTGGCGTGGTGTCGTCCGCCACCACGACGATCTCCGACGGACCGGCGAACGCCGAGGGCACGCCGACCGATCCGGCCACCTCGCGCTTGGCCAAGGCCACGTAGCGATTGCCGGGACCCACGATCACGTCGACCGCACGGATGGTCTCCGTGCCGTACGCCATCGCGGCGATGGCCTGCACCCCGCCGACCGCGTAGACCTCGTCGACGCCGGCCACGGCGGCGGCGGCGAGCGTGGAGGTGGCGATGCGGCCTGTCGCCCGATCGGGTGGCACGCAGAGGATCACCTCGTCCACCCCGGCGACGCGGGCCGGGATGGCGGTCATGAGCACGGTCGAGGGATACGAGCCACGTCCCCCCGGCACGTAGGCGCCGGCCCGCGCCACCGGCACATACCGGGTTGCGACGACGATGCCGTCGCGCTCGTGGCGCTGCCCCACACGCACCTGGGTCTCGTGGAAGGCCCTGACCGCGTCGGCCGCGGCCTCGAGCGCCTCGCGCACCTCGGGCTCGACCGAGGCCAGCGCGACCTGCAGCTCGTCCGGCTCGACCCGGGGGTGCTCGACGACCACCCCGTCGAACCGCTCGGTGAGCTGGCGGATCGCCCGGTCCCCGCCGGTGCGCACCTCGGCCAGCAGCTCCCGGACCGCCGCGATCGGCTCCTCGGCCCCGAGGTCGGGCCGCGGCAGGAGCACGCCGAGCCCGGACTCGGGCACACCGCGCAGATCGAGGCGCCTCAACACGTCGGGCACGCGCGGAGCTGGCGGGCAGGGGCGGGCACGGGTCCACGGTAGTTGGCAGTGCCCGCGCCACCGGAACGACTTGGGGTGGGCACTGGCAGTCCGAGGCGCTAGACCGGAGTGGGTGACCGACCAGCGCGCCCCTCTCCTGTCTGCGTCCACCATGCTCGAGGAGCTGCGACAGCGGGTGGCGGCCACCGCCGACACCTTGCACGCCGGCGGCGACGAGTCCGGCGCGACCGACCTCTACGAGGTCGAACGCTCGCTGCGCCAGGCCGCCCGTCGCCTCAACCGCTACCTCTCCGCCCGGGCCTGACCCCATTCCGCCCCGCCGACCGGGAGCGGGCAAGTAGCAACCCTGCGCTGCGCAGCCGCCAGGCGCAGCAGCTCGCGAGACGACACCCAGATGGCGAAGGCGCCCTGAGGGAGAGCCCTCTCGACCGAAGGGCACAGAAATTAGGCGTTCGACTACATCGACCGCGGAGCCCATTTCGACCACGTGCGGAAAAGGGCCGACGCCCCCGAAGGGGCGTCGGCGGGGCGACACTGGGCGGCGGATCCCAGATGTGTCGCCTGGTACCAGGTGGCGGGAACCTGGTGACATACATCGTAGCCCGGAGGGGTGGTGGTCCTCCACCCTCCTGCCTACATTTTTCCCTTCGAACAGCCGAATCGCTCTCGAAACGGCGTCTGAGCAGCACAAACAGCGCCCGAAGGGGCCCTGGACCAACGATTCCGATCGCGGTCGGTCGGGTCAGACCCGGGCCGACGGGCAGAAGTCGTGGAGGACGCACTCCTCGCACCGGGGGCGGCGGGCGATGCACACACGACGCCCGTGGAGGATGAGCCGCAGCGAGAACAGTCCGCGCTCGGCGGCCGGCACCATCGGGTTCAGCACGTGTTCGATCTTCACCGGGTCGGTCTCGGTGGTGATCCCCAGCAGACGGGTCAATCGGGTCACGTGCGTGTCGACCGGAAGTCCCGGCTCGCCCAACGCGACGCTGCGCACGACGTTGGCCGTCTTGCGTCCGACCCCTGGGATGGTGACGAGGTCGCGCATCTTGTGCGGCACCTCTCCGCCGTACCTCTCGACCAGAGCCTGGGCCATGCCGAGCAGGCTGCGGGTCTTGTTGTTGTAGAAGCCGGTCGAGCGGATGATCTCCTCCACGTCGCCGGGGCGGGCGTGAGCCAGGTCGTCGGGCGTCGGGTACCTCGCGAACAGCACCGGCGTCACCTGGTTGACGCGGGCATCAGTGCACTGCGCGGAGAGGATCGTCGCCGCCAACAACTCGTACGCGTTGCGATGGTCGAGCTCGCAACGAGCGTCGGGGTACTCGTCGGTCAGCCGGCGGTTCGTCTCCCTCGCCCGGCCTGCAGGGGTCCTCGGTCGTGGCATCGGCCGCACGCTACCGGGCGGCAGGGTGCGGTCCCCTGCCGCAGTCGTCCGGGGATGGGAAGATCGACGGATGGACGGGCCGGCGACATCCATCGACGAACGTCCTCCGCCGCCCGATCCCGACGCGCCGCCGGCCGGCGAAGGCGCCAACCCCTCTCGCCGCCGCTGGCTGCGCCGCACGATCGTCGGCGCGCTGGCCGCAGGCGCCGTCGGGCTCGCCCTGCTCGTCGCCGCGAACGTCTGGGTGCTGGTCTCGGGAACGCCCCGCTTCGACGCGGTGGGACAGGTTCCTCACGAGCCGGTCGCCATCGTGTTCGGCGCCGGCCTCGACGGCAACGGCAGCCGGCCGTCGCTCGCGCTCCAAGATCGACTCGACGCCACGCTCGCCCTCTACCGCGCCGGCAAGGTTCCCCACATCCTCGTGACGGGTGACAACAGCCGACACGACTACGACGAGCCGGGCGTCATGCGCGCCTATCTCATCGGGCACGGTGTCCCGGCCTCGGCCATCACCCGTGACTACGCGGGCTTCGATACCTACGACAGCTGCGCTCGAGCCCGTCACATCTTCGGGGTTCGCCAGGCCGTGCTGGTCACCCAGGACTACCACCTGCCGCGTGCGCTGTTCACCTGCCAGAACCTCGGCATCGACGCGGTCGGCCTGGCCGTTCCCGACTGGCAGCACCATCCCGATCAGGCCGGCTTCCACTACCCACTGCACATGCAGATCAGCTTCACCGTTCGCGAGTGGTTGGCGCGCGCGAAAGCGGTCTGGGACACCGAGGTCACCCACCGGGCGCCGACCCTCGGTGGCCCGCCGGTGGGGCTCACGACCAACTGATCCGGCCGACCTCAGGACAGGCGTCGGCGGACCCACCAGGGGCAGAACCCGAGCAGCAGCAGTGCGACGCCCAGGAAGATGAGCGTCTCGATCCACTGGAACGTCCAGTACCGGTTGGCCGGTTGGTACGTCACCACCTCGTGGTAGCTGGCGCTGAGCTTGGTCACGCAGCGCTGGAGGGTGGACTGGACGTCGGCGGGAATCACGCCCCTGATCACCTTGCCTGAACCGCCGTCTCGTGGGGGTGGGATGCCGGCCCCCAGGGTCGGGCACGTGCGCTGCACCACCTCGCTGGGCAGCGGATGGCCGACTCGGTCGACGATGCGGGTGGAGTAGATCCAGGCGTTGGGCAGGTTCGGCCCTTCGGGCTGCAGTTGCATGGCCCCGCCGTTGCTGCTGAAGAAGCCCATCGCGTTCGGATCGAGCGGGACGGCTCGGTGGAGGGCGCCGATGAGGTTCGGTCGGACCCAGGTCATGAAGCTCAGACGAACGCCCACGAACACCACCAGGGTTACGGCCATGGCCGGCAGGGTGCGCCGGATGACGACCCCGGCGGTCACCCCGACCGCGAAGGCGAAGGCGGCGTAGCCCACGGCCACCAGGTCACGCTGGTCGAACGTCGAGAACTGGTCCATGTTCACCTGGTCCATGCGGCTGAACCACCAGGTGACGCCGAGGCTGAACAGGCCGGCCACCACCATTGCGGTCACGCCGACCACCGCCAGCTTCAGGGCCAGCCAGCGGGTGCGGGTCACGCTCTGGGTCCAGGCCAGCCGGAAGGTGCCGCTCTCCAGCTCGCGCGCGACCAGGGGCGCGCCCCAGAACACGCCGAGGATGGCCGGCACCACCGCCATCAGGAAGTCCAGCCATCCCTGGAGCTGGTGGTACTGGCTGAAGAAGTATTCGATGGCGGTCGAGCAGTCGCCTCTGGAGGTGCCGTTCGTGCAGCCGGCCACGGTGGTGTCGAAGATGTGACGCACGTGCAAGGCGGTCGGCACCATGATGACGGCGAGCACCACCAGGGCGCCCGCCGCCACCAGCGCCTGGGTGCGGAACTGGCGCCAGGCCAGCCAGGTCATGACGTCGCCTCCGGCCGACGACGGCGGGGACGAGGAGCGCCGTCGGCCCGACCCATGTAGGCCAGCACAAGGTCTTCGAGGCTGACCGGCTCGACCGTCCAGGCCGGGTCGAGGACGGGCTCGTGGTGCGGATCGAGCAGCGAGGTCTGGCGCTCGGTGTGGCTGGCCTCGATGATCTCCTGGCTGGCGGGCAGGCGATCCTCGTCGCGTCGGGGTCCGACGAGCCGGCGGTGGGTGGCGAGCAGCTCGTCGACCTCGCCGGCCAGCTGCACCCGGGACGCCGACCAGCACGACCAGGTAGTCGCACACCCGCTCGAGGTCGCCGACCAGGTGCGAGGACAGCACGCACGCTGACCTCGCCGTCGGCCACCACCTCCATGAGGTCGCCCAGGAACTCGCGGCGGGCCAGCGGGTCGAGGCTGGCCACCGGCTCGTCGAGGATCAGCAGCTCGGGGCGCTTGGCGATGGCCAGGGTGAGCGCGAGCTGGGCCTGCTGGCCACCGGAGAGCGATCCGGCCCGCTGACCGGGGTCGAGGTCGAGGTCGTCGATGCGGCGCCGGGCCAGCTCGTCGTCCCACGTGGGGTTGAGGTGCGCGCCGAGGCGCGAGGTGGTCGGCCACCGCGCAGCCGGGCGTAGGTCGGGGTGTCCTGGGCGACGAAGCCGACCGCGGCCGAGCTGCGCGGCGTCCGCGGCCGGCGGTCGGCCCAGCACCGAGATCGTGCCGGCGCTGGGCGACGAGCAGTCCGACGGCGAGGTGCAGCAGCGTGGTCTTGCCGGCGCCGTTGGGACCGACCAGGCCGACGACGTGGCCCGACGGGATGGTCAAGCGTGCAGTCGCGTCAGGGCCCACGCTGCGTCGGTAGCGCTTGGTCAGACCCGTCGGCTTCGAGGAGCGGCGGTCACGCTACGCCTGGTTCGGCGGAGGCGCGAAAGCAGTCCTGGAAGAGGTCCTCGATGCTCTCGTCGTCGAGGCCCGCCAGCCGGGCCTTGGCCATCCAGCGCAGCAGGTCGGGTCGCAGCGGGCCGTGGGCGGCCAGCGAGGCGACGCCCAGCGAGCCGGTCACGAAGGTGCCCACGCCGGGGCGGGCCGCCGACCAGTCCGTCGTGCTCGAGCTCGCGGTAGGCCTTCAGCACGGTGTTGGGGTTGATGGCCAGCTGCGCCACGACTTCCTTGACCGTCGGGAGCTGGTCGCCCTCGCGCGATCAGCCCGAGCCGGAGCGCCCGACGCACCTGCTGGACGATCTGGAGGTAGGGGGAGACACCCGAGCGTGTGTCCAGGTGGAACTCGATCACGGGACCTCTATTCATCTAGCTGACTAGATAAATATGCTTCTAGATCCACCGTCTGTCAAGGCCGGCGCGGTCAGCCGCTCATCGCAACGCGGATCGGCACGGCCAGAGGCTCCCCCGCTGCTCGCTAAGGTGACACGAACGTCAGCGCAATCGACCGGGGGACGAACGTGGCACTCACCGAGCTCATCGGCACCGATCTCGGCACGCAGACCATCGTCGATCGAGCAGGGCCCGGTGCGGGCCTTCGCCGTCGCGCATGCCGCGACGACCCCGACCGCTACACCGGCGCTGGCGCCGCCACGCCGCCGACCTGGCCGTTCTCGATGGCCTACTGGGGGCGCGATGGGGGCGAAGCCGCCGGCCGGCCTGCCCCTCGACAAGCTCCGCGGCCCCGGTCGGCATGATCCTGCACGGCGAGCAGGAGTTCGAGTTCCACCGCTCCCCGCAGGTCGGCGAGACGCTGACCGGCACCGGCCGCATCAGCGACGTCTACGAGAAGGACACGCGCTCGGCCACGATGGAGTTCTACGTGCGCGAGATGGCGTGGCGCGACTCGGCCGGCGAGCCGGTGGTGACCGAGCGGTTCACCATGATCGTGCGGGTCAAGAAGGGCTGACCACGACCACGGGCAGTCGATGCGCCGTCTGAGCGCCGACCTGGGCGGACGCCGAGCAACCGGCGGGCGCGCCCACCCTCGACGCCCTGCTGTCGAAGCCTCAGGCGGGAGCAGGTGCCGCCGAGGGCCGTCTCGTCGATGACCAGCGGACCCTGTCGGCCGGTGAGCTGCTCGACGCGGTCGGCCGCCTCGCCGGTGCGCTGCGTGGACGAGGCGTGGAACACGGCGACACGGTCGCGTGGCAGTCGCCCGAACCGGTGGGAGGTCGTCGCGCTCTACCGCGCCTGCTGGCGCCTCGGCGCCGTGGCCGCGCCGCTGCACCACCAGGCCGGCGCCGGCCGAGGTCGAACAGCATCCTCGGCACGCTCGACCCGGCACTCGTGGTCGACCCCGACGAGGTCGTGACCATGGCGGCCGAGGGCGCTCCGGTCCACGAGTCGGCGGCGCATCCCGACGACCTGGCCGTCGTGCTGCACACGTCCGGCTCGACCGGCGCGCCCAAGGGGGTGCTGCACACCCAGGCCGGCGCTCGCCTACAAGGCGCCGCTCATGGCCGCGGTCCACGACCTCCGCGCCGGACGACACCGTCCTCGATGCCGGCCCCGCTGGCGCACATCTCCGGCCTGCAGAACGCGGTGACGCGTGCCCGGCGCGGCCGGCATGACGGCGGTGCTGATGGCGCGTTGGGATCCCGAGCAGGCGCTCGACGCTCATCGAGCAGCACCGGGTCACCTTCATGATCGGACCGCCCACGTTCTTCGTGTCGCTGCGCGAGGCGGCCGGCTTCTCCCCAGAGCGGGTGAAGTCGCTGCGGCTGATCTCGAGTGGCGGCGCCGGCGTCACGCCGGCCTTCGTAGCCGACACGGCCGAGCGGTTCGGCGCCATCGTCAAGCGCACCTACGGCTCGACCGAGGCCCCGACGGTCACGACCAGCCACGCCGGCGACGATCCCGACCGAGCCCGCGACACCGACGGGCGGCCGACGGGAACGGTGCGGCTGCGCCTCGGGCCGGGCGACGAGGTGTGGGTGCGCGGGCCCGAGCTGTTCGTCGGGCTACACCGACCCGGCGCGCACCGCCGACGTCGTCGTCGACGGCTGGTTCCGCACCGGCGACGTCGGCCACCTCGACCCCGACGGATGGCTCACCATCATCGGGCGCATCAAGGACCTCATCATCCGCGGCGGGGAGAACATCGCCGCCGCCGAGGTCGAAGGCGTGCTCGAGGCCCACCCCGCGGTCGCGCCAGGCCGCGGTCGTCGGCCAGCCCGACGAGCGGCTCGGCGAGCAGGTGTGCGCGTTCGTCGTCTGCGCGCCCGGGGCAGACGCTCGACCTCGACGCGTGCCGGGAGTGGTTCGCCGAGCGCGGGCGTCGCCCGATTCAAGACCCCCGAGATCGCTCGAGGTGGTCGACGAGCTGCCACTGCTCGCTGCCGGCAAGGTCGACCGGGCCGAGCTGCGCCGGCGAGCCGAATCAGGCTGACAGGGACGTCAGTTAGGCTCGGCGCCGATGAAGGGGTATCCGCAGATGGCGGTGGAGCGGGCCGATCACCCCGCCGTGGTCCATCCCGGCGGCGCGGTCACGTACCGGCAGCTCGACGAGCGGGCCTCGCGGCTGGCCCACGTGCTGCGCGGCCTCGGCGTGCGGCCGGCGAGCGCGTCGGCGGTCATGCTGCCCAACTCGATCGAGTTCGTGGAGTGCCTGGCCGCCACGGCCAAGCTGGGCGTGTCCGCGCTCACCCTCAACTGGCACCTGCAGGCCGACGAGGTGGCGTGGATCCTCGACGACTCCGGCGCCGAGCGCGCTGGTCACCCACGCGCGACCTGCGCCGACGTCGTCGAGCAGGTCGTGGCCGACGCGCCCGCTGCCGGTCGCTGTGGATCGGCGACGACTACGAGGAGCGGCTGGCCGCCGCGCCCGACGAGCCGCTTCCCTACCGCTGGCCGACGTCCGTGGCCGGTGCATCTACACCTCGGGCACCTCGGGCCGACCCAAGGGCGTCGTGCACGGCGCGCGTGGCTGATCCGGCCATCATGGAGATGACCCAGGACGGCCTGGCCGCGCATGTGGGGCTACCGGCCCGACGACGTGCACCTGGCCGCCGGGCCGCTCTACCACGCCGGCCCGTCGGGCTACGCCAACATCACGCTGTACGTCGGGCGGCACCGTCGTGATCATGGACGGCGTGGGACGCCGCGCGAGTTCCTGCGCCTGGTCGAGCACCACCGCGTCACCACCACGTTCCTCACCCCGGCCCACTTCATCCGCGTCCTCGAGGTGCCGAAGGCCGAGCGGGCCGCGCTACGACCTGATCAGCCTGCGCCACGTGATCCACGCCGGCGCGCCCTGCCCGACGGCCGGTGAAGCAGCAGATCATCGAGGCGTTCCCCACCACCGAGATCTGGGAGCTGTACGGCGCCGAGCGAGGGCGGCGCGACCCGGGTGTCGTCCGCCGAGTGGTCGACGCGACCCGGGCACGGTCGGCCAGCCCTGGCCGGGGGTCGAGATCCGCATCCGTCGACCCCGACACCCTCGAGCTGCTGCCCGCCGGCGAGGATGGTCTCGTCTACGTGCGGCCGGCGCTACGGCCGGTTCGACTACCACAACGACCCGACCAAGACGGCCGACGCCTGGCGCGACGACGCCTTCACGGTCGGCGACATCGGCCACCTCGACGACGACGGGTACCTCTACCTCACCGATCGCGCGCAGCGACCTGATCATCCGCGCCGGGCGTGAACGTGTACCCGCGGGAGGTCGAGGAGCGTGCTGCACCAGCACCCCGCCGTCGTCGACTGCGCGGTGTTCGGGGTCCCCGACGACCGCGACGGCGAGCAGCCCATGGCGGTGGTCGAGGCGCGCGCGCCGGTCACCGTCGACGAGCTCGATGCGCTGGTGCCGCGCAGCCGCCTCGATCCCTACAAGGTGCCCGACTGCGCTATCGAGCTGGTGCGACGACGCTGCCGCGCGACCCGAACGGCAAGGTCCTCAAGCGCCTGCTGCGCGACGCAGGCCTGGGCCGGCACCGGCCGGCGGATCTGACGATGACCGGCGTCCGACGACTGCGTCCCGACGGCGCTGGCTGGAGGTCGACGGCGACGGCCAGGTCTGACGCTGCTCGGCGGCTGCTCGCCGTCGAGCGGCCAGCACCACTTCCCTCGCGGCCGCCGTCTGCCCCTACACCGGGGCCGACGACGTCGAGCGTCGTGCGCCTCTCGCCGGCCGGGCGACGCTGTGGGCGTGGACCGCGGTCACCGCGGCGCCGCCCGGGCTACGAGGGCCCGGTGCCCTACGGGTTCGGGGTCGTCGAGCTCGACGCGCGAGCGGGCTGCGGGTCGTCGGCCGGCTGACGGTGGCCGATCCCGACGCCGCTCGACGTTCGGCCAGCCGATGCGGACGGTGGTGGTCGAGACTCGGCCCGAGCGGGCACGCGGGTCGTGGGCCTTCGCGCCGGCGAGTGACCGCATGACCGGCGGGGTCGAGATCGCCGGGCGTCGGCCTGCACCCGTTCGGGCGGTTCGGCGAGCTGACCGCCACCGACATGGGCGTCGTCGCCGTCGCGCGACGCGCTGGCCGACGCGGGCTGGGCGACGCCGGCCGACGCGCGAGGCGGATCGGGGCCGCGTTCTGCGCGACCGCCTACGGCGGCGTGGCCGCCGGGCACCGGGTGCTCGGCGCGCTGGCGCTCACGGGCATCCCGATCGTCGACGTCGAGGCCGGGCTGCGCGTTCGGGCGGCGCCGCGCTGCGCCCTGGCGGCCGCCGCGATCCGCTCGCGGCCAGCACGACGCGGTGCTCGTGGTCGGCATCGAGAAGATGCCGACGCGGCATCATCCGCTCGTCGTTCTTCGCGCCGTGGCAGGAGCAGGCCGGCCTGGCGCGCCACGCCGGCCTTCTTCGCGCTGCGGGCCCAGCGACTGCTGCGCGAGCACGGCCTCGACCAGCGACGACCTCGCCGCCCTGGTGGTGAAGAACCGACGCTGGGGCGCGCACAACCCCGACGCGATGTTCCGCTCGGAGGTGACGGCCGAGGCCGGTGCTGGACTCGCGGCTCGTGTGCGAGCCGCTCCACCTGTGGATGCTGTGCTCGCCCAACGAGGGCGCGGCCGCCGTGGTGCTGCGCGCGGCGGCAGACGGCGGCGTGCAGCTGGCGGCCGCCGCGCTGCGCAGCCACCTGCCCGGCAGCGTGCTGGACGAGTCGACGCCGCTGGCCGGCATCGACGACGCCGACATCACCCCGCCCATCGACGCTGGCGGCCGACGACGCCTACGCCGAGGCCGGCCTCGGACCCGACGACCTCGACGTGGTCGAGTGCCAGGACACCGACGCGGCCCGCGAGCTGCTGTCGTGGGCGCGAGCTCGGCCTGTGCGGCGTCGGGCGACCAGCGCGCGCTGCTGGCCGACGGCGACGGATCGATCGGCGGGCCGGCCGATCAACCCGTCGGGCGGGCTGCTGTCGAAGGGCGAGCCGCTCGGCGCGTCGGCGCTCGGGCAGGTGGTCGAGCTGGTGCGCCAGCTGCGGGGCGAGTGCGGCGACCGCCAGGTCGACGGCGCCCGGGTCGGGCTGGCCCACACCATCGGCCGCGGCGCCAACGCCAGCGTCACCATCCTCCACCCCTGACCCCCGGCTGAACCTGTCGCGTCAGCGACCTCCGTCGAGTCGCTGACGCGACAGGTTGCCTGCTCGGGGCGCTTTCAGGGGTCCTTCGGGAGCCCGAGCAGGCGTTCGGCGATCACGTTGCGCTGGATCTCGCTGGTGCCGCCCGGCGATCGACAGGGCCCGGTCGCCGAGGAAGCCGCCCGACCAGGCCGCGCCGGCGCCCTCGGTGACCGCGGCGGCCGGGCCCGAGCAGCGCCAGGCCCGCCTCCTGGACCGCCTGCTCGTGGGTCACGCCGGCCAGCTTGCGCACGCTGGCCTCGGGCCCGGGCTGCCCACCCCCCAGGGCCCGCAGGGTCGAGCGCATGCCCGAGCACCGCGATGGCGTGGGCGTCGGCGACGAGCCCACCGAGCCGATCGGCCACCAGCGGATCGTCGAGTCCCGCGACGGCGTCGTCCGACGTCGGCGCAGCGCGAACAGACCGGCCAGGCCCGGGCCGAACGACGAACCCGACGACATCGACACCCGCTCGTTGGCCAGCGTGGTGCGGGCGTAGGCCCACCCACCGGTCGGCGAGCCGACCAGGTCAGTCGTCGGGGACGAAGACGTCGGTGAGGAACACCTCGTTGAACATCGCCATGCCGGTCAGCTCGCGCAGCGGGCGGATGTCGATGCCCGGCGTGGTCATGTCGAGCAGGAAGCAGCCGATGCCCTCGTGGCGCGGCGCGTCGGGATCGGTCCGGGCCAGGCAGATGGCGACGTCGGCCTCCTTGGCCAGGGTGGTCCACACCTTCTGGCCGGTCGAGCGACCAGCCGCCGTCGACCTTGGTGGCCCGCGTCGTGAGCGACGCCAGGTCGCTGCCCGCACCGGGCTCGGAGAACATCTGGCACCAGGCCAGCTCGCCCCGCAGCGTCGGGCCCACGAAGCGGTCCTGCTGCTCGGCCGAGCCGTGGGCGATGATCGTCGGCAGCGCCCACCCGGCCACGGCCAGGTGGGGCCGGCGCACGTGGGCCGCGCGCCAGCTCCTCGTCGATCACGAGCTGCTGGATCGGGCGTGGCGTCGAGACCCCACGGCGCCGGCCAGTGCGGGGTCAGGTAGCCCGGAGTCGGCCAGCAGCGCCCGCCACTCCGACTTGTCGTGGCGTCGCAGCTCGGCCACGAAGGCGCGGCACGGCCTCGCGGGCCTCGTTCGCGGCCGCCGCGTCGTCGTCGGCGGGCAGCTCGAGGCCAGGTCGATCGCGAGCCGGCGCCGCTCGCCCGCGGCCGTCGCACCCGCGACGCGCCACGCCGACCGGTCGGGCGGATCGAGCAGGTGGCGCATCGCCGTGGCCCGCTTCAGGAAGAGGTGGGCGTCGTGCTCCCACGTGTAGCCGATGCCCACCGAGCACCTGGACGCAGTCCTTGGCGCAGCGGAACGCCGGCCTCGGGCGCCGAGCGCCGCCGGCGATGTCCAGCGGCCAGGCCCGAGCTCGGGTCGCCGTCGTCGAGCGCGCGGCCGCGTCCCAGACCGCCGGCACGCGCCATCTCGAGCGTGACCAGCATGTCGGCACACCGGTGCTTCACCGCCTGGAACTGTCCGATCGGGCGGCCGAACTGCACCCGCTCGGCGGCATACGTCGGCGGCGGTGGACGACGCACCAGTCCGCCACGCCCAGTCGCCTCGGCGCCGGCCAGGAGCGTGGCCACCCGCGCCACTTCGGCCTCGGGCGCCAGTCGGTGGACGCGACCGGTCGGCACCTCGGCCGCCGTCGATCACCTCGGCCAGGCGGCGAGTCGCGATCGAAGCTCGGCGCGCTCGCGCACCTCGAGGTCGGCCGCGACCGAGCACGCACCAGCCGCCGTCCGGCGCCGGACCCGGCGACCGGCACGAGGAACCAGCCAGCCACCTCGCCGTTCCAGACAGCCTCGGCGCGTACCGGAGATCGATCGCCGTCCTCGACGCGCAGGTCGGACGGCAAGGGCCAGCCCGGCGGGCACCGCCGTCGAGCCAGCCCGGTGAGCACGTCGGGATCGCCGCACCCCAACGGTCGAGCGCCGTGGCGACGATCGCCGTGGCCAGGAACGGCCCGGCAGCACGGCCCGGCCCAGCTCCTCGAGCACGACGCACAGCTCGGACACGCCGTAGCCCTGCCCGCCGTTCGCCTCGGACACCGCCAGGCCCGCCCAGCCCAGCTCCGACCAGCTCGTCCCACTGGTCCGGAAGCAGTTCGGACGGGGCGTCGAGCGCCTTGCGGGCCGCGCCGACGATGGCCCGGGCCTCGACCCACCGCCGTACGGTGCCGGCCAGCTCGACGTGCTCGTCCCCGATCGCCAGTCCCATCTAGTTCTCCGCTTCCTGGTCGGGCTCGTCGGCCTTGATGGACTCGTCGACCTGACCGGTCACGTCGCCCTCCGCGTCCGCGACAATCGTGATCGCCTTCACCGGGCAGCCCTCGGCCGCCGCCCGGATGTCACCATCGGCGTCGGCGGCGCCCGACTCGGCGCCGGCCAGCACCTTGACCTTGAGGTCGTCGTCCAGGTCGAAGGTCGAACCGGCGTAGAACGAGCAGTTGCCCGAGCCGATGCAACGGTCACGGTCCACCTCGACGCGCATGGTCTCATCCCGTCGGACGGGTCAGCGGGCAGGACGCGTCGGGCAGCGGGTGGTGGAACAGCTCGGCCGCGTTCGCGTGGCACACGAGTCGCTGCTCGTCGACGGGCAGGCCGGCGAGCCGCTCGGCCAGGAACTCCTGCGTCTCGGGCCAGGTCGAGTCGGCGTGCGGGTAGTCGACCTCGACCATGATGTGGTCGACGCCGATGCGCTCGCGGATCGGCCAGATCGACGGATCGTCGAGCGAGCAGAACCAGAAGTTGCGCAACAGCACCTCGGTCGGCGTGAGCTCGCTCGACGGCCACGCCTGCTGACCGCAGCCCCGACCACCCGTGCACGTAGTCGAGCCGATCGGCCAGCATCGGCACCCAACCGATCCCGCCTTCGCTCATGGCGATCTTGCAGCTCGGGGAACCGCAGCGGCACGAACGACCACAGCCAGTCGACGCACGCGGTCAGCGACAACGACGAGAACAGCGTCGCCGCCATCTCGACCAACGGGCCGTCCCGACGCCTGCTCGCTCATCATCCCCGAGCTGCCCACGTGCAGGCAGACCACCGTGCCGGTGTCGACGCACGCCGACAGCACCGGGTCCCACCACCCGGAGTGCAGCGACGGGTAGCCGAGGCGGTGCGGCTGCTCGGGCAGGCTCACCGCCCGGAACCCGCGCGCCGCGTTGCGACGGATCTCGGCCGCAGCCACCTCGGGATCGGCCAGGTAGGTGATACCCATCGGCACGAAGCGTTCCGGGTGCGGCGACCACCACTCCTCGTGGAACCAGTCGTTCCAGGCCCGCACGCACGCCTGGCCGAGGGCGGGATCGGAGCACTGCGAGTAGACCGTTCCGCAGAAGCCGGTGATCTGGCTGGGGAAGTTGAGCGACGCCCAGATGCCGGCCAGGTCCATGTCGGCCACGCGGGCGTCGGGATCCCAGCAGCCCTTGCGGATCTGGTCGAAGCGCACCGGTTCCATGGGCGAGTCGTCCTTGCTGCGTCCGACCACCGCGTTGAGGCCGACCTGCGGGTAGGCCTGGCCGTCGAAGACCCAGATCTCGTGATCCTTCGAGGTGCGGCGCACGAACGGCGCCCGGTCGGCCATCGCCGCGGGCACGCGACCATCGAACAGATGGGCCGGCTCGACCAGGTGGTCGTCGACCGAGATCACCGTGAACCGGATGGGCGACGCCACCGGCATCGCCTGCACGTCGCTCGCGCTCACCCCGCCAGCTCCCGGTAGCGGCGATAGCGCGCCGCCACCGCACCCAGTCCGCGCGGATCGGGCTCGACGCGTCGGTCGGTGCGCGCCCAACCGGCCGCCGAGGAGCCGAGCGGCTCGAGCCCCGCGGTCACGCGGGCCAGCCACGCCGCGCCGAGCGCACCGCCCTCGGGCACGGCGACGACATCGACCGGCAGGCGGGTGGCATCGGCCAGGGCCTGCACCCATGCGGCATCGCGCACACCGCCTCCGGTGGCGACGATGCGCGCGGGGGCGGCCTCGACCGAGATCGATCAGGTGGCGGGTGGCGAACCCGGACGCCTCGTACGCCGCCCGACGCACCGCGCCGGCGTCGTGGCCGATGTCGAGATCGTGCAAGCGAGGCCCGCCGACCCGGATCGTGGAAGGGCACCCGCTCGCCGCGCAGGTAGGGCTGCCAGACCGGCACGCGTGCGCGTCGGCCGGAAGGACACCCAGCCGGGAACGCTCGTCGCCGGCCGGCCCGAGCAGGCGGTCCACCCAGTTGAGGAACAGGCCTCCGGCGTTCGACGGCCCGCCGATGAGCACCTTGCCGGGCGCGGTGTGCGGCACCGTCCACACCCCGTCGGCCTCGCGCCACTCGGCGATCACGGCCCACACGATCAGCGTCGACCCGAGGATCACGAGCACGTCGCCGTCGTGAGTCGGCCGCCGGCCACGAGCTGCTCGCCGAGCGCGTCGATCGTGCCGCCGCCGAGCAGGCGCGCCACCGACGGCGTCGACCTTGCCGACCGGATCGGCCCCGACAACGATCCGCGGCAGCTTCGCCGACGTCGGCCAGGCCGGCCGCAGCAGCGACGGCCGGATCCCATCCCTGGAAGTCGAACAGCGGGCAGCGTGGTCATGGCCACCGTGGTCTCGATCGCTCCTTCGCCGCACAACGCCGCGTTGGCCACCGCCTGGGCGGGCCAGTAGCCGGCTGCGTCAGGGTGCTCACGCACCAGCCACCCAAGGAACCGCACCAGCTCGCCCGACTGCGATGGGTCGGCCTCACGGTCGCTGCCGGCCTCGGGATCGCTGGCCCCGCGGGCGTCGCCGTAGAGCAGCCCGTCGGAGATCGGGCACACCGTCCGCGTCGACGGCGCACAACGACGGCACCATGGCGGCCACGTCGACCGCCGAGCACGTCGAGGTCGCCCGCCTCGACGACCGCCGCCGAGCGCGGCGCGCACGCCGTCGTGCCAGGCCTCGCGCGGCGTCGTGGGCGAGCTCGCCGGCGCGGGAGGCGTGGAGCGAGTGCGGGACGCGGCTGATGGCGACCACGCGGCCGTCGGCGTCGGCCGCGACCGCCTTCACCGAGGTGGTGCCGATGTCGATCCCGACGGTCACCTCGGTGGCCACGTCACCCCCCGTTCCGATCCGTGATGCGAGCGACTGACACGAGCGTCAGGTTCGAAATGTATCGTGCCCTCTGACCGACCGCCGTCTCCGAAGGGAACCACATGCCGAGCTACGGGGCCGAGGTCATCGGACCGCCCAGCCGCCCGAGCGAGCAGCCACTCTGGGATCCCGAGGTGCAGACGATGGATCCGGAGCAGCGGCGCGACGCTGCAGCTCGAGCCGTCTGCGCGACGCTGGTCGCCAAGGCGCTCGACGGGCGACGCCGCGCTGTTCCGGCGCAAGCTCGACGAGGCCGGGATCACATCGCCGAACGACATCACCTCGCTCGACGACATCAACCAGATCCCGGTCACGCGCAAGCAGGAGCTGCGCGACAGCGAGGCCGAGCATCCCGCCGCTCGGCGACTACCGCTTCACGCCGCTGTCCGGAGTGCGTCCGCGTCGGCCAGTCGACCGGCACGACCGGCACACCCACGTTGACGATCCTGACCCGTCACGACCTGTGGCTCGAGTACGAGTCGGCGGCGCGCAACTGGTGGCGCAACGGCTGGCGGCCCGGCCAGGTGGTCACGCACTGCCACCCGGCCTACATGTACGGCGGCGGGCCGATGCTCGGCGGGCTCGATCGAGTACTTCGGCGCCCTCAACATGTGGGTGGCGCCGCCCGACACCGACGAGATCGCCGAGCAGGGCATCCGCACCTGGCAGCGCATCCACCCCGACGTGCAGATGGTGGCGCTCAGCCAGCACCGGTTCCAGGAGGTCGCGGCCAAGATGGGCGCTCGACCTCGTCGAGGACTGCGGCTTCCCCGCCTTCTCGATGGGCGGGTTCGGGCGCGGGCTGCTGCCGCTGATGACCGCCGGGTTCGAGTGCTACGCCTACCTCGGCGGCCCCGACCGCACCTGCGACGGCGCCCACCTGCACGAGGACTGGGCGATCATCCAGGCCATCGATCCCGAGCCACGGGCAGCGACGTGCCCGCCGGGCAGTGGGGCAACCTCGTCGTGACCACGCTCGACCGCGACAACGGTCTGCTGCGCTACGACCTCGAGGAAGCCGCCATGATCGAAGGCCCGGCGGACTGCCCGCAGGGCGAGACCAGCAACATGGGCTACTGGGGTGGTCGGTTCAAGGACCTGCTGACCAGCCAGGGCGTGCACTTCCAGGTCGCCGACCTCGAGAAGGCGGTGGCGTCGGTGGCCGAGCTGACGACGCCGACGCTCGAGTTCGTCGTCGTGAACCCGCAGGGCTCGGGCGAGCCGCTCGTCGTGCGGGCCGAGGTCGGCGTCGACGTCGGAGTGCTCGACGACCGCCGACGGTCCGAGCTGGCCGGGAAGGTGCGGGCCGCGATCGACCAGGCCCTCCACATCGATGCGGCGGTCGAGGTCCTCGACCGCGAGACGCTCCCCCGGTCCGGCTACAAGCTCAAGCGCCTGGTGGACTCGTGATCGCGACCCCCCGCAGAGCGCGGTGCCGTGCGCGCCATCGGTAGCTGACATCGTCGTCAGCTAGGGTCTCGAAACAGGGCGAAGGTCGAGGGAGCAGCAGCATGGGACGGTTGGACGGCAAGGCCGCGATCGTGACCGGTGCCGGCCGCGGCATCGGCCGCGGCGAGTCCCTCCTGCTGGCCACCGAGGGCGCCCACGTCACGGTCAACGACGTCGACGCCGACGCCGCCGCGGACGTCGTCGCCGAGATCGAAGCGGCCGGCGGCCGGGCGACAGCCGACTCGCACGACGTGTCGACCTGGGCCGGCGCCGAGGCGATCGTCGACTCGGTGGTCGAGGCGAACGGCCAGCTCGACATCCTCGTGAACAACGCCGGCATCCTCGCCGACGCGATGAGCTTCTCGATGACCGAGCAGCAGTGGGACGACGTGATCCGCGTCCACCTCAAGGGACACTTCGCGCCGTCCCACTTCGCCGGCATCCACTGGCGCGAGCGGGCCAAGGCGGGCGAGGACAGCGTGACCGGCCGCATCGTCAACACGGCGAGCGAGTCGGGGCTCTACGGCCTGGTCGGCCAGGCGAACTACGCCACCGCCAAGGCCGGCATCGCCGCCATGACCATCACGCTCGGCCGCGAGCTGCGCAAGTACGGCGTCACCGTCAACGCGGTCGCCCCGCGGGCCCGGACGCGCATGACCGAGACGGTGCTCGGCGGGCTCATGCCGGCCGAGGGCGAGTTCGACGAGTGGGATCCGGACAACATCGCGCCGGTCGTGGCCTGGCTGGCCTCCGACGCGGCCGCCGACGTGACCGGCCAGGTGCTGGTCGTGAACGGCGACAAGGTGCACCTCATGACCGGGTGGAGCCGGGTCGGGCGCATCGACAACGGGGGCCGGCGCTGGACCGTCGACGACCTCGAAGCCCGCCGAGGGGAGCTGTTCGGCGAGCACGGATCGAAGCTGCCCGTGACCGGGTTCGGCGAGTAGATGGGACTCCAGGTCGACCAGCTCCGCTGGATGGCCGAGCGCCACGGCGACGAGACCGCCTACGCGCAGCTGGCCAGCGAAGGACCTTCTCACCTTCGCCCGCTGGGACACCACGTCCAACCGATTGGCCCGTGGCCTGGCCGACGCGGGCATCGAGCCGGGCGAGCGGGTCGTGCTCCACCTCGAGAACGAGCACCTCGACCGCTGGCTGATCGCCTACGCCGCGATCCACAAGGCCGGCGCGGTCGCCGTGCCGACCAACACGCGCCTCACCGCGCGCGAGCTCGTCGACGATCCTTGCCCACGCCGAGCCGGCCGCGTGATCACCTCGCACGCGTCTGCGCCCGACGCTGGACGAGGCGGTGGCCGGCGACCCCGCCTCGACCGCCGTCTCGTCATCCACGCCGACGACCACCAGTCGTGGTGCCCGACCCTGGTCACCGACGACAGCCCGTTCCAGGTCCCGGTGGGCGACGGCGACCTCGCCGACATCCTGTACACCTCGGGCACCACCGGTCTCCCCAAGGGGGTGGCCGTCCGCCATCGCAACACGCACCTGATCCCCAACGGCGAGCCGCCCTGGACGGGCAACTCGTGGATCCACTGCTCGCCGCTGTCGACCTTCGCCGGCATCAGCTTCGTCTACAACCCCATGAAGATGGGCATGCGCGGCCTCTACCTACCCCGCTTCGACGCCGACCCGTGGTTCGACGCGGTGGAGCAGTGGCGACCGACGATGGCCTTCCTCGTGCCCGGCCATGGTGCAGCTGCTCCTCGCGCACGACCGGTTCGCCACGCCGACCTGTCGAGCCTGACGCTGCTGTCGATCGGCTCGGCCCCGCTGGCTCCGACGCTGCACCGCCGCGTCGCCGAGCGCCTGCCGGATGCGATGGTCACGAACAACTACTCGATGACCGAGGCCGGTACGGCCTTCACCTACCTGCCGCCCGGTGAGGTCACGCGGCGACCAGGGTCGGTCGGCATGCCGCTGCCGCCCACCGAGATCCGCATCGCCGACGAGCGCGGCGAGCGCGGTGCCGGCCGGCGAGACCGGCGAGGTGCTCATCGGGGTGGGCGAGCACCACCGCGAGTACTACCGCGATCCCGAGGCCACCGCGACGCACGTGGACGCGGCGAGTGGTTGCGCTCGGGCGACCTCGGCTACCTCGACGAGCGACGGCTACCTCTACATCGTGGGCCGGGCCAAGGACATCGTCATCCGCGGCGGCAACAACATCGCCGCCACCGAGGTCGAAGCGGCCCTCTACGAGCACGCCGGGCGTGCTCGAGGCGGCCGTGGTCGGCGTCCCGCACGACGTGCTGGGCGAGGACGTCGGCGCCTTCGTGGTCGCCCGACCCGGTCACGACCTCGACCCCGACGAGCTCCGCGCGCTTCTGCGCCGAGCGCCTGGCCGACTACAAGGTCCCCCGCCACGTCTGGTTCGTGGACGAGCTCCCCCGCAACGCCACCGGCAAGGTCCTCAAACGCGACCTCACGCCGCCTGACTGAAACTGGGCATCTGTGCCAGTCGGATTGACGGGTTTCCGTGCCCAGTTTTCGGGGGGGTCAGGTCCACGCTCCGGCGTCGAGGCCCAGTTCCTCGAGGAAGGTAGTGACGAGCGAGACGGTCGAGTGGGGGTTGTCGCCGGCGGCGAGGTGGCCGGCCTTCTCGACGATCTCCAGACGGGCGTCGGGGATGATCCCGATCAGGTCGTCGGCCCCGTCCTCGGAGAGCACGTCGCTCTGCTCGCCGCGCAGCACCAGCACGGGACAGGTGAGCGGCGCGGCCGATTCGCCGAGGCCGGCGGTGATCTCGTCGATGTGGTCGGCCGGATGCGTTGCCTCGATGCCCGCCTCCTGTCGTTCGCGCACCTGGCGCCCGACCGAGTGCTTCCACTCCCACCGGCCGTCGGCGCGCTGGCGCAGGTTCCGCGACAGCGACGCCGGATTCGGCGACCGCCGCTGCGGGCAGGTACTCGGCGATGGACGCGGCCGCTTCCTCGAGCGAGCCGAACGACTCGTGGGCGGTCATGAAGTCGACGATCTTGCGGACACCCTCGGACTCGAGCTTGTGGCCGACGTCGACCAGGACGATGCCGGCCACCCGCTCGGGCGCGATGTGGGCGGCGAGGTGCACGGCCGTCATGCCACCGAGCGAGGCGCCCACGACGACGGCGCGATCGAGGCCGAACTCGTCCATCAACGCAGGGATGCTCTCGGCGAAGCGCTCGTGCATCGGATAGACGCCCTCGACGAGCTGCGGGTCGAAGATCTCGCGCGGCAGCGGGTCCGAGTCACCGTGCGCAGGCAGATCGGGCGCCACGACGTGGGCCCGGCTCGCCAGCGCGGACCCCAGCTCCTCGTACATGTACGCGGTCTGGCCGCCGCCGTGGAGGCAGAGCACCGCCGGCAGTCCGCCGTGGCCCCACTCGAGGTAGTGGACCTGCGCGTCCCCGTTCATCACGAAGCCACTGCGGCCTCCCTTGGGGATGTCGTGGCGGGGCACGTCGCTCATGTCGGCAGGCTACCGAACGCCCGATCCCGACCTGACGCACACGTCAGGTCGCCGTGCCAGGATGACCGGATGGACCTCCTGCACACGTTCTCGCTGGCCGACGTCCCCCGCGAGCACCGGCGCAGCTACCCGGATCGGCCGGCGGTGGTCGACGGGGACACGCCGGCTGACCTGGCCCGAGTTCGACGACCGGGTCAACCGGCTGGCCAACGCCCTCGTCGCGGCGGGCGTCGGGCCCGGCGACGTCGTGCTGTGGATGGGGCAGAACAGCCACCGCGTGCTCGAGTGCCTGGCCGCGGCGGCCAAGATCGGCGCGGTCTGCGGCATCGTCAACTGGCGCCAGAGCGCCGACGAGCTGGCCTTCGTGATCGGCGACGCCGGCGCCGCGGTGACGGTCTGGCAGGAGGCCGAGGTCGGCGACACCGTGCGGGCGGCCCGCGAGCGCGCCGGATCGACACGGCCGCTGGCTGCGCCACGACACCGACGCCGAGGACCCCGACAGCTACGAGGCCTTCCTGGCCGAGCGGCGCGCCCCGACGACCCCGGCGTTCGACATCGACCCGGACGCGCCGGTGCTCATGCTCTACACCGCCGCGTTCACCGGCACACCCAACGGCGCGCTGCTCAGCCAGCAGGCGGTGCTCACGCAGTCGCTGATGATGGCCAACCTGCAGCGCGTCGACGCCGGCTACGTCTACCTGAACTGCGGGCCGATGTTCCACATCGCCACCCTGATGACGACGCTGGCGACCTACCTGTTCGGCGGCATCAACGTGTTCACGCCCCGGGTCGACGCCGAGGAGCTGTGCCGCGTCATCGAGGCCGAGCGCTGCACCGGCGCGTTCATCATGCCGCCGACCATCGACCAGATCCTCGAGGTGAACGCCGACGGACGGTTACGACCTCGACCAGCCTGCGCTCGTTCGGCGGCAAGCCCGAGTGGAACGCCATGATCACGGTCGACGACTCGCCCTGGACGACCCGGCCGGCCGGCTTCGGCCAGACCGAGGTCATCGGCATGCTCAGCTTCAACGCCCTCGGCGGCGACTGCGCAGGGCAACTCCGGGCGGCCGTCGCCCATGGTGGCCGTGCGCATCGTCGACCCCGACGGCAACGAGGTCGCCGCCGGGCGAGACGGGCGAGATCGTGGCCCGCGGCCCGCAGGTCATGACCGGCTACCGCAACCGGCCCGAGGAGACGGCGCGGCGCCAGGCCGGTGGCTGGCACCACACCAACGACCTCGGCCGGCGCGAGGCCGACGGGTCGCTCAGCTTCGTCGGGCCGAAGGGGCGGCTCGTGAAGTCCGCGGCCGAGAACATCTACCCGGCCGAGGTCGAGGCTGCGCTCAACGCCCACGACGCGGTGCGTGAGGCCGCCATCATCGGCGTGCCCGACCCGACCTGGGGCCAGTCGGTGCTCGCCATGGTCGTGCTGGCGGACGGGCAGTCGGTCACCGAGGACGAACTGATCGACCACGTGAAGAGCCGCATCGCCTCGTACAAGAAGCCCAAGTCGGTCGTGTTCCGCGACGAGCCGTTGCCCCGCAACGGCTGGCCCATCGACTACGACGCCCTCGACGCCGAGTACGGCGGCGGCGGATACCCGGGCGGCGGCTGAGGCGACGGCCTGGGCACCCAGCCCCGCAACCTGACGTGCGTGTCAGGTAGCCTCCGGCCATGACCGAACGGTGGCGCTGGCTCGACCTCGACCGGCAGGGTCCGTACGAGAACGCCGCGACGATGCCCGTGCTCGTGCGTTCGGTGATGACCTCCGGCGAGCCGACGGCGCAGACCAGCGTGTGGGGCAGCACCCACCTCAACGTGGGGTGGTTCGACGACGTCGACTCGACGGTCGACCTCGACCTGTGCGCCGAGCTCGGCCTCGAGGTCGTCCGCCGCCAGTTCTACGGGGGCGGCACCGCCTTCTACGCGGCCGAGGCGGCGATGATGTGGGGGTTCCTGCTGCCCAAGGGCTACGACGCCCACGGCGGATCCGAGGGCCTCGACGCGCAGCTGCGGCGCTTCCAGACCGTGATCAGCGACGCACTGGGTCGGGTCGGCTTGGCCGAGGTCCAGTTCGAGGGCTCGTCCGACCTGCGCTGGCACGGCCGCAAGCTCGGCGCACTGACCGCGCAGGACGTCGTGGGCTGCGACTCGATCGGCGGGTTCCTCAACCTGGCCCGGCCCGATCTCACGACCTACCTGCGCGGTCGTGCGGGTGCCCGAGGACAAGTTCAAGGACAAGATCGTCAAGGACATGTCCGAGTACGTGTGCACCGCCGAGGAGGTCGCCGGCCATCCCGTCACGTACGAAGACATGCGCGACGCCATGCGTGGCGGCGATGGCCGATGCCGGCATCGAATGGGTGCCGTCCGAGCTCAACGACGGCGAGCGCAAGGGCGTAGCCAAGGGATCGGCCCGGGTCGGCGATCCCGGCCATGGTGCGCCGCATCTCGTCGGATCGCTTCCGCCGCGAGGCACCCGCCGGATCGCGGGTGGGACTGGCCAACCACAAGGGCCGCAAGCTGGTCCGGGCCGGCGTCGCCATCGACGAACGACGACGTCGTGGTCGCCGCAATGATGGCCGGCGATCTCCACGTGTCGCCGCCCGACACGCTCGACCGCGTCGCAGAGGCACTCCTGTCGGGGCGACGGAGACGACTCCGGCGACCTGCGCACGCGCATCGCCTCGGTGTTCGACGGCGAGGACGTGACCCAGGCCGAGGAGGTCATGGGCGTGACCACCGACGATCTGCTCACGGCGGTGGTCAAGGCGGTCGGCGTCGGCGATGGACGCCGGCCCCGGTCGCCTGCCGACCGATGGCGGTCGATGAGCCCGCTGCCCTGCACTCGACGGCGCGCAACGTGCTGGTCACCGGCGCGTCGTCGGGCATCGGAGCCGCGCTGGGTCCGATGCTCGCTGAGCGCGGCGTCCACGTGGGCCTCGTGGCCCGACGGGCCGACCGGCTCGACGAGGTGCTGGCCGAGTGCGACCGGCGAGGTGCCGCCGGATCGCATCGGCGCTGGGCCGTCGACCTGTCCGACCTCGACGCGGCCGTCGCCGATGGCTCTCGAGGCCTGGGACGCGTTCGGTCACCTCGACGCCATCGTGCAACAACGCGGCGCGCCCGATGCGCCGATCCGTGCGCGAACTCGACGTCGCCACCGTCGACGAGGTCATGCGCACCAACTTCCTCTCCCCCGTCGCCATGAGCCTGGCGCTGCTCCCCCGGATGCTCGAGCGCGACGCCGGGGTGATCGTGAACGTGTCGAGCCTCGGTGGGCGGCTCGGCATCCGCAACGAGGCGGCGTACTGCCGCGTCGAAGTTCGCGCTCTGCGGGTGGTCCGAGTCGATGGCCATGGACCTGTGGTCCACGCGGTGTCGATGTCCGCCTGATCACCCCGGGCGCCATCGACACGGAGATCTGGGACAAGGAAGGCAACGACCCGGCGCCGTACCACGGTCCACTCGAACCTCCCGAGACCGTGGCCGCGGCCATCTGCGACGCCCTCCTGGGCGACGCGTTCGAGACCTACACGCCCGACATGAAGGGCGTGGCCGAGTTCAAGACCAGCGACATCGACACGTTCATGGCCGGAACCGTCGCCTTCCTCGACCAGGCGAGCGACGAGTCGTAGTCAGCCTGCGTACGCCGCGACCTGCTGGCGGACGAGATCTACGAGGTCCTCGTAGGCGATGTTCACGTCGACCAGGTGCAGACCCCAGGTCGCCCCGATCTGCTGGGTCACGACCGGGCGCGGATCGCCCGGAGCCGGGGTCGGCGTGACGTGCAGCACGTTCGCGCCACCACTCGAGACGCAGCGACGCCGTGTAGAGGTCGGGATAGGTCGACCCACGGCGTAGAGACGGTCACGCCCTTGGCCGGCGTGACGAGCGAGAAGACACCGCCGGCCTCCTTGGTCGGGAACTCGGGATGCAGGACGGCCGTCCCCCGCCCAGCGCGGCCGGGTTGGTGCACAGCACCTGATCGCCGGGCACGATCGACCGACCGAACAGGCTGTTGGTGGGCGGCGTGGCGAGGAAGCTGGAGTAGGCGACGACGCAGCCTGTCTGCGAGCTCTTCGTGCACGCGGGCACGGTGCGGAACGAACCGCCGACGGTCTTGCCGATCGGGACGAGCACGTTCCCGCCGAGCAGGATGGCCGACACCAGCAGCTTCCGTTGAGCGGGGTTCGTGTCGATCTGCTTCTGGATGAGCTGCTTGAGCATGCCGGCACCCTGCGAGTGACCGATCAACACCACACCCCGGCCGTCGTTGTAATGGGCCAGGTAGTCGAGCCACGCGTTCTGCACATCGCCGTAGGCGATCGCGCCGGCCTGCGTCCGGCTCTTCCGCTTCTTGCCACCGATCACGCTCAGCGTGAGCTGGCGGTACATCGGCGCGTAGACCTTGCACACCTGTGAGAAGCGCGCCGTCTGGGCGATGGCCACGCCGGTCTCGGCCGGGTCGATGTGCAGGTTCGCGTTCACCGTCTTCTGCTGGCTGACCGTCGGGTAGACGTAGAAGCAGTCGATCTTCGGATCGCTCGCCGGCGATGCCGGGTGGACGGTGGTCGCGCCGCTGCCGCTCACCGAGGTCGAGTCGAGGTCGCCCGTGCACGGATCCGGGCTCACCCCCGGCTTGCACAGCCACACCGTGTTGCTGGGGGCGTCGGTCTCGGGGTCCGACGCCCCCGAGATGCTCGACGCGCTCGTCGAGGTCGTCGTGCCCTTGGCCGCGGTCGAGCTCTTCGCGCTGCTGCCGCAGGCGACGGCCGCGAGCACGATGGTGAGTGCGACGGCCACACACGCGGCGCGGCGCTTCGTCAGAGCTTTCCCCCATCCCGCGACGCTAGCTATGCCGCCGCCGAGGGCGGCACCTCCAGCCTCAGATCACCGACTGGCCGGACTCGACCTTGGCTCGCAGGATCGCCGCCAGGCGGGCGCGGTGGAACGTGCCGTCGCCGAAGCTCAGGCCGTCGAGGTGGGCCCGCTTGAGGTAGAGGTGGATGTCGTGCTCCCACGTGAAGCCGATGCCGCCGTGCACCTGCAGCGCCGAGGCCATGCACCCGCGTCGGCGGCGTCGCTGCACCAGCACTTGGCCGTCGACGCGGCCACCGACGCATCGGCGTCGCCGACGGCGACGCACCACGCGGCCCAGTAGACCGCCGAGCGCATGCCCTCGACGTCGACCAGCATGTCGGCGCAGCGGTGCTTGATGGCCTGGAAGCTGCCGATCGGCCGCCCGAACTGCACCCGCTCGCGTGGCGTACGCGACCGACAGGTCGAGGGCCCGCTGGGCCAGGCCGAGCAGCTCCGCGGCGTAGGCGACCGCGGCGACGTCGAGATGGCGGTCGCACCGCGTCGGCTCCGCCGAGGTCGAGTCGGGGCGCGCCGGCGAGCGCGTCGGACCGCAGCCATCCGAGCGTGCGGGTGAGGTCCATCGCCGGCTCGGCCGTCGGGCTGACGGTCGCGCAGATCGACGGCGACGAGCGCGATCCGCCGTCGGCGCACCACCACGACGTCGGCATCGGGGGCGTAGACCGACCGGCTCGTCGAGGCCGCGCCGCGATCGGTCGGCCGACCAGCGTCGCCGGCGACGCAGCGCCGGCGCCGCCACTCGGTCGTCGGCCAGGAACGTCGAGGGCGACCAGCTGGCCGAGGATCGGGCGCCGGCGCCACGTGCGCGCCGACCTGCTCGAGCAGGACCGCCGCCTCGACCCAGCCGAGGCCGACGCCGCCGAGCTCCTCGGGCACCGCGATGCCGCACCAACCCTGGTCGACCATCGCGGACCAGAGGTCCGGGTCGGGCGCGCCGCCGCGTCCATCGCCGCGCGCGACCGCCGGCGATCGGCGACCGGCCGTCGAGCAGATCGGTCGGCCGCCTCGCGCAGCGCCTGCTGGTCGTCGGAGAGCTCGAAGTCCACGGCGGGCGAGCGTACCTGACACTCGTGTCACGCCTCGGCGTCGGTCATCTACGATGCCGCACGTGGACCTGACCCCGACCGCCGCGCAGGAGGCAGCTGCGGGCCGAGTGCCGGTCCTGGCTGCGCGAGCACCTGCCGTGGGAGTACGGCACCGGCCTGCCGCCGCGCTTCGACGTCGCTCGACGACGAGGTCGCCTTCGGCCGCGACTGGCAGGCACCAGCTGGCCGACGGCCGCTGGGTCGGCGTCACCTGGCCCGAGGAGTACGGCGGCCGCGGCGCCGGGCGCGCTGGCCCACTACGTCGTGCAGGAGGAGCTGGCCCGGGCCCGGGCGCCCGAGCTGGTCGGCCGCATCGGCATCAACCTGGTCGGGCCCGACGCTGCTGGCCCACGGCACCGACGAGCAGCAGGCGCCGCTGGCTGCCCGACATCCTCCGAGCCGACGATCCTGTTCTGCCAGCTCTTCAGCGAGCCCGACGCCGGCAGCGACCTCGCCTCGCTCGTCGACCCGGGCCGAGCGCGACGACGCCGGCGGGCGGGTGGCGGCTCAACGGCCAGAAGGTGTGGACGTCGCTACGCCCAGTTCGCCGACTGGGGCCTCTGCCTGGCCCGCACCGACCCCGACGGTGCGCAAGCAGGCCGGCATCACCGCGTTCGTCGTCGACATGCGCGGCGCCGGGCGTCGACGTGCGCCCGCTGCGCCAGATCACCGGCGAGTCCGACTTCAACGAGGTCTTCCTCGACGACGTGTTCGTGCCCGACGACGCCGTCGATCGGCGCGGTGAACGACGGCTGGCGGGTGTCGTCGTCGACGCTCACCCACGAGCGGGGCACCAACCCGCGCCAGCTCGTGATCCACATCGCAGCACCTCGAGGAGCTGCTGCGGCTGGCCGCTCGAGCGGGGCGGCTTCGACGACCATCGCACCGCGCAGCGGCTGGCCGAGGCCTACGTCGAGGTGAAGCTGTTCCAGCTGCACAACTGGCGGTCGCTGTCGCGCCTCGAGGCCGGCCAGCCGCTCGGACCCGAGGGCTCGGCGCTCAAGCTGTACTGGTCGGAGATGAGCCAGCGCCTGCACCGCCTCGCCCTCGACGTGCTCGGCGCCGGCCGCCGCGCTGCGGCCGGCGCCGACGGCAACCCCGGCGACGGCGAGTGGCAGCGGTCGTGGCTCTACTACCAGGCGGCCTCGATCTTCGCCGGCACGCAACGAGATCCAGCGCACCATCATCGGCGAGCGGGTGCTCGGCCTGCCCCGGGAGCCGTCACCGCCGGCCAAGGCCGGAGCGGGAGCTGCGTCGTGAGCACCGGTCGGTTCGACGATGCTGAGCTACGAGGTCGGCGGCGACGGCACCGTCGCCACCATCACGATGCGCCGTCCCGAGGCCGCCAACGCGCTCAACGCGGCGCTCATCGACGAGATCGACGCCGCCTTCGACCTGGCCGAGGCCGACGACGACGTGCGGGTCGTCGTGCTGGCCGCCGAGGGCAAGCACTTCTGCGCCGGCCACGACCTCAAGGAGCTGTTCGAGGCGACCGAGCCGTGGGCGGCCATGCGGGCCACCCCCGAGGGCAAGCTCCACCACGAGCAGGTCATGTACTTCGACCGGTGCGTGCGCATCCGCGACTTCCCCAAGCCGACGATCGCCGCCGTGCAGGGCGCGTGCGCGGCCGCCGGCCTGATGCTGGCCTGCATGTGCGACCTCATCGTGGCCGCCGACGACGCCCGCTTCTCCAACCCGGTGCTGCGCATGTCCGGCGCCGGCGTCGAGCTGCTGGTCGAGCCGTGGGAGCTCGGCGCCCGCAAGGCCAAGGAGTTCCTGCTGTGCGCCGAGACGCTTCGACGCCGACGAGGCCGAGCGGCTCGGGCTGGTCAACCGGGTCGTGCCCCGCGACCGAGCTGGCCGACGCGGCCCGGTGCGATGGCCGGACAAGGTCGCGCTCGTGCCGCCGGTCACCGCGCAGGCGGTGAAGGCACTCGATCAACGCACACGGTCGACCGCATGGGCCAGCGCGACTCGTGGCGCCACCACTTCATGGTCCACCAGTTCGTGTCCAACACCGACACCGCGCTCGGGCTGGCCGCCGAGCGGGCCGAGGGCGGGATGGATCGCGTGCGCCAGGAGCAGTCGGGTCCGCCCGCAGCTGCCACCGAGCCCACGTGAGCGGCCCGCTGGACGGGCTGCGCGTGCTCGACCTGGGCACCCGCATCGCCGCGCCGTTCTGCGCCGGCCTGCTCGGCGAGCAGGGCGCCGAGGTCATCAAGATCGAGCAGCCCGGCTCGCGGCGACTTCATGCGCGAGATCGGGCCGTTCGTCGATGGTGGCGGCGACGGGCCGGACCGCTACTCGCTGTTCTGGGCCGTCGAGGGCCGGGGGCGCAAGAGCGTCACGCTCGACCTGCGCCAGCCCGCCGGCCAGCGACCTGTTGCGTCGGCTGGCCGCGCGAGTGCGACGTGCTGTGCGAGAACTTCCGGCCGGGCACGCTCGAGCGGTGGGGCCTCGCGCCCGCCGAGCTCGACCCGCGCCTCGTGATGGTGCGCATCTCCGCCTTCGGCCAGGACGGGCCCTACGCGCAGCGCCCCGGACTCGACCGGCTCGGCATCGGCTACGGCGGCCTGCTGAACCTCACCGGGTACCCCGACCGTCCGCCGGTCCGTCCCGGTGTCACGACGAGCGACTACCTGACGGGCGTCTTCGCCGCGCAGGCCGCGCTGGCCGCGCTCTACCGCCGCGACGCGGGACCTGTCGGCCACCGGGACGGGCGCGGTCATCGACGCCGCGCTCTACGGCTCGGTGCTGCGGATCCTCGAATGGACGATCGCCGGCGTACGACCGGCTGGGCATCGTCCGCCAGCGCGAGGGCAACCGCCTGGCCAACTCCGCGCCGCTCGACAACTACCCCACCGCCGACGGCCGCTACGTGTGCCTCGTCGCCGGCAGCGACGCCAACTTCGCCCGGCTGTGCGCGGCGATGGAGCGCCCGATCTCGTCGACGATCCGCGCTTCCGCGATCCTCGCCGACCGGGCGGCACGGTCCGACGAGATCAACGGCATCGTGGCGGACTGGACCTCGCGCCCACACCGCGGCCGAGGTCGAGGCCGCCGCCATCGCCCACGACGTCCCCGTGGCGACCGCGTACACCGCGGCCGACATCTCCGCCGATCCCCACATGGCGGCCCGCGGCGACCTGGTCGACGTCGACGATCCCGTGGTCGGCCCGATGCGCCAGCAGGCCCCGTTCCCTCGCTTCGTGGACGAGCCGTCCGTGGTCCCCACCGGTGCGCCCCGCCTGGGCGAGCACACCCGGGAGGTCCTCGGCGGCCTGCTCGGCCTGGCCGACGAGGAGCTCGACGCCCTCGCGGCCGAGCGCGTGATCTGACCCGGACCCGGGTCCTCCATCTGTCCTCGGAGCCGCCGATGGGATGTCGATCGGATGGACGACACGACGTTCGAGGGACTGCTCAACGCGGCCCAATCGGGGGACGAGCGGGCCTATGCCGCGCTCTGGCGTGGCGCGAACGCCCGCATTCTCCGTTACCTGACCGTTGTACTGGGACGTGACCGGGCCGACGACGTCGCCGGCGACGTCTGGCTCGATGTCGCCCGCTCGCTGCCACGGTTCCGAGGCGGCGAGGACGACTTCCGGGCCTGGCTGTTCACGATCGCGCGGCGCCGTGCCGTGGACGCCCAGCGCGCGGGCGCCCGCCGGCCACCGACGGTCCCGTTGGAGCACGGCATCGAGCGACCGGCGGATACGCCCGGCCCGGCCGAGCGGTTCGACGCGGATGCCGACCTGGCCGCCGCACTGACATTGATCGGATCTCTGAAGCCGGATCAGGCCGAGGTCGTCGCGCTCCGGGTGATCGCCGGGCTCGACGTGGCGACCGTCGCCAAGCTCGTCGGCAAGTCGCCCGGAGCAGTGCGGGTGACGGCCCACAGGGGCCTGAGGGAGCTGGCCAGACGAACAGCTCCTGAGCCGGATCTGTAACGCCAGCCGGTCCGGCTTCGATGTACCTGTCGATGCCGTTGTTCCGGTCGCCCGACCCGTCCGATCTCGACGCCGAGCTGCTCGACCGCCTGCTGGCGGGGCGCGTCGATCCGGACGACGCACCGCAGGCCTACAAAGGCGTGGCCCGCGTGCTGGCGGCGGCCACCACCGCTCCGACGGCATCGGAGCATGCCGGCGAGGAGCGGGCCGTGCGGCAGTTCTCCCAGGAGGCGTCCGATGGAGAACCCGTCCGCACGGCCCGCGCCGCCCGTCCGCTCGCCGCCGCCGCCGTCATGTCCCTCGCGATCCTGGCCGGAGCCGGCGTCGCGGCGGCCGCCGGGGTGCTCCCCACCCCGGCTCAGCGGATCGCGCACAGCGTGCTCGGCCATCTCGGCGTCGACGTCCCCGATCCTTCACGACCTGGCGAGCATCCGCCCGGGGCCACCAGGAGAGCCACCAGCACGACGGCCAGGGCAACGACGACCCAGACGACCTGCGCACTCCAGCGGGGCCGGTGCAACACCAGCCACGGCACCGCCGTCTGCATCGTCGCCAGCGACGGCAAGTGCGAACACATGACCTCACCACCGCCGACGCATCCCACCCATCCGACCCATCCGACGAAGCCGTCCACCGGGTCCACGACCACGACCACACACGACAAGAGTGGCGACGGTTCGGGCAACAACGGCAACGGCTCAGGCAACAACGGCGACGACTCAGGCAACAACGGTGAGGGTTCGAACAAGAGCGGTGACGCTCCGGGCAAGGGGAAACCATGAGCCTCATCGACGACGACGTCGCTGCGGACAAGAGCATCGTCGACGACCGCTCGACGGCGTCGAGCGAGCACATCGCGCTCACCGCCCACCAGACCATCGCCGACGGGGGAAGCCTCGACGCGCTGCTCCGCGCCGTGCTCGCGCTGGGCCAGCTGGCCCGCACGGACCTGGCCCTGGCTGCCATCGCCTGTCGGCGCCATGCCCGGGCCGACGAACAGGACCACGTGTGGCGGACGGCGGCCGTCAACCTCGAGGCCGCGGCCCGCTCGGGGCTCTTCGGGTCGCCCGACCGCTGCGCCCCGCGCCCAGCGGCGAACTCTCGGACCACTGTTCCTACCGGAGTTCGACCGAGAGGGCGACCCCGACCTTCTGGCCCGCAATGACCGTTTGTCCCACCGATACCCACGAGGAGAAGACACCATGCGACGAGTCCTGTTGGCAGCAGCTGCGTTCGGAGTGGCCGTGGGGGTGAGCACACCCGCCGCGATGGCTGATCCCGCACCTCAGATCACCATCTGCCACGGCACCGCCAGTGCCACGAACCCGTATGCCGAGATCACGGTGAGCGCGAGCTCGTTCAAGGACGGCCACTTCGACGGGTACCCGAACCCGAGTCACGGGCCGAACAACAACCCTGACTTCATCCCCGCTCCGGGCGCGACCTGCGACCAGGGTCCTGGTGGCGGGGGCGGCGGCTAGCCGAGGTAGGAGTCGGCGACCTTCGTCGCGCCAGGTGCCCGTGGTAGCCGAGCAGCAGGTCGTTGGCCTTGGCCTTGCGGTAGTACAGGTGCGCGTCGCACTCCCAGGTGAAGCCGACGCCGCCGTGGATCTGGATGCCCTCGCCGCGTCACCTCGTTGGCGGCCTCGGCCCACGAACGCCTTCGCCATGGCGGCCGCCTCGGCCCGGCTGGGCTCCTCGGCGTCGGACGCCCACGCCGCGTAGTGGGTGCCGACCCGCGACAGCTCGATGCGCTCGAGCATCTCGGCCGCCTTGTGCTTGATCGCCTGGAAGGTGGCGATCGGTCGGTCGAACTGCACCCGCACCTTGGCGTACTCGACGGCCAGGTCGAACGCCTGCTGCATCGAGCCGAGCAGTCTCGGCGCACAGCGCGACGCACGCGTCGTCGACGACCCGCCGCCAGATCTCGGTGTGATCGCCGTCGGGACCGACCGGCTCGGCCGGCGACGTCGTCGAGCTCCAGGCGGGCGAGCCGGCGGGTCACGTCGAGCGCCGGGACCAGCTCGGCCGCGGGGCGCCTCGATCAGGAACGTGCCGATGCCCTGCTGCGTGCGGGCCGGCGACGAGCACCCAGTCGGCGGTGTGGCCGTCGAGCACGACCGACTTGGTGCCGCGTGAGCCGCCACTGGCCCGACTTGCGGCTGGCCCGGGTGCGGATGCGGTCGACCACGTCGCCGTGGCCCGTCCTCGTCGATCGCGACGGTGCCGCGCGTCGGCGCCCGACGCCAGCGACGCGAGGCGATCGTCGAGCCCGAGTCCGCGCGCCGCCAGCGTGGCCAGCACGGCCGACGAGAGGAACGGCCCGGGCAGCGGCAGCCGGCCCATCTCCTCGAGCACGACCATCATCTCGAGCAGCCCCATGCCCGCGCCGCCGTGCGCCTCGGGCACGAGCAGGCCGACCCAGCCGAGCTCGACCATGCTGCTGCCAGAGCGCGTCGGCTGACCGCCGCGTCGTCGTCGACCATCGCCGCGCACGTAGGCCGACGGCGCCTGCTCGGCCAGGAACGACCGCACCGTCCGCTGCAGCGCCTGCTGGTCGTCGTCGAGGGTGAACTCCACGGCGCGGACCCTACCTGACACGCCCGTCAGGTTTCTGCCGGCGCGAGCTACGCTCGCCGCCGATGGACTTCTCCTACACCGACGAGGACGAGGCGTTCCGCGACGAGCTGGTCGACTGGCTCGACGAGAACCTGCCCGAAGTTCCTGGCCGAGTGGTCCGAGGACGAGGCGGCGGCGACCGACGACGAGGCCGACAGCGCGGCGCCGGCGGGCGGCGGCGGGATCCTGTCGCAGATGGAGCGCCGCCGCGCCTGGCAGCGCAAGCTCAACGAGGGACGGTGGGCCGCCATCGCTGGCCGGCCGAGTGGGGCGGCCGCGACGCGACGGTCACCCAGAACGTCATCTACTCCGAGACGATGGCGCGCTACCGCACGCCCGGCATCTACAACGCCAACGGCCTGTGGCAGATCGGCCCGATGATCATCCGCTGGGGCACCGACGAGCAGAAGCAGCGGTGGATCCCCAACATCCTCAACGCCGACGACCACTGGTGCCAGGGCTTCAGCGAGCCGCAGGCCGGCAGCGACCTCGCCAACCTGCGCACCATCGCGGTCGCCGACGGCGACGACTACGTGCTCAACGGCCAGAAGATCTGGATCTCGACCGCCCACATCGCCAAGTGGGGCCTGTTCCTCGTGCGCACCGATCCCGACCGCCATCGCCGAGAGGCGCAAGCACGACGGCATCACCGCGCTGATCGTCGACCTCGAGGCGCCCGGCATCGACATCCGCCCGATCCGCGACATCACCGGCGAGGAGATGTTCTGCGAGATCTTCTTCGACGACGCCCGGGTGCCCGTGGCCATACCGCCTCGGCGGCGAGGGCGAGGGCTGGCAGGTCGCGATGGGCACGCTCGGCTCCGAGCGGGTCGGCACCGCCGGCCTGGCCATCGGCATGCGCGCCGACCTCGACGCGATGGTCAACCTGGCCCGCTCGGTGAACCCGGCCGCGCTCGACGATCCCGAGCTCCGCGACGCGCATCGCCGACGCGCACACCCGCATCGAGTACACGAAGCTGCTCAACTACCGGGCGCTGTCGAAGATCCTGCGCAACGAGAAGAACTGGCCCGAGGTGCCGCTGGCCAAGCTGCAGTGGTCGTACCTGGCCCAGACGCTGGCCGAGCTGGCCGTCGATCTGCTCGGACCCGACGGCGCTGCCGTCGCAAGGGCGCGCCCGGCGCGGTCGACGGCGGCGCGTGGAACCGCCTGTACGTGTTCCAGCGCTACACGTCGATCGGCGCCGGCACGACCGAGGTGCAGAAGAACATCATCGCCGACAAGGCGATCAAGATGCCCCGGAACTAGTCCCCGAACTCCACCACGGCGGAGGTGCCGGTGAGGTCGAGTACGGCCCGGGCGGCGGCCGAGGGCTCGCGGAGCACGAGGCGGCTGTGCTGGTCGTGGGCGTGGCGAGCGGCATCGGCCAGCGTGGCCGAGGCCCGGGTGTCGAGCGACTCGAGCAGGCTGCAGTCCAGGACGACCATAGGTACACGGCGAGCCAGCGCCCGCTCGACGGCTCCCGATAGGCGCGTCGAACTGTCGCCGGAAACGACGCCGTCGAGCCCGACGACCGTCATGTCGTCGAGATCGAGGATGCGGATGGCGAGTTGGGCGGGGGACATCGGGTCGTGGCTCCTGGGGGGCGAAGCCGCCGGGGACGGATCACCTCCATTCCTACCCGCTCGCGCGGCCACGCAGACCGCGGCCGGCCCGATTCGGGCCCATCGACCCACCCAGTCGGGTCGAACTACCCGAGCCGCTCGATGACCGTGGCGTTGGCCTGCCGCCGCCCTCGCACATCGTCATGAACCCGTAGCGACCGCCGGTGGCCTCGAGGTCGCCGAGCAGGGTCGTCGCCAGGCGCACGCCCGAGGCGCCCGAGCGGGATGACCGATGGCGATGGCCCCGCCCCGGCGGTTGCAGCCGGCTGAGGTCGCCGTCGGGCAGGAACTCGCTCGGCCCAGCGCAGGGCGATGGCGGCGAACGCCTCGTTGCACTCGATGCTGTCGAACTGGTCGACGGTCATGCCGGTGCGCGTCGAGCAGCTTGCGCGTCACCGGGTTGGGGGCCGACAGCACCAGCACGGCGTCGTCGGCGCCGACGGCGAAGTGCACGAAGCGGGCCCGGACCGGCAGGCCGAGCGCGCTCGGCGGTGCGCCCGGTCGGCGATCAGCATGGCCGCCGCGCCGTCGGACATCTGCGAGGAGTTGCCCGGCGGTGATGTCCGGCGCCAGATCGGGGTCCCACTTGGCCGCCGGTCCGAGCGCGGCCAGCGTCTCGACGGTCGGTCTCGGGGCGGATGCCCTCGTCGCGGTCGAGGATCGCGTCGGTCTCGACGCCCTCGGCGTCCTGATCGGGCACCGGCACCATCTCGGCCGCGAAGTGCCCGCTCTCCCAGCTCTCGTGGGCCCGGCGGTGCGACTCGGCGGCGAAGGCGTCCATCTCCTCGCGGGTGATGCCGTCGCTGGCGGCCAGGATCTGCGCCACCTCGAACTGGGTCATGAGCTGGCCGTCGCAGGCGGCCAGGAAGTCCTGGCGAGAACGGACCCATGCCACCGGTCGCGTTCGACGCCATCGGGCTGCGGGTCATCGACTCGACCCCGCAGGCGATCGCCAGGTCGTACGCGCCGCACATGACGCCCTGCGCGGCGAAGTGCATCGGCCTGCTGCGAGCTGCCGCACTGGCGGTCGACGCTCGTGGCCGCACGGACTGGGGCAGGCCGGCCGCCACCCACGCGTTGCGGGTGACGTTGCAGCCCTGCTCGCCGACCTGGGTCACGTTGCCGCCGACGACGTCGTCGATCCGCTCGGGATCGACGCCGGTGCGCGACGAGCAGGCCCTGCAGGGTGTGGCCGAGCAGATCGGTCGGGTGCCAGCCGGCCAGCGCGCCGTTGCGCTTGCCGATCGGCGTGCGGACGGTGTCGACGATGACCGCTTCGCGGAGCTCCATGCGCGCGAGGCTACCTGACACGCATGTCAGGTATTGTCGCTCGCATGTCCACGTCCGCCGCTGGCCCTGCCGTCGCCCCCGACGTGACCGGTCGGCCCACCCGCCTGCGCGAGGTCGACCTCGACACCTTCTTCCGGCCCCGCATCGGTCGCCGTGATCGGCGCGTCCGACACCCCGCGGCGGCCGACCACCGGCCATGTGGCGCAAGCTGCGGGCCTGGGCCGAGCAGTTCGGCGCCACCGTCACCCCGGTCAACCCGAACCGCGACCGAGCTCGACGGGCTCGCCGTGCGTACCCACCATCCACGACGTGCCCGGCGGCCCGGTCGACCTGGCCGTCATCCTGGTCGGCGACGCCGTCACCGCCGTTCGAGGAGGTGGCCGCGGCCAAGGCCAAGTTCGCGGTGATCTTCGCCGCCGGGTTCGCCGAGGTCGGCGGCGAGGGCGTCGAGCTCCAGGCGCGCCTGGCCGAGCTGGTCGACGGCGTCCGACACCCACCTGCTCGGCCCCAACACCAACCTCAACGCGTTCGAGACGTTCCACGACGACCAACCCGGCCCGCGCCTCGCCCTCATCACCCAGTCGGGCCACCAGGGCCGACCGGTCTTCCAGTCCCAGGACCTCGGCTTCGCCATGTCGCACTGGGCGCCGGCCGGCAACGAGGTCGACCTCGAGTTCGCCGACTTCGCCGCCTGGTTCGCCGACGCAGCCCGACGACCGGCGCCATCGCCGCCTACATCGAGGGCTTCAAGGACGGCCGCACGGTCCAGCTGGCCGCCGACGCGGCCATGCAGCGGGGCGTGCCGATCGTGTGCGTGAAGGTGGGCAAGACCGACGAAGGGCGCTCGATGGCAGCCAGCCACACCGGCCACCTCACCGGCGCCGACCGGGTCATCGACGGCGTGTTCCGCCAGTACGGCGTCACCCGGGTCGACGGCCTCGACGAGCTCACCGAGCTCGCCGCCGCCTTCTGCCGCACGGTCGGCCCCGCCGCCGGGGCGGGCCGGCGAGCGCCGGGTGTGCGTCTACGCCATCTCCGGCGGCACCGGCGCCCACATGGCCGACCTGTGCGCCGATGCCGGGCTCCGGATCGTGCCCGCTCTCGACCAGAAGACCGCAGGCCGAGCTGCGGTCGACACATCCCCGACTACCTGCGGGTGTCGAACCCGGTCGACAACGGCGGCGCGCCGTCGGGCGACGAGCGGGGCCGCAAGATCCTCGACGCGATCGTGGCCGACCCCAAGATCGACGCCGTCATCGTGCCCATCACCGGCGCGCTGGCGTCGATGTCGCGACCGCTTCACCCAGGATCTCGTCGACGTGCAGCGCACGACCGACAAGCCGATCTTCGTGGTGTGGGGCTCGCCGCTGTTCGAGGACTAGCTACTCCGCAGGTGCTCGCGCCCAACGGCGTCCCGTGTTCCGCACGTTCCGCAACTGCGTCCGGGCCGCCACGCGCCTGGTTCGACTACTGGGACGCCCAGCAGCGCTGGAGCTCGCCGTTCGCCAAGCCGGTCACCCGCGCGCTCGCCGGCGGCGGCCGAGGTCGCGGCCGCTCCTGGCCGGGCGCCCGGCGGCGGCCGCTGTCCGAGCACGACTCGAAGGCGGTGCTGGCCGCCTACGGCATCCCGGTCACCCGCGACGTGCTGCTGCGCGTCGGCCGCCGCCGCCGCACGGGCGCCAGCGCGAGCTCGGCGGCGCCGGTGGTGATGAAGATCGCCTCGCCCGACATCGCCCACAAGTCCGACCTCGGCCTGGTGCGGCTGGGCGTCGACGGCGCCGCCGCCGATGCGCCGCTGCTGGGACGACTTCATGGCCATCGCCGGCCGCAAGGCCAAGGGCGCGCGCAGTCGACGGCGTGCTGGTGTGCGAGACGGCGCCGGCCGGCGTCGAGACGCATGGTCGGCGTGAGCCGCGACGAGCTGTTCGGCCCGGCGGTCGCGTTCGGCCTCGGCGGCGTGCTTCGTCGAGGTGTTCGACGACGTGGCCGTCCGCGTGCCGCCGTTCGACCGCGACGAGGCCCGGCGCATGATCGACGAGACGCAAGGTCGCCAGGTGCTGGCCGGCGCCGCGGGGCGCCAAGCCGGCCAAGGTGTCGGCCGTGGTCGACGTGCTCATGAAGGTGCAGCGACTGGCCGTCGACTTCGCCGACGAGATCGCCGAGATCGACGTCAACCCGCTCGTGGTCACCCCGTCGGGCGCCGTCGCCCTCGACGCGCTGGTCGTCCGCCGGATGACCGCTCGCGGCGCGCTCGACCTGCGGGACCGCGCCGCCATCGTCGGCATCGGGCAGACCGCGTTCGCCAAGCACCTCGACCAGTCCGAGAAGGTGCTGGCCCTCGCAGGCCATCGCCGCCGCGCTCGACGACGCCGGCATCGACCCGGCCGAGGTCGACGGGCTGTCGAGCTACACGCTGGAGACCACCGAGGAGATCGAGATCGCCCGCAACCTCGGCCTCGGCGACATCACCTACTTCGGCCAGGTCGGCTACGGCGGCGGCGCCGGCTGCGGCGTCGTCGGCCAGGCGGCCATGGCGGTCGCCACCGGCCAGTGCAACGTGGCCGTGGCCTGGCGCAGCCGCAAGCGCGGGCTCGGCCGCCAGCCGGCCGTGGGCCGGGGTGCGCACCGCGGGTCGGCGGCAACCAGCAGTGGACGCCGGCCCTTCGGCCTGCTGCGCCCGGTCGACGAGATCGCCATGCTGACCCGGCGCTACCTCCACGAGTACGGCGCCACCCGCGACCACCTGGCCAACGTGGCGCTCGCCTTCCGCGCGCCACGCCAACGCCAACCCGGCCGCCACGATGCACGACCAGCCCCTGACCCGCGAGGAGTACCTCGCGGCCCGCTGGGTGTCCGAGCCGCTGTGCCTGTTCGACAACTGCCTCGAGACCGACGGCGCCTGCGCGGTCGTGATCTGCTCGGCCGAGCGGGCCCGCGACCTGCCGCAGCCGCCGGCGCTACGTGCACGCCTGGGCGCAGTCGCTGCCCGCGACAGCACCAGACGATGACCAACTTCTTCTGCGACGACCCGCTGCGAGGGACCGGCGTGGGCGTGCGCCGCGCAAGCTGTGGGCGCTGGCCGACATCGGACCCGGCCGACGTCGACGTCGCCCAGCTCTACGACGCGTTCAGCCCGCTCGTGCTGCTGTCGCTCGAGGGCTACGGCTTCTGCGCGCGGGGCGAGGCCGGCCCGTTCACCGACGACGGCGGCCTCGAGGTCGGCGGCCGGCTGCCCGACCAACACCTCCGGCGGCGGCATGAGCGAGGCCTACCTCCACGGCTTCAACCTGATCATCGAGGCCGTGCGCCAGGTGCGGGGCACCTCGACCAACCAGGTGCACCGGCGCCGACGTGGTCGCTGGTGACCGTCGGGCGAGGGCGTCCCGACCGGCGCCCTGCTGCTGCGGGGCCGGGCTGATGGCCGACGCGAACCGGTCGCGACCGGCCTGCTGCCCGCGCCCGACGACGACTCGGCGCCGTTCTGGGACGGCTGCGCGCTCGGCGAGCTGCGGGTGCAGCGGTGCGCCGTCGTGCGGGCGCCGCCGCATGCCGCCGCGACCGATGTGCCCCGGTGCCGCAGCCTCGACGCCGACGTGGGAGGCGACCTCGGGCCGGGGCCGGATCTGGTCGCTTGGTCGTCCCCCATCCCCCGCTGCTGCGCCGCCTACGCCGAGCAGGCGCCCTACAACGTGGTCGTGGTCGAGCTCGACGAGGACCCGTCCATCCGCTTCGTCGGCAACGTGGTCGACGGCCCCGACGACCGCCTCGACGAGGTCGATCCCTCGACCCTCGCCATCGGCCAGCCGGTCGAGGTCTGCTTCGCCGCCCCTGTCGACGGCATCGCCCTCCCCCGCTGGCGCCGCCTCAAGTGAGCCCACCGAAACTGGGCATCAAAACCCGTCAGAACGACGGGCACAGATGCCCAGTTTGCGAGGGCGAACTACGCGGATTTCTTGGAGGGGCTGATGTTGGCGGCGAGGTCGATGATGCGCACCGGCGTGTCGGGGCGCACGACCGGCTTGCCCGACGGGCTTGGGCGACGTGTCGACGCCGGTGGCCTGGGCCCGCAGCGCGCCCACGGTGCACTGCTCGCGGGGGATCACGCGAGAACGGGTCGTAGTGGAAGAGCCGCATGGCGTTGAGGTGGGTGATCTCGTCGATCTCGTCGTCGGGCACGCCGTCGAGCGAGCGCGGCCAGCCGCTCGGGCGAGTCGGGCCACGTCGAG
This sequence comes from uncultured Microthrixaceae bacterium, assembly GCA_963776435.1. Taxonomy (GTDB): domain Bacteria; phylum Actinomycetota; class Acidimicrobiia; order Acidimicrobiales; family Acidimicrobilacustridaceae; genus UBA4742. The sequence continues at coordinate 209,321 of CAVZMK010000010.1, forward strand.
TCGGAGTGCGGGTAGTCGCACTCCCAGGTGATCTTGTCGATGCCGACGTCGTGGCGGTTCTTGACGCCCGACGGCGTCGTCGATGAAGCAGGTGATGAACCGCTCGCGGAACAGCTCGCTCGGGCAGCATCGGCAGGTCCTGGCCGGTCCACGGCTGGTGGTGCTCGTAGACGTAGTCGCACCGCTCGAGGAAGTACGGGATCCAGCCGATGCCGCCCTCGCGACAGGGCGAAGCGCACGTCGGGGAACTCGGTCAGCACCCGCGACCAGAGGATGTCGGCCGCGGCCTGCACGATGTTCATCGGCTGCAGCGTGATCATCACGTTGATCGGCGCCTCGATCGAGGTGATGGCCAGCTGCGACGACGAGCCGATGTGCAGGCACACGACGGTGCCCTCGTCGCTGACACGCCTGCCAGAACGGGTCCCAGTGGTCGCTGTGGAAGCTGGGCCAGCCGAGCTTCTCGGGGTTCTCCGAGAAGGTGACGGCGCGGCAGCCCTTGGCCGCCACCCGGCGCACCTCGTCGGCCATGAGCTCGGGGTCCCAGATCGGCGGGATCGACAGCGGGATGAAGCGGCCGGGGTAGGTGCCGCACCACTCGTCGATGTGCCAGTCGTTGTAGGCCTGCACCATGGCCAGCGCGACGGTCCTTGTCCTCGGTGCGGCTGAACAGCTGGCCGCAGAACTGGGGGAAGCTCGGGAAGCACATCGAGCCGAGGACGCCGTTGGCGTCCATGTCGCGCGACGCGCTCGTGGATGTCGTAGCAGCCCGGGCGCATCTCGGCGAACGACGTCGGCTCGATGCCGTACTCCTCGGGCGGCTTGCCGGCCACCGCGTTGAGCCCGATGTTGGGCAGCTCCTGGCCCTCGTAGAGCCAGACGTCGTCGCCGTCCTCGGTCTGCGCACGACCCGCGGCGCCAGCGTCCTTGTACTTGGCCGGCAGGTGCTCGTCGAACATGTCGGGCGGCTCGACCACGTGGTCGTCCACGGACACGAGGATCAGGTCGTCGACGTGCATGGGTCCTCAGGCCTCCAGACCGAAGATGCGAACCGCGTTGCCGGCCACGATCAGGTCGCGCTCCGTCCGCCGGCAGCGCCGCCATCGTCTCGGCGATCACCTTGCGCGAGTACGGCCAGTCGTTGCCGTGGTGCGGATAGTCGGTCGACCACATCATGTTGTCGACGCCGACCTCGTGGCGGTTGCGGATGCCGTTGTCGTCGCGGATGAACGTGGCCGACATGTTCGAGTGCCAGTAGGTCGACGGCGGCTCGGTCGATGGGCAGGTCGGTCCACGACCGGTTGCGCCAGAAGCGGTCGTCCATCTGCTCGAGGAAGTGCGGCAGCCAGCCGACGCCGGTCTCGATCATGGCGATGTGCAGGCCCGGGTAGCGCTCGAACACGCCGGTGAAGATGAGCTGGCCGATCACCGCCGGCACCATCGAGAACACGCCCGACAGGCTCGCCGCGGCCCGGGCCCCGGCGCCGGCTTGCGGTGCGTCGTAGAGGGCGCGACCTCCGGCCGCGGCTGCCGCCTTGCGGGCCCGCTGGCGGGCGGCCCGCGAGATCACGTTGATGTGGATGCACACCGGGACCCCGCCTCGGCCGCCGCGGCCCAGAACGGCTCGTCGTCGTCGCCGAGCTGCTCGGCACCCGAGGGCCAGTTCGACATGACGACGGTCTTGAACCCGCGAGCCGACGGCCCGGTGCAGGAACTCGACCGCGTCGCCGATGCCGGTCGAGGGCATCTGCGCCGCGCCGACGAGCCGGGTGCGGTCGGGCGCGCAGAACTCCTCCCACAGGAACTCGTTGTACGCGTCGATGCCGGCCCGCACGAAGTCGTCGTCCTCGTCGCCGAGGAAGTGACCGACGGTGCGCTGCGGCGGGAAGAGGATCTCGGCGTCGACCCCGTCGAGCGTCCATGTCGGCGAGGCGGGCGGCGCCGTCGTAGCAGCCCGGCGCGGGCCTCGTCGTAGGTCACGCCCGTCCAGCGGAACTGGTCCCACGGCATGCCCGGGGTCGCGGTCAGCCCGATCGGGTCGGGCTCGACCGCCCCGGCGAACAGCCAGCCGTCGCCCCCCGCCGCGTCCTTGGCCAGCTTCGGTGCCCGGTCCTGGAGCTCGCTCGGCAGCCACTGCTCCCAGATGTGGGGCGGCTCGAGGATGTGGGCATCGGCCGACACGACCTTGTAGCGCGAGGAGGGCACCCCATCGGGGCGCGTCGCGGTCTGGGCCGACCCCGCAGGTGACGTGATCGTCATGGCGGTCCCCCTTCCTGACGCTCGTGTCACCTTACCCGCGAAAGCTGACACGTACGTCAGGTCACGTGAACGGCGAAACCTGTCAGCGAAACGACGCCTCTCGGGTCGCTGGGCTGACAGGTTCGGCGATCAAGATCGGTGGATCAGGTTCATGGTCGAGGTGAGGACGGGCTGGCCGTCCTCGTCGCGGTAGGTGTCCTCGATGACCATGAAGGTCATCGTCCGCTCGCCCGACGCCTTCTGGTAGATGTCCTTGACGACGCCCTCGTAGTGCGAGCGTCTGCCCGCTCACGAGCGGCTGGTGGTAGGTGAACTCCTGCTCGCCGTGCAGGACCATGCCGCCCTTGGCGCATCAGCTTGCCCATCACCTCGATCATCGGGTTGGTGGCCGGTGTGCGTCGGCGGTCTGCAGCTCCTCCCACTCGCCCCAGTTCTGGATCGAGAACCCGAACGTCGGCGGGGCGGGGATGTCGTCGAACCCGGCTCGCGGGCGACGTCCGCGTTGCGGTACACGGGCGACTCGTCGCAGCACGGCCTTGGCGAAGTTCGTGAGCGGCGCCCGCTCGACCACGAGCGTGCCCCGGCCGTCGGCTGCCCGATGTACTCGCTGAAGTCGGCCACGTCGCCGCCCTCCTCCGTCGTTGGTTACGGTGACCCGCGTTCCTGACACGCACGTCAGGTTTGTCATTCAACCACATCGGTCACGGTCGACGGCAGGCTCGACCGGAGGGGGACAGCATGGGCATCGTCGACGGCAAGATCGCGATCGTCACCGGATCGGGCCGCGGGGTCGGCCGGGGCGAGGCCATGGAGCTGGCCGCGCAGGGCGCCAAGGTCGTCGTCTGCGATCCCGGCGGCCGAGCTCGAAGGGCGAGGGCACGCGACAACCGCCCGGCCGACGAGACCGTCGAGATCATCCGCGACCGCGGCGGCGAGGCGGTCGCCAACTACGACGACATCTCGTCGTGGGACGGCGCCGAGCGCGGCTCGTGCAGGCCGGCCATCGACACCTACGGCGGCCTCGACATCGTCGTCAACAACGCCGGCATCCTGCGCGACGCGCTCGATCACCAAGATGACCGAGGACGAGTGGGACTCGGTCATCGGCGTGCACCTCAAGGGCACGTTCAACATGACCCACCACGCCTGCGTGTACTGGTAGAACGAGTCGAAGGCCGGCCGGCAGCGCCGCGCCGCCATCGTCAACACCGTCAGCTCGGCCGGCCTGCAGGGCAACCCGGGCCAGGCCAACTACGGCGCGGCCAAGGCCGGCATCGCCGCGCTCACCGTGATCACCGCGCTCGAGGGCACGCGGTACGGCGTGCGGGCCAACGCCATCGCGCCCGGCGGCGCCACCCGCATGGTCAACGAGGCCATGCCGCAGCATCCCGGTCCGCGAGGCCAACGAGGTCCCCGACGGCGAGTTCGAGCGGCTGAACCCCGGCAACTCGGCACCGATGGTCGTGTGGCTGGCGTCCGACGAGTCGCTGCTCGTGTCCGGCCAGGTGTTCCGGGCCGTCGGCAACGAGATCGCCCACTACCTGGGCTGGCACCTCGGTGCGACGGCCTCCAACAAGGTCAAGGGCGAGGAGCGCCAAGTGGGACCCGGCCCGCATCGGCACCGCGCTGGCCAAGAACGTCTTCGGGCTCCAGCCCGGCGGCCTCCAGATGGGCGGCGGCTGACCGGCGGCCCGGGCCCGAGGCGGATCGTCAGTGCGCAGCCCCGAAGAACCCGCGGTGCACGAGCAGGCTGAGGTCGTCGAGCACCTTGTCGTCGTCCCAGCCGAGATCGCGGCTCGTGACGACGTAGGAGAACCGCTCGAGCAGCGCGAGCAGCGCGTCGGACTGCAGCTCGACGCGTCGAGCCCGCGCCGCCTTCGTGCCCGCCGGGGACCCGCCCCGCGCGCCGTCGGCCACCGCCGCGATGCTCGACCGCAGCGTCGTCGCGATGCGGCCGAACGACACCGCGCCCAGCTTGGACAGCTCGCGGTCGGTCACCTGGTTCTCGGCCCAGGCCCGGATCACGACGCCGTAGCGCCGGTAGAAGCCGAGGAAGTCGGCCAGCCACGCCCGCAGCACGGCCTGGCCGGCGGCGTCGCCGGGCCGACCTCGCCGAGCGACGCGGCCAGCGTCGGCGGCGTCGTCGGCGCACTGCTCGGCCAGGGCCCGGAACAGGTCCTCCTTGTTGGCGAAGTAGAGGTAGAAGGTGCCGTGGGAGACGCCGGCCAGCCGCACGACGTCGTCGACCCGGGTGGCGTGGTAGCCGCTCTCGGCCAGCGCCGGCACCGCCGCCGCCAGCAGCTTGTCGCGCGTCGCCTGGCCCTGCCGGCGCAGCCCACGGCCGTCGGCCGCCGGTGCACTCCGGGCGGGCATGGTCTTCGTCGCTCTCGTCGCTCGGCCAGCGGCCACGGCGTGCTCCTGCGGACCGGTCGATCGTTCTGATGCTCGACGTCGTCGTCCGCGAGGCCGCCGAGCGGTGGGGCGATGCTACCTGCCTCGTCGCGCCGGCCGGGTGGTCCCTGAGCTACCGCGAGCTCGACCGGCTGTCCGACGAGGTCGCCGCCGGGCTGCTGGCCGCCGGCGTGCGGCGAGGGCGATGTGGTCGCGCTGTGCCTGCCGACCAGTCCCGACCACGTGGTCGCCTACGTCGCCTGCGCCAAGGTCGGCGCGATCTCCGCCGGGATCAACCCTCGCCTCACCGAGCGCGAGCGGGATGCCGTGCTCGATCGCGCGGCCGCCCCGCACTGGTGCTCGAGCGCCGACGCTGGTCGGCGACAGTCGCCCGACGACCGTGCTGGCGCCGCTGCGGGCTGCGACCGGTGACGCTCCCCCGCCGCTGCCACCCGACCCCGATCGGCCGGTCGCGATCGTGTTCACCTCGGGCACCACCGGGCTCCCCAAGGGCGCGGTGTTCGCCGACCGCCAGCTCGCGCTTCATCACCGAGGTCGACACCGGCCAGCGCTGGGGCGGCGGCGGCCCCGCACTCGGCTCGACCTCGCTCGCCCACCTCGGACCGACCACCAAGCTGGCCGGCAACCTCATGCGGGGCGGCACGACCTACCTGGTCGACCGCTGGCGGGCCGGCGACGCGCTCGCGCATGACCGCCGCGGCACCGCATGGCCGTCGATGGCCGGCATCCCGACCCAGGTCGCGCTGATGCTCCACCACCCCGACTTCGACGTCGACCGACCTGTCGTGCGTGCAGGCGGTCGTGCTCGGCGGCGGACCGGCCACACCGGCGCTCGTCGCGAGATCCGCGAGCGGCTCGGGGCGCCCGGTCGCCGTCCGCTACTCGTGCACCGAGGCCGGCATCGGGCCTCGGCACCGCGTTCACCGATCCACCCGAGGACGCCGAGGTCTCGGTCGGACGACCCCACGCACGGTGTCGAGCTCGCCCTGCGCGATCCCGACTCGGGCGACCGCCGTGCGCCGACGGCGAGGTCGGCGAGGTCTGCCTGCGCTCCCCCGCCGTGATGTCCGGCTACTGGCGCGATCCCGAGGCCACCGCCGCCGCCTTCTGGCCGGACGGCTTCGTGCGCACCGGCGACCTCGGCCGCCTCGACGACGCAGGGTCGGCTGCGCCTCGCCGGGCGGGCCAAGGAGATGTACGTCCGCGGCGGCTACAACGTGCTACCCGATGGAGGTCGAGGCGGTGCTGGCCGAGCATCCCGGCGTGCGTCGAGGTCGCGGTCGTGCCCGCCCCGACGACGTGATGGGCGAGGTCGGCGTCGCCGTTCGTCGCGCCGGTCGACGGGCGCCGCCCCGCCGACGCTCGACGAGCTCCGCGCCTTCGCCGGCGGGCAGCTCGCCCGCCACAAGCTGCCCGAGACCCTCGTGGTGGTCGACGACCTGCCCCTCACCCCCATGGAGAAGGTCGACAAAGGGGCACTGCGGGCACGGCTCGGCGACCCGGCCCCGCCTCCAGAGGGGCCTCGATCACCAGGCTCCGACTGAGAAGCTGGTCCACTTCGGTACTCGACGCGCCGATACTGCGGTGGTGGAGCAAGTGGGCGAACCGCAGGGCGGCCGCGTGTCGACTTCGACGCGCCGCCGCGGGCTCCTGGCGGCGTCGGGCGTCGCCCTCGCGGGCCTGGTCACGGGTCTCGTGCTTGCCGTCCTCCCCGACTCCCCAACGCCGGCCAGGGCCGCCGTGGTGCCGGCCCGCCTCATCGGCCCAGCCGTCGTCATCCGGACGGTGCCGCCCCCCGTGCCCGCCCGCACGACGATCGCCGAGGTCACCGGACCCGTCCCCTTCTTCGCGTCCCCCGGAGGTCCGCAGGCGGGCACCCTGCCGATGGGCAGCTGGTGGCTCCCGACAAAGCAACTGCCGGTGCTCGCCCGGAGACCGGGGTGGTTGCGGGTCCGGCTCCCGCAGCGCCCGAACGGGCTCACCGGGTGGATCCATGCCGCCGGGGCCAAGCTGTCCACCACCACCTACGGGATCCTCGTCGACCTGCGGACCCGGCGGGTCGAGCTCTACCGCTCCGGTCGCATGGTGGCCCGGTTCCCGGCCGGCATCGGCACCCCTGACGATCCGACGCCGACCGGCCAGTTCTACGTGATGGAGATCGAGGTCTCACCCGGCCCGGGCTGGGGACCGTTCATCGTCGACACGAACGCGCACTCGGAGGCGATCACGAGCTGGGAGGGCAGCGGCGACGCGTTCACCGCGTTCCACGGTCCCCTCGGGGCCGACGCGGCCATCGGGACCACCGGCGCCGCGATCAGCCATGGCTGCGTACGCATGCACGACGCCGATCTGGCCCGGCTGGCGCCCGTGCCGCTCGGCGCACCCGTCGTGATCGTTTCCTGATTCGGGCCTCCGAGTCAGTCCCAGACGACGTCGAGGCGGGGCGGGGCGCGGAAGACGCTGCCCGAGATGTACTGGTCACCGGCGTCCGGGTCGAGCCGCAGCCCGGGCAGGCGGTCGAAGAGCGTGTTCACCACGACCTGGGTCTCCATCCGCGCGAGGTGCATGCCGAGGCACATGTGCGGGCCGTGGGCGAAGCCGATGTGGGGCCGGCGCTCCCGGAAGATGTCGAAGCGCTCGGGGTCGGGCCAGCGGGCCTCGTCGTGGTTCGCCGAGCCGAGGCTGACGATGATGCTGGCGCCCTCCGGGATGCGGGTGCCGCAGACCTCGGTGTCGCGCGTCGTGGCGCGGGCGATGAGCAGCAGCGGCGGCTCCCAGCGGATGCCCTCCTCGATGGCCTGGCCCATGAGTGAGCGGTCGGCGACAGAGCGCGTCGAACTGGTCGCGGTGGGTCAGAAGCCCGAACAGCAGGTTCGACGACGACCGGTAGGTCGTCTCGGCGCCGGCGGGGAGCAGCAGACGCAGGAAGGCGTAGATCTCCTCGTCGGTGAGGTGCTGCCCGTCCTGCTCGGCGCCGGCCAGCACCGAGATCATGTCGTCGGCCGGGTGGTTCCGACGATCGGCGACGATCCCGGAGAAGTACTCGCGCAGCTTGGCCGAGCTGGCCACCGACCGGTCCCAGTCGACGGTCACCCCGATCAGCTCGACGGCCAGACGGTGGAACTCGGGCAGGTCCTCCGCCGGCAGGCCGAGCAGGGCGGCGATCACGGCCACCGGGAACGGGAACAGCAGCTGGCGGACGAGGTCGGCGCGGCCCTCGTCGGCGAAGTCGTCGATCATCCGGTTGACGAGCGGCGCGACGAGCTCCGTCTCCCAGCGGGCCATCTCCTGGCGGGTGAACGCCTGCTGCAGGATCGAGCGGTAGGTGCGGTGCTCGGGTTCGTCCATCTCGAGGATCGACCGGCCCATCACCACGCCCATGATGTCGCCGTAGCCGGCGGAGCTGAAGGTGCTCACCGTCGCCGAGCACCGTCTGGACGGCCTCGTAGCTGTAGGCGGTGAAGACCGCCGGACCGGAGTCGAAGCCACCGGAGATGTCCATGCCCGAACCGTGCACGGCCCCGGCCGCCCGGGCCTCGATGAAGCCCGGGTAGGGCGAGGAGTCGCCGTCCGCACCCATCGCCCGGTTGAAGTCCTCGAACGGGTCGCTGTCGGCGACGCCGGTCACGCCCCCCGGTTGCACATCCACTCGCAGCTCCCCCGTCACCTGACGTCTGTGTCAGCTATCGACCATAGACGTCGTGACTTGAGCGGCTGGGACCCCTCGCGGGCCGCGCCCGCCCGTGCCCTAAGGTGACGCCCATGTCAGGTAAAGGAGATCGATCGGCCGATCGGCCCGCCGCGCTGGTCACCGCGTCGTGCCGCGGGGACGGCCTCGACGCTCCTGCGCGAGCTCTGCGACGTCGACCTACGACCCGTGGATCGACCAGCACCCGCTGCGGATCTGGGACGGGGCCAAGCTGGCCGAGCGGGTCGACGAGATCGGAGCCACGATCCTCGTCTGCGAGGCCGACTTCGTGCTCCGGCGAGGTGCTCGAACGCCCGCTGCGCGTCATCGGCTCGACCCGCGGCGATCCGACCAACGTCGACGTCGCCGGCGGCCACCGCCAAGGGCATCCCGGTGCTGCGCACACCGGGACGCAACGCCGACGGCGTGGCCGAGCTGACGGTCGCGCTGCTGCTTCGCGGTCACTCGCCATCTGCTGCCCGGCGACCGCGACGTGCGCGCCGACCAGGTCTTCGACGACGGCTCCATCCCCTACCAGCGCTACCGGGCCTGGCAGGTGGCCGGGCGCACCGTCGGGTTGGTCGGGCTGGGCGCAGTCGGGCGAGCCGCGCGGTGGCGCTTCGAGGGACTCGGGATGACGGTCATCTCCTTCGATCCCTACTCGCCCGACGCGACCCACCAGTCGCTCGAGGCGATGCTGGCCGAGGCCGACGTCGTGTCGATGCACGCCGCCCCGACGCCCGAGACGCTCGGGATGATGGGGGCCGAGCAGTTCGCGGCGATGCGCGACGGCGTCCTTCTACCTGAACTCGGCCCGGGCCGGCCTGCACGACCTCGACGCGCTGGTCGCCGCCCTGCAGTCCGGCCACCTGGGCGGGGCCGGACTCGATCACTTCGACGGCGAGCACCTGCCCGTCGGGCATCCGCTGATCGCGATGGACAACGTCGTGCTCACCCCGCACATCGGCGGCGCCACCTACGACACCGAGGCCAACCACACCGCGATGATCGCCGAGGACGTCCGCCGCATCCTCGCCGGCGAACGGCCGCTGCACTGCGTCAACCCGGAGGTCCTGCCATGACCCAGTCCGACGAACAGGTGAAGCTCAACGGCCGCCCACTCGACGAGGTCAAGACCTCGGTGCTGGCCGCGGCCAAGACGCATGTACGCCGCGTGGCCTGGTCGAGGGCACGGCCGGCAACGTCTCGGGCCGGGTCGACGACGGCACGGTGGTCGTGACGCCGTCGTCGCTCGGCTACGAGGCGATGACCCTCGACGACCTGGTGCTGGTCACCTCGACGGCGAGGTCGTGTCGGGCGACGCGTTCGCCCACGTCGGAGAAGATGGTCCACCTCGAGCGCGTTCGCCGCCTATCCCGAGGTCGGCGGCGTCGTGCACTGCCACGCCAAGTACGCGTCGATGTACGCCGTGGCCCACCAGCCCATCCCCGCCGCCATCGACGAGTTCATCGTCTACATCGGCGGCGACGTGCCCGTGCTGCGACTACTTCGCCTCCGGCAGCGACGGACTCGGACCCGAGGTGGCCAGCAAGCTCGTCGACCGGTCCGCCGCGCTGATGGCCAACCACGGCCTGGTCGCCATCGGCAAGTCGGTCGACGACGCGCTGCACTCCGCGCTGGTGGTCGAGCACAACGCCCAGATCTTCTGGGGCGCCAAGCTGCTCGGCGGCGTGGTCGAGCTGTCCGAGAAGGACCAGCGCAACTTCACCGGCGTCTACAACTACATCCGCGAGTACACCTGGATGCCCTAGCCGGCCTAGGTGCCGGTGTGGCGTCCCCCGCGGAGCAGAGCCTCGGCGATGCCGGCCTCGGAACCGGCCGACGCGCGGGTCTCGCCCACCCGATGGGCGTCGTCGGCGGTCAGCAGGCCCTGCTCGTCGAGCGCGGCGTTGCGCCGTCGACGCCGGCGGTCGACGAACCACGAACCCACGGCGAGCACGACGACCAGCACGATCACGACGGTGACGATCATCGGTACCTCCGGATCCCGGCCTCGGGGCCACCCTACCGGGAGGCGCGTCGAGCCCGTGGGTGCGTGGCAGGCTGCGCCAGTGACCGACGACCACCAGATCGTGATCATCGGGGCCGGACCGGCCGGCCTCACTGCCGCGTACGTCCTGAACAAGCGCGGCGTGCAGAGCACGGTCCTCGAATCCGACACCGTCGTCGGGGGCATCAGCCGCACTGCCACGGCCGACGGCTGGCGCTTCGACATCGGCGGACACCGCTTCTTCACGAAGGTGCAGCAGGTGGAGGACGTCTGGTTCGAGATCCTCGGGCCCGACGACTTCCTGAAGCGCCCGCGGCTCAGCCGCATCTACTACCGGGGCAAGTTCTACGACTACCCCATCTCGGCCACGAACGCCCTGCGAAACCTCGGCCCGATCGAGGCGCTGCGTTGCGTCGGTTCGTACCTGTGGGTGCGGGTCCACCCGCCGAAGGACACGTCGACCCTCGAGGGATTCGTCGTGTCGCGCTTCGGATGGCGTCTGTACGGACACTTCTTCAAGACCCAGAGCGAGAAGGTCTGGGGTGTCCCGTGCACGGAGATCCAGGCCGACTGGGGCGCGCAGCGCATCAAGAACCTCTCCCTCTTCCGGGCGGTGTGGGAGGCGCTCAAGCCCAAGCGGCTGCGCGCCCGGGCGGACAAGTCGAAGCAGGTCACCAGCCTGATCGAGGAGTTCAACTACCCCAAGTACGGCCCAGGGATGATGTGGGAGCGCTGCGCCGACCTCGTCACGGCGCAGGGCACGACGATCACGTTCGGTGCCACGGTCACCAGGGTCGAGCACACCGACGGCCGGGCCGTCGCGGTCACGGCCTCGACTGTCGGTGCACCGACCCGCCACGAGTGCACCGACGTGATCTCGTCGATGCCCATCGGCGCGCTCTTGCGCGCGATGGATCCACCGCCGCCCGACGATGTCCTCGCGGCGGCCGACGCGCTCCGCTACCGCGACTTCATCACCGTCGCCCTCGTCGTCCCCGAGGCGGTCGGGTTCCCGGACAACTGGATCTACGTCAACGACGCGACGGTCGAGGTCGGCCGCATCCAGAACTTCGGCCGGTGGTCGCCGTACCTGGTCAAGGACGGACGCACCTGCCTCGGTCTCGAGTTCTTCGTGTCCGAGGGCGACCACATGTGGACGAAGGACGACGCCGACCTGATCGCGCAGGGCACGCGCGAGCTCCACGAGATCGGCCTGCTCGGCGACCCGTCGGTCGTCGAGGACGGGTTCGTCGTCCGAATGCCGAAGGCGTATCCGATGTACGACGCGTCCTACAAGGAGAATGTGGAGCGTTTGGCGGAGTGGATCGCCGCGCATGCGCCCAACGTGCACCCGGTCGGTCGAAACGGCATGCACCGCTACAACAATCAGGACCACTCGATGCTGACCGCGATGCTCGCGGTCGAGAACATCTTCGGCGCCCACCATGACGTGTGGAACGTGAACGTCGAGGAGGAGTACCACGAGGAGAAGGTCGCCGCCCCTCCCCACCCGAACCAGTGATCCTCGTGTGACACATTCGGCTTCGGCCGACCCCTTCCCGGGTGACCGACCGAGCCGAGGAGCGCCGTGACCGACGACGTGCGGGGATACGAGGAGTTCGCCGCCGAGCTCGGACCTCGCCTGTACGAGGCCCTGATCCCCGTGGCCGGCATCGACCGTGCTCACGACGGGACGAGCAACGCCCTCCTGTACGCCTGGCGGCACTGGGATCGGGTCGGCCAGCTCGACAACCCCGAGGGCTACCTCTACGTCATGGCGCGGCGCGAGGCGACCCGAGGCCGGCGCGCGGCTCGGCCGACGCTGCCTCAACCCGCCCCGACGGAGCTGCCGGAGGTCGAGCCCGCCCTGCTCGGCGCGCTCGAACGCCTCACCGAGATGCAGCGCCAGGTCGTCTACCTCGTCGAGGGGTTCGGCTGGGGCTTGACCGACGTCTCCCGCATCCTCGGCATCTCGGTGTCGACGGTGCGCAACCACCTCTCCCGGGGGATGGACAACCTCCGGTCGACGCTGTGCGTCACGGACACCGCTGGACCCCACGACGAACGCGCCACCACGACACGGCCCGAAGGGACGAACCATGCTTGACATCGAACAGCAGCTCCGGCGCCACGCCGAATGGGTGCGGCCTCAACTGCCACCGCTCCGCGCCCCGGACGAGATCGATGCGGTCGTGGAACCCGCGCGACGGACGCGGCGACCGCGCCCCGGACGGCTCGCCTGGACCGCGGTGGCCGCTGCCGCGGCCGCGGTGATCGTCGTGGCCGCCGCCGTCGCGGTGGGGTCGCAGCGGTCGACGGCCCCGGCCGGCTCGTCTCGCCCGACCGGGCCGCGGACCGTGACCACCGGACCGGACACCGCCCTACTACCACCGGCGACCATCGGCGACCTGCAGCTCTGGAGCTTGACCGCCTCCTCGGCGGCCGCCCAGCAAGGCGACACCTCGAGCTCGACCACCACGACGGTCGCCACTTCGAACGCGACGCGGGTGGTCACCTTCGGCGACGGAGCCTTCGAACAGGTCTTCGGCGAGCACGGTGAACCGGTCGTGGAGATCACGGCTCGGCGGTTCCTTCCCCACGAGACCAGAGGACTGGGCACCATGAGCGGCGCCGGATTGCAGCAGGTCAGCCACCAGATCCGTGGCCTCGACGGCCGCCTCCAGAGCAGCGCGTTCGCGCCCGGCGCACCCGCCACGGGCAAGGACGGCCACCTGATCCCGATGGCGCTCCTCTGGGACGAAGGCGACTACGCCTTCACGGCCACGTACCGCACCGTGTCGGTGAGCCAGGCGCTGGCGTTCGTCGACGCGCTGCGGATCGGTCCCGGTGGACTCGGCGCCGGCTTCCTGGCGCCGACGACCTCGGACCTGGCCCCCCTCGAGCTGCCGTCGTCCGACGCACCACCGACGGGGATCGTCCTCCACGAGCGCTACGCCAGTGGTCCCGACGCCTCCAGCGAGATCGACGTCGGCACGTGCCCGCCGGGCGCGGGCTGCACGGTCAGCTACGCCAACGTCTGGATGTGGGGCACCCGGCTCCCCGACGGGTCGGTCGAAGGAGCGGTCTCGTATTACGGCGCTCCGCCGAACACCTACGAGCGCGTCTGGCCCGACGGCCAGGACGTCACCGTCAGTGCGTACTCGACCAGTGACCTGGACCTGGATACCGCCCGCCAGATCGCCGACGCCGTCACGCTCGGCGACAGAACCGAGGTCGTCGCGCTCCAGGCCCAGGTGAGCGACCGGCTCATGGCCCTCCCAAGGGTCGCGGCCGCCGCATTCGAGCTCGGGGCGGTCGAGGTGCACGCCGCCGGCCGGATCACAGCGGTGTGCATGGCGCCGGCCGGCCAACCGATGGCGTGCCCGTCGGCGACCTACTCCGATTCCGCCACGCCGCCGACCGGGGGCTTCTCGGCCAGTGTCCTGAGCGACGGACACTGGCTCGTGGCCGCCGCGACCAGGGGCTCCACCCCGTTCGGCTTCTATCCGGACACCCCCGACATCGGCGCGGGCGTGCTCCCCCAGCCGATCGTCGGGCACTCCGCCCAGGGCCTGCCGGCCGCGGCCGGATGGGAGATCGGCCTCGTGCAGGTCCCCGACAGCCTCGACAACATCGTGGTGACCCAGTCCGGCTCCGGTTCGATCGGGGGCCGGGGGGTGAGCCGGCCGTCCAGCTGACGCGACTGCGGCAGCGCGGGAGGCGGTACCCTGGCTGACGCAGACGTCAGTTTCAGGGGGACGCGCATGGCAATCGATCTGATCGAGCTGGCCAAGCCCCGTGGGCGCACCGTCGCCGACCCGCAGGTCGACCCGGTCACCGCCGAGGTCGTCCGGGGGGCATGGAGACGGTGTGCTTCGAGATGGCCACCTACGTGAGCCGCACCGCCACCACGCCGATCCTCAACCAGTCGAACGAGCGCAACGCCACCGTGCTCGACGCCCGTGGACGCCTCGCCGCGCTGAGCGTCGGCATCCCGCAGTTCATGCTCACCTCCACGCTGCCCGGTGCGGTTCGCGCTCGAGTTCCTCGGCGTCGACGAGTTCCGCGAGGGCGACGTGTTCGTGGCCAACGATCCGTACCACGGCGGTGGCCACCTCCCCGACTACAACGTGTTCGCCCCGGTGTTCGCCGACGATCCGGCCACCGGCGCGCGGCGGATGGTGCTCATCGCGTCGATCCAGTGCCACCACGGCGACACCGGCGGCGCGGTGCCCGGCGGCTACAACGTCACCGCCACCGACGTGTGGGGCGAAGGCGTGCGCTGGCCGGTCGTCAAGGTCATCGACCAGGGCGTCGAGCGCCGCGACGTGCTGTACGCGCTGCAGGTCAACAACCGCCTCCCCGACTACATCGGCGACCTGCGGGCGCAGATCGGCGCCGCGCAGCTCGGCGCCGCGCGGCTCGGCGAGATCATCGACCGCCACGGCATCGACGTCGTCGAGGAGTCGGTCGACTTCATGATCGACTACGCCTCCCGACGCTTCTGCGAGGAGGTGACGGCCTGGCCCGACGGCAGCTACGAGGCCGACTGCTGGGTCGACCACGACCCGCTCGGCCATCCCGACGTCCACCTGCACGTCACGGTCACCGTCGACGGGCGACCGGCTCACGATCGACTTCACCGGCACCGACATCCGCCCCGAGCTCCAGGCGTGGTCGACCTTCGGCAACACCCGGGGCTACACCGTCGCGCAGATCGCCGCCATGATGGATCCGGAGATCCCGAAGAACGAGGGGTTCTTCGAGGCGATCGACCTGGTGGTGCCGCAGGGGTGCGTGCTCAACCCCGCCGCCAACCGACCGGTCTCGGCCGGCACCCACCATCCCGGTGCCGAGGTGGGCGAGGTGATCGCCCTCGCCCTGCAGTACGTGCTGCCCCACAAGGCCGTGCCGCAGGTGTACAAGACCGGCATGCCGACCGTCATCATCGGCACCGACCCCCGCACCGGCAAGGCGTTCACCGACCACTCGGCCGAGGTCTACGCCGGCTGGTGCAACGCGGCCAAGGGCATGGACGCCTGGGGATGCCAGGCCGCCGCGTTCGGCAACCTCTGGAAGGCCACCGCCGAGATCAACGAGAGCCTCTACCCGCACGTCCAGTGGAGCCGCGACTACCGCACCGACTCGGGCGGGCCGGGCCAGTGGCGCGGGCTGTGCGGCAGCCACTACGTGAAGGAGGTGCGGGCCGACGCCAAGGTCTACACCTACGTCGTCGGCATGAAGTACCCGATGCCGGGCATCGCCGGCGGCAAGCCGGGTGCGCCGAACCAGCTGACCATCCGGTACGGGTCCGACGACCCCTTCGTGGTGACCCACACGGCCGACTGGGTGCCCATCGCCGCGGGCCAGACGCATCTGCTACGACTACGGCGGCGGCGGCGGTTGGGGTGACCCGCTCGACCGTGATCCGCAGGCCGTGCTCGACGACGTGCTCGACGAGTACGTGTCGGTCGAGGGCGCCGAGCGCGACTACGGCGTCGTGCTCACCGGCTCGCTCGACGACCTGACGCTGGCCGTCGACGGGACCGCCACCTCGGAGCTGCGGGACCGACGTCGCGCGGCAGCGAGCACCTGAGCGCCGGCAGCCGGTAACCTCCGACCTGACACGCATGTCAGGTCGGAGCGACCCTCGGGTCGACGGAACGGCAGGGGGACGTAGGTGCAACAGGGTACCGGATCGGCGTCGACGTCGGCGGCACGTTCACCGACCTCATCTGCGTGACCCCGGACGGTTCGGTGGTGCTCGACAAGACCCCGACCACCCTCGACGACCAGTCGCTCGGCGTGATGACCGGGCTCGGCCAGCTGGCCGAGTCGCTTCGGCACCGACCTGGCGACCTTCTGCGCGGCGATCGACACGGTCGTGCACGGCACCACCACGGCCGACAACACGATGATCGAGCAGGACGGCGCGGCCGTCGGCCTGCTCGTCACCGAGGGCCACCGCGACGAGATCGAGATGCGTCGGGTGCACAAGGAGCAGATCTGGGACCCGTCGTACCCGGCGCCGTTCCCCATCGCCCGTCGCCGCTGCGCGCATCCCGATCCCCGAGCGGGTCGACTACGCGGGCACCGAGCTGCTGGCGCTCGACGAGGACGCGGTGCGCGCCGGCGTCCGCCGCCTTCGCCAACTCGGCGCCGAGTCGTTGGCGGTGATGTTCCTCTTCAGCTTCGTCAACCCCGACCACGAGCGCCGGGCCCGCGAGCTCATCCTCGAGGAGTACCCCGAGGTCGAGCACATCTCGCTGAGCCACGAGGTCATGCCGCGAGGCCCCGAGTTCGAGCGCACCTCCACCACGCTGGTGAACGCCTACGTGGCGCCCCGGGTGTCGAGCTACGTGAGCCGCCTCGGCCGGCGCCTGCGCGAGGCCGGCTACGAGGGCGAGCTGCTGATCATGGCGTCGACCGGCGGCGTCATGCCGCCGGCCACGTGGCGCGCCGGGCCGTGACGCTGCTCGGGTCGGGGCCGACCGGCGGCGTGATGGGCGCGGCCGCCGCCGCGACCGGGCCGGCACGCCCGACTTCGTCGCCGTCGACATGGGCGGCACCAGCTTCGACATCTGCCTGGTCCGCGACGGCGTAGCCCGAGATCCGCACCGACTGGAACTGGCGCTACCGCTACTACATCGGCATGCCGATGGTCGACGTGCAGTGCGTCGGCGCCGGCGGCGGGTCGATCGCCCGGGTGCGCCAGGGCTCGCTGCTGGTCGGGCCCGAGTCGGCCGGCGTCGAGTCCCGGTCCCGTCTGCTACGGGCGCGGCGGCGAGCGGGCGACGGTGACCGACGCCGACGCGGTGCTCGGCTACCTGCCCCTCGACCGGTTCGCCGGCGGGCGCATGACGCCTCGACGTCGAGGCGCCGCGCGAGGCCATCGCGCGCGACGTGGCCGACCCGCTCGGCATCGACGTGGTCGATGCGGCCTGGGGCATCGAGCGCATCGTCAACGCCAACATGGCCAACGCCACCCGGCGGGTGCTGGCCGGCTCGGGCGTCGACGCCCGCCAGCTCGACCTGATCGCCTACGGCGGCAACGGCCCGGTGCACGCGTGGGCCATCGCCGCCGAGCTGGGCATGCGACCGCGTGCTGGTGCCCAAGGCGGCGCCGGCGTTCAGCGCCCTCGGCCTGCTGGTGTCGGACTACAAGGTCGACCTCACCCGCAGCCACGTCAGCCCGCTGTCCCAGGTCGACCTGGACCACCTGCGCGGCCTGCTCGACGAGCTCGACGCACGAGGTCACCGACGAGCTCGACCCGACCGGCCTGCCGCCCGAGTCGGTCGACGCGGATGCGCTACGTGCAGATGGCCTACGCCGGCCAGAACTTCGACATGAGCGTGCCCGCCCGATCGGCGCCGGCCGGCACGGGGAGCGACGGCGGCGCGGCCGAGCTCATGGAGCTGGCCGAGCGCTTCCACGACGCAGCACCAGGCCGACCGCGGCTTCTCGTTCCGCCAGCAGGAGCCGACCGTGCGCGGCGTGCGCATCACCGCGCTCGGCCACACCGACGAAGCCGCCGACGCTGGCCCAGCTCGGCGCCGACTCGACCGCCGACGCCGGCCAGGCCCGCACCGGCAGCCGTCCGGTGTACTTCGGCGACGGGTTCGTCGACACCGCCGTCTACGACGGCGGCCGCGCTCGGCGACCGGCGCCACGCTGCGCCGGCCCGGCGCTGGTCGAGGAGCCGTTCACCGTCGTCGTCGTGCCCCCGGGGCGCGACGCTGACGCTCGGCGACGCACACCAGCTACGAGCTGGCGCTGGGGTGGCCACGTGACGATCTGGCTGACCGACGCCGAGCACCGCACGCTGGCCGCCGCGCTCGACACCTTGCTGCCCGGCGACGGCACCTCGCCCCGGCGCCGGCGAGATGGGCGGCGCCGACTACGTCGACCAGCTGCTCGGCGCGTTCTCGTTCGATCCGCCCCGCATCTGGGCCGGCGGCCCGTTCTCGGGGCGCCACGGCGGCGAGGCCGGCTTCGACCAGTGGCTCGAGCTGGGCGCGCTCGAGGAGCTGGCCTGGCGGACCCGGATCGAGGGATCGCAGGGACGGCCCGAGCGCGAGTTCAACGGCCCGGTGGTCGGCTGGCAGGCA
The DNA here is from genome assembly GCA_963776435.1 of uncultured Microthrixaceae bacterium. Taxonomy (GTDB): domain Bacteria; phylum Actinomycetota; class Acidimicrobiia; order Acidimicrobiales; family Acidimicrobilacustridaceae; genus UBA4742. The sequence goes on from CAVZMK010000010.1 coordinate 227,800, forward strand.
GCGCTACCGCGACGGGCTGGCCGCCCTGGGCGACGACTTCGCCGACCTCGACGCCGACGGACGCCGGGCCGCGCCTGGCCGACGCGGCCGACCCCGACGTTCCGCGAGCTGCTGTTCGAGCACGCCTGCGAGGCGCTCTACGGCGACCCGGTCTACGGCGGCAACCGCGACGGCGCGGCCTGGGCGGCCATCGGCTTCGACGGCGACGTCCAGCCCCGCGGCTGGACCGACGACGAGGTCGACCCGAGCCCGCCGATGAGCCGGACGATCGCGACTGCGACGCGCGTGATCGTGGCGATCGGGCCCGGCCGGGCTCGACCGTCGGCCGACAGGTGCTGACCGCCGCGGGCTGGTCGGTGATCATGCTCGAGAAGGGCGCGCAACCACCTGCTCGCGCTCGAGCCGCCGTACGGCGCCGCTCGGCCACTTCTCCAACGACGAGCTGAAGTTCGTGCACCGCCACTTCCTCGGGCCCGACCCGCTGGTCGAGCCGCGCACCTTCCGCCGCACGCGCCGACGACGGCGACCACCTGCTGCGTCGGCCACGTCAACTCGCTGCCCGTCGACGGTCGGCGGCGGCGGCTTCCACGCCGACGGCAAGCTGCCCCGCCTGCGCGAGGACGACTTCCGCCTGCGTCGACGCTCGGGCCCGGTCGACGGCGCCGACGTCGTCGACTGGCCGTTCGCCTACGACGATCTCGAGCCGTACTACGCCGAGGCCGAGCGCATCGTCGGCGTGGCCGGCGAGGAGACCAACCCGTTCGCGCGCCTGGCGCTCGGGCCCGTTCCCCATGCCGCCCGGCCCCGACATGTACGGCGCGGTGCTGTCGATGGCCGCGGCCGAGCGGGCCGGGCTGCACCCCTACCGCGCCCCGACCGGCGTCAACTCGCGTGCCCTACGACGGCCGGCCGGCCTGCAACAACTGCGGGTTCTGCGGCTGGTTCGGCTGCCCGATCGAGGCCAAGGGCGACCCGGTCGCGCTGCTGCGGCGGGCCCTGCGCACCGGCCGGTGCGAGATCCGGCCCGAGGCTACGGGTCACCGAGGTCGACCCTCGACGCGTCCGGCCGCCAGGCCACCGGCGTCCGCTACCTCGACGCGCGAGCGGTCAGACGCACGAGGTCCGGGCCGACCACGTGGTGCTGGCCGCCGGCGCCTTCGAGACGCCGCGCCTGCTGCTCGCGCCAGGACCTCGGCGAACTCGTCGGGCCTGGTCGGCCGCAACCTCATGTTCCACTTCCAGACGCTGACCGTCGGTGCGTTCCCGTTCCGTCTGCACACCATGCGCGGGCGCTGCGTGACCGCGCGCGCACGACGACTCACATCGTCGGCGACGACGCGCAGCGGCCGCGGCCGCGCGCGACGCCGGCCTGCCCGTGGATCCGGGGCGGACTGATCGAGCACGGCGGCGGCGGACCAGCCGGTCGCGCGAGGCCAAGCTCTACGGCCCGGGTCCGCACCACGGCGCGGCCATGCGCGACTCGTCGCTCCGCGATCGGCTGTGGGTGTTCACGCATGCAGGGCGAGGACCTGGCCCAGCCCACCAACCGCATCGACCTCGATCCCACCGTGCAGCGACGCCTTCGGCTTCCCCGCCGGACGGGTCACCTACCGCCCCCACCGCCACGAGCTCGTGCTCGTCCGCACCACGTCGGCGCCGATCCACGAGGCAGATCCTGCGCGACGCCGGCGCCGAGTGGGTCATCACCACGACCTCGCCGCCGTCGCACGGCGATCGCCGAGGACACCGCGCTCGGGCATCGACCCCGGCCAGCTACCACATCATGGGCACCTGCCGGATGGGCGACGATCCGGCCACCAGCGTCGTCGACCCCGACGGCCGCCTCTGGGACGTCGACAACGTGCTGGTGGCCGACTCGTCGGTCTTCCCCACCTCGTCGGGCTACAACCCGACGCTCACCCTCGTGTCGGTGGCCAGCAAGTTCGCCCACGAGTTGGTGGGCGCCCCGCTCGCACTCACGCGCCCCTACCGCTGAGGCAGGGCCCGCGCCGTCGATGACCCGACGCCCCTGCCGCCCGTCATAGGCTCAGCCCTCGTGCCGACCCGCGGGCGCCTCGGCTGGCTCCATGATCACGCCGAGCTGGGCGTGATCGCCCTCGCGCTCATCGTCCGCCTCGGCTACTGGGTGCTGCTCACCCCGCGCTACGTGCCCCGCAGCGACGCGCAGCAGTACCAGGAGATCGCGCACAACCTCGCCACCGGTCGCGGCTTCGACATGGTCTTCCCGCAGCTCGCGTTGCACCCGACGGCATTCCGGCCGCCGCTCTACCCGGCGTTGCTCGCCGTCGTCGACTGGGCGACCGGCTCCTCGCTCGTCGCCGGCCGTGCGCTGAGCCTGCTGCTCGGCCTCGGCGCGGTGCTGCTCACCATGCAGTTCGGTCGCGCCGTCGCCACCCGGAGCGCTGGACTGCTCGCCGGACTGGTCGTCGCCGTCTATCCCCCGCTGCTGGCCAACGACACCGTGCTGCTCACCGAGTCCGTATCGCTCGTGCTCATGCTGGCGCTCCTGCTCGCGCTGCACCGACGGCGGGTGCTCGGCGGAGCCGTGCTGTGCGGACTGCTCATCCTCGCCCGTCCCTCGGCGCAGGGGGTGGCGATCGTCGTCGCCGCATGGGTGCTGTGGCAGGTGGGGTGGCGGCGGGCGCTGTCGTTCGTCGCGGTCGTCGGGCTCGTCGTCGCACCGTGGAGCGTGCGCAACTGGGTGCAGCTCGGATCGCCCGTGCTCGTGACCTCCAACGGGTTCAACCTGGCCGCCATGTACTCGCCCGCGGCCCGGGCCCGGGGTTCCTTCGTCGATCCCGTCTTCGATCCGAGCTTCGAGAGTCTCCGGCTGGCCCAGTTCGACGAGGTCGGATGGCAGCGCGACCTCCAGCGGCTGGCGTTCGACTCGCTTCGCCGACATCCCATCCAGGTGCCGAAGGTGGTAGCTCGCAACGCGGCCGCATTCTTCGAGCTGCAGCCCGACCTCGATCGCCCGGCCGAGCTCGAAGACGGGCGCAACCTCACCTTCGCCACCTGGACCCTGCCCCTCTTCTACGCCGTCACCGTGGCCGGACTGATCGGGGTGGTCCGACGATGGCGCGATCCGACCGTCCTGTTGCTGATGCTGATCGCCGGCTACTTCACGGCGACGAGCCTGGTGCTGGTCGCCCCGCCGCGACTGCGGGCGCCCTTCGACCTCATGTGCTGCATCGGCTGCGGATTGCTGGCGGACGCCTACCTCCGTCGACGGCAGGGCCGGCTCAGTCCAGACCGATCGTCGACAGCAGCTTCGCGAACCCCGACGGGTCGGTGATCGCCGGGATGTGGCCGGTGTCGAGGCGGATCACCTGCGGCGGCCGCGGGAGCCGCGAGACCATCTCCTCCTGCAACTCGACGGGGATGGGTCGATCGCGCTCGTTGACCACGTAGGTGACGGGTACGTCGCCAGCCTGTGACCAGTACACCGGCTGGCGGTAGTGGTTCACGGTGTCCGAGACGCAGCGAGTCGGATCGACCACGAAGGCCAACGTCTCGTCGTCGAGCGGCTCGCCGCCGTAGGTGCGGCGGAACGACTCGGGATCGTCGGGGAGGCCCGGCGTGGTGATGACCGTGCCGTCGCGCTCGGCCATCTCGAACGCGATCATCAAGCCTTCGCGGTGGCGTTCCTGCATGCAGTCGAGCCCGCACCCTCCCTCGGGTGGCACCGACGCCGCATTGAGCACCACGTGCGACACACGGCCGTCGAGCGCGGCGACCACTCCGGGCACGACGAGTCCTCCGGACGAATGGGCGACGAGCACGACGTCGTCGCCGATCGCCGCCGACACGACATCGGCGACCACTGACGCCACCTCGTCGTCGACGGTGAGCGTGGCCAGATCGCCCGGCTTGCCGTTGCGGCCCGGCAGGTCGACCGCCACCGCGGCACCGTCGAGCTCGGGCAGCAGCCGGTCCCAGAAACGAGACGTCATGCCGCCCCCGTGCACGAGCACGTAGGTCATGGGCGCTTCGACTCGTCGAGGGCGTAGCGGCTGAGCAGGCCGCGGGCGATGACCATGCGCTGGATCTCGTTGGTGCCCTCGCCGATGATCATCAGCGGGGCGTCGCGGTAGTAGCGCTCGATCGGGCAGCTCGGTGGTGTAGCCGTAGCCGCCGTGGATGCGCATCGCCTCGGTGGCCACCTCGAGCGCCGTCTCCGACGCGAACAGCTTGGCCATGCCCGCCTCGACGTCGGCCCGCTCGCCGTTGTCGATGCGGCGGGCGGCGTTGTGCACGAGCAGCCGGGACGCCTCGAGCTTCGTCGCCATGTCGGCCAGCTTGAACTGGATGGCCTGGTGCCCGGCGATCGGCACGCCGAACGTCTCGCGCTGCTGGGCGTAGGCGATCGAGGCCTCGAACGCCGCCCGGGCGACGCCGACGGCGCGGGACGGCGACGTTGACCCGGCCCAGCTCGAGCGAGCTGAGGATGAGCTGCAGCCCCCGACCGAGCCACTCGTCGCCACCCAGGACGTTGGCCGTCGGCACGCGGTGGCCCTCGTAGACCATCTCCACCGTCTCGATGCCCTTGTAGCCGAGCTTGCCGATGTTGCGGCTGACCGAGATGCCCTCGAAGCGCGGTCCCGGCTCCTTCTCGACGATGAAGCAGGTGATGCCCTCGGGTGTCACGGCCGCCAGCGCCACGAGGCCGGCCCGCTCCCCGTTGGTGACCCACATCTTGGTGCCGTCGATGACGTAGGTCGTCGCCGTCGGGCGTGGCTTTGCAACGAATCGCCTTGGTGTCGCTGCCGGCGTCCGGCTCGGACAGCGAGAACGCGCCCCGCACCTCGCCGGCCGCCATCTTGGGCAGCCACTTCTGCTTCTGCTCGTCGGTGCCGAACCGCTTGATCAGGTTCGAGCCGATCATGTGCGTGTTGAGCACACCCGACAACGACATCCATCCGAAGGCGAGCTCTTCGACGACCCGGGCGTAGGTGAGCGTGTCGAGCTCGAGACCGCCGTAGGCCTCGGGGATGGTCGCCCCGAACAACCCCATCTCGCGCATCTGTGCGACCAGCGGCGTCGGGGAACTCGTCGGCGTGCTCGAGGTCGGACGCGACGGGGAGCACCTCCTTGCGGACCCAGGTGCGGAGGTTGTCGATGAGCTCGTCGGCCACGGCCGGATCGGTCGTCATGGCCGACGATGCTAGGTCAGGCGACTACCCCTCCATTGCAGAGGCGAACGGGACCTCGGCCGGCGGGGAGTCGAGCGCGCAGTGCAGGCACTCGGATCCGACCACGGGTGTCGACGGAGCCGGGTTGCGGATGGTGAAGGCGGCCAGCACTCCACCCGACGCGCACACGGCCGCGGCGATGAGCAGTGCGGTGTGGAAGCCCGACGCCAGCGCCGCCGGATGCAGGTAGTCGTCGCCCGTGATGCCGGCCAGGAAGGGCAGCACGGCCACCGCCAGCAGTCCCGCCGTGCGGGCGACGACGTTGTTCACCGCCGACGCCATGCCCGCGTGCTGGGGAGGGGCGGCGCCCATCGCCGTCGACGTGAGCGGGTGCGACCGTGATCGCCAACCCGGCACCGAAGACGACCATGGCCGGGAAGACCACCACGAGGTAGCTCCCGCTCGGAGCCATCCGAGAGAGCATCGCCAGACCCGCCGCGACGACCAGGGGACCGACGCTCATCTGCAGCCGGGGCCCGATCCGCGCCGCGAGCCGTCCGGATCGGGCCGAGAAGAGCAGCATGATCACGGTCACGGGGAGCAACGTGAGTCCCGCCTGCAGCGGCGTGTAGCCCGACACGACCTGCCGTTCGACCGGGAGGAGGAACAGCGCCCCGCCGAGCGCGGCATAGATCGCGAAGGTCACGGCGTTGGCCGCGCTGAACTGGCGCGTCCGGAAGAGCCCGAGGGGCAGCATCGGGTTGGGCACCACCCGCTCGACGACGAGGAACACGACGAAGCCGACGACGCCGAGCGCGAGGCCGCCGACGACGAGCGGCGACGACCACCCCCTGGTCGACCCTTCGATCAGCGCGTAGGTCGTCGCCGTCAGCCAGCCCACCGCCAGCGCGGCGCCGGACAGGTCGAGCGGACCCGACGCGTCGGGATCCCGTGACTCGGGTACGTGCGTGCGGACGATCCACATTACGAGTGCGCCCACCGGGAGGTTGATGAAGAACACCCACCGCCAGGACCCGACCGAGATGAGGTAGCCGCCCACCAACGGTCCCGCGGCGGTGGCCAGACCGCCAAGACCGGACCACGCGCCGATCGCACGCGGTCGGTCCTTGGCCCGGAACGACGCCTGCAGGATGGCCAGGCTCGCCGGCGCCAGGAGCGCGGCGCCCACCCCCTGCAACGCCCGCGCCGCGACGAGCAGACCCGCGTTCGGCGCCAGCCCGCACGCCGCCGAGGCCAGCGAGAACCAGCCCACCCCGATCGCGAACACCCGGGCGCGGCCGAACCGGTCGCCCAACGCTCCACCCAAGAGGAGGAACGCGGCCAAGGTGACCATGTAGGCGGTGACCACCCATTGGAGGGTCCCGAGGTCCGCGTGCATCGACCGCCCGATGGTGGGCAGGGCGATGCCGACGACCGTGGCGTCGATCGCGGCCACCCCCGATCCCATGACCGCACCGGCGATGACCCAGCGCCCGGGGGCCGAGCTGTACACGAGCTCCTCGGCCACCCCATCCCCCCGGACGATCGACGGTGGCCCCACGCTAGGGGTGTTTCACTGGCATGAAACCCTTCGATCGTCTTCCTGACGCTGCGCAGCCGCCAGGCGGAGCAGCAGGCAAGATGACACCCGGATGGGCGAAGCCCGCCCGGAGGGAGGCTCCGCCGACCAAAGGGCACAGCAAGTCGCCGCCAGGCGGAGCAGCAGGCAAGATGACACCCGGATGGGCGAAGCCCGCCCGGAGGGAGGCTCCGCCGACCAAAGGGCACAGAAGATTGACAATCTGTTGAAATCGCCCTGAAAATGGTGTGTGTCCGTGCTGATCCCCCGCTCGCTCGACGAAGCCTGCGCCCAGCTCGCGGCCCACGAGGGGGCCGAACTGCTGGGCGGCGGCACCGATCTCATGGTCGGGGTGAACGCCGGTCGCCATCCCGTGGGCACGGTTATCGCGCTCGACCGGATCGCCGAGCTGGCCACCTGGCGTCGGCAGGACAACGTCCTCGAACTGGGCGCCGGGATGACCTACCGCCAGCTGCTCGAACCCGAGCTGGCCGATCTACTGCCGGCGCTGGCCCAGGCGGCCCGCACCGTGGGGTCGCCCCAGATCCGCAACGCGGGGACGCTCGGCGGCAACCTGGCCACGGCGTCGCCGGCCGGCGACACGCTGCCCGTGCTCGCCGCCCTCGAGGCAACGGTGGTGGTCCGATCGGCCACGCGCACGCGTCGAGATCGCGTTCGCCGACTTCTTCGTCGGTCCCAAGCAGACCGCCCTCGAACCCGACGAGCTCATCGTGGCCGCGAGGATCCAGCTCACCGACGGCCCGCAGGAGTTCCTCAAGGTGGGCACGCGCAACGCGATGGTGATCTCGGTCGCCAGCGTCGCGGTGGTCGCCGATCGCACGACCCAGCGCGTGCGGGTCGGACTCGGATCGGTCGGACCGACGCCGCTGCGCGCGCCCGAGGCCGAGCGCATGGTCGACGGGCAGGTCGACTGGGACGAGATGACAGTGCCCGACCCGGCGACCTTCGGCCGCTTCGGCGCGCTGGTGGCCGATGCGGCCCGACCGATCGACGACCATCGCTCCACCGCCGACTATCGGCGCCACTGCGTCGGCGTGCTGGCCCGGCGCGCGCTCACGCGGATGTTCGCGGCGTGATCCCCGCCCCGATCGACGAGGTGACGACCTGCTACGAGCTGCGCGTCAACGGTGCGGTGCGCTCCGTCGACGACGCCTGGCTGGGCGAGAGCCTGCTGCACGTGCTGCGGGAGCGCCTCGGCCTACCGGGGGCCAAGAACGCGTGCGAGCAAGGCGAGTGCGGGTCGTGCTCGGTCATGGTCGACGGGCGGCTGGTGTGCAGCTGCCTCGTGCTCGGCGCCGCCGCGGTCGATCGCGACATCGTGACGGTCGAAGCCCTGGCCGACGATCCGGCGCTGTCCGACGTGCAACAGGCGTTCCTCGACGCAGGCGCCGTGCAGTGCGGGTTCTGCACACCCGGGCTGGTGATGGCCGTCCACGACCTGCTCGACCGCCAGCCGGACCCTGACGACCTGGCCATACGTGAGGCGATCAGCGGCAACCTCTGTCGATGCACCGGCTACGGCCGGGTCGTCGAGGCCGTGCGCGTCTCGGTGCGGCGTCGGAGCGGACGATGAGCGACCTCACGACCGTCGAGGCGCCCGTCGTCACGTCGGGCCGGACCGGCCGCGTCGGCGACTCCACCCCTCGGCCCGACGGCATCCCGAAGGTGCAGGGTCGCTTCGCGTTCGGCTCGGACCTGTTCGCCGAGGACATGCTCTGGGGCCACACCCTGCGCGCGCCGCTCCCCGCCGCTCGCATCCGGTCGATCGATACCCGGGACGCCGAGCAGATCGCGGGTGTGCACGTCGTGCTCACCGCCGCCGACGTGCCCGGCGCCGCGACCTACGGGCTCGAGTGCGCCGACCAACCCGTGCTGGCGGCCGATGTGGTGCGCTTCATAGGCGAACCGGTCGCCGTCCTTGCCGCCGACCACCCAGAGACGGCGCGCCGGGCGGCTGCGGCCATCCGCGTCGAGTACGACCCGCTTCCACCACTGGTCGACGTGCTCCGCGCCGCCGACGCCGACCCCATCCACCCCGACGGCAACGTGTTCCGCCACCTCGACATCCGCCATGGCGACCTCGACGCGTCCGGCCCGGTCGTCGTCGAGGGCACCTACGACGTCGGCATGCAGGACCAGGCCCCGCTCGGCACTGAGGCCGGCCTGGCCATCCCGGCCGACGATGGTGGGGTCGACCTGTTCGTCTGCACCCAGGCGCTCCACAACGACCTCGACCAGGTATCGGCCTGCCTGGGACTCCCACCGGAGCTGGTACGCATCCAGCTGGCCGGCGTGGGCGGGGCCTTCGGCGCCCGCGAGGACGTCAGCCTCCAGATCCACGTCGCGCTCCTCGCGTTGCGGACCGGCCGGCCGGTGAAGATGGTCTACAACCGTGAAGAGTCGTTCTTCGGCCATGTGCACCGTCACCCGGCCCACATGTGGTTCCGGCACACGGCCGACCGCGACGGCACGCTGATCAAGGTCGAAGCCCGGCTGTGGTTCGACGGCGGCGCGTACGCCTCGACATCGGCCGCGGTGGTGACGAACGGATCTTGCTTCGCAGCCGGTCCCTACCGCGTGCCCAACGCCCACGTCGAGGGATGGGCGGTGCGCACCAACAATCCGCCCTGCGGCGCGATGCGGGGCTTCGGCGCGGTCCAGACCTGCATCGGCCACGAGGCGCAGATGGACAAGCTGGCCGCTGCGCTCGGCGTCGACCCCGTCGACCTGCGGTTGCGGAACGCGCTCGCACGCGGGGACCAGCTGATCACCGGGCAGCGCATCACCGGAGCGGCGCCGGTGGCCGAGGTCATCCGGACCTGCGCCGCGCTCCCCCTGCTGGCCTCCGATGCCGACGACGCGCCAATGGGACGCCCGGGCGGCGCCGGACGCACGACCGACGCCAGCGACGTCCGCCGCGGGGTCGGCTTCGCGGTCGGCTTCAAGAACATCGGGTTCAGCGAGGGGTACGACGACTACTCGACTGCGCGCGTGCGGCTGGCCGACGGCGTAGCCACGGTCACATGCGCATGCGCCGAGATCGGCCAGGGCTTCGTCACGCTGGCCCAGCAGATCACTCGCGAAGTCCTCGGCGTCGACGAGGTCGTACTGGCTCCGGCCGACACGTCGATCGGCTCGGCCGGATCGAGCTCGGCCAGCCGACAGTCCTGGATCTCGGGCGGCGCGGTCGAGGCAGCCGCGGCTGCGGTGCGGGACCGGCTCCTGGCCACGGTCGCCGACGGCCATCGAGTGGGCGCCGCCGAGCTGACCATCGTCGACGACCGCATCCGATCGGCCGACGGCACCGTGGACGTCGCGGTCGCCCACGCGGCACGCGGCCTCGTCATCGAGGAGACCGCCGAATACCACCATGCGCCGACCACGCCGCTCGACGAGTGGGGCCAGGGCGACGCCCACCTGTCGTTCGCGTTCGCCGCCCACCGAGCCGTCGTGGACGTCGACCCGGAGCTGGGCCTCGTCCGCCTGGTCGACCTGGCCACGTCACAGGAGGTGGGGCGGACGCTCAACCCCATCCAGCTCCTCGGCCAACTCGAGGGCGGGGCCGCCCAGGGAGTGGGCCTGGCGGTGATGGAGGAGATCGTCGTGGCCGACGGACGGATGCTCAACCCGTCGTTCACCGACTACCTCATCCCGACGGCGCTCGACCTGCCCGACCTGCGGGTGGCCGCCGTGATCGAGGAACCCGAGCCGGGCGCGCCCTTCGGGGCCAAGGGCGTCGGTGAACCACCCACGATCTCGTCAGGGGCCGCGGTCGCCGCCGCCATCCGCGACGCGACCGGCCTCGCCATCACCCGGGTACCCGTCCGCCCCGCCGACATCGCCCTGGCCGACAGGATGGAACCGACATGAGCGCAGCGACGACCCGGCTGCGCATCGACCGCGCCCGCCTACTGGCGCGGCTCGGCGCGTTGGCCGATGTCGGGGCCATCGACGGTGGCGGCGTATGCCGTCTCGCACTGACCGCTGCGGACGGTGCCGGTCGTGACCTCGTGGTGTCGTGGATGCGCGACCTCGGCCTGCGGATCGACATCGACGGCGTCGGCAACGTCGTCGGTACGTGGCCGGCGGACCGGTTCGACCCGCCCGTGATGACCGGCTCGCACATCGACACGGTCGCGACCGGCGGCCGCTACGACGGCAACCTCGGGGTGCTGGCCGGTCTCGAGGTGCTCGAGACGGTCATCGGCGCCGATGTCGCGACCGAGCGGCCCCTGGCGGTGGCCTTCTTCACCAACGAGGAGGGCTCGCGCTTCGCACCCGACATGCTCGGCAGCCTCGTGTTCGTCGGCGGGCTGCCGCTCGAGGTGGCGCTCGACACCGTCGCCATCGACGGCGCCGTCCTCGGCGACGAGCTCGAACGCGTGGGCTACGTCGGCCCGATGCCCTGCCCGGCCCGACCCCCTCATGCCTTCGTCGAGCTGCACATCGAGCAGGGTCCGGTCCTCGAAGCGGCCGGCGAGACCATCGGGGTCGTCACCGGCGTGCAGGGCATCTCGTGGCACGAGATCGAGCTGAGGGGCCAGTCCAACCACGCCGGCACGACGCCGATGCATCTTCGCCACGACGCCGGCTACGTCGCGGCGGCCATCGCCGTCGCCGTGCGCGACGCTCACCGCGGCGACATCCGGGTTGGTCGGCACGGTCGGCCGGGTCGAGCTGCATCCCGACCTGGTCAACGTGGTCGCGGCCCGGGCCACGTTGACGGTCGACCTCCGCCACTTCGACGACGACGTCCTCTGCGCCGCCGAACACTCGATGCTGACGACCGTGTCGCAGATCGCGGCATCCGAAGGGGTCGACGTCGAAGCGCGGAGGCTGGTCCGGTTCGAGCCCGTGACCTTCGACCCCTCGGTCGTCGACCTGGTCGAGCAGGTGGCGACCGACCACGGCCTGGCGGCACGGCGCATGACCTCGGGAGCGGGACACGATGCCCAGATGCTCGCCCGGGTCTGCCCGGCCGGCATGGTGTTCACCCCGAGCGTCCGAGGCATCAGCCACAACCCGGCGGAGCTCACCGAGCCCGACGATCTCGAGGCCGGCGCCAACGTGCTGCTCGACGTGCTGCTGCGGCTGGCGGGCGCCCCAATCGGGAAGGTGGACACGCCGTGAGCCGCCAGCTGCGGGTGGCCGCGGCCCAGATGGGACCCGTGGCGCGGTCCGACTCACGCGGCGAGGTCGTCGATCGGCTCGTCGCGCTGCTGCGTGACGCGGCCGCCCAGGGTGCGCAGCTGGTCGCCTTCCCCGAGCTGGCGCTCACCACGTTCTTCCCGCGCTGGTGGTTCGACGACGCCGGCGAGATCGACGCGTTCTTCGAGACCGAGATGCCCGGTCCCGAGACGAAGCCGCTCTACGACGAGGCCCGCCGGCTCGGCGTGGGCTTCTCCCTCGGCTTCGCGGAGCTGGCCGAGCTGCCGGACGGCCCGAGCGGCGGAGAGCGGGCAGACGGACCGCGCCAGCACTACAACACCACCGTCCTGGTCGACGCCGACGGCAACGAGGTGGCGCGCTACCGCAAGATCCACCTGCCCGGCCACGAGCAGCACGAGCCGCAGCGACCGTTCCAGCACCTCGAGCGGGCCTACTTCGACCCGGGCCCCGACCCGTTCGCGGTGCACGCGGCCTTCGGTGCACGGGTCGGTCTGGCGACCTGCAACGACCGCCGGTGGCCCGAGACGTTCCGCGTGCTCGGTCTCCTCGGCGCCGAGCTCGTGCTGATCGGGTACAACACGCCGATCCACTACCCGCCTGATCCCGACCAGGACCACCTCGCCGGGTTCCACAACAACCTCGTCATGGCCGCGGGCGCCTATCAGAACGGCGCCTTCGTGGTCGGTGTGGCCAAGGGCGGCGTCGAAGAGGGCGTCGAGTCGCTGGCGGACAGCCAGATCATCGCCCCGTCGGGTGAGGTGCTGGCCCGAGCCGCGACTACGGGCGACGAGGTGGTCGTCGCCACCTGTGACCTCGACTGGTGCGAGCACTACCGGCGCACGGTCTTCGACTTCGCCCGCTACCGGCGGCCCGAGATGTACGAGCTGATCGCCCGACCCGACCCAGGCTCCGACCACGATTCCGACCCCCACACCGGGAGGCGGCCATGACCGCCATAGACCAGTCCGTCACCACCTTCTCGCTCAACGGCCAGCCCGCCGTGGTGCGGGCGCCGCATCCCCACCTGCTGGCCGCGCTCCGCGACGAGCTCGACGTGACATCGCCCAAGGACGGGTGCGCGCCATCGGGTCAGTGCGGCTGCTGCACCGTGCTGCTCGACGGCAAGGCCGTGGTCAGCTGCCAGGTCTCGCTCGAGCGGGCGGAGGGCAAGGAGGTCGTCACGCTCGAAGGCTTCGACGACGACGAACGGACCCGCTACGCCGATGCCTTCGCCGCGTGCGGCGCGCTCCAGTGCGGCTTCTGCACGCCCGGCATCCTGGTGCGGGCGAAGGCCCTGATCGACAAGAAGGGCACGGCCCTCACCCGGGACGACGCCGCCCGCCACCTCGGCGCCAACCTCTGCCGCTGCACCGGGTACGTGAAGATCCTCGACGCAGTCGAACAGCTCGCCCAGGGCACGCCGGTGTCGTTGCCCGCGACGGGGGGCATCGGCGCGGCGTCGACCAAGTACGAGGCCAGGCCGCTATCGCTCGGCGAGCGCGACTTCATCGACGACATGACCGTGCCCGGCATGTTGCACGGCGTGCTCGTGCTGAGCGATCACGCCCGTGCCGAGATCCTCGCCATCGACACCGCCGACGCGCTGGCCGCGCCGGGCGTCGAGGCCGTCTTCACCGCGGCCGATGTCCCCGGCGAACTGCGGGTCGGCATCATCCACACCGACTGGCCGGTGATGATCCCCGTCGGCGGGCGGACGTCCTACCTCGGCGATGTCCTCGCCATCGTGGTGGCCGACAGCCGACAGGCCGCCCGCGCCGCCGCCGAGCTGGTGCACGTGTCCTACGACGTGCTCCGCACCCTCACCGACCCCGTCACGGCGATCGACGACGCTGAGATCGCCGTGTGGGGAACGGACTCGAACGTGCTCAGCGTCTCGACCTACCGTCGTGGCGACGCCGCCGCCGCGTGGGAGGCGAGCCCGTACCGCCTGCACGAGGTGTTTCAGACGCAGCGGATCGAGCACGCCTTCCTCGAACCCGAGTCGACGCTGGCCGTCCCCCGCCCTGATGGCGGCCTGCACGTGTACTCGGGCGGCCAAGGCGTGTGGGACGACCGCAACCAGATCGCATCCGTGCTCGCCCTGTCGACCGACCAGGTGAGCGTGGAGCTCGTGTCCAACGGCGGCGCGTTCGGCGGCAAGGAGGACATGAGCAACCAGGCCCAGACCGCCCTCGCCGCCTGGTTGCTGCAGCGTCCCGTCAAGTGCACCCTCACGCGTGAGCAGTCGCTGCTCATGCACCCCAAGCGTCATCCCATCCGGCTCGAGTACCGCGCCGCCTGCGATGCCGACGGGCACTTGACCGCCCTCGAAGCGCGCCTGATCGGCGACTCCGGCTCCTACGCCTCGGTGGGCATGAAGGTGCTCGAACGGGCCGCGGGCCACGCCGGCGGCCCGTACCGCATCCCCGCCATCGACGTCGAAGCGGTGGCCGTCCGCACCAACAACCCCGCCTGCGGCGCGTTCCGCGGGTTCGGCGCCAACCAGGCCCAGTTCGCGATGGAGGGCGTGATCGACCGCCTGGCCGAGATGGTGGGCATCAGCGGCTGGGAGATGCGCGTGCGCAACGTCGTCCATCCGGGCGACGTGTGGGGACCAGGCCAGATCATGGACGACGGGTGCCAGGGGGCGGCGATCTGCCTCGAGCGGATCGCGCCCGCCTACGACGCGGCGCGCGCCGCCGGCAAGGCGGTCGGCCTCGGTCTCGGACTGAAGAACTCGGGGCTGGGCAACGGCTTCCTCGAGATCGCCCGCGCCGTCGTGCACTTCCGCGAAGACGGCAAGATCGAGGTACGCCACTGCTGGACGGAGATGGGCCAGGGCGTCCACTCGGTCGCGCTCCAGGTGGCGGTGACCGAGCTCGGCGTCGACCCGGACCGCGTCGAGGTGCTGGTCGACACGTCGCGTGAGCTCGGTGCCGGTCAGACCACCGGCAGCCGCGGCACCGTGATGGGCGCCGGATCGGTCGCCGAGGCGTGCCGCGCTGCCCTGGCCGACGGCTGCCGCGTCGGGGTCGACTACGAGGGCGAGTACCGCGTCGACTGGACGAACAAGATCTCCGACGGACTCGAGCACCCGGTCATCCACTCGGCCTTCGGCTACGCGGCCCAGCTGGTGATCGCCGACCGCGAGACGGGGTCGATCGAGAAGGTCGTCGCCGTGCACGACGTCGGCAAGGCCGTCAACCCTCTGCTCTGCACCGGACAGATCGAGGGCGCGGTGCACATGGGTCTCGGGTACGCGCTCACCGAGGACTTCCCGGCCGACGACGAGGGCCGGCCGCTCAACATGACGCTCAAGAGCCTCGGCATCCTCCGACCGAAGGACATGCCCGAGGTCGAGGTCGTGTTGGTGGAGCACCCCCAGCCCCGCTCGCCCTACGGCATCAAGGGGGTCGGCGAGATCGGCCTGGTGCCGACGGCCGGCGCCGTTGCGGCCATGCTGCACGAGGTCGAGGGGACGTGGAGATCGACGCTGCCGATGCGTCCGGACGGCACGTGAACGAGACGCCGGGGCTCGTCTGCGCCCACCACCACCTCTACTCGGCGCTGGCGCGGGGACTGCCGGGACCCGCGACCCCGCCGGGCGACTTCCTCGCCATCCTCGAAGCCGTCTGGTGGCGCCTCGACGTGGCCCTCGACCTCGACGCCATCGCCGCCTCGGCCCGCCTCGGCGCGCTGGAGGCGCTCGAGAGCGGTTGCACCGCGGTCATCGACCACCACGAGTCCCCCAACGCCATCGAGGGCAGCCTCGACGTCGTCGCCGACGCCTGCGCCGAGGTCGGTGTCCGCGTGTCGTGCGCGTACGGAGTGACCGACCGGCACGGCGCGGACGGAGCCCGGATCGGACTGGCCGAGAACGAACGGTTCGCCCGCTCGCTCGACCCGACCGACGCCCGGCGTCGCGCCATGGTCGGCGTCCACGCCGCCTTCACGTGTCGCGATGCGACGTTGGCCGACGCCGCCGGGCTGGCGTCCGATCTCGGCGTCGGCGTCCACATCCATGTCGCCGAGTCCGCCGATGACACCGATGTCGCCGGGCGCCTTGCCGGCCTGGCCGCCGACCGGTGGCTGCTCGTCCACGGCGTCCACCTCGCCGACGACCACGGGCTGGCGGGCACGATCGTGCACAACCCCCGGTCGAACATGAACAACGGCGTCGGCTATGCCCGCCCGACCCGGTTCGGCAACCCCGTCGCACTGGGATCCGACGGCATCGGGGCGTCGATGCTCGACGAGTTCCGGGTGGCGTTCGCCCGACTGCGCGAGCACGACGTCACCGCAGGCGCCGACCAGGCGTGGCGCTGGCTGGCCGAGGGTTGGACGCTGTTCCCCGAAGCGCTCGGTGACCGGGTGCGCTGGTCCTACGAGCCGATGGAGCCGTGGGCGCTCGCGTACACCACCGACGTCCGTCCCCTCGAGGTGCAGGTCGACGGCGAGGTGGTCTGGCGCGACGGTGCGCCCACCCGCGTCGATGCGGCGGAGATCCGGGCCAAGGCGAACGAGGCCGCCGCGAGACTGGCGAAGGAATGGTGACCGAGCGATGACGCGACTGGCGATCTACCTGCAGGACGCCCACCCGATCCGTGAGGGCATGGAGATCGCGCGGTACGCCGAGGAGTGCGGCTTCGAGGCGGTGTGGCAGGCCGAGAGCCGCCTCGTGCGCGAAGCCACGGTGCCCATGGCGGCGTTCCTCTCGTGCACCGAGTCGATCAAGGTCGGCTCGGGCGTGGTCAACAACTGGACGCGCAATCCGGCCCTGCTCGCTTCGACGTTCTCGACCCTCGATGACCTGGCGCCGGGTCGCGTGATCCTCGGCATCGGCGCGTGGTGGGATCCGCTGGCGGCCAAGGTGGGGATCACCCGCACCAAGCCGCTCACGGCCATGCGCGAGACGATCGAGGCGGTTCGCGCCCTGCTGGCCGACGAGCACGTGACCTACGACGGCGAGTTCGTCCACCTCGACGGCGTCGAGCTCGACTACGTGCACCAGCCCCGCCGCCCCAAGGACGTGCCCATCTACCTCGGCGCGACCGGCATGAAGATGATGGAGCTGACCGGAGAGATCGCCGACGGGGCCGTCCTCAACTACCTCGTCTCCCCCGCCTACAACGAGCAGGCGATGCGCCACCTCGAGATCGGCGCGACGCGGGCCGGGCGCAGCCTCGACGACGTCGACCGACCCCAGCTCGTCGTCTGCTCGCTCGACGACGACCGCGACCGCGCCCTCGACAACGCCCGCCTCCTCGTCACGCAGTACCTGGGTCAGCAGCCGCACATCATGAAGGCCTCGGGCGTGCCCGAGTCGCTGCTCGACGAGATCGGCCAGGTGCTCACGTGGCCGGCGACGCACGACCAGGTGGTGGCCGCATCGAAGCTCGTGCCCGACGACATCGTGCAGATGATCACCGCATCGGGGACGCCCGACGAGTGCCGCGCCAAGGTGGCCGAGTACCTGGCCGCCGGCGCGACCTGCCCGATCCTCTATCCGCTCGGCGACGACGTGCCGGCCATGATCGACGCCTTCGCCGGCTGGGAGCCGGGGGCGTGATCCCGCAGATCGAGGTCCTGCGCAATCCCCTGCGAGGAGATGCGCCCCCGAGACCCCATTCCAAGTGGACGCCGAACCAGTTCCACCGGCACCTCCCGGGCTACGAGGTCACCCCGCTCATCGACCTTCCCGTACTCGCGACCCGGTTCGGCGTGCGCCAGGTGCTCGTGAAGGACGAGGCGAGCCGGCTCGGCCTTCCCGCCTTCAAGATGCTCGGCGCCTCCTGGGCGTCCTACCGCGCCCTCGACCAGCTCCTGGAGACTCGCACGGGCGCCGCCATGTTCCACTTCGACTCGCTCGGCGAGATGGTGGCGCAGCTCGAACCCCTGCGCCCGCTCGACCTGGCCACCGCCACCGACGGCAACCACGGCCGGGCCGTGGCCCGCTTCGCCCGGCTGGTCGGACTCGGTGCCCGCATCTTCGTCCCCGCCGGCACCAGCGACGCCCGCATCGACGCCATCCGGTCCGAGGGCGCCAGTTGCACCGTTGTCGACGGCACCTACGAGGACGCCGTCGCCCGCGCGGCATCAGAGGCGGCCGACGACTGCCTCGTCATCTCGGACACGTCGTGGCCCGGGTACGACACCGTGCCCCGGTGGGTGATCGAGGGCTACGAGACGATCTTCCACGAGATCCTCCACGAGAGCCTCGACGCCGGCTTCCCCGAGCCGACCGTCGTGCTCGTCCCGATCGGTGTCGGTGCGCTGGCCGCCGCCGTGGTGGCCCACTATCGCAACAACACCTGGTCGATCGAGCACCAGTCCCGTCCGCCCCTCCTGATCGGCGTCGAGCCCGACACGGCCAACTGCGTGATGGCCTCGGCCGCGGCCGGCCACCTGGTCGAGGTCCCCGGCCCGCACCGCTCGGTGATGGCCGGGCTCAACTGCGGACAGGCCTCGCCGGTGGCCTGGCCGTGGGTATCGACCGGCTTCGACTGGTTCGTGGCCGGTGGCGACGATCTGGCGACCACCGGCATGCGCCTGCTGGCCGACCAGGGCGTCGTGTCGGGCGAGTCGGGCGCCTGCACGGTCGGCGCGCTGGTCGCGCTCGCGGCCGGCGCGGGACGTGCCGCCGGCCTCGACGCTGGCACCCGACGACGTCGTCCTCGTGCTGTCCACCGAGGGCGCCACCGATCCCGCCTTCTACGAGGCCACCGTGGGTCGACCGCCCGAGGAAGTGGCCGCCCGCCGCCGCCCCGAACCGCGCCTGACCGAGGAGCACCCATGCACGATCCCGTCGACCGCCAGATCCGTGACCGGGCCATCGCCGCCGCCCGCGGCGACGGACCGTTCGACCTGCTCATCGACCGGCGGCACGGTGGTGGACGTCGGGCACCGGCGAGCTCCGCCCGGCCGACGTCGGGCTGGTCGGTCCACTCATCGCCAGCGTGCACGCACCGGGCGCGCCGCACCGACGCGCTCGACGGCTGTCGACGCCACCGGCCGGTTCGTCGCGCCCGGGCTTCATCGACATGCACGTCCACTTCGAGAGCTCGATGCTCACGCCGGGCGGCTACGCCGAGGCGGTCTGCCCCGGGGCACGACCACGTCTTCTGCGATCCCCACGAGCTGGCCAACGTGTGCGGCGTCGACGGCGTGCGCTACCGGTCGAGGCCAGCCGGGGCCTGCCCGTGCGCTTCATCGTGCAGGCGCCGTCGTGCGTGCCGCCGATCCCCGGCCTCGAGCTGTCGGGCGCCGACCTGTACGGCGCCGAGGTGACGCGAGATGCTGCGCTGGCCCGAGGTCGGCGGCCTGGCCGAGGTCATGGACATGCGCGGCGTGCTCACCGGCGACGCCCGCATGGTCGAGGTGGTGGCCGCCGGCCTGGACAGCGGCAAGCTCGTGAGCGGGCATGCCGCCGGTCTCACCGGTCCCGACCTCCAGGCCTACCTGTGCGCCGGCATCCTGAGCGACCACGAGATCTTCACTCGACGGCGACGTGATCGAGCAGCTCCGCGCCGGTATGACCGTGGAGTTCCGGGGGATGATCGACGCCCTGATCCCGCCGGCGGTCGAGGCGCTCGAACGCGCTGCCCGGCTGCTGCCCGACCCACGTGGTGGCCGCCGACCGACGACCTGTTCGCGCTGACCCTGCTCACCGACGGCGGCATCGACCACCTGCTGCGCCGCCTCGTCGCCGCCGGCCTCGACCCGGTCAAGGCCATCCGCATCGCCACCCTGCACGCCGCCTACCGCCTGGAACGGTCCGACCTGGGACTGGTCGCCGCCGGCCGGCGGGCCGACCTGGTCGTGCTGTCCGACCTCGACGACATCGTCGTCGACGACGTGTACGACCGACGGCAACCACGTGGCCAGCTCCGGCTTCGATGCTGGTCCCCGTGGTCGAGGGACCGTCGTCGCCGCCCTACGACACCATGCAGGCTCGACGCGGTCACGCCCGACGACTTCTGCTCCGTGCTGCCTCGACGTCGCCGACGGGCCGTGCACCGGGTCCGGACCGTGGCCGGTGCGGTGGTGACCGAGTGGGCCGAGACCACCGTCGAGGTGCGCGACGGGTCGCGAGCGTGCCGACCGGCCACGTGTTGCAGGTGGCGATCCACCGCCACGGCCGCGCGCCGGCCACGCCGGTGGCCGCGCTGCTGGCCGACTACGCCGAGGCCGGCACCGACTGGACCGGCGCCATCGCCACCACGGTGGCCCACGACACCCACAACCTGGTCGTGTTCGGCCGCGACCCGACGACATGGCGCTCGCCGCCAACACCGTGATCGCGTCGGGCGGCGGCATCTGCGTGGTCGCCGGCGGCGAGGTGGCCGGCCTGATCGAGCTGCCCGATCGCCGGACTGCTGTCGCCCCTCCCGGCCGCCGAGGTGGCCGACGGCCCAGGCGCCGGACGCAGGCCGCCGCCCTCGCCATCGGGCTGCACGCCCCCACCCTGACCCAGCCCCTGTTCCAGGTGCTGCTGTCGTCGCTGGCCTGCCTCGGCGGGCCCCACGTCACCGACGTCGGCCTGGTGGACGGCACCACCGGCCAGCTCGTCGCCTCGTCGTCGTGACCGGGAACATGTAGCCGACCGGTCAGAACCTCGTCCGAGGCGGCATCGCGTCGGGCAGCGAGGGCCGGTCCCCGCCCAGCTAGGGTCCGGAAACATCCTGTTCATCTACGAGGCACAGCCCGGAAACCGATCGTTCCTACGATCAACAAAACGTTGACACTGCCCTGAGGGAGGCATGCGTGGCCGGAACGTTTGGATCGCAGACAGTTCCTGGGACGGTCAGCCTGGCCGCAGGCGCGGGCATCGTCGCGTTCGGTGGCGGGGCGTCGACCCTGCTCGCGGCGTGTGGCAGCTCCAAGAAGGCGCACCACCGCGGGCACGACCGGGCGGCACCGGCGGCCACGGGCAGCCTCGGCGCGGCCAAGTTCCAGCTGTCGTGGATCAAGGACGTCGAGTTCGCCGGTGAGTACATCGCCGACACCAAGGGCTACTACACGCAGGCCGGCTTCTCGAGCGTGAACCTGCTCGCCGGCGGCCCGAGCGTCAACCAGGACGCGGTCGTCGCCTCCGGCCAGGCGCTGGTCGTGCATCTCGTCGCCCGACATCACCGCGGCCGACGATCCTGCAGGGCGCCGACCTCATCACGCATCGGCGCGCAGTACCAGAAGAACCCGTTCTGCATCATGTCGCTGGCCACCAACCCGCTGCCCAACCCGCAGGACATGATCGGCAAGAAGATCGGCGTGCAGTCCACGAACCCGTCGGCGTGGAACGTCGTTCCTGAAGGCCAACAACATCCAGCGAGAGCCAGCTCACCACCGTGCCCGTGCGGTTCGACCCGACGCCGCTCGACGACCGGCACGGTCGACGGCTGGTTCTCGTTCATCACCAACGAGCCCATCCAGCTCAAGCGACGCAGGGCCACGACACCGTCACCTTCCTGCTCAACGACTACAAGTACCCGCTGGTGTCGCAGATCTACGTCGTGCAGACCTCGTCGCTGGCAGAGCAAGCGCGACGCGCTCAAGGCGTTCCTCAAGGCCGAGATCATGGGCTGGCACGACTCGCTGAAGGACCCGACCGAAGGGCGCCACGCTGGCCGTCAACGATCTACGGCAAGGACCAGAGCCTCGACGCCAGACGAGCAGAGCCTCGCAGTCCGACGGCCCAGAACAAGCTCATCCTCGACGACCGCACCAAGACCGAGGGCATCTTCACCGTGCCCACCGGACATGATCGACGGCCACCGTCAGACCACGCTGGCCATCGGCGGCATCGACATCACCGCCGACAAGCTGTTCGACATGTCGGTGCTCGACGAGGTGTACCAGGAGAACCCCGACCTCAAGACGATCCACGGCGTGACGGAGGCGACTTGACCGACGCACCACGCCGGCAACGACGCGATCGCGTCCGAGGCGGAGACGGCCGCGGCCGCCCCGCGTCGGCGAGCCGGCCGACGGCATCACCCTGCAGGATCTGACCAAGCAGTTCCGCATCGGCCGCGAGACGGTCACCGCGCTCGACCACGTCGACTTCGGCGCGCCCGGCGGGCGCGTTCGTGGCCCTGCTCGGCCCGTCGGGCTGCGGCAAGTCGACGATCCTGCGCATCCTGGCCGATCTCGAGACAGCCGACCGTCGGGCGTGGCCCTGGTGCACGGCGAGGCACCCGACCGGGCCCGGCGCGAGCACAAGCTCGGCATCGCCTTCCAGGACCCGGCCCTGCTGCCGTGGCGCACGGTCGACGAAGAACATCCGCCTGCCGCTCGAGGTCAGCGGGCTCAGGCAAGTCCGACCAGGAGATCGCCGACCTCATCAAGCTGGTCGGCCTCGAGAGCTTCACCAAGGCCCGGCCCGTCGCAGCTGTCCGGCGGCATGCGCCAGCGGGTGGCCATCGCCCGGGCCCTGGTCGTCGACCCCGAGGTGCTGCTGCTCGACGAGCCGTTCGGCGCCCTCGACGAGATGACCCGCCAGCGCCTCAACCTCGAGCTGCAGCGCATCTGGACCGAGCGCTCGGCCACCACCCTGCTGGTCACCCACTCGGTCGCCGAGGCCGTGTTCCTGGCCGACGTCGTCGCGGTGATGAGCCCCCGTCCCGGGCGCATCATCGCCGACGCGTCGACGATCGACCTCCCCCGGCCCCGCACGCCCGAGATGATGCGCACGCCCGAGTTCCACGCCTACGGCGACCAGCTCAGCGACCTCCTCTTCACCGGCGGCATCCCCATGAGCGGCGACGACGTCGCCGGCGCCGACGGATGACCACGGTCGCAACCGTCGCCCGATCGACGCCGTCGCCGCCGGCGCAGCGCCGGCCCGGCGTGAGCTCCCCGATGGGTCATCGGCGCCCTCGGGTTCCTCGCCATCCTCGTGGTGTGGCAGATCCTGGCCCTCACCGTGTTCAGCCGCGGACAGCGGTGCCGACGCCGACCGATCGTCGTGACGCAGTGGCACACGCGACGGCTGGAGCATCTACTGGGCCAACATCACAGACCACGCGTCACGCGAGGCGGCCAAGGGCTGGCTCTGGGGCAACGTCATCGCCATCGTGCTGGCCATCGCTGTTCGTCCAGGTGCCGTTCCTCGAGCGCAGCCTCATGAAGCTCGCGGTGGCCGCCTACTGCCTGCCGGTCGTGGCCATCGGGCCGGTGCTGGCCATCCTCTACGGCGGCGACACCCCCAAGGTGATCCTGGCCGCCCTCGTCGGTGTTCTTCGCCACGCTCATCTCCATGCTGGTCGGGCTCAAGTCGGCCGACGCCACCTCGCTCGACCTCGTCCACGCCTACGGCGGAGGCAGCCTCGACCAAGCTGCGCAAGGTCCGCCTGCAGGCCAGCCTGCCGTCGCTGTTCGCCGGGCTGCGGGTCGCCGGCGCCGGCCGCGGTGCTCGGCGCCGTCATCGGCGAGTACATCGGCGGCGACGAACGGCCTCGGGCGTGTTCATGATCAACGTCCGAGATCGCACTTCAGGTCGCCCGGACCTGGGGCATCGCCATGGTCATCGCCGCCATGGCCGGCATCGGCTACGCCCTGACCGCGCTGGCCGAGTACCTCCTCGTGCCGTGGGCCCGGCGGTCGAGGCGATGACCGATCACCGCCGAGCTCGCCGGCCAGGGCGCCTCCCCCGCGCCGCGCGGCATCGGACTCCGGCGGCGCGGCCCGGCGCCAGCGCGCTGGTCGGCGTGGTCGCTCAAGCGCATGGCCCGCGCCCTGCTCAACGGCGTGATCTTCGCCGTGCTCGGCCTGCTGCATCTGGGAGGGCCTGGTCAAGTTCTCGGGGGTCACGCCGTACATCGCCAAGAGCCCCGGCGACGTCTACAAGTACCTCTTCACCGATCCCGCTCGCCGCGGCCAACCGGGCGGCGCTCAACCACGCCTTCTGGACCACGGCCCGCGACGCCGCCGTCGGGTTCTTCGCCGGCACCCTCGCCGGCCGTGCTCCTGGCCAACCTCTTCGTCCTGCGCCGCGGCAGCTCGAGCAGGCGGTCATGCCGCTGGCCATGACCCTGCGCACCGTGCCCCTGGTGGCCATGGCGCCGCTCATCGCCCTCATCTTCGGCCGCGGCCTCATGGCCGTCACCGTGATCGCCGGCATCGTCACCTTCTTCCCCACCCTCGTGAACGTGACCCTGGCCCTGCGATCGGTGCCCCAGGAGTCGCTCGACCTCATGCACGGCTACGGCGCCACCCGCACGTGACCACGCTGCGCAAGGTGCAGTTCCCGAGCGCGCTGCCGGCGCTGTTCGCCTCGGCGCGCATCGCCGCGCCGCTCGCCCTGGTCGGCGCCCTGCTGGCCGAGTGGCTGGCCACCGGCCAGGGCCTCGGCTACCTCATGCTGACCAGCTCGCCACCAGGGCGACTACGCCATGATGTGGGCCTCGGTGGTCGTGCGTCACGGTGGCCTCGGTGGTGCTCTACAGCATCATCAGCGGCATCGAGACCCTGGTGCTGGCCCGCTACGCGCCCGGCCAGACCCGCCAGGTCCTCTGACCGCGACTGCCGTGCGCGACCTGCTCGAGCCTGCCCAAGGCCCACCTGCACCTCCACCTCGAGGGCGGCATGCGGCCCGACGACGCTCGCCGAGCTGGCCGAGCGCTACGGCATGCCCATGCCCGCAGATCCGCGGCTTCGGCAGCTTCACCGCCTTCGCCGACATGTACCTGGCCGCCTGCGACGTGCTGCGCACCGACGACGACCTGGTCCGGCTGGTCGACGAGGCGATCGACGACGCGCGCCGACGCCGGAGCCGTCTGGATCGAGCTGGCCTTCTACCCGCCGCACCACCGCGAGCGCCTCGGCTCCGACGAGCACATCATCGAGCTCGTGCTCGACGCGCTGGCCGACGGCGTCGGCCGCGCACCGGCGTCGGGCGCCGGCCTGATGCTGGCCGCCGACCGCACGAAGCCGACCCGGCCGACGCCGTCGACTCAGGCCCAGCTGGCGGTCACGCTACGCCGACCGGGGCGTGGTGTCGTTCGGGCTGGCCAACGACGAGGTGATCGGGCCGCCCGAGCCCTTCGCCGAGGCGTACGCCATCGCCCGGGACGCCGGCCTGCTGAGCACCCCGCACGCCGGCGAGCTGTGCGGACCCGAGAGCGTGTCGGCGCGCTCGACGCGCTCGGGGCCGACCGCATCCAGCACGGGGTGCGGGCCGTCGAGGATCCCGAGCTGGTCGCAGCGCCTGGCCGACGAGGGCATCTGCCTCGACGTGTGCCCCACGTCGAACCTGTTGCTCGGCGTGGTCGCCGGCTCGACGGACCATCCGCTGCCCGCGCTGCTCGACGCCGGGGTGCGCTGCAGCGTCAACGCCGACGATCCCCTGCTGTTCGGCCCCGGCCTGCTCGAGGAGTACGAGCTGTGCCGCGCCGAGCTCGGCCTCGACGACGCCGCGCTGGCCACGATCGCCACCGCCTCGATCGAGGCCAGCGGCGCCCCGCCCGACCTCAAGGCCCGGGCCCTCGCCGGCATCGCCAACTGGCTCACCTGACCCCACTCCCGAAACTGGGCATCTGTGCCCGTCAGATCGACGGGTGGCGATGCCCGGTTTCGTGGGGTCGGTAGCGTGGACGGGGTCATGGCCCGACTCGATCTGCGGCACCCCGACAACGCACCCGGCGAGTGGTACGTCGACGACCGCTGCATCGACTGCGGCACCTGCCGGGATCTGGCGCCGCACCTGTTCGGCGACACCTGCGACCAGTCGATCGTGATCCACCAACCCGGCGACACGCCGGAGGCCGAGCTCGGCGCGTGGCTGGCCGCGCAGGCCTGCCCGACACAGTCGATCGGAACGGCCACCCACCGCCCCCGTCCGGGCCGCCTCTTCCCGCACGAGATCGCGCCCGGCACCGGCGTCTACGACTGCGGCTACTGCTCGGCAGACTCGTTCGGCGCAACCTCGTGGTTCGTCCGCCGGGCTGGCGGCAACGTGATGGTGGACTGCACCCCGGTTCACGAATGCACTGGTCGACCCCGCTCACCGACATGGGCGGGATCGACCACATCCTGCTCACCCACCGCGACGACGTCGCCGACGCGGACCGCTGGGCCGCGGACTTCGGCGCCGCGGGTGTGGATCCACGACGACGACCGCTCGGCCGCACCGTTCGCCACCGACGTCCTGCACGGACCTCGACGAGGTCGAGATCGGCGCACGACCTGCTGGCCGATCCCGACACCCGGCCACACCCGGGGCAGCACGGTCTTCCTGCTCGAGGACACCTACCTGTTCACCGGCGACTCGCTGGCCTGGAGCCACGATCGCGACGACCTGACCGCCTTCCGCACCGCCTGCTGGTACTCCTGGTCGGTCCAGACCGAGTCGCTGGCCCGCCTCGCCGATCGCCACCGGTTCGCCTGGGTGCTCCCCGGCCACGGCGCCCGGGTCGGATCCGACCACGACGACCTCCACCGGCGCCTCGTCGCCCTCGTCGGGCGCATGCACGGTTCCGGCCGGCTGAGCCCGCCGCCCTCCGCCGCGGCCGACCTGCTGATCGCCGGGGCCGCCCTGGTGGCCACCTGCGACGACGACCGCCGCGAGCTGGCCGGCGGCTGGGTGGCCATCACCGACGGGCTGGTCAGCGGCGTCGGGCCGGCCGGGCTCCGAGCCGGCCGCCGCCCGCACGATCCGGGCCGACGGCTGCCTGGTCACGCCCGGGCCTGGTCAACACCCACCACCACATCTACCAGAACCTCACCCGGGCCTACCGCCCGGCCACGTCGTCCAACCTGTTCGGCTGGCTGACCACGCTGTACCCGATCTGGGCCGGGCTCGACGAGGAGGCCGCCTACCTGTCGGCGTGGGTCGGCCTGGCCGAGCTGGCCCTCGGCGGCTGCACCACGTCGATGGACCACCTCTACGTGCACCCCGCCGGCGGCGGCGACCTCATCACCGCCGAGATCACCGCGGCCCGCGAGCTGGGCATGCGCTTCCACGCCACCCGCGGGCTCGATGAGCCGGTCGCAGAAGGACGGCGGCCTGCCCGCCCGACTCGGTCGTGCAGGACGACGACACGATCCTGGCCGAGTCCGAGCGGCTGGTCGGCCGTGCACCACGAGCGCGGGCCCGACGCCATGGTCCAGGTGGCGCTGGCCCCGTGCTCGCCGTTCTCGGTGACGCCCGGGCTGATGAAGGCCACCGCCGAGCTGGCCGAGCGGCTCGACGTGCGCCTGCACACCCACCTGGCCGAGGACGTCGACGAGGACACCTACTGCCTCGACGTCTACGGCTGCCGCCCGGTCGAGTACTTCGAGGACGTCGGCTGGGGCACCGACCGCTCGTGGGTCGCCCACTGCGTCTACCCGAACGCCGAGGAGATCGAGCGGCTCGGCCGCCTGGGGCACCGGCGTGGCCCACTGCCCGAGCTCGAACCAGATGATCGGCGCCGGGCTGGCCCCGGTCGCGGAGCTCCGGGCCGCCGGCGTGCCGGTCGGCATCGGCTGCGACGGCTCGTCGTCGACCGACTCGGCGTCGCTCTGGATGGAGAGCCGCAACGCGCTGCTGCTCGGCCGCCTGCGCGGCGGGCCCGAGGCCATGCAGGCCCGCGACGCCCTCGACATGGCCACCCGCGGCGGCGCCCGCTGCCTCGGCCGCGACGGCGAGATCGGCCAGCTGTCGGTCGGCGCCGTCGGCGACGTGGCCGTGTGGGCGCTCGACGGCATCCGCTTCGCCGGCGCCCTGTCCGACCCGATCGAGGCCTGGCTGCGCTGCGGGCCGACCGCCGCCCCGCCACACCGTCGTCGCCGGCCGCTTCGTCGTCGAGGACGGCGCCCTCGTCAGCCCCGACGTCGACGACATCCTCACCCGCCACCGCGCCGTCGCCACCCGCCTCCAGGGCCTCGACGCCTGACCGGCTCGTCCGATCGCGCGGTCGCTCAGGCGCCAGGTCGCGGGTGACGGCCTCCGAGGCGGTCGCCGACGGTGTCGGTGACGCCGTCGCGGCGGCGTCGCAGTCGGTCGCGGTGCGCCCGCTGAGCAGCTTGGCCATGAGGTGGTCGCCGGCCAGCACCGGCGGGTACCGGGGCGGCTCGTCGGCTCGAGCAGCAGGTCGCGCAGGCACCTCGACCAGGGCGTCGTAGTTGCCGTCGTGGAAGAAGGCCGCCGACCGGCGCACGGGCCGGGTCCCGTCGCCCACCGGCGGCGGGCACGACCCGGTGCAGGGTCGAGCGCCACCGGTCGTTCGTCCACTGGGCCAGCAGGTCGCCGAGGTTGACGAGGAACGCACCCTCCTCCGGGCACGACGCCGTGCCACTCGCCGTCGGGCCCGACGATCTCGAGCCCCGGCACCGCGGTCGGCGTAGAGCACGGTCACGATGCCGTAGTCGGTGTGCGCGCCCATCCGCAGCCTGGCCCGGCAGCGGGTCGGGGCTGCCGGGCTGGCGCTCGTAGCGGATTGAGCCGCATGGTGTCGGTCGAGTGGTCGGTCTTGTCGACGAAGAAGTCCTCGTCGAGCAGCCGAGGGCCACCGCGAAGATCGACGTCAGCCGGTGGGCCAGCCCGGCGACCTCGTCGAAGTAGGCGACCAGCGCCGTCCCGCACGGAGCCGGACCAGGTCCGGTCGGGCCAGATGTTGGCGGCGAAGATGCCGTCGACGCTCGGCCGCGATGACCGGGTCGTCGTCGTCGACGGTCGTCGGGGCCGATGTTGAACGCCTCGAACAGGTCGGGCGGCGCGTCGACCCCGAGGCTGTAGGTGAGCGACTCGGAGCCGACCGGCGGCGTAGCCGCGGTTGATGTCGGGGTCGGCGCGGTCATGGCCAGCTTGTCGGCGTCGGGCAGGCGCGAAGATCGTCGTCGGCCGCCGCCGAGCATCGACGTCGATGGTGGTCGGCGTCGACGCCGTGCCCGACGATCTGCAGGAACCCGAGCTTGCGGCAGGCATCGTCGACCTCTGTGGCGATGCGATCGCGCGCCTGGGCGCTCTCCGACCATCCAGCGATGTCGACGACCGGGACGAAGGGAGCCACGGCCCTCACCGTGTCGCACGCGAATCATCCGGTCAACTGCAGGCGTCGCCCGCTAGACCATGCCGGTGAGCCTCGCCGGATGGGTCGTCGCCTTCCTCGTACTCGCTGCCGGTGCGGTGATCCAGGGCACGATCGGGTTCGGCATCAACCTGGTCGCGGCACCGATCCTGGTCCTGATCGACCCCGATCTCGTGCCGGTCCCCATCATCATCGTGTCCGCTCGTCCTCAACCTGTTCGTCGGGCGACGCGACCGGGGCGACCACCCGTGGCACACCGATGCGCTGGCCCATCGTCGGCCAGATCCCGGCCAGCCTCGCCGGCGCCGCCGCGGTCGCGCTTGCGAGTCCCGACGGCCTCGCCGTCCTGTTCGGGGTGCTCGTGCTGGTGGGCGTCGGACTCAGCGTGATCGGACACCACCCCAGGCCGACACGGGCGGTCGGGTTCGCGGCCGGCGCCGCGTCCGGCTTCATGGGCACGACGACGGGCATCGGCGGGCCGCCGATGGCGCTGGTGTTCCAGCGCGAACGGGGTACCCAGATCCGGGCCTCGTTGGCCCGCTTCTTCGGCGTCGGCTCCGTCACGGCGCTGCTCCCGCTGTTCGTGTTCGGGCAGGTGCATCCGGCGGACCTCGCCCTCGCCGCCGTCCTGCTCCCCGGCGCACTCGTCGGCTTCTGGCTCTCGCACGCACATGGTCCACCGGGTCGACCATCGCTTTCTCCGTCCGCGGTGCTCGCCATCTCGGCCACGTCGGCCGTGGTCGTCCTTGTCCGCGCGCTGCTGTGAGCGGTGGATAGCGTGCGCCGATGACCGAGGTGCTGGCGCTCGAGGACGTGTCGCTGCGTCCGCGACGACCGGACGATCCTCGATCGGGTCGACTGGACGGTGCGCGCCGACGAGCGATGGGTCGTGCTCGGCCGCAACGGCTCGGGCAAGACGTCGCTGATCCGCATCGCCTCGCTCTACCTGCACCCGTCGTCGGGCACGGTGCGACGTGCTCGGCCAGACGCTCGGGCGCACCGACGTGCGCACGCTGCGCACCCGCATCGGGCTGGCCAGCCCGTCGCTGGCCGACCGCTTCCGCGCCGAGCTCACCCCGCGTCGAGATCGTCATGACCGCGCGCGCACGCCGCGCTCGAGCCGTGGTGGCACACCTACGACGACGCCGACCGGGCCCGGGCCCGGGCCCTGCTCGACCGGCTGGGCTGCGCGCGCGCGTGGCCGACCAGCGGTTCGGGCTGCTGTCGTCGGGCGAGCGCCAGCGGGTGCTGCTGGCCCGCACGCTCATGACCGACCCGGGCCTGCTGCTGCTCGACGAGCCGACCGCCGGGCTCGACCTCGGCGGGCGCGAGGAGCTCGTCGCCACGCCTGTCGGCCCTCGCCGTCGACCGCACGACGCCGCCCACCGTGCTCGTCACCCACCACGTCGAGGAGATCCCCGACGGGTTCACCCACGTGCTGCTGCTGGCCGACGGCCGGGTGCAGGCGGCCGGGCCGCATCGACGACGATGCTCACCGCCGACGCGCTGTCGGACTGCTTCGGCCTGCCGCTCGAGCTCGAGCACCGCGACGGGCGCTGGACCGCCCGAGCCCGACCGCGACCGCCTGAGCGATGCAGCTCACGACCACCGGGTCCGTGATCCTCGGCAACGGGTGACCCAGGTCAGCTGATCTGGCTCAGCAGCACGGGACGCGATCGGTCGATGGCGTCGCCGCAGGAGCCGCTCGAGCACCGAGCCCCCGAACGACGCCGCCGTAGTGCAGCCGCATCACCAGCCGGCTGCCCGCCTCGGTCGGTCACGACCCGCCCCTCGAGCACCCAGCGGCGTGGTTGCGTCCGTCGTGCTCGCGCCGCTCGAAGCGCACGAGGTCGGGTGCGTCGCAGCTCGGTGCGGACCATGCGCAGGCGCTTCGACCGCGCCAGCGGGCCCAGCCGTCCGCGCAGGTCGACCAGCCAGGCCGCGTCGCCGTCGTCGTCGGGGTGGAGCTCGGCGGCCTCGGCCCGCTCGACGATCTCGAGCCAGTCCGGGTAGCGGCCGAGGTCGTCGACGTGGGCGAACAGCACGCTCGGGCGGGCACGGCGCATCGAGCTCGGCGGTCAGGTCCACGTCGCCATTCTCGCAGGCGTTCCCGCAGGCGCTCGTCAGTAGGGCGGAGGCGGCAGCAGGGTCGTGCCCACCACCACCGGCGACCCGTCCGGGTACCTCGGGAAGCCGCCCGACTTCTTCATGTTCGCGGCGATCGTCGCATCGAGCTCCGCCAGGGTCCGGGTCGCAGCGGGATCGGTGGTCGGCGCCGAGAGCCGCACGCCGATCACCGTGATCGGATCGGCGCCCGGGTCGTCGCCGGGGAGCTTGAGTTGTTGCTGTCGGGCCTTCCACGCCGCCTCGAGCAGTCCATACGAGTCGAGCACCTGCCCACCGGGATCGTGGATCTCGAAGTGGAGGTGGGGTGCAACCGCGTCGCCAGTCGCGCCGACGTAACCGACGACCTCGCCGGCGGTGACGAGGTCGCCCGGTTTCAGCGTGGGCACGAACCGGCTGAGGTGGGCGTAGTAGTACCAGTACCCGCTGTCGCCCGTGAGCACGAACGACTTGCCCCCGAGCGGATCACCACCCCCGTACTTGGTGAGCACGCCGTCTTCCACCGCGACGAGCGGTGTGCCCGCGGCCGCCATGACGTCGCACCCCTCGTGCCAGTGCTGTTCGGCCGTGCCGCTCAACCGCGCGTCGCCGAACGAGTCGACGAAGCGGGTCGGGCCCTCGACCGGGAAGATGAAACCCGGTACCCAGATGTGGCTGTTGTCGCGGTAGGCCTCGAGCTGCCAGCCGGCCGCCTGGTCGACCAGCTGCGCATCATGGCGATTGCTCGTGGCCGCGGCCAGCTGCTGGTCGAGCCGGATGGCGTGGTCGAGGTGGGCTCGCACGGGCCCGCTCAGATCGTTCCGCGCCGCCGTGTAGCGATGGGCAGTGGCCTGGATGCCCTCCATCACCGAGTCGAGCATGGTCATGCCGAACTCCAGATCCGCGGGGTTGGTCGATCCGAGCAGCTCGACCGAAGCATCGTGGCCCCCGGCCATGAACGCGGCCACGGCCTGCTCGACCAGTGCCTGTTGCGCGGCTTCGGCCTGGGCCAGGATGCGGCGCTCCTTGGCCCTCAGCACGCCGAGCTGGCGTTGGTACGCGGCGCGCTCCTGCCGCGCGCTCCTGAAGCTCTGCTGCGCGACCAGCAGGTCGGCGTCGGCGTCGCTCTTCTCGCGCTCGGCGAAGTCGATCCGCGACGCCAGCGACGCCTGCGCGGCCGGGTTGAACGCGCCCTGAGGCCCGAAGGCGCTGCCCACATCGGTCTCGGTCCCACCCGCGGGCAGGCTCCCCGGCAGCGTCGTCGATGTGGACGTCGATGTCGAGGTCGACGTACCCGACCCGGGAACAGTGGTCGACGTCGACGAGCTCGACGTGGGAGTGGTGGTCGAGGTGGTGGAGGTCGCCACCGTGTCGGTCGTGGTGGTCTCGGAGGTCGGAGTCGTGTCGCTGGTCGAGGTGTCGTCGGCCGCGGCCCGGCGGGGATGCGAACCCGGCGGCAGGCCGAAGCCGACCACGACCGCCACCAGCGCGGCGGCCAGCAGCAGCATCAGTCTGGGTCGACGGCCTCGGGGAGCACGAACCACGACCCGGTACCGTACGCTCCAGACCCCATGGGCGCGCCCACCCCCGAGCTTCCGCCGACCATGCCCGCCCGGGCGGCCGGTCTGGCCAGGGTGGAGCTCGACGGTGAAGCCGTGGTGTTCGACGCGTCCCACCACCGCACCCATCGGCTCAATCCGACCGCCGCGCTGGTGCTCGACTCCTGCGACGGCCACACCTCCACCGGCGATGTTTGCCGCGCCCTGCAGGCCCGCTTCGGCGCCGAACTCGCGCGGATCACCGAGGATCTGGCCGCGGTCCTGGCCGACTTCGCCCGACGCCAACTCGTGTCCACCGACTCGAATCGAGTCGAAGCGGCGGTTCCGGCCCCGCCCCTTCGCGCCATAGTCGACGATCCCGCCGCGGTCGCCGACGGGCCGGTCCGCGCCCGCCGGTTCGTGACCGGGCCGCTGCGGGCGCTCGACGTCTCGGCCATCGTCACGACCGACGACCAGACGCTCGCCGAGGAGGTCGCGACGCGGTTCGGTTCGCTGTCATCGGGCTCGGTGACATCGGGCCAGGACATCACCACCTACGAGCTGATCGACGTCGCCCGGGGCATCGACGTGCACGCGGACGGCCGCATGATCGGCAACGCCCGAGGCATCGACGCCGCCCTCTCGCTCGTCCAGTGGCACCTCAACCGGCTGGCGGCCGCCCGCGCCGACGATCGGCTTCAGCTGCACGCGTCGGCGGTGCGCCTATCCGACGGTCGGGATCGCGATCTTCCCGGGTGAGGCGAACGCGGGGAAGTCGACGCTCGTCGCCGGGCTGGTCAGGGCCGG
This sequence comes from uncultured Microthrixaceae bacterium, assembly GCA_963776435.1. Taxonomy (GTDB): domain Bacteria; phylum Actinomycetota; class Acidimicrobiia; order Acidimicrobiales; family Acidimicrobilacustridaceae; genus UBA4742. The sequence goes on from CAVZMK010000010.1 coordinate 261,176, forward strand.
GTACGGCTACCTCACCGATGAGACGGTGGCCGTCGAGATCGGTACCGGACGGGCCGAGGGCTACCGGAAGCCGGTCAACCTCGATCCGGGCTCGTGGTCCCTCTTCCCCGGGATCGTGCCGGCCGATGCCGCCGAGCGGGGCGACGAGCACCTCGTCGACCCGCAGCTCCTGCACCCCGACGCACTGGTCGGCCCGACCGACGGCGAGGTCGGGCTGGTGGCGTTCCCCACGTACCGGGCGGGGGGACCGACGCACGCCGCAGCCATCGCGCCGGCGGCCGCGCTGGTCGTGTTGGTCGGGCACTGCACGAACCTCCCCGTCCACGGGCAGGCCGGTCTCGAGACCCTGGCCGACATCGTCGGGCGGGCGCCCGCCTACGAGCTCGCCATGGGCGGGCTCGACGAGGCGGTGGTCGCGGTCGACGCGCTCGTGGCGGAACTGACCACTCGCTCCTGACGGATCGGCACCGCGACCTAGAGCCGGCGGACCCCCGACGGGTCGACCACTACTCCGACGTCCGCGCCCACCTCGGGCCGGTCCGGCCCGGTCACCCGCGCCTCGAGTCTCGTCCCGTCCGCGAGACCCAGCCACACCTGCGCATGGTCGCCGCGGAACGCCACCGCATCGACCGACGCGGGCACCGATCCCTCGGCGAGAGCCGGGACGATCACCACCGCCTCGGGTCGCACCAGCACGGTGGCCGGCGCGCCGTCGAGCTCGAATGCCGACGGGAGCCAAGGCGGCGGCCCGTCGCGCTCCGGTTCCAGCTCGAAGAGGTTGGTCAGGCCCAGGAACCGGGCCACGAACGGTGTGGCCGGATCGGCCCACAGCTGCTCGGGGCGACCCTCCTGCACCACCCGTCCGGCATCCATCACGACGACGCGGTCCGCGAGCGCCAACGCTTCGGTGTGGTCGTGGGTCACATAGATCACGCTGATGGCGAGGCGGGCGAACAACTCGGACAGCTCGAGCACGAGTCGCTCGCGCAGCGTCCGGTCGAGCGCGCCGAGGGGCTCGTCCAGCATCAGGACCGCCGGAGAGGGTGCCAGCGCCCGGGCCAGCGCGACGCGCTGGCGCTCGCCACCCGAGAGCGTCGACACCGACCGGTGCCCGAAACCCTCCAGCCCGACGAGCTCCAGCACCTCGGCGACGCGGGCTTCCCGCGCCGGGGCCGAGTCGCGGCGCATCTCGCAGCCCGAAGGCCACGTTGGCGGCCACGTCTCTATGGGGGAACAACGCGTAGTCCTGGAACATCAGACCGATCCCCCGCTGGTGGGTCGGCACCGACACCAGGTCCTGGCCGTCGAGGCGCACCCGGCCCGCTCGCGCCGCCTCGAGGCCGGCGACGACGCGCAACAGCGTGGTCTTGCCGCACCCGCTGGGACCGAGCAGCGCGACGACCTCGCGGTCGTCGACGACGAGGTCGAGCCCGTCGAGGGCGATCTTGCCGTCGTAGTCGACGACCACACCTTCGATCGACAACATCAGCGGTCGCGGCTCATCTCAATCGCTTCGCCCACGAGGCTCATCTCTGTTGCTCCTCGCCCACGAGGCTCATCAGAACTCTCCCAGGGTGCCGACCCGCACGCGGTCGATGAGCAGCACGACGACGGCCGTGAGCGCCATGAGCACGGTGGCGAGGGCGAGCGCCTGCCCGAGCTCGAGCGGCCCCGGTCGTCCGAGCAGCTGGTAGATCGCGACCGGCACGGTCGGGCGATCGGCGCGCACGAGGAACGCGGTGGCACCGAACTCGCCGAGCGAGATGGCGAAGGCGAACCCGGCCGCGACGACGAACGCACGGAAGACGATCGGCAGGTCGATCTCGCGCCACACCCGCAGAGGCGACGCCCCGAGCACGGCCGCGGCCGACCGCAGGTCCTCGTCGATCGCCCGCAGCACCGGTACGACCGTGCGGATGACGAACGGGATGGCGACGAGCGCTTGAGCCACGGGCACCAACCACAACGAGTCGCGAAGGTCGAACGGGAGCCGGTCGAGCGAGATCAGCAGCCCGAAGCCGACGGTGGCGGCCGAGGTGCCGAGCGGCAGCATCAGCGCGGCGTCGAACCATCGCAGCCCACCTCCCGCGCCGCGCTTCGCGATCGCCCACGCGGCCAGTCCGCCGACCGTGACCGCGATCAACGTGGCGGCCAGCGCGAACTCGAGCGAGTTCACCACCGCCTCGAGCGGCGACACGAACAGCGCGTTGTCGGTGCGGTTGCTGCCGAGCGCGCGCCAGGCCGACAGCCCACTGGCACCGACGGTGGTGAACGAGCGCCACACCAGCACCACCAGCGGACTCCCGAGCAGCAACGCCATGAAGGCGAGGGTCGCGACCACGAAGGCTCGCTCGCCCGCGGTGCGCGGCCGGCGGGCCACCTCTCCCCTGGCCCGCAGACCGAGGGCCACGGAACGACGTTGTTGGTACCGGCCGTACAGGACCAGCGCGACGGTGACGCCGACCAACTGGAGGATGGCCAGCACGGCGGCGACGTCGAGTTGCAGCAGCCGCGTCGTCTGCTGGTAGATCTCGACCTCGAGGGTCCTCGTCCGCAGGCCGCCGAGCAGCAGCACGACGCCGAACGAGGTGAAGCAGAACAGGAAGACGATCGACGCCGACGCCGCGATCGCGGGGCGCAGGAGCGGCAGCGTGACCTCGCGGAACGCCCGCCACCGCGACGCGCCGAGCGTGCGCGCCGCCTCCTCCAGACCAGGGTCGAGGTTGCCCCACAGCCCACCCACCGTCCGCACGACCACGGCCACGTTGAAGAAGGCGTGCGCGATCAGGATCAACCAGATCGTCCCCTGCAGGTCCACCCCGAAGCGTGCCGCCCGGTCCGAGCAGGGCGAGGAAGGCCGTACCGACCACGACGGTCGGCAGCACGAACGGCACGATCAGCAGGGCCCACAGCACGCGCTTGGCCGGGAACTCGAACTTGGCGAACAGCGCGGCCATGGGCAGGGCGACGACGAGGGTGACCAACGTCGAGGCCGTGGCCTCCCACAGCGTGAACCACGCCACCTTGCGGTAGGCGGGGTCGCGCAGCACGCGACCGATCACGTCGAGGTTCCACCGGTGACCCGGGTGCAGCCCCCGCAGGAGGATCGCGACGACAGGGAGGGCGAAGAAGATCCCGAGGAACAGCAGTGGGATCGCCACCGGCAGGGTGGCGATCGCGCGGCGGCGCAAGGGCGGTCGGCCCACGATCGGGGTCAGCGGGCCACCAGGTTCGTCCACTGCTCGACCCAGGCCTGATGCTGGGCGCCGACGTAGGTCGGCGACAGCATCGCCACGTCAGCCGGACGGGCGGTGAATCGCGTGAAGACGGCGGGGGCCTTGGCCGTCGCGGTTCACGGGCTGCACGTACATCTGGAGCGGCATGTCCTGCTGGAACGGCGTCGAAAGCAGGAAGTCGACGAGGGCGCGGGCGGCGGCAGGGTGGCGGGCGCCGGCCAGCACGCCGGCGAACTCGATCTGGCGGTAGCACGTGGCATCCACCACGCCGATCGGCGAGGTCGACGGCTGGGGCTTGGCGTTGATCACGGCGTAGGCCGGGTCGGTGGCGTACGAGACGACGATCGGCTTGGTCCCCTTGCCACCGCCTCCCGTGAAGGCGGTGTAGAAGGCGGCTGTCCAGTCGTTGGCGACGTCGACGTCGTTGGCCCGCAGCGCCTTCCAGTAGCCCTGCCAACCGCCGGTCCCGTGGGTGTCCTTGGAGCCCATGTTCGCGATCGTCGACAGCATGAACGCGAGTCCCGGCGTCGAGCTCGACGGATCCTCCGTGACGAGCAGACCCTTGTACTTCGGGTCGGTGAGGTCCTGGAACGACTGCGGTGGCGCGAGATGGTGCGACCGGAACCAGGCGACGTCGTAGTCGACGCAGACGTCCGCCTTGTCGATCGGCGTGACCCGGTGGTCGGGGTCGAGCTGGTACGTCGCGTCGACGGTCGACAGGCCCGGCGAGCGGTAGGGCACGAAGATGCCGTTGTCGAACGCCGTGGACAGGGTGTTGTTGTCGATGCCGTACAGCACGTCGCCTTCGGGATCGCTCTTGGTGAGCACCGCCTTGTTGACCACCTCGACGCCGTCGCCGGCGGTCACGACCTCGACCTTGATGCCGGTGCGCCGCTCGAAGGCCTGCAGCACGGGCTTGCTCACCGCGAACGCGGTGTCGGTCAGCAGGCGGACCGTCCCGCCGATGCGGCCGTTGGCCCCGGTGGTCGCGGTCGCGGAGGAGGACGCGCCGCCCGAGCTGCAGGCGCTGGCCGCGAGGGCGAGGACGACAAGGCTCGCGACTGCGACCGCCGCGCGGTGGCGGAGGGGACGGATCATGGACGATCTCCTGTCGGGTTCGGGGGGAGGAGGTGGTGCGTGCCGAGCTCGCCGGGCAGCACGGCCAGGACCACGCCGGCGGTCACCTCGACGGTGGCCGCAGTCGAGGTCATCTCGTTGCTGACGCCCCGGGTCGAGCCGGGATGCAGGGTCTCGGCGTGCAGCGGGTAGAGCAGGCCGTCGGTGGTCACGCCGTGGGCCGCACCGTGCACCGCCAGCAGCGTGACCAGCTCGCCCGGACGACCGCGCAGCTGGGTGCGGGTGCCCGGCCGCACGACGTGGATCCGGGCGGGCCCGAGACAGGCCCGGACCGGGGCGCCGGCGCACGCGTCGCCACCCAGGGCGAGCAGCCCGCCGACGAGGTGGTCGAGACGACCGCCGGCACCGCCGACCACCACGACCTCGGTGGGATCCTGCGAGGCCGCCGCCTCGAGCGCCAGCTCGAGGTCGGTCGAGTCCTTGGCCGGCGGATGCCGCTCGACCCGGGCTCCCGCGGCCTCGGCCGCGGCCAGGGCCCGCGGGTCGACCGAGTCGAAGTCCCCGACGGCGAGGTCCACGCGCCATCCGAGGGCCTGGGCCAGCTCGACGCCAGAGTCCGCAGCGATGACGAACGCACCCGGGGGGATGTCCGGGTCGACGATCTCCGAGGGCTCCCCCGCGGTGAACACCACGACGGCGCGGCGCCCAGGGGACGCAGACGACGCACGGGACGGGGACGGCGGGGCCATGGCTCGCTCGGATCGCTCGGATCGCTCGGGTGGTTCGGATCGGTCGGGACGACACGAACACGGCGAGCCCGTTGACGACGCTCCCTGCGCCGGCATGACCCGGATCAGGTGTGACGGTCGGAGGACGCATCCTCCCTCTCAGCCCGCTCCGATCGCGGACTCCCGTGTTCCGCCCCCGACCCTACACCCCCCACCCCCTCCCCAAACTGGGCATCTGTGCCCGTCGCTTGGACGGGTTTCGATACCCAGAATGGTTAGATCTTGCCATTTTTCCGTATATTTCATAGCTTTCTCGGCGTGGTGAGGGCGGAGCTCGACGTGGCGGAACGACAGCTGGGCTTGCTGACCCACGAGCAGGTCTTGGCGCTGGGGCTGTCGGACGACGTCGTGCGGCGGCACATCGAGGCCGGCCGATGGTCGCGTGTCCTGCCCGGTGTCTACGCGATCGGCGGAGCCCCTCCCAACGATGATCGGGCATTGCTGGCGGCATGCCTCGCGAGCGGCCGCGTGGTCGCAGTGTCCCATCGAGCTGCAGCTCGACGCTGGGGGCAAAGCAGGGTGGGCGATGAGCCCGAGATCTCGGTCGACCGCGAGCGGGGTGTCCGAATCCCCGGCGTCACGGTGCACCGATCTCGGGACCTCACGTCCGACCAGATCGTCCAGCTCGGCGCGCTGCCGATCACCAGCCCCGCACGGACGTTGGTCGATCTCGGGCAGGTTGCGCCCTGGTACCAGGTCCGGGATCTGCTCGAGATCTTCGTCTCACGTCGTGTGCTGACCGTGAACCAGGCCCACGCGGCTCTCGAATTGCACTCCCGTCGCGGCCGCAACGGCTGCGGAGCGCTCCGAAGGGTGTTCGACGAGCGCGCGCTGCTGGATCGGCCGAGCCACAGCGTGCTCGAGGCGGCGTTCGCTGACCTCACGGTCGCATATCGCCTTCCGCTACCCGCCTACCAGTACTGGATCACCACCAACCGCGGCGAGGACCGATACATCGACTTCGCCTACCCCGACCTGATGCTGGCGATCGAGGTCGACGGGTTCGAGTCGCACGCGACCGTCGAAGGGTTCAGCAACGACCGCGTGCGGGGAAACGATCTGGTCCTGCTGGGCTGGACGGTCCTGCATTTCACCTGGCCGCAGGTCATCCACCAACCTGCCTACGTCGCGCGCGTCATCGACCGCGCGCTGCGGCAGGCTCGCAAAACTGGGCATGGGAACCCGTCCCGCTGACGTGCACAGATGCCCAGTTTGCTGGGAAGGGCGCAACTAGCGGCGGAGGAGGTCCTTGGCGATGGCGATGACCTGTTGCTCGTCGGTGCCGGCGTAGATCTGGAGGACCTTGGCGTCGCGGGCCAGTTGCTCGACCTGGAACTCGGCCATGTACCCGTTGCCGCCGAACACCTGCACCGCCTCGAGCGCGACCTCCATCGCCGACTGCGCGCTGTAGAGCTTCATGGCCGACGCCTCGGCCAGGGTCAGGCTCTCACCGGCGGCGCCCATCTCGATCGTGCGGAACACCAGGTTCTGCACGTTGAGCCGGGCCACCTCCATCTTGGCCAGCTTCAGCTGGATCAGCTGGAAGTCGCCGATCGGATGGCCGAACTGCACGCGGTTCTTGGCGTACTCGACGCTCAGCGAGAGGCACTGCTCGATGATGCCGAGCGACATGGCCGCCACACCTGACCGCTCGATCTGGAACGTGTCCTTGGCCCCCTCGCGGCCCCCGGCGGGTACGTCCTCGGTCTCGCCGATCAGTCGATCGCGGCCCGCCCGCACATCGGTCAGGAAGAGCTCGCCGGTCGGCGAGCTGTGCATGCCCATCTTGCGGAGCGGCTTCGACTGCTCGAGGCCGGGCATCCCCGAGTCGAGCACGAAGCTCAGGATCTTCCGCTCCTCGGGAGGATTCCCCTCGTCGAGCTTGCAGATGAACACGATCGTGTCGGCGTAGGGACCGTTGGTGATGAACGTCTTCGATCCGTTGAGCAGGTACTCGTCGCCGTCGCGCTTCGCGGTCGAGAGCATCGACCCGAACGCGTCGGAGCCCGAGTTCGGCTCGGTGATGGCCCAGGCCCCGATCTTGTCCATCGTCAGCAGGTCGGGCACCCACCGCTCCTTCTGCGCGATGGTCCCTCGGCTGTTGATGGCCGCGGACGTCAGCCCCATGCTCACGCCCATGGCGGTGACCATGCCCGGGCAGTAGCGGCACAGCTCGATGATGGGGATCATCGTGAACGACGCGTCGCCGCCCCCCTCCCGCGCCGGGCGCTCAGGCGGCGCCTCGCCCTTGGCGACGGCGTCGGCGACGGACCGCTCGAACTCGATCTGGCGGGCGAAACGGTCCCGGGCCATCTGGTCCATGCCGAAGGTCGAGAAGAGCTTGCGCAAGGTGGCGTAGGGAGGCGTGTCGCCGTGCTCGAGCTCGTCGAGGTTCGGTTTGATCTCCGCCTCGACGAACCGTCGGACCGCGTCTTGCAGCATCAGCTGCTCGTCGCTCCATCGATACATGCGTGCCCCCCCGAGTCGTGACCCTGTACCTCCGGCGAGTGTCGGCTCACCTACACTCGCCCGGCTGGGACAACCTACCGGCCGTCACCGAGGGCGAGATCCGAGAGCAGATGATGGGCAGCAAGCTGAGATGGCGGCCGTAGCCGAGCCGGTGCCGGTGGCCGGCCAGACCAGGTCCCGGAGCCGATTCCCCCACTTCCCCGCCCTCGACGGCCTGAAGGGCGTCGCCGTGGCGGCCATCGTCGTCTACGACCTGGGCACCCGCTGGGCCAAGGGCGGCCACCTCGGCGCGGACACGCTCTTCGTGCTCATGGGCTTCCTGGCCATGGCCAGCCTGCTCACCAGCCGGGCCGACGACCGCGGGGTGCGGCTGAAGTCCTTCTGGACCCGCCGGATCCGCCGGATCATCGGGCCGACCCTCGTCGTGCTGGTGCTGGCGGTGGTCTTCGGCGTGACCGCCGCCAACGCGGTCCAACGTGACCGCCTGGCCGGCGACGGGCTCTCCGCCCTCACCTCGCTCGCCAACTGGCGGATGATCCAGACCCACCAGGGGTTCGGCCCCGCGACCGGGTTCGCGTCACCGCTCCGCCAGTTCTGGTTGCTCTCGATCGTCGGACAGGTCGTGCTGGTGGTCTCGCTGCTGTCCGTGCTGCTCCTCGACCGGTTGCGCTGGTCCCGCAACCGGCTGGCCGCAATCCTCGGGGTGCTCCTCGTCATCTCCAGCACCCTCTGCATCGTGTTGCACCACTCCCCGGCGCGCGTCCTCTACGGCACCGACACCCGCGCCGCCGAGCTCCTCGTCGGGTGCGTGCTGGCCATCGTCATCTACGACCCGCGCATCACCATCCGACTGGCCATCGCGGGACCGGTGCGCGACAGCATCAACGCGGCCGGCGTCGTCGCCGGGCTCTTCCTGCTCTTGGCCTGGGTCGCCCTCCGGCCCGACAAGCTCGTGCTGATGATCGGCCTGCTCGCCGTGGCGGTCGCCTCGGCCGCGGTGGTCCTCGCCTGCATCGTGCCCGAGGGCCCGGTGGCATCGCTGCTCTCGCTTCCGCCGTTGCGAGCACTCGGACGCATCGCGATCGCGCTCTACCTGGTCCACTGGCCGATCTACGTGTGGATCTCGCCCCAGCACGTGCGCCACCTCCACGGCCTGAAGCTCATGGGCGTCCGGCTGGTCGTCGCGTTCGTCGCGGCAGTTGCCCTGCAGTTCGCCTACGAGCGACTGCGCGATCGCGAGCGCACCACCCCCAACCCGCGCCGGCTCGTCGCGGTGGGGCTGGTGGGCGTGATCCTCGTCGCCGGCGCGCTCGTGGCGGTGACCGCGACCGGTCCGAAGGTCGGCGCCACCCGCGTCGACACCGCCTCGCCGACGACGACCACCGAGCCCGCCCCGCCGCCGCCGACGGTGGCGTTCTACGGCGACGCACTCGCCTCGACGCTCGAGACCGCGGCCAGGTCCTGGGCGGCCCAGACCGGGAAGATCAAAGTCGTCGAGGGTGTCGCCTCCCCGACGTGCGGCATCGACCGCGAGCAGAAGGTGCACAACGCGGCTGGCGCCGTGGTGGACCTGCCGAGCGAGTGCAACACCTGGGACACCCAATGGGGCGCCGCCGCGGCATCGCAGAAGCCCGACATCGCCGTCGTCGTGACCGGCATCTCCGAAGTCGGTGACCACCTCAACAACGGCGAACCCAACTTCGTGGGGATCGGCAACTCGAGCTACCAGTTCCAGCTCTACCTGCTCATGCACCTGGCCGTCGACACGCTGGCGAAGTCGGGCACCAAGGTCATCTGGCTCAACCTGCCGAACTTCGTGCCCAAGTCCGGCCCGGCGTCCGACCCGGGCAAGGTGCTCGCGTTCAACAAGCTCCTCATCGACCTGGCCGGCAAGGACAGCCACGTCACCGTCGAGGATCTGCGGGCCTGGATCGCGGCCAACGGCGGTCCCGGGGCCGAGCCGTCCGGGAGCGGGTTCGGTCCCGCGGCCGCCGACCACGTCGTGGCCGACTTCCTCGGCCCGAAGCTCACCGCGCTCTGGCTGGCGGCAGGGTCGGGAACGACCAGCAGCACCTCCTCCACGGTCGGTGGCGGCAACGTAGGGACGGTGACCATCCCACCTCCGCCGGCCGGAGTGGGCGCCGTCTCGAGCGGCGCCGGCACGGGCCAACACACGCATGCGGGACAGAAGAAGAACTCCGGGAACACCACCCGGACGACCCGTGCGCCCGGATCCACCCGCACCACCCAGGGTGGCTGAACCAACCCATTTTGAGGCCCGTTTGGTACCGTCGACAGGCCCGCAGGCCCTCACCGGACGGGACGTGTACGTGGACCAGAAGGGGTCGATGACCAGGGATCGGGGGACCGTTGGCGCTCGCTGACACGCGACCCGCTGACCTGCTCGACGAGTTCGCGGAGGCGATCCCCGAACCGGCGCGCCCCGCGCGACGTCGCGCCCGCGCCGGCCGGACCGCAGAGCCGGCTCCCCCACTTCCCCGGGCTCGACGGTCTGCGTGGCGTGGCGGTCATCGCCGTGCTGTTCTTCCACGCCGGGTTCTCGTGGGCCGTCGGCGGCTACCTCGGCGTGTCCACGTTCTTCACGCTGTCGGGCTTCCTGATCACGTCGCTGCTGCTGGCCGAGCGGACGACCACCCGGACGATCGGCCTGCGGGTCGTTCTGGATCCGCCGCCTCCGCCGGCTGCTGCCGGCCGCGGTCGCCGCCCTCGCGCTGGCCGTCGTGTTCGCCCACTTCGCCGGCACCGGCTCACAGCAGCGGAGCATCGGCGGCGACGTGATCTCCGCCTTGGCCGACGTCGCCAACTGGCGCTTCATCTTCTCGCACCAGTCCTACGCCGACCTCTTCTCGCCCCCTTCGCCGGTGCTGCACTTCTGGAGCCTGGCCATCGAGGAGCAGTTCTACCTGGTCTTCCCGGTCGTGGCGTTCGTGCGTGCTGGCGGTGCTGCGCTGGGACCGCACGACGCTCGGTCGGATGTTCGTCGGGCTCATGGCCCTGTCGCTGGCCACGACGCTGCTGCTCGGCTTCTCGCACGACCGCATCTACTACGGCACCGAGACGCGGTCGTTCGAGCTGCTGACCGGTTGCCTGCTGGCGGTGCTCATCTACAGCCGGCGGGTGACCACCAAGCTGGCCCGGCCCGGCCCGCGTCGCACGGCGGTCGCCGTCGCCGGCGGCGTCGCGCTGGCGGTGTGCGTCGGTGCTGTGGTCGCGCACCTCCCAGACGAGCGACTGGCTCTACCAGGGCGGCTTCTCCGCCTACTCGGTGCTCTCGGCCCTCGTGATCCTGGCCACGATCATCCCGTCGGGACCGGTGGCCGCGGCTCATGGGCAATCGCGCCCTGCGCCGCGTCGGGCTGCTCTCGTACGGCGTGTACGTGTACCACTGGCCGATCTTCCTGTGGATCGACCAGCTCCACACCGGCCTCGGCATCTGGGTGCTCACGCCCATCAAGTTCGCACTCACCTGGGTCGTGGCCGTCGTGTCCTACTACCACCTGGAGCGGCCGATCCGGCGGGGCGAGCTGCCGTTCGGCCTCCAGGGTCGGACCTGGTCCCGCGACCTGGCCATCGGTTGGGCCGTGCCGGTCGCGTTCCTCGTCGTCGGCATGAGCGCGCTCGTCATCACCGCCACCGCACCGCCCGCCCCGTACGACTTCGCCGCCACCCAGCGCACGCTCGCGAACCTCGGCGCGGGAAAGACCTCGACCCGGCCGGCGTCGACCGGCGCCAGCGCGCTGCCCATCGCCAAGGTGGGCGCGTACGGCGACTCGACCGCGCTGGTCGTCGGCGGCGGCATCCTCTACGCCGCGCCCTCGACGGGCGGCGTCGAGGAGGTCAGCGGCGGCGCATGGGTCGGATGCGGCCTGGGCATCGGCGGCTACTACCGCTCGACCGTGCTCGCCAACTACGAAGGTCACACGAGACCCGAGTGCGACGCGTGGCCGGCCACGTACGCCCGCGTCATCAACAAGACGCGGCCCGATCTCGCCCTCATGCTCGTGGCGCCGTGGGATGTCATGGATCGCAAGCTGGCCGGCGACGACAAGTGGCGCAGCTTCGGCGATCCGGTCTACGACCGGTGGTTCCAGTCCGAGATGTTGCGGGCCGTCGACGTGCTGACCGCGCACGGCGCCACCGTGGTGTGGCTCACGTCGCCGCAGGTCGCCAACATCCCCTCGCCGCGTCGACCGCCTCAACGAGCTCGTCGAGGAGCTACCCAGCCTGCGGCCCGGCAAGGTGGTCGTGCTGGACTACGCGAAGTACCTCGCCTCGACCGGTCGGGACAAAGAGCTCCGGCCCGACGGCATCCACCTGAGCGGCACGGCCGCGATCCAGGTCGCCAAGGACTGGGTGATCCCCCAGCTGCTGAAGATCTGGGCAGGGATCTACCGGGCGCACGGGTCGCCGACGACATCGACCACGTTGGCGACCGCCCCCACCGTCGGGACGCGCTGACCCCGGGTCACACCTTCTCGAGCTGGCGCATCTGCGCGGCCAGCCGGCGCTCGATCGGCGCGTACGCCGGCCGACGGGCCAGGTTGTCGAGCTCGTAGGGATCGCGGCGGATGTCGTAGAGCTCGCGCGACCCGTCCCCGTAGTCGACGTAGAGATACGTGGCGGTTCGCAGTCCCCACGCCAACCCGAAGCCGGTCGGGTAGCCACCGCAGGCCGCGTCCTCCTGATCGGTGACGTGCGTGGTCGCCTCGCTCGTGCGACAGCCGCGCAGGAGCACTGCCGATGGGTTGGTCCCGGCCTTGCCGGCGAGGTTGCCGGCGAAGGAGTGGCCGTCGAGGAAGCCGGCCGGCGCCTGCACGTGGGCCCAGTCGAGGATCGTGGGTGTCCAGTCCGCGTTGCTGGTGAGCCGGCTGATGGGGCGACCGGCGATTCCCGGCCCCTTCACGAGCAGCGGAACCCGGATCGACTCCTCGTAGAGGTCGCCCTTCCCGACGAGACGGTGCTCGCCCCAGTGGTAGCCGTTGTCCGAGGCGTAGATCAGATAGGTGTTGCTGAGCCGCCCGGTGTCCTGGAGCGTCTTGACGATCGACGCCAGCTGGCGATCGACGTCGAGCAAGGTCTGGCACACGCTCCGGCGCTGGCTGTCCATGGTCTTGTTCTTCACGGGCGCCGCCGCGAGGACCCACGGCGGGCTGTTCGCCGCGTCGACGTGGTTGTAGCTGGGCGGCCGGGCGGGCGGGAGCCCGGCACAGGTGCCCTTGTCCCGTGGCGCGGGGGTGGACCAGCCGTAGCCGACGAAGTGCGGGGCGTTGAACGGCAGGTAGAGGAACAGCGGCTTGGACTTGGGGGTCGACACGATGAACTTGCGCGCCATGGCGGCGAGCACGTCGGTCGAGTACGACGCCGGATCCGAGCCGTACTTGACGGCCCGCCCGTGTTCGTTGAGGACGTAGTCGTAGTAGAGCGTCGAATGGATGTACGCGTCCCACACGTCCCATCCCGGAGGCACGTAGCGACCGCGGTCGAACGGGTACCCGTTCAGGTACTTGCCGAACAGCCCGGTGCGGTAGCCGGCCTGGTGCAGCATCGTCGCCACCGTCGTCCGCTCGTCGAGCTTGGCCCCGTCCTGCAGCGTCTGCACGCCCGTGTGCTGCGTGTATCGGCCGGTGAGGATCGTGGCGCGCGACGGGCAGCACTCCGGATCGTTTACGAACGAGTTGGTGAAGGTGGCCCAGTCCTTCTGGTGGCTGAGCCAGGGCATCTCACCCAACGTGTCCCAACGTTGGTCGTCGCTGAGGATGAAGACGATGTTCGGCCGACTCGTCCGAACCGTGGCCGGGCCGGCCCGATGCGTGCTCGACGAGCACGACGCGCTCAGCAACAGGAGTACGAGGAGCGTGGCTACCGCGCGGGACGCAGCTGCGCGGCTCACCTCAGGACCCATAGTCCTGCCAGGTTCCCTCGACGGGGACCTGCCCCACCCCCGTCTTGGACCAGTCGCAGACGCCGGAGGGGAAGATCTGGGTGAGCCGCTGCTGCTGGGCGCTCGTGAGCGTCACCGGATAGTGGAACGCGGTGACCGCTTCGAGCTGGCACGACAGGATGTCGTTGCGCAACGGTGCGCCGGCCGCAGTGCGGGGGTCACCGTGCACCGGGTAGGCGTGGGTGCACGCGTTCGAGCCGGTGTACACGTCGGCGCCGCTGAGCACCTGTCCGCTGGGCAGCGTGCAGGTGTCGACGGCGGCGGCCGGCCGGGCCGCGGCCAGCTTGTCCGGCGCATCGGCGTCGACTGGCGACGTCTTCGCCTTGGTGAGCCACTCGTCGAGGAGCTCGATCGGGCGCGACGTGTCGGCCAGCGCGCCGGCGAGCTGGGCGTCGAGCGAGCCGGTGTCGGTCGGGCCCGGCACCGTCCAGAGGATGAGGTTCGGGTCAGCGGTGCCATCGGGCCTGGTCAACCGGGCGCGGATGCTGAAGGACCGGAACCGGTCGTGGATGTCGCCGATGGGGTCGTCGTAGGGGTTGGTCAGGAGGATGGGCACGTTCCACAGCGCGCCCCCCTCGTCGACCCCGCCCTTCGCGTACGCGATCTCGAAGGCCTTGTCCGGCCCCTCCGTGCGGGCCGAGACCACGTTGCCGTTCACGTCGAAGCCCCCGACGGCCGCGTTGAGGGCAACGAACTGCTCGGCGGTGATCTTGTGGTCGGCCAGCGCCTGCAGTCCGTATTGCACCCCCACGTTGGAGACGGGGCGGTACGCGAAACCCGTCGCCGGATCGACCCCGAGCGTGTTCACGTTGCCGTCCTGCAGCGTGCAGCGGACGCCCTTCGGGTTCGTCTTCGGATCGAAGACCTGATCGGCCGGCACCGTCGAGCCGCAGCCGTTGGCCAGGATCTCCTTCGCGAAGCTGGCCTGCCACAAGCGGCATGTCTGGTCGGATGCGTGCCCGTTGATGGCTTCGCGCTGCGCAGTCGTGAGCGCGGATCCGGCGCCGTCGTAGTAGGTGTCCAGCAGCGTGCAGTCGCTGACGCCACCGCTGATGCTGATGCTGTCGGGGAAGGGCAGCTCGGGCGACAGCGCGTCGAGCAGACCCGGATAGTTCTGGGCGATCTGGAGCTGTTGGATCGACCCGCCCGAGCCGCCGTCGCCGATGGTGAAGTCGGGCAGACCGAAGGTCTCGATGAAGTGCTGCTTGACCATCGTCGTGACCTCGGCCGACAGCACCGCGTTGCAGGCTGACTGGAAGGTGTTCAGGGTCGAGGTGGTCACGGCGTAGCCCTTGGCCAGCAGTTTCGGGTCGAGCACGCTGGCGAAGTCCGACCCCTGGCTGTAGGTGGTGCCGCAGCCGCCGCCGAAGCGGTACACGAGGCGCTTGTTCCAGGCGAGCGCCAGGCCCGAGTGCGGCGCCTGGACGGGCGAGGACGCCGGGACGGCGATCTCGTAGATCGAGCGGTCGATCACGCCCTTCTCGTCGTAGACGTAGGCCGGCTTGCCGTCGGCGCGGGTCGCAAGATCAAGCGGTGCGGCGCCGCCCGGCGGCACCGGCAACACCTTGCCCGAGGTGGTGACGTAGTCCCAGCTCACCTTGGTGGGCGCGAAGCAGTCAGGCGGGTTGGACGGTCCGAGGCCGGCAGCCTGAGTGGTGCAGGCGAAGGGCGTCTGGCGCGGACCCGAGAAGACGGGACCCTGGATCGGATGGTCGGTCACCGTCAACGTCGCGGTCGATCCACCAACGGTGACTGACACGTCGTCCTTGCCGGCCCTCAGGCCCTGGATGACCTGCTCGACCGAGTCCGCAGTCACCACCGTTGGGAACATCTGCGTGGCCGCTGTATGGCCGTTGATGCGCACGTCCAGGTTCTGGGCCGCGTCGGAGTCGGTCTGGAAGTCGACGCCCTTGGCCGACACCCGGATCATCAGGCCCTTGCCGCTCACGTACGGCGCGGGCGCCGACACCGCTGCGATCGTCACCTTGCCGTCGGGTGACGTCGCGCTCGACGTCGGGTAGAGCGCGGCCGCCTTCGTCGGCGCGGTCGAACCCGAGGTGCCCCCGGCGGTCGAGCCGCCCGAGCTGGAGCAGGCCCCGACCAGCAGCGTCACCGCCACCAGCCCGACCGCCGCCGCGGTCGCTCGGCTGTGTACCCGTCGTTCGTTCAAGTGCTTCCCCGTGGGTGTGATCTTCGGCAGGTCAGGCCGGCGCTGTGGTGCTGGTCGTGCTCGTCGAGGTCGTGGAGGTCGAGGTCGTCGACGACGTCGTGGGTGCGGTCGTGGTCGAGGTCGTCGAGGTCGTCGTCGACGACGTGGACGTCGAGGTCGAGCTCACCGGTGGGCTGGTGGTGGTCGACGACGAGGTGGTGGATGAGCTGGTCGTCGCGGGCACGGTCGTGTTGGTGACGTCGGTCGGCCCGGTCGACGAGTCGGAGTTGTTGAGCGCCAGCACCGCGACGGCGATGCCACCGGCGACGACGAGCGTCGCCAGCACGATCACCACGATGCCGAGCGGCGTCCCCCAGATCGAGGGCTCCTCGTCATAGGGCCCGCCCCCGCCGTCCCCGCCGCCGTCGCCGCCACCGCCGGGCCCGTCGCCGCCCGCCGCACCACCGTCGGCACCGGGCACGCCCGGATCGACCACCCAGTGACGGGTCGGCTCCTCCGTGCCCGCGCCGGGGACGGCGGGGATCGGGTCGGTGACGGGCTGCACGGCCCGCGTGGGCTCGTCGGCTTCGCTCATCTCACTCCTCGTCGACGTCGCGCCCGAGCCTAGGTGGCGCGCCACCCGGGTTTGGTCCGCGCGACTGGCCGCCCGCGTCCGTCCGACTCAGGGATCCTCGGGGTGGCCGACCTCGGTGTTGAGCGCCCCCTGGGCAGCTTCCGACTCGGCCGCGCCGCCGGATCGCCCGCGCAACACGAACGCGATCCCCACCGCCAACGCGGCGCCGGCGATCGGTCCGGCGACGTAGACCCAGTAGTCGGTGAAGGTCGTGCTGGCCAGGTCCGGGCCGAACGTGCGAGCCGGGTTCATCGACGTACCCGAGATCGGGCTGCCCCACAGCCCGGCCAGAGCGATGTAGCCACCGACGCCGAACGCGCCGACGATCCCGATGTTCTGCGCCCCCGACGCCGTGCCCAGGATGACCGACACGAGACCCATCGTGAGGATGAGCTCCATCCAGAACGCGGCCCACGACGAGTAGTTCGCGGCCGGATAGTTCGACCCGAACGACGCCGACACGTTGATCACCGCGTGGAGGAACAACGCGGCCAGGGTCGCCCCCACGAGCTGGACGACGATGTAACCGGGCACGCGTCGCCACGGGAAGTCGCCGCGGGCGGCGAACGCGAGGCTCACCGCCGGGTTGAGGTGGGCGCCACTGACCTTGCCCATGAACAAGATGATCGCCATGACCATCAGCCCCGGCGCGACGACGGCGGCGGATCGGCTGATCGTGTTCGGGAACGCCTGGCCCATCATCCCGCCGCCGGCGGCCACGAGCACCAGGAAGAACGTGCCGAGCAGCTCCGAGAAGAGGCGGCGCCACTCCTGACGAGGATCCTTGAAGTCCTCGATCGGCCCGATCACGGTCACGTCGAGCCATTTCGCGACGTGCTCGGCCACGACCTCCGTTTCAGCCACGTTCCCCCCTCGCTCCGACGGCACATTCCGGGGTGCCGGCCTGCGGCATCCCGGAATCGAGGCTAGACGCGATGCCGGGTTCAGGCGACGCCGAGCAGGCTCAGCTCGCGCCACAGGAACCAGCCGCCGACCCCGAGGAGCAGCACACCGAACGTGGCTCGGAGCCTCCCGAGGTCGAGTCGGTTGGCCAGCAGTGCCGCGAGCACCGACGCCGGAACGAGCCCGGCCGCGAATGGAGCAGCCACCGCCCAGTCGATGTCGCCGATGAGCGCGTGGGTCGCCATGGCGGGCACCGTGAGCACGGTGACGACGACCAGGCTGGTCGCGGTGGCCTCGGGAAGTGTGAGGCCGACACCCAGCAGGAAGGTCGGCACCAGCAGGAATCCACCGCCGTTGGCCAACAGGCCGGCCACGAACCCGATGCCGGCCCCGATGACCAGGATGACGACGCGGCGCTCGCTCCAGGCCGGCCGGGCGAGCGGCACCACGTCGACCGCCGCGGGGACACCTCGCACCTTCGGGACCAAGACGCGCAGGCCGACGAGCAGCAGCACGGCCCCCGAGAGTGCGAGCAGCCACGGACCGCCGACCCAGCGACTCGACAGCGCGCCGACGATGCAGGCGGGAGCGGCGCCGGCCAGGGTGCGACGGGCCAACCGGGCGTCGACGAGGCCGGTACGGGCATAGGCCCACCCGCCACCGGCCGAACCGGGCAGGAGGGCGGGAAGGGGTGAGGCCACGGCCGCCAGCGGCGGCACGCCGAGGACAGCCAGGAGCGGCGTGGCGAACGCCGACCCGACACCGAAGAGCCCGTAGAGCACGCCGACGACCGCACCAGCGGCCATCAGCACGGGGATCGAGGTCACCCCTCCATCGAACCCGGTGGCCGGGGGCGTGACAATCCGATCATGTCACTCGATCTGATAGGATTTGCCTATGGATGTTCGCCAGCTCTCCTACGTCCTGGCGGTGGCCGACGAGGGGACGTTCACCCGCGCCGCCGAGGTCCTCCAGATCTCGCAGCCCTCGCTGTCCCAGGGCATCCGGGCCCTCGAGGCCGAGCTCGGCGCGGCGCTGTTCGAGCGCCGGGCTCGCCCGGTGCGGCTGACCGCGGCCGGCGAGGCCCTGATCGAGCCGGCCCGCCGGGCGGTGCGCGACCTCCAGACCGCCCGCGCTGCGGTCGAGGCGGTGACCGGACTCGAGGGCGGCCACCTCGACCTGGTGTCGCTGCCCACCCTCTCGATCGATCCGGTGGCCGAGCTCGTCGGCCGGTTCCGGGTCGCGCACCCACGGCGTCGAGGTGCGCCTCCGCGAACCCGACGACGTCGCGTCGGTGGCGACCCTCGTCCGCTCGGGCGAGAGCGAGCTCGGCGCGTGCGACCTCCCGCTGGCTGACACCTCCGGTCTGGCGTGCCACCGGCTGGCCGACCAGGGCTACCGCGTCGTGCTCCCCCCGCGACAGCGGCTCGTGGCCGACACCGACGCGGCGATGCGCCTCGACGTCCTCGCCGGGCTGCCGCTGGTGACCACACCGCCGGGCACCTCGACACGCCGGGCCCTCGACCAGGTGCTGGCGACGATCGGCCGCACGCCCATCGTGGCGGTCGAGACGGAGCTACGCGAGTCGGTCGTGCCACTCGTGCTCGCCGGCGCCGGTGCGGCCCTCGTCCCCGACGGCCTGGCCGCCTCGGCTCTCCGACGCGGCGCCACGCTGGTGCAACTCGATCATCCGATCGTGCGCCAGGTCGGGTTGATCCACCTCGACGGGGCGCTCTCGCCGGCGGCGGCCGCGTTCCTCACCCTCGCGCTACCCGACCAACCCCGCGCTCGCCGGGTCCGCCCGCGACCCCGCCACCGCTGAACAACCCCGCACCCTTTGCGTCGTCGGCCGGTCGGGGGTAGCTTGGTGGTGTGGGGAACACCTGTTCGTTCTCGATCGGAGCCTGGTCCCCGACCCTGTTCGCCTCGTCGCCGGTCGGCCTCGATGCCGACTTCAGCCGGCTCGAGCGCCACCGGCTGGACGATGGTGCGTGGGTCGACCACCAGGTCGCCTGGGTGGCCGGCGCGACCGACCTGTTCGAGCGGCTGGTCGACGCCCTGGACTGGAGCGGGCGCCAGGTGCCGATGTACGGCGCGATCCTCGACCAGCCGCGCCTCACTGCGACCTGGCCCGGCCCGAACGTCGATACGGTCGCCGGACCGCTCATCGACCGTGCCCGCGCCGCGCTGTCCGAGCGCTACGGAGTCGCGCTGCACGGCCCCGGCGCCAACCTCTACCGCGACGGTCGCGACAGCGTTGCGTGGCACGGCGACCGTGTGGCGCGGGAGCGCCACCAATCCCTCGTCGCCATCGTGTCGCTGGGCGAAGCGCAGACCGTTCCGCCTGCGACCGGTCGGCGGCGGCGCCTCGACGGGCTTCGCAACTGGGCCACGGCGACCTGCTGGTGATGGGGGGCACCTGCGCAGCGGACCTGGCAGCACGCCGTCCCGAAGGTGCAGCGAGCCGGCCCGCGCCTCAGCCTGACCTTCCGCGATCTGGACTAGTCGGCGGTGGCCAGGCCGATCGGGCAGGACACGCCGGTGCCGCCCGAGGCCGCAGTAGCCGTTCGGGTTCTTGGCCAGGTACTGCTGGTGGTAGCCCTCGGCGAAGTAGAACGTCGGTCGACTCGGCGATCTCGGTCGTGATCGGCGCCGTAGCCGGCCGCCGCCAGACTGCTCGCCGTAGGCCTCCGCCGAACGCTCGGCGCTCTCGCTGCTGGGCCGGGCCGGTGGTGTAGATGGCGGACCGGTACTGGGTGCCGACGTCGTTGCCCTGGCGCATGCCCTGGGTCGGGTCGTGGTTCTCCCAGAACACCTTGAGCAGCGCCTCGTAGCTGATCAGCGCCGGGTCGAACACCACCAGCACGGCCTCGGTGTGGCCGGTGCGCCCCGAGCACATCTCTTCGTAGGTCGGGTTGGGGGTGATGCCGCCGGCGTAGCCGACGGCGGTGACCCACACGCCCGGCAGCGACCAGAACGCCCGCTCCGCCCCCCAGAAGCAACCCATGCCGACGACCATCGTCTCGGTGCCCTCGGGGTAGGGCGGGGTGAGCGGAGTGGCCGTTGACGTAGTGCTCCGACGGCACCGCCATCGGGGTGTCGCGGCCCGGCAGCGCCTCGGTCGCGGGTCGGGAGCTCGAGCTTCTTGGAATCCGAACATGCTGTCCTCCTGGGCGGGCTCGCCTCCACGGTACCGACCGATCTCGGCTCCGCTCGTCGAACCCCGCCTCCTGATCCAACCGTCTCCCGAGCGACCCGGTCGTTACACCCTCACTCGAAGCGGGCGCCCATCGAGCGGATGACGTCGAGCAGGTTGCCGGGCGAGTCCGGGCGCGTCGTCGCCGGGCGTGTAGGTGACCGACTGCAGCGCGCCGGTCCAGGGGAACGGCGCCGAACCGCTCGTAGAGCTCCCAGCTCACCGGCGACCGCCGGTCGATGCCGACGTCGATGCCCTCGAACGGCGCCATGCCGTAGAGCAGCGGCACGCCGGCCAGCCGGCGCGCGCTCGGTGCCGTCGACCGTCGAGCGCGAGCGTCCAGACGCCCTCGCCGACCGCATCGAGTCGCGCCGCGACGCTCGCGGGTACCGGCCGGGAGCGGACCGCCCGACGCGCTGGCGCAGCGTGGCCACGGCCGTCGTTGTGCACGAAGCGCAGCTCGTCGTCGAGCACGTAGAGCGCGTAGCCGCCGCCCTGGTCGCCGTGGGCGACGAGGATGCCGTGGTCGCCCGGCACGAAGTCGATGTCCACGGTGATCGTCACCGACCGGAACCAGATGAGCTGCACGCGACCGCCACCGCTCGAGCGTCGGGCGTGCCGGCGACGATCGTCACCGGCTCGCGGTAGACCTCGCTGCGTTCGGGCCGCACCAGGTACTTGATCGCGCTGCCCTCGTCGAGGGGGTAGATCTGGTTGGCCCAGGCCTCCCGCTCCCACGCCTCGACCATGCGCGGCCCGCCGCTCCGGCTCGGCGGCCGACCGGTCGTCCAGCTCGACCGGGTCGGTGGTCAGGTCGTAGAGCTCCCACTCGTCGTCGTCGAAGGGCGTGAGGGGCTGGTGCAGCGTCACGACCTCCCAGCCGTCCTCGTAGTAGCCGCGGTGGCCGTTCATCTCCTCGACCGTCACGCGGTGCGCGGCTGGCGACGTCGGGGTCGGCGAAGGTCGGGACGAAGCTGGCGCCGGCCAGCGGAGCAGCGGCTCCGCGCCGCCGCGCCCGACGGTCGGATCGATGCCGATCAGGTCGCACAGCGTCGGCAGCACGTCGGTGAGGTGGGCGTACTGGCGGCGGAACGCACCGCCGACCCCGGCGGCACCGAAGCGCTCGGGCCACGACACGATGCACGGCACGGTGTGGCCGCCGGCGTGGGTGTTGATCTTGTAGAGGCGGAACGGCGTGTTCGACGCCATGGCCCAGCCCCGCGGGTAGTGCGGCGTGGTCTGCGGACCGCCGATCAGGTCGAGGCGGGCGTGGTCGGCGTCGACGTCGTCGCCCTGCAGCAGGTGCACGTAGTACGAGGTCGTGCCGACCGCCTCGCCCTCGCGCGAGCGCGCCGTTGTCGGAGGTGAAGATGACGATGGTGTTGTCGCGCTCGCCCGAGCTCGTCGAGGGCGGCCAGCAATCGACCCGTGCTCTGGTCGATGCGGTCGACCATCGCCGCGTAGACCTCCATGTGGCGGGCGAACAGCTCCTGCTCGCGGTCGGTGAGGTCGTCCCACGGCACCACGTCGTGGTCGCGCTCGGTGTTGCGCGGCGCCAGCGGCGTGCCCGGCGGCAGCACCCCGAGCTCGAGCTGGCGCTCGTAGCGACGGCGGCGCAGCTCGTCCCAACCCGTCGTCGTAGCGCGCCGCGGTAGCGCTCGATGTCCTCGCGCCGGGCCAGCAGCGGCGCGTGCACTGCCCCGTGGGCGAAGTAGAGGAAGAAGGGCTGGTCGGGGTTCGACGCCTTGCGCTCCCGGATCATCGAGATGGCGTGGTCGGTGAGATCGTCGGTGAGGTAGAAGTCGTCGGGGTACTGGTCGACCTCGACCTGGTGGTTGTCCTCGGTCAGCCGGTGCGGCTGGTGGAGGTTCGTGAACGCGTCGAGGAAGCCGTAGAAGCGGTCGAAGCCCCGCTGGCAGGGCCACGAGTGCTGCGGCCCGGCGGCGGAGATGTCGGAGTCCTTGGCCAGGTGCCACTTGCCGACCATCAGCGTGGCGTAGCCGTGGTCGCGCAGGATCTCGGGCAGCGTCGCGGTGTCGGCCGGCAGCTCCATGGCGTAGCCGGGGAAGCCGGCGTCGACGTGGGCCACCGTGCCGAACCCGGCCAGGTGGTGGTTCACGCCGGTCAGCAGCGAGGCGCGGCTCGGCGAGCACATCGGGGTGGCGTGGAAGTTCGTGTAGCGCAGGCCCTCGGCGGCCAGCGCGTCGAGGTTGGGCGTGGCGATCTCCGAGCCGTAGCAGCCGAGGTCGGCGTAGCCGAGGTCGTCGGCCAGGATGACCACGATGTTGGGCGCGTCCGGCGGCGGCGTCGGCCGCGGCGGCCACCAACCCTCCGACCCGGCGAAGGTGCGACCGACGCGCCCCTCGAACCCGGCGTAGGCCGGTCCCTCCCGCGTCGGCTCCCCGGTCGGCTCGGCCATGCGCTCCCCCTGTCGTCAGAACGGGGGCGACGCTACCCGCGGCGTCGCCCCTTGGGGCACTCAGGGACCGCCAGTGCTGGCAACGCACCAGAACTTCTGGAACTGGTCGAGCGGCACGGTCGTCCCGTCGTCCGCGACGAAGGAGTAGTCGGTCCCGCGGAACCAATGCCGCGTCGCTCGGACGAGATGCCCCTGCGGCAACGCCGGGCCCGGGTAGCCGGGCTCGAAGGTGCCCGCGGAGAAGTAACCCGTCGTCGGTAGCCCGGCCCCGCAGGACCAGCACCCCTGGTCACGGCTGACGGGCACGACCACGATCCCGGGCCTGCCGCTATCGCCAGGATCGCGATGCCGAGCGCGAGCACCCAGGTCGGGCACGCGCCACGGGCGCGCCCTTCCCGGTGGATGCTCCTCGGCGACCTGAGACACCCTTTCCACCCTACGAAGATCGACCAGCCGCCGCCCGGACCTGCGCGACGAGGCTGTCTGAGGGCTGTCTCGATTTGTCTCGGTTTCCGATCGTCAGCAAACGACCGCGAGACAGATCGAGACAGGCTCCAGACGGGCCACGCGAGGACCGCACGCCCGAGAGCGCCGGACCAGCCGTCGCGCTTGCAGCCGGGTGGCGGGTCGCCACCCGCACCTATGCTGCGCGCCGTGGGGGACGGCTGGAAGGACGACGTCGACGAGCTGCACCGGCGTGAGGCCCTGGCTCACGCCATGGGCGGTCCGGAGAAGATCGAGCGGCAGCACACGGGGGGCAAGCTCACGGTGCGCGAGCGCATCGACTCGCTGCTCGACGCGGACTCCTTCCACGAGATCGGCGCGTTGGCCGGCAAGGGCCGCTACGGCGAGGACGGCGAGCTCGAGTCGTTCACCCCCAGCAACTTCGTAATGGGGCGCGGCCGCATCGACGGTCGTGCCGTCGTGGTCGGCGGGGACGACTTCACCGTGCGCGGCGGCGCGGCCGACGCCTCCATCTGGCAGAAGCAGGTCTACGCCGAGCAGATGGCGCTCGAGCTGCGCATCCCCATCGTGCGACTGGTCGACGGCACCGGCGGTGGCGGTTCGGTCAAGTCGCTCGACACCGACCGCCGCACCTACGTCCCGCCGCTGTTCGGCTGGCAGCACGCGGTCGACAACCTGGCCACCGTGCCGGTCGTGGCGCTGGCGCTCGGATCGGTGGCCGGTCTCGGTGCCGCCCGGGTGGCGAACAGCCACTACGCCGTCATGGTGCGCGGCACCTCGCAGGTGTTCGTGGCCGGGCCTCCAGTCGTGGCCCGCCTCGGTGAACAGGTGACGAAGGAGGAGCTCGGCGGCGACGAGATCCATGGCCGCAACGGCGTGGTCGACGATGTCGTCGAGTCCGAGACCGACGCGTTCGAGCGCACGCGGCGGTTCCTCTCCTACCTGCCCTCGTCGGTGCACGAGGTGGCGGCGCGCGGCGAGGTGACCGACGACCCCGATCGCCGCGACGACTGGCTGATCGGCGCCATCCCGCCGGAGCTCGCGACAGGTCTACAAGATCCGTCCGGTCATCGAGTCCGTCGTCGACACCGGGAGCTGGTTCGAGATCGGCGCCGGCTGGGGCCGAGCCGCCGTGTGCGGCCTGGCCCGGCTCGACGGCTGGCCGGTGGGCGTCCTCGCTTCGGATCCCTACCAGGCCGGCGGCAGCTGGACCGCCGACGCCAGCGACAAGATCACGCCGGTTCGTCGACCTGGCCGACACCTTCCACCTGCCGGTCGTCCACCTCGTCGACCAGCCCGGCTTCATGGTCGGTGTCGAGGGCGAGCGCGCCGCGACCATCCGCCACGGCGTGCGGGCGGTGGCGGCGGTGCACCAGGCGGAGGTGCCGTGGTGCTCGGTGCTCATCCGCAAGGTGTTCGGGGTCGGCGGGGCCGGGCACCAGAGCTCGTCGCGTCTGTCCTACCGGTTCGCGTGGCCGTCCGGACGGTGGGGCTCGCTGCCGGTCGAAGGCGGTGTCGAGGCCGCCTTCCGGGCCGAGCTCGACGCGCTGCCCGACGAGGACGCCCGCCAGGCCCGCATCGCCGAGATCACCGCCCGCATGGACGCGGTGCAATCGCCGTTCCGCACCGCGGAGGCCTTCCTGGTGGAGGAGATCGTCGACCCGCGCGACACCCGCCCGATGCTGTGCGAGTTCGCCAACCTGGCCGCGCCGCTGCGCGCGCCGGGCGTGCGGAGGCGGACGTTCCGACCATGACCGACGCCAGGACTGAGGTGCGGGCCGAGATGACCGCCAACGTGTGGAAGGTGACGGTCGAGGTCGGTCAGGTGGTGGCCATCGGCGACACGCTGGCCGTGCTCGAGAGCATGAAGATGGAGATCCCGGTCGAGTCACCGGTCGACGGGCACGGTGACCGAGGTCCGGGTCGCGCCAGAGGATCGGGTGGCCGAGGGAGACGTGCTGTTCGTCATCGGGTGACGACCAGTGCGTCGAAGTGTGACTGCACCTCGGCCCGATCAGTCGGGTCGGGCACGGCGTCGGCGGCGGCCACGACGAGGCTGGCCTGCGCCTGCAAGGCGGCGCGCTGCCCGGGATCGCGCGCCACGTCGAGCACCCGGGCGAGGCTGTCCAGCTGGCGGATCAGCACGGCGGGCATGCCGCGGCCGGCGTTGCGGATCTTGTCGTACGACCGGTTCACGATGCTCTCGTAGCTGAGGTCCGGATCGACGACCCGGGGCACGCCCTGGCTGTCCCGGTAGACCCGGCGGCCGGAGACCCAGCGGGTGGTCAACAGGGCCAGGCCGTCGCCGAGCCAGTCGATGCACGTGAGCGCGGTGAACGTATCGTTCACCGCCGGCGACAGCGCCCGGATGGCGATCTCGACCAGCTGGTCGACGGCGAAGGCCAGGTCTTGGGTCAACGTCCGCTGCGGACCGGTGATGTGGACCTGGTGCAGGACCGTCGCCACCGCATCGACCGCCGTCGGCGGGTGCACCCGGGCCACAGGCACGCCGGCCGACACGAAGTCGCCCGCCCGCACGAGCATCTCGACCTCGGCGTCATGGGCGACCGCGGCCTCTACGAGTCGTCCATAGCTGAGGAACTGGAGATAGCCGCTGTCACCGGCAGTCACGACCGCCGTCTCCCCAGCCAGCTCGGCCAGCGCGGCGTCGACCGCCGGGTCGGACCCCTCGACCACCGCGTCGTCGCCCTGAGGTAGCTGGGCCACCACTGCGCCGCGCAGGTCCTTGGCGATGCCTCCGATGACCGAGGGGAGCTGGATCGAGGTGGCGACGTGGTGGATGAAGTAGATGAGCACCATCGAATCGATCAGCACGAGCACCAGCGCGACGGTGACCGAGAGGTGAGGGACGAATGCGCCGTGCTCGCCTTGTCCGACTGCGCCCAGGGCCAGGATGTTGAACACGAAGGTGGCCACGAAGCAGCCCAGCGTGAACTGCGTGCCCCGGTCACGGATGAAGTTGCGCAGCATGCGCGGCCCGAACTGGCTGCTGGCCAGCGTGAGGGCCACGATCGTCACCGAGAACACGACGCCGACGACGGTGATGACCGCCGCGGCCAGCGCGATCAGGATCTGGCGAGCCTCGTCGGCGCCGCCGGTGTTGACCCACGACGGCAGCGTGATCGAGCCGCGATACGCCGCCTGGTCGATCTGGTAGGTGATGACGAACAGCACCACCGCCACGGCCACGAGCACGACCGGCACCACCCAGAGGTTGGTGCGCAGCTCCTCGCGGAGCCAGGACCGATCGGAGTTGCTGGACGGGGCCACGACGGAACCTCGGGGTCGGCGGACAAGTCGCCGACCAGGCTTCCCGGCACACCAAGTCGCCAGTCTAGGCGTTCGCGCGCGAGAGTGGCGGCATGACGCGATTCGCCGGCAAGGTCGTGCTCGTAACCGGTTCGTCGAGTGGGATCGGCGAAGCCACCGCCCGCCGCTTCGCGGCCGAGGACGCGATCGTGGTGGTCAACTCGTCGACGTCGGTCGACGCGGGCGAGGCGGTGGCCGCCGACCTGCGCGCCGCCGGGGCGACCCGCGGTATGTCCAGGGCAACGTCGCCGACGCGGCCGATCGACAGGCGCTCGTCGATGCCACCATCGAGGCCTACGGCCAACTCGACGTCCTGGTGAACAACGCCGGCACGACGAAGGTCATCCCCCACGCGGACCTCGACGCGGCCACCGAGGAGATCTTCCGGCACATCCTCGACGTCAACCTGATCGGCACGTTCGAGCTGACCAAGCTGGCGCTCCCCCACCTCCGGGCGACGGGTGCCGGGTCGGTGGTCAACGTCACCTCGATCGCCGGCCTCCGACCGACCGGGAGCTCGGTGCCCTACGCCGTCTCCAAGGCCGCGCTCAACCACCTGACTGCACTACTGGCCAACGTCACCGGCCCCGAGGTGCGCGTCAACGCGGTGGCCCCGGGGCTCATCCGCACGCCCTGGACCGCCGACTGGGGTCCCATCCACGACCTGATGTCGAGCCGGGCCCCGCTCGGTCGCTCCGGCGAACCCGACGACATCGCCGCCGCCATCGCCGACGTCGCCGCCAACCCCTACCTGACGGGGCAGGTGGTGGTGGTCGACGGGGGTCTGAGCCTCAGAGGCTAGGAAGGCCCACACCCCGGATCGGGGTACGGGTCAGGCGGTGCGATTCGGCGACTGCCAGAGGGGCATCGTCTGGGTGGCCGGGTCGTACTGGCGCAGCAGCGTCGTGAGGTAGAGCGGGTCGGTGAAGTCGTCCGGGTGGTGGCCCGGCAGCGCGGACACGAGCATGGCCGGGAACAGCTCGAACGCGGCGCTGACCGCCCACCGCGCCAGGCTGAGGTGCGTCCGCACGCGCCACAGCCGACCGTCGTCGCGCAGCATGACCAGCGCGGCCAACCACACGTACCAGCCGAGCAACACGGTTCCGAGCACCATGGCGAACGCGTAGCGCAGACGCGACCCGTCGATCTCCTCGTAGACGTCGAACGCCGCGCTCTTGTGCTCGACCTCCTCGGCGAGGTGCCAGAGGAAGAGCGTCGCCGCGACCGGCTCGGCCTCCGCGAACAGGTCACCGGCATGCTCGTCGACCCAGCGGGCCAGCAGGAACGACATGATCTCGCCACCGGAGGCGAACGCGAGCATGAAGTTCCGGCTGCGGCTGGTCACCCAGTCGGCGGTCCGCTTCATCCACCGCTCGACCCGGGCGACGCCGGGGTGCCGGGCGCGGATGATCTCGTTGAAGTGCTTGTGCTCGGTGTAGTGACCGATCTCCTGCTTGATGTAGTCCTCGGTCCGCTCTTGCAGTTCGTCGTCGATGTCGCCGAAGGCCGACCGCACCGCCTTGATGAACAGCGGCTCGGCATAGGGCATCAGCAGCGACAACCCGTTGGCCATGTGGGCGAACTCGGGCTTGTCGGCGATCCACGCCGGGTCCATGTCGTCGGGATAGGCGAAGGTCACCCGGCGCAGCGGTAGCGCGTCGGTCGTCACAGGGACCCCATCGGCCGCGATCGGCCCGGAGCTGAGGACGAGGACGGGTGCACGACTCCATCCTCGCCCGAAATCCCGCCTGGGAGGGGTCTCTCGGCCCGCCGTCCACCTCGCGTCCGGGACGGGGAACGGAGCTCCCCTTGACTTGAGGCTCGGCCGAGCCGAGCGCAAGAGTGGCGCATGCAGATCGCCATCACGGTTCCGACCCTCGATCCCCGCAAGGCCGGACCCACGTTCGCCGAGCTCGAGGCGGCGGGTTACGACTCCGGGTTCACGTTCGAGTCGTCCCACGATCCGTTCCTGCCGCTCGCGCTGGCCAGCGAGCACACCGAGCGCATGCGCCTCGGCACCGCGGTGGCGATCGGCTTCGCCCGCAACCCGATGGTCCTGGCCAACATCGGCTACGACCTCCAGTCGATCAGCGGCGGCCGGTTCGTCCTCGGCCTCGGATCGCAGATCAAGCCGCACATCGAGAAGCGCTACAGCGAGCAGTGGTCGCGTCCGGCCGCCCGCATGCGGGAGATGGTGCTGGCCATCCGCGCCATCTGGGACTGCTGGCAGAACAGCACCAAGCTCGACTTCCAGGGCGAGTTCTACCGCCACACCCTGATGACCCCGGCCTTCGATCCCGGACCCAACCCGTTCGGTCTCCCGCCGATCTTCGTCGGCGGGTTCGGGCCGCGGATGCTCGGCGTGGCTGGCGAGGTGGCCGACGGCCTGACCCTCCATCCGTTCAACACGCGGCGCACAGTCGAGGAGCTCGTGCTGCCCGCGGTCGATGCCGGCCTGGCCCGCTCGGGGCGTGCTCGATCAGCACTCGAGATCGTGTGGGTCGTCAACATCGTGACCTGGACCGACGAGGCCAGCCGGGCCGAGGCGATGCTCACCGCCCGCGGCCAGTTCGCCTTCTACGGCTCGACGCCGGCCTATGCCACCACCCTCGAACTGCACGGCTACCCCGACCTCCACACCGAGCTCAACCGCCTGTCGAAGGAGGGCAAGTGGCTCGAGATGGCGGACCGCTTCCCCGAGGAGCTCGTGGCCGAGCTCGCGCTCGTCGGGCCGCGCGACGAGCTGGCCGATCAGATCGTCGAGCGGGTGGCCGGCCTCACCGACAGCGTCGGCCTGGTGAGCAGCCGGCGACCCGACCCGACGCACTTCGTCGACGTGGTCACCGATCTGCGGTCTCGCTGACCGCGGCCTCGCGGATCAGGCGCCGAGCTGGCGCCGCCGCCGGTTCGTGCGGCCCATGTCGGTGGACTTCGCCGACAGGCGCCACTCCGGCATCTTGTCGCCGTTCTCCTGGTGCTCCTTGCCGGCCGACTCGTACACGAGATAGCCCCCGGGCAGCAGCGTGAACGGCTTCTTCAGGAGACCGAGGTAGTCGTAGTCCGTACCCTTCTTGTCGGCGAGCGGGTCGAACCACGCCGGGGTCAGGAAGTTGGAGACGGACACGCCGTCGACCTCGTAGGTGGGCGCCTCGACCGGGTCGCACACCTCGTAGCTGTAGGCGCGGCCCTTCTCGTTGTTGGCCCACAGGTTGCAGTTCGGATCGACGAACATCTCGAGCACCTCGTGGGAGAGCACGCTCGACACGCTCCAGTCGCCCGTAAGCACGTTCGCGCCGGAGTCGAGCGGTGGCTTGGCCGCCACGATTCCCCACAGCTTGCCGCCGTCGTCTTCGGTGTGGAACCCGAGGACACCTTCTGGCACGTTGTCGATCGTGTCGACGATCGAGATGCCGTGGGCGCCGTCAGGCACCTCCGACGGATCGGAGTAGAAGACCACGGCGGCGGGTGTCTTGTCCCAGATCGGCGCCGCGTGCAGCTTCACCTGCTTGGCGACCGCTCTGGTCATGGTCCGGGCTTCTTCGGGCGTCACGAGCTTCTGCTCCGACTGGAGCAGCACGGAAATCAGCATGTTGGCCTCCTCGCCTTTGCACCCCTACAGACGTCGCGTCCGACCGCGAGATACCGGGTGCCTGCTGTTGCGCAGCAAAGCACAGTCGCGCCCCGGCGGCTCTCCCGAGTAGGCCGAGGAGGCGCCCGGTGCGCGCGTGTACCTTGCCTGCCATGTCCGACTACGAGATCCCTCCCCCCGAGCCGAAAGAGATCGACGAGCAGAACTGGATGCAGCTCCAGCACTTCATCGAGCGGGCCGTGCTGCGTGGGCATCCACACGAGCAGGAGAAGTGCTCGAACTGCCTCTACTACCTCGACACCGACTCCGACCTGACGTACTGCTGGCACCAGCAGATCCGCATCCTGGTCGGCGCCGAGTGGTGGTGCCAGTGGTGGGAGGCCATCCCCGAGACCTGAGGACCGTCGGCCGGCCCGGTTGGCTACAGAGACATGACAATTCGGCGCCCTGACGTCACTCCAGGGCGGAGCCGCGGTAACACACGACCATGGCCATCTGGATGCGTTCCACCCCACCGGCCTTGCCCGACACCGACCGCCCGCCGGTCGACGGCCAGGCCTCACCCGCAACCCATCACACCGTCCGGCTCATACCTCGCGACGAGGCCGCGCCGATGCTGGCCGAGCAGGTCTCGGGTCGCCTCTCGGCCGACAACAGCCTCCGCCTCGCCCACCAACACCTCGCCGACGCCCGCGCCGACCTAGCCGTGGCCAAGGCGGCGGTGGCGAAGGCGACCGAGGACAGCGCGACGGCCCAGGACCACACCGTCCGCACCCGAGTCGCCTACGAGCGGGCCCGGTCCGACGCGAGGCGATGCGAGCTGTCTCTCCGCCAGGAGCAGCGGCGGGCCGAGGATGCAAAGTTGGCCCTCCGCCAGGCCTACGAGCAGGTCGCGCACATCGAGGGTCTCAACCACTCGACGCTGCTGGAACCGGCGGTCGAGGCCACGTCGGCGTAGTCGGAGGTCGTCGCGCCCGGCGGGCCCACGGGCGCTACGTTGAGGGCCCGACCGACGGAGACGTACCGATGAGCTCCAACCCCGAGTCGGCCGAGCCCACCGGATCGCGCCGACAGGCCCTGAGCGCGCAGGTGGCGGGTCTCGTCCGCGCCATCCGGGACGGCGACGAGGACATGGTCGAGCGGGCCGTCGTCACGTTGAGCCAGTCGCGGCGGATCTTCGCCCCGCTGGCGTTCATCGTCGGCGCCTTCGTCATGCTCTTCGACGGACTCAAGCTGCTCGTCTCGAACTGGCGGCTCACGCTGATCCAGATCCTGCCGGCGATGTGGATCTGGCTGGCGATGGTCGACCTCGAAGTCGCACGTGTTCGGCCGGCGCCAGCTCAAGCTCATCGAAGGGGCGGCGCTGGTCGCGGCGATCCTCATTGATCATGGCCATCACCGCGCTCGAGCTTCTACCTCAACGCCGTGTTCGCGTTCGCCATCGCGTCACGCGGCCAGCCCGAGATCCGACCGGCGTTCCGGCGGGCCAACGACCACCTCCGGGTGATCCTCGGGTGGGGCACGCTCATCGGCCTGGCGCTGGCCATGGCCGCGGTCGTCGTCGACCGCTGGGGACTGCGGTGGTTCGCCCTCACCATGAGCATCGTCGTCGGCATCATGATGTTCTGCTACGTCGCGATCCCGTCGCGCCTCGTCGGCGTCACCACCAGCAACCCGAACTATTCGCGGCGCGACAAGCTGGCCGCCTCCGCCATGGGAGGACTGCTCGGGGCGATCGTCTGCACGCCGCCGTACGCGATCGCAAGGGTCGGTCTGCTGATGCTCGGATCGAAGACCTTGTTCATCCCGGGCCTGTTCGTGCTCACCTTCGGCATCACCCTGCAGGCCGGGGCCACCGGCTCGGTGAAGGCCATCAAGATGAGCACCAAGCTGGCGGCCGGCAAGCCCCTCGAACCGGCCGACGCCCTCGGCGAGTCGGCCGCGTCGTAGTTCGTCCCCGTCCGTCAGAGCTGCGGCGCGGGCACCCCGAACACTCCGGCGATCTTGGCGAGCGCGTCGCGCTCGCCGTCGGTCACGCCCTTGGCTGCCTGGGCGACCGCGGCTCCGATGTCGACCAGCCAGACGCCGACCTGCGCGGCCTCGTCACCGGTCAGCTTGGCCAAGGCCGTGGCCGCCGGTTGCAGCTTGGCGACGCCCGCGTCGATGGCCTCGACCACGGAGGCACCGTGGGGATGCCCGGCGTCGTGACGGGCCTGCTTGCCCTCGGCGTCCGGGATGATCTCGGCGATCAGACCTGAGGCCGAACCCCGGTTGCCCGGCTGGGCGATCGCGTGCGCGCCCGCGCTCGATTCCTTGAGCGTCGAGATCGGGCCGTGGGCGCCGGCGAGGAACATGATCGTGATCACCTCGAACGGCGCATCGGTGACCGCGGTCCATTCCTCGTCGGTGAAATCGGACTTCCCGGACATCGTGCCTCCCTGTGCGTGGCGGCGCCGACCCTATCCCAGCGCGCGATCGGGGGGTACGCTCGCGGCAGTGCTGGGGGTAGCAAGTCAGGAGACCCTCGATGTCGCTCGTCCAGCACCTGTCCCGTCGGGCCGCGGCCGTGGCGCTCTCGGTGGCCCTGGTGGTCGCCGCCGGCGCCTGCAGCTCGACCGCCAAGACCACGACGAAGACCACGACCACGACGGCTGCGTCCACGACGACGGGCACGGGGTCGACCACGTCGGCCACCACCGGCGCCACGACGACCACCGCGTCGGGCGTGTCCGTGCACGTGCCCACCTCGTGCAGCGCCATCCCGACCTCGCTGATCAGCACCTACATCGGTGCCGTGGGCACGACCAAGTCGCTCCCGGCCATCGGCCACGGCGTCAGCTGCGAGTTCGCCAACGCGACGGCATCGTCGATCGTCATCGTGAACATCGGCACGGGCGGCGCGGCGGGCTGGGCGACGCTGCGCAGCATCTCTGGTGCCGGGGGTCGGACCTTGACGACGCTGCACGGGCTGGGAGCGCAGGCGTTCTCGATCACGCGCAACGGCGTCCCCGGAGGCGTCGCGGTGCTCACCTCGCAGGGCGCGGTCTACTCGGTCACCGCCAACCTGCCTATCGCCAAGGACGAAGCGCTGATCACCCAGCTCATGAAGCTCTGAGCCGGCGAGCGTCATGCTGCCGGCCGTGACGCTGGCCCATAGGATCTCGTTCGATGCCGCGCCCCGAGAGCTCGCCGATCACGGAGGGCTACGCCGCCCTGCGGGCCGGTGACAGCGCCACGGCTCGAGCCGCGTTCGACGCGGCCAGCGCGGCTGGCGCGGTCGGCGGCGAGATCTACGAGGGCCGGGCGCGCGTCGCCTACCTCGACCACGACTACGCCGAAGCTATCGAGCTGTGGACGACGGCGTACGGCTCGTACCGTGAGGTCGGGGATGCGCTAGCCGCGGTGCGGATAGCCCGCACGCTCGCGTTCGTCATCGGCACCATCGTCGGCGACGCGGCGGTGATGAGTGGCTGGATCGCACGAGCGACGACTCTGCTGGCGGATGCAGGCGACACACTCGAGACCGGGTGGATCGAGCTGAACCGCGGCATGTTCGAGCCGGATCGGCGGCGCAAAGAGGAGTTGCTGCGCGACGCGATCGGCACCGCGCGGCGCTTCGGTGACGCCGATCTCGAGTTCGGGGGTATCGCCTATCTGGGAGCCAGCCTCGTCATGGAGGACCGCACCGAGGAAGGCATGATGCTGTTGGACGAGGCGCTGGCCGCCGTGGCGGGCCGCGATATCGACGACTTCCTCGTGCTGCAGGAGATCTTCTGCCAGCTCTTCTCCGCGTGCGAGCACGCCCACGACGTGGTGCGGGCCGATCAATGGATCCGGGTGGGCGAGGAGATCGCGGTACGGCGCAACCTTCCTGCCGTCTCGGCGTTCTGCCGCACGCACTACGGCGGAGTGCTGACCGCCGCAGGTCGGTGGGCCGAGGCGGACGTCGAGCTGACCGAGGCTGTGCGCCTCTGGGCCCTCGGCCACCGCTCGTTGCAACAGGGCGCGCTGGCGCGGCTGGCCGAGTTGCGGGTGCGTCAGGGGCGGATCGAGGAAGCCGAGCAGCTCCTCGCGGGTATCGACGCCAGCCTCGACACGGCCCTACCGCAGGCTGCTGTGCACCTCGCGTACGACCGGACCGAGTTGGCTGCCGATGTGCTGGAGCGGGCGTTGGACGAGCTCGACCCGGAGAGCGTGCTGGCCGCGTCGCACTGGTCGCTGCTCGTCGAGGTGCAACTGGCCGCGGACCGCTACGACCAGGCCGCCGCGGCTGCCGAGCGGATCCGAGTCTGCGCGCAACGCCACCCCGGTGCCTACGTGGAGGCGACGGCGGCCTTGGCCAACGGCCGCGTCTGCCTGGCGACATCGACGGGTGATCCCTGTGGCTGCCTGCGTGAGGCCCTGGCAGGGTTCTCGAAGGCGCAGACACCCCACGAGCTGGCCGAGACGCGGATGGCACTGGCCAGCGCGCTGGCCGACGATCGGCCGGAGGTCGCGCTGGCAGAGGCCCGGGCCGCGCTCGAAGGCTTCGACCGTCTCCGTGCCGCCCGCCGGGCCGACGCCGCCGCCGCCCTGCTCCGCTCCATGGGCGAGGCGGGCCGTGCCGGTCCCCGGACGACTGGTGTCCTCACCAAGCGCGAGGAGGAGGTGCTCGACCTGCTCGGGCTCGGGCTCTCGAACCCCGAGATCGCCGAGCGCCTCTACATCAGCCGCAAGACGGTCGAGCACCACGTCGGGCGCATCCTGACAAAGCTCGGCCTGCGCAGCCGGGCCGAGGCGGCCGTCTACGCCAGCAAGCAAAGACCAGGGGGAACGTAGGGGATCTCCCCGATGTCCCGTTCCGGGTGCAGCCGCATGATGAGGCGGTCCGCATCGATCCACCCTGGAGGACATCGTGACCGCTGACTACGACGTGATCGTGGTGGGAGCCCGCTGTGCGGGATCGCCGCTCGCCATGCTGCTCGCCCGCAAGGGCTACCGGACCCTCGTCGTCGATCGGGCCACGTTCCCGAGCGACACGGTGTCCACGCACTACCTGCACGCGCCCGCGGTCGCCGCCCTGGCCCGCTGGGGCCTGCTCGACGCCGTCGTGGCGACCGGGTGCCCGGTCTCGCCGGGCTACTCCCTCGACTTCGGGCCGATCTCGGTCAGCGGGACCGCCCGGCCCGTCGAGGGCATCTCGCACGCGTACGCACCCCGGCGGCGCGTGCTCGACACGCTGCTGGTGGAGGCGGCGGCCGGCGCGGGGGCGGAGATCCGCGAGGGGTTCGCCGTCGACGAGATCATGGTGGAGGACGGCCGTGTGTCCGGGATCCGCGGCCGGGACTCGTCGGGAACGACGATCACCGAGCGGGCGACGGTCGTCATCGGGGCCGACGGCTCGAACTCGAAGGTGGCCCGAGCCGTCGAGCCGAGGACGTACCACGAGAAGCCGGCGCTCCAGTCGTCTCATTACACCTACTGGAGCAACCTCCCGGTCGACGGCATGGAGATCACGATCCGCCCGCATCGCGGCTGGGCCGCGTTCCCCACCAACGACGGCCTCACCCTCCTCGTCATCGGGTGGGCGCACGCCGAGCACGCCGCGTACGGCCACGACGTCGAGGGCAACTACCTCGAGACGCTCCAGCTCTCCCCCTCCTTCGCCGAGCGCGTCGGTCACGCGACTCGTGAGGAGCGCTTCTACGGCGCGGCGGTGCCCAACTTCTTCCGCCAGCCCTATGGGCCGGGCTGGGCGCTGGTCGGCGACGCCGGGTACACGAAGGACCCCATCACCGCCCAGGGCATCGGCGACGCGTTCGCCGACGCCGAACGGTGTGCGAATGCGCTCGACGCCACCCTCTCGGGCGCAGAGAGCTACGACGAGGCCATGGCCGCGTGGCACGCGGCTCGCGACGCCCATGCCCTGCCGATCTACGACTTCACCACCACGATGGCGACGCTCGAGCCGCCACCGCCCGAACTCCAACACCTGCTCGGTGCCATGCAGGGCAACCAGGCGGCGATGGACTCGTTCGTGAGCGTCCTCGCCGGGACGATCTCGCCGGTCGAGTTCTTCGACCCGGCCAACCTGGCCACGATCACGGCTGGCGCACCGGCGGCGGTCCCATGAGGGGAGCACGAGTCATGGACGACCCGAGCGTGCACGTCGAGCAGGCCGCGGCGCGACGCCCGTAGAGTCGCCGTCCATGATCGATGTCGACGAGTACGGACGCCCGGAACCCCCACCCGCCGGCGACGAGACGGCCACGCTGCTCGGCTTCCTCGACTTCCAGCGCGCCACGCTGGCCTGGAAGTGCCGGGGTCTCGACTCCGCCGGCATGACGGCCACGGTCGGCGTGTCGATGATGACACCGGGCGGGCTGCTCAAGCACATGGCCTATGTCGAGGACAACTGGTTCTCCCGGTCGCTGTACGGACACGAGAAGGCCCCACCGTGGAACACGGTGGACTGGGAGGCCGATCAGGACTGGGAGTGGCACTCCGCCGCCGACGACTCCCCCGATGAGCTCATGGCCCTGTGGCAAAGTGCGGTGGAGCGCTCGCGGGAGCTGATGGCCGAGGCACTGGCCGACGGGGGCCTCGATCGACTGGCCGTTCGCTCCTGGCCGGACGGTCGGTCACCCAGCCTGCGCTGGATCGTGGTCCACATGATCGAGGAGTACGCCAGGCACAACGGTCACGCGGACCTGATCCGCGAGGTGGTGGACGGCCAGACCGGCGAGTAGCCGGCCCTAGAGCCTGGGAGAGAAGGCCTCTTGGGCGGGTGGACGATGGCCGCTCTTCTTGACGCTTACGTCAAAATGCAGTGTCGTCGGTGGATGCCCGACGCGCTCGCATTGCCGGCCGGTCCTGACGAGATCACGGCCGACTGGATGACCCAGGCGCTGTCGTCGTCCTGGAACGGCGCCGAGGTCGCGGCGATCGAGGTCCTCGACCAGCACTCGGGGACCACGGGTCGGTTGCGGCTGGGCCTGAGCTATGCCTCCGGGACGAGCGGACCGGAGACCGTGTTCGTCAAGCTCCCACCGTTCGACGAGTCGCAGCGACGCCTCGTCGCCGCCACCGACATGGGCCGCCGCGAGGCCCGCTTCTACGAGGGACCGGCGGCCGAGGCGCCGCTCCGCATCCCCCGGCCGTACTTCGCCGCGCACGGCGAGGAGCCCACGGAGTACGTCATGGTGCTCGAAGACCTCCAGGCGTCGGGGTGCACGTTCAACACCCGACTCGAGACGCACGCCGAGGAGCGAGGGCAACCGATCATCGAGAGCCTGGCCCGCCTGCATGCGCGCTTCTGGAACGACCCGCGCTTCGACGACGAGCTGTCGTGGGTGCAGCCGGCGATGCGCGGCTCGTACGGCGCCAAGCTCGTCGCCAACGCCCGGGCGATGTTCGCCGACGACTTCCCACCGGTGTTCGACGCGCTGTGCGCCTTGTACTCCGAGCACCACGAGCGCGTGTGCGAGCTGTGGGACGAAGGCGAGCAGACGTTGATCCACGGCGACACGCACGCCGGCAACCAGTTCCTCGACGGTGAACAGGTGGGGCTGTACGACTGGGCGGTGATCAGCCGATCGCCCGGGATCCGCGACATCGCTATCTACCTCGGCAACTCCTGTCCGACCGACGTGCGACGGCGCGAGGACGAAGACTGGCTGCGGGCGTACCGGCAGGTGCTGGTCGACGCCGGGGTCGACGCGCCGCCGTTCGAGATCCTGTGGAACCGCTACCGGAGGGGCGTGCTGTACGCCTGGGTCGCGGCGACCACCACCGCGTCGATGGGCAGCAAGTGGCAACCCGTCGAGGTGGGACGCATGGGCATGACCCGGGCAACCGAGGCCTGCGCCGATCTCGAGACGGTCGAGGCCTTCCGCGAAGCCATGGAGACGACATGACCGACACGACCGGATTGGAGCGATCGCTTCGACGAGGAGCTGGCCCTGGGGATGCTGCGCCGGTCGCAGAGCCCGGAGGGCGGTGAGACCGGCGTGCCGGCGTACCTCGGCATCCGCTTCACCGAGGTCGAGCCGGGGCGGTGCGTGGCCGAG
Source organism: uncultured Microthrixaceae bacterium (assembly GCA_963776435.1). Lineage (GTDB taxonomy): Bacteria > Actinomycetota > Acidimicrobiia > Acidimicrobiales > Acidimicrobilacustridaceae > UBA4742. The sequence continues at coordinate 299,441 of CAVZMK010000010.1, forward strand.
CTCGAGGTCGGCGAGCACCTGCTCAACCCGTTCGGGGCCGCCCACGGCGCGGTCCTGGCCGCGCTGGTCGACCACATGCTCGGCTCGGCCGTGTTCCCGATCGTCCCACGCGGCACCTGGCCGGCGACCCTCGAGTTCAAGATCAACTACCTGGCCCCGACCCGATCCGGGATCCTGCGGGCCACGAGCCGCGTCATGTCCCTGACGAAGAAGACAGCCGTCGTAACGGTCGACTGCGAGAACGACGGCCGCCTGGTCGGCACCGCCCTCGGCACGATCGCACTCACCCCACCCCGGGGTCCCGGCGATCAGCCGAACTTCGGTGGCGTAGCGTTGCGCCACCAATCCGAGAGAGGAACCCCAAATGGGTGAGCTGGACGGCAAGATCGCGGTGATCACCGGGGCCGGGTCGGGCATGGCCCGGGCGACGGCGAAGGTGTTCGTGCGGGAAGGCGCGAAGGTGCTCGCGGCCGACGTCACCGGCCGCGAAGAGGAGACGGCGAAGGAGCTGGGTGACGCCGTCATCCCGTGCCACTGCGACGTCACCGCCGAGTCGCAGGTCGAGGCCATGTTCGCGAAGGCGCTCGAAGCCTTCGGTCGCGTCGACGCCGTGCTGAACGTGGCGGGCATCGGCGGTGCGCAGTCGGTCGCCGACATCACGATGGAGGAATACGACCGCATCATGGACGTCGACCTCCGCGGAGTGCTGCTCGGGACCAAGCACGGCATCCGCGCCATGCTCCCGACGGGCGGTGGCGTCATCGCCAACTGGTCCTCGACGGGAGGCCTCAACGCGTCACCGATGCCGGTGAGCGTGTACTCGGCCGCCAAGCACGGCGTCATCGCCTTCACCAAGGCCGCCGCGGTCGAGTACGGGACCCAGGGCATCCGGGCGAACGCGATCTGCCCGGGGTTCATCGAGACCGAGTTGACCGGTGGGAAGGGCTCGGCCGAGCGCTTCCCCGGCCTGGTCCAGGGCACCGCGCTCAAGAGGGGCGGGAGGCCCGAGGAGGTCGCCGAGCTGGCCGCCTTCCTCTGCTCCGATCGAGCCAGCTTCATCACCGGAATCGCCATCGCGATCGATGGCGGCCTGACCGCCACCTACGACTGAGCGTCGGGCCCCCGTGAGCCGGGCCGGGCGCGGTGCGACGATCGTCGCCATGCTGACTGCCGCGCTCGCACTCGGTGCGAGCTGTGCCGGACCAGGGAGGGCGGATCGAGGCGACGGGACGACGACTTCGATCACCTCGCTCGTGGCCTGCGGTTCGAAGCGGACGTTCGCGTACGCGTCGCATCCGGGTGTCGATCCGAACCTGACCAGCCTCGACGTGTACGCGCCGCCCGCAGGTGCGGATGGGTGCCGCGATCGACCGATCGTCGTGTGGGTGCACGGCGGCGGCTGGACCAGCGGCGACAAGTCCGAGTTCATGACCGACAAGGTCAAGCTGTTCAACGACGCGGGCTACCTGTTCGTGAGCGTCAACTACCGACTCACTAACCGGGCGCTGCCGACACCCGCGCCCCAGTATCCCGTCCACGACCAGGACGTCGCCGATGCCTTCGGATGGGTCATCCATCACGCCGGCGAGCTCGGCGGTGACCCACACCTCTTCGCCGTGCTCGGCCACAGCGCGGGCGGCGGGATCGTCGCGGCGATCGCGACGGACGACCGGTACCTGGCCAGGAGCGACGAGCCGCTCACCGCCATGACCTGCGTCGGCGCCCTCGACGGTGAGGGCTATGACATCACGGCCGGGGCCACGACCTCGCCGGCGGAGGTGCAGGCCGGGTATCGCGACGTGTTCGGAACCGACCCCGCTATCTGGGCCGAGGCGTCGCCAGTGCGCCACGTGGGCCCCGACAAGGGGATCCCGCGCTTCTTCATCGCGGCCCGAGGCGATAAGTGGCGGCTCGAGCCGCAGCTCGCGTTCATCGACGCGCTCCGCCGAGCGGGCGTCCCGACCACCGTCCTCGACGCGGCCGCGCTCGAACACAGCGATCTGACCACCGCGGTCGGCGCACCCGGCGACACGGTCGTCACCCCACCCCTCATGGACTTCCTCCACGGCTGCTTCTCGCGCACCGCGTGAGGACAGCTTGCGTGCCGACGACGGCACGACGGGAGTCAGGGCGCGTAGATGAACTCGAGCTGGATGTTGTCCGGGTCGCGGAACACCAGGGTCGAGAAGGGAACGGGTTCGGTGATGTCACGGATGCCCGAGTGCGCGATCCCCAGACCGTCCAGCTTGGCCGCCCAGGCCTCGAGGCTCTCGTGGCTCGGGACCTGGAGGCCGAGGTGGTCGAAGCCGGTGCGGGCTTCGTCGAAGGCCTCGCCCTGGTTCGCCTCGTTGTGGTGGAGGCCGATCATCAGGCTGGAATTCGGTTCGACGAGCATGACGGCGTAGCCGGTCTCCTCGCGCTCGTAGTGCGGGAAGGTGACCGGAACCCGGATCATCGTGAACACCTTCTCGTACCAGGCCGCGCTCGCCTCAACGTCGCTCACCGTCGGCGAGAAGTGGTGGATGCCGGTGATCGTTGCTTCGCTGGCGTCGCTCATGCCGGGAACGGTAGTTCGCGTCGCCTCTCGTGGTCGTTGGCTGAGCTGGCGCGTAAGAACCTCCGCCATATCGCGGATCTCCGGACCTCGGACTCGCCAGGAGGCCTAGCATCCGCCGCACCGGACGGCCACGGCATGGCTCGTCGTGCTGGGCGCCTTCCTACTCATCTTCCCTAGAACAAGGAGATTCCATGCCAGTGATCGAGTTGGCCGACGGTGAGGAGAGCACGGTCGAGGAGTTCGCCGGCGACCTGTTCGGCTCATGCCTCGCAGCGATGGAGCTCGCAAACGTCGAACTAGGGATTCGGCTCGGGCTCTACGAAGTGCTCGCCGGCGCGGGCCCCGTCAATGGCGCCGACCTTGCGAGTCGAGCCGGCATCGCTGAGCGCTATCGCGCGGGAGTGGCTCGAGCAGCAGGCGGTGGCGGGCGTCGTCACGGTCGATGACACGACGAAGGCTCCCGAGGACCGCCGGTTCGAACTACCGAACGCGCATGCGCACGTGCTGCTCGACGACGACAGCGAGGCGTGCATGAAGCCGTGTGCCGCGGTCGTGCCGTGGGTGGCCAAGGCAATCGACATCATGGTCAAAGAGTTCCGCGACGGTACGGGCGCGGCGTTCGGCCTGTTCGACCTCCACGACCTGCAGGCCGCGTTCACACGTCCCGTGTTCATTAACCACCTCACACAGAACTGGCTGCCGGCGTTGACTGACCTGCAAGCGAAGCTCGATGCGGGTGAGCCGGTGCGAATCGCGGAGGTCGGGTCAGGTGAGGGGCTCGCTGCCATCACGATCGCGCGTAGATATCCGAACGCGGAGGTGGACGGGTTCGACCTCGATGAAGCGTCCGTCGAAGTGGCGCAGCGATCAGCCGCCGCCGCGGGTGTTGGCGATCGCGTGCGGTTCGAGGTGCGGGACGCGGCCGACCCCGCCATCGAGGGTGACTATGACCTCGTCATGGCCATCGAGATGCTCCACGACGTGCCCGACCCAGTCGGGATCCTTCGCACCATGCGGATGCTTGCCGGTGACGACGGGGCCGTGCTGGTGGTCGACGAACGGACCGAAGACAGCTTCACGGTCCCTACGAACGATATGGAGCGCTTCCTCTACTCGTTCAGCACGCTTCATTGCCTAGCGGTCAGCATGCAGGATGGCGGCGCGGGGACGGGCACCGTGATCCGCCGGAAGACCGTGGAGCGCTACGCCACCGAGGCAGGCTTCACGACAATCGAGGCGCTCGACGTCGACCATCCCCAGTTCATCCTCTACCGACCTCGCTGAGCGCCGGTTGGGCAGCGGCGGGGGTTACTGGTGCCTCGCCGCTCGCACCATGGAAATGATCGGCGGGGACGAGCCGGCTTGCCAACGTCCGCTGATCTCGAAGCCGTGCCGTTCGTAGAACGAGACATTCCGAGGGTTCGTCGAATCGAGATAGGCCGGAAGGTGACGGCTGTCCACGATCTCCAGGCACGGCCCCATCAGCGCCGAACCCGAGCCCTGGCCCTGCACGGCGGAATCGACTCCGAGCCACGGCAGATACCACAGCGGATAGCTGGGATGGGCGTCGTCCATCATGCCGAAAACCATCATCAGGTCTCCAAGGCGATCGTCGCCGATCGTCGCCTCGAACACGGCCTCGGTCGCTTCGACATCAGGTTCGATCCCTGGCGGCATCCACATCGCGACCGCCGAGTGAGCTCCGAGCTGCCAGACCGTCTCCTGATCGAACGCTGCACCCCCGAACGCCAACATCAGTTCCGGGAAGTGGGCCAGATACTCGCCGGGCTCGGGGTACATCCAGCGAAGGAACGGGTCGGCCGCGAAGGCCAGGGTGAGAGTCGCCACTGCCAGCTGGCGCTCATCCGGAGAGACAGGGCCGAACTCGGAAGTCATGTCGCCTTCGACCAGGAGCGCACCCGCGCAGCGTAGCGACCTGACCCCCAGCTCGGCGCCGGATCGCCCGACATGGCGCGCTCGACCCGCGCCACGGGACGATCAGGCGGCGGCGCGGCCGCCGTAGCGGGCTAGCGCGTAGAAGACGAGCACGGCGATGGCCACGTAGGTGATCGACCAGATCGGGTAGTAGGGCATCCAGGTCATGGCGCTGAGGCCACCGATCACCGCGGCGAAGTATCCGACCCAGCGGGCAAACTGCGAGCGGACCAGGATCAGGAAGCTCGACACGATCAGGATGATGCCGACGCCGAGCCAGGCCCAGGCGTAGTTCTTGAGGTTGGACCCGAGCAGGCTGTTCTGGAGGCCGTCGGGCAGCGCGCCGTGGTACCGGAAGGCCCAGATCGAGTCCAGGATCCGCATCAGCCCGGCGAGGCCAAGGATGGTGCCGGCGAAGAACAGCCAGCCCGACCCCCGCATCTCGTCCGGGTACATCACCAGTTGATCGTTCGTTGCGGCCATGGCCGCCTGTTCAGTACTTGTCACTGCCATCGCAACATCAGCTCCTCTGAATCGTGTCGGGATGGCGATGGCTGACAGGCCAGTCGTCCCGATCGGATTGGTGCTGCCCTCAGCGTCAGCCGACGGACACGTTCGTGACAGAGTCCAAGGTCACCACCCCGACTCGGGGGCTACTCGACCGCGGCTGGCCGGGCGATGAGGTAGATGAGGGTGCCCAGCAGCGGGAGGATGATGATGACGAGCGCCCAGCCGGCCTTGGCGAAGCCGCTGTGGTCATGACGGCGGAAGTTGTCGATGAACGCCCAGATGACGGCGAAGACGACCATCACCCAGCACATGAAGATCGTGATAGTCCAGAACACGCCGAGCAGCGGGTAGTCGTAAGCCAACATGGAAGCTCCTTGGTTCTCGTGGTCGGAGTGCGTCGTCGCATCGGATCCGTCGGATCAGCTGAGCGATTGGGCTGATCCTGACGGGTTCATCCGCTCCTGGCGTCACCCCGATCGGGTGAAGGATCACCCGTTCAGCCGCGTCGGCGGATTGCCCGGTGGTTGCGCCGCTCGATCCCGCGAGCGAGCACCGCGGCCGCATCCGCCTGAGCGGGCTCACGGACGACGGAACGACCGCTAACCGCTGGCCCGCCGAGATCGAGTGCATCGACGAAGGTGGACATCGCGACGCGATCGGAGGCGACGACCTCCGCCCCGGATCGGCGCGCTGCGGCGACCAGCGGGGCCGCCCACGTGTTCTCCCAGATCAGCACCGCGGCGGTGGCACCGTCGCCGAGCGCTTCGACCACACGATCGAGGTCTTTCCGCCCGAGCACCTCCGCGAGCTGACCTTCGAGCACCCGCAGGTGGCCGAGGGCATCGGCCGCCTTCAGGTCTTCGATCTCCCTCACCTCGTACCGGCCGTCGGTGCCCTTGTCGACGATCACGAGATCCACCACGCGGATCAACTCGGCGTCGACCAGCGACGCCAGCTCGATGCCCAACGGTCCCGTCAGATCGGCGGTGCATCCGGCGAGCTCGACGACGAGGTAGTCGATCGGGCCCAACTCGTCGGTCACCCCGTCGTACACGGGCACCCCCTCGCGATCGTCTGGCCCTCACGATGACCCACTGTGGGTGCCGCTGGCCTCACCCAAAAGGGGTGAGGCCGCGAGCGAAAGTGACGAAGAGCCCGCATCCCTTCGATCTTCAACTTGCTACTGTCTCTCCGTGGCTACAACCGACGTTGTAGACGCAGAGTCTGGGGAACGTGACCGCATCACCACTCCCGGGAGCTGGGGCCGTCCCCGCTCGCGAGCCGGCGTGGTGCCGCGCAATCGGGTCACCGGGCTCTTGCGTCACTCGGTCGAGTCGCGGCTCGTGGTCGTCCTCGCCCCCGCCGGCTACGGGAAGACGACCTCGATGCTGCTCTGGGAGGACGCCGACGAGCGGGACTTCGTGTGGGTCCAGCTCGATCGTCTCGACGACGAGCCGGTACATCTCCTGCGCCACCTCGCTCAGGCGCTCGGCGCCGTCCACACGATCGACCCCGCGGCCATCGATCTGCTGTGGGGCGGGCGCCGTTCGATCGACCTGGAGCTCCTCCCCGCGTTGGGTGAGGGCCTGCGGCTCGATGGACCGATCGTGCTCGTGCTCGACGACATCCAGGTGATCGAGTCGACGACCGCTCAGCGCTGCATCGACAGCCTTCTCGCCTACCTGCCCGAGGGATCCCAGCTCGCCCTCGTCGGGCACGCCCTCCCCAACGGGTCGCTGTCCGAGCGCCGCATGATGGGATCCACCTTCCAGCTCGGTTCGGTCGACCTCGCCATGTCGGAGGACGAGGCCGGTCAGCTCTTCGACCGAAGCCGGCTGTGCGACTCGACCGGGACAAGGTGGCGGCGCTGGTGAGGAGAACCGAGGGGTGGCCGGGAGGACTCCACCTCGCGGCGCTGGCGCTGCAACGCCGGCCTGACGACAGCCCGGTGACGCTGTTCACGGGCGGCGACCGGCTCGTGACCGACTACCTGATCGACGAGGTGCTGGCTGACTACCCGGAGGAGATGGTGCGATTCCTGCTGCGATCTTCGGTCCTCGAGCGGATGAGCCCGCCGATGCTCGACGACCTGCTCGGCATCACCTCGTCGGGTGAGCGGCTGTTGGAGATCGAGAAGTCGGGGAACCTCTTCCTCGTCCCGCTCGACGACGAGCGCCGGTGGTTCCGCTACCACCAGCTTTTCCGAGAGGCGCTCCGAGGACGCCTCGAGCTGCTCGATCACCACGAGCTGCAACGCCTGGAGCGCAGAGTCAGCGAGCTCCTCGAACAACAGGGTGACACCGACGGCGCCATCCGACACGCCCTTGCCGCGGGTGACCACGATCGGGCGTCCGCGCTCGTGGCCGCGCACAGCTACGGCCTCGTGAACGAGGGTCTGGTCGAACGGCTCCGCACCTGGGTCGAGCTCCTCGGGCGCGGACTCCATCGACCAGAGCGCGGAGGCCGCCGTCGCGTGGGCGTGGTTCGGGCTCGCCAGTGGGTGACACCGCGCTCGTACGGCGACACGACGGCCGCGGCCGACCGTCTCTCCACCGACGTCGCTGGTTCCGGCGGCGCTCCACCGTCAGCGGTGGCCGCGGCGCTCGTCCGGGCGATCATGGGCATCGACGGCGTCGACGGCGTCGTCCGCGACACCGAGATCGTCCGCGACGCGGGCGATGCGAAGACGAATCCGTGGTGGGCCGCGGCGACGATGATCCAGGGGACCGCCCTGGCCATGGAGGGCGACCTCGATCTGGCCGAGGACCGCCTGCAGTCGGCGCGGAGGGCCATCACCGGGTCTCCGCTGTTCGAGGCCGGCATCCTCTCGCACCTGGCCAACCTCCGTCTCGAGCAGGACGACCTCGCCGAAGCCACCAAGCTCTCGACCCTCGCCATCGAGATCGCCGAGCTGCATCGGCTCGACGGAGTGCTCGTTGCCGTCTCCGTGTACGCGATCGCTGCGCTCGTGGCCGCCCGCAGCGGCGAACAGGTCTGCGGCGCGAAGCGCGTGGTTGACCACTGACCGGCTGCTGGCACGACTGCGCGACCTGTCGCCTCGCACGGCCTTGTTCTGCAACATCCTCCTCGGCGAGACGGCGCTCACCCTCGGCGACCCTTCGGCGGCGGCAGACTTCGCGGCCCGAGGCCAGCGAGGCTCGTCGGCACGAGCCCGGCGCCCACCACCTGAGCGCACGACTCGACGCGCTGCAGGAGCAGCTCGGCAGCTGGCCGGCCGGACCGGCATCGGCGATCCCGCGACTCACGCCGGCCGAGCTGCGCCTGCTCGACTACCTGCCGACCCATCTGAGCATGAAGGAGATCGCCGAACAGCTCGGCGTGACGCGCAACACGGCCAAGAGCCAGAACGTGGCCGTCTACCGGAAACTCGGCGTCGCCTCACGCAGCGATGCAGTGACCGAGGCTCGTCGCCTCGGGATCATCCGCACCTAGGTCTTGTCGGGCTCGGCGACCTCGGTGTACAGGGCCCCCTGAGCTGCGCCGGAGCCGGCTCGGCCGCCCCCCTTGCCGCGGAGGACGAACGCGAACGCGACGGCCAGCGGCGGCCCCGGCGAGGGGTCCGGCGACGTAGACCCAGTAGCTGGTCCAGTCGCGACCGACCAGGTCGGGCCCGAACGTGCGGGCCGGGTTCATCGACGTGCCGGAGATGGGGCTGCCCCAGAGGCCGGCGAGCGCGATGTAGCCGCCGACGCCGATGGCGCCGAGGATCCCGATGTTCTGCGCTCCCGACGCGGTACCGAGGATGACGCTCACCAGGCCGAGGGTGAGGATGAACTCCATCCAGAACGCAGCGCCGGCCGAGTAGCCGGACGCCGGGTAGTTCGACCCGTAGCTGGCCGACACGTTGATGACGGCGTGCAGGAACAGCGCGGCGAGCGTGGCGCCGATCAGCTGCACGACGATGTAGCCGGGCACCCGCCGCCACGGGAAGTCACCGCGGAGCGCGAAGGCGAGGCTGACCGCCGGGTTGAGGTGAGCGCCCGACACCTTGCCCATGAACAAGATGATCCCCATCACCATCAACCCTGGTGCGACCACGGCCGCGGACCGACTGATCGTGTTCGGGAAGGCCTGGCTCATCATCCCGCCACCGGCGGCGACGAGGACCAGGAGGAACGTGCCGTAGGTCTCCGAGAACAGCCGCCGCCACTCCTGGCGCGGGTTGTGGAAGTCCTCGATCGGGTCGATGACCGTGCTCTGGATCCACTCCTCGATCTCAGTTCTGGTCTGGTCAGCCTCGGCCATTGGTCTCCTTCGGTGAGTTGGTGTGACCAGACTCGGACCGTCCCAGAAGCCGGGTTCTCACGTGCGACTCCACCAGGATCGGTACGAACTGGGTCACCCGCGCGGTCGAATAACCTGCGAGCTCCATGCGGACCTCCGCCCGGATCACGTCGACGGCGACGCGCTCTCCGAGACGGGCACGCAGCGACCGCACGATCGAGTCGACGACATCGGTGGAGCTGCGTTCCACCATGGACCGACGGGACGACTCAGCGTCTCGGTCCACGGTCCTGCCGACGGTCTTGTCGGCGATTGACGCCATGGGCGACGACGGCAACCGTGCCCACGGTCGCGGCTGTCCGGGCGACAGGGGCGCCGATGACGCCTCGGCGAGCTGCTCGTGCTGGTCGGAGCGGCATGTCAATCTCCTTCTTCGCTTGCTTCGGCTTCGATCGAAGCGGCAATCGCCTGGATCGGGATGCGCCCGGTGGCGATGAGCTGCCCGCCGGCGCGCCGTGCCGCCGCCGCGAACGGTGTCGCCCAGGTGTTCTCCCAGACGACGACGCCGGCGACCGACCCCGGCTCCATGGCCGCCGCGAGGTGCACCACGTCCTCCGCGGCCAGGATGTCGGCCAGCTGCGCCTCCGCGCCGCGCAGCTCATCGAGCTGCTCCAGATCCTCGAGCTCCATCGCCTCGATGTCGCCGTCGTCGCTCTTGCTCAGCACGAGCAGATCGAGCAGCCGGATCGTGTTGTGGTCGACCAGATCGGCCAGCGCGCTCGCCATCTCACCGGAGAAGTGCTGCGCGCCAGCGGGGAACTCGACGACGAGGTAGTCGACGGGCCCGAGCTCGTCGACATCCGGGGCGCTCATCGCTCCCCTTCCCTGAAGATCAGCGCGAGGTGGTTCATGTCGGCCTCCTGAGGTCTGTCCGGATCAGCCTCATCCGCGCTCGCCGATTCGAGCATCACCCGATCGGGGTGACGACCGTGGCGACGGGTAGCCCTACGGTCCAATGGCACGACCCGCGCGAGGTGCAGAGCGCGAGAACCCGAGGAGGCATGCTCGTGAATGAGCTCGACCGCAGCCGACTGCCCATACGCCGCGAGTCGTCCGGTGGGGTCGTGAAGAGGACGCTCGAGGGGTCCGAGCCTGATTGGAACCTGATCGGGCACCCGACCCCACCTGACGGTGCACCGAATGTCCTGATGGTGCTGATCGACGATGCCGGGTTCGGCAACGCCGGCACCTTCGGCGGGCCGATCCAGACGCCGAACTACACCCGGATTGCGGATGGCGGAGTGAAGTACAACCGATTCCATGTCACCGCGTTGTGCTCGCCGACGCGGGCGGCGCTGCTGACGGGACGGAACAACCACTTCGTGGGCTTCGGCTCGATCGGCGAGTTCGCCGGCGGGTTCCCCGGCTACTGCGCAACGGTGCCCCGCGACTGTGCCCCGCTGCCAAGGATCCTGCGTGATAACGGCTACAGCACGGCCGCGTTCGGGAAATGGCATCTCACACCCGACAATCAACAGGGGCCTGCCGGGCCGTTCGACCGCTGGCCCAATGGCTGGGGGTTCGACTACTTCTACGGAATCCTGGGAGGGGGCTCGAGCCAGTGGGATCCGTGCCTGGCCGAGAACCAGAAGATCATCGGCACCCCCGACGAGTACTACGACACCAAGAACCCGTACTACTTCCCCGACGCGATGGCCGATCGGAGCATCGAGTGGTTGCACGGGGTGCGAGGCCAGGACGCGCACAAGCCGTTCTTCATGTACTTCTCGACCGGCTGCAGCCACGCCCCGCACCACGTGTCGAGTGAGTGGGCCGACAAGTACAAGGGGAAGTTCGACCAGGGGTGGGACAAGCTCCGCGAGGAGACCTTCGCCCGCCAGAAGGATCTCGGCGTGATCCCGGCCGATGCCGAGCTCACCGCTCGCGACCCGGCCTTCCCGGCCTGGGATGACGTCCCGGACAATCTGAAGGCGCTTTACGCGCGCCAGATGGAGGTCTATGCCGGCTTCTCGGAGAACGCCGACCACAACGTCGGCCGGGTGATCGACGCCATCGAGGAGCTCGGTGAGCTCGACAACACGCTGATCCTGTGGGTCTGGGGTGACAACGGCGCCAGCATGGAAGGCACGATCACCGGCTCGTTCAACGAGCTGACGATGCAGAACGGCATCCCGCTCACCGACGAGATGCAGTTGCAGCTCGCCGAGCGGTACGGCGGACTCGACCAGTGGGGCGCCCCGATCATGGACCCCCACTACTCGGCGGCGTGGGCGTGGGCGGGCAACACCCCGTTCCAGTGGGGCAAGCAGGTCGGCTCCCACCTCGGTGGGACGCGCAACCCGCTCGTCGTGCACTGGCCCGACCACGTCACCGACCAGGGAGGGCTGCGCTCGCAGTTCACCCACGTGATCGACGTGGCCCCGACGATCCTCGACCTCGCTGGGATCCCGGTGCCCGAGACCGTGGACGGGATCGAGCAGGAACCGATGCACGGCACCACATTTGCGCCGTCGATGACCGACTCTGCTGCTCAGGAGCATCGCACGCAGCAGTACTTCGAGACGATCGGCAATCGCGGCATGTACAAGGACGGCTGGTGGCTGGCGATGAAGACCGAGCGGATCCCCTGGGTGCTCACACCCGAGGCGATCAAGCCCTACGCGCCAGGGGTGTGGGACCCCGACGCCGGTCCCGCGGAGCTCTACTACCTGCCCGACGACTTCTCCCAGGCCAACGACCTGGCGGCCGAGCACCCCGAAAAGGTCAAGGAGCTCAAGGAGCTGTTCTGGCAGGAGGCGGAGCGCTACCGGGTGCTGCCCCTGCTCGCCACGCTCTCGACGTTCTTCGGCATGCTGCCGCCCATCCCGGAGGACACGACCTTCGAGTTCCGCGGCGACGTGCAGAACGTGATGTCCGGGATGATCCCGAGGATCTACAACCGCTCCTATTCGATCACCGCGGACCTGGTCGTGCCCGAGGGCGGCGCCGAGGGCGTGATCGTGGCCGAGGCTGACCACCTCGGTGGGTTCACCCTCTACGTCAGGGAGGGCAAGCTGACCCACACGTATTCGATGATGGGTGTGTTCATCTTCCGCCAGGTTGCCGAGGAGAACCTCCCCAGCGGCGAGGTGACCGTACGTATGGAGTTCGCCGCGGACGGCGCCACCCCGGCTACCGGTGGCGAGGTGACCCTCTACATCGACGACCGGCCGGTCGGCAAAGGGCGCATGGACCACACCGTGCCGGTCCGGTTCTCGGGCTACGCCGGCATGGACATCGGCCGCGACAACGGTGGGGTCGTCGACCCCACCTACGAGCACGAGAAGCCCTTCGCCTTCACCGGCACGGTGAAGAAGGTCGTGTTCGACATCCAGCCGCACCTGTCTGCCCAGGACGAGCTGGACATCCACGCCGCCGCCCACCAGGGCAACGCGGCGCACGCGCTGTCGGAGTGAGGAACGCGGGGAGAAGCTGATGCCCATCGATGACGAGACGATCGACGTCCTGATCGGCGGCTACCTTTCGGCCGAGGCCGCGCACGAGGACTACGCGTCCGTCCTGAACTGCGGCGCGCGACTCATGGGTGCAGTCGTCGTCAAGAAGGACCTCGAGGGCAACCTCTCGGTCGAAGAGACCGACCACGTCGCCCGGCACGGCGCCGAGGGCCTCGCGGGGGTCGGTTTCGTCGTCGGTCTGTTCGCCCCGCCGCTGCTCGCCGCCACCGCCATCGGCGCGGCCATCGGTGCGGTCGGTGGTGAGGCACTCCACAAGAAGCTCGGCAGCGGCATCGCCGAGAAGGCTGGCGACACGATCCCGATCGGCGGTGCCGGCCTGATCGTCGCCTACAAGCAGTCGATGGCCGACCAGGTCGAGCCGGCCGTCACTCGCGCCGTGCAGAAGGTGGTCGGAGAAGCTGAAGGGCACCGCGTCGAGGCGCTCAAGGGTGCACTCGCCGACGCGGAGAAGAAGATGGCCGATGGCGACTGATCAGAGGTCGAAGGTTCTCTTCGTCTTCTACTCGTTCACCCAGCAGACGCGCCGCGCTGACCGACACGATGGCGGACGCTCTCCGCGCGGGCGGCCACGACGTGACGGAGGCGGCTCTCGAATTCACCGATGCCCACTACGGGAAGAAGTTCTCGACGCGTCCGATGGCGCGGCCGATCGCAAAGATCTTCAGCATGCTGCCGGCGCAGCTGCGAAGGAAGATCGGCGACATCCAGATCCCGCCCGAGGCTCGGGAGGGCGACTACGACCTGATCGTCATCGGTGCGCCGACCTGGTGGCTGACCACGTGCATGCCCGTCCGGTCCTACCTGCACGATCCCGCCGCGGCGCGCATCCTCTCGGGCAAGCCGTTCGCGGCGTTCTCGACCTCACGCCGCTACTACAAGAACAACCTGAAGACGATCAAGAAGGCCGGCGAGGCGAGCGGAGGCACCTTCATCGACGCAACCCATTTCGTGGCCGACGGCAACCAGGTCATGTCGATGTGGTCGTGGCTGGCCTTCATGCGTCACGACGAAGAACGCAACCGGTCGCTCGGGGTCAAGATGCCCCACCCCAACCTGAAGGTCGGCTACGAGCAACAGGCGGTGGACTTCATCAACGAGCGTCGCCGCCCGGGTGCTCGCCCAACCCGTCGCCGAGGCGGGTTGACCCGATGTCGATCTGGAGGGACCGCGGCGATGCCTGATCATGAAGCTCGATGATCGGGGCGCCGTCGTCATCACCGGTACCTCTACCGGCATCGGCGCCGCCTGTGCCCGCCGCCTCGCCGACGAAGGGTTCCTCGTCTTCGCAGGTGTCCGGCGTGACGAGGATGCGAACGCCATCCGCGAAGAGTCGTCGCCGGCGCTGACGCCGTTGATGATCGACATCACCAGTCCGCCGATGATCGCCGCGGCCACCGAGATCGTCGCGGCCGCGGTCGGCGACCGCGGTCTCGCCGGGCTCGTCAACAACGCTGGCATCGTGCGTCCCGGGCCGCTCGAGTTCCAGCCGATGGACGACTTCCGCCAGCAGCTCGAGGTGAACCTCTTCGGGCATCTCGCAGTGACACAGGCGTTCCTGCCTCTCATCCGCAAGGGCCACGGACGCATCGTCAACGTCGGATCCATCGGCGGACGGCTCGTGCTCCCACTTCACGGCGGCTACAGCGCGTCGAAGTTCGCGATGGAGGCGATGACCGACGCGCTCCGACTCGAGCTGCGCCAATGGGGTGTCCACGTCTCGCTCGTCGATCCTGGCGGGAGCAGGAGCGCCATATTCGACAAGACCAAGACGGCCATCGACGAGATGGAGCAGGGTCTGCACGACCGGGGCATCGACCTCTACGACGCCCAGATCGAGGCGGTGACCGCGTTGGTCGAGAAGACCGCTGAGGAGGCCGATCCGGCCGACCACGTCGCCCGTGCGGTCGCCGCGGCGTTGACGGCGAGGAAGCCGAAGACGCGCTACCTCGCAGGAAAGCAGGCAAAGCCGATCGCGGTGCTCGCGCGGGCGCTCCCGGACCACCTCAAGGACCTCGTCGTCGCGCACGAGGCCGACCTGCCGGACCCCGAGACCTGACCAGAAGGGGCCTACCGGCACACCCTGCAGTGGGGACGATCGTGTGCCAATGCGCCGCGGCCGTCAGATCGGTCACGGTCGATGCGCGGGGCGCGCTCCTCGCGGGGTACTCGGTCGGGATGAAGCCGCTTGCGGAACCAGAGGGCATCCGTTCCTGAGGGGAAGTCCTCGACTCGACCGACGAGTTCGTAGCCATTGCGCTCATAGAGGGCTCGAGCTTGAAAGTCGTAGGTGAGATGGACTGTCTGCGTACACCCGCGCGCAGCCGCTTCCGCTTCGGCGGCCGCGAGCAGGCGACCCGCGAGGCCACGACCCCGAAGACCTGGGGCCACCCACAGGTTCTGCAGCTCGCAGCAGTCACCCCAGGTCCAACCGCTGATGCCGGCTACGACCGTCCCGCCGTCGCGTACGAAGATGGCGATGTCCCTCTCCTCGCCGAGTCCCATGGCGGTGGAGGCCTCACGACGGATCTGTGCTTCGAGGGCATCGAGGTCATTCGGATCCGGGTGCTCCTCGACATGGAACTCCACCGCGATCGGCTTGTCAGACGCCGACGACCTGCTCGATCAGCGAGACGTCGTCGAAGTAGGTCCGGTACGAGCGAATCTTGCCCTCGCGGAAGTCGGCCACGGTGACGCCGGCGAGTTGGACGTGCCGCCCCGTAGCTTCCACCACGGCATCCTCGGCGAGGACCAGTGGCCCGGTGTGATCGGCTTCGATGAGCCATTCGGCGAAGGCTCTGTTGCCCACCTCGTCGAGCCCTCGGAGGTAGATGACAACGTTGGAGAACGCTGTTTCGCGGAGGGCGGACAGGTCAGCCAGGGCTGTCAGTCCTGACACTGCCGCATAGGGTGACCAGCCGACGACATCGTCGGTGAACAGGGTGCCCAGATCAACCGACGTGGCACCGACCTCGGCCTCGAGTGCCTGCTGCAGCACGCGCTTGCGCGATTGACTCATTGAAGCCCCCTGTTGATCCGGGAATCGACCGGTCCGACGTCGTACTGCGTTCGACGCGCCGTCAAATCCCGAGCGCTTTCGCCTTGGCCGCCGAGAACTCGTCGTCGGAGAGCACGCCCGAGGCGTGCAGCTGTGCGAGGTGTTCGAGCTCGTCGGCGGGGTCCACCGGAGGTGGCGCGTAGTCGGTCGGGGCGGGCGGGGACGGCTCAGCCTGTGCCGGGGCCCCGTAGTCGTCGGCCGGCGCCTGTTGGTAGGCCTTCTTGGTCTCGTGGTGAGCAATCGCCGCTCCGGCGACGAGCGCCCGGCGCCTTGTCCGTCGCCTGAATCCCATAGAGGTTCCTTCCCGTTGGTGCGGTCGAGCACAGCTCGGATGAGACCCACGATGCTCCAGGTCGTCGCGAACCTCATCACCCAGATCGGGTGAGTCGTTGGTGCAGGGTGGCGGGGTTACCTTGAGCCCGTGCGAACGCCGATCATGCACTCGCCCGACCCCATGTACGCGGAGTTCGAGGTGCATCGGACCATGATCTGCGACCGTGTTCGCACGGACGCCTTTCGGCGTGCGATCGACGTCGGTGGTGCGCCCCGGCGACGTCGTGCTCGATGTCGGCGCCGGAAGCGGCATCCTCAGTGTCTTCGCGGCCCGGGCGGGTGCAGCGCGGGTCTACGCGGCGGAACAGACGTCGATAGCGGTCCTGGCGCAGGAGCTGGCCATCGCCAACGGGGTCGGGGACATCGTCGAAGTGATCCAGGGCGACGTGTCGGACCTCGAGCCACCCGAACGTGTCGATGTGGTCGTCTCGGAGTGGCTGGGAGGGTTCGGGATCGACGAAGGGATGCTCCCTCCGGTCATCGCCGCCCGTGACCGCTGGCTCAAGCCGGGCGGAGTCATGATCCCCCACTCGGTCACGGCGTGGACCGCGTTGGTGCACGACCGCTATCTCGCGGACACAGTGGATTTCTTGACGGACAGCCCCTACGGCGTCGTTCTCGATGACCTGGCCGACAAGACGGTCAACGAGATTCTCTATTCGGGCAGCTACCACCACCTTGCCGCGGCTGACAGGCGCTCAGAACCGGGTCCGTTGTGGACGACAGACACCGGGTCGATCCCGCTCGAGCACGCACGGGCACCTCACGAAGCCGAGATCCTCCTGCCAATCCGTGACGAGGGAACCGCCAATGCCCTCGCACTGTGGTTCAGCGCCGAACTCGCGCCCGGTGTCTCGCTGTCTGTGGGACCAGGTGATCCACCGACTCACTGGGGGATGACGACAGCCCCGCTGAGCTCGCCAGTCGAGCTCGAGCCGGGCATGGTCGTTCGCGCCAGGGTGAGGACCGCCCAGGCTCGACCGAGCGGGACATGGACGAGTTGGGCCATCGTGCTCCCAGAGTCCGAGTGGGAGGAGCACGACGAGCAGGCGATCTGGGAGGAGATCGAGGACTGATCGAGCTCGGGGACCCTCGACCGGTTGGCTACGCGGGGCTCGCGCGGCCGCTGCGGACTGCAGCTCCGCCTCGTCTTCGACGTCGTGGCCTGAGGTCGCGCCGCCGAGCCCGGTCAGCTGGGCCTGGATCCCCGGTGCGTCGTCGATCTTGGCGAGCACGCCGACGGCTGCTTTGCCGGCAGTGAGGTCGGCCGCGATTCGCGCCTTGTCGTCGTCGCTGAGCTTGAGGCCCTTGTGGTGCAGGCCGCCGGCGGCGGTGCCGCCGAGGACGCCGACGCCGAGCGCGGCCGGGCCGAGCAGGACGAGGCACGCGCCGATCCCTGCGCCGGCGCCCCAGCTCCGTGCGCCGACCTTGTCGACCTTCACGTTGCCGGTGGCGTCGAGGACCAGGATCCCCATCGCATCACCGGAGGAGGCGCCGGAGTCCTTGACTGTCAGCGCCGCGGCGTCCGCGGCGGGCTCGTCCGCGAAGAACGAGAGCACGAGCTGCTTGTCTGCCATTGGAATGTTCCCTTCGGGTGTGGTTCGCGCATCACGGCGCGTGATCAAAGACGAGTCGTCTCCCTGGCCATGATCGGTCAACCGTACCGACGCGTCATCCCCCGATCTGGGCGAGCCGCCTGTGCGAGGTACCGCTGTCCTCACACGATCCGGGTGAGGACGACGACCCCCGACTCGCGCTCGATCGTGGCGACCCGATCCTTTCAGCCGCGCGTGTCATCGACGTTTCCGCTGCGACATCCAGGCAGATCGGGCTAGGTCAGTGGTACCTCGGTCAGCATTCCGATCTCGCGGGCCGCGGGCGACCGCGTCGCTGCGGGTTTCCGTGCCGAGCTTCCGGTAGATCGCGACGACGTGCGACTTGGCCGTGTTGCGGGTGATGTGCAGCTCGTCGGCGATCTCCTGCAGGGATAGGTGGGTGGGGAGGTAGTGGAGCACTCGAAGCTCGGCCATCGTGAGTTGGAGGTCGTGGCCGAGCCACTCGTCGCCGGTTCGAAGCGCGCGCAGCACCTCGTCCAGCTCGCGGTTGAGATGGGTGGCGGTGCCGTCCAGGCGGCGTGCGGCTTCAGCCTCCTCGGCCAGACCGCCGGGCGGTACCTCGATCCCCGCAGGCCATCGCGGCCTGGGCCAGAACGAGGTTGCACAGCAGGCCGGTGCGGGGGGAGACCCGACCGAGTCGATCGATCATGTCGGACGCGACGATCGCCAGTGCGCGGGACTCGTCAGGTCGACCCGTGCGGGCGGCCACGAGTGCGCCGATCGCGAAGACGGGTATCGCCGGAACGATGGCTTCGAGATGATGGCGGTTGGCGACGGCCAGCGCCCGGTCGGCATCGTGCGACGCGTCGCGGAGCCGGCCGACCCGTAGGTCGAGCAGGGCCAGGTGAGCGAGCGTGCACGCCTCGATGGCGGGTGCATCGGTGGCCGAGAGGGCCGACTCGAAGCGTTCACGGGCCAGTTCGTTGTCGCCGACCATCGAATGGGCAGTTCCCTGTACGAGCGTGGCGAGTGCCCACCAGGGATTCGAGAGCGGCCCGCCGCCGGCGCGGACGATCTCCGTGTCCCGGAGGACCCCCGGCACGCCGTCTGCACCCGTCATCGCCTTCACCATCGCCGCGGCGGCCACGACCGAAGGTGATCCGTCGGCGAGAGGCCCGTCGAAGCCCGTCTGCTCCGCCGCGATCGTGGCTCGACGGATCAGCTCGTCGTCCGCCAGAGGCCAAGCCGTACCAGGCCCATGCGATGGCCGCTGACGGCCAGCGGCGCATCGCGTCCTCGCCAAGGAGGTCGAGCCACTGGCCGAGCGGCTCGATGCAGCCGGCGAAGACGAGCGGGGTGGCACCCACCAGGGCGAGGTCCGCGGCACGTTCGATGTCGTCCGCCGCGATCGCATGGCGCACTGCGCCGTCGAGATCGCCGAGTCGTTCGAAGATGGTGCTCGCCCGGAGATGCAGAGCATCGGCTCGGCTCGGGTCGAACTGCTCCAGGCGCGCCGCGGAGCGTCTGCGCGAACAGCGAGTGCATAGCGGTAGGACTCGCGTTCGTGGTCCAGGGGCACGAGGAAGGAGCCGGTCGTCTCTTCGAGGCCGCGCAAGGTCATCGGCGGCGCCGTCCATCTCGAGGAGCTCGTCGAGCATCGGACCGGTCAGGACATCGAGAACCGACGATCGCTCGAGAAAGGTGACGTACTCATCGGGCAGTGGAGCGAGGACCTCTCGGTCGAAGTAGTCGAAGATCAGGCGATCGCGGCCGCTTGCGGGAGATGGCGAGTGTTGGCCGCTGTCGGCAACGGCGAGCGCCAGGAGCTGGAGGCCGGCTGGCCATCCTTCTGCGCTCGAGACCAGCATCGGCGATCTCCTCGTTCGTCGCATCAGCCGGCGCGTCGAGAACGCCGAGCAGCCTCGGATGCGGACATGGCGAGGTCGGACGCCGTCAGCGACAGCACCTCGTCGTCGAGCTGGCGTCGGGCCAGCGCCAGGGGGGGTAGGGCCCTGCCGGCGAGCACGACCTGGGTCGCGGGCAGTACGCCGTCGAGCAGTCCGTCGAGCAGGGTCATGGAGTCGATCGAACCCAGGCACTGCACGTTGTCGAGCACGAGGACGCACGGCGACCGGTCCGCCAGGAGATGGACGAGGCAGGGCAAAAGGTCGTCGGTGACCGATCGGCCGACGCCCGACAGTCCCAGGAGATCGTCGCCCGAGATGGGCTCGACACGATCGAGGCCGGAGGCGATGTGGCGTGCGAGGCGCAAGGGATCATCGTCTGCTGGTTCGAGCCGGACCCAGGCGAACGGCCGGGGGTCGGCCAAGTCCCAGATCGCCAGTGTTGCGGTCTTGCCATACCCCGCGGGCGCCGCCATGGTCACGACGGGTCGATCGCCGGAGGTGAGCGAGTCGCTCGACAAGGTCGTCACGGCGGACGAGGCGTGAGCGCAGGTGCGGCGCTTCAGTCCCGGCTGCAGGGAACCCGGTGCCGCGATGCGACCTGATCATGGCATCTGACATGGCTCACCTCCCCAGCTACGTCGCCTACGAGCAGTATCGCGAGGCTGGGTCGCCCGCTCGTAGGGCCAATGGTCACGACGCAGGGTCTGGGCGCGGGGCCGACGTCATCCTTCCACGTGCGGGCGTGGACGACCCAAGATGATCTGCTCGATGAGCGACGCATCGTCGAAGTAGGTGTGGGCTACCACCACCCGGTCGTCGCGAACCTCGGCAATGGTCGCGCCGACCAGCTCGATGACCCGGCCGGTGGGTTCGATGAGGACGTCCTCACCAATCAGCAGCGGATCCACCTGTCGAGCCCCGAGCCACCACTCGGAGAAGATCAAGGGCTCGCTCCAACGCAGCATTCGCAGTCGGAAGCAGCTCGACTGAGAGCGACGAGACCGCCTGCGCGCTGTGCGTGACTGCCTGCATCGCGACACGTGAACTCACCTGCAGGTGACCACCCCACCGCGCCCTCGGAGAGCGCGCAGATTCAGTTCAGGCGGTTCACCTACCACGGCGGCGCGGATCAACTCCGTGAAACGGTCAAGACGGCCTTCGGTCTCGCGTCCGAGGTCGTGCATCGGCACGACAAGGCGACCCGCGGCGGTGGCCCGTTGCTCGTACCCGGCCGGACCGCCCGCACGCCGAGCGGCGCTCAGCCCCTTCTCGCGAACGGCAGCAGCGGCCACGAGTGTCAGGGCTCGTTCGCAGTTGAGTTGCAAGCGCACGAACCCACCTACTTCCGGTGGTCGGGTCCGTTGCCCACGCTACGAACACGCTCCGGAGCTGTCGTCACCCATTGTGGATGAGCGTCGAACCCTCGACGCGCCGACCGGGCCTCGAAGCGTCGCGCGTACCACCCACATCGGGGGATGTGGGCAACCCGGCACTGGGGCGACGATGGCAACCACCGAAGGTCGAGGAGGCACCACATGAGACCAGACCTACCGATCGTGCTGGCGGCAGCGACGTACGCGGACCGTGACGGGTGCGTGACCGCATGAGCGCGCCCGATGTCGACACGCTCGGTCCGGTCGACTACCTGGTCGTCGAGTTCCCTGCGGGCCACCAGCACTTCTCGGGGGAGGTGGCCGGCGCGTTGGCCGACCTGGTCGAGAGCGGCACGGTCCGGTTGCTCGACCTCTTGGTCCTGACCAAGGACGACGACGGCAGCATCGAGGCCCTCGAGCTGGAGGACCTCGAGCAGCTCGACGAGCTACGCGGCGCCGAGGCAGAGCTGGCCGACATCCTGGCCGCCGACGACGTGGCCGCACCTGGCGGCGGCGATGGAACCAGGTTCGGTTGCTGGGCGTCGTCGTCTGGGAGAACATCTGGGCGGTGCCGTTCGCGGCCGCGGCGCGGCGCGCCGGTGGGCAGCTCATCGCCAGCGGGCGGATCCCCATCCAGGCCATCGCCGCGTCGATCGAGGCCGAAGAGGCCGCGAACGAAGGAGGAAGCTGACATGCCACTCAGACCAGCACGAGCCGCGCGCCGAGGTGTCATCGGAGCGCCTGTCGCGCGTACTGCTGCGACCGTTGGCACAGTCGCGGTGGTCGCCCACGGCGTGAACCGCCGCTCGGACCGTCGCGACGATCGTCGCGACGACCGTGGGCCACGGCGCTGAAACGACCGGTCATGCCCGTCGACGACGAGAACGGCAGCGACATCGCCGACTCGATCGTGCACTCGCTTCTGGCCCGATTGGGCGAGGGGTTCGACGTCGACGTGATCGCGGCCGAGGTTCGGTCGGAGCTCTCGCTCTATTCGGGGGCGCGCGTCACGCAGTACGTCCCGCTCTTGGTGGAGTCACGTGTCGGCACGCGGCTTCGACACCGGTGAAGACGTGCATGTCCGAGATCGTTCAGCTCAATGAACGGCAACGTGCTGCTGATGACGCTCGTCATCGCCTTCGAGCCGATTCCGGTGCTCGCGGGTGTGCTCTTGCTCACCGCGAAGCGTGGCCGGCGCAAGGCCCTCGGCTTCCTGGCCGGGTGGGCCTTGGCCCTCGCCATCATCGGCGTGCTCATCGTCGTCGTCGGTGGGCAGGTATCGACGTCGTCGGATACCTCGTCCACGACCTCGGCCCTGATCGATGTCGGGCTCGGGATCGCGATAGCGGTGCTCGCATTGCGGCAGCGTGCGAAGGCCCGGCAGGGCGAGTCGCACGCGACGCCGAAATGGATGGCCCGCATCGACACGATGTCGCCGTGGGCGGCGTTCGGCATCGGCATGTTCGTCCCGCCGTACCTGTTGGCGGCGGCAGTGGGCAACGACATCGTGCGCCAGGCGCTCACCCAGACCCAGCGCATCGTCGCCATGGTTCTGTACGTCGTGATCGGATCGCTCGGCATCTTGATCCCGATCGGCGTCACGGTCGTGCGGCCGGACCGGTCCGACGCGGTGCTCGCGTCGTGGCGCCGCTGGCTCGAGGCCAACTGGCAGATGGTCGCGGTGTGGATGCTCGTCGGCATCGGCGGCTACCTGGTCGTCAAGGGAATCTTCGAACTTGCCTAGGAGCGACATCATGAGCCTCATCGAGCAACCGACCGTTGTCGATCACCCGAGCGTCGAGGAGCGGAAGGCGAGGGGCAAGGCGGCGCGTTCGCACGCGCAGCCGGCGGACCACGCCGGGTGGACCGCGGCGGTCGGGAGACCCGACCCCGTCGCGTTGCTCGAGGCGCAGGATGCGACGCGGGAACTCGACCTAGTGCCGGTTCGGCACGGACGGATGATGGTGTCGCCGTTCACCTTCTACCGCGGCGCGGCCAAGATCATGGCGGAGGATCTGAAGGACACGCCCCGTGCGGGGTTGAACGTGCAGCTCTGCGGTGACGCTCACCTCTCGAATTTCGGGGTGTTCGCGTCGCCAGAGCGGACGCTGCTGTTCGATCTCAACGACTTCGACGAGACGCTGCCGGGGCCATTCGAGTACGACGTGAAGCGCATGGCGGCCAGCTTCACGATCGCAGGTCGCAACAACGGCTTCAGCGGGCCCGACGCGAGGATGGTCACGCTCGCTTCGGTCGCGGCCTATCGAGAGTGGATGGCACGGTTCGCCGAGATGAACACGCTCGACGTCTGGTACGCGCGCCTGGCGGAAGACGAGCTCCAGGGCTTGATCAAGGAGATGACCGCCACCCTCGCCCGCGCCGGCGACAAGAAGGTGGCCAAGACGGCGGAGAAAGGCGCCGTGCGGGCCGACCAGAAGGCGCACACCCGGGACAGCCTGCAGGCCCTGTCGAAGCTGGCCGAGATGGTCGACGGTCGCTACCGCATCGTCAGCCAGCCGCCGATCGTGGTACCCCTGCGCGAGTTGGCGCCGACTATCGGCATGTCGGCGGAAGAGATGCAACAGGCGATCCACGATCAGTTCCGGGCCTACCGTGAGACGCTGCAGCCCGACCGGCGAGAGCTGCTCGAGCGGTTCGAGGTGGTCGACGCGGCCCGCAAGGTCGTCGGCGTCGGCAGCGTCGGCACCCGGGCCTTCATCGTCCTTCTCCAAGGTCGCGATCAGCAGGATCCCCTGTTCCTCCAGGTCAAGGAAGCGACCCGGTCCGTGCTGGAGGACCACCTGCCGAAGAGCCGGTACGCCCAGCCCGGCGAGCGGGTCGTGCAGGGCCAGCGCCTGATGCAGGCCGCCAGCGACATCTTCCTCGGATGGACCAAGGGCCAGCAGGCCGGTCGCTACCTCTACTGGCGGCAGCTGCGCGACATGAAGGGTTCTGCGGTCGTCGAGACCATGGCGCCGCCGGTCATGGCGTTCTACGGGCAGATCTGCGGCCGCACCCTGGCCCGGGCCCACGCTCGGTCCGGCGACCCCATCGCGATCGCCGCCTATCTCGGCAAGAAGGACCGCTTCGAACGGTCGATCACCGACTTCTCCGAACGGTACGCCGATCAGAACGAGAAGGACTACGAGGCGTTCGTCGGTGCGATCCGGTCGGGCCGCCTGGAAGCAGTCGAAGGCCTCTGACAGCCGCGGGATGCCCGCTGGGAATCCCTGAGAGAAAGCGTGGAACGTGACATGCCGCTGATCGAGTACGAGCCGGGACATCACTTCCCCGGCGTCGCCGGACGCACCGCCGACGAGTCGAGCCCGGCGTGGCCGGTGCCGAAACGGGCAGCCAAGGGCGCGCCGAACGTGTTGTTCATCGTGCTCGACGACACCGGTTTCGGCCAGCTCGGCTGCTTCGGCAGCCCGATCGACACGCCGAACCTCGACGCGCTCGCCTCGAACGGTCTTCGGTACAACAACATGCACACGACCGCGCTGTGCTCGCCGAGCCGCTCGTGCATCATCACCGGCCGCAACCACCACAGCAACGCCATGGCCTGCGTCACCGAGTTCGCAACCGGCTTTCCCGGCTACAACGGCAACGTGCCGTTCGAGAACGGCTATCTCTCCGAGATCCTCCTCGCTCAGGGCTACAACACCTACATGCTCGGCAAGTGGCACCTGATCCCGAGCAGCCAGGAGTCGGGCGCCGGCCCGTACGATCGGTGGCCACTCGGACGTGGCTTCGAGCGCTTCTACGGCTTCCTGGGCGGCGACACCAGCCAGTGGAACCCCGATCTCGTCTACGACAACCACCAGATCGACCCGCCCGCCACTCCCGAGGAGGGCTACCACCTCACGCCGGACCTGGTCGACAAGGCCGTCGAGTTCATCGCTGACGCCAAGCAGGTCGACCCGGACAAGCCGTTCTACCTCCACTTCTGCCCCGGCGCGACCCACGCCCCGCACCACGTCCCGAAGGAGTGGGCCGACAAGTACGCCGGCAAGTTCGACGACGGCTGGGACGCCTACCGCACCCGCACCTTCGCGCAAGCAGAAGGAGCTCGGTGTCATACCGGCCGACTGCGAGCTCTCCCGCCACGACCCGGACGTGCCGGACTGGGATTCGCTCACCGACGACCAACGCCGTCTCTACGCCCGCGAGATGGAGGTCTTCGCCGGCTTCCTGAGCCACACCGACCACCACATCGGCCGCCTCATCGAGTTCCTGCGCACGATCGGTCAGCTCGACAACACGCTGATCATGGTGGTCTCCGACAACGGTGCCAGTGCCGAGGGCGGTGTCACCGGCACCACCAACGAGGCCCAGTTCTTCAACAACTGCCCCGAACCGTTCGAGGACAGCATGAAGCTGATCGACGAGATCGGCGGGCCGAAGCACTTCAACCACTACCCCTGGGGCTGGACGTTCGCGGGCAACACGCCGTTCCGCCGCTGGAAGCGCGAGACCTATCGAGGCGGCTCCAGCGATCCCTTCATCGTGCACTGGCCGGCCCGCATCAAGGCCCGCAACGAGGTGCGGACGCAGTACGCGCACATCATCGACATGGTGCCCACCGTGCTCGACCTGCTCGGCCTCGAGGCACCGGCCACCATCAAGGGCGTCACGCAGTCACCCATTCAGGGGGTGAGCTTCGCGCACACCCTCGACGCGGCCGACGCACCAACCAACCACCACACGCAGTACTTCGAGATGATCGGACACCGTTCGATCTACCACGACGGCTGGCGGGCCGTGTGCCCCTGGCCGGGCCCCTCGTTCGCCGAGGCCGCGCAACCGTTCGGTGCGCCGATCTCAGCCGACGCGCTCAGCGAGCTCGATGCCAACGGCTGGGAGCTCTACCACGTCGACGAGGACTTCGCCGAGACACACAACGTGGCCGCCGACAACCGCGACCGGCTGATCGCGCTGATCGGCACCTGGTACGTCGAGGCCGGGAAGTACGACGTCATGCCCGTCGACGGCAGCGCGCTGGCGCGCCTGCTGGTCGAGAGACCAATGCTCGCCGCGCCCCGCGACCGCTACGTCTACTACCCGCACACCCAGTCAGTCCCCTACTTCGCGGCACCCAACATCTTGAACCGTCCCCACAGCATCACCGCCGACGTCGAGATCCCGGCGGGAGGAGCGGAGGGCGTGCTTGCTCTGCCAGGGCTCGGTAGCTGCCGGCTACGCCCTCTTCATGCAAGACAACAGACTCGTGTACGTCCACAACTACGTCGCACGCGACTACTTCAAGGTGCAGTCGGCCGATCCGGTCCCAGTCGGCAGACACGAATTGCGCTTCGAGTTCGAACCGACCGGCGAGCTGAACCTCCTCGAAGGAAAAGGCGCCCCTGGCCGCCTCCAGCTCTACGTCGACGGCGAAGCTCGTCGGAGAGAACGACATCCCCTACACGACACCCATGATCCTCAACCCCGGTGCGCTCACGTGCGGCGCAACCCCTGGCTCGTCGATCAGCCCTGACTACACCGCCCCCTTCCCGTTCACGGGAACCATCCACAGCGTCACCGTCGACGTGAGCGGCGACTTGGTCGTCGACACCGAAGCCCAGATGCGCGTGGCCATGGCCCGTCAGTAGTTCCTGAACTCGCGACGTACAACGAAAGGAGATCAACATGGGATACGGAATCGGCATCATCGGCGTCATCATCTGGATCGCGATCGCCTTCTGGCCGGCTCGGGTGGCCGGCCGCAAGGGACACAGCTTCATCGGCTACTTCTGCCTCAGCCTGCTGTTCTTCCCGCTCGCCCTGATCATGGCCTACGTGGTGCAGGACCGAACCACGACCGTCGTCTACACATAAGGGCATTGCCGGTCGATGACGCCGGATCTGGCCCGGTGACGCCCGGCCGATGGCCACGACTGGCCGCCGTTCTCGCGTCACCCGATCACTACGGCCTCGTGCTCGTCCTCATCCTCGTCACCTACGGGCTCTCCACCTCCCTCACGCAGACGTGGTCGGGGTCGGTCGTGTTGGCGGTACAGATCGCCACGGTGTGGGTGGCGCTGCGCGTCTTCGCGAGCGCGACGGATGGTTCGGCTCGTGGCCGATGTCGCGCTCGCAGCCGCGATCGTTGCGGCCGTGCTGGCACTGTTCCTCCACCAGGACATCGACGCGCGACTCCTCCCGGCGGTGAGCTGTCTGCTGTACCTGGTGGCACCAGTCGCCATCATCCGCCACCTCTTGAGCCGCAAGACGGTGGACCTCGAGACGGTGTTGGGCGCCCTCACCGCGTACCTGCTCATCGGCATGATGTTCGCGTTCTTCTACCGAACCGTCGGTGCGAACCAGTCGGGCGCATTCTTCGGTGCGGGCGGTGAAGGCACGCTGCCTCAGGACCTCTTCTTCTCCTTCACGACGCTCACGACCACGGGCTACGGCAACCTCGTACCGGCCGCGAACCCCGGACAGACGATGGCGGTAGGAGAGATGCTCCTGGGGCAGCTGTTCCTGCTCACGGCCGTCGCCAAGGTGATCAACACCTATCAGCTGGCGAGGCGGGCCTAGGGAGATCAGATGGCTGAAGGCCGGATCCGGAGCCACCCAAGGCGACCTCCTCACGCAAGTCTCGGAACCCGACAACGCCTGAGCTGAGGATGGGCTCACTTGTGCCCTGCCAGGGACTGCCGTGGGGGTGTCACCCTCGATCGGGGTCACTGAGGTAGTCGCGTAGCCGGTCGTGCCGGCGACGGATGAGCCTCAGGCCGGCTCGGTGCCCGCCGTAGAACACACTCATCGAGACCACCGCGGCGAGTGCGATGCCGCCCGCGAAGTGGGTGGTGGGGAGCCTGTGGCTGAGCCCCTGGGTCGAGAGCATCGACCACAGGAACAGACTGGGCGTGATGATCAGCGCTCCCAGGAAGGGCACGAGTCCGTAGGGGATGAGGAGCAGACCCAGCCATCGCAGGATCATGTGAGGCCACTGGTGGCGGTGCTGCCATCTGAAGCGCAGGTCGCGAGGGTGATAGGGCCACATGATGCCGACCCACCCGGCGATCCCGAGGGCGCCGAACGGGACGACGGCGATGGCGGTGATGCTGACCAGGGTCGGCGGCCAGTCATGGTTGAAGTAGCCGATGATCACGGCGACGACCGTGCAGAACGGCGCGACGAAGCACCACAGGGTGAGGTTCTGAGCGAAGAGGAGCCGACTGAGCGCTCGATCGTCGTCGAGTGTGGCGAGGACCCGTTCGCGGTCGGGGGCGAGCACGTTGGTGGCAGGTACGTCGGAGTACATCCACCCGGCCATCACCATGGCGAAGGCAAGCGGACCGTGCAGGGTGAACAGCCAGTCGAACCACTTCGTGGGCAGCAGGAACCAGGCGGCAGCCATGAGCAGACCGTTGAACGCAACCACGAGCGGCACGGTGTAGGGCGGGTGCACCGCCTCCCTGAGCTCCGACCGCACCATCGCGGCGAGGGAACCGGCCTTCTGGTCCTGCAGTCTCACCTCCGACACTCCCCTAGCCTCGCGCTCAGCGCGACACCATGTCCCCCCAGCGACCCGACGTCTACGGCCAGATCTGCGGCTGGACCCTCGCCGGGCTCATGCCCGATCCGGCGACCGGGTCGCCGTCGCCGCCTACCTGGGCAGCTCGGACACATTCGACCAGGCCACCGCGTTGCTTCGGCCTCGTGGTGAGCGGCGCCGCTTCGCTCGTGGCGATCGCCTGGATCCTGGCCGTCGGAACGGGCCAACATTGCGGTCGTGGCGTCGACTACGACGGAGCTGACGCTCCTGTTCACCGACATCGAGGGCAGCACGCGGCTTTGGGAGGCGCACCCTGAAGAGATGCGCATCGCGCTCGAGGGCCATGATGAGCTGCTCCGCTGCGTCATCATCGAGCACGACGGAGTCGTCTTCAAGACGGTCGGCGACGCGTTCTGCGCCGTGTTCGTTCGCGCCGCGAGCGGCGTTGCCGCCGCGCTGACCGCTCAGCGAAACTCGCCGCCGCGCCGTGGCCTGACGAAACACCGATACGAGTGCGCATGGCGCTTCACCGAGGCCCGTGCGTCGAACGAGACAACGACTACTTCGGTCCCACCGTCAACCACGTCACGCGCCTCCTCGCGGTCGGACATGGCGGTCAGACCTTGCTCTCGCAGGCGGTGTGCGACGCAGTCGACGGGACGCTGCCGGGAGACACGTCTCTTCTCGATCTCGGCGAACACCGACTGAAGGACCTTGGCGGGTCCGAGCGCGTCGCACAACTCGTTACCGTCGGGCTCCGCCAGGAGTTTCCACCGTTGCGCTCGCTCGACAACCCGGCGTGGCGCCACAACCTCCCCGAACAGCTCACCAGCTTCATCGGGCGTTCGGAGGAGCTCGCGGCCTTGCGCGGCCTGCTCGCGAGCGCCCGGCTCGTCACCATCACGGGTGCAGGCGGCGCCGGCAAAACGCGGCTCGCGCTCCAAGCCGCCGTCGAGATGCTCGATGGCACCGGCGACGGGGTCTGGTATGTCGAGCTGGCGGCGTTGCGCGACCCTGACCTCGTCGGGTCGGTGGTTGCCGACGTGCTCCACGTGCGCAGCGAGGGTGGCGAGTCGATGACGGCTGCGCTCATCGCCGCGATGCGAGACCGGGACCTGCTGCTCGTTCTCGACAACTGCGAGCACTTGCTTCTCCCGGTTGCCGCATTGGCCGAAAGCCTGCTGCAAGCGTGCCCCGGCGTGTCGAATCCCTCGCGACCAGCAGGGAGGCGCTCGGTGCGAGCGGCGAGCACGCCCTGCGAATCCAATCGCTGTCGACCCCCGACGTCGACATGCGCACTGCGTCCAGTGTTGCGGAGAGCGACGCAGCCATGCTCTTCGCCGAACGAGCCGCTCAGCACGTTCCCGGATTCGTGATCGGCGACGACAACGCACCCGCCGTGGCTGAGATCTGCGCACGGCTCGACGGCCTTCCCCTCGCCATCGAACTGGCCGCCGCCCGAATGCGAAGTCTGTCGCTCGAGGAGATCCGTCAGGGTCTGGTACATCGCTTCAGACTCTTGACGGGTGGGAGTCGGGCGGCGCTGCCACGGCAGCAGACATTACGAGCGTCGATCGAGTGGTCGTACGACCTGCTCGAGCCACTCGAGCAGCAACTCCTGCAACGCCTCTCGGTGTTCGCAGGCGGGTTTGAGCAAGGGGCAGCGGTTACGATCGGCTCGGCCGGCGATCATGACAAATGGGACGTCCGCGATGCGCTCGCGGCGCTCGTGGACAAGAGCCTCGTGCAGCGTGACGAGACCAGCGGCCGCCACCGTCTCCTCGAGACCATCCGGCACTATGCACAGGAGGCCCACGTTCGCCGCAGTGAGGCCGACGTGATCGACACGCGCGGCGTTCACCGCGATCTCTTCCTACAGCTCGTCGAGGAGGCTGCTGCCGACATGGAAGGGCCGGCCATGCCGGAACGACTCGCGACATTGGAGCGCGAGCACGCGAACATCCGGAGCGCGATCGACACGTGCGGCGAAGACCCGCTCGGTGCCGACGCGCACCTCCGGCTGGTTGTGGCGATGCGGCAGTATTGGGCCATTCGAGGGCACGCAGACGAGGGTCTCGCTCGCGCCGAGATCGGGTTGCTGCGAGGTCACGAGGTTGCTCTCGACTTGCAAGCTCGAGCGGAGTGGGCCGCCGGATACCTGGCCGTCAACGCGGACGCGCCTTGACGCCGCGCGCCCTCACCTCGACCGCGCCCTCGCGCTTGCGACGGAGCTGGCGGACCAGCTACTCCGCGGCCGCGTGCTGCTCGCCTTGTGCGATGTCGTGCGACCGCTGGGCCATCCGGAGGAGGCCCGACGATTTGCCCGCGAGGCGGCGGAGTTCGCAACCGCGAGCGGCGACGACAATCTGCTCGCTCCTGCGCTTGCGAATCTCGCCTTCACCGACGACGATCCGGCATCAGGCGTCGCCTTCGGTGAGGCGGCGTGCGAGGCAGCTCGGCGGGCCGCGAATCCTCGGGCGATGATGGTCGCCGGCACGAACCTCGGGTACGTCGCGCTCGAGATGTCCGACCTGGACAACGCCGAGCAGCTGTTCGCCGAAGTGCTCGCCGCGGCCCGCGCGATCGGCGAGCGATACGGGATTGCGAACACGCTTCTAAATCTCGCGTCCGTCAGTGCGGAACGTGGCGAGTTCCCACACATGCGCACGCTCGTGAGGGAGGCTCTCGACACCGCCGATGCGTCGCACGACCACACATTGCTGATGTACGGCTTCGCGGCGATGGCTCGAGTGTTCAACCAGATTGGACGCGCCGATGACGCGGCCGTTCTCTACGGGCACGCGGGCATGCTCGCAGCCGAACGGAACCTGCAGTTCGACCAGTACGAGGCGAGCATCCGCGACGCCGATCTGGAGCGGCTGACCGCGACGCTCGGTCTGGAGCATGTGGAGGCCCTCCGCGAGCGAGGCGCGGCCCTTACCAATCGACAGGCGATGAACCTTGCCACCGGTTGATGCAAGCGTTGAGGACGCCCCACCCACGCGCCGTGGTGCCATCCGGACGCCCCGCATTCGTCGCTCACCCGTTTGAAGTTCTCGTAGGCGGTCTGCCGCGTGGCCGGTTGCATCTCAGACGAGCGCTTCCCCTGTGCCCTGGCAGGTACGGCACGGCGGAGGTCGACAACTCGCGCCAACTCCGCGCCCATCCGAGAGGCCGACACGCGCCAAAGCCCTGGTCAGCCGAAGTTCGTAGTGGGCGATAATGGACTCGAACCATCGACCTCTGCCGTGTGAAAGAAAATCCGCGGCGCGTTACAGGTTCCTCGAAAGGGTCACCAAGGGGTCGCCCAGGGCCATGACTCCGCTGGTCAGGCCGCCCATCGTGATCGGGGGTCGACCGCCCACGATGGCCCATCTGCGGAAGCTGGCGGAAGATTCCCGCGCCATTTTCGCGCCATCGCCGCGCCATCGGTCTCTCGGAAATGGCGCGGCCGGACGACCAGCAACCAGCCGCGATCTTCAGCTATTGATCCGGGGATCCAAGTGCTGCGGGGAAGGATCGACCGCCAACCCGACCGGCCCGATCAAGCGACCGGCCATCACGAGGTAGACGGCTCGTCGCGTGGTAGTTGCTTCCCGCAGAGGCGATCATGACCTCGCGCGTGCCGCTCAGGACCATTTCGCACGTTGCACTTCTGGGAGCGACCTGTGGTTCTCATTGTCATCGTCGGGCTCGTACTCTTGGCCCATCTCGCCCGCGTCCGAGGCTGGCCCGGTGTCGCCTTCATCGAACGTCGATGGACCAAGCTGCGTCCGACGCTCGTCGCCTATGTGCGAGGCTCGCCGGCCACGTTCCTGTACCTGTTCGTCCTGATCGTGACGACCTGGGTGCTGCTCGGGCTGACCAGCGATGTCGTCCATGCCATCCTGAGCCAGCACAGCACCAACCTCGACCAGTTGCGTCAGAACCCGATGCGAGTCCTGATTCGGAGCGCGTTCTGGGCCGACGGCTACCTGCTGTTGGTGTGGGTGGTGTTGTTCGCGTTGGTTCTTGCCCCGGCCGAGCGTTGGCTGGGAACAGTGCGTTGGCTTTGGGTCTTCGTCGCCGGCCATGTCGGGGCCACCCTGGTGACCGCCGCCGGCATCTGGATCGCCATCAGATGGGGGATGGCATCGACAAGGCTGCAAGGTGTCGTCGATGTCGGAGTGAGCTACGGGTTCGCCGCGGTGGCGGCGGTGTTCACGTATCGACTTCCGTCACCCGCTCGGTGGTGGTGGGCCGCCGGGCTTATCCTCCTGGCCGTAGGCGCGTCGATCGTCGGCGGGACCTTCACCGACTTCGGTCACCTGGCCGCTCTGACCATCGGCTTCGCGATGTACCCGATCACGCGATCCGCGACCGTGGCGCGTCGGGCCCACGGTCCCATCTGGTCCCCGAAGCGGGCCGAGATCTGATCCGAGGGGCCCACCTGGTCGGATCGGCCCGGCGGTACGCGCGATGGTCGCCACCCTGGCGGCAAGGCTACGTTCGGCGCCATGACGTCCTCCAGCGCGACCGGTCCGACCGGGGGTCTCCCGGTGCCCGTGGCCCCTTCGCCGCGTCCCTGGCGCGCCTGCCTCACCCGTCTGCGCGGTCGCCTCGCCCGCGCGGCCGGCGCTCGCGACCTGGCGACCTTCGGGCTCGTTGGCGGGTCGACGCGTGGGCTGCGGTTCCTGAGTGCGGATCCGACCCGGCGAGGCATGATCGCGGCGTTGGCCGTTTCGGTGCCGTTCATGGTGGGGACCGGCGCCCGTCTGGCGAGTGAGCAGGTCCGGCGCCTGGCTGGTCACTTGCGATGGCGTGTGCCTGACCAGTCGCTGGAGGCTCTCCGGGAGCCGGTTGGGGCGGCTGCGGACTCGAGTCCCCCCGGTGTTCGCCCGACCCCTGCGTTCGTCCGGAACGGGGGGCCGGGGGTCAAGGGGAGCGAGAGCGGGAGGTCGGGGTGATCGCGTTCATTCCGAGCCCGTCGACCAACGGTTTCAGCCTCGGCCCGCTGCACTTCCATGCGTACGGTCTGATGATTGCGTTGGGAGCGGTTGCGGCGTGGAGCATCACTCGGCGCCGCTGGGCGCGGACCGGCGGCGACCCTGACGATGTCGACGCGATCGCGGTGTGGGCGGTGCCCGCGGGCTTGGTGGGCGCTCGGATCTATCACGTGGTGAGCGACAACGAGTTGTACCGCGGCCATTGGATGAACGCGTTCGAAGGTCTGGGATGGCGGGCTCGGTATCTGGGGCGGCGTCGCGTTCGGGGTCGCCGCCGGATATGTGGTGGCGCGCCGCCGACATCTGGATGTGGCCGGCCTGTTGGACGCGGTGGCCCCGGCCCTGCCGGTGGCCCAAGCGATCGGCCGGTTCGGCAACTACTTCAACCAGGAGCTGTTCGGGCGACCCACCACGCTGCCGTGGGGTCTGCACATCGACGTGGCGAACCGGCCGGCCGGCTATGTCCAGTACGCGACGTTCCACCCGACATTCCTCTACGAAGCCGTGTGGGATCTCGGGCTGGCTGCCGTGTTGGTTTGGGTCGTGCCGCGGATCGCGCCGCGCCTTCGGCCGGGGAACCTCTTCGTGCTGTACATCGCCGGCTACACGCTGGGTCGGGTGTGGATCGAGATGCTTCGCATCGACCACGCCAACAAGATCCTGGGTCTGCGGCTCAACGTGTGGACCTGCGTCGTCGTGTTCGCCGCGGCGGTGATCTTCCTGGTCGTTCGACACCTAGTGGCGGTGCCGCCCCCATCCGGAGCGGCCGAGCTGGCCGGCTCCGCCGAGTCGATCTCGGTCGACTGACCGTTTCAGAGATCGCCAACGCTCACCGACTCGACTCCTTGCGCGACCTGGGCTCCGCGGTCGGGCTCATCCAAGCTGGCGGACGAGGAACCAGGCCGAGAACCCGACCAGCATGATCCCGAACGCCAGGCGGGCGTGGCTGGCCGGGACACGCTGAGCGAGGCGGGCGCCGAGCACCGAGGCGGGGATGAGCCCGATGGCGAACCCGGTGGCGACCTCCCAGTCGATGTGTCCGAGCGCCCAGTGGGTGGCCAGCGTCGGGATCGTGAGGATGCCGACCACAATCATCGACGTGCCGGCGGCCTCCACGGCGTTCAGTCCCAGGACGAGTACGAACAGGGGCACCAGCAGGAACCCGCCGCCGTTGGCCAACAGGCCGGTGAGAAGACCGACACCGAACGCGGATCCGACCACGATCGAGGTGTTGTCGCGTCGGTCGGCGGCGCGCTCGGGCGCTCCGGCCCGGTCGGGCAGCAGGAGGCGGACGCCGATGACGAACAGGAGCAGGCCCGAGAGGACCAGGAGCCGGTCACCGCCGACGATCCGTGATGCGAGCGCGCCCAGCAGCGTGCCCGGGATGCCTCCTATGACGGCGAGGCGGGCCACCCGTCGGTTGAAGTTCCCTGAGTGGATGTAGCGGCGGGCCCCGACGAACGCGGCCGGGATCATGGCCGGCAACGGGGAGGCGACCGCCATGAGGCCGGGGACGCCGAGCACGGCCAACACCGGCGTGGCGAACGCCGAGCCGCCGGCGCCGAACATGCCGAACACCAGCCCCACGCCGAGCCCAGCCAGGACGTACTCGACGAACATCACCCATCAAGTGTATACCCCAGGGGGTATACACAGATACCCTATGGGGTACCCGACTCGACGACCGAAGGCAGGCCGATGGCCACGACGCGCTCGATTCCCGACCCGACCGAGGTCACCACCGGTGGTTCCGCTCCGAAGGAGCCGTGGTTCGCCCGCCTGGCCCGCTTCTCGGCCACGCGCCGCCGGCTGGTGATGATCGTCTGGCTCGTGGCCACGCTGGCCGCGGCACCGCTCGCCTTGACGCTCAGCAGCGCCCTGTCGGGTGCCGGATGGGACGCGCAGGGTTCGGTCTCGGCCAAGGTCCGCGAGGAGCTCCGCCGTGACTTCCCTCAGGTCGGCGCCGAAGCCGCGGTCGTCGTCTACCGCCAGCGAGACCCCATCGCCACCGACCCGGCGGGCCTGAAGCAGCTGGTCGCCGATCTGCATGGCGCTCCCGGAACGGCGGCTGTCGTCGATCCGACCACCCAACCGCCCTCGGCCGGCCTGCATCGCCGCCGATGGGCGAACGGCGCTGGTCCCTGTGCAACTGGCGGCGTCCACGCGACGCCGGCCTGCCCAAGTCAGCCGGCCAGCTCATCGACCACGTCGCCGCCCTTCGTCTCCCGGCGGGATCGACCGCCAAGGTCACCGGCGAATGGGCGGTCTGGAGCGACTTCAACAAGAGCAACGAACAAGCCCTCCACCGCGCCGAGCTCCTGTCGGGGATCCCGACCGTCATCCTGTTGCTGATCGCGTTCGGTTCCGCCATCGCGGCAGGTCTCCCGCTGCTACTGGCCCTGGCGGGCATCGCCGTGGGGTTCGCCGCGCTCCATCTGATGGGTGACGCCACGCCGCTGTCGGTGTGGGCCATGAACTTCTCGATGATGATCGGTCTCGCCGTCGGCATCGACTACAGCCTCTTCATCGTGTCGCGCTACCGCGAGGAACGAGAGGACGGCTACGACGCCATCGAAGCCATGGCGAACACGCTGACCACCGCCGGCAAGGCCGTCTTCCTGTCCGCGCTCACCGTGGTGCTCTCGCTGGCCGCGGTGTTCGTAGTGCCGGTCATGGTCTTCCGATCGATGGCCCTGGGCATGATCCTCTCGGTCGTCGCGGTCGCCCTGGCCGCGCTCACCCTGCTCCCCGCCGTGCTGGTCTCCCTCGGCGACCGGGTGCTCGTCGTGCGCAACCACCAGGATCCCGACCGGGCGGCCGAGGGACGCTGGGCCCGCTGGACCGGACACGCCCTGCGCCACCCCGGGCGCACGCTCGTCGCCGGCCTCGCCCTGCTCCTCCTGCTGGCCGCGCCCGCCATCGGGATGCACCTCGGGCATGCCCGGCGCCCGGGTCGTCGATCAAGGACAGTCGAGTCGCGACGGCTACGACATGGTCGTCGCGTCCTTCGGTCCCGGCGCCGCCGCGCCGCTGTTCGTCACCGTCGACGACGCGCACGCCCAGACCGTGGTCGGGCTGGCCCGTGCCGACAAGGACGTGGTCGACGCCCAGATCGTGGCCCAACCGGCGGCCTCTGGTCGCACCGTCGTCCGCGTCACCCCGGCTACCCCGGTCGACTCCGCCGCCACGTCCGACCTGGTCGCCCGTCTGCGGGCCAACATCGGCGCCCAGGTCCCCGACGCCCTGGTCGGCGGGCCGGCCGCCCAGAACCACGACCTCACCGCCGTGCTCACCGGCCGAGCCCCCCTCGCCATCGGCATCATCATGGTCGTCGCCTTCGTGCTGCTGCTGGTCGTGTTCCGCAGCCTCACCATCGCCCTGTCTTCGATCGCGCTGAACCTGATCAGCGTCGGCGCCAGCTTCGGCTTCGCCACCCTCGTCTTCCAGCACGGGTTCGGGGCCGGCCTCCTGGGCATCCATCCTCAGGGCTTCGTCGACGCCTGGGCCCCCCTGTTCTTCTTCGCGCTGCTCTTCGGGCTGTCGATGGACTACCAGCTCTTCCTGCTCGGCAGCCATCCGCGAACGCTACGAGGCCACCGGCGACACCCAGCTCGCCATCCGCGAAGGCATCGCCCGAACCGGGCGACCGATCACCAACGCCGCCTTGATCATGATCGTCGTGTTCATCGCCTTCGGCGTCACCGGCCCCATCCCACCCACCGAGCTCGGCGTCACCCTGGCCCTCGCCGTGCTGGTCGACGCCACCGTCGTGCGCATGATGCTCGTCCCGTCGCTCATGGGGCTCCTCGGCGACCGCAACTGGTGGCTGCCCAAATGGCTCGGCCGGCTGCTCCCCGACATCCACTTCTCGCACTGACCGATCCGTACCCTTCGACCGTGGACCTGTTCAGCGCCGACAACCCCCGCGACACCGCCATCGCGTGGCTGTTCGTCACGGTCCAGTTCACGCTGCTCGGGCTCATCCTGCTCCTCCCGGCGGGTGACGCATGGACCACGCCGTCACGGCTGGCCGCTGTCGCCCAGTGGCTCGAGTGGATCGGCATCGCGTGTTGTCGTCGTCGGTGTCGTGAACCTGGGCCGCTCCCTCACCCCGCTGCCCAGCCCGGTCCCCACGGCGAGCTGCGCACCGGTGGCCTCTACCGCCTCGTCCGCCATCCCATCTACAGCGGACTCATCGCCCTCACCGTCGGCGCCGCCGTCCGCTCCCAGAACCTGGCCGTCGTGTTCGCCACCGCCGCGCTCACCGGGTGGTTCTCCCTCAAGGCCCGATGGGAAGAGGACAAGCTCCGGGCGAGATACCCCGGCTACGCCGACTACGCGAGCCGCACACCGCGCTTCGTGCCTTTCTGGCCCGGACGGCCAGGCACGCCTGGAAGACTCTGGCCATGACCGAGCCAGCCGAACCGACCGCGGAAGAGATCGGACTCTTCGCCTACCAGGTGTGGACCTACAAACAGGGTGAGATGGTGTCGCTGCTGATCCATCTCGGCGACCGTCTCGGTCTCTACCGGGCGATGCAGGATGCGGGACCGCTCTGCTCGGAGGAGTTGGCGGACCGCACGGGCCTGCAGGAGCGGTGGCTGCGCGAGTGGCTGCGCGGTCAGGGGGCGGCGGGCCTGCTGGTCTGGTCCGACGACGACCGCTTCGAGCTGACCCCGACCGCGGCGGCCGTGCTGGCCGACGAGGACGACAGCCTGTTCTTCGCCGCCGGCGCGTTCGGGAATCCGGCCGCGCCCGACTTCATCGACGACCTGGCCGCCGCCTTCCGATCCGGCATAGGGCTCCCCTATGACCGCCAGGGTCCGGCCGGCGCACACCGCACCGAGCGCATGCTCGGGCCGTGGACCCGACTGGCGCTGGTGCCGACGATCCTGCCCGCGCTCGACGGCGTGACCGGCAAGCTCGAGGCGGGCGCCACCGTGGCCGACGTGGGCTGCGGCGCCGGGGTGGCGTTGACGGCGATGGCCCAGCAGTTCCCCGGTTCGCGCTTCCACGGCTATGACATCTCCCGTCACGCCATCGAGCGCGCCACGGAGCGGGTGGCCGAGGCCGGACTCGACAACGTCGAGCTGCACCTGGCTGGCGCCGACGCGCTCCCTGCCGAGCCCACCTTCGATCTGGTCCTCACCTTCGACTGCCTGCACGACATGACCGACCCTCGGGCCACCATGGCCGCCATCCGCCGGTCGATCGACCCCGACGGCACCTGGCTGGTCAAGGACATCCGGTGCGCGCCCGATCCCCGGGACAACCTCAAGAACCCGATGGCGGCGATGATGTACGGGTTCTCCATCGTCAGCTGCATGTCGTCGGCCCTGTCCGAGCCCGGCGGGGCCGGTCTCGGCACCCTCGGACTGCACCCCGAGCTGCTGGCCGAGCTCACCACCGGCGCCGGCTTCACCCGGTTCCGCCTGCTCGACTTCGACGAACCCGCCAACCTCTACTACGAGGTCCGCCCCTGACCGTGCCGACTCGTTACGCGAGCCGCATGAACATCTTCTCGACCTCATCGAGGGGGTAGCCCTCGGCCTCGGCCTGTTCGGGATGGGAGACGCAGTAGGTAAGACCGGCGCTCACCAGCCGGAAGCCGGCCTGTTCGAGAGCCCGGTTGGCCGCGGAGATCTGGGTGACGATGTCGCGGCACTCACGGCCCTCGTCGAGCATCCGCTCGATGCCCTGCACCTGGCCGGCCACCCGGCGCAGCCGCTTGCGCAGATCGTCGATGATCTCCTCGGGCAGTTCCATGTCGCTCTCCTGGATTGATCGGCCTGTCCGTCGCTTCCTCCAGCATACCCCGCTGGGTATTGTGTTCAGAGGTAGCGACGGGCGGAATATACCCCATGGGGTATGCGTTGACCAAGGTACCGGGTCGCCCGATCCGCTCAGATCACGGAGGTCGTCATGACCAAGAACATGGGCACAACCGATCGGCTCGTCCGGGCAATTCTCGTCGCTCCAGTGCTGCTCGTCGTCGCGCTCCTGGTCGGGTGGTCGACGGTGGCCGGTGTCATCGCCACCGTTCTGGCCGTCGTGATGCTCGCCACCGCGGCGGTGGGCTTCTGCCCGCTCTACCTGCCGTTCCACCTCCACACCGACCACGCCCACAAGCCCGCCGCCTGACCTAGCAAGGGAGATCACCGGTGACCAACGAGATCAGCGCCCCCGATGTCGCGGCTCGACTGGGTACCGACGACGAGCCGTTCATCCTCGACGTGCGTGAGCCCGACGAGGTGGCCGAATGGGCCATACCAGGCGCGGTCAACATCCCCGCCGGGGAGTTGGCACAGCGGGCCGACGAGATCCCCCGCGACGAGCAGATCGTGGTGGTGTGCGCATCGGGCGGACGTTCGGCCCAGGCCACCGGCGCGCTGACCCGGGCCGGCTGGGACGCCTTCGACCTGGTCGGCGGCATGGCCGCATGGGGGGCCGTGTACGACAGCGCCGAACTGCCAGCGGGCGACGCAACCGTCGTGCAGATCCGCCGGCGCGGCAAGGGGTGCCTGTCTTACGTGGTCGGCGCCGACGACGAGGCCTACGTCATCGACCCCTCCATCGACATCAGTCACTACCTCGAGATCGCAGCCCACAAGGGCTGGCGCATCACCCGGGTGTTCGACACCCACCTCCATGCCGACCACCTCTCTGGCGCCCGTGACCTGGCCGAGGCCACCGGAGCAACCCTGCATCTGAACCCGGCCGACACGTTCGCGTTCGACCACACACCGCTGCACGACGGCGACCGCTTCGACCTTCCCGGTGGGGTCGTTGTGTCAGTGGCGGCGATCCACACGCCGGGCCACACCATGGGCTCCACCATGTATCTCGTCGGCGACGACGCCGTGCTCACCGGCGACACGCTCTTCGTCGAAGGCGTCGGCCGCCCCGACCTGGCCGACGAGGCCGAAGCGTTCGCCCACAACCTCTACCACTCCCTGCACGAACGAGTCCTCACCCTGCCCGACGACACGTTCGTGCTGCCCGGCCACTACAGCGAAGGCGTCCCCGTCCATCCGCACCAACCCGTCGGCGCGCCCCTGGCCGAGCTGCGCCGCACCCTCGAGCCCTTGCAGCTCGACGAGGACCACTTCGTCAGCTGGGCCACCGCCCGGGCCGTGCCCCGACCCCCGAACTACGTCGAGATCATCAAAGCCAACATGGGCCGGCCCGACACCCCCCTCGCGACCCTCCAGACCCTCGAGCTCGGCCCCAACCGCTGCTCCGCAACCTGACCCACTACAACCAGCACACCTCGAAAGGACCCCTCCCATGGCCGCCATCACCCACGCTGACGACCCCGCCACCTTCGCCACCGAAGTCCTCCAATCCCCCATCCCGGTCGTCGTCGACTTCTGGGCCGGCTGGTGCGGACCCTGCCGCATGGTCGGTCCAGAACTCGAGAAGCTCGCCGACGCCCACGGCGGCGCGCTGAAGGTCGTGAAGGTCGACGTGGACGCCAACCGCACGATCGCCGGCCACTACGGCATCCAGGGCATCCCCACCATCGCCTTGTTCCGCGACGGCCAGGCGGTCGCTCGCAGTGTTGGCGCCAAGCCCCGAGCCGCCATCGAAGCCGACCTCGGCCTCACCCCGGCCTGACACCAACCGACCCAAGAGAGGACCCTCGCATGGGTCACTTTCACGAGGTCGCCCAACCGGCGGGCCACAGCTGAACGATCCCCGAGGAGCCGCGATGGACGCGCAGCACTGGAACGACCGGTATCGCACCGCCGACTACGTGTGGAAGGCCGACCCCAACATCTTCCTGGTCGAGGAGACCGCCAGCCTCCCCGTCGGTCGGGCCGTGGATCTTGCGTGCGGGGAGGGCCGCAACGCCGTCTGGCTGGCCGAGCAGGGTTGGACCGCGACCGGGGTCGACTTCTCCGAGGTCGGGCTCGACAAGGGCCGCCGCCTGGCCGCCGAGCGCGGCGTCGACAGTCGAATGGGTCTGTGCCGACGCCACCACCTGGGAGCCGCCCGGCGACGGCTACGACCTCGTCGCCGTGTTCTACCTGCAGCTCCCTGCCGACCAGCGCCGCCGAGCCATGGCTGTCGCAGGTCGGGCGCTGGCACCAGGGGGCGCCCTGCTCGTCGTCGCCCACGACAGCACCAACCTCAGCGACGGCACCGGCGGACCCCCCGACCCCGGCGTGCTCTACACCCCGGCCGACGTCCTTGCCGACCTCGACGCCGCCGGCGTCAACGTCACCGTCGAGCGCGCCGAAACCGTCGAACGGACCGTGGCCGGCGCCGAGCGACCCGCGCTCGACTGCCTCGTCCGCGCCCGTCGATAGCCGCCAGCCCGCGCCGTCCCGTTCAGCGCCGCGGGAGCAGGTCAGGCTCACCATCTGACGCGGCTGTCTCAGCCGTGCCCGTCGGTGATGAGATCGCGCACACCGGGCTCGTGCCCCGCGCCCTCTGCGCCATGTACAGGCCGCCAGCGGTCAGCACGGCGGTGATCCAGCCGTAGACGTCGTTGCCCGCGAAAGTCGCCATGGCCAGCCCGACGAGGAATGCGGGAGGCAACAGACGGGTGATCCCGCACACGTTCAAGGCCGATCAGCCCTTCGTGGCGGTCCGGGAGCCGAACCAGGAGCGCTTGGCGCGCCGCGGCTTCGCCTTCGCGCTGTGGTCGCACCGGCATCGCTCGGACGCCGGCACGTCGCCCAGCACCTGCTCGACGTGCCGGCCACAACCGGCGTAGGTCGGACGCTGACAGGTAGGGCACTGCACTCGTCTGCACATACCCCCTAGGGTATGGGTAATCTCATCGGTCCGCTACGACCGCGACCTGGCTGTTGGTGTTGTATCGAGTGGCGTACAACGTAAGCCAGCGCTCTAATTGCCGGTACCAGATCTCTGACGGGAGGTGCCGTGCGGCTTGGCAGACGGAGGCGCAGATCACGACCGACTCGGGACTACCTGCCGCCCCTTGGACCCGGGGAGCCGTGGTCGCCGCTGCCTCCGTCGCCCGAGGATGCGCACCTCGACGGGCGTACGTCAGTCGACCACCGTGACCAGGGCGAGATCGCGACCCGGTCGTCGAACGCCTCCAGCCTCAGCCCGTTCTCCCTCGACTGACACGCTGCTGGCAGGAACCACCCAACCGGCAGCGAGTGCGAGTGCGTGAGGGAGGTCCACCACGTGATGGGGCACCCCATGTGCGAGTGCTGGCACGTACCCGTGGCTTGGTTGACATCTCATCGGAGATCCGGCCCGGTGGACGGCGGCCAGACACTGAACCGAAAGGCGCTCACCTATGCCCTGCCAGAGACTGAACGGCAGAGGTCACGCAACAGATCACGCCATTTCCGCGCCATCGACGCCGCGCAGTCGAGTGGCCTCCCGCGCCGAACGCCCTGCTCAACAGGTGTCTCCAGTGGGCGATCAGGGACTCGAACCCTGGAACCTCTGCCGTGTGAAAGAAAATCCACGGCGCGTCACAGCTTCCTCGAATGGGTCACCGAGGGTCACCAAGGGCCATGACCTCGCAGGTCAGGTCGCTTGGCACGATCAAGGGTCGACAGCCCGCGATGACCCTTCTGCGGAACCTGGCGGAAGATTTCGCGCCATTTTCGCGCTCATCGCCGCGCCATCGGTCGATCGACAAATGGCGCGGCGACGGGCATCGCTGCCTGAGCATCGACCGCCCGGAAAAGTGGCGCCGCCATGACCTGGTGGCCGGTCGCTCGCAGGGGTAGTTCCCAGCTCAGATAGCGCACAGTGATCCTTCTCGACGCGAACCGTCTCGGTGTCGCAGTGTCGGCGCCACCCCGAGGCTGAAGCCGGTCCGGCGGGGTGTCACCCTCGGTCGGGGTCGCCCAGGTAGTCGCGTAGCTGGTCGTGGCGGCGACGGATGAGTCTCAGGCCGGCTCGGTGTCCGCCGTAGAACACGCTCATCGAGACCGAGGGCTGCGAGTGCGACGCCGCCGGCGAAGTGGGAGGTAGGAAGCCTGTGGCTGAGCCCCGCTGGCCGACAGCATCGACCAGAGGACGAGGCTGGGAGTGATGATCAGCGCTCCCAGCAGGGGGACGAGTCCGTAGGGGACGAGGAGCAGGGTGATCCATCGCACGATCATGTGGAGCCACGCGTGGCGATGCTGCCATCGGAAGCGCAGGTCGCGAGGGTGATAGGGCCAGAGAATGCCGACCCACCCGGCTACGCCCGAGCGCGCCGAACGGGACGATCGCGATGGCGGTGATGCTGACCAGGGTCGGAGGCCAGTCACGGTTGAAGTAGCCGATGATCACGGCGACGACCGTGTAGAACGGCGCGACGAAGCACCACAGGGTGAGGTTCTGGGCAAAGAGGAGCCGGCTGAGCATTACAGGGTCGTCGAGTGCGGCCAGGATCCGCTCGCGGTCCGGGGCGAGCACGTTGGTGGCCGGCACGTCGGAGTACATCCACCCCGCCATCACCATTGCGAAGGCAAGCGGACCGTGCAGCGTGAACAACCAGTCGAACCACTTCGTCGGCAGCAGCAACCAGGCGGCGGCCATGAGCAGACCGTTGAACGCGACGACGAGCGGCACGGTGTAGGGCGGCCGCACCGCCTCCCGGAGCTCCGTCCGCACTGCCGCGGCGAGGGAACCGGGAGTTTGATCGAGCGGCATCACCCCGGACATTCCGACGGCCTCGCGCCTACGTGGCTGTAGGGCGAGAGCCTCAGGACCCGCAGGGCGTCTTCAGCTGCGTGAACAGTGCCTCAGTGGCGCTCCCCACATCGGCGATGTCGGTGCCGACCGTCTGCAGGTTCTTTGAGACGCTCCCGTTGCCCAGGTTCCCCGCGGCGGTCTGCAGGTCCTTCAGGGAGGTCTCCACCGCGTCCACCTGGGGCTGGTAGTCCTGCTTCGCCGCCGCCTTGACCGCGTCGGCGTCGGTCTTGACCTGGTCGATCGCGGCCTTGATCGCGGTCGTACCGCCGATGAGCAGGCTCGGCTTGGCCAACGCGGTCACCGACGACTTGAGCTGATCCCGGGCAGCGCACAGTTGCTCCTTGCCGGCCGGGTAGGTCGCAGCCGTCGAAGCCGCGGTTGTCGACGACGAGGCTGACGCATTGGTGGTTCCGCCCTTCGAACTGCAACCGGCGACGGCCATGACCAGCACCACCATCGAGCACACCGCCATCGATCGCCACGAGGCCCGCCGCGGCAGTCGCACCGTCACACCTGCTCGACGACGACGTAGGGGTCAGCCGGTCGGGCGATCAGGTAGGCCAGGACCCCGATGACGGGGACGAACACGATGAACAGGAACCAGAGCGCCTTCGCGACACCGTGATGATCGGTGCGGCGGAAGTTGTCGATGAAGCACCGAGATGACGATGAAGATCCAGAGGACGAAGATCGCGAACATGAACAGGCTCCAGAACACACCGAGCAAGGGGTAGTCGTAGGCGAACATCTGGAC
Source organism: uncultured Microthrixaceae bacterium (assembly GCA_963776435.1). Lineage (GTDB taxonomy): Bacteria > Actinomycetota > Acidimicrobiia > Acidimicrobiales > Acidimicrobilacustridaceae > UBA4742. The sequence goes on from CAVZMK010000010.1 coordinate 344,365, forward strand.
CTCCAAGATCTTGTCGACGATTCGTGCGTCGCGGCCACGGTTCGATCCGTGCAGCCGTCACATGGGGATCATTCCCCTCGTCACCCAGGACGCGCATCATCCTCGGTGGGTGATCCGGCTCAGTCGGGCAGCCGGCGGAGCTCGATGAGCTCGACGCGCAGATCGGTGAGCCGGTGCAGCGCCCCCTGGAGGGCAGCAGGGTCGGTCACGGTCCCGACCAGGCGGGACGTCCCGGCTTGGCTGGACTGCAATTCGAAACCGTCGAGCACGCCGAGGACCGTGGGGCCGACGTCACCGGCGACGACGATCTCATAGCGTGTGGGCACGAGCCATCCCTCCCAGCGGGCCACTCGGGTGCGCCCTCGGACCGTACGACCGGCCCCGCAGGCTCCCACATCGCCCGTGAGGGGTGATCTTGGATCCGATCTGTCTCAGAGGAGTCCGAGGTCGGTCGCTCGGGCGACGGCCTCGTCGCGGTTCGTGGCGGCGAGCTTGGTGTAGATGTGGCGTAGGTGGCTCTTGAGCGTGTTGACCGACACGTACAGGTGCGATGCGATGTCGGTGTTCGAGAGCCGGGTCGGGAGGTAGTCGAGGATCTCGCGCTCACGGTCGGTCAGGGGTTCGACGAGTGCGCTCCGCGTCATCGCTGCGCGTCTCGGCGGCCGACCGCCTCGAGGATCGAGCGAGCGAAGGTCTGCGAGCCGCGGGGTGCTCGGTGATGCAGGATCGGCAGGGCGGCGGGCTGCGCGAGGAAGGGTTGCAGCAGCAGTTCGGGCTCGGCCTGGTCGAGCGCCTCCCGAAGCGCACGGTCGGCTGCGCTGCGGTCGGCCTTCGGCGCTCAGCACCGCGGCGGTACCGAGCAGACGCTCGACCTCGTTGCGTAGCTCCGGACGGTGTTCCCACCGGTCGAGCGCTCGGCGAGCCCCGTCGACGTCGCCCGAGGCGAGCTCCAGCTCGATGACCGCGGGCAGCAGACGCGAGGCAGGGGGGCTGGTCTCGATCAGCGCCCGAGCCTGGCCGAGCTTGCCGGAGCGCACGAGCAGCTGCAGCTCCTGGGCCCGCTGGAGCTCGACGAAGAGGCTCGGCCCGAACGGGACCGGCGCCGATGACCGCAGCTCGTCCAGCGCTCGGCGCGGCCCGACGCTGGTGGCGAGGTGTTCGATCCGCAGGAGCTCCTGGAGGCTGCGCAACGCGGCGCGACCCGAGCGGCGGACCCGCGTCTCGGACTCGTGGAGGTGATAGGTGGTGGCGTGGCGGTCCCGTTGGTCCAGGCAGACGCGTGCCAGCGCGAAGTGGGAGTACGCCAGGCCGTGGTGGTGGGCGATGCCGTTGGCTTCGGCGAAGGCAAGCGCGGTGGATGCATGAGCTCGGGCCTCCGTCGTTCGCCCGGCGAGGGCGAGCGCGAGGGCACGCCCACCGAGCGCGAAGACCTTCCACAGCCGGTACTGGCGCGGCCGGCAGGTCGAGGGCGGCCTCGAATCCGCTGGCGCTCGTCGGCGAGTTCGCCGTCGTGGAGTTGGGCCATCGCCGTCATGGCTGCGGCGAGGAACTCGACGGTGTCGCGTCCGCCGATGCCGAGGAAGTCGGTGACGACCTCGGAGGTCCGGAGAAGCTCGGCGGATTCGTCGGCGGCGCGGTGCACCTCGCTCGAAGGGAGGTCGTTCAGGACGAGGCACGTGTACAGCGCGGCGGCCGCGGCAGTCTCGCCGGCGTCGAGGTCGGTACGGCGCCGTAGTCGACGATAGGTCTCCACGGCTGCCCCGGTGTCATGCCCGGCGAGTTGCGCGGCGAGGAGGTTGACCTCGAGCGCGACCGGCACGTCGACGGTCTGCGCTTTGGCCGTGGTCAGCCAACGGGCGAGGGTCAGGTTCTCCTCGCGTTCGAAGAAGCCCTGGCCCCGCTCGACGATCACTCGAACCACCTGAGATCCGTCGCCCGCGGCGAGCAGTTGCTCGATGGCGTCAGCCAGTTGGCCGTGGCCGAGGAGGTAGGTGGCGGCTCGCCGGCGCAGCCGCGGTTCCTCGTCCGGTTCGGTGGCCCGCAGGCGGTCGCGCAGCAGGTCAGCGAAGAGGTGGTGGTAGCGAAGTCGTTCGCCGCTGCGGTCCGGCTGCACCAAGAAGAGCGAGCGCCGGGCCAGCATGTCGAGCATCTCTTCGGCGTCACGGTCTCCGGTGACTGCGTTGCAGACGTCGGCGCTCAGCCACTCCAGGACCGAGGTGTGCAGAAGGAAGCGGCGTACGTCGGGTTCGAGTTCGTCGATGACCTCCTCGGCCAGGTAGTCGGCGACCAGCTTGTTGCTTCCGGTGAAGCCGTCGATGAATGCGTCGGCATCGGCAAATCGCTGGAGCGAGATCGCGGCGAGCTGAAGGCCGGCCGCCCAGCCGTCGGTCCGAGCGACCAACGCGTCGGTCTGATCCTCGGTGAGCTGACGACCCGAGACCGCCTCGATCAGATCCCTGGCTTCCTCGGCGTCGAAGGCCAGGTCGCCGGCTCGGATCTCCACCACCCGGGACAGCAGTTGAAGGGATCGGAGCCGCACTGGCGGGTCCCACCGAGCGCTCAGCACGATTCGGACGTTGTCCGGAAGCCGCTCTATGACCTGATCCAGATCCGCCCAGATCGCCCGGTTGGCCAGCCGATGCACGTCGTCGAGCACGATCACCAGCTCGCCGTCGAGCTCCTCGATGCCCACGAGCAGCCTGCTTACGAACACCCTCCCGACCTCCGACCCTGCAGCCGCCACCGAATCGGCCACCCGGGGATCGAAATCGGGGGCGACCGAGGCGATGGCCGAGATCAGGGCCCGGGCGAACACGACGGGATCGTCCTGCGCCGGGGTGATCTGCACGTGGCATGCACGGGCGGCCGAGCCCCGCATCCATTGCCCGAGGAGGACGGACTTCCCCGACCCCGCTGGTGCCACCACCACACCGATCCCGCCCGGGGGGATGCGATCGAGGACGCGACCGAGGCGCGGGCGGCCCACCGTCGATGCCGGCACACGGGGCGCGCCAAGGACCGTCGCCCCCTCAGTCAGTAAGGGACCCATTTGCTGAATCTTGCACACGCATCACGATGTCGACAGGGTCCTAGGTCCCCTGCCAGGCGGGTTCGGCCCGCCGAATCACCCGCGCCGGGTGACGACGCCAAGCGTGAACACGGCGCACCATCACTGGCAGACGAGTTGAGGACCGAGCGCCCAGCGTGAGATTGCGGGGGCGTTCGGTCGCCAAGGCCGGCAGGAGCTGTCGGCCGTTCCGAGGAAGAGAGAAGAGACATGGCCCAGGCTGACGCAGTGTTCCTCTACATCGGTACCTACCCGGACGAGACGTCGGCGCGAGCGGACTACGACGTGGTCAAGGATCTGCACCTCGCCGGTGCGGTCGGGACCTACGACGCCGCGGTCGTCACGAAGGACGACAAGGGCAAGGTCCACGTCAACAAGGACGAGACCGCGACCCGCCACGGGGCGTGGGGTGGCGCGGCGATCGGCGGCGTGCTCGCCATCTTGTTCCCCCCGTCGATCCTCGTCGGCGCCGGGGTCGGCGCCGCCATCGGAGGTGTGAGCGGCCACCTGTGGAAGGGGATGTCCCGCGCCGACGTCAAGGAGCTCGGTGACCTGATCGACGACGGTGAAGCCGCCCTGGTCGTCGTGGGCGAAAGCACCATCGAGCAGGCCATCGACAAGGCCGCCCTGAAGTCCGAGAAGCACCTCGCCAAGGAGCTCGACGTCAGCACGAAGGACCTCGACAAGGCGATCCAGACCGCCATAGACGAGGGCGTCAGCTGACCAGCTCCGCCGACCAGGAAGCGAAGGACCAGGTGATGGACCAGACCGAGATCGACCAGCTCGCAGCCGAAGAATCCATGTTCGTCCAAACGGCCCGGGGCATCACCAGCGCTGGTGGACAGCTGACCCTGGATGGAGTCACGGCCTCGACGCTCTACTTCGCCGATCGACCGCAGCGTGTCGTCGGACACATGACCACCGCTGACTTCGTGGACCTGTGGGGCGAAGGCGACAACAGCTTCGAGGCTGATCCACCGAACGCGGTTCTCGCCTTCCTCGAGCCCGGCGACGACGTGCCCGACGACGCGGTCGTCGTGATCAAGGAGCCCAAGCTCTCCGACGGCCAGCTCTCGTATTCCATCGACCTCCTCGAGGGCACGGTGCCAGCGCAGGCGGGGCCGGTCACCCTCTTCATCGATCCCTTCGGGAACCCACTCTCACCCGTCTCGGTTTGCGGTATGCGACGACGTGAGCGCCGACGTGACCGGCGCTGATCCGGCGGGCGCCGCCAAGGTCGACCACCTCACGATCGCCGCGCGAGCCGCGGCGGGCAAAGCCGCCCGGACCGAGGTGCCCAGGGCCATCCACGGCGAGTGGGCGCCGGCGCCGGACCGGCCCGACCCGCTCGAGATGCTGGCGGCCCAGGAGATAACCCGGGTGCCCGAGTTGGTACCCATCCGCCACGCTCGTATGGCGGCATCCCCGTTCGCGTTCTACCGCGGTGCGGCCAAAGTGCTGGCGGCCGACCTCGCGGCCGTCCCCCACACATCGCTGCGAGTACAGCTCTGTGGCGACGCCCACCTGGTCAACTTCGGCGGGTTCGCCTCCCCCGAGCGCAGCTTGGTGTTCGACCTCAACGACTTCGACGAGACCCTTCCCGGCCCATTCGAGTGGGACGTCAAGCGGCTGGCGGCCAGCATCGAGATCGCCGCCCGCAGCCGTGCGTTCGACCGGCCAAGACGCGCACCAAGATCGTGACCGATTCGGTGACCTCCTACCGCCAGGCGATGCGTGACTTCGCCAAGATGGCCAACCTCGACGTCTGGTACGCCCACCTCGGCGTCGACGAGATCATGGCCAGGGGCAGGGCCCTTGGCACCGACGCGCTCAAGAGCTTTCAGCGCACGGTCGACAAGGCCGAGTCGAAGGACCGGCTCCAGGCCGAGGCGAAGCTGACCACGATCGTGGACGGCGAGCCACGGTTCATCAGCGACCCGCCGCTGCTCGTCCCGATCGAGGAGCTCTACCCCGAGTCGCAGCGCCGCGCCTTCGAGGAGTCCATCCACGAGTACCTGCGGAAGTACCGCCACACCCTGCCGGACGACCGCCGTCACCTTCTGGAGAGCTACCGCCTCGTCCAGATCGCCCGCAAGGTGGTCGGGGTCGGCAGCGTCGGAACCCGCTGCTGGGTCATGCTCATGGTCGGACTCGACAACAACGACCCGCTGTTCCTCCAGGTCAAGGAAGCGGAGGCCTCCGTACTCGAGCCCTACGTAGGCAAGAGCGGCTATGCCAACCACGGCCAGCGGGTGGTCGAGGGTCAAAAGCTGGTCCAGGCGGCCAGCGACATCTTCCTGGGGTGGGCCCACGTAACCGGCTTCGACGGCAAACCGCATGAACACTACGTCCGCCAGCTCTGGGACTGGAAGGCCTCGGCCAACGTGGAGACCATGTCACCCGCGCTGCTCAACGTCTACGGCCAGATGTGCGGTTGGACCCTCGCCCGCGCTCACGCCCGATCCGGTGACCGAGTCGCCATCGCCTCCTACCTCGGGTCCTCGGTGACCTTCGATCAAGCCATCACCCGCTTCGCCAGCCTCTATGCCGACCAGAACGACCTCGACCACCAAGCCCTGACCCAGGCCATCGCCAGCGGACAGATGTCAACAGCCACCGAGCCATGAAGCGTGGTTCGGCGCTGGTGGCGTTGGCCACCGCGCAGTTCCTGATGGTGTTGGACCAGTCGGTGATGAACGTCTCGATCAGCCAATTGGTCAAGGACTTCCACACCACCGTGACGACCATCCAGGCGGTCATCACCCTCTACTGCCTGGTCATGGCAATGCTCATCCTGACCGGAGCCAAGATCGGCGACATGATCGGCCGCCGACGGGCGTTCGTCATCGGCCTGATCATCTACGCCTGCGGTTCGGCCCTGACCGCGGCATCGCAGACGGTGGCCGTCCTGGCTCTTGGATGGTCGGTGCTCGAAGGCATCGGTGCCGCGTTGGTCTTCCCCGCGCTGGCCGCGTTGATCGCGGGCAACTTCGAGGGTCCCCGGCGCAAGGCGGCGTACGCGGTCATCGGTGGTGTCGCTGGCGCGGGGATCGCCGTCGGTCCCATCGTCGGTGGGTGGGCGACGACCGAGCTCACCTGGCGGGTCGTGTTCGTCGGCGAGGTCTTCATCGCCGGGTTCATCCTGTTCATGACCCGCAAGGTGGCCGATGCCCCCGGTCCGACCCCCACACCGAAGCTCGACGGCGTCGGCTCGGTGCTCTCGGCCACCGGTCTCGGGCTGTTCGTCTACGGCGTGCTCGAGTCGAGCACCTGGGGATGGCTCAGGCCCAAGAACTCGCCGATCACGATCTTCGGCTTCTCGCTCACGCTCTTCGTCATCGCCGCCGGGTGTGTCCTGCTCTGGGGGTTCGTGACCTGGCAGCGCCACCGCGAGGCGATCAAACGCGACCCGCTCATCCACCTCTCGCTGGCCCGGGTCCCTCCCGTACGGTCAGGCGTCATCGGGCTGTTCAGCCAGAACCTGATCCTGATGGGCACGTTCTTCGTCGTCCCGCTCTACCTCCAGCTGGTGCTGGGGCTCAATGCCCTCGAGACCGGCATCAAGATGCTGCCCATCTCGATCACCATGTTCCTGACTGCAGCGGTCGGCGCCCGACTGTCGAACCGCTTCGCCGTGCGCACGATCGTCCGCGCCGGGCTGGTCGTGACCATCGCCGGTGTGCTGACCCTGCTGGCGACGATCCAGCCGACGCTCTCCGACTTCGGGTTCGCCTTCGGCATGGCTGTGCTCGGCGTCGGGATGGGCCTGATGATCTCGCAGCTCGGCAACGTGATCCAGTCCTCGGTCGAGGAGTCGGGGCGCAGCGAAGCCGGCGGGCTGCAGTTCACCGGCCAGCAGCTCGGCTCCGCGCTCGGGGTGGCGTTCATCGGCGCGATCGTGCTGGCCGGACTGACCAACACCTTCATCTCCACCATCGAACACGACCCGCGCATCAGCGCGCAGGTCTCGACCCAGGTCGGTACCGCCGCAGGCTCCAACACCAACTTCGTCTCGTCCGACCAGGTCGCGAGCGCCGCGAAGCATGCCGGTATCGACCAGGCCACGACCACAGCCCTGGTCGACGACTACGAGCAGGCGCAGCTCCGCTCGCTCAAAGCCGGACTCCTGGGCGCAGCTCTTCTGGCCCTCATCTCCCTCGCGTTCACCCGTGAGCTGCCCCACGACCGACCGGCCTCCCGAAAGAAGCCGGATCCCGCGGTCGCATCGAACTGACGCCCGCCTGCAGGGCGACCTAGCGTCGAGTGTCCAGGTCGCGAGCGCCGCTCTCGGCAGGCGAGGAGATGGTTGTGGCTGAGGAAGCGCAGGACTCGGGACGCCAGGACCGTCTGGGCACGTCGCGGATGGAGGCGTTCAGCGACGGTGTGATCGCGATCGCCATCACCCTGCTCGTGCTGGAGGTGGCGGTCCGACCTCCGGGTTCGCCGTTGGAGCAGTTCCTGCGGGGTTGGCCGTCCTATCTGGCCTATGTCGTCAGCTTCGTGACCATCGGCGCGGCGTGGATCGGCCATCACGCCCTCACCGAACGCCTCGAGCGGGCCGATCCAGTTCTGCTGCGATTGAACCTGCTGTTCCTGCTGCTGATCGGGTTCCTTCCCTTCCCGACCCGCATGGTGGCCGACTCGCTGAGCGAGGGCAGCGATGCGGAGCGGGTCGCGGTGACCGTCTACGGGCTCACCCTGCTGGCCATCCGGTTGGCGTTCTTCGCCATGGACGCGTACACCCGACGCGAGCATCTGGTGGCGCCGGGGCTGGGCGACGCGGACATGCAGGAAGCTCGGAGGAAGTTCCGCGTCGCGGTCGTCGCCTATGGGCTCGGGATCGTGGTCGGCTTGCTCCTGCCCGTCGTCGCGATCGCCTTCTACTTCGGCATCGCCCTCTTCCTCGTACTGCCGTTCCATGCCATCGGCCACGCCATCCGCGGCGGCCACCCCGACCAGGCGTCGTCCTGACCGAGGCTCACATCGGGACAGACCCAGACCCGACCCAGGGCATTCACCCTCGGTCGTGGGCCAGACGCTCAGCCGAACTGTGTGCACGTGTGCCCCGTACATGATCTCCAAGCTCGGGAGAAGCTAGTTCCAAGCCCCGGTGGCGAGTTCACGGTTGCGTGAGCTGGTGGCCTTGGGATGATTGGCCCGCCGCCGGGCGGGGTATGACGTCTGGCCCTGCCGCGGTGGCCTGACCGGGCGCAATAGTAGATAGAGAGCGCCGATCCCCGAGCCAGGAACGCCATTGAGATGCCCCTGATCTATGCCTTCGACCATCCCCACCAGACACCGCCGATGGACCTCAAGGATCTCCTCGGCGGGAAGGGGGCGAATCTGGCCGAAATGACCTCGGTGCTCCACCTGCCGGTGCCGCCGGGCTTCACCATCACCACCGAGGCCTGCCGCCAGCATCTGCGCACCGGCGGGTGGCCCGCGTCACTCGACGACGAGATCGCCGAGCACGTGAGCCGCATCGAGCGGGCGATGGGCCGCCACCTGGGCGATCCGGATGATCCGCTCCTGGTCAGCGTCCGGTCGGGGGCCAAGTTCTCGATGCCGGGCATGATGGACACCGTCCTGAACCTTGGGCTCAACGATGAGTCGGTCCGGGGACTGGCCGCACAGACCGGCAACGAGCGCTTCGCCCTCGACTCGTACCGCCGGTTCGTGGCCATGTTCGGCCGTATCGTCCTCGACGTCGACGGCGCCCTGTTCGACCGCCTGCTCGAGGACGCCAAGCGCCTGGCCGGGGTGACCGTCGACGCCGAGATCCCCACCGAGCTGCTGCGCTACCTGGTGCCGCGCTACCAGCAGGTGGTGCTGGCCGAGACGGGGGAGCCATTCCCCCAGGACCCGACCCGTCAGCTGCGCATGGCGGTCGAGGCCGTGTTCCACTCGTGGGACGGGGCCCGGGCCGTGGCCTACCGAACCCGCGAGCACATCCCCCATGACCTGGGCACGGCGGTGAGCGTGCAGGCCATGGTGTTCGGCAACCGCGACGACGACTCGGGCACCGGAGTGGGCTTCACCCGCAACCCGACCACCGGCGAACGGACGCCCTACGGCGACTTCCTGCTCGACGCCCAGGGTGAGGACGTGGTGGCCGGCATCCGCCACACCGAGCCGCTGTCGGCCCTGGCCACCCGGTTCCCCGCCATCCACCCCGAGCTCCTGGCCATCTTCCAACGACTCGAGCGTCACTACCGCGACATGCTCGACACCGAGTTCACCATCGAGCAGGGCAAGCTCTGGATGCTCCAGACCCGCACCGGCAAGCGCGCCGGGCGCGCCGCGCTGCGCATGGCCGTCGAGATGACCACCGAAGCGGAGATCGGCCTGACCCATGCCGAGGCCGTCGCCCGGGTCACCCCCGAGCACCTCGAACAGCTGCTGCACCCCCAGCTCAAGGGCGAGCACCGCGGGATCGTGGCCCGTGGACTGGCCGCCTCCCCCGGGGCCGGCATCGGTCGGGCCTACTTCGACGCCCAGGACGTGGTGGCGGCCGTGGCCCGGGGTGAGCGGGCGGTCCTGGTGCGTACCGAGACCTCACCCGACGACGTGGCCGGCATGCAGGCCGCCGAGGCCGTGCTGACCAGCCACGGCGGGCTGGTCAGCCACGCCGCGGTGGTGGCCCGGGGCTGGGGCATCCCGGCGGTGGTGGGGGCCGGAGCCATCACCGTCGATCGGCACCACTTCACCGCCAACGGCACCACCGTGCGCGAGGGCGACTGGCTCTCGGTCGACGGAACCTCCGGCGAGGTGATGCTCGGCCAGCTCGAGCTGGCCCCGGCCGTGCCACCACCGGAGTTCGCCACCATCCTGGGGTGGGCCGACGACATCCGGCGGGGTGTCATCGGAGTGCGGGCCAACGCCGACAACGGCCCGGACGCGGCCAGGGCCCGCGAGTACGGCGCCGAGGGGATCGGGCTGTGCCGCACCGAGCACATGTTCCTGGGCGACAAGCTGCCTCTGGCCCAGCGCATGATCCTGGCCGACACACCCGACGAGGAGGAGGCGGCGCTCAGCGACCTGCTCGAACTACAGCGAGCCGACTTCGAGGAGATCCTCGAGGCCATGGACGGGCTGCCGGTGACGGTCCGCCTGCTCGACCCCCCGTTGCACGAGTTCCTGCCCGACATCGAGGACCTCATCGCCCGCGACGCTCGCGGCGAGCTCGACGAGGACGACCGCAAGCTGTTCACCGCGGCCCGCACGTGGCAGGAACAGAACCCGATGCTCGGCACCCGTGGCGTCCGGCTCGGCATCGTCAAGGCCAACCTCTACAAGATGCAGGTGCGAGCACTCGTCGAGGCCGCCTGCCAGCGCATCCAGCGGCGCGGTCACCCCCACATCGAGATCATGATCCCCCTCATCGTCACCCGCGCCGAGCTGGCCCTGGTGGGGCGATGGGTCCGCGAAGAGGTCGACGAGACACTCGCCCGCATGGGTCAGCAGCTCGACGTGAAGATCGGCACCATGATCGAAACGCCTCGCGCCGCCGTACGGGGCGACGACATCGCCGAGGTGGCCGACTTCTTCTCGTTCGGCACCAACGACCTGACCCAGATGGTCTTCGGTTTCAGCCGCGACGACATCGAGGGACGCCTGATGGCCCGCTACCTCGAGGAGGGGCTCCTGCCCCGCAACCCGTTCGAGACCATTGACCACCGTGGCGTCGGCGAGTTGGTCCAGACCTGCCTGGAGCGCGGCCGCTCCTCCAATCCCGACCTGATCGCCGGCGTGTGCGGCGAGCACGGGGGCGATCCCGAGTCGATCGCCTTCTTCACCGACATCGGCCTCGACTACGTCTCCTGCTCGCCGTTCCGGGTGCCGATCGCCCGTCTCGCGACCGCCCAAGCCGTCCTAGCCCGTCGCCCCTAGACCGAGCCCGGGAGGGTGATGGCGCAGGGCGCTGCCTCAGGATTCGATGCTCGGGTCGTGCCCTCCGGGAGTCAACGAATCGATGCGGAGACTACGCGCACGACGGTCGAGATGTTTGCCGATGGCTCAGCGCCCTATCGGTTCCCCGTTGATTTTGACTCGCGTCTGCGGATGGCGGTTCACGAAAAGCCGTGCCGCTCCGACCACATCCTCAACCTCGAGTCCGGATGCGAAGCCGACCGCGAGGTCGTTGTCAGGACCTGGGGGAACGGTCCAGCGCACTCGACCGTCGTCGTCCTCGATCAGTCCCACCAGGAGCGCCGCCAGATCTCCTGGTCCGCGGTATCCGATTCGGACCGCTTCGCTGCCCTCCATGGCGGTCCTTCCCAACGATGGTGTCCGGGTCCTCACAGGATTTAACGATGCAGTCCTTCGCGCCAGAGCACAACGACCCGAACAGGGCTGCGCGGCCCGGGCAAGCCGTCCACCGACACGCCCATATTCACTGCCGTTCGGCGCTCCTCCCCGTGGTCTGCTGGTGAGCCCGGCAGACTCGATCTTCTTCCAGGAGTTGGGCGGAGCGCTCGATCCAGTGGGCCGATCGTCGAACGCGGATCGGTACTACGGTGAGTCTTCCGCAACGGTCACGGCCTCTGGGACAGGCCCTGCCCGCCGGGCGTGCGCCACCTCGGTCGCACCACCTTGCCTCGGTGACTCGTCCGCTTCCGGGAATCGCGCCGCCGCAGCGACCGGCTGACGGACACAGCAGCGCCCGATCGAGCGCCTCAGCCGCGCCGTGCCCGTCTGTACCAGCACGCCCACACCGTCACAGGACAGGACCGACATGAAGCCGACCACCACGAACCTCATTCGATTGGCTGGCCTGTCAGCCCTGGTGGGCGGGACGTGCTACGTGTTCGTCGGCCTGTTTCATCCGCCCAACGTGGCCGCGTCGGTCAGCACGACCCGCTGGGCCATCGTCCATGTGGTCGCCTGCGCCATGTGCTTCTTCAGCCTGCTCGGCATCACCGGGATCTATGCCCGACAGGCGAAGCGAGCGGGCTGGCTCGGTCTCGCCGGCTACGTCCTCCTCAGCCTCTGGCTCGTCCTGATCATGGGATTCAGCCTCGTCGAGGCCTTCATCCTTCCCCGATTGACCACCAGCCAGCCCGCGTTCGTCGCCGCATGGTTCGGCATGCTCGTCGGACCCGCCACCAAGTTCGACCTCGGCGCACTTCCCACCATCTGGACCCTGACGGCTCCGCTGTACATGCTCGGTGGTCTGCTGTTCGGCATCACCATCTACCGACTCGCCATCCTGCCCCGCGGGGCGGGCGTGCTCCTGGCCGTCGGCACCCTGTTGGCACCGATCGCCGCGCTGCTCCCGAATGCGTCGCAACCGAAGATCGCCGTACCGGTCGGGGTTGCGTTGGCGTGGCTGGGGTACGCCCTGTGGTCAGAACGCCGGCCAGACCCCGTCGAACCCGACGGCCAACCTGAGCCCGCCGCCATGCCATCGGCAACGAGCTGATGGCCGCCACGCAGTGGTCGCACCGCACGATCTCACGTACTGCGGGTTGGCTCTACCTGCTCACCTTCGTGTCCATCCCGACGGTCTTGCTCTACAGGTCGGTCAAGGGGACGCACTACGTCACCGGGCCCGGACCCGACACCGCCGCCATGATCGGCGGACTCCTCGAGATCGTCGTTGCGTTGGCCGGGATCGGAACGGCCGTGGTGCTGTTCCCGATGCTGAAGAAGCAGAACGAAGGACTCGCATTGGGCCTCGTCGCCTCCCGGGTGCTTGAGGCCGCGACCATCTTCGTGGGCGTCGCGTTCCTGCTGACGATCGTTTCCCTGCGGCGAGATCATGCGGGCTCGGATGTGCTCGCCAGCAGCCGCGTCCTCGTCGCGCTGTACGACCGCATCTTCCTGCTGGGCCAGAGCTTCATGCCCGGGGTGAACGACCTACTGCTCGGCTGGCTGCTCTACCAATCTCGTCTCGTGCCCCGAGCCCTGTCGCGCCTCGGCATCATCGGCGCACTCGTGCTCTTCGCCGGCTACCTCGCCGTCATGCTCGGCCTGGTGCACCAGCACAGTTCGCTGGCCGGACTCTCGGCCCTCCTGGTCGCCATTTTCGAGTTCTCGCTCGGTGTCTGGCTCGTGGTCAAGGGCTTCGACCCCGAAGCCGTCGCCGCCCTCGAGGCGAACGACGCACGGTCGCGCCCGGCACCTCCGGGGTAGCGATCCGGGGTGCTCCCGGCTGACATGTGTCGCCGCGAACCCGTTGCCATGTACAGCAGATTGACGTACAGTGTGCGATGTGGAGACGAAGTCCGGTCGCTGGACCCTCCGGGTCACCCCTGCGCAGGACGCCGCGGTGCGGCGCGTCCTCGAGGCCACCGGCGAATCGCTCAACGACTACGTCGTGCGCCACGCCGTCGAGGCCGCGCATGAGGATCTTGCCGATCGACGGGTGTTCGCCCTTGACGACGCCGCGTGGGTTGAGCTTCAGCAGCTCCTCGATCGCCCACCGGCGTTCAAGCCCGAGCTGGCCAAGCTGCTCGACGAACCCATCCGTGCTCGATCCCGCCGATTGAGCGACTTCGTCGGACCCGAGCTTCTCGGACAGCACCATGTGCTCGATGGTTTCGACTGCGGCGACGACGGCCTCAACCGCGTGGCTCGTCGGCAGAGCCCGTCACAACCAGGTCGAGGGCTCCAGCCGAACCTGGGTCGTCACGACAGAGGACCGGGTTGTCGCGTTCTACGCGTCGAGCACCGCCGTCGTGCTGCGCGTGCAAGCAACCAAACGAGCCGCGCGCAACCAACCCGACCCTATCCCTGCCCTTCTCCTGGGCCGATTGGCCGTCGACGACAAGTGGCAGGGCCATGGTCTGGGCCCGGCATTGCTTAAGCACTTCATCCTCAAGTCCCTCGAGGTAGCTCAGATCACCGGTGTCCGTATCCTCCTGGTCCACGCCAAGACCGAGGAGGTCGTCGGCTTCTACGCGCGGTACGGCTTCGAGCCGTCCCCCGTCGACGGCCTGACCCTCATGCTCCTCGTGAAGGACATCACCGCCATGTGAAAGCGTTCGTAGCAGTCCGCTGAGCAGCCGACCGTCCGAGGCCTTGTGATGGGATCCAAGGAGTCAGGCAAGGGCAAGATCGGTCACTTCCGCAGCGACGAAGCGCGCGACCGGTTCATGGCTGCATACGACAACGTCTTGGCGTTCTGGCCGAGCCCGCCCACCCCCCTGGACGTCGAGACCCGATATGGCGCGACCCATGTCCTGTCGTGCGGCCCAGAAGCCGGTACGCCGATCGTCTTGCTGCACGGCGTCGCCGTGTCGTCACCGTCCTGGTTCGCCAGCATCGGCGCCCTCAGCGAAGCACATCGGGTCTTCGCCGTCGACGCGATCGGCGACGCGGGACACAGCACGCAGACCGCCCCCGTCCGTACCGGTGACGAGATGAGCCGATGGCTCGACGATGTGTTCGCCGCGCTCGGTCTCGACGCCGTCCACCTGATCGGGCTCTCGTACGGAGGGTGGCTGGCCCTCAACCAAGCGAGCCGATCGTCCGGTCGCCTGGTCAGCCTCATCGCGGTCGACCCCATCGGCGCCATCGGAAGGCCCTCGGCGACCTTCATGCTCAAGATCGTGCCGGACAGCGTGCTCGCCATGGCCAAGTCCGAGCGGGCCATTCATCGACTCCTCCGCCGGCTCAACAACGGCACTCCAGTCGAGCAACCACTGCTCGATCTCTCCGTGGCGGGGCTCCGGACCTACGTGGGCAAGCAGCCGTTCCCGAAACGACTGAGCGATGACGACCTTCGAGCGATCCACACCCCGACCCTGATCCTGTTCGGGCAGAAGAGCCCGGTGAACAACGTCGACCGCGCCGTCGCGCGAGCTCACGTCCTAGTCGCCGGCGTCGCGACCGAGATCGTCCCCGACGCCGGCCACATGTTGCCCGTCGAGCGACCGACGGTCTTCACGAACCGAGTGCTCCGGTTCATCGACGAGATCGACCGGCGATCGCCGGGGACGGCGGCCGAAGAAACCGGCGGTCCCCGCTAAGAGACTTGTTCGGTGGGCGACAATGGACTCGAAGCAGACCCATCTTCTTTAGATGGCTCATGCGACTCGCTCCTCTCGTGTCGGCACCGTGCCGACAGCGAGAGGGTGACCGCCTGACAATCGCCTTGCAAGGTCTTGACAAGGGGACATCTTTGGCAGTCTCTTTGCTTTCACTGTGAGGGTCGGGAACTGCGCTGCTTCGGTAGCGTTTGAACGGGCAACGATTCCACACCGCGCGGGCACGGCCTATGTTGGGGGGACTGCCCGTCCCGGGAGGAATCAGCAGTGAGCAGCGCGGCACTTCGAACTCCGAAGCATCCTCCGCCGTGGTTCGTGCACCTCGGCTGGCGCGTTCATCGAGCGCTCTACCGACTCGGTGGCGGTCGCTTCTTGTGGACCACGTCGAACAAGCGTGGCTGGGGTTCGCTACGTCTCACGACCATCGGACGGAAGTCCGGGGAAGAGCGCAGCGTGATCATTGGCTACCTCGAAGATGGCCAAGACCTCATCTCGATCGCGATGAACGGCTGGGACGACGGTCATCCCTCGTGGTGGCTCAACCTGGAGGCACACCCAGACGCCACTGTTCGACTGACCGACCAGCTTCCGCGCCCGGTGCGCGCGCGCCGGGCCGCGGGACAGGAGCGTGATCGGCTGTGGCAGCACTGGGTCGCGGCCGATCCACGGCTCGACGGGTATGCGAGCGGGCGGTCTACTGAGACGCCCGTGATCATCCTCGAACCGCGCGACGTCACCACCTGACACCAGTCGAGGACGGTCGTTCTCGTCAGCTGGTCGCATCGACACGCTCCTGTGGCTTACCAAGGACGCGGTCCAGGATTATTCCCGCTGCCTTCACCTGACTCCACGGCCAACCTGCAACGGTGCGCTGCAAGCGACAGACCGACCGATGGGTTGGCCCTGGGTTGGACCGGACGAGTCGGTGTGCGGCAGGAGGCTGCCGCGGAGCCTGCTACCAGCGTCGTTGTGGTGGGCGATAATGGACTCGAACCATCGACCTCTGCCGTGTGAAGGCAGCGCTCTAACCAGCTGAGCTAATCGCCCGCGATGCGTCGGGCACTCTAGCCGCTGCGCTTCCCGCCCCTCACCCCTGCGTCCCGCCCCAGCCGGGGGTTGGCGGCCGTCGAGCCGGGAAGTCGGCTGGTCCCGGGCCTGTCAGCAATACTGGTCGGATGCCTTCCGAAGCCGCCGAGGCGTTGAAAGCCGTCGTCACCTCCGCCGCTCCGACCCTGAGCACGGCGGGTTTCAAGAAGCGCCGCAACGCGTTCAACCGCGCCACCGGGGCAGGGGTCGTCCAGGTGCTCAGCTTCCAGCTCGACAAGGTCGCGGGCCGATCGGCGAACGCGGGGGCCCGTCGCTTCACGGTCAGCGTCGGCGTCTTCGTCGGGGATGGCGCTCAGGAGCCCGCCTGGGTCAACCCGTCGGACTGCCAGCTCAGCCGGGACCTCGAGCGGCTGGCTCCCGACGTCGCCGACGCCCACCTCGCGCTCGACGACGTCGACCTCGCCAGCTGGGCCACCTTCCACGTCCTCACGATGTACGCACTGCCGTGGTTCGACGAGCGCCGCACCCGGGCGGAGGTGCTGGCGGCCCAGGACGGCGAGGCGTGAGCGCGCCGCGCATCGACCAGATCAACCTCGTCCTCGCCGACGTCGTCGCCGCCGCGGACTTCCTGACCCGACTCGGCGTGCCGCCCACGACGGACGGCTCCGAATGGGACTCGCACCATCGGGGAGTGCCCACCGCCGACGCCCGGTTCGAGATCGAGCTCGACAGCTCGGCCTTCGCCCGCCATTGGGGCGGCCTGCCCGCCGACTTCTCCGGCGTCGTGGTCAATGTCCGGGTCGACGACCGCACCGAGGTCGACCGCCTCTACGCCCTCGCGCTGGCCAACGGCGCCGACGGCCTACGCGAGCCCTACGACGCCTTCTGGGGCTCCCGCTTCGCGACGGTGCAGGCGCCGGGCCCCATGGTGCTGGGGCTGTTGAGCGAGCGCGACATGGCGAGAGCGTCGATGCCGCCTGCGATCGAGGACTTCGCCTGACCTCGTCCCCGCCCCTATCCTGAGCCCACCCGAAAGCCCTGAGGGCCCCGAGCGGGTGATCCGGCGGGGCCCGCAGCATCGAAGCGTTGGCATGGGAGGGACGCTGGTGATCGACAGACCCGCGCTGGCCGCCCAGGCCGAGCGGCTGCTCGGCCAGCGTCTGCGCGCGGGCGACGAGAGCGCCCTCGCCGAGGTCTACGACCAGTTCGGCTCCTTCGTGTTCGGGCTGGCCCTGCGGGTGATCGGCGATCGATCGGCGGCCGAGGACGTGGCCCAGGACGTGTTCGTCGGCCTGTGGGAGCGGCCCGAGCGGTTCGACCCCGACCGGGGTTCGATGCGGGCCTACCTCGGCACCCTCACCCACCGCCGCGCCGTCGACCTGATCCGGCGAGAGGAGGCGCGACGCCGACGCGAGGAGAAGACGGCCACCGAGCCGGTGGCCGAACGGCGCGCCGACGACGACGCGCTGGCCAGCGTGGCCTCGGTCGAGGTGCGCAACGCCGTCGCCTCGCTGCCGCCGGCCCAGCGCGAAGCCGTCGAGCTGGCCTACTTCCAAGGCCACACCTACCGCCAGGTGGCGGTGGCGTTGGGCATCCCCGAGGGCACCGCCAAGTCCCGCCTGCGCCTGGCGCTGGCGCGCGTGGCGGAGCTCGTCACCCCCGATCTGAGCGAGCAATGGGCATGAGCATCGACCACCAGACCGCCGACTCCCTGCTGGCCGCCTACGTCCTCGACGCGGTCGACGTCGACGAGGCGCTGGCCGTGGAGCAGCACCTCGCCGTGTGCGAGACGTGCTCGGCCAACGCGGCGACGATGCGAGCCGCCGCCGAGCCGCTCGGCCTCGCGGTCGAGGCGTCCCCCCCACCCGATCTGCGCGAACGTGTGCTCGCCGCCGCCCGGTCGCGACGACCCGCCGAGCACCACCCCTTCGCGCCGGCCGAGGTGCACCTGATCGAGTCGACCCGCCTCGTCGCGCTGCTGCAGCGCCTCGACGACGCGCAGTGGGCGACACCGGTCGGCCCCTACTTCCCCGGCTGGACCGTGCAGGACCTGGTCGCGCATCTCGCGTCGTCCGAGGCCCTCCTCGCCGGCGAGCTGGGGGCGACACCGCCGACGCCCGAGACCGAGGACCAGCCCGAGCCCCGCGCCCACGCCGCCGTGGCCCGCCACCGCGGACTACGCCCGGCCGACACGCTGGCCGAGCTCACCGACATCTACCAACTCGTGCAGCACGCCCTCGCCGCGCTCGGCGCGGGAGTCGACACCTGCATCGTCCAGTGGTTCGGCCTCGATCTCTCCCTCGGCCACGCCCTTACCCAGCGGGGCTTCGAGATCTGGACGCATGCCGACGACATCCGGACGGCTCTGGGATTCGACCCCGTCCCGCCCCCACCTGGATCGCTCGAGACCATGAGCCATGCGGCCGTCGAGACCATTCCGATCATGTTGAGCGCGGGCGGCGCCGACGGCGAGGGACGCCGCGCCCGCATCGTGCTCACCGGCGCCGGCGGCGGCAGCTACGACATCGCCCTCGGCTTCGCCGACACCGCCGAGGGATCCGCGCCCGAGGTCGAGGTCGAGCTCGACGTGGTCGAGTTCTGCCGGGCCGTCGGCGACCGGCTCACCGCGACCGAGATCGACTACCGCGCCAGCGGCGACGTCGACCTCGCCGCCAGCATCGTGCGGGCGCTGCCCGCGCTCGCCGTCCTCTGACGTTCCGCCGACGCGGCGGCTACGGGGTCAAGCACAACGACAGCTGTTGTTCGACCAGCGCGACCTCCGACGTGCCCGAAGGACAGGGCCTCGGGTAGTCGGTCGTGGCCGCAACCCGGCCGGTGTGGGGCTGGTCGCACGAGACGGTGTACGCGACCGGACCCGGCGTGACCGCGACGCAACTCCCCACGGGGTAGCGCTCGGTGTGGGACTGGACCCCGCCAGACGGGCCGTCGCTGTGGTGATGGGCCGCATACGCGGTGACGACCAGCAGCCCCACGAACACCACCGCGATCGCGATCACCGGCGCCCAGCGCCAACCTCGCCGCTCCCCGGGCGCGGCGGTTCGTTGGACGTTTCGGGGATCGACCAGGCGATCGCCGAACGACGGCGTCCGGGCGCCGGGCGGACCGGCCGGCCGAACCGGGCGTGGTCGACGGGCCTCGGCCAGCTCGGCGTCGTAGGTGGCCCGGGCGGCGGGGGTTCCCAGCACCTCCCAGGCCGCGTTGACCTCGCGGATGTGGTGCTCGGCCCGCTCACGCTCGTCGGGCGTCGCGTCGCGCCAGTGGTCGGGGTGCCACTCGATCGCGGCGGCGGTGTACGCGCGCTTCAGGTCGTCGTGGCCGGCGTCGGGAGGGACGCCGAGGATCTCGTACCAGGTGGCCGTCGGGCGAGCCGACCGGGGCCGGCTAGATGAGGCGGCGACGGCGGCGGGTGGCCAGCACGAGCAGCCCACCGACGGCGACGAAGCTGAACCCGACCTTGACCCACAAGCCGGAATCGGTACCGGTCTTGGGCAGAGTGCCACCCGTGGAGATCGTGGTGGTCGGCGGCAGGGCCGACACGCTCAGCACGGCGGTGAGGTCGAGGTCACCGCACAACGCGTGCACGGTGTACTGACCGGGCTTGATGCTCGGCGGCAGCGTGACGTGGAAGGTGAAGTTGCCGGCGTTGTTGCTCGTGGCCGTGCCCACCACCACGGTGCCGATCTTGATCGTGACGGTGACGTTGGCCGGGCAGCCCGTGCCCTGCACCGTGATCGAGCCACCGACAGTGGTCGAACCGGGGTCGACGATGATGCCCGGTGTGCCGGGTACGTACTGGGCCGACGCTGTCGTCGCCGTGATGGCCAGGGTGGCCATCGTGGTGACCAACAGGGCACCAAGCACGAGCATTCGTCGGATCACAGTTCTCCTCCGCCTTGGGGGGCAGACGCACGTTCGGACAAGCGGGTTCGGCTCAGTTTGCCTCATTTGACGTGGTATGTCGACCATCCCCCGTACAGGTGGGTCGGATGACCCATCTCCCGGTGGATGTCAGCGGCGGTCGAACCTGACCGTCGCCGTGGTGTTCACAGCACTCAGTTGCTCTGTCGACGCCCCCGCCCCGTTGTTGAGGGGATAGAGCCCGTTTGCCGACGAGACCAGCCACTTCGTGGTCGGACGGAGAGTGACATCCACCGCATCGTCGTTGACCATGGGCTGGACCTCCCAGCGCAGCCGGTACACCACCGAGGACGCCAGCGCCCCCGACAGGTGGAGCTGCAGCGTGGCCGTGGCTCCGGAAGGGATGGAGATGTACATCGAGTACACGTGGTAGCCGAACTCGAGCTGCGCGTCCTCCCCCGAGTACGGCAGCGGCTTGACGCCCTCCAGCGTCCAGTGGCTGAGCTCGAGCGGTGAGTAGAACGACAGGTAGGTGAGGTTGGTGCCGAGCGCCAGGCGCCGGCCGTTGCTGCCGATCACGCCGTCGGGCTCACCGGAGGACGGCGCCCCGTTGTGCAGCGAGACGGTGGCCGTGGCATCGACGTGGCCGGTGGCCGGGTCGTAGCTCGCCTCGTAGGTGATGTGGCGCTGCATCCAGATGTCGGTCTTGTTGTTCGCGTGGTTCTGCCCGATGAGCGCGAAGAAGTCCTCGCCCGGTTGCGCCCTCGGGAACGCGCCCGTCGCGCCCAGCCGAGTGAAAAGGGCCTGCTCGTCGTGGCGGAAGGCGGTGAACATCAGGTGACGGTTCTTCACGACCGGTGCCAGCACCGAGGTCAGCTTGTCGGGCCCGGGGAGGTTGCCCGAGGTGAGCGCCTGGAACGTCAGCTTCGATGCAGCCGTCAGGAAGTCGACCCGTGAGGACTCCTGCGAGTAGAGCGTGTACTGGTCCTTCAGCAGCAGCCGCTCGGCGTTGCCGGGGGTTAGCGGCTCGGGCGCTCCCGCCACCTGGATCGGCCCGGTGAAGTTGAGCAGCGCGGCGAGCCCGGCCGGATCGACGGCCAGCACGCCGTCGATGTGGTCACGGCCCATGTTCGGCGACGCGCCCGAGTACAGCTCGCGGATGACCTGGGCGACGTCGGGCAGGTCGGGTGAGATCGTGACGTCCTGGAAGTACCGGCCGATCTGGAACGGGCTGTAGCGGGCGACGTACTCGGGAGGCTGCTGCACGACGCGCGTGAAGCGGTCACCGGCGTGGTTCAGCTCGTCGACGCGTCCGGTCCTGGTCAGCGAGAGCTTGCCGTCGGTCGCAGTGAGCTCCGCCCAGTTGCCCATGAACCCGTTGAGCCCGCGCGACTCGGATTCGGTGGTGAACGCAACGAAGTAGTGACGCGTGCCCTGCGCTCCGAGCATGTCGGGCGCGACGCGGATCGCCTGCTGGGCCACCTGGGCCTGGGGCGCGGTCTCGTCGATCTGCGTGCTGAAGCGGTCGAGCGCCGTGCGCACCGGGCCCACCAACCAGGGCGAGCGCACCGAGGAGATGTGCCGATCCGCGCCCGACAGCGCGTCGTTGATGCGGGCGAGGGGGGCTTCGAGCTCCTCCACGCGGGCGAGGTCGATCTGCCCGTGGGCGAAGGTGAGCTGGTGGTAGTCGGCCTTCGCCGCGAACACGGCCCCGGCCTGGGCAATCTCGTGGCCCTCGCCCGACGCCACCGCCAGCCCCTCGAGCTGCTGAGAGACCAACGGCACGAGGTGTGCGGGGAACGTCCACCAGCCGCCGAGCAGTGTGTGGGCCGTGCCGAGCGACCCCGCGGCACTGTCGAGCTGGAGCGCCGCTTCGGAGCCGCGGCCCGCCCGGAGCGCGGACAACCCGCTCTCGGCCGACTTCGAACCGGTCGACAGGGAGTGCGACGCCCACCACACGACGATCGAGAACACCACGATGCCGATCATCGCGACGAGCGCCGCCGCCGTCGCGATGCGGTGCATGCGTTCGCGCGACCGTCCCGACGCGGTCCGGTAGCCGGAGACGAGGACCGGCAGTACCGCGATCCAGACGCACAGTGCGGACGCACCGGTGAACCCGAACTCGTCGGCGCGCAGCAGCGCCGGGAGGGCGAGCGCGGCGATGACGGCCCCGATCAGGCGACGCCGGCGGGGCAGGAAGGCCGCGACCAGCGCCAAGGCCATCGCCGCCAGTGCGAACACGAACCAGGGTCCCGAGCGTGAGAGCAGCACCGCGCCGGTGGCCATGATGATCCACGTGGCGCGGCGGGCCCGGGCGGCGGCCAGCGTGGTGACCATCGCGAAGCCGAACCGCACCAGCACGTCGGTCGGACCCACTCCGGTGGGCTGCACGGGCGCGGCGACGCAGAGGACGCCGGCGAGCACCGCCACGACCACCACGAGGCGCCGTTCGGGCGTCGTGGTCCGCCGGGGGCGCCGAGGCCGGACGAGGGCGCCTTCCGGCTCGTCGCGTGGCGGACGGGTCCGCCGGCGCCGGGGGGCGTCGTCGCCGAGGACGGCCTCGAGCGGGCCGAGATCTAGGCCGTCGTCGCGGTCGGCGGGCCCCTTCGACGGGCCGTCGTCGCCCGACGCGTTCCCGGGCGTCTCCTGGAGTGCCAGCTGAGGTGTCCTCGCCGTCAACGGTGCGGAATGGATTCCGTCCGGACGGCACCGAGCGGACCCGCGGGCCGACCGGCCTGCCGCGGAATGGTAGTGCTGGGCGGGTGCGGGCAGCAGGCACCCCGTCCCCTCCCGCCCTGGCATCGGTGCGGTGACGTGACACGCACTTTCGGGGCTCACCACCCCAGATCCCGGCTCACCGGAAGGCGGTGCAGTACCCTGGATCGCTCACGGTCGGGGGCACACGGGCGCTCCTGCGACCCCCCATCCGAGGAGTGCCGTCGAGACCATGTGGCGATCCGATGCCTCGAAGGGCCGGTCGTGGTTCTCCCGGGTCGGACGTGTGCTTGAGCGCTACCGCATGCCCATCCAGCTGGCGCTCGACCTGCTGGCCTGGGCCCTCGGCCTCTACGTGGCCATGGTGCTGCGCTTCGACAGCTTCATCCCCGCCGGGTGGAACGCCTTCCACGTGCCCCGCCTCATGGCCGCCATCGTGGTCGCAGCGGGCTGTCAGACCGTCGCCGGCCTCTGCCTCGGCCTCTATCTCGGTCGCTGGCAGTTCGGCACCCTCGACGAGGTCTCGCATCTGGTCGAGTCGGTGGCCATCACCACCGCCGCCCTCGCCGCGATCAACCTGCTGAACCACCCGCTGCTCGTGCCGGCCAGCGTCACCATCGCCGGGGGGATCATCGCCCTCATCCTGATGAGCGGCCCTCGCTACGCGTGGCGGCTCACCCTTGAGCGCCAGATGCGCCCGAGCGGCGACGGCGTGAGCCGGGCCCTGGTCTTCGGGGCCGGCGAGGGCGGCATCCAGACCATCACCGCCATGCTGCGCAACCCCAAGAGCCCGTACCTGCCCGTCGCCATGATCGACGACGATCCGGCCAAGCGGAACCTGCGCCTGCGCGGCGTGCGGGTGGTGGGTGGGCGTCACGACCTCGTCCAGGCCGCGACGGAGTACCACGCGACGACGCTCATCCTGGCCATGCCCGGCGCCAGCTCCGAGCTGCTCCGCGAGCTGTGCGACCTCGGGAGCGCCGCCGACCTCGAGATCCTGGTGCTTCCCCCCATCACCGAGCTCTTCGGCGGACCGATCGGTCTCGGCGACATCCGCCCGCTCAACGACGCCGACCTGCTCGGTCGCCACGTGATCGACACCGACGTCGATGCCATCGCCAGCTACCTGAGCGGCCGCCGGGTCCTCGTCACCGGCGCCGGCGGCTCGATCGGCAGCGAGCTGTGCCACCAGATCTCCCGCTTCGCCCCCGACGCGCTGGTCATGGTCGACCGCGACGAGTCCGCGCTGCACGCGCTGCAGCTGCGACTCGACGGTCGGGCCATGCTCGACACCCGCCAGCTCGTGGTCGCCGATCTCCGCGACCCCGATCGCCTGACGCACGTGTTCGCCGAGCATCGCCCCCAGGTCGTGTTCCACGCCGCCGCGCTCGAAGCACCTGCCCCTACTCGAGATGCACCCGTCCGAAGCGGTGAAGACCAACGTCGAGGGTACGGCCAACGCCATCGCGGCAGCCCGCTCGGTGGGCGTCGAGCGGTTCGTGAACATCTCGACCGACAAGGCCGCCGACCCGATCAGCGTCCTCGGGTACACCAAACGCATCTGCGAGCGCCTCATCGCCGCGGCCACGACCGAATGCGACGGCACGTACCTGAGCGTCCGCTTCGGCAACGTGCTCGGCAGCCGGGGCAGCGTGCTCACAGCTTTCCACTCCCAGATCGACGCCGGCGGGCCTGTCACGGTGACCGACCGCGAGGTGACCCGCTACTTCATGACCGTCGAGGAGGCCGTGCAGCTGGTGATCCAGGCCGGCGCCGTCGGCCAGGGCGGCGAGGCCCTCGTGCTCGACATGGGTGAGCCCGTCCGCATCGACGACGTCGCGCGGCGGTTGGCCGCGCAGGCGCCGCGCCCCATCGAGATCGTCTACACCGGGCTGCGGCCGGGCGAGAAGCTCCACGAGACCCTGCTCGGACGCGGCGAGTTCGATCGCCGGCCGTCCCATCCCCAGATCTCGCAGGTGCTGGTGCCGCCGCTGCGCCTCGACACGATCCATGCGATGTTGACACCCGGGCTCGACGACCGGACCACCATCGCCCGGCTGCGCAAGCTGGTCGATGCCGACGTCCAGTATCCGACGCGCGCGCCGGTCGAGACCGGCGAGCTACCTGCCTGATCCGTTGCCGACCCGCGCACTGCGCGTCCTCTGGCTGACCAAGGGACTCGGACCCGGTGGCGCCGAACGCCTGCTCGTCACACACGCCGCGGTCGCCGATCCCGATCGCGTGGTGTTCGAGGCGGCCTACCTGCTCCCCGAGAAGACGCACCTGGTCGACGAGCTCGAGGCCCACGGTGTGCGCACCCACCTGCTCGACGCGCCCCAGGCGCTCGATCCGCGATGGGTCGGCCGGCTGCGGTCCCTCCTCGTCAAGGGGGAGTTCGACATCGTGCACGCCCACTCCCCCGCGCCGGCCAGCCAGGCCCGCGTGGTGGTGCGGGCGCTGCCGCCGCGCGATCGGCCCGCGTTCGTCTACACCGAGCACAACGTCTGGGCGTCGCACAGTCGGGCGACCCGCGCCGCCAACGCGGCCACGTTCGGGCTCAACGACGCGGCGATCGCCGTGTCCGCGGAGGTCCGTGAGTCGATGGCGCCGAAGTGGCGTACGGGCACCCGGGTCATCGTCCACGGCATCGACGTCGAGGCGGTGCGGACGCTTCGGAGCGAACGCGACGCGGTGCGGGCTGAGCTCGGCATCGGGCCGGACGAGCTGCTGGCGGTGACGGTCGCCAACTTCCGGGCACCGAAGGGCTACCCCGATCTGTTCGAGGCGGCCCGACAGGTCGACCGCCAGGGCGCGCCGGTCCGGTTCGCGGTGGTCGGCCAGGGTCCGTTGGCCGACGAGCTCGCCGCCCGCCACGCCTCGATGGGGCTCGGGGCGCGGCTGCAGATCCTCGGGTACCGGCCCGACGCCCCCCGCATCACCGCCGCCGCCGACCTGTTCGTGCTGGCCTCGCACCACGAGGGTCTACCGGTGGCCGTGATGGAGGCCTTCGCCGCCGGCGTCCCCGTGGTGGCGACCCAGGTAGGTGGCCTGGCCGAGGCGGTGCACGACGGCGAGTCGGGTCGCCTGGTCGAGGCCCGGCGACCCGATCTCCTGGCCGACGCCATCGTCGAGCTGGCCGGCGATCCCGAGCAGCGGGCGCGGCTCGGGAGGGGTGCGGCCGAAGCCGCCGGCCAATTCTCGGCGCAGCGCTCCGAAGTCGAGATCGAGGAGGTCTACCGGCGTGCGATCGAAACGGCGGCGGTCAGGTCCGCCACCGCGCGGGCACGCCGACGGCGGTGACCCCGGCGGGCACGTCGCCCACCACCACCGCGCCCGCCCCGACGACGGCCCACTCACCGACCGAGTGGCCCGGCGTCACCACCGCTCCGGTTCCGAGGAGGGCGCCGGCCCCGATCGACGCCGCGCCGTTGACGAGGACGCCGGGACTGAGCGTGGCGTGGTCGGCGACCGTGCAGTCGTGGGAGATGACCGCGTTGACGTTGACCTGGACGTGCTGCCCCACACGGACGTTGGTCGTGATGCGGGCGCCGGCGGCGACGACGGTGCCGTCACCGAGCACGACATCCGACCCGATCGAGGCGAGGGGGTGCACGAGCGCGGGCGGCCAGGTCGGCGCGGCCGGAGCCAGCTGCCGAACCAGCGCCTCGCGGGTGGTCGGGTCACCGATGGCGAGCACGAGGTCGACGTCGCCGTCGACCGCTGAGATCCGCCCGGACACCAGATCGTCGACCGAACCCAGGCGCACGGCGCCCCGCCGCGCCAGCACCTCGTCGTCGGCGTGGTCGGCGACGAAGCCGACCACCTCGTAGGTCGCCGATTCGCGGTTGATCGCCTCGATCACGTCGAGGACCTCGCGCCCGTGACCGCCCGCGCCGACGATCGCGAGGCGCCGCACTATGACGAGGTCGGCGTCGGTGCCACGCGCCGCGCCGGGAGCCGGCGCCGACTTGGCTCCCGCGGCCGGCGTGCCCGATGCGGCCGATGCGGCCGACGCGGCCGATGCGGCAGGTGCGCCGAAGGCAGCCACGAGACGATCGGTCTGGACCTGCTGCTCGTAGGACAGCCGAGCCAGCCAGAAGCGCAGGAGCGTGCCGATCGAGTAGCGCACGAACAGGGCGGCACCGACGATGGCCAACGTCACGCCGATGAGCGCGATCGTGTGGTCGTCGCCCTGCTGGAGCGGGTTGTCCGTGCCGCTCGACTGGGCGTAGGCGATGAGGGCGACGATCGGTCCCGCCACCATCAGCAGGACGCCGATGACGAGCAGGACGCGCTCGCGTCCCGACACGGGGTCGCGGAGCCGCATGTCCGCGATCTCGCTCTTGAACTGGTCGACTCGGTCCTGCTGTTCCATCGTGGGTCTCCCCGTGGGCTCCATCGGGTGCGGCGGCACCCATTCTTCAACGAATCTGTCGGTCACGCTGCCTGATCGGGCGCGGTCATCCTCCGAGATAGGCCTCCGACAGGCTCTCGGCCACCTCCGCCGGCGGACCTGAGCGAACGATGCGACCGCCGATCATGAGGGCCACGTGGTCGGCCACGTCGAGCACCACGCTGGCGAACTGCTCGACCACCAGGATGGCGACGCCCTCCGCCGCCACCTGGGCGACCAGCCCGAACAGCTCCTCGACCACGAGCGGCGCCAGACCCATCGACAGCTCGTCGAGGATGAGCAGGGCCGGGTCGGTGGCGAGGCCGCGGGCCAGTGCCAGCATCTGCTGCTCGCCACCCGAGAGGGTCCCGGCGGTCTGGCGGCTGCGCTCGCCCAGCCGGGGGAACCGGGCGTAGGCGACCTCCTCGATCCGCGAGACCGACGTGCCCGCGTAGCTCATCATCCAGAGGTTCTCGCGCACGGTGAGGTTCGGGAAGATGCCACGGCCCTCGGGTATGAGGCACAGACCGGCCGCGGGCCAGGTCGTCGGGTGAGGCGCGGTTGACCCGGCGACCGGCCACGAGGAGATCGCCCGCGATCGGCTCCAGCAGACCGGACGCGACCCGAAGCGTCGTCGTCTTCCCCGCACCGTTCGGGCCGAGCACCGCCACGACGGTGCCCGGAGGCACGGCAAGGTCGATGCCGTGGAGCACCGCGATGCCCTCATAGGCGGCCTCGATGCCGCGCAGCTCGAGCAGGGGGACGACGTCGGACCCGCCGGACGCGACCGACGAGGCGGACTCGTGGGTGGACGTGCTCATGCGCCGGCCCCCTGGCCGAGGTAGGCCTCGCGGACCGCCTCGTGGGCCCGGATCTCCTCCGGGGTGCCGACCGCCAGGATCTGGCCGTAGTTGAGCACGTGGATCGAGTCGCACACGTCCATGACCAGCTTCATGTCGTGCTCGACGAGCAGGACCGCGACACCTTCGTCCGCCAGCTCGCCGCAGCAGCCCGCTGAAGCGCTCGGTCTCGGTGTCGTCCTGGCCCGCCGCCGGCTCGTCGAGCAGCAGCACCTTCGGCTCGCAGGCCAGGGCACGACCGAGCTCGACCAGCCGACCCTGGCCGGTCGGCAGTGCGGTGACCCGCGTGTCGGCCACCGCGCCCAGCCCCACCCGCTGGATGATCGCGTCGACCTGCTGGTCGACGTCGATGCGGGCCTTCGACCAGCGGCGGTGGACGTCGGCCGCGACGGCGATGTTCTCCCGCACCGACAGCATGGTGAACAGCTCCAGGCGTTGGAAGGTGCGCGCCAGGCCCCGGCGGGCCCGCTTGGTCGGGCTCAGCTTGGTGAGGTCGTCGCCGTCGAGCACGACGCGACCCTCGGTGCAGGCCTGGAGTCCCGTGATCACGTTGAACAGCGTCGTCTTGCCGGCGCCGTTGGGGCCGATGAGACCCACGACCTGACCGCTCTCGGCCTCGAGCGAGACGTCGGCCAGGGCCAGGTTGCCGCCGTAGCGGACGGTCACCCCGATGACCTCAAACCGCGCCATCGTCGCCCCCTCGCGCGCGCCAGCAGCCAGCGGCTCGGGCCCGGGGATCGACGTCGAGCCCGAGCCGGCGGTCGAGCTCGGCCACCCGGTCCGGGGTCCACGGCACGGTGATGCCGATCCACTCGAGCGGTACGGGCTTCTCACGTCCCGCCGGTGCCGGAGCCGGTGTGGTCGCGATGGTCGTGTCGCTCATCGCCTGGCGGGCGGCGTCGGCGAACACGGTCGGCCCGCCCCGCACCTGCACGACGACGAGCGCGACGACGAAGACTGCCGCCGAACAACACGATCATCGGCCAGTTCGCGATGACGCCGGTGAGGCGCAGGATCCAGACCGACGGCCATGCCACCCAGCATCGAGACGAGGACCGGCGTGTCGTCGCGCAGCGGCGGCGAAGCCGGCGCTGAACTGCGGGGCGGCGCCGCTGGGTTGGCGACCGAGCCCGATGCCGGCCAGGCCCGGCAGCATGGTCTCGATGTTGGCGAACCAGGACCACAGCGACGACAGGAAGGGCAGGAGCCCGGCGAGTGAGACGCCGGCCAGCAGCGCCCCGCCGACGAAGCCGGCGCCGCCGATCACCACGAGCATGAAGATCGGGAGCCCGGTGAAGAAGTCGAAGTTGTTCGGGCCGATCGACGCCAGCTGCGTGGCGTAGATCGCGCCGCCGAGGCCGGCGATGGCTGCCGAGAGCATGAACACGGCGAGCCGCGTGCCCACGAGGTTGAGCCCGAAGGTCGCGCACGCGGCCTCGCTGTCGCGTATGGCCAGCAGCCGACGGCCGAAGGCGCTCCGCCGCACCGCGACCACCAGCAGCGAGAGGAGGACGAAGACGACGACCACCAGCACCATCTGCGACTCGGGGGTCGAGAACCTGTAGCCGAGCGCCCGGAGCGGGTCGACGTTGAGCGTGCCGAGCTCGAACAGCTTGATGTGGATCGGCCCGATGCTGAAGTTCGGCAGCACGAACACCCACCGGTCGAGCAGCACGGCGAACGCGGCGGTGGCCAGCGCCATGTAGATGCCCTGGAGACGCAGCGCGGGGAGCGCGACGAGCGCGCCGACCAGCCCGCAGATCACGACCGCGGCGACCAGACCGATCGGGTTGCCGCCCCCGCCGAGGTGCGCCATCACGATGGCACCGATACCGGCGAAGCTGAGCTGGCACAGCGAGATCTGGCCGGCGAACCCGACCAGCGGGACCAGCGACAGGGCGACGATGCCCAGGGCGAAGATGCTGCGAGTAGGTCAGCAGGTCCGCGTCGCTCAGCGTCGTGGCCAGCACCAGCCCGAACGCGAGCGTCAGCCCGCTGAACAGCAGCAGGCCCTTGGTCGACGGCGCCGGGAAGAACTCACGCGTGCGCACGTGGCTGCGTAGCCGCCGGTTGGGCAACACCAGGAGCACCACGAACAACAGGATCACCGGCGAGGCCAACCGCAGGCCGACCACGTACTGGGCCGATGTTGCCGCTGCTCGGGAGGTAGCCGGCCAGGTAGCCGTCGAGGCAGCCGAGCACGACGGCGCCCAGGAAGGTCATGGGCAGCGACCGCAGGCGCCCGAACACCGCGGCGCCGTAGGCGTTGACGATGAGCAACGACAGCACCGTCGCGCTCAGGCCGGCCGACGACGCGATGAGGACGCCCCCCAGAGCGGCCAGCGACGTCCCGATGGCCCAGCTGGACCGCGCCACCATGGACGTGCGGGTGCCGTTGAGCTGCGCCAGCGAACGGTCGTCGACCACGCCCCGCATGGCCACCCCGAGCCGGGTTCGGTAGAGCAGGATCCGCAGCCCGATGGCCACCGCGACGGCAACGAGGATGGTGATGAGCTGGTGGTAGGTGATCGTGGTCGGCGCCGAGGTCGAACTTGTCGCCCGAGAAGAAGGGCAGCACCACCCGGGCCTCGTCGGGCGACCACACCCACTGTGCGAAGCCGATCATGGCCACGAGCAGGGAGATCGACACCACCAGCTTCGTCGCCTCGCTGGTGCCTTCGAGCCCCCGGAAGATGACCCGCTCGAGCAGGATCCCGAACGCCGGTGCCAGCACGAGCAGCACCAGGACCACCGCGATCGGGGTGGGCCACCCCCAGCCGACGGCCATCTGCCAGTAGGCGAAGGCGGCCAGCATCCCTTCCGCGCCCTGGGCGAAGTTGAAGATGCCGGTGGTCGTGTAGGTCAGGACCAGACCGCTGCCGATCACCGCGTAGATGGCGGCGGTGCTCAGCCCGACGATCGTGAAGATGAGGAACTTGTCCACGCCGTCGAGCTCGTCCCTACGGGAGGTCGGCCATGCTCTTGCCGACGCTCTGCAAGGTCACGCCCTTCCCGTAGTTGCCGTGCAGCGCGACGACGTTCTGAGGCGAGCAGTTGAAGACGCCCGACGTCGGTTCCCACTTGACGATCGTCCAGCCCGCCGTAGTGGCGTGCATCGTCACGAAGCAGGGACCGGCCACGTTGGGGTCGGACGGGTTCGTCGGAGCCTGGACACCTCCGCCGTCCCACTTCGTGACCTTGGTGGCGTTCTCGTACATGCACTTGCGGGTGAGGTCCGCCCCGCACGCCTTCGCGGCTTGGGCGAACAGCAACCACGACGAGAAGGAGTTCATCCCCAGCGCCGCCTGCTTGCGCGTGCTGCTCGGGCAGGAACTGGTTGAACAGGTCCTCGTACTGCTTGACCGCCGGGATGTCGGTGGCCTGGAACGGCGCAGTGCCGATGCCGACGTAGACGTTCTCGAAGCCGAGGGCGTTGCCCGCCGACTTGAGCAGCTTCGGGTCGTACTGGTTGGCCGCGGCCCCGATCCAGTCGAGCTTGTAGTTGATCTGGGCCAGTGCCGCGATCAGCTGACCGAAGTCCTGCGGTTCGCCGATGAAGTAGAGGCCCTTGACGCCCTTGTCCTTGATCGCCTGGGCGTATCGGCACCCAGGTGGCCTCGCCGGTCGCGTTGTACTGGGCGTCGTAGACGGTCTTGAAGCCGAAGGCCTTGGCCCGCCTCCTCGTACTGGTTCTTGTTCGTGATCGTCGTGGGCACGTTGCCCGTGAGGTAGCCGATCGTGTTCGACCGAATCGGGATACTTCTGAGCCAGGTAGCGAGCGCCGCCGAAGTTGAGCGAGTTGAGCGGGCCGGGCGTCACCTGGCGGTCAGATCCGCGCCACGGGCCTCGAGAGGTGACGAGGTAGGCGGGGACGTCGGGAAGCAGGCACTTCAGCCGCGGGTCTTCTGGCCCGTGGAGTCGAACACGCCGCCGCCGCCGACCAGCGAGAAGTCCGACGCACAGGCCTGCACGATCTTTTGGCGGTAGTTGAAGATCGCGGCATCGAGCTTGTCGATCTTGAGGAGGCGGCCGTTGATGCCGCCGAGCGAGTTGCACCACTTGGTGAACACGTCGGAGGCGTCCCACAGCTCCTGGTTGAGCCCGGGCGCGCCGCTGAAGCCGACGTCGGAGATGGTGCCGACCTCGATCTGGTTGGCCGTCACTCCCAGGCCGGTGGCCTTGTTCGTCTCACCGGCGGGGGCCTTGCCGCAGACCGGGTCCTTCATGGAGCCGAACACGTCGCTGGAGGTTCCCGACGAGCTCGTCGTGCTGTTGCCGAGCACAGTGGCCGTGTCGTTCTTCGAGCGGCTGCAGGCCACGCTCACCAGCGCCAGCACCACCAGCACCGGGACGGCCACCGACCGCGCCGGGCCGGGTGCGGACGGCGACACCCTTCGCCCTCGCGACGACTTGTCATCCCCTCGAGCTCCGCCATCAGACCCCCCTAAGGCCACGGCCAGGTGTGCAAAACAGGAACACGTTCTACCACGGGCGCGCCGGCTCTGCTGTTCGGGTTCCGGCCCGGCTCCGGAAGCCCCTACCCCGCCGGTGGGTCGTCCGCCGCTCAGGCAGGATCGCGGTCGTCGGGCGGGGTGGACAGCGGATCGTCGTCGGGATGGCCCTCGACCCCTGCTCCGGTCACGGCGACGCGCACGGTGGCCAGGCAGATCCGCAGGTCGAGCCACGGTGACTGGAGGGCCACGTACTCGAGGTCGTGGTCGATGCGCTCGGCCCAGCTCAGGGCGTTGCGCCCCCGGATCTGGGCCAGGCCGGTGAGCCCGGGGTTCACGCCGGAGCCGGCCGCGCTGGCGGTCGGTGTAGCGCTCGACCTGGTAGGCGAGGGTCGGACGTGGGCCCACGATGCTCATCTCGCCCCGCCACACGTTGAGGAGGTTCGGCAGCTCGTCGAGCGAGATGCGACGCAGCGACGCGACCGACCGACGTGATGCGGTCGGCGTCCGGGAAGATCGGGTTGTCCCCGTGGGTCATCGTGCGGAACTTGATCATCTCGAAGGGCCGGCCGTCGCGGCCCACCCGCCGCTGGCGGAACAGGATCGGGCCCCGGGAGGTGAGACGCACGGCGACGGCGCACGGCAGGGCCACGAGCACCGCGGGCACGGCGACGAGAGCGAGCAGGGCGAGGTCGACCAGCCGCTTGCCGCGGTAGGGCCCGCCCTCGACGGTCGGGCTCATGGCCCGGCGCGGCCGGCCATCCACTCGACGGTCGCCCGGAGGCCCTCCTCGAGCGGCACCGGCGTCACCCCGGGGAACAACGCACGGACAGCGCGAGTCGTCGGCCATGGAGTGGCGTACGTCGCCGGGGCGTGGTTCGACATGGTCGACCGCCAGCGGATGCCCGAGGATCGACTCGAGCAACGCGATCAACTCGAGCAGGTCGACGCGGCTGCCGTAGGCGAGGTTGACCGGCTCAGGATCGGAGACGCCGTCGAGCACGGCGGTGGTGAGCACCGAGGCGACGGTGCCCGACGTAGGTGAAGTCGCGGCTCTGGCGGCCGTCACCGTGGACGCAGAGCGGCTCGCCGGCCAGGGCGGCCGCCACGAACGCCGGCACGACCGCGGCGTAGGCGTGCCCTGGGGCCTGCAGCGGCCCGAACACGTTGAAGAAGCGGAAGGCCAGGACGGGCAGGCCGTAGGAGTGGTGCCAGGCCAGCGCGTAGGCCTCGGTGGCCAGCTTGCTGGCGGCGTACGGGCTCAGCGGGCGTGAAGCCAGGTCCTCGTGCTTCGGCAGTGTGGGGTTGGCGCCGTAGACCGACGACGACGAGGCGACCACGACCTGCGGACCGCCCGCGCGACGGGCGGCCTCGAGCACCTCGACCGTGCCGGTGGCGTTGGCGAGATGAGCTGGCCATCGGGTCGCTGATGGAACGCGGCACCGACGGCCGGGCGCCCAGGTGCACGACGGCTCCGGCACCCGCGAAGGTGGCGTCGAGTGCGTCGCGATCGAGGATCGACCGCTCGACGAGCTCGACCTCAAGGCCGTCGAGGTTGTCGCGGCTCCCGCTCGACAGGTCGTCGAGCGCGACGACCTCGTCGATGCCGGCCGCGAGCAGCGCACCGCAGAGGTTCGCGCCGATGAAGCCGGCCCCTCCGGTCACCACCACCTTCATGCCCGACGTCCCTCCTGCTTTGCTCGGCGCCGCCGCTGCGACGCGGTGACCGGCGGAAGAGCACGACCCTACCGGTCGCGCCGACGGGGTCGGCCGACTACCGTGCCGGTCACACCGTCATGAGCCGCCTCTACCTGTCCCCGCCCGATGTGGGTCCCGCCGAGCGGGAGGCTCTGTTGGCCGCGTTCGACGGCGGCTGGATCGCGCCGGTGGGCCCCGACATCGACGCGTTCGAGCGCGAGGTCGCGGCCGTAGCCGGGGTCGGCCACGGGGCCGCGGTGTCGAGTGGCACCGCCGCGCTCCACCTCGCGCTCCTGCTGTCGGGCGTCGGTCCCGGCGACGAGGTGATCGTGCCCACGCTGACCTTTGTCGCCACCGCCAACGCGGTGGGCTACGTCGGCGCCCGACCGGTGTTCGTCGACAGCGACGTCGAGACCTGGCAGATCGACCCCCACCTGGTGGCCGAGACCATCGACGACCGGGTGCGCCGCGGCCGTCGACCGGCGGCGGTGGTGACAGTGGACCTGTACGGGCAGTGCGCGGACGCCGACCCGATCTCCGAGGTGTGCGCCGCCCACGACATCGCCGTGATCGAGGACGCGGCCGAGGCGCTCGGCGCGACCTACCGCGGTCGACCGGCCGGCTCCCTGGCGCCGATCGGCGTGTTCTCCTTCAACGGCAACAAGGTGATCACCACCAGCGGCGGGGGCATGCTCGTGAGCGACGACGACGCGGTCGTGGTCCGGGCGCGCCACCTGGCCACGCAGGCCCGCGAACCCGTGGTCCACTACGAGCACGCCGAAGTCGGCTTCAACTACCGCATGAGCAACCTCCTGGCCGCCCTGGGACGGGCCCAGCTCGCCTCGCTCCCGCGGCGCATCGAACAGCGCCATGCGATCAAGCGCCGCTACCGCGAGGGGCTCGGCGACCTCGCCGGCATCTCGTTCATGCCCGATGCCTCCTACGGCGAGCCCATCAACTGGCTGACCGTCGCGTTGGTCGATCCCGCCGCGGCCGGCCGGTCCCGCGAGGATCTCCAGCTGCTCCTCGAGGAGCACGACATCGAAGCCCGCCCGGCGTGGAAGCCGCTGCACCTCCAGCCGCTCTTCCGCGGGTACGAGGTCGTGGGCGGCGCCACCGCCGAGCGAATCTTCGAACAGGGCCTCTGCCTGCCGAGCGGGAGCTCGATGAGCGACGCCGATCAGGACCGCGTGATCGACCTCGTCCGCACGGCGACGCGCGGGTAGGCGTCGGCGCGGGCCGGCCCGCTCAGCCTCGGCGATCGTTCAGGTGGTCGCGCCGGCGTAGCGCCGCCGGTTGACCACCCGACGCAGCGAGTCCTCGAGACCCATGCCGCCGGCGAGCTTGCGCTCGAACCACCGCATCCCGTCGCTGACCTGCACCGGCGAGCGGGCCAGCCGCCACGGGTCGGTGTCGCCGTAGCGGTTCGCCCGGGTGCCGGCGAGGGCGGCGGACCGGAACCGACGGCGCACCGCCCGCTCGGCCTCGGTGCCCGCGGCCAAGGCCTTCGGGTAGGCGAAGTGCGCCGGTGCGCGGCCGGTTTCGGCGCCGATGCGTTCGATCGACCGGTCGAGCTCGTCGTCGACCTGCGGACCGGTGAGGCGGTCGAGCAGCGCGTGGGTGTGGGTGTGCGACCCGAGCTGCCACAACCCGCCGGCCGACAGGTCGCGCAGCTCGGCCCACGACACGGCCACACCGTCGTCCGGGAAGGCCCGCGCCTGGTCGACGAAGTCGGTCGCGACGTAAAGGGTCGCCGGGATGGCGTGGCGGGCCAGGATGGGCGCCGCCACCTCGGCCAGGTCGCGGGTGCCGTCGTCGAAGGTCACGACGACCGGATCGTGACCGGGCGCGATCGACGCGGGCGGCCCTGGCGCGGCCAGGAGCTCGAGGGCGGTGTCGAGCGTGACGGCCCGGCCCGACGCGGCGAGCGTGGCCATCTGGTCGTCGAACAACCCCTCGGGCAGGTCGACCTCGATCGAGCTGCGGCGACCGACCCGGTGGTAGATCAGCACGACGACGCCACGGGCCGGACGGCGCACGTGGTCGGCCAACTCGGCTGCGTGCTTGACCGACCGGCGGGCCATCGAGGGCTGGGCTGCGGGCGTCGTGTCGGTCGCGGGCATCAACGCACCGTACCCGCGGCGCGCGCCAGCAACGGCTCCCAGGCCGCCGCCACCCCGTCGAGTCCGAACCTCGCGACGCAGCGCTCGCGAGCAGCCCGTCCCATTGCGCCGCCGACCACCGGGTCGAGCACCTCGCGCAGCGCTTCGGCCAGCGCCTCGGGACGACGATCGTCGACGAGGCGGCCGGTCGTCCCGTCGACGACCACTTCGGCGACACCCCCTACCGCCGTGGCCACCACGGGGAGGCCCGACATCCCCGCTTCGATCGCGACCGCGGGGATCCCCTCGCTCCGGCTGGGCACCACCAGGGCGTCGCAGGCGGTGAGCAGTCGGGCCGGCTCCGCGACCGATCCGATGACGTGGACACGACCCGCACCGACGGCCCCGGCGCGCGCCACCAGCTCGGCGGCCAACGGTCCGCCACCGGCCACGACCAGCTGGGCCGAGGGCACCAACGCCATCGCGTCGACCGCGAGCAGCGGATCCTTCTCGGCGCTGAGCGCACCGAGGAAGGCCACCAGCGGTCGGTCGGGCGAGATGTCGGCGCCCAGCTGCGTCGCCAGCGCCCGCCGAGCCTCGGCACGCGACTCGGGCGGCGTGGGCGTGAAGAGGTCGGCCGGCACACCGTTCGGGACGACCTCCACGCGCGCCCCGACAGCCCGTAGAGCCGCATGAGCGTGTCGGCCGCGCCGGGCCAGATGGCCACCACGAGTCGGGCGCGGCGGATGGCCGCGCGCACCCGGGCGCGCCGCCCCGCCGTCGTCGCCCAGTACTCGGGATCGCCGATGCTGCGGTAGACGAACGGCGTGCGGGTCGTTGCGCAGGCCGCCGCGCCAAACGGCAACGTGGCCGATCCGTGGCCGACGACGACCGACGCGTGCCGCGTCCGCCTCACGAGCCCGACCAGCGCGGCGGGGTCACGGCGGCGGCGACCAAGGGCCTCGATGTCGAGCTGCGCCTCACCGCCGCCCGGCCACAGGGCCAGCGTCTCGAGGCCGAGGCCACGGGCCGACAACGCCGAGCCGAGCTGCATCGCCGCCACTTCGGCGCCCCGGCGCTCGGTCGAGGTGACGACCTGCACCACGCCCTGCAGACCCGAGGGCGACGTCGGCTCAGGCACGACCGAGCAGCTCCTCGTACACGCCGAGCGTGATGTCGATCACGCGCTGCTGGTCGAACTCGCGGGTCGCCTTCGCCGCGGGCTGCGGTCGCCATGCGTGCCCGCAGGGCCGGATCGCTCGCCAGCTCGCCCACCGCGGTCGCCAGTGCGCCGGCGTCGCGGACCGGCACAAGCCGACCGGTGACGCCGTCGTCGACCACCTGACGACATCCACGGATGTCGGTCGCCACGATCGGCAGACCCATGGCAGCTGCCTCCATGGCCGCGCGCGGAAAGCCCTCCCGGTGCGACGCGAGGACGAAGAGATCCATGCCGGGATACAGGCGCTCGAGGTCGTCCCGTTCACCGAGGACGGCGACACCGTCCGCCTCGGCGCTCGCCAGCGACGCCGCGTCGACCGCGTCGGCCTTGTCCGGATCGAGCGGTCCGATCAACGCCCAGTGGAGGCGGGGCGTCGTGCCGCGCCGCGCGATCGCCGCCGACAGCACCTCGGCGATCCCCTTCTCGGCGACCAGCCGCCCGACCACACCGATCACGAGAGCGTCGTCCGGCGTCTGCATCTCGGCCCGCGCCCAGTCGCGCGCGCATCGGCGTCGAACGCGGTGGGGTCGAAGCGGCCGAGATCGATGCCGTTGCCGAGCAGGTGGATCCGCGCCCGCGGCACCCCGAGGCGGACGAGGACCTCTATGTCCTCGCGGTTCTGGAGCAGCTCGGCCTGCGAACAGGCGGCCGCGGCCCGCTCGAGCGCGTAGACGATCGCCCGCTTGGGGAACGGGTCGCCGGGCAGGGCGTAGAGGCCGTGCACCGTGTTCACCACGACGGGCACCCGAGCGGCGCGCCCGGCCGGTCGGCCGTACCAGCCCGGCTTCGGGTTGTGGGTGTGCAGGATGTCCGGCCGGAGATCGCGGAGCAGGCGATAGAGCTCGCGTGTCGCCGCCAGGTCGTGGACCGGGGCCATCGCCCGGGTGGCGTGGTGGAGCGCGACATGGCGGATGCCGGCCGCCTCGAGATCGCTGACGAACGGCCCGGGGGCAGAGATGCCGATTACCTCGTAACCGGCGCGGCGCGAACGCCTCGAGCTGCGGCCCGAGCAGCCAGGCCAGTGACATGTCGGTCGTGGTGAGGTGGACGAGGCGGGGCCGCGGTCGGCCGGCAACGCGCGCTGGGGTCACGCCGAATGCGCCTCCTCGTCCAAATTCTGCCTGCGGCACCGTGGCCGACCGGGTCCGACCGGGCTCGACACTACCCGGCAGTGGTCACCGGCCGGTCGGACATACTGGCCCCGTGGCGCCTCTCGGAGACCCGGATGCCGACCCGCCGGCGACGCCGGGACCCAGCTCCGCGATCGAGGTCCGTCGCGCGGGTGTCGACGACCTGCCCGCGGTGCTGGAGCTGGCCCAGGCCTCGCTGAAGTGGCGTCCCGAGGATCCGAACGAGGCCTTCTTCCGCTGGAAGCACTTCGACAACCCGGCCGGCCCGTCCCCGATGTGGGTGGCGACGTCCGGCGCCCGCCTCGTGGGATTCCGGACCTTCCTCCGATGGCGCTTCCGCGGCGCCGGCGGCCAGCTGCTCCACGCGGTGCGGGCAGTCGACACCGCCACGCACCCCGCGTTCCAGGGACGCGGCGTGTTCTCGCGCCTGACGCTCGGCGCGCTCGACGAGCTGCGAAACGAGGGCGTCGACTTCGTGTTCAACACGCCCAACGACCAGAGCCGACCGGGCTACCTGAAGATGGGCTGGCAGATCATCGGCCGGATCCCGATCTGCATGCGGCCACGAGGGCCGCAGTCCGCCCTGCGGATGATCCGTGCCCGCGTGCCGGCCGAGAAGTGGTCGATGGACCTCGATGCCGGCATCCCGGCCGAGGAAGCCCTCGACGACGACCACTCGCTCGACCGGCTGCTGGCCGCGACGGGCGCCGGCGCCGAGCCGCACCGCCTGTCGACCGACCGCACCCCGGCCCACCTCCGCTGGCGCTACCGCTTCGGCCCGCTGCACTACCGCGCGGTCGTCGCGCGTGGG
This sequence comes from uncultured Microthrixaceae bacterium, assembly GCA_963776435.1. Lineage (GTDB taxonomy): Bacteria > Actinomycetota > Acidimicrobiia > Acidimicrobiales > Acidimicrobilacustridaceae > UBA4742. The sequence continues at coordinate 383,733 of CAVZMK010000010.1, forward strand.
GGCCCCGCCGCCGGGCTGGCGGTGTTCCGCGTCCGGCGCCGAGGTTCGGCCGTCGAGGCGGTGCTGTGCGAGCTGCTGGCGCCGGAGGGCGGCGCCCATCTCGTGGCCGAGATCGCCCGGACGACCGCCGCGGACTACGTCATCGCCGCCGGAGCTCCCGTTCCCGGCACCCGCATGGTGAAGGTGCCGCGCTTCGGGCCGATCCTGACGTGGCGACGCGTCGCCGACGATGCCGCGGCCCCTCCGCTGGCGGACTGGCGGCTGGCGATGGGCGACGTCGAGCTCTTCTGAGCGGTCGCGTCAGCGCAGCTGCGAGAGCTCGACCGCCTCCGCGAAGAACGGGTTCGACCGCCGTAGCTCGGCCGCCGTGTCGAACCCCTGCAGCTCGCCCTTGCCGAGCACCATGATGCGGTCACAGTCGTTCAGCGTGGACAGCCGGTGAGCGATGATGAACAGCGTCGAGTGACCCTTCAGTCCCTCGAGGGTGTCCTGCACCAGCGACTCGGATTTCATGTCGAGCGCGCTCGTCGGCTCGTCGAGGATCAGCACGTCGGGTTCCTCGGCCAGGGCCCGGGCCAGCACGATCCGCTGCCGCTGACCACCCGACACGGCGCCGCCGCGCTCCCCGACCGAGGTGTCATAGCCCCTCTCCCACGCCATCACGTCGTCGTGGAGGTACGCCAGCTTCGCGGCCCGCTCGATGGCCTCCTGGTCGAGGTCCTCACGGAAGAACCGGATGTTGTCGCTGATCGTGCCCTGGAAGAGCCGTGGCTCCTGTGGCACGAAGGCGATCCGCCGGTACCACGAGTCGAAGGTGACCTCGTCGACGGGGTCGCCGTCGACCAGCAGGCGCCCGGACGTCGGCTGTCGCAGGCGCAACAGCAGCTGGACGAGGGTGGACTTGCCGCTCCCGGAGGGCCCGACGATGCCGACCGCCTCACCCGGGCGCACGTCGAACGAGATGCCCTTCAGCACGGGCACGCCCGGCTCGTACTCGAACCAGACGTCCTCGAAGGTGAGGCGACGGAGGCGGGTCAGCTCGCGGTCACCGCTCTGGTCGACCGATGCGATGTAGTTCTTCTGTCGCTCGTCGAGGTCCTCGAGGTAGGGCGCCGCCTCGGCCAGCGAGTGGTAGTTCGTCTGCAGCTGCTGGCTGTAGGAGAGCGCCCGCACCAGCAACAGCACGACGGCCGCCAACGACGTGACGCCCGACCCGCCGAAGCCGTACACGACGGCCATGCCCGCGATCACCAGACCGATCGAGATGTTCTGGTAGAGCGCGGGCATGGTCGAGCGCGAGCATCCGGGTGCGGAAGGTCAGCTCGGACGCCTTGTCGACGAACGTGTCGACCCGGTCGACGAGCTGCGGCCCGACGTTGAAGGTGCGCACCTCCTGGGCCAGCGTCACGCTCTCGGACACGAGGCTGACGTAGTCGACGTTGGCGGCGACGTTCTGACGGGACCGGCGCTTGGCCGCGCGTGTCATCGGCCGCAACATGAGGAACATCGCACCGACGCCCACGACGATGAGCCCGGCGGCGACCTTGTTGATGTAGAGGGCCGTGATCATCAGCGCGAGGAAGTTGAACCCCGCGACCGTGCAGTTCGCCAACGTCAGCGCCGCCTGCGAGACGCGGTTGACGTGGTTGCTCATGAGCTCCTGGAGGTGGCCTTCGCGCTCGGCGCTCTGCACCTTCCACGACGCCCCGACGAAGTCCCGGAAGGTCACCCGCCGGGCGTAGGTGAGGGCGTCGACGCTCAGCCGGGCGGTCAGGTACGCGTTGACGAAGTTCAGTACGAAGCGGATCGCGAGCAGCGCCGTGGCGACCCAGAACAGCTGAGCGACCGTCAGATCGACGCCGCTGACCTTGATGACGTTGGAGCTGCCCGCGAGGCTGGCCGCGATCTTGACGATCGCGACCATCATCGCCGCCTCCGCGAAGCCACCCACGATGGCGGTCCCGCCGAGGACCACAAGGTTGCGGGTCGACTTCCCCAGGTAGGGGCGCAACTGCCGCCACGAGGCGCGGACCGACTTGGACCGGCCGTCCATCTCGCTCTTGTGCGATGACCCGAATCGGGCCGGACGGGGGGTGGGGATCATATGGAGAGCCAAGTGGTTGGGCCCGGGCTCGGGCCCGCACCGACACCCATCATGGCAGACGGGTACATGGCGACCACGACTACTCGAGCGCTCTGCGGTAGAAGGCCGCGGTTGCGTCGGCCACCACGTCGATGCGGTAGCGCTCGGCGAAGCGCGATCGTGCGACCTCGCCTCGCCGCTCGCGCGTCGTCGGGCGACTGGCCGGCCGCCTCGAGCACCGCCGCCGCCAACGGTCCGGCCTGGCCTGGCGCTACGAGCCGCGCCCACCCCGAGCCCACGACGTCGGGCACGGGCCCCACGTCGCTGGCCACGAGCGTGGTGCCGAGCGCCATCGCCTCGACCAGGATGCTGCCGAAGCCCTCCCACCGCGACGGCACGACGAACACGTCGGCCGCGACCATCAGGTCGGCGACGTCGTCGCGCGCGCCGAGCAGCTCGATGCCGGCGGCGGGGCCCTGCGCCTCGATCGCCGCTTCCAAGTGGTGCGTCTCGTTGCCGACCCGGCCGCCGATGCGCAGCACGGCACCCGGTCGGGCGGTACGGACCGCTGGCCAGGCCGCGATGAGCACGTCGAGACCCTTCTGGTACTCGTGGCGCGCGGCCGCGACGACCAGCAGCTGGTCGTCGTCCATGCCGAGCGCGGCACGGACCCGTCGACGGCGCTCCGGGCTCGGGTCCCCGAGCGCGGCGTCGTCCCGCCCGCGGGGGATCACGTCGATGCGGTCGCGCCGGATCCCGAGGCGCGGACCCATCACGTCGGCCACGTGCGGCGACAGCGCGTGGAAGCGTCGCACGGCCATCCCCGTGGTGCGGTCGATCCAGCGGGCTCCCTCGACCTTCCAGGGGCGAAGCGCCGGGTTCGCCCGCTGCTCGGGCCCGTAGGCCACGTTCACGATGCTCGACACGACGGGCGTGCCCGCCGCCCGGGCGCCGAGGCGCCCCACGACGTCCGCGTCGAACAGCGTCGTGTGCACCAGGTCGGGTCGGCGAGCGGCGACGAGGGCTCGCACCTGGCGGATCTGGCCGACCCGTCCGGCCGGCGACAACGCCGACACCTTCCCGCCCGCCGCCTCGACCGACGCGACGAGCGCGCCGGGGGCCCGGTCGCGCGCGCCCCGAAGGTGACTACCTCCACCGACACCCCCCGATCGGCCAACGGGCCGGCGAGCGCCGCGATCGCCTGCTCGGCCCCACCGCTCCTGTCCAGGCTCGGGATCAGGTACACAATGCGCACGGACGCCATGGATAGCACCGACCCCCCGCCGAGCCCGCGACCACCCTCCGCACCGATGTTCTCGGTGGTCATCCCCACCTTCGACCGGCCCGAGCTGCTAGCCGAAGCCGTCGCGTCGGTCGTGGCGCAGACGAGACCGGATTGGGAGTGCCTCGTGGTGGACGACGGCGGCAGCACGGATTTCGCCCCGCCCGATCCCGCGTGCGGGTCATCCGCCGGGACGACACGGGCGGTCCGGCTGCGGCCCGCAACACCGGCATCGATGCGGCGTCGGGATCGGTCGTGGCCTTCCTCGACGACGACGACCGTTTCACCCCCGATCGTCTCGACCTGGCCGCCCAGGGGCTCGAGCACGCCGACATCGCGCTGTGCTGGACCCGTTGGTCCGACGACGCCGAGGGAACCGCCGGCGGCCGCCGCCTCGACGGGGACGTGTCGGACCACATCCTCGACGCGACCACGCCGCACCTCGGCGCGACCGCAGTCCGCGCCGACCGACTCGTCCGCTTCGACGAGACCTACCCGGCCGTGGAGGACGTCGAATGGTGGCTGCGCATGGCGGCCGGGAGCTCGGTCGCCACGGTCCCGCGAGTGGGGTGCGTGCTGAGGCGGCACGGCGGCGAGCGAGCCAACGACACCGACGTGGCGTCGCGGTTCCGGTGCAGCGGACGGCTCCTCGACCACCATGCGGCGTACTTCCGGTCACATCCGGTGGCGCGGGCGTTCCGTCTCGCCCCGCGGGCGGCCTGGCCCTTTCGATGGGTGACCGCCAGAAGGCGCGGGCGTCGTACCTCCGTTCGCTCAGAGCGCGTCCGAACGGCCTCGCGCTGCGCGGCCTGGCCCGCTCGCTGGCGCCGGCCCGATGACCTGAGCCCGGGTGTGCCAGGTGTAGGATCTGCGACCGCGCCGAACCGCCGCTGGGAACCGGACCAAGCCGTGGTCCAGGGCGCGACCCACCCTCACATCGAACCCGGGCCGCGGCCCAGGCCCGCGGGAGAGCTTGCATGGAGCCGATCCAGTACCTGAGGACCATCCGGCGGAGATGGGTGCTCATCCTCGCCTGCTTCCTCATCGGTGCTGGTCTCGGCGCGGCGGCCGGGCTGGGACACAAGAAGTCGTCGGGCGGCACCACCTACTACCGGGCGACGTGCGTGCTCTACTACGACGAGAGCTCCGTGTCCGACAAGGGAGGCGCCTTCACGGCCCTCTCGCAGATGGGTCTGCTGGCCACCACCGGCGACGTCCCGGCACAGATCGCCCAGGCGCAGCACACCGACGCACCGTCGCTCGTCGAGCGCATCCTGTCGGTCACCGACCCCTCGCAGGCCACCATCCGGCTGACCGCCGTCGGCACCTCCGCCAAGGAGACCAACGCCCTGGCCGATGCGTGGTGCACCTCCCTGGCCAAGTACGTCAACGCCAAGAACACCAAGTCGTTCACCGACAGCGCGACCAGATGGCCAACACGCTGACCGGCCTCACCAACCAGATCAACGCGCTGCAGGCGCAGAAGCCAGACGCCAACTCGATCAAGGGCCAGCAGCTCCAGTCCCTCATCAACCAGTACCGCCTCGATGACGAGCAGTTCCAGGGTCTCGGCCAGCCGCCCGGTCCGATCCTCACCGTGCTGCAGCACCCGACCCCGATCCCGGTCGGCTCTGCCGCCTACACGACGTTCCTGCACAACGGGCAGATCCAGAACAACAACATCACGGTCACCCAGAACACCAAGAACCCGGAGCTGGCGCTCGACACCAGCACGGCCAGCAAGACGAAGATCCCCCAGGGCCCCATCCCGCGTGGGCTGCTGGGTGGCTTCCTCGGGCTCATGGTCGGCCTGGTGCTGGCGTTCGTCATCGAGCGGCTCGACACGCGGCTGCAGACCAAGGAGGACACGGAGCTCGCGTTCGACCTGCCGGTGCTGGCCGAGGTGCCCCCGCTCACGCGCGCCCAGCGCGCCGACACCGAGGTCATCTCTTACACGCACCCGATGTCGAGAACGGCCGAGGCCTACCGCGGGCTGCGCTCGTCCATCGTGTTCCTGCGCCAGACCATGGCGCCGACGACGCCCGCCGACGATGATGCCCCGACCGGCGCCCGGACCTCGCAGGTGATCCTGGTCACCTCCGCCGGTCCCGCCGAGGGCAAGACCACCACCGTGGCCAACCTCGCCGCGGTCTTCGCCGAGGCCGAGTACTCGGTGCTGGTCATCAACTGCGACTTCCGCCGTCCGCGGCTCCACCGCTACCTCGGCGGTTCCGAGGAGGCCCGCAAGGTCGTGCAGAGCGACGTGCCCGGCGTGCGCATGGTCAACAACGTGCTCTCGGCGTCGCACCCCAACCCGGCCGAGGTGACCGCCGCCCAGCGCCGCGTCATCGAGGCTGCCCGCGGCATCTTCGACATCATCCTGCTCGACACCGCGCCGCTGCTCTCGACCAACGACGCCAGCGAGCTCATCGGGGTGGCCGACCTCGTCGTGCTCGTGTCGCGCGCCGGCAAGACGACGCGGCCGAACGCCCGACGCGCCACCGAGGTGCTGCACCGCCTCGAAGCCACCGTGGCCGGTGTGGCGATGCTGGGCGCCCGCTACATCCCGAGCGCGCAGTACTACTACTACGCCACCGAGGAAGGCCGCGATCCGAGCCAGCCCGAAGCCGAGTCCCACCCGCTCGACCTGTTGGTGCGCGCCGACGACCTGAGCCGCGCCCGCCCACCGGCGCGGCCGGCTGCGCCGGCCGATGACGGCGAGCGGCTCGAGGTCGAGCTCCAGGGCTCCGGCGGGGCGTCGACGACCAAGGACGAATGACCGACCCCGGCGCCGGACCGACCACGTCCGGCTACCGCGTGCCCTTGGCCCGTCCACGGGTTCCGCGGATGGCCGCCAAGCCGGCGAGCCAGTCGTGGGGCTGGCAACTGTTCGGGATCCTGTCGGTCCTGTTGGGGCTCACCATGATGGGCCTCGACCAGTGGGTCGGGGGCAAGGGCACCGGGTCGGGGCTGATCGTCGCGCCGATCCTGCTGGCCGCCACGATGGGGGTCCTCAACCGCCGAGCCAAGCGGGAGCAGTCGTTCGACCTGCGTGGCCTGCTGCTCACCTCGCTCGGGCTCCGCCTGATCTTCTCGGTCATCCGCTTCCAGCACCCGAGCGACGCCGTCGTCTACAACAACGAGGGCGCCCGACTCGCCATCAGCTTCCGCGGTCTCGACTTCGTCCACGTGAGTGTCGGGGGGCCAGTGCCGGGCACCGGCAGCCTCCGCTACATCACCGGGTTGGGACACCTCTTCACCGACTCGAACTTCTTCGGCACGACGATGATCTTCACGTTCGTGGCGTTCTGGGCGAGCTGGTTCCTCTACCGGGCCTTCGAGACGGCCGTGCCGAGCGGCAACAAGGTCCGCTACGCCCGCTTCGTCTTCCTCTGGCCGTCGCTCCTCTACTGGCCCTCGAGCATCGGCAAGGACGCGTGGATGGCCATCACCATCTCGCTGGCGGCGTTCGGCACGGCCAAGATGCTCAAGCGGCTCCACGGCGGCTACCTCCTCGTCGGCATCGGGTTGTTCGGCGCGGCGGTCGTGCGCCCTCACGTCGCCCTGCTCGTGTTCGCCGCCATCGCGGTGGCCTTCCTCGTCGGCCGACGCGAGATCCGGCGGGTTCCCGGCACGTTCAGCCTGGCCGGGATCACGAAGGCGTTCGGCATCGTGCTCCTGCTCGTGGCGGGGGCGATCCTCGCGCCGCAGACCGCCCACTTCCTGAAGGTCGACAGCCTCAGCGCCACCGGTGTCTCGACCGCGCTGTCCAACACCCAGGACAAGACCAGCCAGGGGAACTCCGCCTTCCACCCACCGAACCCGAACTCCCCCATCGGGTATCCGATGGCCCTGTTCACGGTCTTCTATCGACCGCTGCCCGGCGAGCTCCGCAACGTCTCCGGGCTCGTGGCGTCGCTCGAGGGGTTCGCGCTGCTGCTGATCACGATCATCGGCTGGCGTCGTCTCGTCGGCGCCTTCAAGGTGCTCCGCTCCGAGCCGTACGTCATGTTCGCCGTGTCCTACCTCCTGATGTTCGGGTATGCCTTTTCGGCCATCGCCAACTTCGGCATCCTGACCCGCGAACGGGTGCAGGCCCTACCGTTCCTCTTCGTGCCCCTGTCGATGCCCAAGTGGTTCAAGCCGGCACGCGAGACGCGGCCTCCGCGTGAGGGTGGACCGCGGATGACGGTTCCGAGCTTGCGCCGGCCGTGAGCCGGACCCGTCGCCGGGCCAGCTCACGGCCGGGTGACGCGTCGGTACGACCGGCATCGGCGGACCCGGCCGCCTGGTTGCTCGTGCGGGGGGCCGCCGCCCACGGGCTCGCGGGCGCCCCGCCCATGACCTCCCCGTCGCCGACCGATGACCTCGCCTGGTCGCGGGTGATCCGGCTGGCCGAGCAGCAGCGCGTGGTCGGACTGCTGGCCGCGGTCGTCGCCGACGGCTCCCTCGAGCTGACACCGGACCAGTTCGAGCGGCTGGCCGAGACCCACGAGGCCTGGTGCGCCCACGACCTGCGACTCGAGCGCACGTTGCTGCGGGCCGCCGACGCGCTCGACGCGGCCGCGCTGCCGTTCCTCGTCATCAAGGGACCGGCCCTGGCGCATCGCTGGTACGCCGATCCGGCCCAGCGCCTGTTCGGGGACCTGGATCTGGTGGTGCCGTCGGGCCGCGTCCGCGAGGCGTCGCGGGTGCTGGCCGAGGTGCTCGGCACCTCCCGCGCCGCCGGAGCTGCGACCCGGGTTCGACGAGCAGTTCGGCAAGGAGACGCTGCTGCGCAGTCCGCCCAGCCATGGGTCCCCCGCCGGGATCGAGCTCGACGTCCACCGCACCCCGGTCGCCGGCGCACTGGGGCTGGCCATCCTGCTGGAGGAGCTGTTCGAGGCGCCGGGTGAGGTGCTGGTCGGTGGGCGCGCCCTGCCCACGCCCGGACCCGTTCCCACGCTCCTGCTCGCCTGCTACCAGGCCACCATCGCCGACCTGCCCCCGCGGCTCATCGCCTCCCGGGACGTGGTGCAGGTGATGACGGGGTCGGGCGCGCCCGAGGCGGGCGACGTCATCGCCACCGCCGAGCGCTGGCAAGGATCGGCGCTCGTCGCCGAAGCGGTCGCCACCGCCGGCGTCGCGGTTGGGCCTGACCGGCGAGGAGCTGCGGGCCGGGCCGCTGGCGGAGTGGGCCCGGGCCTACCAACCGTCGAGGCGCGAGCGGATCCTGCTGGCCGCGCACCGCGGCCCCGGGTACGTCTACTGGCGCCAGCTGGCCGGCGTCGTGGTGCTCTCGGGTGCACGCCCGACGGGCGGCCTACGTGCGGGCGCTCGTCTCACCCCAGGCGAGCTACCTCACCGAGCGGCATTGGAAGCGCGGCGGTCACGTGCGCCGCGGCTGGCGCACCCTCACTGGCCCGGTTCGCCACCGCGCCGTGGCCGCGTCGAGACGAGCCGCCCGGCGGCTCGGTCGGGTGCGGTGATCAGGGCGCGACGTTGATGATGATGTAGTAACCGTTGCGGTCGGTCGCGCCGAGCCCGAACCAGGTGACCTGGGTGGCAGTGAGCGTCGGGGAGACGCACTGGCCCGGATGCCGGCCGGCCGAGGCCGAACCGGCCTCGGTGAAGGTCACCTTGGGGTTGGTGGTGTTGAGCTGGATGGCGTAGCGCCGGTTGCAGTTGCTCACCGTAATGTCGAAGGCGTCGAGCTGCGACTGGGTCGTGATGCTGAAGGCCGTGGCCGGATAGTCGGCCGCCAGCTGCGTGCACGTAGCTGGCGGGGCCACGTCATCGGGAGGCAGGAGCGGCGTCGGGTCGCACTGGGCGGAGCTCAGCCGCAGGCGGTAGGTACCCGGCGGGATGGAGGCGGCGGCGGCCGGCGAGACCAGCGACTCGATGACCACGGGCGCGACCCAGGCGGCGGCCCCGGCGATGCCGACCTTCTTGAGCAGGGAGCGGCGGTCGAGCGAGTGCTCGTCGGGGCCGGCCGCGGTCCCGGCTGCTGCCTCGTCACCACTCAGGTCGCTCATCGGTCTCCTACAGCTCGCCCGCATCGGGGGACTCTCTGGCTTGGCACCGTAGCAAAGCGCCGGTGCAGAAGGAAGCGTACTGCGTGATCTCGCCCCTATCAGGGATCTTTCGACCACCGGTCGGATCACCTTGAGCGACCGGTGCAACCCTATGATCGGCCTGTGTCCGACCGGGATGAGCCTGCCGCCGCTGCTCACCCCCGGTGGCGCCGCCAGCCCGGCGCGTCGTGGCGTCGCAGCCTGCGGGGCGTCGTCGTGCTGGCCCCTGGCGCCGACGAGCCGCTGACCGTGACGGGGTCCGGCCGCGACATCTGGGACCTGCTGGCCCGGCCCAGGAGCACAGAAGACCTGGTCAGCGCCCTGTCCGAGCAGTTCGCGGCCGACCCCGCGAGCATCCGGCCCGACGTGGTGGCCCTCGTCGCCCGATTGGCCGCGGCCGGCGCGCTCGAAGAGCTCCCGGGACCGGACGCCTGAGCGCGCCTCCGCCGGATCGACGGGTCCCGGGCCTGGTCGTGGCCGACGGCCGCGTGGGCCCTCACCTGGCCCGCCCGGCCGCCCGCCGATCTCCTTTCTTGACATCTCAGTAGTTTTCAGTAGTCTCCAGTCATGTTCAGGATGTCCTGGCCGTGATCCGCGAGGCACGTTCCACCGACCCCCGGGGGTGGCTGGTCGTGTCGCGCCACGCGGGCGACGACGCCGACCGGGCCGAGCTGCGACGGGAGGCCACGATGCTCGGCCTGGGCCGCCACCCTGGGGTGATCGAGGTCGTCCGGGCCGACCCGCTCGGCGACGAGCTGGTCACGGTGGCGCCGACGCGCGCCACGTTGGCCGATCTCGCGGGCGGCACCGACGAGGCCCTGCGCATCCTCGCCGCCGTCAGCGAGACCGTGGCCGACCTCCACGCCCTCGGCATCGTCCACGGGTCGATCACCGCCGAGTCCATCCTGGCGGTCCCCGGGCGGCCGCCCGTGCTCGACGGGTTCGGGAGGGCGGGCCTGGCCGGCGAGCACGACCCTGACGGCCGCGTCCTGCGACCGGCCGTCGACGTCGCCGCCCTGGCCGGGTTGGTGCGGTCGGTCTGGCCGAGCCGACTCCCCCGCCGGGCCCCGCACCCCCGTCGAGGTGCACCGCCGAAGCGCGAGCTCGAGCAACTGCTCCACGACGCGGCAGAGGGGCGGACTCCTCCGGCCCGACGCCTGGCTCGGGCCATCGGCGACGAGCTGGGACCGAGGTCTGAACCCCGACCCGACGAGCCGGACGCCGGAGACCGCCCGACCGGCCAGGTCGGGATAGGCGGCGAGACCGCCGCGAGCGACGAGAGCGGGGACGAGGATCCGTTCGCCCGCCTGCGGCCGCGGGAGGTACCGGCGAGACGACGCCCGCCCCGCCTCGTCGCACTGGGCGCCGGGGTCGTCGGCGTGGCCTCGCTCACCTGGGGCGTCCTCGGCGTCAGCTCCGGTGCAGGGAACCCTCCCCGACTCGCCGCATCCACGGCCACCACCGCCGCGGCCGCATCCACTACCTCCCCCCGGCGCCGGGTACCCGGACCGGTCGCCGTCGCCCACCACGGGGTGCTCGTGGTCGGTCCCCGCCACTATCTCGTCGGGGCCGACGACGATCAGGCCATCGCCGCGGAATGGGGCTGCGCGGGACCCACTCGGCTCGTGCTCCTGCGCCCCTCCACCGGCGAGCTCTTCGTGTTCGGATCGTGGGCGCGGGCGGGACACGACGTGCGGGCGGCACCGGCCGGGCGGGTCACACCCGGATCGAGGCTGTCGACCACCACCGACGCGGCGGGCTGTCCGGTGGCGCGGACCACGTCGCCGGACGGTGAAGCGCACATGGTGAGGGTCGGCCCGGCATGACGCGCCGACCGCGTGCGCGGCTTCGCGTGCTCCTCGTCGTCGCGGTGCTCGCCGCCGCACTCGCGCTGCTCGCCCTGACCGGCGACCGGCTACCCGGTCCCGTGCTCGCCGTCGCGCGCGGTCCTCGGCTTCGATGGGCCGGCGCGACCGACCCCGCCAGCGTGATCATCGGCGTCGTGCATGCCCTCGCCACGGCCGTCGCCACCTATCTGCTGTGCGCGGCGGTGCTCGAAGTCACGACGCAGCTCTGCGCCTGTCACCCGGGCGGGTCGGACCGCGGCTCCGGCCCACGCGTCCCGTGGGCATCCGCCATGGTCCGAAGAGCCGCCGGTGTGGGGCTGGCCGTGTCGGTGGGGGCCGGCGCCGCCCTCGCGTCGAACGCCGCGGCCGCCACCGTCGCGCCGACGGTCGTCATGCACCTCGACGAGCCGGCCGCGGCTCCGGTGATGCACCTGGTCACCCGTTCGACCGCTCCTGTCCCCCGCGCCACGGCCACACCCCGGGCCGCCCGGGCCACCCGTGCGACCCGCAGCCGTCGGTCGGGCGCCATCCGCCCGCCGACCGTGTGGACGATCCGGCCCGGCGACCACCTTTGGAAGGTGGCGGGCCTGACCCTGGCCCGGGCGCGGGGCCGTCCCGCCGCCGATGCGACGATCCTCGCCTACGTCGACGAGATCGTGCGGGCCAACCAGCACGTCTTCGTGGTGCCGGGCCAGCCCGATCTCGTCTACCCCGGCCAACGGTTCCTGCTGCCGCCTCCCCCGGTCACCTGAGGCGGACGGCCACCTCGTTGGCCAGCAGGCGGCCCGCCACGGTCAGCCGGGCCCGACCATCGCGCACCTCGACGAGGCCATCGAGCTCGGACGCCGCAGGCGGGAGCGCGTCGACCGGCACGCCGGCGGACGTGCGCAGCGCCAGTTGCAGCCCCTCGAGGTGGCGGGTCTCCTCGGAGAGCGTCTCGCCCGCCGCCTCGGTCGAGCGACCGGCGCGCACCCGCTCGATGTAGCGCTCAGGGGTGCGCACGTTCCACCAGCGCCGGCCGCCGCTGGTGCGAGTGGGCGGCACACCCGAAGCCGACGTAGTCGCCCTGACGCCAGTACAGCTCGTTGTGGCGGCACGCGCGGCCGGCGCGCGCCCAGTTCGAGATCTCGTACCAGTCGAGTCCCGCGCCGGCCAGCCGCTCGGCGGCGAGCTCGTACTTGTCCGCCTGGTCGTCGTCGTCGGGGTGGCGCTCTGGGTCGGCGGCCAGCGGCGTGCCCGCCTCGACCGTGAGCGCGTAGGCGCTCACATGATCGGGCTCGAGCTCGAGCACCCGGTCGAGCGTGGCGCGTCCAGTCGTCGAGCGGACTCGCCGGCCCCGCCGTAGATGAGATCGAGGTTCAGGTTGTCGAACCCGGCACGGCGGGCGTCGGCCACGGCCCGGCCGACGCCCTGGACGTCGTGGGTGCGGCCGAGCGCGGCCAGCACGTGCGGGACCATCGACTGCACCCCGAGGGAGATCCGGTTGACGCCGCCGCGCGCGGTACGTGTCGAACAGCGCCGGCGACACGGTGTCGGGATTGCACTCGACGGTGACCTCCGCCCCGGCCGTCGCGTCGGTATCGCGGACAGGATCCGCACCAACTCGTCCGGGGGCACGATCGACGGGGTGCCGCCCCCGAAGAAGACCGACGTGACCGGCCACCGCCGTCGGCGAGCAGACCGCCGTCGACCGCGTGCTCGATGTCGCGCACGACCGCGTCGAGGTAGTCGCCGACGAGGTGGTCGCGGTCGGTCCAGGTCGCGAACGCGCAGTAGTCGCACCGCCGCGCGCAGAAGGGGATGTGGACGTAGACGCCGAACCGCTCCGGTCGGCAGGTCACGCCTGCCGGTCGCTCAGACGCTGAGGCTGACGGCGCCAGCTGAGGCCGAGGCGTCGCGCCGGCGCGCCCCTCGTAGGTGACACCGAGGATGCAGGCGATGGCCCGCAGGTCGTCCCGACGGATCGTGAGCATGCGCCCGTTGAAGTCCTGGCGTTGGAGCTGGATCATCGTGAGGTAGCGGCTGAGCATGTCGGCCTCGGCCCCGTTGAGCCGCTCGAGCCGGCGGAGGTCGATGGTGACGGATCCGTCGTGGGACGGGGCCGCCGCCGGCGCCCGTCGGCGAACGAGGGGCCGTCGTCGTTGGGCAGGAGCTGGTCGACCGGGACGTTGTAGAAGCGGGCCAGCCGCTGCAGCCGAGGCACCGAGATGGCGCGCTCGCCTCGCTCGTAGGCGCCGAGGACCGACGCCTTGAACTCCTGGCTCGACGAGCGCCTCGACCTCCTGCAACGACATCCGCTTCTGCCGACGGATCAGCCGCAGCCGTTCGCCGACCTTCCGCCCGTACGCGGCTGGGACATCGGCGCCCGACTCCTGATCACCCGTCACGTTGAGCATGTCTCACCTCTCCTGCGAGCCGACCGGCACAACCGGGACCGCCCCGGGACCCAGGCCCAGCACGAGACCGCACCACCTCGCGGTAGGTCGCTCGGCCGGAAGCCTAGACGCCACCGGCGATTCTCGCAGGTTTCAGTCGTTCCTGAGCGCAGGGCGCCGAGCACCACCCCGGCGGCGATGGCCGCCGTCTCGACCCGCAGGACGTGGTCCCCGAGCCCGACCCGCCTCGGGACCGCCGCCCGCTCCTCGTCGGTCCAGCCGCCCTCGGGCCCCACCAGGACGGTCGTCGTGGCGCCCGTCGGCGCCTCGCCGCCCCGGTCGGCCAGGGCGAGGGCCCCCGGCGAGCTGGCCGCCACGACCTGGGCAAATCCGCCTGCGACCACGATCTCGGGCAGCCGGCAGCGACGTGACTGCATCGACGCCTCTCGGGCCACCCGATCGAGGCGCCGACCGTGGCGCAGGGCCCGCTCGGCGTCCCACTTGACCACCGACCGGTCCGCGGCGAAGGCGACGATGCGGTCGATCCCGAGCTCGGTCAGCTTCTGGACGATCAGCTCGGGCCGCTCGCCTTTCACCAGTGCGAACCCGATCGTGAGCACCGGCTCGGGCGCCGGGAGGTGGTGGACCTCGCCGTCGGTGACCAGTTCGGGACCGAAGCGGCAGTCCCGCCACGAACCCGCGCCGTCGGACACGGTCACGGCGTCGCCCGCCCGCACGCGCAGCACCCGTTCGAGGTGGTGGCGATCGTCGTCGGCGAGCACCGGACGGGCGAGGTCCTCGACGAAGTCGAGCGGGACGGTGCTCAGCGGAACGCCGACCGGATCTTCGACATCAGGCCCGTGTCGGTGGGACCGACCTCGTCGCCCCGCGACTCGGCGAACGACCTGAGGATCTCGTCCTGCTCGTCGGTCAGATCGGTGGGCGTGTCGACCACCACCTGGACGAGCAGATCGCCCCGACCGCGGCCCTCGACGTGCGGAACCCCTCGGCCGCGGAGGCGGAACACGCGACCGGTCTGGGTGCCGCTCGGGATCACGAGATCCTCGGTGCCGTCGAGCGTCTCGAACGCGAGGTGCACGCCGAGCGCGGCCTGCACCATCGGGAGGTGCAGCTCCTGACCGAGGTCGTAGCCCTGACGCACGAAGCGATCGTGCGGGCGCACGCGGACGTGGACATACAGATCGCCGATGCCGGTGCCGCGCGGTCCGACCGCGCCACGGCCGGTGAGCCGGAGCGTCGACCCTGCGTCGATGCCGGCCGGCACGTCGACCGTGTAGGTGACCGAGTCACTGCGCCGACCCTCGCCGTGGCAGGTCGGGCACGGCGTCTCGACGTAGGTGCCGAGCCCCCCGCAGCGCGAGCAGGGGCTGGCCGTGACCATCTGGCCGAGCAGCGACTGGCGGACCCGGCGCACCTGGCCGCTGCCCCCGCAGTCCGGACACGTCGACGGCCGAGCTGCCCGGCGCAGCACCCGTGGCCTCGCAGTCGTCGCAGGCCACCGCGGTGCGCACGGTGACGGGCGCCTGGGTCCCGAACACGGCCTCCTCGAACGCGAGGTCGATCACGGCCTCGAGGTCGACGCCGCGGTTCTGGGCCGCCCGATCGCCGGGCCCGCCCCCGAAGGGGTTGCCGCCGAAGAACGCGTCGAACAGGTCGCCGAGCCCGCCCCGAGAACCCACCGGGCATGCCCCCGGCTGCACCCTCGGGACCGAAGCGTGTCGTAGCGCTGGCGGCGGTCGGGGTCGCTCAGGGTCTCGTAGGCGAGCGCCACCTCCTTGAACCGCGCCTCGGCGTCGCCGTCGCCCGGGTTGGCGTCGGGGTGCAGCTCGCGCGCCAGGCGCCGGAACGCCCGCTTGATCTCGTCGGGACTGGCGTCGCGTTGGACCTCGAGCAGCTCGTAGTAGTCCTGGGACCCGGCGGCGGCCACCGTCACGCCTCCCGGAGGTGCCGACTCAGGCGCTGGCCCACGACCGCCACCGCGGCCAACGCCTGCGGGTAGTTCATGCGCGTCGGCCCGAGCACGCCGATCGTGCCGAACAGCTCACCGTCGACCTCGTAGGGCGACGACCACCACCGAGCAGTCGGCGAGCGGAGCCATGCCCGTCTCGGCGCCGATCGCGACCTGCAGGCCGCGGTCGATCACGTCGTGCAGCAGCGACACGACGACGTACTGCTGCTCGAGGATGCGCAGGACCTCGCTCACCGTGTCGACGGCGTCGAACGCCGACGCCATGCGGGACGTGCCGCCGATGTACACGTGGTCGGCCTTCGAGTGGTCGTCGACGAGGACGGCGAGCGCCACGCTCAGGACGGCGACGAGCGCGTCGCCACCCGCCGACGCGGGCCGCGCCTCGAGCTCGGAGGCTGCCCGACCGGCCGCGGCCAGCGACTCGCCGGTGAGGCGTTGGGCCAACCAGCCGCCCGCGGCCGCCAGCACCGAGTCGTCGACGTCGACGTCGAACTCGACCGTGTGCTTGTCGACGGCCCCGTTCGAGAGGACCACCACCACGAGCGCGACACGGGGCGCCAGACCGACGAGCTGGACCGACCGGACGATGGCGGCCTCGGTCGGCGGCGCCGACGACCACCGCCGCGTAGCGGGTCAGGTCGGACAGCAGCCGGCTGGTGTCGGCCAGCATCTGCTCGAGCTCGCCGTGGGCCTCCGCGAAGAACGACCGGACCTGTCGGGTGTCGGCCGAGGCGAGCGACGCGGAGGCGTCGAGGCGATCGACGAAGAACCGGTAGCCCTTGTCGGTCGGCACGCGTCCCGCACTCGTGTGGGGCTGGTGGAGATAGCCCTCCTGCTCGAGCACGGCCATGTCGTTGCGCACGGTCGCGGGCGAGACGGTGACGCCCGGGACCCGGGCGACGTGGCCCGACCCGACCGGCTGCGCCGTCTCGATGTAGGACGCCACCACCGCGCGCAGCACCGTGGCCTTGCGCTCGTCGAGGAGCTCCGGCTCGGGCGGGGGTGTGGGGTTGTTCTGCTCAGGCATGGGCGGCGCGATCGAGGTGGGCGGCTGGCACTCGATGATACCGAGTGCTGGCCAGGCCCTGCGGCGGAGCAGAGCGAGCCGCTCACCAGATGACACCCGGATGCCGAAGGCGGCCGGGCGGACTATCGCCGGGCCAGGCAAGTCGGATCACTCGTCGAGCCGCAGAGCGGCGATGAAGGCCTCCTGGGGGACCTCGACCCGGCCGATGTTCTTCATCCGCTTCTTGCCCTCCTTCTGCTTCTCGAGCAGCTTGCGCTTGCGGGAGATGTCGCCGCCGTAGCACTTGGCCAGCACGTCCTTGCGCTTGGCCTTCACCGTCTCGCGGCTGATGATCCGCCCACCGATGGCGGCCTGGATCGGCACGTCGAACATCTGCCGGGGGATCAGCTCGCGCAGCTTCTCGCTCATCCGGCGCCCGTAGTCGTAGGCCTTGTCGCGGTGCATGATCGTGCTGAAGGCGTCGACCGGCCACGCTGTTGAGCAGGATGTCGACCTTCACCAGGTCGGACTGGTCGTAGCCGTCGGGCTCGTAGTCGAGGCTGGCGTAGCCCTGCGTCCGGCTCTTCAGCTGGTCGAAGAAGTCGATCACGACCTCGGCCAGCGGCATGCGGTAGACGAGCTCGACCCGCTCGGGCGAGAGGTACTCGAGCTTCTTCATCTCGCCGCGTCGCGACTGGCACAGCTCCATGAGCGTGCCCGTGTAGGTCGGTGGGCGTCAGCAGCGTCGTGGTCAGGAAGGGCTCGTCGATCCACTCGATCTCGCCTGCGGGCGGCATCTCGCTCGGGTTGTCGACGACCAGCTCCTCGCCGCCGATCCGCCGCACCTGGTACTCCACCGACGGTGCGGTCGCGATGAGGCTGAGGTCGAACTCGCGCTCGAGCCGCTCGCGGATGATCTCCATGTGCAGCAGACCGAGGAAGCCGCAGCGGAAGCCGAAGCCGAGCGCGCCCGACGTCTCGGGCTCGTAGGTGAAGCTCGAGTCGTTGAGGCGCAGCTTCTCGAGCGCCTCGCGCAGGTTGGCGAACTCGTCGCCGTCGACCGGGTAGAGGCCGCAGAACACCATCGGCTTCGGATCGCGGTAGCCCTCGAGCGCAGCACCGGGCCGTGAGGCCTCGGTCACCGTCTCGCCGGAGCGGGCGTCGCCGACCTCCTTGATGCCGGCGATGAGGTAGCCGACCTCGCCGGGCCCGAGCTCGGCGAACCGGGTGGGTTCCGGGCGGCGCACGCCGACCTCGTCGGCGTCGTGGATCGAGCGCGGCCTGCACGAACTGCAGCCGGCTGCCGGTGCGGAGCCGTCCGTTCATCACCCGCACCGAGCTGACGACGCCGCGGTACTGGTCGAAGTGCGAGTCGAAGATCAGCGCCTGGAGCGGCGCGTCGGGATCGCCGGTCGGGGCGGGATCCGCTCGATCACCGCGTCGAGCAGCTCGGGCACGCCCTCACCGGTCTTGGCGCTGATGTGGAGGATCTCCGACGCGGCGAGGCCGAGCACGTTCTCGATCTCGGCCGCGTAGCGGTCGGGATCGGCCGCGGGCAGGTCGATCTTGTTGAGCGCGGCCACGATGTCCAGGTCGTGCTCGAGCGCCTGGTAGCAGTTGGCCAGCGTCTGGGCCTCGATGCCCTGCGCGGCGTCGACGAGGAGGATGACGCCCTCGCACGCGGCCAGCGAACGCGAGACCTCGTAGCCGAAGTCGACGTGGCCCGGCGTGTCGATGAGGTTGAGGACGTGGCCGCGGTAGTCCAGCCGAACGCTCTGCAGCTTGATCGTGATGCCCCGCTCCCGCTCGAGATCCATCGAGTCGAGGTACTGGGCCCGCATGTCCCGGGGGTCGACGGCTCCGGTCAGCTCGAGCACCCGGTCCGCGAGCGTGCTCTTGCCGTGGTCGACGTGGGCGATGATCGAGAGGTTCCGGAACCGGTCGAGGCCGGAAGCAGGGCGGGGCACGACGGAACGGTACGCGCCCGGACCCCCGACCACCTACCACCAAGGGTGGGTGTGACGTGGCCGGGCCGGCCCGCTATCATCAACCGGCCGTGTCGCGCACCCTCGTGACGCCCCCGGCCGATCGCAGACCCCGACAGGACACCCCGTGGCCAACATCAAGAGCCAGATCAAGCGCAACAAGCAGAACGAGGCCCGCCGCGTCCGCAACAAGGCGGTCCGCTCCGAGCTGAAGACGCGTACCAAGGCGGCCACCACCGCGGCCGACGAGGGCGCGGAGAACGCCGATGAGCTGGCCCGGCTGGCCGTCAGGCGACTCGACAAGGCCGCCAGCAAGGGCGTCATCCACAAGAACCAGGCCGCCCGGCGCAAGTCCCGCCTGGCCAAGCGCCTGATCGCCACCCCTTCCTGAGATCTTTCAGCGGCGACGCCCGGCGGCGGTCTTCGGCGTGCGGCTGGCCAGCCGGGCCACCAGCACCTCGACGACCAGCTCGGGCGGCCACGCCTTCGCGCCCCGCAGGTCGAGATCGGCGTCGGCCAGCAGGCCGATGAACTCCTGGATCCGGTCGGTGCCGAGCGCGCGGGTCTGCGTGAGCGCCTTGCGGGCCGGGAAGGTCGATCCCTTGATGCCGAGCAGCTCGGCCGCCTGCGCCTCGCTCGGTGACGCCGGACCCGTCGAGGCGCAGCATCCGCTGGTAGTGGCCGTGCAGGCTGGCGGTGACCTGCAGCGGGTGGCGGCCGGCCCCGAGCATCCGCCCGAGCACCGACAGCGCGGTCTGGGTGTCGCCGCGGTCGATGGCGTCGGTGAGGTCCCACGGCGCGACGTCGCCCGCGTCGCCGAGGTACGGCTCGATGTCGGCGGCGCCGAGCCGGGCGCCCTGGCCGAACGCGCTCTCGAGCGTGTCGAGCAGGATGCCGAGCCGGCTCACCTCCTCGCCCAGGTGCTCGATGAGCCGGGCCTTGGCGGCCGCGTCGAGGCGCACGGGCGCGTCGGCCAGGTGTTCGTCGAGCCACTCGGTACGCCGACGGCCCGTGCCCGGCTTGGTGTCGACCACCACGCCGCCGGCGGCGGTCACCGCGTCGGCGAGCTTGCGTGGCACGGCGGCGACGCGGGCGCCGGCGCGGGGGCCCTTCTCCCACACCACGACGAGCACGGTGGTGGGGAGCGGATCGGACAGGTAGCGCACGAGTGGCTCGACGGACTCGGCGGTCGAGAACACCGCCGCCTGACGGGCGACCACGACCCGCCGCTCGGTGAGGAACGGGGGCGTCTGCGCCGCGTCCACCACGGCTCCGATCGAGTAGCTGCCGCCGTCGTCCTCGTAGGCCGACGCGTCGAGCTCGGCCACCGTCAGCGCCCGGTCGGCGTCGCCGACGGCATGATCGACCACCTCGCGCACGGCGTCGCCCACCAGGACCGGGTCGTCGCCCTTGACCAGGTGGACGGACGGATCCGCGGGCGCGGCCATCAGCTCGCCGCCAGCACCGCGGCCATGACGTCGGCCACCCGTCGGCCGGCGCGGACGTCGTGGCAGCGCAGCACGCGACACCCCAGCCCGACGCCGAGGGCGTGGGCCGCGACGGTGCCCGGTCCGGCCCGGTCGACGTCGACGTCGAGCAGCTTCCAGAGGAACCGCTTGTTCGAGGCGGAGAGGAAGACCGGATAGCCGAGCTCCGCCAGCCGGTCCGAGTGGCGGAGCAGCACCACCGACTGCGGCTCGGTCTTGCCGAGGTCGAGGCCGGCGTCGACCATGATCCGCTCGGCCGGGATGCCGGCTCACTGGGCCGCGGCCGCACGGTCGGCGAGGAACGCGCAGACCGTCTCGACCACGTCGTCGTAGATCGGCTCGGGGTCGGGCACCCGCGGGGCCAGCCGGATGTGGGTCGCCACCACCGACGCGCCGGCGGCGGCGCACACCGCGAGGTAGTCGGGGTCGGCGAAGCCGCTGATGTCGTTGCCGACCACGGCCCCGGCGGCGAAGCAGGCGCCGGCCACCGACGCTCGCCAGGTGTCCACCGACAGCGGGAGGTCGAAGCGGGCTCGCAGCGCCTCGACCGCGGGCACGACCCGGTCGAGCTCCTCCGCCTCGGTGACCTCGTCGCCCGGGCCCGCCTTCACCCCGCCGACGTCCAGGAAGTCGGCGCCGTCGGCCACCAGGAGGTCGGCCTTGCGCAGGAACGCGTCGAAGTCGTAGTAGGCGCCCCGGTCGTAGAACGAGTCAGGCGTGCGGTTGAGGATGCCCATGACGAGCGCGCGGTGGGTCACGTCGAAAGGGTGGGGACCGAGCGACACCAGCACGCGGCGAACCTACACCGGGGGCCGGCTCGGCCCCGTCGGGACCAGCCGGCTCTCGCCCGCGGCGGCGACGCTCACCGACAGGCGCGGCGTAGACGGCGACGACGGTCACCGCGAAGTCGCCGATCCGCGCGACCGCCCCGACCGCGGGCGTCGTGCCGATACCGCCGCACGGCAGCTCGTCGGCGACCGGCGCGGCGCCGCACCACACGGTCACGACCGTCACGCGCCGTCGCAGCGACGCCACGAACGCGGTGGCCGTCGACCCACCCGTCGGCGACACGAGCGAGCTCGACGCGGTGCGCGTCGAGTCGACGCAGGCCGTCGAGCACGGGTCGCAACGAGGCGCCGGCCGACAGCACCAGCACGGCGCCGCCTCCGGGACCGGTCGACGTCCACAGCGTGCCCTCACCGCCGAGGGTGGACTCACGGGGCGGGGCGACGACCAACGTCCCCGACTCCCGGCGCGGCCAGCACGGCCACCACGACGAGCCACGCGAGGCGCGACCAGCCGATGCGCCCGCGCCGGGCCCAGCCGACGGCGAGTGCGCCCGCCGCCACCGCCAGCGGCGATACCGAGCCCGCCGAGCTGGCCGAGCGGGGCATCCGCGCCCAGCCGGGCCACCGTCTCGACCCACCACGTGAGGCCATCGGCGGGGAGCTGCAGCAGCGGCCCCGATGCCGCCCCCGACCAACCCGGCCAGCGCGCCGACCGTGAGGCCCCAGACCATGAGGGCGGCGGCTGCCGGCTCGGCACAGAGGTTGGCGGGGATCGTGGCCACCGGCACGCCGCCCCAGCGCAGGCTCAGCAGGGGTGACACCGCGACCTGGGCCGCCAGGGTCACCGACAGCGGACCGGCTAACACGTCCGGCAGCGGGAGGTGCCGTGCGAGCGGTCGGGCGAGGGTCACGATGCCGGCCGCGGCCGCCACCGACAGCTGGAAGCCGGCCACGCCGACGAGCAGCGGATCGAGCAGGATCACCGCGGTCACGGCCAGCCCGAGGACGCGAAGACCCGAGGCGGGCCGACCGAGCGTCCAGGCCGTGACCGCGATCATGGCCATGGCCGTGGCCCGCAGCACCGACGGCTCGAACCGCGTCACCGCCGCGAACAACAGGAGCAGCCCCATCGTGGCCGCCCAGCGCGTGCGGGCGCCGAGCCGCCGGGCCAACGGCGCCGCCGCCGCCAGCACGAACGCGACGTTCTCGCCCGACACGACCAGCAGGTGGGTGAGACCCGACGCGGCGAAGTCGGATGCCAACACGGGGGACTCGCCCCGCGCGTCGCCCAGCACGAAGCCGCGGTAGAGCGCGTGTCGATCGGCGGGTAGGGCGTCGCCTCCACCCTCGAGCAGCTG
The DNA here is from genome assembly GCA_963776435.1 of uncultured Microthrixaceae bacterium. Classification (GTDB taxonomy): domain Bacteria; phylum Actinomycetota; class Acidimicrobiia; order Acidimicrobiales; family Acidimicrobilacustridaceae; genus UBA4742. The sequence continues at coordinate 405,987 of CAVZMK010000010.1, forward strand.
ACGCACACCGTTCGCCACGGCCACCAGCGATCCGCCGTCTCCCGCCCGCTCCACGTCGGTCGCGGTCGACCTCGCCCACGACGTGGCGGCGCGCCTCGAAGTCGTCGCCCGGCGGGCGCGGCCTCGACGCGACCCACGACGCGCACCGACTCGCCCGCCGCCCGCCCGTCGAGGACGTGCCCGGCCCCGCCACGGGCCCAGATCTCGAAATGGTGGCCCTCGGCCCTGGCCTCGACGACGACCGCTCCCGCCACCTCCTCGGGATCGGTCACCAGAATCGCCGTGGCCCGGAACGGTCCGGCCGGCACCGGGCGGTCGCCCTGCCAGGCCCGCGCTCCGAGGAAGGCCGCGACGACGGCCACCGCGACGAGCACCATCGCCGGACGCCGGACCGCCACGGCCGCCAGCGCGACCGCCAGCGCGAGCCACCACGGGACGGGCGGCGACCACCATGCCGCCAGGGCGGTGATGCCCGCCAGCGACGACGGCTCCGAGGTCGCTGAGCGCGCGCCCCCGGCCGGCGATCGGCTCACAGGTGGACATGCGGACGGATCTGGGCGAGCTTGGCCGGCCCGATGCCGGCGACGTCGGCCAGTTGGTCGATCGAACGGAACAGCCCGTGCTGCGTGCGGTAGGCGACGATGGCCGCCGCGGTCGTCGGGCCGACGCCGGGCAGCGCGTCGAGCTGCTCGGCCGTCGCGGTGTTCACGTCGACGACGAAGGAGGTCGACGACCCGGCCGGGGCTCCGGACCCGGCGGCCGCACCGTCACCTCCGCCCACCACCGGACCGGGGGGAAGGGCCTGACCACGGCGCGGCAGGTAGATCAGCGCACCGTCGGCCAACGGCGCGGCCAGGTCGATCCGGTCGACGTCCGCGTCCGGGGTCAGTCCCCCGGCTCGCGAGACGAGGTCTCCGACCCGCGAGCCGGCGGGGAGGTGGAAGACCCCCGGATGGCGCACGGCCCCGGCGACCTGGACGACCAGCTCGACCGCGGCGCCGTCACCGGTCGCCGCCGAGCCGCCCCCGGCCGTGGTGGTGTCGGCGCCCGCGGCCATCGGCAGATCGGCGGTGACGGGCGAGGACGACGCACCACCTCGGTTCGAGAGCGCGAACACGCCGGTACCCAGGGCGAGCGCGGCCAGGATGGCCACGACCCAGAGGCCGGTGGAACCACCCGCCCGCGCCTCGAGCATCGTGCGCCAGGGGACGGTCCAGTGGACCGTCCAGCGGTCAGACCGGTTGGCGGCCTCGCGGAGGGCGTCGAGCCCCGAACGGGCCCGCGGGTCGTCGACGGGATCGTGGATGGGGTCGGCCGGCACAGCTCCTCCGGATCGCGCGCGTGCGCGGGGCAGGGGGAGGTGCCGTGCCGGTGGTCCGCCGCCGACGGAGCCGACGTTAGATCGTCAGGTGGTTCGTGTCACGGGCCGCATGCGCCCGACCCAGGGCTCAGTAGAGGCGGGCGGTGAGCTTGCGGCGGTAGTCCGCGGTGCGAGGGTCGTCGGGACCGAGCAGCTCGAGCAGGTCGACGTACTCCTGGCGGGCGGCATCGTCGGTCTTGACCCGATCGAGGAGCGCGTCGAGCGTCGGTCCCACGTGGTCGAGGTCGTCGACCGCGTCGCCGGCCCGGGCCAGCGCCGCCACCCGGCGGGTCGCGGGCGTCTCGGGGATGCGGCCCAGCAGCTCGAGGGCTTCGTCGGGCTGCTCGGCCGAGATCAGCAGCTCGGCCAGCGCAACGATCGCGGGTTCGTGGTCGGGTTCGAGATCGAGGGCGGCGCGCAGCGAGTCCTCGTCCCCCGCGGCGACGAGCGCGGCCACCTCGTTCTCGAGCTCGCTGGGCAGCAGCCGCTCGACGAACGCCCGCACCTCGGGCTCGCCCTGTGCTCCGATGAAGCCGTCGACCACCGCACCGCCCTTCAGGGCGTACACCGCGGGGATGCTCTGCACCCGGAACGCGGCCGAGGCCTGCGGGTTCTCGTCGACGTTGATCTTGACGAGCTCCACCTTGCCCTCGGTGTCCTCGACCACCTTCTCGATGATCGGACCGAGCGACCGGCACGGACCGCACCACGGCGCCCACAGGTCGACCACGACCGGGACCTCGTTCGAGCGCGCCACGACGGCGGTGTCGAAGGTTGCATCGGTCACATCGGTCACGTCGAGGGGCACCTGTCCAGGATAGGGGTCACGGGGTGGCGGCCCACCCTGTCCGCGGGCCCGGGTAGCGTGGCCCTCTCATCCGTCCCCGGCCGTCGCTGCCGCTGGCGACGACCGACCAACCAGGGGGACCCGCGTGGATCCGGCGCCCGACGCCAGCGACCATGGAGACGACACCGTCGAAGGCGTCGACGTCGCGCCGGTCACCGACTGGTTCGCGGCGCACACCGACGTGTCCCCACCGCTGCGCTTCGACCTGATCACCGGTGGCCACTCGAACCTGACCTTCGCGGTGACCGACGTCGACGGGCGTCGTTGGGTGCTGCGCCGACCGCCGCTCGGCCAGGTCCTGGCGACCGCGCACGACATGAGCCGTGAGCACCGCATCATCTCCGCGCTGGCCCCCACCGACGTACCGGTCGCCCCGACGATCGGGCTGTGCACCGACGAGTCGGTCAACGGCTCCCCGTTCTACGTCATGGACTTCGTCGACGGGCTGGTGGTCCGCGACGCCACCGTGGCCCAGACGCTCACCCCCCAGGTCCGGGCGACGGCGAGCGAGTCGATCGTCGACGTGCTGGCCCGCATCCACGCGGTCGATCTCGACGCGGTCGGCCTCGCCGACCTCGGGCGCCACGAGGGCTACATCGAGCGGCAGCTCAAGCGCTGGTACACCCAGTTCGAGAAGTCGAAGACCCGCGAGCTGCCAGAGCTCGACGACGTGTTCGCTCGAGCTCTCGGCGCGCATCCCCGAACAGGGTCCGGCCACCATCGTCCACGGTGACTACCGCCTCGACAACTGCATGGTCGCCCCCGACGGCACGATCATGGCGGTGCTCGACTGGGAGATCTGCACGCTCGGCGACCCGCTCGCCGATCTCGGGTTGCTGATGGTGTATTGGACCGATCCGGACGAGGCCTCGCCCGCCGGCATCTCGGGCGCGACCACCCTCGACGGCTTCCTGCGCAAGGCCGAGCTGCTCGAGCGGTACGCGGCCGTGTCGGGCCGCGACGTGTCGTCGATCGACTTCTACGTCGCCTTCGGCTACTGGAAGCTCGCCTGCATCATCGAGGGCGTCTATGCCCGGTACAAGGGCGGCGCCATGGGCCATCGCGGCGGCGAGGGCGACTTCGACTTCTTCGGCACGCAGGTCGTGACGCTGGTGGAGTCGGCCCGCACCGCGCTCGAGAGGCTGGCCTGAGGTGAGCGACCTGTTCGAGCTCGTGCAGCGGCCCGACCTGGCCACGCCGCTGCTCATCGTGGTGCTCGAGGGCTGGATCGACGCCGGCCTGGGGGCCGGCACCGCGCTCCAGACGATCACCGCGGGCACGCCCAGCGAGGTCGTCGCCACCTTCGACACCGACTCCCTGCTCGACCACCGGGCCCGCCGGCCCACCCTGCACCTGGCCGACGGCATCCAGACCGGGCTGAGCTGGCCGGTCATCGAGCTGCGGGCGGGTGCCGACCAGGACGGCCGCGATCTCCTCTTCCTCATCGGTGTCGAACCCGACCACTCGTGGCGGGCGTTCTCGGCCGCCGTCGTCGACCTGGCCCTCGAGCTCGACGTGCGCATGGTCACCGGGCTCGGTGCCTACCCGGCCCCGGTCCCTCACACCCGCACCACGCAGGTGGTAACCACCACCACCCGGCCGGAGCTGGCCCGTCAGGTCGGCTCGGTCCAGGGCCGGGTCGACGTCCCCGCCGGGGTGCAGGCCGCCATCGAGGAGCGGGCGTCGGACCAGGGACTTCCGGCGCTCGGCCTCTGGGCCCAGGTGCCCCACTACGCCTCGGCGATGCCCTACCCCGCCGCCGGCCTGGCGTTGATCGAGACGCTCGCCGAGGTGGCCGAGGTCCAGTTCGACACCGGCACGCTTGCCGACGACGCCGCCGCCGCCCGCGTCCGCCTCGACGCGCTCATCGCCGCGAGCACCGAGCACCAGGAGCTCGTCCGCCAACTCGAGGAGCAGGTCGACGCGGACGAGGCGAGCCCCGACGACGGCGGCCTGCCCTCCGGCGAGGAGCTGGTGGCCGAGCTCGAGCGCTACCTCCGCGACCAGGACGGCTGAACCCGCCAACCTGCCCCGATATCTGGGCAGAAACCCCCGCCCGCCCATGGCGTTCTACCCAGATATCGGTGCGTCACGCTGCGCAGCAGCCAGGCGGAGCAGCTCGCGAGCTGACACCCGGATGGGCGAAGCCCGCCCGAGGGGAGGCTCCGCCGACCCGAGGGCACAGCAAGTTGGCACCGCCCGACCCGAGGGCACAGCTAGTTGGGCGAGGGGTACTGCGGGACGGTCTCGCCGGGCGGAACGGTCGTGTAGTACGCCACCGAGGTCTTGGGGTCGAACACGGTGGGCAGTGTGGTCGGCCAGTGCCCCGGCAGGTAACGCTTCCCTCCGTCCACGTACTCGTACATGCCCGTGCCCTGGGTTCCCAGCTCGTCAGGTCCCTTGGCCGTCGGACTCCACCACACCAGGGTGGCGTCGTCGATGCCGAGGTAGTCGGTCTGGGGCCAGATGCCGTGGTCGCCGTAGGAGATCTGCGGCTGGGTCACCGCGCTCTTGGTCGGTGGGCCGGCGAAGAGCGCGTCGTGGAAGGTCTGAGGAGTCAGGTTCGGGCCGACTCCCTGCATCACCGAGAAGAGCAGGTTGAAGTCGGGGGCGATGACCGAGGCACCGGTCTTGGCCGGGGGCTTGTGTCCGAAGAACCAGTTGTAGATGTAGAGCCCGCCGCTGACCGACGGGTCGGTGCGGGCGGGCAGCGTCGACACACCGAACGCGTGCGACCACTGCTTCTGGTCGTAGGTGCGGGCGAAGATCGTGGTGTCGGTCAGCACGCTGCCGGTGATGATCCACTCCGGGAAGTAGTCCTGACCGGTCGCCGCCTTGGTGATCGGCCCCGGGGCGACGGGGTCGCCGACGAAGATCACCGAGGTGTCCCCCGCCGCCTTGAGCTTGGCGATGAGCCCGGGCGCGTCGGTCTGCAGCTTGGTCGGGTCCTGGTAGGCGAGCACCTGGTCGAGGTGGACGCCGTATTTGGCCAGACTGGCCTCGAAGTGCTTCTGCTGGGTTTCGGAGTCCTGGCCGGTGGTGATGTAGATCTCGCCGAACTTGCGGTTCTGCTTGGTGAAGTCGGACTCGCCGGCGTACTGCGCCGGGTGGCCCTGGAGCTCCTTGCCGATGAACTCGGCCACGTGCACCTGCTGCTCGTCGGCGTTCATCGCCAGGCTGTAGGCGTACGGCGAATGCGCCGCGTAGAACGCGTCGGGCTGGCTCGGGATGCACTCGAGGCACATGATGTGGTCGGTGGTCAGCTGGTTGCCGAAGGCGGCCGTGAGCGCCGGCCCCCCGATGACCGCGAACGGCTTGATCGACTCGGCGATCTGGGTCGCGTCCGCACGCGCCGCGACCTCGTCGGCGGCGTTGCCCGTCGCCGTGAACGGGACGAGGTCGACCTTCCGGCCATAGGTCTCGTAGTAGGTCTCGTAGAAGGTGATCCAGTCCCGGACGGTCTGCGCGGTCTGCGCGTTGGTGTCGGTGTCGGAGATCGAACCCTCGATGTACTTCAGGATGGGGTCGTCGGACTCCGCCTGGTACAGCACGACCTTGACCGCCGTCCCGGTCACGCCCTGCGTGGTGGCCCCGCCGTTGTCACCGCTGAACGGCTTGTAGCACGGACCCGCGAAGTAGCTCGGGTACTTCAGCGTCCCGCGGGTCGTGTCGCACCTGCTCCCCCAGTCGATCGATTTCGTCGTGCCCGCCGCCTCCGCGTCGCTCCACGACACCACGCCGGCCGGGTGAAACCCACCGGCCGCGGTCGTGCTCGTCGTGCCGGTCGCCGTCGAGTCGCTGCTGTTGCCGCGGTTGACCACGACTACGGCGGCGACGACCACGATCACAACGACGATGGCGGCGATCGGTCCGTAGCGACGTAGCGCGGTGGAACTGGACGGCGGTGGCGTGGTCGGTTGCATGAGGCTCTCTCTCTGCGAGGCCGCCGCGGCGGCGGGTCGTGGCGGTCAGGGTGGTCAGGTCGTGAGGGTTCCGGAACGGGCGATGGCGGCGTCGTTGTCGCCGAGGTAGGAGGACACGACGACGGGATCGTGCAGGACCTCGTCGACCGGTCCGGCCGCGATGCAGCAGCCCTGGTCGAGGGCAACGAGCCGGTCGGCGATCGAGGTGACCAGGGGCATGTCGTGCTCGATCACGATGAGGCTGCATCCCAGCTCGTCCCGCAGGCGCAACAGGAGCGGCGCCAGCGCCTCGGATTCACGCTGGGCGATTCCGCTGGAGGGCTCGTCGAGCAGCACGACGCTCGGGCGATGCGCGACGACGCAGGCCAGGTCCACGACGCGCCGCGATCCGGTGGACAGCTCGCGCACGAACTTGGTGCGGTAGGCGTCGAGGTGCAACAGGTCGACGAGCTCGGCCACGCGGTTCGTGACCATCTGCTCGGAATCGAACGCAGCCGGAAGGTGGAGCGCCGGGTTGAGCGGATCCTTCACCTGCACCCAGCGGTCGAGGGCCACCGCGATCGTTTCCTCGACGGTGAGCGCGGGGAACAGCCGGGCGTCCTGGAACGAGCGGCCGAGGCCGGCCCGCGCCCTGACGTCGGGAGTGGCCGACGTGAGATCGCGTCCGCCGAGCAGCACGCGGCCGCAGTCGGCCCGGGTGAAGCCCGAGACCAGATCGAACAGCGTGGTCTTGCCCGCGCCGTTGGGACCGATGATGCCGACGATCTCTCCCGGCGCGACCGCCAGCGACACCCCGCTCACCGCCTGGATGCCCCCGAACCTCACCGAGACGTCGACCACCTCGAGCGCCGGGGTCACCGGCTCAGCATCGACGTCAGCCTCGGCGGGGGCACCGGCAACCCGCGCCACCGCATCGCGCGCGGCCGACACGAGCGCCGCGGTCTCCGGCGCCGAGGCTTGTGCCGGCGACGCCGGCGACCCGTTCGACGACCCGGCCGGTACCGCCGAGCCCACGCCCTCGAGGAAGACCGAGCGCAGCAGGTCCGGTCGGGCGAGCAGCTCGGACGTGGGGCCGTGGAACCGGATCTCGCCCTTCTCCATGAAGTAGGCGGTCTCGGCGATGGTCAGCGCCAGGTTCACCGACTGCTCGACCAGGATCACCGTGGTGCCCTGGTCGCGGATGGCCTGCACCATGGGAAGCAGCTGCTCGACGATCACCGGCGCCAGCCCCAGCGAGAGCTCGTCGATCAGCAGCATCCGCGGCCGGGCCAGGAAGGCCATGCCGAGCGCCAGCATCTGCTGCTGGCCGCCGGACAGGTTGGCGGCCGGCTCGTCGATGCGCTGAGCCAACACGGGGAACTCGGCCAGCACGCCGTCGGTGCGCTCGGCGAGCACCGCCGGGCGACGTCGCTCGAGCCATCCCGCCACGCGCAGGTTCTCGCGCACGGTCAGCGACGGGAAGACGCCTTGCCCACCGGGCACCTGGGTCACACCGAGCGCGGCGATCTCGTTGGGCGGCGCGTGGGTGATGTCACGGCCGTCGAAGATCACCGCGCCCTTGTCGGACTCGACCACCCCGCAGATGGCCTTGAGCAGCGTCGACTTGCCGGCACCGTTGGTGCCGAGCAGCGCGACGATCTCGCCTTCGTCGATCTCGAAGTCGACGTCGAAGAGCACCTGCACGTTTCCGTAGAAGACCTGGAGCTGCCGGCACAGCAGCAGCTTCACCCGGCCCTGGCGGCGCTCGTAGAGCACCTCCGAGCGGGCGGCCGCCATCGTCCAGACCTGCTTGATGTCCTCGGTGAGCCCGCGACCCGCCCCCGCGATGATCACGCCGCCGACCACGAACACCGGCGTCATCATGAGCATGCCGGCCCGGATGCCGATGCCGTCGGAGATGGCCCCGACCAAGGGCAGCACGATGAGGCCGGGGATGACCCAGATGGCGCCGAGCGAGAAGCCCATCGACCTCGCCCGGGGCGGGATGCCGAGCGAGAGCGCGGCGAACACGCCCGGCCCGACGATCGCGAGCGTGGCCGAGATGGCCATGTTGGCCCCCACCGTGAGCCACAGCCACGGCGAGAGGGCGAACACTGCCGCGAAAGCAGCCACGACCAGCGCGGCGCCGCCGAGGAACCGCATGATCAGGCTCGGATCGCGCATGATCAGCTTCGTCCCGTACCGGGCGCCGATGTAGAGACCGACGAGCTGCATCGGCTCGGTCGCCGCGGCGATGTACGAACGGGTCACCTCGTCGAGGCCGAACTGGCGCTGGTACATGAGCGACGCGAGCGACGCGAACCCGATGAGCGAGGCGGCCAGGAAGGGCAGGGCGTAGAAGATGCGGCGGAGGCTCTCGACCTTCCAGACCATCCGCCACGACTCGGCGAACGACGGGGGCGGCTCCTCGGTGAGCAGCGCGTCGCCCTCCATGCCCATGGCTTCGCGCTCCTGCTTGCCCCGCACGGGCTCCACCAGCCGGATGCCCAGGACGACGAGGATGAGGGTCGGCACGGCAAAGGCCAGGAACGGGGCCCGCCAACTGAACCAGGCGGCCAGCGCGCCGGCCAGGAGCGGCCCGATGAACGCGCCCACCGCGTTCGACAGGCGGTGGAACGAGAAGACGCGCGGCCGGGCCGCGATGGGGAAGTAGTCGGCCAACAGCGAGTTGTGGGTCGGGAACACGGTGGCCTGGCCAACGCTCGTGCCGGCCCGCATGATGCACAGCACCCACACGAACATGGCCAGACCGGTGCCGAACGAGAAGATGGCGAAGACCGTGGCCCCGACGAGCATGAGCCGCACCCGGTTGCGACTGTCCGACATCTGTGCGATCGGCACCGTCAGCGCCAGTCCGAGCAGCGCGGCGAGGGCGACCAGCGAGAGGATCCCGGCGTCGCTCATGTGGAATGCGTCGCGGATGTTCGGGATCAGCAGACCGAAGGCGTCGCGGTCCATCTCGTCGACCATCGAGAGGCCGAAGAGGATCGCCAGCGCGTAGACCGGTCCTCCGCCGGCGATGTCGGTCATCCACCTGATCGGGTGGTGGACGGCGCCGCGGAACCGCTCGTGCCATGGCCGGGGGTCGACGACGAGCGGGGCGACCGGGATCACTGCGACGCCCCCGAGGTCTGGATCTCGTCGGTGTTCGGCGCCGCGGCCGGCGCGGCCGACCCGTTGGAAGCAGGCGCGGGCGATGCGCCCGGCCCGATCCTCGCGGCCGCGGTGGTCTCCACGGACTCCTCGGCCGATTCGAGCGGATCCGGGTCCGGATCGGGTTCCCCACGCACGTCGGCGACGAGGCTCGGCACGACGATCCCGCGGCGCTGCGCCGCCCAGCGCAGACCCGCGTCGCGGACCCGGTAGACGATGTCGGCCAGGCCCCCGGGGATGATCCAGAGCACCAGCAGCACGCCACCGGCCGAGACCAGCGCCTGCCACCGGGGGCCGGGCAGGAACCACTCGCCGCCCTGCAGGAAGATCGCGCCCAGGAGGGCGCCGAGCAACGAGCCCACCCCACCCACGACGGCGGCGATGAACACACCGAAGCTCTCGTACGGCGAGTACGTGTCGGGACCGAACCCGGTCAGTAGGTGCACGAGCAGGCAGCCGGCCACCGCGGCCAGGAAGCCGGAGATGGCGAAGGCGGTCAGCTTCGCCCGGGTGATGTTCACGCCGTAGGACTGCGCGCCCCGCTCGTTCTCGCGCAGCGCGAGCAGCACCCGTCCGGTACGGCTGTGGCGGATGCCTCGCACGGCCAGTGCGGCCAGACCCAGGCAGACCAGGCAGAAGTAGTAGTAGCTCGACTGCGATGTGAGATCGATGACGCCGAACAGCTTCGGGCGCGCAATCGTGGCCCCGGGATCGGGCACCCACGAGAAGTGCTGGACGTTGAGGAAGTAGGACGTCGTCGCCATCGAGAACGCGAGGGTGGTGACCGCGAGGAACAAACCGCGCACCCGCAGCGCAGGCAGACCGACGATGAGGGCCACGAACGCGCCGACCAGGCCGGCCAGCACCATCGCGAGCGCGAGGTCGAGGTGCCACGTCTGCGTCGCGTACGCACCGACCGCGGCCCCGAAGCCGACGAACATCATCTGGCCGAGCGACACCTGGCCCGCCCAACCGGTGAGCACGACGATCGACATCGTGATCATGCAGAACAGGACGAGTGCGGCCGCCTTCTCGTCGTCGCCCGGCCCGAGCACCGTCGGCAGCGCGAGCACCAGCCCCAGCACGACCGCGGCACCACCCCACCGCACCGCGCGCACCTCCGGCAGGCGTCGCAGCTCATGGGGCACCGGACGAACCTCGTCCGCGCTCTGCCAGCTCGACACGTTGTCCTGCTCCGCCCGCGTCGTACCGAGCTTGCGGACGAGCAGGCACACGACGATCACCGCCGCAAAGATCGGATCGACCAGCTCGGGGTTGCGCGGGTTGTGCCAGGCGATGCCCTGTTCGAGCAGGCCGAGCGCGATCGCCGACATCGTGATCGACGGGAGATCGGTCAGCTTGCCGAGCATCAGCGCGGCGAGCGACGCCAGCAGCACGCTCAGGTTCAGCGTCTGGATCACGGGGAGACCGAGGATCCCCGCCTGGAGGAACACGCCGACGAACGAGAGCAGCGCAGCCAACGCCCACACGACGGTCTGGAGCCGCTTGACCGGCACCCCGAGGAGGCTGGCGCGGTCGGAGCGCTCGGCGCTGGCCCGGATGGCGATGCCGATGTTCGTGTAGCGCAACAGCATCGCGATGCCGGCGAGGGCCAGCGGCGCGACCACCAGCGCGACGACGTGGTCGGCCGAGAAGACGATCGGCTCGATCGTGAAGTGGAGCGTGAACGGGACGTGGACCAGGTTCGTGGTCGGGCGCTTGTCCCAGATCAGCGGGATCAGGATGGCGCCGAGCGCGAGCAGCTGGGCCAGTCCGATGGTGGCCACCGTCAGGATCAGGCGTGGCGCACGGAAGAACCGACGGATGATCGCGAGCTCGACGAGGCTGCCCAGCACGAGCGAGCCCACGATGCCGATGCCGAGCGCGAGGAAGTAGTTCCAGCCGCTGTACACGACGAGCGACACGGCCAACACGGTGGGTGCGGTGCCCAGCTCGCCCTGCGCGAAGTTGAGGATCCGGTTCGCCCGGTAGACAAGGGCCATGCCGACCGCGATCAGCGCGCCGAGCAGCCCGAGGATGAGGCCCTGCACGGCCACCCCGAGCGGTACCGGGAAGAAGACCAGGGTCACGGCGACGATGGCGACGGCGGGCGCGGCGCTGCTGAGCATCGCCCGGCTCCGCGTCGATCCGACCGTCACACCCACCAGGTGGGTCCCCCTTGTCGTGTCAGCTCCCGTTGGAGCCTGCGCTCGCGACACCCCCGGGCCACGACCGTCCCCCTTGTCAAGCTTGTTCTCGAACCTTATTGCATGACCTCTGCAAGTTCTTGCGCGCCCTTGCCGGAGGAGGCGTCTAGGGTGCGCACCGATGAGGGTGGACGGTCATCTCGGGGGAACCCTGGCCAACGCACCGGACGCCGCGCGCGAGGCCGAGGCGGCCGGCTACGACGGCGTCTGGTCGGCCGAGACGTCCCACGATCCGTTCTTCCCGTTGCTGCTGGCGGCCGGGGCGACGCGAGCGGATCGAGCTCGGCACCGGCATTGTCGTCGCCTTCGCCCGCAACCCGATGAACCTGGCCCAGATCGCGTACGACCTGCAGGCGTACTCCGAAGGCCGGTTCCTGCTCGGCCTCGGCTCGCAGATCAAACCGCACATCACCAAGCGCTTCAGCATGGAGTGGTCGCACCCGGCCCCTCGCATGCGCGAGTTCATCCTGGCCATGCGGGCCATCTGGGACTGCTGGAACAACGGCACGAAGCTCGACTTCAGAGGCGACTTCTACACCCACACCCTCATGACGCCGTTCTTCGACCCCGGCCCGAACCCGCACGGCAACCCCAAGGTCCTGCTGGCCGGTGTGGGCGAATTGATGACCGAGGTGGCCGGTGAGACGTGCGACGGCTTCCTGTGCCACGGGTTCACCACCGAGCGGTACCTCCGCGAGGTCACCGTGCCCGCCCTCGAGCGGGGCCTGGCCCGTTCGGGTCGCACCCTCGCCGACTTCGAGATCTCCGGTCCCGCGTTCGTAGTGACCGGCACCACCGAGGAGGAGATGGCCGAGTCGGCCAAGGGCACGCGCCGCCAGATCGCGTTCTACGGCTCGACGCCCGCCTACCGCGGCGTGCTCGAGCTCCACGGTTGGGGTGACCTGCAGACCGAGCTCAACATGATGTCGAAGCAGGGCGAGTGGGCGGCGATGGGCGAGCTCATCGACGACGACATGCTCGACGCGTTCGCCGTCGTGGCCGAACCCGACCAGCTGGCCGCTGGGCTGCACGCTCGCTACGGCGACGTGGTCGACCGGCTCAGCTTCTACGCGCCCTACCAGCGCGACCCCGAGACCTGGTTGCCGGTGCTCGAGGCCCTCAAGCAGGCCTGACCTCTCCCAAGGGGAACCTGTCGCGTCAGCGACCTCGTTCGAGTCGCTGACGCGACAGGTTGGCCGTCAGACGACCACGTTGACCAGGGTCGGCGGCCGGACGATGACCCGCCGCGGCTCGGCGCCGTCCAGGATGGCCTGCACCTTCGGTGAAGCCAGCGCGAGGCGTTCGGCCTCCGCCGCGTCGATGTCGGCCGGCACCTCGAGGCGGTCGCGCACCTTGCCGTTCACCTGTACGACCATCGTGGCCGTGTCGACTTCGAGCATGGTGGGATCGGCCTGGGGCCAGGCCTGCTCGTGCACGTGGTCGCCGTTGCGCAGCTCCCACAGCTCGGCGGTGATGTGGGGCGCCATCGGGGCCAGCAGCAGGAGCATCTGGTCGACCGCGAACGCCAGCGTCTGGGCGCGCGGCCCGTCGTCGTGCTGCACGTACTTGGACAGCACGTTGACGAACTCCATGAACGACGCGACCGCCGTGTTGTAGGACCAGCGCTCGTACTCGTCGCCCACGCGGGCGATCAGCCGGTGCGTGGCCTTCTCGATCGCGACGTCGTCCGCGGTGCGGTCGCGTTCGACCACCGGACCCGCCTCGCCGGTCGCCAACCGCCAGAGGCGGTGCAGGAACCGCGCGCAACCGCCGATACCGACGCCTTCCCAGTCGACGTCGTCCTGGGGCGGACCGACGAAGAGGTGGGCGAGGCGGAGCGCATCGGCGCCCTCGGAGTCGAGGATCTCCTCCGGACCGACGAGGTTGCCCTTCGACTTGGACATCTTCTCGCCGCCGAGGCGGATCATCCCCTGCGTGAACAACCGGGCGAACGGCTCCCGCAGCTCCTTGGGGGCGATGCCGAGATCGGCCAGCGCCTTGGTGAAGAACCGGGCGTACATCAGGTGGAGGATGGCGTGCTCGACCCCGCCGATGTACTGGTCGACAGGCATCCAGGCGTCGACCGCGGCCAGGCTGAACGGCTCGTCCGACGCCCACGGGTCGCAGAAGCGCAGGAAGTACCACGACGAGTCGACGAAGGTGTCCATCGTGTCGGTCTCGCGCCGGGCCGGCCCGCCACACGACGGGCAGGTCGTGTGCAGGAAGCCGTCGTGGAACTGCAGCGGTGACTGTCCGGTGGGCAGGAACTCGACGTCGTCGGGCGCCAGCACCGGCAGCTGGTCGTCGGGCACCGGCTCGATGCCGCAGTCGTCGCAGTAGACGATCGGGATCGGACAACCCCAGAACCGCTGCCGTGACGAGCAACCAGTCGCGCAGGCGGTAGTTGACCTTGCGCTCGCCGATCCCCTGCTCCTCGAGCCAGTCGATCGCTCGAGCGATGGCGTCCGCCTTGTAGAGGCCGTCCAGCCACTGGCTGTTGATGGCCGGTCCGTCGCCCGTGTAGGCGTCGCCCTCCCAGCCCTCGGGGGGCTGGACCGTGCGCAGTATGGGCAGGCCGTGCGCGGTGGCGAAGTCCCAGTCACGCTGGTCCTGGCCGGGCACGGCCATGATCGCGCCGGTGCCGTAGCCCATGAGCACGTAGTCGGCGATGTACAGCGGGACCGGTGCACCCGTGAACGGGTTCTGCAGGTAGGCGCCGGTGAACACGCCCCGCTTGTCGAGCGCGCCCTCGGACTTCATGCGGTCGACGTCGCTCGTCTCGCGGGCGTGGGCGGCGAAGGCGGCGACCTCGGCGGCGCGATCGGCCGTGGTCACGGTCTCGACCAGCGGGTGCTCAGGGGCGATCACCGCATAGGTCATGCCGAAGCTCGTGTCGGGCCGGGTGGTGAACACGCGGACCGCGACGCCGCCGGTGGTCGGTGTGCCGTCGGCGTCGGTCACGACCATCTCGAACTCGGCGCCCTCGGATCGTCCGATCCAGTTGCGCTGCATGATCTTGACCTTCTCGGGCCAGGCCAGCTCGTCGAGGTCGTCGAGCAGCTGGTCGGCGTAGTCGGTGATCTTGAAGAACCACTGCTCGAGATCGCGCTTCTCGACCAGCGCGCCGGATCGCTCGGCCGTCCCGTCGGGCAGCACCTGCTCGTTGGCCAGCACCGTCTGGTCGACCGGATCCCAGTTCACCTTGGCGTTCTTGCGATAGGCCAGGCCCGCCTCGAACAGGCGCAGGAAGATCCACTGCGTCCACCGGATGTACTGGGGATCGTGACTGGTGACCTCGCGACGCCAGTCGTAGCCACCACCGATGCGCATGAGCGACCGTCGCAGCTCCTCGATGCGCTCGTCGGTGAACCGGCGCGGGTGCACCCCCGTCTTGATGGCCGCGTTCTCGGCGGGAAGGCCGAAGGAGTCGAACCCCATCGGCGAGAGCACGGCGTACCCGTTCATCGTGCGGTGGCGCGTGATCAGGTCGCCGAAGGTGTAGTTCCGGACGTGGCCCATGTGCGCCTGCCCGCTCGGATAGGGGTACATGCAGAGCGTGTAGTAGTGGGGTCGCGGGTCGTCGTTGTCGACCTCGTAGGTGCCCTCGTCGCGCCAGCGCGCCTGCCACTTGGCCTCGATCGCCTGGACGTCGTAGCCCTCTGCCATCCCGGCATCGTATCGACGGGGCCACGACCGCCCGAAACGGTTCCGACCCGCCACCCGGGGCGGCCGGGCGGGTTCGGCCGCGACCACGCGGGTGGTAGGGTGTCCACTCCTTCTGGGGCTATAGCTCAGGTGGTAGAGCGCTTCCATGGCATGGAAGAGGCCGAGGGTTCGAGTCCCTCTAGCTCCACTGCTCCCGAAGCCGGCGGCGCCCGACCCGGGTCGGTCACTCCACCCGGAGGAGTCGACTCCGCGCCTTCGCCGGGGCGGCGGGCACGGCGAACGCGTGCAGGGCGCTCATCATGCCTCAGCTGGCGCCGGCTGCACCGCCGTGAGTGAGTTGGTCGTCACCATGGGTCCAGTCCACCCGCGGCACGTCGGTCCAGAGCCGCTCGAGCTCGTAGTAGTCGCGCGCCTCGTCGACCAGCACGTGCACCACGAAGTCGCCGTAGTCGAGCAGCACCCAGCGCATGGTGTCGAGCCCCTCGACCCGCAGGGGGCGGGGGCCGCCGGCCGTGGCGACCTGCTCCTCGACCTCCTCGGCCACGGCCTTGACCTGCCGGGCGTTGCGCCCGCCCGTGATCACGAAGTAGCTGGTGATGGCGAGCACGTCGCCGACGTCGAGGACGACCGTCTCCTCCTCGGTCTTGCCGGCCGCGGCCCGGGCGGCCGCCGTGACCCACTCGAGCACCTGGTCGGGCCGGGCCCGCCGCTCGTCACCCACCGGTGGTCACCGTCGACGAACCGGTGAGAGCGGCGAGCGTCGTGCTCTCGGCCTGCGGTCGACCCAGCGCGTCGGCACCGAGGACCACCGTCACGTCGATCGTGTCGTCCGCGCCCGGGTCGACCACCACGGTCCCCACGCCGAGCGCGTCCCTGAGCTTCTGCGCCGCCGCCCGTTCGCTCTCCGACGACACGGTGAACTGCGTGTGTGCGATGCGGAAGCTCGACGCGTTGCCGATGGTCTCGATCTGGGCGCCGGCCAGGGCGAGGTTGGTGGCCGCGGCGAGTCCGTGGCCGAGGCGGCCGGTGCCGTCGAGCACCCGGATGTGGGGGCGAGTCCCGCCACCCACTGCCGTCGGGAACGGGATGTCCTGCCCGACCAGCGCACGGACCTGACCCGGCAGCGGGAGGAACACCATCGTGTAGGCGGTCGTGAGCTTGTGGACCTGGACCGGTAGGACGTCGTAGGCGACCTCCTCGTGCGCCAGCGCGTGCAGGAACCGCCCGATGCCGCTGGTGAGCTCGCCCGGAACGGCGGTCGAACCCGGCGCGGCGGCGATCTTGGCCAGCCACGCCTTCCACATGACCTCCTGGCGCAGCAGCCGGTTGGTGTCGTCCTCGCCCCAGTTCCGCCACTCGACGAACGAGCCGACTCTGGCCGGGGGCACCGTCACGACCCCCTGTGCGAAGAGCCTGACCCCGTTGACGATGACGTCGTCGGGGTTGTCGAAGGTGAGCGCGCCGGCCGGCGCCACCAGCTCCTGCCAGTTCCCGCTGTTCGCCATCATGATGTCGTCGACCCCGGTGCCGGTGAGCGCCTCGATCGCGGCCTTGAGCCGCGACGACCCGCCCGTCCGATAGGCGGTCACGAGCGTCTGGGGCCGCCCGAACACGAACGCCTGGGTGTCGACCGGTATGAGGATCACGGCTCCCCTGCGTGTCGGAGGTGAGCGCGATCAGGGCCGACGCTCGAGAGGCTGCCCGAGTCGTTCAGCGTGGCCAGCGCCATCGTCGGCGTCGGCGGCACGGTCGCCTGCCATCCGGGCGAGGAGGGACCGGCGGTGGCGGGGATCAGCCGACCGTCGTTGCTCTTCAACACGACCTGCGCGCCCGCGTAGACGAGCACCGGCACCGCCGCGATCAGCAGGACCAGCGGCGGCGGGGAACCCGTAGCGCCACCATCGACTCGTGCGCCGGTGCCGGAAGTGCGAGGTCGAGACCTCGGGCAGGTCGAGGTAGACCTTGGGCTGCTCACTCCCGGGTTCGGGGCCCGACGACGGTCGCCAGATCCGGATGACCGGTCGGAGCGCTCACGAGGCCCTCGGGGTGGGCGGCTGGCGACGTCGACTGGTCATGGGCACGGCTCACGATAGAGCCGGCGGGCCGTGAGGCACGCAATCGTGCCGGCGGGCACGAGGTAGTCGAGCGGGCGACCGTCGAGGACCCGGTCGCGCAGCTCGGTGCTCGAGATCTCGAGCCGCGGCACCTCCACGTGCAGGAACGCCCATCCGGCCGGCAGCTCGGGGGCCGAGCCCGGCCGATCGACCACCACCAGCGTCGCCCGGCTCCGCAGGTCGTCGATGCGCTCCCAGGTGGGCATCCCGGCGGCCGCGTCGCTGCCCGACGATCACGTAGATCTGCCTCGACGGATCCTCGGCCAGCAGCTCTTCGACGGTGTCGATCGTGTAGGAGTCGCCGCCCCGGTCGATCTCCCGGTCGCTCGCCTCGAGCCCGTCGACCTCGGCCACCGCCGCCTCGACCATCGCCAGGCGGTCGGCGGCCGCGCTGAGCGGGCGGGACCCGACCTTCTGCCACGGCACGTTGGCCACCGTCAGCAGCACCCGATCGAGCCCGAGGGCGTGGCGGACGTTGATCGCGGCCACCAGGTGACCCACGTGCGGCGGGTCGAACGTGCCCCCGAAGATGCCGAGACGTTCACCCGAGTCACGGTTCACCTGGCGAGTCTACCGAGCCGAGCCGTGGCGGCCTTCTCCGCGGCCCGACCGGGTCCCCGGACGGACACCCGGGTCGCCGGGTCGTTACCGCCGGAGTCGGAAAAGCCAAACCTGAGTGACGGAAGTCACCTGATATTCAGGAATCGTCACCACCGGTCGTGGGGTTACCTGGGTGTCATTCCGCGTTCACACGTGAACCATCCCCCCGGATGGGTACGAACATCGATAGGAGCCACCATCCCCTCGGTGCGGCTCCGCTGGAGCAGACATGAGCGACTCTGTAGGGCAGTACCTCAACGAGATCGGGCTGGTCCCCCTCCTGACCGCCCAGGAGGAGCGCGAGCTCTCCCAGATCATCGAGCACGGGCGCGAAGCCGCCCAGCGGCTCGACGCCGGCGAGCGCGGGCGCGAGCTCCAGCGAGCCGTGCGCGAGGCCGCCGTGGCCAAGGACCGCTTCATCCGCTCCAACCTCCGCCTCGTGGTCAGCGTCGCCCGCCGCTATCCCCTGCCGCCCGGCATGGAGCTGCTCGACCTGGTCCAGGAGGGCAACCTCGGCCTCGAGCACGCGGTCGACAAGTTCGACTGGCGCAAGGGGTTCAAGTTCTCGACCTACGCCACCTTCTGGATCCGCCAGGCCATCGGCCGGGCGCTCGACCAGAAGGCCTCGCTGGTCCGCCTGCCCGGCGATCGCTCGGCCAGCCTCCGCGCCGCCCTGCGCCAGGTCTCCGGCGACGGCGACGAGCTCGACGACGAGCACGCCCGCCTCCACCGGCTCACCACGCCCACGTCGCTCGACCGCACCATCGGCGACGACGACTCCAACGAGCTGATCGACCTGCTCCCCGACTCGCACCCGGGCCCCGAGCAGGAGGTCATCGCCCACGTCGAGGAGCAGATGATCACCGATCTGCTCTCGGTGCTCGAGCCCCGGGCCAAGTACGCGGTCGAGCAGCGCTTCGGCCTGCAGGACGGGCGCAAGCGCAGCTACCGCGAGGTCGGCGAGGAGCTCGGCGTCACCGCCGAGGCCGCCCGCCGGCTGGTGAAGCGGGCCGTCAGCGTCGTGCGCGACCAGGCCGCCGAGAGCATCGACGCCGCCTGATCGCCGCGGTCGACGCGCGCTCGACTCCGGCCGAACCATGCTTTGCGCCGGGGCGACCCGGTCCGGCAACGTAGAGAACCGTGGACACGACCTGGACCCCTGACGCGTGGCACTCCCACCCGGCCGAGCAGCAGCCGGACTGGCCCGATCGGGCCGAGCTCGATCGCGTCGTCAAGGCGCTGTCGTCGATGCCGCCCGCTGGTGTTCGCCGGTGAGGCCCGCAACCTGACCCAGCGCCTGGCCCAGGTGTCGCGGGGCGAGGCCTTCCTGTTGCAGGCCGGCGACTGCGCCGAGTCGTTCGACACCTTCTCGGCCGACAGCATCCGCGACAAGCTGCGGGTGATCCTGCAGATGGCCGTCGTGTTGATGTACTCGTCGGGCGTGCCGATCGTGAAGGTCGGTCGGATCGCCGGCCAGTACGGCAAGCCGCGGTCGAAGGCGACCGAGACCGACGGCACCATCGAGCTGCCGGCGTTCCGTGGCCACATCGTCAACGACATCGCGTTCAGCGAGTCGGCCCGCCGGCCTGACCCCGAGCGGCTGCTCACCGCCTACCAGCAGTCCGCCGCGACGCTCAACCTGCTGCGCGCCTTCACCAGCGGCGGCTTCGCCGACCTGAGTCGCGTGCACGCCTGGAACCAGGAGTTCGTGGCCAGCTCGAGCGAGGGCCACCGCTACGAGACGATCGCCGATGAGATCGACCGCACGCTGCGCTTCATGAAGGCGTGCGGGGTCGACACCGAGGCCGAGCCGCGGCTGCACAACGTCGACTTCTGGACCAGCCACGAGGCGCTGATCCTCGGCTACGAGGAGGCGCTCACCCGGCGCGACTCGCTGACCGGCGAGTGGTACGACTGCTCGGCGCACATGCTCTGGGTCGGCGAGCGCA
The DNA here is from genome assembly GCA_963776435.1 of uncultured Microthrixaceae bacterium. GTDB lineage: Bacteria > Actinomycetota > Acidimicrobiia > Acidimicrobiales > Acidimicrobilacustridaceae > UBA4742. The sequence continues at coordinate 425,806 of CAVZMK010000010.1, forward strand.
CCCGCCAGCTCGACGGCGCCCACCTGGCCTTCCTGTCGGGCGTGGGCAATCCGGTGGGCTGCAAGATCGGGCCGACCACGACGCCCGACGAGGTGGTCGCCATCTGCGGTGCCCTCGATCCGGGCCGGACGCCCGGCCGCCTCACGCTCATCAGCCGCATGGGAGCCGACGCGGTCCGCGACGTGCTCCCTCCGCTGCTCGAGGCGGTGCCGCGACGCGGGCCATCCGGTGGTGTGGGCGTGCGATCCGATGCACGCCAACACGTTCACGGCGCCGAGCGGGCGCAAGACGCGCCACTTCGACGCCGTGCTGGCCGAGATCTCGGGCTTCTTCGACGCCCACCGCCGTTGCGGCACGTGGCCCGGCGGCGTGCACGTCGAGCTCACCGGCGACGACGTCACCGAGTGCCTGGGTGGGGCCGAGGAGATCCTCGACGCCGACCTGGGCACCCGCTACGAGACGATGTGCGACCCCCGCCTCAACGCCCGCCAGTCGCTCGACCTGGCCTTCCGGCGATCGCTGACCTTCTGGCGAAGCTGATCTCGACCAGGGAGATCGGAACCGCCCGATTCCTTAGTTAACTGATCAGGAATGGGGTACAGTCATTCCTGACCGAATCGGTCGGCATTACCCACCGGTCGGGTGGACATGCCGGCGGTTACCAGCCCCTGTGAGGCCCCGATGCTGCAGCGAGAGATCGACGCCGAGAGCGCAGCCGACATCGCCAAGTTCGAGCGTCAGCTCGAGCGCTACCTCACCGGCGAGCTGCCGGAAGATGTCTTCCGCGTCTTCCGGCTGAACAACGGCATCTACGGCCAGCGCCAGGGCGGCACCAGCCAGATGGTGCGCATCAAGGCCCCTTACGGCGCCATCACCGCCGAGCAGCTCGACATGCTGGCCCACATCTCCGAGACGTTCTCCCGGGGCTGGGGCCACATCACCACCCGCCAGAACGTCCAGTTCCACTTCGTCGAGCTCGAGTCGGTGCCCGAGGTCATGCGCCTGCTGGCCTCGGTCGGCATGACCACCCGTGAGGCCTGCGGCGACACCGTGCGCAACGTGATGGGCTGCCATCTGGCCGGCGCCTGCCCCTTCGAGGCCTTCGACATCAGCCCGTGGGCCGAGGCTGCCTTCCAGCACTTCCTCCACCACCCCTTCGCCCAGCGACTGCCCCGCAAGTTCAAGATCAACTTCTCCGGGTGCGAGACCGACTGCGGCCAGGCCATGTTCAACGACGTCGGCGTGATCGCCGCCGCCCGCACGCTCGACGACGGTTCGATCGAGCACGGGTTCCGTGTCTTCATCGCCGGCGGCCTCGGCGCCAACCCCCATCCGGCCCTCGCGCTCGAACCATTCACCGCCAAGGAAGATCTGCTCCCTACCATCGAGTCCGTGCTGCGTGTCTTCGAACAGACCGGCAACCGGGACAACAAGCTGCGCGCCCGCCTCAAGTGGGTCATCGACGAGCTCGGCTTCGAAGAGGTGCAGCGCCGGGTGCTGAAGACCCGGCACCTGCTCCTGGCCTCGTCGAGCTGGCCCGGGGGCATCCCCGAGATCGTGCAGAAGCTGGGCGACGCCCCCGCCGGGCGCGCCTCCGGCGTGACCCCTACGGCCATCGGCCAGGGCACGCCCGTGGTGCTCAGCGGGACCAAGCCCTACGAGCGCTGGGTCGATGCCAACGTGGTGCGCGGCGTGGCCAAGGGCACCGTGTCGGCCATGGCCTGGGCGCGACTGGGCGACATCACGACCGATCAGTTCCGGGCGCTGGCGTCGATCACCCGTGAGCTCGGGCTCGACGTCCGCCTCACCAACCGCCAGAACATCTGCTTCCGCGGCCTCACCGAATCGCAGCTGCCCACGCTGTTCGCCCGCCTCGAGGCGATCGGCATGGCCCAGCCCGGCGCCGAGCTGGCCCGCGACGTCGTCGCCTGCCCCGGTGCCGACACCTGCAACCTGGCCGTGACCCAGTCCCGCGGGCTGGCCGACGCGATCGGCGCCGCGCTCGAGGATGCCGGTCTCGCCGAGGTGGGCGGGGTCCGCACCAACATCTCGGGCTGCACGAACTCGTGCGGCCAGCACCACGCCGTCGACATCGGCTTCTTCGGGGCCGAGCGCCGCGCCCATGGGCAGGCCGCACCGGGCTACCAGATGCTCCTCGGCGGCTACGTCGGCCAGGAGCAGATGCACTTCGGCCAGAAGGCCCTGCGCCTGCCGGCCCGCAACGCTCCCGAGGCGACCGTCCGCGTCGTGCGCCGCTTCGCCGACGAACGCGCCGGCAGGCGAGACCTTCCGCACCTGGCTCGAACGATCGGGCGGGGTCTCGGCCATCGCCGAGTCGCTGCGCGACCTCGACCAGTTCCCCACCCCGGACGATGCGCCCGAGTTCTACGTCGATTTCGGCGAGACCGGCCCCTATGTCGCCGAGATCGGCGAATCGGAGTGCGCCACATGACCGACACGGCCACGCGTGACGAGACCTTCGACGAACGTCCGAGCACTCCCGACGACTTCACCGACGCGGAGCTGGCCGAGCTCAGCGTCGAGTTCGAGCGCCTCCCCGCCACCAAGGTCATCCAGTGGGCGGTCGACAACTTCGCGCCGCACCTGGCGCTGACCGCCTCGATGACCGACGCGGTGCTGATCGACCTGGCCGCCAAGGTGTACCCGGCGATCGAGGTCGTGTTCATCGACACCGGCTACCACTTCCCCGAGACCCTCGAGACGGTCGAGGAGGTGCGCCGGCGCTACGGACTGAACCTCCGGATCATGACCGTCGCGAAGCAGAACGAGGATCTCTGGAAGATCGACCCCGAGAACTGCTGCTCGGCGGTCAAGGTCGGCCAGCTCGACCGGGCACTGCTCGGCAAGTCGGCCTGGATGAGCGGACTGCGCCGCAGCGACGCCGACACGCGCATCAAGGCTCCGCTCGTCGCCCGCGACCTGCGGGGGCTGATCAAGGTCAACCCGCTGGCCATGTGGACCGACGAAGACGTCGCCGGTTACATCGCCGACCACGACGTGCCGGTGAACCCCCTCGTCGCGCAGGGCTACCTCTCGATCGGTTGCATGCCGTGCACCGTGCCGACGGTCGACCCCGACGACCCCCGCTCGGGTCGGTGGGCCGGTCGCGACAAGACCGAGTGCGGCCTGCACGACTTCTGAGGCTGACCGGCTGCCTGCTCGTCAGGTGCCCGGGTGGGCGGCGGACCACGCCGACACCGCGTGGTCCCAGACCGCCCGGTCGGTCGTGACCGTGAAGCACGACGGGAGCGTCTTCGGGTACCTGGCTGATCCGAGCCACACCATGGTGTTGTTCGAGCACGCCGCCAGGTAGGGCGTCCAGACGCCGGTCGTGGCGTCCTGCCACGACGGCAGGCCCATGGTGCCGATGTCGGTGGGACTGTCCGCCTCGAACACCGTGTTGCGAATCACGAGCGCGGGCGCCCGTCCCTCGGTCGCCATGTGGGCGGCGAACTTGAAGAAGCCGTTGTGGCCCGGCGAGGTGCCGGAGGGGACCGACGCCATGTCGGCCAGGCTGATGAGGCTGTTGGAGATGGTGATGGTGTTGCCCGTGCCGTCCTCGGTGCTTCCCGAGAACCCCATCGCGCTCACCCCGCTGAAGCAGCCGTCGAAGAAGCTGTCGTCGATCAGACCGCTGTTCATCTGGTCGTCCTGGAGGCAGTCGTCGTGGATGTCGCTCAGGTGCACGCCTCGCACCGTCCAGTTCGTCGCCGGATGCTCGAAGTCCAACCCGTCGCCCTCGGCGGAGACCCGGGTGCCGATGATCTGCGTGTTGGGCTCCTCGGACATGATCCCGGTGCGACCGTGCCATGTCGACCACGGGTCTGTGTCCGGGTAGGGCGTCGTCACCGTGCCACCGACCAGGCAGAGGTTCCCCGCCAGGTGGGTTCCGCCGGGCTCGCGGAAGTGGATCTGGTAGCTCGCCGCGGTCGACCACGAGGCACCCGAGGCATCGAACGTCGTGTTCGCCGTCGCCGGGTCCTTCTGGCCGTCATAGGGGTTCTGCGCCCCGGTGAAGGTCCTGATGTCGGGCCGGGCGAGGCAGGACCCCTGCGCCACCTGGGTCGGGGTGCACCCGACGGCGACCGCGACCAGGACGACCGCGCCGAGCGCGGCGAACGTTCTCCTCATCCCCTTTGGATCGGCATCGCCGCCCGACCTCCTTGAGCGAAGTCGTCGCCACCTTGACGGCCGCGCACCGGTCATGAAGAGTCTCGGTCGTGGCCGAAACGACCGTCGCCGACACGACCGCCGACGTGGAGATCCCGACCCGGGTGCTCGTGCTCGGCATGGCCCACCACGACGGCACCATCGTCGCCGAGGAGCTGTACCCCGTCGCCGAGGCGTGCGGACTCACCGGTGACCAGGTGCGGTCCTGCCTGCGCCGGCTGCGGGCCGAGGGTCTGTTCACCCGGAAGGGCGACGGGCGCGACGCGGTCTTCCGGGCCACCCCGGCCGGGCTGCGGGCCCTCGAAGCCACGATGGAGCGCACCCGGCTGGCCTACGCCCAGGACTCGGCCGGTCGGGGCTGGGACCGCACCTGGCGGCTGGTCGCCTTCGCCATCCCCGAGGCCAAGCGCGCCGCCCGGGACGCCTTCCGCGACCACCTGCTCGGGCTGGGAGGCGCCGCCATCCAGAACGGACTCTACGTCTCACCCCATCCCTGGGAGGCCGACGCGATGGCCGAGGCGGCCCGGCTGGGCGTCACCGAGCACGTGACGGTGGCCCCGACGAGCGAGCTCGAGATCGGCGGCAGCCGCGACCCGCGCGCCATCGCGGAGCGCCTGTGGCCGATCGCCGACGTCGCCGCCGCCTACCAGGCGTTCGTCGAGGTGTACGAAGGGGTCCCCGAACAGCTCGAGCGGATGCGCCGGAACCACGAGCGCCTGGCCGAGGCCGACTTCCTGCCCGGCGCGCTCGTCATCGGCATCAAGTTCCAGGAGTGCTTCAACCGCGACCCGCTGCTCCCCCCGGAGCTGCTCCCCCGCCCGTGGCCCGGTCGCCGCGCCCGGGAACTGCTGGCCCGCAGCCGCCGGCTGGGCATCCTCGTCCGCGAGGAGCACGATCGCCCGGCCCTGTTCGCCCCGTACGACGACATCGTCTGACCCTCCTCGCAATCTGGGCATCTGTGCACGTCGCACCGACGCATTTCCACGCCCAGATCCTGGCCGGTCCCACGGTGGCTGGCGCGGGGACCACGCACCGTGTGTACTTTCGCCGTGCCTCGACCAGTCCGCCTCTACCTGCTCGCTGTCGGCTTAGTCGGATTGGCCGCGGTCGGGTGCAGCTCGAGCCGGGGCACCGCCGCGCCGTCGTCGACGATGCGGACCTCGACCACGAGCGCTTCGCCTCCGGCGATCGCCTCCGGCTTCAGCCCGTTCTTCCTGAAGAACGGACAGGTCAGCCCCGGTCATCGCCGGTCGACCGACCCGAAGGATCCGCTCGGCACCGCGCTGCGCACCCTCGTGGCGGGGCCCGACGCCGTCGATGAGGCCGCCGGGCTCTCGACCACGCTGGCGTCCGACGTCAGCGTCGACATCCTGTCGGTGACCAAGGGCGTGGTGACCGTCGACTTCAGCCGGGCGTTCGAATCGGCCAACACCAGACCTCAGGTGGGCGAGGTCGTCTACACGCTGACGCAGTTCCCCGGCGTGCGGGCGGTGTCGTTCATGGTGGACGGCACTCCCAACGGTGCGGCCGGCGTGGGCCCGCAGACGCGAGCGGACCTGGCGGACATGACGCCCCCGGTCCTGCCGCTCGCACCGGCCCCGGGCGATCGCCTCGGCCGCTCGTTCCGCTGCCGAGGCCTGACCCAGCTGAAGGGTCGTGTCGTGTGCACCGTGCGGGCACCGAACGGTGCCGTGCTGGCCTCATCGACCGTGGCGCTCCCCACCACGACCTCGACGACGACGACCGTGCTCGGGGCGGCCGGTGGCACCGGTCCAGGGTCGGTGGAGTTCAACTCGGTGATCACCCTCGCCCGGCCCTACCACGGGCGGGCCACCGTCCTGGTCGGGGCCGCCGGTGCCGTCTACGGCATGCCCATCGCCTCAGTCGCGGTCGTGATCGGCTGACACCGCCCGAAACTGGGCATGGGAACCCGTCAGCGCGACGGGCACAGATGCCCGATTTGCTGACAAGTCAGGCGAGGTAGTCGACGAAACGTTCGAGTTGGCGGAGGTTGCGGCACTCGAAGGTGCCGTCGCAGTGGGTCGCGTACTCGCCGACGATCGAGTCGCCGGTGTCCCAGTAGCTGCGCGGTTCGGGGTTGAGCCAGAACACGTGCCGCGCCTTCTTCTGCATCTCCTTGACGACCCACGCCTGGCTGGCGTGGTAGTTGTTGCGGGCGTCGCCGAGGATCATCACCGTCGTCTTGGGTCCGATCTCGCGCCCGTAGCGCTGCCAGAAGACCTCGAACGCGTGCCCGTAGTCGGAGTGGCCGTCGACCCACACCACGTCGGCCTCGGTGTTGACCCGGTGCACCGCGTCGCCGATGTCCTCGACGCCCTCGAAGAACCGCGTGACCTCGTCGATCCCGTCGATGAACACGAACGCGCGCACCCGCGAGAACTGGTTCGAGATGGCGTAGACGAGATGGAGGGTGAAGCGGGCGAACGCCGCCACCGAGCCGGAGATGTCGGCGACGACGAAGATCTCCGGCTTGGACGGCCGCGGATAGCGGAACTTGGGCTCGGCCGGCACGCCCCCGTAGCTGAGCGAGTGGCGGACGGTGCTGCGGAAGTCGAGCGGGCCCTTCCGGCCGTGGCGGCGCTTGCGAGCCAGGCGCACCGCCAGCTTGCGGGTGAGCGGGTAGATCGCCTTGCGCAGCGACGCCATCTCCTCGCGACTGGCGTGCATGAAGTCGACGTCCTCGGGCAGCGGCTTGCGCAAGGTCTTGGCCATCGCCTCGACGCCACGATCGGCGACGAGCCGCCGCCGGATCTCGGCTTCGACCTCTTTCTTGAGGTGCTCGATCCGGGACTCGTACTCGTCGTGCTCGAGCCGCTCCTCGAGCGGCGTGAGCGGATCGGGTGAATCCTCCCGTGCCTGTTGCATCAGCCGGTCGAGCACGGCGTCGAGGTCGAGGTTCCGCAGCGTCCGGTAGAGGTAGTAGGTGCCGCCGACGGGACGACCGGGCTCCATGCCCGCATAGCGCTTGACCGCCTGGCGGGCCATCGCCCGCATCAGCGCGTCGTCGCCCTCGAGCAGCGCCCGGTAGAGCATCTCGGCCAGCTCCTCCGGCGACAGCGCGTCGCCGGCGCCACCTGAGCCGCGCATGCCGTCCATGCCCTCAGGCGGCTGACCGTCCTCGTCCTCGGCCGCCGACAGCAGCTCGTCGAGCTCGTCGGACAGGGTGTACTCGCGGCCGCGCAACGAGAAGTAGACCTCGAACACGGTCTCGAAGGCGCGCCAGTGCGTGTTGTTCTTGACCAGCGTCGCGGCCAGCGCGTACTTGAACGCTTCGCGGTCCTCGAGCGGGATGTGCTTGACCGCCTCCATGGCGTCGAGGTTCTCGGTCAGGCTGACCGGCAGGCCGGCCTCCCGCAGCTCACGGATGAACCCGGCCAGCAGCTCGAGCATCGGCCGCCCCGACAGCTGCGGCTCGGCAGGCGTGGTTTCGGTCAGGGCGCGACCTTTCCGAGGGAGCGGCGTTGGCCGCTCTTGTCGTCGGTGAGCTCCTTGACCGCCTTGGCGATGTCGCTCTGGTACTTGAGCAGGATGTTGATGGTGTCGGCCGTCTCGGCCTCGGTGACCGATTCGATGCCGAGCAGCACCAGGGTGCGGGCCCAGTCGATGGTCTCGGAGACCGACGGGGACTTCTTGAGCTCGAGCTGGCGGATCGACCGCACGATGCGCGCGACCTGATCGGCGAGCGCCTCGGTCACCCCGGGCACCTTGGTGAGCACGATCTCCTTCTCGCGCTCGAGGTCGGGGTAGTCGATGTGCAGGAACAGGCAGCGTCGCTTCAGGGCCTCGGAGAGCTCTCGGGTGTTGTTCGAGGTCAGGAAGACCAACGGGATCTGCTTGGCCACGACCGTGCCGAGCTCGGGGATCGACACCTGGTAGTCGGACAGGATCTCGAGCAGCAGCGCCTCGGTCTCGACCTCGACCCGATCGACCTCGTCGATCAGCAGGACGACCGGATCGTCGGCCCGGATCGCCTCGAGCAACGGCCGGGTGAGCAGGAACTGATCGGAGAAGATGTCGGTCTCGATGTCGTCCCAGCTCGAGTCGGAGTTGCGCTCGGCCTGGATGCGCAGGAGCTGCTTCTTGTAGTTCCACTCGTACAGCGCTTTGGACTCGTCGAGCCCCTCGTAGCACTGGAGGCGGATGAGCCGGGCGCCGCTCATCTCGGCGACCGACTTGGCCAGCTGGGTCTTGCCGGTGCCGGCCGGACCCTCGACGAGGATCGGCTTGCCGAGGCGGTCGGCCAGGTACACGACCCCGGCGATGCCCTCGTCGGACAGGTAGTCGACCGATTTCAGGCGGGCGCGCACATCGTCGACGGTGTCGAAGCGGTAATCCATCCGCACACCCTACCGGCCGCCTTGACCGCCCGGTCAAGAACGAAACGGCTACCCGCGGATCTGGCCGGTGCCCTCGACGACGTACTTGGCGGTGGTGAGCTCGCGCAGGCCCATAGGTCCCCGGGCGTGCAGCTTCTGGGTGGAGATGCCGATCTCGGCCCCGAAGCCGAACTCCTCGCCGTCGACGAAGCGCGTCGACGCGTTCGACGACCACCGCCGCGGCGTCGACCTCGGTGGTGAAGCGCCGAGCCGCGTCGAGGGACCTGGTCACGATGGCCTCGCTGTGGCCGGAGCCGAACCGGTTCACGTGGTCGATGGCCTCGTCGAGCGAGTCGACGACCCGCACGGACAGCTTCAGGTCGAGGAACTCGGTCGCGTAGGCCTCGTCGTCGGCCACACCCGCGCCGGGGACGAGGGCGCGGGTCGCCTCGTCACCGAGGATCTCGACCTCGTCGATGGCCACGGCCAACACGGGGAGGAGGTCGGCGGCGACCGTGCGGTGCACCAGCAGCGACTCGACCGTGTTGCACACTCCCGGGCGTTGCACCTTGGCGTTGCGGACGATGTCGACGGCCATCTCGAGGTCGGCCGTCTCGTCGACGTACACGTGGCAGTTGCCGTCCCCGTCGATGACATAGGGCACGGTGGCGTGCTCGAGGATCGAGCGGATCAGCGACGGCCCGCCCCTCGGGATGAGGCAGTCGATCGAACCGCGCAGGCGCATGAACTCGACCGCCGCCTCGTGGCTCGTGTCGGTCACGAGCTGGACCGCGTCGACGGGCAGGCCCTGCTTGGCCACCGCTTCCCGCAGCACACCGGCGATCACCAGGTTCGAGCGCAAGGCACTCGAAGACCCCCGCAGGAACGCGGCGTTTCCCGACTTGAGGCAGAGGCCCGCCGCGTCGCTCGTCACGTTGGGCCGGTTCTCGTAGATGATGGCGACGACGCCGAGCGGCACGCGGACGCGACGGATGCGCAGTCCGTTCGGTCGGGTCCACCCGTCGAGCACCTCGCCGACCGGGTCGGCCAGATCGGCGACCTTCCGCAGTCCGTCGGCCATCTGCGACACCTTGCGCTCGGTCAGCGTCAGCCGGTCGAGGGCGGTGGAGGTCGCACCCGCCTCGGTGGCCAGCTGCACGTCGACCGCGTTGGCCTCGAGCAGGTCGTCGGTCCGGGTCCCGAGGAGCTCGGCGGCCAGGACCAGCGCATCGTCCTTCTGCGGCGTGGCCGCCGTGCGCAGATGGACCGAGGCCGCCTTCGCCCGCCGGCCGAGCTCGGCCACCGGGACGGGTGCGGTCTCGTCCGGCTCGCTCACGTCACAAAGGCTACCGGCGACCCACCAGGTTGGAGAGCTGGCGCACCTCGCGCACGCCGGTGAGCTCGAGGACGGCCCAGTAGGCGGCGATGCCGATCGCCGTGCCGAGGATCACCGCCGCCCACGGCCCGGCTCCGGACGAGGCGAACACGCCGGCGATCAGGTAGACGACCACGGCCATGACCGCTGTGGCCACGACCATGCGCGACACCGGGATGGTGGTGCGCACGGCCATCGAGAACCCGAACGGTCCGATGCGCCGGCGCAGCACGACGAAGGCGAGCGCGGCCGCGATGGCGTAGGCCAAGCGACCACGCCCAGGCCAGGCCCTGCACACCGGAGTCGGTCCATCGGACGAAGACGAATGCGAAGGCGAGCGTCAGCCCGTTCTCGACCAGGTTGATGAAGAACGGCGTGCGCGTGTCGTGGAGGGCGTAGAAGCCCCGCAGGACGTACAGGTAGACCGAGAACCCCACCATCCCCCAGGCCAGACCGGCGACCGTGGCCGCGGTGATGGTCACGTCGGCGGCGCCGAAGTGCCCGTACGACAGCAGCACGGACACGATCGGGCGGGCCAGCAGCACGAAGATCACCGTCGACGGGAGCAGCACGAGCACCACCAGCCGCAGCCCGAACAGATAGCGGTCCTTGAACGCGCGCCAGTTCCGAGCCGTGGCCAGGCTGGCCAGCTCCGGGGTGAACGCCACCATCACCGACACGGTGAACACGCCGTAGGGCAGTTGGAAGAACTGGTAGGCGTAGGTCCAGGCCGATACGCCGGCGCCGCCGGGTGTGCCGAAGGCGAGCGAGATGATCACGAACAGGGTGATCTGGTTCACGACGACGTAGCCGAGGGTCCAGCCGGACAGGGCGGCGACCTGCCGAACGGCCGGGTCGCGTGCGTCGAAGCGCCACCGCACCGGAATCCGCGCCCGGGTGATGGCCGGCCACAGGACCAACGCCATGGCCGCGATGCCCGCGGTCGTCCCCAGCCCGAGGAGCAGCACGAGCGACGTGTCGGAGGAGACCGCCGCCGCGCTCGTGTCGTGACCCATGACCCGCCAGGCCGCCAGCAGCACGGCGATCAACATGACGTTGTTGACCACCGGCGCGAACGCGGCGGCGGCGAACCGGCGGTGGGAGTTGAGCAGCGCGCTGCCGAGGGTCACCAACCCGTAGAACATGACCTGCGGGGCGAAGAGGCGCAGGAGCATCGTCGCCAGGTGCTCCTGGTCGGCCGACGGCGGGGTCGTCCCGGCGTGGGCGATGAGGCCGTAGAGGTGGACGATCCAGGGCGCCACCACCACCGCGACCACCGTGATCACGACGAGGAAGACCGAGGCCACCGTGAGCACCGCATCGGTGCCCTCGTCGTCACCGCGCTCGCGGTTGGCCACGAGCACGGGAACCAGCGTTGCCGACAACACGCCGCCGAGCAGCAGGTCGTAGATCATGTTCGGCGTGTTGTTGGCCAGGTTGTAGGCCGCTCCGACCCCGACCGTGCCGAGCACCACCGCCGTGATGATCGTGCGCGCCAGCCCCGTGATCCGGCTGAGCGCCGTGCCGACGGCGACGACCCCGCTCGAGCGGACCAGGCCGGCGCCGTCGGTCTCGCCGGACCTGGTGGGCATGGGTTCAGCGTAGATGGCGCCTCTGTCCGGCTCGGCCACCTCGCGGCGTGGCGGATCCGGACGCCTCGGCGCCTGGCGTGTCGGGCCCCGGACGATTGCCGTAGGCTTTCTCCCCGATGGGCATCCTCAGTTCGATCCGCCAGCGCATCAAGTACTACACGACCGAATCCGACGTCCGCTTCAACGAGCGCGCCGACCCGAAGGTCCAGCTGGAGCAGGCCATCGGCGAGGCCCAGGACCAGCACCGCCGGCTCAAGGAGCAGGCGGCCAACGTCATCGCCAACCAGAAGCAGGCCGAACTGCGGCTCAACCGCGAGATGGGCGACTACGAGAAGCTGGCCGCCAACACCCGCCAGGCGGTGCTCCTGGCCGAGCAGAGCGCGCAGGCGGGCGACGCGGCCAAGGCGGCCGACTACAACGTCGCGGCCGAGGAGTTCGCCGGCCGACTCGTCTCGATGGAACACGACATCGACGAGACCAAGGTGCTGGTGCTCCAGTCGTCCCAGGCGGCCGAGCAGGCCAAGGCGGCCGTCGCCCAGAACGCGCAGGCCTTGCAGGCCAAGTTGGCCGAGCGCCAGAAGCTCCTCAGCCAGCTCGACCAGGCGAAGATGCAGGAGCAGATGAACACGGCGATGTCGTCGCTCGGCGAGGCGGTCGGCGAGGACGTCCCGGCGTTCGACGAGATCCGCGACAAGATCGAGGCCCGCTACGCCAAGGCCAAGGGCATGGCCGAGCTCAACACGTCGACGGTGTCCGACCGCATGTTCGAGATCGAACGCCAGTCGATGAACAGCGAGGCGCAGGAGCGGCTGACCGAGATCCGCTCACAGCTCGGCATCGGCGCAGGCGAGGCGAGCGCCGGCCAGCTCGGCGAGGGAGCCGACGCCGCGACGGCACCGCCGGTGGCCACGCCGGCCGAACAGCCCGAAGAGGCGTAGCTTCCGAGCCTTCGGGTCGGCGGAGCCTCCCCTCAGACGCTTCGCCATCCGGCTCTCACGGTGGCCAGCGGCTTCGCCGCGTAACTACTTTTCGAGCACCACGAGGTCGTCTCGGTGCACCACCCAGGCCGGCACGCCGTCGGGTAGGTCGGCGCTGCGGCGCCCCGCCGCGTCGCGCAACCCCGCCGCGTCGAGGCGGCTGAGGCCCTTGGCGAACACGACGCCGTCGGGCCCGGCCAGTTCGACCGCGTCGTCGGCCTCGAACTCGCCGTCGACGCCGGTCACCCCGGCCGCGAGCAGCGACGTGCCGCCGCGCAGCAGCGCGCGCCGGGCCCCCTCGTCGACGACGACGGTGCCCTGCGATCCGACGGCGAACGCGATCCACAGCTTGCGCGAGGCCAGCCGCGTCGATCTCGGGTGCACGACGGTGCCGACTCCGGCCACCCCCGCCACCGCGTCGGCAACGACGTGCTCGCGGGCCGCGCTGGCGATGACGGTGCGCACGCCCGACCAGGCCGCGATCTTCGCCGCCGCCACCTTGGTGGACATCCCGCCGCTGCCCGCGTGCCGATCCGGCTCCCCCGGCCACGGCCTCGAGCTCGTGGTCGACCTCGACGATCTCCTCGATCAGCGAGGCGCTCTCGTCGAGCCGCGGATCGGCGGTGAGCACGCCGGCGGTGTCGGTGAGCAGCACGAGCGTCTCGGCGCCCACGAGGTGGGCGACCAGCGCGGCGATGCGGTCGTTGTCGCCGAACCGGATCTCGTCGTCGGCGAGCGCGTCGTTCTCGTTCACGACCGGGACCACCCCGAGATCGAGCAGGCGCCCGAGCGTGCCCCGGGCGTGCAGGTACTGGCGGCGGTCGACGAAGTCGAGCGGGGCGATGAGCACCTGGCCGGCCACCAGTCCGTGCGCGGCCAGCGCGTCGTCGTACACGCGCATCAAGCCGGCTCTGGCCGACCGCCGACACGGCCTGCAGGGTGACGGGGTCGCGGGGTCGGGCCTCGCCCCCCAGGCCGAGCACGGGCAGCCCGGCGGCGATGGCGCCCGAGGTGACCACGACGACCCGGTGGCCACGGCGACGCACCTCGGCCACCTCCGCGCACAGCTTCTCGATCGCAGCGCGCATGATCTCACCGTGGTCGTCGGTGATCGACGACGTGCCGATCTTGGCCACCACCACCGAGTCGGTCACCGTTCAGATCCCGTCGGGCTCGTAGGCGAACGTGTGCCCGCCGATGCGCACGAGGTCGCCTTCCGACGCGCCGGCGCGGGCCAGGGCCTGGTCGACCCCGAGCTTGCGGAGCCGCGCCCGGGCGTAGTCGAGAGCCTCGAGGTTGGTGAGGTCCGACAGCGCGACCGCCCGCTCGGCCTGACGACCCAGCACGGCGAAGCTGCCGTCGTCACCCCGCTCGATGCGGATGCCCTCGGCCACCGGGCGGTGCACGACGAAGGTCTCGGCCACCGGCTCCACGTCCCGTGCACGCGCGACCTCGACGGCGAGCCGCCCCACCAGCTCGGCCAGCCCCTGTCCGGTGACCGACGAGATGCGCAGATCCATCTCGGGGACGCCCCGATCGGTCGCCTGCTCCTCTGACGTCTCGACGTCCGCGCGGGATCCGACCACCAGTCGTGGCCGGTCGAGCAGCTCGGGGCGGTAGCGGCCCAGCTCAGTGGTGAGGATCCGCAGCTGCTCGGCCGGCGAGGGATCGCCGCCGGCGGCCAGGTCGAGCAGGATCAGGAGCACCCGGGCCCGCTCGATGTGGCGGAGGAAGCGGTGGCCGAGGCCGCGCCCCTCGCTCGCCCCCTCGATGAGCCCCGGGATGTCGGCCACGACGAAGTCGCCCTCGCCGGTGTCGACCACGCCGAGGTTGGGCTCGAGCGTCGTGAAGGGGTAGTCGGCGATCTTGGGCTTGGCCGCGGAGATGCGCGAGATCAGCGTGCTCTTGCCCACGTTGGGGAACCCGACCAGCGCCACGTCGGCCATGAGCTTGAGCTCGAGTCGCAGCCAGCGCTCCTCGCCCGGGCTCGCCCTGCTCGGCGAACGAGGGGGCCCGCCGTCGATTGGACAGGAAACGGGCGTTGCCACGGCCACCCTGGCCGCCCGCCGCCGCCAGCCAGCGATCGCCGGCCGCGACGAGGTCGGCCAGCAACACGCCGGCGGCGTCGCGCACCTCGGTCCCCTCGGGCACCGCCACCTGGAGGTCAGCGCCGCGACGGCCGTGGCGCTTCTTGCCCTGGCCGTGCGTGCCGCTGCCGGCCCGTCGATGGGGGTGGTCGCGGAAGGCCAGGAGCGACGCGACGTTCCGGTCGGCCACCAGCCAGACGTTCCCGCCGTCACCGCCGTCGCCGCCATCGGGCCCGCCCTTGGGGACGTGCGCCTCGCGCCTCGTCGACACGCAGCCCGCGCCACCGTCGCCCCCACGGACGTTCAGCTGGCACTCGTCGACGAATCCGGACATGGCGCAAAGACTAGGGCGGCCCGTGGGCCGCCCTAGTCAGGAGTTCTGGTTGTCGACGCTCGGCCGACGGCTACTGGATGAGGTGGACCGGATCGCCGAGCACGTTGACGACCCAGGTGGTGCGGTCGGTCGGGGTCGAGCTCCCGGTACCGAGGGTGTAGTTGATCCGACCACCAGCAGTCGGTCGTGCAGGTGTAGGTCGACGGAATCGAGATCTTCACCCGCAGCCAGTCGCCGTTGTAGACACCGCTGCCCGAACCGGCGATCTTCGTGGTTATCTGACAGTTCGCCGAGGTGTCAGGTGTCGCCGGGGCGAACGTCGGGCTCGGCGTCAAGTTGTAGTTGCAGCCGACGGTGCCGGCGCCGGTGGGGATGATGCCCAGGCCCGACGGGGGCGGGACGAACTGCATGGTGAACGCATCCGGGCCGCTACCGTCGCCGGGATCGTAGAGATCGACGACGAGCGTGTGTCCGGCGTACTGCTGCCCGATGTTCGCTAGGTAGAACGACGCCGTCGTACCCGGCTGGGCTGTCCAGATCGACATGTTGTTCAGCGCGTAGACCTGGGGTTGGGTCCCCGAGCTGGCCGTGGCCTTCACGGAGTACGCGTTCCAGCCCGTGCCCGAATCGAGGACGTTCGGGATGTTGCTCGTCTTGACCTGCAGCGGGTAGATGCCGATCTGCGTCGGGGTGAACGTGCACAGCGTGTACCAGGCCTGCTTGTACGGGTCCGTGGTGCTGTTGTTCGGGTTGGTGAAGACGTTGTAGCCGGGCCCGGTCGAACACTTGCCGTTCATCGACAGCGCGGGGGCTTCCGAGACGTTGGCCGACGACCCCGTCGTGTTGAAGAGCTCGTAGGAGGTGTTGAACGGGCTCGTCGTGTTGCTCTCGAACAGCGGCGAGCCCGTCTGGTCGATGTTGGGATCGTAGATGGCCACCGTGACCGGCACGTTGGCCTGCTTGACATCGACCGCCCAGATGTAGCCGTTCTTGTCGTACGCGGTGTTCTGCGCGGTCGCCGCCGGATACGGCGAGCCACCCGTCGGATTGCCGCTCGTCCAGTTCGTCGCGCAGGTCGACTGGGTCTCGGTGTCCGTCGTACACATCGTCTCGTACGGATCGCCGTCCTGGTGCCGGCTGAACGGACCCTGGATGGCGGCCCAGAGGTTCGGCTGCGAGCCGGACCGGGTCGGGTCGTTGCCGAACGTGTTGTTCGGGCTGCCCAGCGGGATGTGGAGGTTGTACACCGCCGTCGCCGAGCGCTGCAGCGACTCGCCCTTGAGCGCGATGCTCGAGAAGTACTGCGTGGCCGGTGAGTAGAGGTAGATCGCCATCTCCTGGCCGGCGGCCTGCGGGAACTGGTACATGCACGGTTGGCTCGCCGTGGGGTTGTTGCCCAGGACGAGACCGGCGCCGCCGCAGCTGTAGCCGTTGGCCGTGAGCGAGTCGAGGGCGGCCGCAACCGCGGTCCCCGTCGTCGGGAGCTGCACCACACCCGCAAGCGACGCCGCGTCGACCGCCCGCTGCTGCCTGGCTGACTGCGCGTACCACGCACCGAGGTCGACGCCGAAGGCGGTGAACACCACCAGCGGCACGAGCAGCATGCCCGTCATCGCGAGGATGTAGCCCTTCTCGCCGCGGATGCGGCGGCGCCGGCTATGAGGGGATCGCGTGGTCATGCAGGCCTCCGTGTCAGACGCTCGGCTGCAACGAGAACACCGAGTAATCGCTGATCGTCATGGTGCTCGTGGGGAAGAGGTTGGTCACGTCTTTGTAGGTGTAGACGGCGTAGACACCGACGCGTGGCATCGGTTCGACCAGCGTCGTGTTGCGCGCCGCGGGGCACCATTTGCTGTCCCACGTCGTACCGGTGGTCAGACCGCCGCAGCCGAAGTTCGCCAACGCACCGACCGGGTTGCTCGTGATCGTGGCCAGCTGCGTCGGGTTGTAGACGTTGCACCTCGTCGACCCCGACGACACTCCGTAGGGAGGTGAACCAGTGATGATCGCCGTCTTGCAGGCGCTGGGGACCTGCCCCGTCGAGTCGGCGCTGTAGATCACCACGCGTTGCAGCGTCATGTTGGTCAGGGCCGACGTGCCGGCGGCGAACGTGGCGAGCGCGAGCTCGTCGGCATTCACGACGTTGGGCTGCTGGGACTCGACCCGGGCCGCGCCCCGCAGTGCGTTCGCCAGGAGGTTCTGGTTGCGGTAGACGGTGCCGAACTCGAAGATGCCGAGCAGCAGGATGACCATGAACGGCGCGACGAAGGCCAGCTCGATCGTCAGCGAACCACCGTCGCCACAGCCTCGCCGGCCGGTGCTCTCGATCGTCCGTGTGCTCCTCATGACGACAGCTTCTGCGGCTCGATCTGGGCCACGGTGTTGCTCGTCATCGTGATTTTGCTCCCGAAGAGGCCGGTGATCCACGGATGGGTCGCATTGATGTACACGCCGACGTAGTCGGGGCCCGGGCTGGCCAGCAGGACGTAGCGGCCAGAGGACGGCCAGTTCGTCGAGGCCGGGTAGGGCCCGCTCGTGGTCCAGCTGACCGGCGGCGCGGTTCCGGTCGCGGTCAGGAGGTCGTTGTACGTGTAGCGGTTGCACGCGTTGGTGTAGTTGGGTGCGCCCGACCCGGCGCTGCCGGCGGTGAGGCAGTTGGACGGCGGCGCGGTGACGAGTGCGTTGCCCTTGTAGATCACGACGTAGTTGATCTGGCTGAGCGGCATGGCCGCCGAGGCCGTGACGATCGAGTGGAGGATGTACCAGTCGGCGTAGGGCGCTGTTGCCCTGCACGGCAGCCTGGCGGGCCGCGGTCGAGGAGGAGTTGCTCACGGTGAGGTAGTCGCGGAAGGCGCCGCCGAACTCGAGCATGCCGAAGAGCAGGGTGATGAAGAACGGGGTGAGCAGCGCCGCCTCGGCGATGATCGAACCGCCGTCGCCCCGGCACCGGCGGGCGCGGCTCGACACGGCGGGTCGCCGGGTCTTGTTTCTGTCCCGCTCGGTCT
This sequence comes from uncultured Microthrixaceae bacterium, assembly GCA_963776435.1. Taxonomy (GTDB): domain Bacteria; phylum Actinomycetota; class Acidimicrobiia; order Acidimicrobiales; family Acidimicrobilacustridaceae; genus UBA4742. Next base: position 443,704 of record CAVZMK010000010.1, read on the forward strand.
GCATGTCCCCACTCCGGATGTCTCTACTCAAGGGCGTATCGGCCGGAACTACCAGCCGGCTGAGCGAAAATGAGCCGATCGACCCAACCGCGTGTGACAACGCAGCCCATCATTAAACCACGTTCCGTGGTCGTTTGGGTAGCGCGAGCGCGAAAATCGACCAAAAACGCCGCCCGGGGCGCTGTCACACCCCCTTCGTAGCATGCAGGGCGTGCCGATCCGTTCACCCCTCGACCACCTCCCCACGCCGCCGGCGGGCAACGAGACCACCCGCGCCTGGGCGCGCCACCATGGCCGCCCGTCCCCTCCCCGGCGGCCTCGCCACCGCCCACGCCGAGCCGGCCCGGGTCGCGGTCGGCGCGCCCTGGGGCCGCGTCGAGCGGGAGGCGGCCGAGCGACGCCTGGCTGGCCGAGGGCGCCACGGCGGCGTCCGGCGGCGGCAGCCGGTGCGTCGACGAGACCCCCGATCCGCTGGCGCACCTGCTTCGAGCGCGACCGCGACCGCATCCTGCACGCCAGCGCCTTCCGCCGCCTGGCCGGCAAGACCCAGGTCTTCGTGTTCCCGGCCGACCACCAGCGCACCCGGCTGACCCACGCGCTCGAGGTGGCCCAGGTGGCCGCTGCGCTCGCCCGGGCGTTGCGCCTCAACGTCGCGCTCACCGAGGCCATCGCCCTGGGTCACGACTGCGGGCACGGTCCCGGCGGCCACGCCAGCGAGGCCGCGCTGGCGCCCTATCTGCCCGGCGGCTTCGACCACGCAGAGTGGGGCGCCGACGTGGCGCTGGCGCCCCTGAACCTGTGTCGCGGAGACGCTCGACGGGGTCCGCAACCACTCGTGGTCGCGCCCGTCGCCCGCCACACCCGAGGGCGAGGTGGTCGCCTGGGCCGATCGCATCGCCTATGTCTGCCACGACTTCGAAGACGCGGTGTCCGCCGGGGTGGTCACCGCCGACGACCTGCCCGGCACCGTCGCGGACCGCTGCGGTCGGCTGCGCAGCCAGCAGATCGCAGCGTTCGTCGACGCCGTGGTCGACGGCACGTCACGGGCGCGGCCGAGTGGCCATGACCTCCGAGGCGGCCGATGCGCTCGCCGCGCTGCCGCGCCTTCGACTACGAGCACATCTACCTGCGTCCGGCCTCGTGCCGCCAGGCCGAGGCCGTCGTGGCCGTGCTCCAGGCGCTGGTCGAGCACCTGATCACCCGACCCGATCGGCTCCCGTGCCGACGTCCGACGACCCGGTGCGGGCGGCGGTGAGCTACGTCGCCGGCATGACCGATCGGTTCGCGTGCCGCCGGGCGGTCGAGTGGCTCGACTGGCCGGTCGAGCAGCTGCCCCGCGGGGTCGACCTCGCCCCCACCATGGGGTGAGCGGCATGGGCGGGCGTCCGCGCCCGCCCGGGGACCGGCTGGCGTCAGTCCGGCAGGACGTCGACGAGCTTGCGCCCGTGGCGCTCGCCGAACTTGACCGTGCCGCCCGGCCAGGGCGAACAGCGTGTCGTCGCCACCCTTGCCCACGTTCTCGCCGGGGTGGATCCGGGTGCCGCGCTGGCGCAGGATGATCGTGCCGGCGGTGACGGCATGGCCGTCGTAGGTCTTCACGCCGAGCCGCTTGCTCTTGGAGTCGCGGCCGTTGCGGGTGGAGCCGCCGCCCTTGGTCTTGGACATGGCTAGTCGTCCTTCTCGGAGCTGGCCGCGGCCTTGGCCGGCGCCTTCTTGGTGGACGAGCCCAGAGAGATCTTCGTGACCTCGATGGTGGCGTAGTGCTGGCGGTGACCCCAGCGACGACGCTCGTTGCTCTTGTTCTTGTAGGTGAAGCCGTTGATCTTCGGGCCCTTGGCCTCGCCGACCACCCGGACCGACACCTTGGCCTTGGCCAGCTGGTCGGGGGTGGCCAGGACGGTGTCGCCGTCGACGACGAGGACGGGGGTCAGCTCGACCTCGTCGCTCGGCCAGTCGCTCGACGTCGAGGCGTTGGCCCTCCTCGACCCGGAACTGCTTGCCACCGGTCTTGATCACGGCATACATAGGGCTTCCACGCTATCGGACGGCCAGGGGTCGGACCAACTCGGCTCCCTGTGCCTCCGGCTCGACTCCGTTCCGCCGGAGGCCGGCTTCGCCGATCCGGGTGCCACCTCGCGAGCGGCTTCGCCTGGCGGCTCCGCCGCGCTCGGTCAGATCAGCAGGTCGCGGTCGAGCAGCAGGCCTCGGCCCTCGCACTCGGGGCACAGGGTCGAGAACGACTCGAGCAGCCCCTCGCCGATGCGCTTGCGGGTCATCTCGACCAGGCCCAGCTCGGAGATGTCGAAGACCTGGGTGCGGGTCTTGTCCCGGGCCAGCGCGTCGCGGAAGGTGCCGATGACCTGCTCGCGGTTCTCCTTGACCTCCATGTCGATGAAGTCGATGACGATGATCCCGCCGATGTCGCGCAGGCGGAGCTGCTTGGCGATCTCGACGGCCGCCTCGAGGTTGTTGCGGAACACCGTCTCCTCGAGGCTCGACGTGCCCACGTTCTTGCCGGTGTTCACGTCGATGACCGTGAGCGCCTCGGTGTGCTCGATGATGAGCGAGCCGCCCGAGGGCAGCCAGACCTTGCGGTCGAGGGCCTTGTGCAGCTGCTCGTGCACGTGGTGGCGCTCGTAGAGCGGCAGCGGCTCGACGTCGCGGTCGTAGAACTCGACCCGGTCGGCCAGCGTCGGCGAGATGCCGGCCACGTAGTCGCGGACCTCCTCGTAGAGGGCCGGGTCGTCGATGACCACGCCGCGGTAGTCCTGGTTGAACTCCTCGCGGATGACCCGCACGGCCATGTCGGGCTCGCGGTAGAGCAGCGCCGGAGCCGTGGCCTTCTGGCGCCAGCGCCTCGATCTGGGTCCACTGCTGCTGGAGCCGGGCGACGTCGCGCTCGATCTCGTCGGCGCTGACGCCCTCGGCGGCGGTCCGCACGATGATGCCGTGGCCCTTGGGCCGCACCCGGTCGAGGATGGAGCGCAGCCGCTTGCGCTCGTCGTCGGCCAGCCGCTTGGAGATGCCGTAGGTCGTGCTGTTCGGGATGAGCACCACGAACCGGCCCGGGATCGAGACCTCCTGGGTCAGGCGGGCGCCCTTGTGGGCGATCGGGTTCTTGGTGACCTGGCAGATGATCGTCTGCTTGGCCTTGAGCAGGTGCTCGATGCGGGGGTTGGAGCCCTTCTCCTCGATGTCCTCGGCGTCGTACTGGACGTCGCCGCGGTACAGCACCGCGTTCTTGGGCGTGCCGATGTCGACGAAGGCGGCCTCCATGCCCGGCAGCACGTTCTGGACCCGGCCCAGGTAGATGTTGCCGTGGATCTGCGAGACGTCGTCGGCCGGCCGGGACACGTAGTGCTCGATGAGGCTGCGGCCCTCGAGCACGGCGATCTGGGTGGCCGTGGGTTGCACCGACACCGTCATCAGGTAGCGCCCGACCGGACGGCCCTTGCGCTCGCGGCCCCGGCGACCCTTGGCCGCCTCCTCGTCGAGCTCGTAGGGCTCGCCGAGGATGGCCTCGACCGGCGCCACCGGTGTCGCCTTCGCTGCCCCCGCCCCCTCCCCCGCTGCCACCCCGACCACGCCCACCGCGGCGGCGCTTGGCCGGCGCCTTCGGGCTCGTCGGCGCTGACGGCTCGGCGGCGGGCGCCGGGCGGCTGTCGCCGATCTGCGGCCGGCGCACCAGCGCCCGGTCAGCCGCCTCGATCGTGCGGGGACGACCTTCGATCGAGCGCTCGGGCAGCTCGTCGGGGTTGCGATCCTTGGCCGCCCGGGCGCGACCCGCGGGCGCGGCGTCCGGGGACGACCCGCTCGCCGGCGAGGAGCCCGCCGGTCGGCTGCGGTTGCGGCCGCCCCGCGAGCCTCGCCGGCGTGACTTGCCCGGAACTCGGCGCCGGCCGACGGCGGGGTCCCGTCAGTCGGGGCGGCGGCGGCGGCTCGCTCGGCGGGCGGAGGCCGACGGGTCGGAGGTCGGGGTGTCGGAGTGCGACGCCGTGCTCGGCGCGCCCTCGTGGGCAGGTTCGGTCATCGGGTGTGTCCCTTCTCATGACGCCCACCCCAAGGCGGGCGTCGCCGACGTCGCGCCGGCCGGCAGGGGTTCGTGCCGGGCGCCGTCGAGCGTGATCCATTGCTGGTTCCTGCAGACCCGTCCCTCGCTGAGGTCCGGCCCGAGGGCCGAGACCAGCTCGGCGGGACGAAGCCCCCTCGGCTGGGTGCCGAGCTCGGCGTCGAGGCGGACGCCGGCGGGGATGATGAGTCGATCGCCCGAAGGCGAGGTGATGCCGGGGGTGGGGCCGGTGACGGCCAGGTGGAGCAGGTAGGGCCGGATGTCGTCGGTGACGTCGTTGCCCTTGCGCTGCCGGGTCATCGGGAGGGCCTCCGCCGCCAGCAGCCGCGCCACCGCCCGGTTCCCCTCGTCGATGTCGAGGCCGTGCACGTCGATCGTCCAGGTGCAGCTGGTGACCGCCTGTTGGAGCGACGTCTCGTGGACCGACGACCACCGCCGCCGTCTGCACGTCGATTCCGTCGGGCAGCAGCGGGCTGAGGAGCGCGGCGAGACCGCCGACGTCGAGGTCTCGGCCCGGCTCGTCCCGGAAGTCGACGTCGAGGTACTCGCCCAGCGACTCGTGGGCGGTCGGCAGCGCCAGCCCGAAGTGGACCTTGGGCCGCGGCGAGAAGCCCTCGGTCGCGGCCACGGGCAGCTGCGCTCGGCGCAGGGCGCGCTCCCACGAGCGGGCGACGTCACGGTGGCTGATGAAGCGGACCTTGCCGAGCTTGGTGAACCGGAAGCGGACCCGCATCAGGAACGCACCCCCAGCTGCACGGGCACGGCGCCGCCGCGGCCCACCCCGACCAGCTGCTGGCCGGTGCCCTGGCTGCCGCCGGCCGGGGGCGTGGCCGACGCGACGACGTGCTCGATGCCGTAGCCGGTGCAGGCGCCGCAGTCGTAGCACGGGGTCCACCGGCAGTCCTCGAGCCCGAGCTGGTCGAGGGCGTCGCGCCAGTCCTGCCACAGGAAGTCGTGGTGCAGGCCCGCCGAGATGTGGCCCCAGGGCAGCACCTCGTGCTCGGTGCGGTGGCGGTAGACGTACCAGTCGATCGAGAGCCCGTGGCGCTGCCATGGCGTCGACCCAGAGCTGATGGTCGAAGTGCTCGGACCACTCCTGGAAGGTGCCGCCGGCGCGCCACACGTCCTCGATCACGGGACCGAGCCGCCGGTCGCCTCGGCTCATCATGCCCTCGACCATCGTCGCCTTCGGGTCGTGCCACTTGAGCTGCACGCCACGGGCGCGCCGCACGTCGTCGCGCAGCAGGTTGATCTTGCGACCCAGCTCGACGACGGTGTTCTGGCCGAACCACTGGAACGGCGTGAACGGCTTGGGCACGAACCCGCCGACCGAGACCGTGACCGACGCGCCACGAGTGTGCGGTCGAGCCGATCTCGACGCAACGCCGGGCCAGCTCGGCGATGGCCAGCGTGTCCTCGTCGGTCTCGGTGGGCAGGCCGGTCAGGAAGTAGAGCTTCATGCGCCGCCAGCCCTGCGAGTAGGCGGATTCGACCGCCCCGTAGAGGTCCTCGTCGGTGATGAGCTTGTTGATCACCTGGCGCATGCGCCAGGTGCCGGCCTCGGGCGCGAAGGTGAGCCCGGTGCGCCGCGCCCGCTGCAGCTCGGCGGCGATGCCGACCGTGAAGGCGTCGACCCGCAGGCTGGGCAGCGAGACCGAGACCTGGTTGGCGCAGGTCGGGTCGCTCACGGTGTCGGCGACGACCTTCTCGATGCCGCTGAAGTCGGCGGTCGACAGCGAGGTGAGCGCCACCTCGTCGTAGCCGGTGCGGCGCAGGCCCTCGGTGATCATCGAGCGGACCTGGTCGGCCGGGCGCTCGCGGACCGGGCGGGTGATCATGCCCGCCTGGCAGAACCGACAGCCCCGGGTGCAGCCGCGGAACACCTCGACGTTCAGGCGGTCGTGGACCACCTCGGTGAGCGGGACGAGCTGGCGCTTCGGGTAGGGCCAGTCGCCCAGATCGGCGATCGTGCGCTTCTCGACCTGCGCGGGCACGTCCGGGAACCGGGGGGTGACCGCCGCCAGGTGCTCGCCCTCGTAGGTGACGTCGTACATCGACGGCACGTAGACGCCCGGCACCTGGGCCAGCCGTCGCAGCACCTGCGTCGCGTGAGCCCTCGGTGCGACCCGAGGCCTTCCACTCGCCGACCACCTCGGTGATCTCGCTCACCACCTCCTCGCCGTCGCCCAGCACGACCAGGTCGAGGAAGTCGGCCAGCGGCTCGGGGTTGTAGGTGCAGTGGCCGCCGGCGACGATCAGCGGGTCCTCGGGCCGGCGGTCGACGGCCCGCACGGGCACGCCGGCCAGGTCGATGCAGTTGAGGAGGTTGGTGTAGACGAGCTCGGCCGACAGGTTGAAGGCCAGCAGGTCGAAGGCCCCGGCCGGCCGGTGCGTGTCGACCGAGAAGAGCGGCAGGTCGTGGGCGCGCAGGACCGCCTCGAGGTCGACCCAGGGGGCGTAGGTCCGTTCGGCCAGCGCATCGGGGCGCTCGTTCAGGATCTCGTAGAGGATCTGCAGGCCCTGGTTGGGCAGGCCGATCTCGTAGGTGTCCGGATAGATGAGCAGCCAGGCGACCCGATCGGGATGGTGGTCGGGTCGCTGGGCGCCATCCTCGCAACCGATGTAGCGGGCAGGCTTCTGGACCTTGGCCAGCAGGGGTTCCAACTGCGGCCAGATCGAATTCATTTGGCGAAATGCTACCGGATGGGGTGGGGAAGCCCGAAGACGGCCTGCTCAACCGCTGAGGAAGCCGCCGAAGTCCAAGGGAACGCCGAGGCGGGGCTGCGGCGGGAGCCAGGCGGGGGCCCGATCGTGGTCCCTGTACGGCGATGGTCGCCGTCGAAGGGAGCAGTTGCCATGACCACCACCCCCCGCCCCACCCCCACCACGCGTTCCCGGCGCACCAAGGCCTGGCTCGCCGCCGCTGGCGTTGCCACCGGCCTCACGCTCGGCAGCGCCGGAATCGCCGCTGCCGCGACGAACGGGTCGTCGAGCTCGACGACCTCGGCCGCCAGCAGCTCCACCTCGAGCACCGGCACGGCCGCGGGCAGCTCAGGGTCCACCGGCACGGCGCCGACGGGCAAGGCACCTGCCGGCAACCCGGCCACGCTGGGCCACGGACCCGGTGAGACCCTGCTGACCGGTACGACCGCGACGAAGGCGACGGCCGCCGCCGAGGCCGCGGTCCCGGGCGCCACCGTGATCCGGGCCGAGACCGACGCCCAGGGCGCGACCTATGAGGTCCACATGAAGAAGACCGACGGTTCGTACGTGACCGTCAAGCTCGACGCCAACTTCAAGGTCACCGCCACCGACACCGGCTTCGCCTGAGAAGGCGCACCGCCCACTGCACCCCCACCACGTTCCGGCATCCGTCCACCGCTTCGGTGGACGGGCGCCGGAGGCGTCTGCAACTACCTGAACCTGTGCATGTGGACGTTGAGCACCAGGCCGACGCCGACGAAGCAGGCCACCGTGGACGAGCCCCCGTAGGACATGAACGGGAGCGGGATGCCGGTCACCGGCATGATGCCCATCGTCATGCCCATGCTCTCGAAGATCTGGAAGACGAGCATCGCCAGGACCCCGACGCACAGCAGCGTCCCCAGACGAGTCCCGGGCCAGCCGGGCGGTTCGCCAGATGCGCCAGACCACGATCGGAGAAGAGCCCCAGGAGCAACGAGCCGCCCACCAGCCCGAACTGCTCGCCGAGCGCGGTGAAGATGAAGTCGGTCTGCTGCTCGGGCACGTAGCCGAGCCGGGTCTGCGGCCCGCGGAAGAGCCCGTTGCCGGTGATGCGCGCCGTTGGCGATGGCCGTCTGGCTCTGGTTGAGGTTGTAGCCGGCACCGGTGTTGTTGCTCGGGTCGACGAACTCGGTCAGCCGGTCCTTCTGGTACTGGGCCAGCGTGTTCGACTTGAGGATGCCGACGACGCCGATGATCGCCACCAGCGCCAGGACGGCCAGATAGCGAGCCACGGACGCCGACCGACGGCCAGCATGGCCGCGCTGATGGCGATGAACACGAGGGCCGTGCCGAGGTCGGGCTGCAACATGATCAGCGCCATCGGCAGTCCGGCGACGACCAGGGCGATGGCCAACCGTCGCAGGTCGACCTCCCCCTTCCAGGCCGCCAGCAGCACGCCGAACGACACGATCAGGCCCACCTTCGAGATCTCCGACGGCTGCAGCTGGAACCCGGCAACGGCGTACCACGATTGGGCGCCGTTGGCGTTCGAGCCGAGGGGCGACACCACCAGGCCGAGCAGCAGGATCATGGCGCCGTAGATCGGGACCACCCAGTCGCGGTACTTGCGGTAGTCGATGCTGGCCACCACGAGCATGCCGATGAAGCCGACCGACCACGAACAAGGTCTGCTTGAACAGGAACTGGTGGTCCGCCGGACCGTTCGGGTCGTGGTTGAGCCCGTGGATCGTGGCGCTGTACACGGTGACGATGCCGAGCAGCGATATGAACACCGTGCACACGAGCAGCACTGGATCGATGTGGCGCCACGGCGCGGAGAGGTCGCGTCGGCTGCGGTCCCGGCCGCCGAAAGCGCCCGCCGAACGACCGGTCGAGATCGCCATCAGCCGATGATCCCGGTCGACTGGTCGGTCACGTGGGTCGGGCGTTGGCCGGTGACCGTCTCCCAGACGTGGCGCACGACGGGCGCAGCCGCGTCGGCGCCGAAGCCCGACTCCTCGAGCACCGCCACGATCGTGTACTGCGGGCGGCCGATCGGGCCGAACGACGCGAAGAGCGACGTGTCGCCCTTGCCGGCCACCTGGGCCGTGCCGGTCTTGCCGGCCAACGGGAATCGGGTCAGGTCGAATCCCTGGAACGCGGCGTAGCCCGTGCCTCCGTGCTGGCTCGACGACGCCCTGCAGTCCCTGGAGGATGGGGTCGTACACGTTCGGGGGTCAGCGCGACGTGGCCGGTCACACGGGGCGTGACGATCAGCACCGTGTCCGATCGCTTGCGCGGGTTGCCGCCGGGCTTCAGGATCCGGGCCACCACTTGCGGCTGGTAGCACGGTCCCGTGGTTGGCGAACGGTTGTACAGGCGTTCGCGAGCTGCAGCGGGGTCACGAGCACATCGCCCTGGCCGATGGCCGTGCTGACGCTGTCGCCGACCAACCAGTTGTCCGCGAACAACGGCGTCTCGCGGTGGCGCGCCTTCTCGGTGGCCGCGTCGGGCATGAAGCCGACGGCCTCGTTGCCGATCGGGATCCGAGTGGGCTTGGCCAGGCCGTAGCTCACGGCGGTGTCGTGCAGCGCCGTGGGGCCGTACTGGTCGGAGTGGACGTAGAAGTCGTAGCCGAGCCGGTAGAAGTACGCGTCGCTCGAACGCGTGAGCGCCTGGGGCAGATCGACCTCGCCGAGCACCTCACCCCCGGAGTTGCGCCGGAAGCAGGTGGTGCCCCCGCAGCTCGGGATCTGGAATCCGCCGGTGTCGTTGTAGTACGTCCCGCCGGTGATCAACCCGTGCTGGAGCGCGGCGGTGGCCGTGATCAGCTTGAACGTCGAACCGGGCGCGTACTGGCCCTGGGTCGCCCGGTTGATCAACGGGTTGTTGGCGTCACCGTTCTGGGTCAGCTGCGCGTACTCATCGCTCGAGATGCCGTTGACGAAGTCGGCCGGGTTGTAGGTCGGATAGGTGGCCATCGCCACCACGCCACCGGTACTGGGGTTGAGCACCACCACCGAGCCGGCGGGTGCCGAGAGCCGGTTCCCACCCTCGGTCTTGCCCTTGCGGATGGCGAGCTCCTGGGCCAGCGCGGACTCGGCCGAGCGCTGCGTGTCGATGTCGACGGTCAGCTCGAGGTCGTCACCCGGGATCGGTGGCGTCTCGCTCAGCACCCGGACCGGATTGTTCTGGGCGTCGACCTCGATGCGCTCGATGCCAGGGGTTCCCCGCAGGTAGTCCTCGTAGGCGGCCTCGATCCCCGTCTTGCCGATCTCGCTGTCGGCTTGGTACGGCTTGGCCACCTTCCTCGTCGGCGTCGGCCCGCCCTGCTTGTCCTTCAGCTCGGTGTCCGAGATGCGGGCGACGTAGCCGAGCACGTTGGCGGCCAGAGAACCGTACGGGTACTTGCGGACGGACTCGCGCTGCACGGCCACCGACGGGTAGTCGTCGGCCCGCTCGGCGAAGTAGAGCTCGACGTCGTCGGGCACGTCGATGGCGATCGGGATCGGTTGGAGGTGGTTGACGTTCTTGTCGATGAGGTCGCGCTTGATGGTGCTGACCTTGGTCGGCACGCCGGAGCTGGTGAGCTCGGTCGCGACGCGCAGCTCGAGGTCGTCGGTCTCCTTCTTGGTCAGCTTCTCGAGCGCGACCGGGTCCATCGTGACCACGAGCGATGTGCGGTTCTCGACGAGCACCCGGTGCTTGTCGTCGTAGATGAGCCCGCGCGGGGCCTCGATCTGCACGGTTCGCACCCGGTCGGCGGTCGCCTGGAGCTGGTAGCGGTCGGCCACCATGACCTGGAGGTACCACATGCGAGCGAAGAGGGCGCCGAACAGCGAGATCACCACGACGGCGATGATGCTGAGGCGGAGCCGTGGTGAGTGGGCTTCCATCAAGCTGACCAGTTCAGCACGGAGGGGCGCTCATCTGAGCGCGGTCCGACTGATCGACGCGTCGCCCAGCGCCCACCGCATCACCCGCACCGCGAGGGCGCGAGGAGGGCGTTGATGGTGCCGACGACGATCACCACGGTGATGAGGTGCGAGCTCCACAGGCCGGTCCGCCCGACCACCGCCGAGGCCACGACGAAGACGAGCAGACCGATCACGCTGCCGGTGGCGGCCAGCAGCGGGGGTTGCCACCGGGAGGTCCGCACCGACGTACCCCGCAGCGTGCCGGTGGCATACCCCGCGAGGCAGTAGGACAGCGCGGCCAGGCCCATCGGCGACGGCAGCATCGTGTCGAGCAGGAGACCGGCGAAGAAACCCACCAGCGCGCCGAGGTCGGGCCCACCCACGAAGCCGGCCGACACCGCGCAAAGCAACAGGACGTCGCCCGCCGCGCCGGCGATGCGAACCTGCGAGAAGAGGCCCTGCTCGAGGACGGTGGCGGTGATCAGCACCAGCGCGACGCGTACGGCGATCTTCACGACGGTCCCGCCGGCCAGATGACGATGCTGACGAAGCTGAGGTCGCGGACGTCGGCGAGCAGATCGACGACGAGCGTCTGGTGGAGGTTGTCCGCGTCGGACGACACCGACGCGACGGTGCCCACCGGCAGCCCGGGCGGGTACGGGCTACCGGCTTCGCCACGCGTGATCAGGATGTCGCCGCGCGCCACCTTGCCGCCGGTGTCGACGGTTGCCGACATCTGGGTGTCGCTCCCCTGCCCGGTGGCCACGCCCTCGACGCCCGGCGATCCTCCGGCGTCGCTTCCGAGCACGCTGACGCCGACCGCGAACGAGCTGTCGGTGACCAACTTGACCACGGCGCGGTCGGGCGCGACCTGGACGACGATGCCGACGAGTCCCGTCCCGACGACGACGGGCATGTTCTTGCGGATGCCGGCGCGCGATCCCTTGCTGATCTGGATGGTGTCGTTGAAGTTCGCGATCGCGCCGGACACGACCGCGGCGCGCACAGTGTGCAGGTTCCCGACGAACGGGAGGTTGGCCTGCTCGAGCAGCTGCTGGTTCGACTGCTCGGCCACCTGCCCCGCGGCGATCTGGCTCTTCATGGCGTCGACCTGGGCCTGCAACGACCGATCGCGCTTCTTCAGGTCGTCGTACTTGAACGCGCCGTCCCAGAGGTTGCCGATGGGGCGGAACACGGCCTGCGCACCGTGGCCGACGGGAGCGAGCACCGACAGCATGCTGGAGCGGGCCTGGTCGATGGGGCCGAAGCCGCGGAAGTCCAGGGTGAGCAGGGTCAGCGACGTGAGCACGAGCAGCACGAGGGTGAACCGGCTGCGGCTCGTCCGCCGGGAGAGGGCCACGGTGCCTGGCCGATCAGCTGTTGTTGGACGAGAACAGCACGCCCTTGAGCGCCTCGAACTCCTCGAGCGACTGACCCGAGCCGATCGCCACGCAGTACAGCGGGTTGGGAGCGATCACGATCGGCATGCCGGTCTCGTGCTCGAGCCGGGCATCGAGCCCGTTGAGCAGCGCACCGCCGCCGGCCAGGACGATGCCCTGCTCCATGATGTCGGCGGCCAGCTCGGGCGGCGTCTTGTCGAGGGTGACCTTGACCGCGTCGACGATGGCCGACACCGGCTCGTCGAGCGCCTCGCGGATCTCGTCGGTGGAGGTGACGATCGTCTTCGGGCAGGCCGGTGACGAGGTCGCGACCGCGGATCTCGGCGTGCAGCTCCTCCTCGAGCGGCCACGCCGAGCCGAGCGCGATCTTGACCTCTTCGGCGGTGCGCTCGCCGAGGGCGAGGCTGTACTCCTTCTTGATGAACTGGATGATCGCGTCGTCGAGCTCGTCGCCGCCGACGCGGATCGACTGGCTGGTGACGACGCCGCCGAGCGAGATGACCGCCACCTCGGTCGTGCCGCCGCCGATGTCGACGATCATGTTGCCGGTCGGCTCCTGCACCGGCAGGCCGGCACCGATGGCCGCGGCCATCGGCTCCTCGATGATGTACGCCGGCTTGCGGGCGCCGGCGAACTCGGCCGCCTCCTGCACGGCGCGCTGCTCGACGCCGGTGATGCCCGACGGCACGCAGATCACCATGCGGGGCTTGGCCCACCGGCGCTGGTGCACCTTCTGGATGAAGTAGCGCAGCATCTTCTCGCAGATGTCGAAGTCGGCGATGACGCCGTCCTTCAGCGGCCGGATGGCCTGGATGTGGGTCGGCGTGCGCCCGATCATCCGCTTGGCCTCGGCGCCGACGGCCACCGGGCGTCCGTCGTTGACGTTGACCGCCACGACCGACGGCTCGTTGAGGACGATGCCCTCGCCGCGCACGTACACGAGCGTGTTGGCCGTGCCGAGGTCGACCGCCATGTCGCGGCCCATGATGGAAGAGAATGAGCGAGAGCACCATGTCGGCCTTCGTGAGCTGTCCCGGACGTCGGCGCTTCGGGAGGAGCGGCTGCTGCTGCACCGCAGGCTAGGTCACATGGACCAGTCGCTGCAGGCGCACCTGCCCCAGACGTGCGACCGCTGAACCCAGCCTATCGGATCGTAACGCGATCGCAATGCGCCTGCCGGACGTCGCGGTCGAGGCTCAGAGTCGGGAAGAAGATGCCGATCTCGCGGGCGGCCGACTCGGCGGAGTCGGAGCCGTGGACCAGGTTCTCGGTGAACGAGGATGCCGAGGTCGCCGCGGATCGTGCCCGGGGCCGCCTCGCGGGGGTTGGTCGTGCCCATCATCGTGCGCACGACCTTCCACGTGTCCTCCGGGCCCTCGACCACCATGACCAGGGCCGGTGAGCGGGTGATGAAGGCGACGAGCTCGTCGTAGAACGGCTTGCCGTCGTGCTCGGCGTAGTGGCGGCCGGCCAGCTCGGCGTCGATCGTGCGCAGCTCGGCGGCGACGATGCGTGAGGTTCCTGCGCTCGAAGCGGCTGATGATCTCGCCGACGAGTCCCCGCTCGACGGCGTCGGGCTTGCAGATGACCAGGGTGCGATCCATGGCGCCGGAGGCTAGGCGACCCGCCCGACTCCCCGAAATCTGGCACACATCCACGAACCTGTCGCGTCAGCGGAAGCAGCGAGGTCGCTGACGCGACAGGCTGCGTAGCTAGGTGGCCAAGTACGTGCGGGCGGCGCCGGCGACGTAGAGCGATCCGGCGACCACGATGGCGTCGTCGGCGGTGGCGACGCCCGGCGCGGTGTCGACGGCGGCCGCCACGTCGGCCACCGCCTCGGCGTCCACGCCCATGGCGCGGCGCGGCCGCCGCGACCTCGGCGCCGGCACGGCCCGCGGCGACGGCGGGGTGCACGCGACGACCAGGTCGGCCTCGGCGGCGCCGAGGGCCTCGAGCATGCGCCGACGCGTCGCGGCCCTCGAGCAGTCCCGACCACCAGGATGCGCCGACCGGCGACGTCGAAGTCCTCGGCCAGCGTCTCGGCGGCCACCTCGGCTCCCGGCGGGTTGTGGGCGCCGTCGAGGACGACCAGCGGGTGCGCGGCCGACGCACCTCGAAGCGGCCCGGGCACGCGCGACCTGCGCGAAGGCGTCGGCGACCACCTCGCTCGGGCAGGCCGCGGCCGAAGAACGCCTCGACCGCGGCGAGGGCGATCGCGGCGTTGTCGCCCTGGTGGCGCCGTGCAGCGGCACGAACACCTCGCTCGTACGACGCCGCCCGGCGTGCGCAGGTCGACCACGCGGCCGCCGACCGCGGCGAGGTTGGCCTCGACGCCGAAGTCGACGCCGCGCTGCCCACGTCTCGCGCCGGACCCTCGGCCCGGAAGATCGGGCACGCAGTCGTCGTCGGTCTCGCCGAGCACCAGGAACGGAGCCGGGCTTGACGATGCCCGCCTTCTCGGCGGCGACCGCCGAGCGCCAGTCGCCGACGCCGTCGGTGTGGTCGCGGCCGACGTTGGTGACCACCGCGACGTCGGCGTCGACGACGTTGGTCGCGTCGAAGCGGCCCGAGCAGGCCGACCTCGACCACCGCGACGTCGACCGCCACCTCGGCGAACCACCGGAAGCGCGGCGGCGGTCAGGATCTCGAACCAGCTCGGCGTCGACGCCAGCCAGCGCCTCGACCGCGGCGACGTCGCCGATGGCGTCGGCCAGATCGTCGTCGTCGATGGGCTCGCCGTTGCGGCAGATCCGCTCGTTGATCCGTTCGAGGTGGGGGCTCGTGTAGGTGCCGACCGTCAGGCCGCGCTCGACCAGCAGCGCCGTGACCATCCGCGGCCACCGAGCCCTTGCCGTTGGTGCCGGTGAGGTGGATGACGGGGTACGCGTGCTGCGGGTCGCCGAGCACGTGCACGAGCCGGCGCATCGTGTCGAGGGACAGCGCCCTCGATCTGTGCCGGCGGCGCGCCTCGCGGTCGACGTGGTCGGTCGAGGAGCTCGACGGCGCTCGGGGAGGTCCACCCGCCGGCGCGCGCGTCAGGACGCGGCGCGGCGCGGGCGCGACTGGCGTGGGCGTGGCGGCGCGGGGCACCAGGGTGGGGTTGACCTTCTCGAGCACGACGTCGCGGTCGATGACGCACCTTGCGCGACGTCGTCGCGGCTGGGCAGGTCGTACATGACGCTCGAGCAGCACCTCTTCGAGGATGGCCCGCAGGCCACGGGCGCCGGTGCCGCGCAGCAGCGCCTGGTCGGCGACCGCCGCCAGGGCGTCGTCGGTGAACTCGAGCTCGACGTCCTCGAACTCGAAGAACTTCTGGTACTGCTTGACCAGCGCGTTCTTCGGCTCGACGAGGATGCGGATGAGCGCCTCCTGGTCGAGGTTGCGACCGCGCCGATGACCGGGCAGGCGGCCGATGAACTCGGGGATCAGGCCGAACTTCAGCAGGTCCTCGGGCAGCACCTGGGCGTAGAGCTCGCCGAGGTCGGGCCCGTTGGCGCGTGCGGATCTCGGCGCCGAAGCCGACGCCCTTCTTGCCGATGCGGCTCTCGATGATCTTGTCGATGCCGGCGAAGGCGCCACCGCAGATGAACAGGATGTTGGTGGTGTCGATCTGGATGAACTCCTGGTGCGGGTGCTTGCGCCCACCCTGGGGCGGCACCGAGGCCGTCGTGCCCTCGAGGATCTTGAGCAGCGCCTGCTGCACGCCCTCGCCCGAGACGTCACGGGTGATCGACGGGTTCTCGCTCTTGCGGGCGATCTTGTCGATCTCGTCGATGTAGATGATGCCGGTCTCGGCCTTCTTGACGTCGTAGTCGGCGGCCTGGATCAGCTTGAGCAGGATGTTCTCGACGTCCTCGCCGACGTAGCCGGCCTCGGTGAGCGCGGTGGCGTCGGCGATGGCGAACGGCACGTTGAGCATGCGGGCCAGCGTCTGGGCCAGCAGCGTCTTGCCGCAGCCGGTGGGGCCGATCAGCAGGATGTTCGACTTGGCCAGCTCGACCTCGGCGTCGTGGCCCGACGCCGAACTGCACCCGCTTGTAGTGGTTGTAGACGGCGACCGACAGGATCTTCTTGGCCTGCTCCTGGCCGATGATGTAGTCGTTCAGGAACTCGAAGATCTCACGGGGCTTGGGCAGCTCGTCGAAGCGCAGCTCGGTGGTCTCGGCCAGCTCCTCCTCGATGATCTCGTTGCAGAGGTCGATGCACTCGTCGCAGATGTAGACGCCGGGGCCGGCGATGAGCTTCTTGACCTGCTTCTGCGACTTGCCGCAGAAGGAGCACTTGAGGAGCTCGCCACCGTCTCCGAACTTCGCCACGTCGTCTCCCCCGGTATCGGGCTTGGTGCAGGTGTCTAGTGGACGGCTGCGATCGGTCCGCTGTTGTCGGCCAGCGTCCCGAGCCGTGATGACCTCGTCGATGATGCCGTACTCCTTGGCCTCCTCTGCCGACATTACGAAGTCGCGGTCGGTGTCCTGGTGGATCTTCTCGACCGGCTGGCCCGTGTGGGTGGCCAGGATCTCCTCGAGCAGGGTGCGCATGCGCAGGATCTCCTTGGCCGCCAGCTCGATGTCGGTGGCCTGGCCCTGCGACTGGGCGTAGGGCTGGTGGAGCAGGATGCGGGCGTGCGGGCAGGGCCAGGCGCTTGCCCGGGGTGCCGGCCGCCAGCAGCACGGCGGCGGCCGACGCGGCCTGGCCGAAGCAGATCGTGGAGATGTCGGGCTTGATGAACTGCATCGTGTCGTAGATGGCGAACAGCGCCGTGATGTCGCCGCCCGGCGAGTTGATGTAGAGGTTGATGTCCTTGTCGGGGTTCTCGGACTCGAGGTGCAGCAGCTGGGCGCAGATCAGGTTGGCGATCGTGTCGTCGATCGGCGTGCCCACGAAGATGATGTTCTCCTTGAGCAGCTTGGAGTAGAGGTCGTAGCCCCGCTCGCCCCGGTTGGTCTGCTCGACGACGTGGGGGACGATGTAGTTGCGGGGCGGATCACTCGGCGTCCTCTTCGTGGTCGTCGGCGGCGGCCGCCACAGCCGGCGGATCCTCGGACACGGCGTCCGGGGTGGGACTCTCGACGCTAGCGTCATCGGCCGCCTGATCCACGCTCGGTCGTCCTCGGCGAACTCGCCCGGCGGCTCGTCAGCGGCTTCGGCCTCGTCGGCGGGCTCGAGGTCGGCCCGGTCGATCGGCTCGCCGTCCTCGTCGACGATCTCGACCCGCTCGACCAACCAGTCGAGCGCCTTGCGCTTCCTGATGTCCGCGCGTACCGCCGGCACCTGGTCGCTGTCGTCGAAGCGGCGGCGCACCTCGTCGGGGTTGATCTTCGAGCTGCTCGGCGACCTGGGCGAACTCGGCGTCGAGCTCCTCGTCGGTGGCCTCGATCTGCTCGGCCTCGGCCACGGCCCGCAGGGCCAGGTCGACCTTGACCGCCTGGCTGGCGGTGGCGCGCAGCTCGCCGACGAACTCGTCGGTCTGCTGGCCGGAGCTCTCGAGCCAGGTGTCGAGCGTCGAGCCCCTGGGCCTGGAGGCGCATGGCGAGGTCCTGGAGCCGCTGGCGACATCTCGCTCGACGATGAGCGGCTCGGGCACCTCAGGTCGACCAGGTCGGCCAGCGGCCTCGCCGACCTTCTCGCGCAGCGCCATCTGCGCCTGCATCTTGCGCACCGTGGTCATGCGCTCGGCGAGGTCGGCGCGCAGCTCGGCCAGCGTCTCGAACTCGGAGGCCTCGGCCGCCCACTCGTCGTCGAGCCTCGGGCAGCACCCGCTCCTTGACCTCCTTGACCGTCACCTCGAAGTGCAGCGGCTCGTCCTCGTCGTCGTCGGGGTGCGTCGGCATCGAACGACGAGCACGTCGCCCGCGCCGGCCCCGCGCAGGTGCCTCGTCGAGCTCGGGCACGATGCTGCCGCAGCCGACCTCGTAGGAGTAGTCGTCGGCGGTCAGCCCGTCGAGGGGCTCGCCGTCCTGGCGTGCCGGCGACGTCGATGGTGACGACGTCGCCGTCGGCGGCCGGGCGCTCGACCGTCTCGAGCTCGGCGAACTGCGCGCGCAGGCGGTCGATCTGGGCGTCGATCTCCTCGTCGGTCGCGGCTCGGGCGAGGGACCGTGACCCGCAGGCTCTCGTAGCCGGGCACGGTGACGACGGGACGGACCTCGACGACGGCGTCGAAGACGACCGGACCCGTCCTCCTCGCCGTCGGTGATGTCGATCTCGGGCGCCGCGATCACGTCGACGTCGTGCTCGCGCACCGCCTCGCGCGTAGTAGTCGGGCATCGCGTCGCGCAGCGCCTCGCCCCGCGCCGACGCCCTCGCCCAGGCGGGCCTCGAGCAGCTTGCGGGGCGCCTTGCCGGGCCGGAAGCCGGGGATGCGCACCTCGCGGGCGATCTTGCGGAAGGCGGCGTCGAGGGCCTTGTCGAACTCGTGCTCGTCGACCTCGACCGAGAGCTTGACCTTGTTGCCCTCGAGTTCGATCACCGACGTCTTCACGATGCCGGAGTGTAGTGGTCGACAGAGGGGCCCCCGACCGGACGGTCGGGGGCCCCTCGACTACTCGAAGTGGTTGTGGGTCAGCCGGTGAAGGCCGGAGCCTGCTGGACCGGCGGCGGCGGTGCGGCGGCACCGAAGGCGACCGTCGCCGTGGCCGTGAGCAGCGAAGCCTGGACCCCGGCGGTGGCGGTCAGGTTGCCGGAGCCGGCGACCGTGCTCGTGAAGCAGACCGTCGCCTGACCGGCGCTGTTGGTCACCGCGGTCGTGTCCACGGCCGTCGGCTTGTCGACCACGAAGTGCACCGTGACCCCAGCCAGGGCCGAGCCCGAGCTGTCCTTCACCGTGGCGATCGGGCAGATGTTGGACCCGGTCGCCGCGCTGTAGGCCGGCTTGTCGAGCGTGAGCTTCGACACCGATGCCACCGGCGACAGGGTGTAGCCCGCCGGGTAGCCGTACGAGTTGAACGGCGCGTAGCCATACACGAAGGCTCCGAAGTTCGCGGTGTCGGTGAGCGTGTGGGAACCGGTGTTGACGGCCAGCTGGGCCCCGCTGAACCCGCTCGTGCCGATCACCTTGAACTTCGACGAGGCGACGCCCGCCCCGTCGAGCCGGAAGCTCGCGATGTTCTTGGTCGGCACCACCACGTTGACGTAGTTGGGGTTGAAGGCCTCGACCCCGGTCGGCGTCGCGATGGTGTAGGAGTTCTCGAACTGCTCGAACGGCGGGATGAGCATCTCCATGGGGTCGCTGGGGACGTTGTCGAGGCTCTGTCCGTTCGAGTACTGCGCCACGAGTGCCGGCTTGCTCGTCTGGATCTCGAGGCCGTCGTTGTTGGCGACGCTCTCACCCGCCGGCAGGAGTGACTCGTAGAAGGCGCCCGCGGCCAGCGTGGCCTTGGTCACGCCGTTGACCTTGACGACAGTGCCGCCCTGATCGGCCAGCACCCGGTAGGTGTCGCCCTGGTGACGTAGCGCCAGACGCTCGGACACGAACTCGGTGCCCCACGAGGAGGTAGGCGGAATCTGCTCCATCACCGTGTCGCAAGCAGACGAACCGGACGGGATGTTGGTGCACGCGTTGTAGCCGTACACGGAGATCGGGTGGTTCGAGGTGACGAGCGAGCCGGACAGGTCGTTGCCCTGGAGCTCGTAGGTCTGCCCGGCCCCGAGGTGTTCGGCGAAGGCCACGCCGGCGGCGTGGGCCCCCACGGTCTCGTTCGGGGTGATGTTCACCGTGGTGCCCGCGGCCGTCGCGACGACGGCGAGCCCGCCGTGGCCGAAACCGGAGTAGCCGAGGGTGCGGTACCGGGTGCCCTCTGACGAGGTCGGGAGCGCGAGGAAGGCGTCGGTGGTGGCGGTGATGTCGTTCAGCCCGTACACCGAGATCGGCGCCTTGGCCGTGACGTGGATGCCCTTGTTCTCGATGCCGTCCGTGGTGGCCAGCTCGTAGGTGGTCGGGATGGAGACCGACGCGACATGGCCGGGTGTGACCGAGAACGGGATGGCGCTGCCGCCCATGGGCGACACCGTCCCGGATGTGGACGAGCCGCTGCTGATGAACAGCGTCAGGACCGCGCCCGATGAGTTGTTCTGGGTGAACGCGACCCAGAAGTCACTGCCCGCGGTCGTCGGAACAGCTCCCGCGGGAGTCGGCGTGCTGATGACCAGCGCTCCCACGGTGAGGGCCAGCACCGCCAAGGCCCCCGGCAACTTGACCGCCAAACGATGATGACCAGCACTTCTCCAACGCATTCGCCCTCCAAAAGTGTGTGGATCGACTGCAGGCTAACACCAGCTTCGGCGCCGGGTTCCATGCAGAGACAAGGTTTCGGTCACCCAGATACAAAGACCCCGCCCTCAGGCGAGCGCACGCAGCGCGCGAGCCAGCCTCTCGACCTCGTCGTCGGTCGTCGAATAGTGGGGCGAAATGCGGACGGCGGGCCTCGCCAGCCGAGCAGCCTGGTCGAGCGGGCTCCCGCCCACGGCCGCGACCCATGTGCTGACGCCCTGGTCCCGCAGGTGGGCCCGCACCTGATCTGGATCGAGGCGCTCGTGGGTGACGCTCACGATTCCCGACAGGGGCGGGGGCGCCAGGAGTTCGAATCCGGGTGTGGCCGCCACCAGCTCGACGACCTCGGTCGTGCGGGCCTGGACCTCGGCCGAGATGCGGGTCAGGCCGCGCGCCACCGCGTGGCGGGCCGCCTCCCCCAGGCCGAGCCGGAGCGCGACGCTGTGCTCGAACAACCCGAAGCGGGCGACGCCGGGGGCGAGCTCGTAGCCGCCCGCGGTGATGGTGGTCGCGGTGGTCAGGTCGACGGCGAGCGGCTCGAGCGTCTCCGCGACCGACGCCGCGAGGTAGAGCACGCCGGTCCCCCGCGGGGCCCGCAGGAACTTCCGGCCCGGCGCGAACGCCAGGTGGCAACCGATCGCGCCCACATCGATCGGCAGCTGACCGAGCGACTGGGCGAGGTCGACCGCGTACACGAGGTCACGACCGGCGAGCGCGGCGCCCACCCCGGCGACGTCGCTCACCGTGCCCACATGGGTCGGGACATGGGTGACCAGCACCAGACGGGTCCGATCGTCGGTCGCGTCGGCGATCTGCGCGGGATCGACCGTTCCGTCCGGCCGCGACGGCGCCACCGCGATCTCGACACCGACGGCGTCACGAAGGCGCAACAACGTCGCCCAACTGCTGGCGTAGGCGAATCCGTCGACGACGATCCGGTCGCCGTGGCCCCACCGGTGGCTGAGGGCCAGCGACCACAGGACCTGCTCCCATGCCCGGGTGGCGCTCTCGACCGCCACCACGTCGCCGGGAGCGGCCCCGATCAGCTCGCCGAGCGCGCCCACCACGCCGTCGACCTCGACGGCCACCTCCTCGGCCGCCTCGTACCCGCCGATCACGGCTTCGAGCTCCAGGTGGCGGATGACGCGTGCGACCACCTCGGGCGGCGGGATCGACGCGCCCGCATGGTTGAAGTGGGCCCGGGGACGCGGCGGCTCGGCGGTGGTCACTGGACCATCCTCAGCCGCGACGGCGCCGCCGCCAAGCGCGAATGCCCATCGGCGGGCGACCGACGGGCCGGGGAGGTCGACGGTACGTTTTGCGCGTGTACTCCCGCGGGCTCATCGTCCATGTGGCGCTCGGCGCGGCCGCGGCGCTCGGGCTCAGCGTGCTGGCCACTTCTGGCATCGGGACGAAGGCCACCTCGGGTCAGGGCGATGGCTGGCCGAGCGGGTCTCGGCCCGACGTCGTGGTGGTCGGCGAGTCGCTCGTGCAACAGATCGCTCCGATCGAGGGCCAGCTGCTGCACGAGGCCGGGTACCGCGCCGCCATCGTGGCCCGTGACAGCGAGGCGCTCAGCTCGCCCTTCGTGCAGACCCAGGTGCAGCGGGTGGTGGCCGCGGGCACCCCGATCGTCGTGCTCGAGACGGCCGCCAACGACGCCGTCCAAGGGGCCGGGACGGCACCGCCGAGCGAATGGGCTCCGGCGCTGGCCCGCTATCGGCGCACCCTCGCCGCGACCCTGGCCACGTTGAGGCACCAGTGCACCGTCCTCGTCGACACGCGGGTGGCGGGGACGTCGAAGTGGTACGCGCTCGATCGAATCGGGCCGGGCGTCAACGACGCGATCGACGAGGCCGCCCGCCAGCACCCAGGATCGGTCGAGGCCGTGCGCTGGTCGGAGGAGTCGGCGCCGCACGGCGACGACTGGTTCTGGAAGGACGGCCTGCACTTCGGCGACCCGGCCCACTCGAACGCCGATTGGCACGATGCCGGGGCGACCGCGTTCGCTCAGGCGATCGCGGGAGGAGTCGAGCGCTGCGCGGCCGACCTCCGCACCGGCGGTGCCGCCTCGAACCACTGAGGGCGCGCGCCAGCCGGGAACCACTTCGTCGTCCGGCTCCTGAGCGGTTCGGGTGGCACATGTCTCGTCCCTATTGTGGGCCCGGGCGCGAACCGACTCGATGCTCATCCTCGAAGAGCCCCCGACCGTCGACGACGAGGTCGACGCCAGAGGAGGAGCACGTCATGCACACCAATGGAACGACGCGACTGCGTCCACTCGCCGTGGCCGCGGCCACGGCATTCGCCGTCGGTCTGGGCACGGTCGGCGTGGCCGCCGCCGCACCCGCGGCCTCGGCGGCCACACCGACCTCGCCGACCGCGGCGATCGTGAACAACACGCTGACGATCACCGGGACGAAGCAGGCCGACGTCATCGACGTGTTCCTGTCGCCGACCGACCCGACCTCGGCCGTCGTGCGCTTCGGCAGCGACGCCAGCCTGGACCAGACCTTCGCGGTCTCGGCTTTCGACACGATCGCCGCGAACCTCGGCGCCGGCAACGATCAGTTCACCGAGGATCTCAGCCTCGTCGATCCTGCCATCGTCGACGGCGGCACGGGCGACGACGTGATCAACACCAGCCGGGGTATCGACACCGTCGCCGGTGGCGCGGGCAACGACACGATCAACACCAGCGACGGCGACGACGTCATCTTCGCCGGCGCGGGCGCCGATGCCGTCAATCCGGGCCGCGGCAGCGACTCGGTGTCCCTCGGTGCCGGTCAGGACTCAGTGGTCTGGAACCCGGGCGACGGCAGCGACGACATCGACGGGGGCGCGGGACGGGACACCCTGGTCTTCGCCGCCGCGAACCTCAACGAGAACATGCACCTGTTCGCCAACGGAAACCACGCCGTGTTCACCCGCGACGTCGGGGCGATCACCATGGACACCGTCGACGTCGAGAGGCTGGACCTGGCCGCGCTCGGCGGCGCCGACACGATCACGATCGACGATCTGACCGGCACGGCGCTCACCAGAGCGAACATCGATCTCTCGTCGGCGGGGATGGGCGACGGTGCGATCGACACCGTGATCGTGAACGCGCTGGCCACCACCGACCACCCGAAGATCCACGGCGACGCCACGAGCGTGACGGTCTCCGGCGTGCAGCCGGTGACCCACATCACGGGCGGAGAGCCGACGGACGTTCTGCAGGTGAACACCTCGGCCGGGACGGGTCCGACCCAGCCGATGGCCGGCTCGACGACGCGCTGAGCCATCTCCCGGGTCGCGCGATCGGGGTCCCGCCAGGGGCCCCGATCCAGCGCGTCCGGCGATCGGTCGCACGAGCTCGCCGTCCTGCCGTGGCCGACCGAGCGACGCGTCAGACGTCGGGCATGCAGCGGCCCCGGCCGAGCTGCTCGAGGCCGCGCTGGTCGCCCGCGGCGTAGTCGGGGACGGCCCCCGTGGACACCGGGTTCATGATCTGCGTGGGGTCCTTCACGTGAGCCAACCCGAGCAGGTGGCCGATCTCGTGCTCCGCGGTCTCCCTCACCGCCGCGTCGCGCGTCCGACTCGGACGCGAGCTGTGGCCCGTCGAGCAGCACCACGCCGCTGACGTAGACCTGGGTGCCCTCGAGCTCGACCGCCGAGCTGCCTCCGAAGCCGGCGGTGGTACCGGCCAGCGTGGGGACGTGCGCGGGATCGGTCCAGGCGATCAGCACCGGGGCCCACCGCCCCGGATAGCGCCCCGGCAGGTAGGCGGGGCGATCGAGCGACGGCGCCTCGGTGGTGGTGCCGTCGACGACGAACCTGAAGCCGCTGTAGTGGCTCGCCAGCGCGAGGGCGGCTCGCACGTCCGCGTCGCCGCCAGGCGGCTCGGTGCGGTCGTCGATCACCACGTGGATGGCCCGGCAGGGGTCGTAGGCGACCGGTGAGCGCGAGTGCGTCTGGGTCTGAAGGAAGCGGTAGGGCCCGCCGGCCGCCGGCGCGGCGGCGGGGTCCTCGAGGGGCTGGCCGGCCTCGCCCACCCCGGCCGGGGGCTCTCCACCGAGGTAGTTCAGGCGGGGCCGGACGTCGGCAACCGACGATGACGGCGTCGAGGCGCCGCCGACGCTCGAGGATGTCGTCGAGGCGTCTCCGCCAGCCGCGACCTGCGAGGTGCTCGGCCGGCGAGTTACCCAATACCCTGCGGCGATGAGCGCGCCCACGACCAGGACGCTCAGCACCCTGCGCCCGCGGCCACGACTCCGGCGCGGAACCGACGCGCGCTGCTCGCGCTCGCGCCGATCGATGTACGCGAGCCTCTGCTGCTCCGCCTCGATCCGCTTGCGTTGGATGAGCCGGTCGGCGGCCGACGGCTCGCGACGAGTCGCGGCGCGGACGAACGCGTCGTCGAGGATCAGCTCGTCGTTCGTCTCGTCTTCGTCGTGCGGATCGCCGCCCGTGTCGCTCATCGCCGGATCCCCCGATGGTCAGCGCGGGGCACATCTTAGGGATCGGGCATGCCGGCCACTGCTTGACCCCCTCGTCCCGGCGGGGACAACTCCATCCGCCGTAGCGCACGGTACTGCGCGAGGCGACGCCCAGACAGGGGGAGATCGGGCGCGATGACTCCCGCCTACTGGTCGTATCCTCAGGTCGATGCCCTGTAGGTTCGCGAGGTCACGGGGAGTAGCGCAGCTTGGTTCAGCGCGCCTGCTTTGGGAGCAGGAGGCCGGGAGTTCGAATCTCCCCTCCCCGACCGCTTCGCCCACCCGCAAACCATCTGGCGGCGCTGGACGTACTCCGGACGATGAGGACCCCTCGACGCTCGCCCACGCGTCCCACCGTGACCGGTGACCCGGCCCGCGAGCGATGGATCGTGGCCCGGCCGGTGGCGCAGTTCGCGCTGATCGGCCTGGCCGGCCTCATCACGGTCGGGATCGCCACGCTCGTGGCCAGCCAGCGCATCGGCCAGCGCGAGGCCATCGCCGACGTCCGGACCACGGCGCTGGTGCGGGCCCAGGGGCTGGTCGAGCCGGCCGTCACCAACACCCTGGTCAACGGCGACCCGGCCGCGGTCGCGGCGGTCGGTCGAGCGGTCGAGCACGGCGTGATCGACGCCACGCTGGTGCGGGTCAAGATCTGGACAGCCGACGGGACGATCGTCTACTCGAACGAGCCCCGCCTCGTCGGCGCCACCTACCAACTCGAAGACGACGAGCTCGAAGCCCTCCGCAGCGGGCTCATCACCGCGGGTGTGAGCAACCTCAGCAAGCCGGAGAACCGCTACGAGGTCGGCTACCACAAGCTGCTCGAGGTGTATCTGCCGATCCGGGCGCCCAACGGGCAACGGCTCCTCTTCGAGGCCTACTTCCGATTCGACGTCGTATCGGCGTCGGCCAACCGCATCTGGCGGAGCTTCGCGCCGGTGTCCCTTGGTGCGCTGATCGTGCTTGCGCTGATTCAGATCCCGCTCGCCTACTCGCTGGCGCGGCGTCTCCGTCAACGACAGGAGGAACGCGAAGCGTTGCTCACCCAGGCCCTCGATGCGTCGGACGTCGAACGTCGTCGCATCGCCGCCGACCTGCACGACGGCGTCGTGCAGGACCTGACGGGCGTGACCTACAACCTCGCCGGCGCGGCGCGGGCGGGCTCGACGTCGCCCGAGACCGCGGTGCTGCTCGACAACGCGGCCGAGTCGGTCCGCACCAGCGTCACCGGCCTGCGATCGCTGCTCGTCGAGCTCTACCCGCCTGACCTGGGCGGCGAGGGCCTGGGCGCGGCGGTCAGCGACCTGCTCGGACCGGTCTCCGATGCCGGCGTCACCGCGTCCTACGACGCGTCCGCGCTCACGCAGCCACTGCCCACGCCGGTCGCCACCCTTCTCTACCGGGCCGCCCGGGAGGCGCTCCGCAACGTGGTCGCCCACGCGGGCGCATCGAGCGTGCAGGTCGACATCGGCGCCGATGCCGAGCACGCATGGCTCCGCGTCACCGACGACGGCATCGGAGTCGCCCCGGGGATGGCCGAGTCGCGCGCCGCCGAGGGCCATCTCGGTCTGCGCACGCTGGCCGACCAGGCCGCGGGCATGGGTGGCATGCTCCAGGTTCACGACGGTGCCGCTGGGGGAACCGTGGTCGAGCTCGAGGTGCCGCTGCAGTGATCCGGGTGATGCTTGTCGACGACCACGCCGTCGTCCGCCAGGGGCTCGAGCAGCTGCTCACGAGCGCCGGCGACATCGACGTCGTGGGAACGGCGGCCAACGGTGCCGAGGCGGTCGACCAGGCACGCGAGCTCGCGCCCGACGTGATCCTGATGGACCTGTCGATGCCCGACGTCGACGGTGTCGAAGCCACCCGTCGGCTTCTCGCCGATGTTCCCGACCGGCGGGTCGTGGTGCTGACCTCGTTCGCCGATCAGTCCATCATCCTCTCCGCGCTCGACGCGGGTGCATCGGGCTACATCCTGAAAGACGCGGCGCCCGACGAGCTGATCGCCGCGGTCCGCGCCGCCGCCACCGGCGGGGCTCCCCTCGATCCGAAGGTGGCGAGGGTGCTGCTCGACCACCAGCGAGCGCCCCGCCCCGACGCTGCGCTCAGCTCACGCGAACGTCAGGTGCTGGACCTCGTGGCCGAAGGGCTGGCCAACAAGCAGATCGCCCGGCGTCTGGGGATCGCCGAGCGGACGGTGAAGGCGCACCTCACGCGGATCTTCCAGCAGATCGGGGTCACCGACCGGACGCAGGCCGCCCTCTGGGCCAAGGAGAACGCCGCGCCGCCAGCCGGGTCCTGACGCGCCGGTGCCCGGACCGATGGGGTGGTCCGGGCACCGGCTGTCGCAGCGGGCGGAGGGGTGTGGAGACCGGCGGGGGGCTCAGCCGTCGCTGCCGCTGTGGCCGGAGTCGTCGCTCCCGGTCGTCGAGCCCTTGCCGCTGTTGTCGTCGCCGGCGTCGTGGCCGGGGCCGTCGTGCCCGCTGTCGTCGACCGTGGTCGAAGTGGTCGGATCGACGCCGTTGTCGTCACCGGCATCGTGGCCGGGCCCGTCGTTGCCCTTGTCGTCGACGGTCGTCGAGGTGGTCGGATCGACGCCGTTGTCGTCACCGGCATCGTGGCCGACGCCGTCCTTGCCGTGGTCGTCCACCGTCGAGGTGGTCGGATCGACGCCGTTGTCGTCGGTCGTGCTCGTCGCGTGGCGGCTGGAGTGCGCTGCGGTCACGGGTGCGATCACGACCTGGGGTGACGGCGTGTCGCTCACGGAGTGGGCCGCGGCGTAGGCGGCGCCACCGAGCACGGGGATGGCGAGGGCACCGATCGTGAGGGTCAACAGTCGTTTCTTCATGGGGGGCTCCTGATGGGGTTGGCTGGCTTCGTGGTGCCATCGTCCGCCCGCTCAGGTCGGCGCCACCATTGGACCTTGGTGCTACGACCACCCTGTGCGCTGGTGGCCCACCCGAGGCGGAACGCGGGGTGCAGTACCGTCGGATCGGTCCCGACGCGTCCGCCCGGGACGGTCAACGGCAAGGGGGGTACCCGTGAGCGGAAACCGGCGCACAGATCGCTCCTCCCTCCCTCCGGGCTTCACGCGGGTCGGGCTGGCCGCAGTCGTGATCCTGTTGGCCGTGGCCACGGCTGCGTGCGGGTCGTCTGGCCCCGCGGCCGGAGGGCCGGGCTCGAGCGTCATACGGACCACCACGACGATCGAGCGCACCACCACGACCAGAGCTCCTCTCGTGCCGACCAGCCGCACGACCCTCACCACGGCCGCCCCGACCACGACCGACGCGACGACCACCACGTCCGACCCGACGACCACCACCTCTGAGGCGACGACGACCTCGTCATCGACCACCACCGAAGCCACGACGACCACGACCGAGGCGACGACGACCACGACCGCGGTCACGACCACCACGATCCCGTCCACCTCGACTTCGGCGCCGACCACCACGACAGCCCCTTCCTCGAGCTCGTCGAGCAGCTCCACGACCTGGGTGCTGATCGCGCTGGCCGGACTCCTGCTGGTCGCGGCGATCGTGGCCGGCGTCCTGCTGATGCGGAAGCGTCACCACGCGGCCTGGCTGGCCGAGGTGCGTGGACTCCTGTCCGACACGGCCGACCTCCGCGCGTCGACCCGAGCGGTCGTCAACGCGCCAGGCGGTCACGCGGTCGTCGAGCTCGACCGACTTGCGTCCGACGCGTCCGCTCTACAGAGCCGCTTGGCCGCGGCCGCCCCGCACGGCGACGCCGCCGAGCAGCAGGCCTTGAGCGCGCTGGCCGCGGCCACCGCGGGGTGCAGCCGCGCGCTCAGCACGATGGTGCAGAACCTGGTGCCCGGCGCCCTGCCCACCGCGGCCGACCTCGCGCCGGTCGACGCCGCGTCGACCAGCCTCGGCACCGCCCTCGACCAGGTCCCGCCATCGCTGGCGGAGCCGGTGCACCCTCCCGCCGGCACGGGCTGAGCGGTCCCCGAGGGCGCTCGCGCTAACGTGATCGACCGCTCGCGGGTGTAGCTCAATGGCTAGAGTCCCAGCCTTCCAAGCTGGTCATGCGGGTTCGATTCCCGTCACCCGCTCTCTCACTTTTGGATTGTGCAGCTGACCACCCCACAGGTGGGTACCTGCACGATCTAGACCGGCCCTGGCCCGGCCGGCGCCCGTCTCATCGGATGAAGAGGGCCAGCACGCCCTGGTAGGCCGCGAACGCGCACCAGCCGGCGGCGACCGATCGGACCCGGTCGAGGTCGGTGGCCGCCCGCACGGCGAGCGGGTACAGCACCAGGAAGGCGAGGACGTACAGGGTGAGGTACGTCCACAGGACCGCACGCATCGGCGAGGGACGGACGAGGTCGCGCGCCACGGCGGCACCGTCGAACATCCCGACCGCGGTGGTGACGCCCATGACGATGTCCGGCACGAGCGAGCAGAGCGTGGCCAGGCAGGTTGCCCTCGCGATCGTCACGACCAGGTCGGCCGGGCGCGGGCGCGATCCGAGCGCGCGAGCCGCGAGCGTCGCGACCCACGACGCAAGCAGGGCGGCCGACACGATCACCGGCGTGGCGAAGATCGCCTCGACGTAGAAGTAGGAAGCCCGCGAGATCGGCAACCAGGGCGCGGTACCAGGGGTGCCACCGCCGATCGCCAGCAGGAGGATCGCGAGGGAGTAGGACACACCGAGCGCGACGAGGAGCACGAGGGCCCGGCGCAGCGCGTGCGGGCGGTCGACCTCCCGGCCGAGCACGTGGGTCACCTGCTGCGGCGCCGTTCGGACGCGCCGAGCGCGAGGATCGCGCCACCCCAGACGAACATGAGCGGTTGGAGCCACGAGGTCAGGCCGATGAAGCCGACCTGCACGACGATCCACCCCATCAACATGGCTCCGACGACGAGGTTCGCGACCGCCGACCAGCGCCGTCCCGCCCAGGTGGCGACGAAGGCCACCATGGCCGGGACGGCGACGACCACCGCCAGGGCGATGCCGCCGAGCCCGGTCGAGTGGAACGGAAGGCGGTGGACGTAGGTGTCGGCGTCGACCGAGCCGCTGATCAGTCCCCAACTCCCACCGAACGCGCCAACGGCGAGCAGGCCGTCGAGCACGAGCAGCGCCCGTTGCCGGCCGTCGAAGCGGGACCGGGCAGCCACAGGCGGGGTCGGACTCGGCGCCGTCATGGCACCAGGATGCACCCCGTCACCGCCCGCTCCCAGGGCCGGAGGTCCCGAGTGGACCGAAGGACCAACGGCCCTGCCCGACCCGGCCGGTGGGCTGGCACGATCGGCAGATGCACCTGCCGCTCGGACCACTGGCCGGTCTGTTCGGTCGCAACCTCCGCGCGAGCGCCCTCGAGGAGGCGGCCAAGGTGGTCGCCGGACCGCCCGACCGCCGAGCCGATCCCGTGACCGCCGACGATCTGGCCGGCCTGCCCGAACCCGCGAAGCGCTACATGCACCACATGCGTGTGGTCGGCCGACCGCGGGACTGGTGCTTCCTCGTCAAGTTCGCGGGACGCTTCAAGCGTCGCGGGAGCGGCTGGATGCCCTGCGCTGCGTGGCAGTTCAACGCCAACGCACCGACCACCCGCCTCTTCCACATGCGGATCGACTTCGCCCACGTGGTGCCCATGGTCGGGCGCGACACCTACGTCGGCGGGCGCGGCGCCATGAAGGGCAAGCTCGCCGGACTCGTCACCGTCGCCGACGGATCGGGCCACGAGCTCGATCTGGGCGAACTGGTGACCTACCTGAACGACGCGCTCGTCCTCGCGCCCTCGATGCTCCTCGGCGGCTCGACGACGTGGATCGCGGTCGACGACAGCAGCTTCGACGTCGAGCTCACCGACGAGGCCAACGTGGTGCGGGCCCGTGTGTTCGTCGACGATCGGGGCGCGCTGGTCGACTTCTCGACCGAGGACCGATGGTGCGACCTCCCCGGCGGGCTCGTGCAGGCGCGTTGGACCACCCCGTTCGACGGTTGGACCGAGGCCGACGGCCGTCCGTGGCCGAGGCACGCCCAGGCCGTGTGGCACCTCCCCGAAGGCCCGCTCCCCTACATCGAAGGCACGTTCGTCGCCGACACCATGATCAGGAACGTGGCCCCGACCGAGTTGCTCGGGCGTCACTAGACCCGCCGGAGCCGACTCGGGGGGCTCAGTCCGCGGGGTGCCGCCGGGCGTAGAGCTTCTCGAGCATCGCGTTGGCGAAGACGAGGTCCTTCTCCTCGGGCAGCGGAGCCATCTTGGCGATGGCCTCGGCTGAGGCAGCGGCGTGCTCGCCCGTCGACAGGTAGTTGTCGAGCTGGCCGGCGGCCAGCAGCTTCACCGATGCCGACACTGTGGCGGCCGCCATGCCCTCCTGCCACTCGCGATCGAGCGGGCTGGGCTCGGCCGTGTCGCTCTCGACCAGCTTGAGCAGGGCGGCGGCAGCGTGAGCGCGGGTGCGGGCGGCGTCGGCGTCGAACTCCGAGCCGAGCGCGGTTGCCACCTCCCAAAGAGCTTGTTCGTCCTCCATGGGCGCACGCTAACGCGGGCCACGGGTGGCCAGCGAAGTCACACCGGCCGCCCCGTCAGCCGCCGAGCAGCACGGCCGCGTGCGACGCCAGCATCTCGATCGGCTCGATCTCCGAGGTGTCGAGCGCGCTCGGCCGCAGGCTGGCCAGCAGCAGCAGCCCGACGCGTTCGGTCCCGGCGATGAGCGGCACGAGCGCCATCGAGCGGACACCGGCGTCACGGAGCCCGTCGAACCCGACGAAGCTCTGCCCGAGCGCGCCGCCGGTCGTGTAGCAGGACGTGATGCCGGACACGAGCTCCTCGACCTGCTCGCGGTGCTGCTCCACCAGCGCCCGCAGCGGGCCGCGGAGCGGTCCCCGCACCACGAGCTCCCGGCCGTTGCCGGGATCGGTGCCGGCCACGTACGCGGCCGAATCCATGCCGGAGACGTCGAGGCAACCGCTGATGAGCAGCTCGGTGCGTTGGTCCGCGCTCGAGCTGGCTGACAGCGCGCGGAAGTGGACGCCGAGACGCTCGAACGGCGTCCGGGTCGGCTCGCGCCCGACGACGAGCAGCCGCGCGCCGAGACCATCGGCCGCCTCACGCAGCCATCGGAGGTCGACCTCGGTGATCGAGCGACGCGAGTCGATGTTGAGAGCGCCGACCGTCATCCCCTCGACACGGATCGGCACGCAGGCCTCGCTCGAGATTCCGGGGATGGCTTCGAGGTACTCGGAGTGGGCGCTCACGTCGTCGATGACGTACTCCTCGCCGCGCTCGAAGCAGCGGCCCGTGATGCCCCGCCCGGGTTGGAGGCCGTCGAGCACCTGCCAGAGTCCGCTCTGCGCTTGACAGCGCAACCGGTCGCCGTGCAGGAGGTAGACGCTCGGCATCACGCCGGGCAGGTGGGACAGGAAGTCCGCCGTGACGCGGCAGGCCGACGTGGCATCGGTGGCTGCGCTGATGGCCGCGCGGAACCGCTCGACCGGTCCTCCCTCGCCGGGAGCGTCCGCGTTGCGCGGGTTGGCCGCGGAGGGCCAGGCCGGACCCGGCCGCGCCAGTAGGTAGCCCTGCACGAGCCCTACTCCGCACTCGTCGAGCACCGCGAGCTGGTGCGACGACTCGACCCCCTCGGCGACCACTTCCGCGCCGAGCTCACGGGCGAAGGTCGTGAGCGCAGCCGCCAGCGCGCGACGGTTGCGATCGTGGTCGATCCCGTCGATCAGCGACTGGTCGAGCTTGATGACCTCGGGGCTCAGCTGGAGCACGTGCCGGAGGCTGGCGTAGCCCGATCCGGTGTCGTCTATGGCCAGGTGCGCGCCCGCGGCCGACCACGACTGCATCGCCCGTCGCACCGACTCGTAGTCGAGGATCACCTCGGTCTCGCTCAGCTCGAACACGAGCCGCGGCACCATCTCGCTCGGCACCAGGTCGAGCATGCGGGGGTCGAGCAGCACGGACGGCGACA
This sequence comes from uncultured Microthrixaceae bacterium, assembly GCA_963776435.1. Taxonomy (GTDB): domain Bacteria; phylum Actinomycetota; class Acidimicrobiia; order Acidimicrobiales; family Acidimicrobilacustridaceae; genus UBA4742. The sequence continues at coordinate 476,480 of CAVZMK010000010.1, forward strand.
AGTTGACGAACAGCCGCGACCGTCCCGGCGGCAGCCCCGACGCCAGCGCCGCCTTGAGGCACAGCAACTCGAGCTCGGTGCGGATGCCGGCCGCCGACGCCGCCTCCAGCCACACGTCCGGGCCGGCTTGGGGCCGCGCCTGCATGCGGGCCAGCGCCTCGTAGCCGACGATCGCGCCGTCGCTCATGGAGACGATCGGCTGGAAGACTGCCTGCACGGCCTCCTCGGTGAGGAGCCGGATCACGTCATCTGTGGTGGGGCGGGCGTCCTCGGAGATGACCGTCGCCATGGGGCGACCTATCGGCGCGGAACGCCCCCGATCAACCTTCTGGCGCAGAATCTCAGGGACGCGAGCCGTCCTCGGTACTGCGACATCACAGACGGAACAGCACCGTTCTCCCCGCAGTAAAGTACCCCTGCCATGCCCGACGACGTAGCCGCCCGCCCGGTCATGGAGGACCTCAACCTCCTCGACGGAGCCTGGTACGCCGAGGACCCGCACGCCGATCTGGTCGTGGATGCGGTCCCACGCGCCCGTCTACTACGACGAGGCGTCGCGGGTCTGGGGCATCGCGGCCTACGACGACGTGCTCGCCATCGAGAAGGACCCGGTCACGTTTTCGAGCCGCAGGGCACCGCGACCTCACGGAGACCCGCTCCCGATGATGATCGCCATGGACAACCCCGACCACCACCGGCGACGGTCGATCGTGAGCCGCGGCTTCACGCCGCGGCGGATCGCCGACCACGAGGCCAAGGTCGCGCGACCTCTGCCGGACGATCATCGATGCCGTCTGCGAGCGCGGCCAGTGCGACCTGGTGTGGGACGTCGCCGCCCCGCTGCCGCTGCTGCTCATCGCCGACATGCTCGGGTTCGACAGCGACACCCACGACGATCTGCTGCGCTGGTCCGATGACATCCTCCGCGCGACGACCGTCGATCCTGCGCCGGAGATCGCCCGCGACCGCGCTCGAAGCGATGCTCGGCTTCCGCGAGTGTCAGCTACGCGTGATCGCGGACCGGCGGGCCGAGCCCCGCGACGACCTGGTCAGCGCGCTCTGCCATGCGACCGTCGATGGTGAGCAGCTCGACGACGAGTCGATCGTGCAGGAGACGCTGCTGATCCTGATCGGTGGCGACGAGACCACCCGGCACGTGATCAGCGGTGGGATGCTCGCGCTGATCGAGCAGCCCGATCAGCGCGACATCCTCGCAGAACGATCCCGAGAGCGCTGCCGATCGGCGTCGAGGAGCTGCTGCGATGGGTGTCACCGGTGAAGAACATGGCCCGCACCGCGACCCGCGACGTCGTGGTCCGTGACCAGCAGCTGCACGAGGGTGACCAGCTCATCCTCTTCTACCCGTCGGCCAACCGTGACGAGTCCGTGTTCGAGGACGCCCAACGCCTCGACGTGCGACGGGACCCGAACCCGCACCTCGCGTTCGGCTTCGGGCCGCACTTCTGCATGGGCGCGGCGCTGGCCCGACTCGAGCTGCGGGTCATGTTCGGGGAGCTGCTCCGACGCCTCCCCGACCTCGAGCTCTCCACCGCCGAGCCGGTCCGCGTACCGCGAGTCGAACTTCGTCAGCGGCCCCGAGTCGATGCCCGTCCGCTTCACCCCCACCACGCGGGAGGGCCGATGACCGGCCCGCTCGACGGCGTCACGGTCGTCGAGCTCGGCGTGTGGGTCGCCGGCCCCGGCGCCGGCGGCCTCCTGGCCGACTGGGGCGCCGACGTCGTCAAGATCGAGCCCCCCGAGGGCGACCCCTCCCGCCTGTTCGCCCGCATGTTCGGCGGCGACCTCGACGTCAACCCGGTGTTCGAGCTCGACAACCGCGGCAAGCGCAGCATCGTGCTCGATCTGTCGACCGACCGAGGGCCTCGAGATCGTGCTCGAGCTGGTGAGCGGAGCGCCGACGTGTTCGTCACGAACATCCGCGCCGCCGCGCTCGAGCGACTCGGCCTCGGCCCTGACACCCTTCGGGCCCGATTCGACCGGCTCGTCTACGCGATCATCACCGGCTACGGCCTCGACGGCCCCGACGCCGACCGCGCCGCGTACGACATCGCCGCGTTCTGGGCCCGTTCGGGCATGGCCGAGGCGCTGCGGACACCCGGCGGCCCGCTGCCGTTCCAGCGGGCCGGGATGGGTGACCACACCGTGGCCATGACCGGTGCCGCCATGATCTGCGCCGCGCTGTACGAGCGGGAGCGGACGGGGAAGGGCCAGCTCGTGTCGACCTCGCTGCTGCGCCAGGGCGCGTACACGATCGGCTTCGACGTGAACATCGCGCTCATGTGGGGTCGCACCATCCAGGCCGGCGTCCGGGAGACGATCGGCAACCCGACGGTGAACAACTACACCGCCGCCGACGGTCTCCACCTCTGGCTCGTCGGACTCGAGGGCGACCGCCACTGGCCGGCGCTGGCCCGGGCGGTCGGGCGACCCGAGTGGCTCGATGACCCGCGCTACGCCACGGGCCGCGATCGGGCGAAGAACGCGCGCGAGCTGATCGCCGAGCTCGACGCCCTGTTCGCCACGAAGACCCGCGACGAATGGGCCGATCGCGTTCGACGACCGAGCCCGACCTGTTCTGGACACCGGTCAACACGATCGACGACCTGCTCGGCGACGAGCAGTTCCACGCGTCGGGAGCTGTCGTCGACGTCCCCGACGAGGACGGCGGCCGCGGCGATGCTGGCCAGTCCGGCCGACTTCGACGGACAGGCACCGACCCCTCGTTGGCGCGCGCCTCGGCTCGGCGAGCACACCACCGAGGTGCTCCTGGAGCTCGGACGCAGCCAGGACGCGATCGACGAGCTCGTCAAGGCGGGCGTGGCTGGCCCAGGCTCAGCTCCCGAAGGACGATGACGATGAGCGCAATCGCCCGCGATCCGGACGCAGACGGCGTCGACCCTCGAGCGGTGGCTCGACCAGGTCGTCGGCCTCGACGACGTCCACGTGACCGACGTGTCGATCCCGAGCTCCACCGGATGGTCCAACGAGACCATCCTCTTCGACGCCAGCTGGCGGACGTCACACGAGGTCGAGCACCACGAGCTGGTGGCCCGGATCGCGCCGACCGACTACACGGTCTTCCCCGACCGCACCTTCTCGATCCAGTTCGCGGTGATGCAGGCGCTCGCCGCGCACGACGAGGTGCCGATGGCCACCATCCACTGGCTCGAGCGGTCGACCGAATGGTTCGGCAGCGAGTTCTGGATCATGGACCGCATCCGGGGCGACGTCCCCTCCGACGCGCCGCCCTACGCGGGCGAGGGCTGGCTCCACGACGCGTCGCCGGCCGACCAGGCGCCGGCCGTGGTGGAGCGGGATCGACGCAATGGCGAAGATCCACCGCCTGGATCTCGACCGGCTCGCCCTCGGCACGACGACCGTGGCGGCCGGACCGGACCCGCTCACCGCGCAGCTCGACCACTACGAGCGCTTCCTCACCTGGGCCGAGGACGGACGGACGCATCCCGCTGGCCCGCGAGGCGCTGGCCTGGCTGCGGGCGAACGCGGTCGATCCACCGCCCGAGGGGCCGACGCTGACGTGGGGGGACTCCCGGTTCAGCAACCTCATCTACCGCGACTTCGAGGTCGTGGCGGTGCTCGACTGGGAGATGACCAGCGTCGCCGATCCGTTGCTCGACCTGGGTTGGTGGATCTTCTCCGACGAGGCGCTGACCATCGGGTCGGGCTGCGTACGGCTAGCCGGGCTTTCCGTCGCGCGACGAGACCGCGGCGGGGTGGTCCGAGCGGACCGGGCGAGCCGACGACCTCGCTCGGCTACTACGAGGTGCTGGCCGGGCTCCGCTTCACGGTGATCATGCTGCGGATGGGCAAGCTGCTGCACGAGGTCGGGCTGGGTCGACTCGGAGTTCGCGTACGACAACCTGATCAGTCAGGCCCTGGTCCGACAGCTCGACCGACGGTGAGGATACCTCTTTAGGTATTTCTGCCCATCTACACGATGTAGCCAGACAGATTTGCCGTTCTGGGTATCAAGCCGAGCGGCCTGCGGTCGATAGTTCCGCAGAGAAAACGGCGGCTCTCCAAGGGGGACCATTGAGCAGCAACGCGACAGCACGCGTGTCGGCCACGACGATCTCATCGCACGGGATCAAGATCCTCATGGCCATCGGCATGGCCATGGCCGTGCTCGCCGGATGCGGCTCGATCGGGCGCCACCCACTCCGCGACATCCGGGACGGCCGCGGTGATCGGCCGCGAGACGGGTGACCAGGTCGCCCAGAACGGCGGAAGCCTGGTGGTCGGCGTCGGCCAGGAGACCGACTCCTGGAACCCGGTTGTCGCCGAGTGGGCGGCCGAAGGTGCCCTGGTCGGATCGACGGTGCTCGAGCCGCTGGCCAAGCAGAACGCGCAAGGCCAGGCGACGCCCTATCTCGCCAGCTCCTGGATCGCCGATCCGACGTTCGACAAGTGGGTGATCAAGATCCGGCCGGGCATCACGTTCCAGAACGGCGAGAAGCTCGATGCCAACGCGGTCAAGCTCAACATCGACGCCTATGTCCACGGTGCCCTCACCGGGCAGGTGCTCGGCCCGCTCGTCAAGGACGTCCAGGTCACCGGACCGCAGACCGTCGTGGTGCACATGAAGCAGCCGTGGGCCGCCTTCCCGTCGAGCTACCTCGACGGCGCCGGCGCTCTGATGATGGCGCCCGGCCATGATCAAGTCGAAGGACGGCGGGGCGACCCATCCGATCGGGACCGGACCGTTCGTCTTCCAGTCGCTGGACGCCCGGCGACACGTTCAAGGTCGACGCGCAACCAGAACTACTGGCAGAAGGGTCAGCCCCACCTCGACTCGATCACGTTCCGGGTCATCCCCGACGAGTCCACCCGGGTGGCTGCGCTCCAGAGCGGCGACATCAACATGATGCTGACCACCAACGCCGTCGACGCCAACAAGCTGGACACCTCCTACGCGGTGGTGAAGGACTGGACGAGCGAGGCCACTTCGGTGTCGATGAACACGGTGAACAAGATCAACGGTGTCGTTCAACCCGTTCAGCAACATCCACGCCCGGCGGGCGCTCACGTACGCGACCAACCGGGCGACGGTGGCCAAGCTGGTCGGCGACGGCGTGGCGCAGGCCGACTCCCCGTTCGCGGCGTCGAGCGTGTGGGGCCTGCCCGACGGGCAGACCGGATCGGTCAACTACGACCCGAGCAAGGTCGCCGCGGAGCTCGCCGCCTACAAGCAGGAGACCGGCCAGAAGTCGCTCGACTTCACGCTCAACAGCACCGCCGACTCGGACACGCTGCGCATCGACCAGCAACTCCAGGCCCAGTGGAAGGCGGCGGGCATCACCGCCCACATCAAGTCAGCCGATCAGGCGGCGCTGATCAAGCAACTGGTCGCGGGTGAGCTCCAGACCGTGATCCTGCGGATCTTCAACTACCCCGACCCCGACAACGACTTCGTCTTCTGGTCGTCCAAGTCGGTGTCCGGCGTGGGCGGCATCAACATCAACTTCAACCTCTACAAGAGCGCGCAGATGGACGCAGGATCTCGCCATCGGGCGGGCCAACAGCTACCCGAACAAGCGCAAGGCCGCCTACGACGACCTGGTGCACACGGCCAATGCCGCCGTGCTCAACGACTGGCTCTACCGCACGCCCTACACCCTGATCGCCAGCACGAGGCTGCACGGGCTCAACACCGCCCGCGACGTCGGTTTCGGCAACTACGAACCCAAGACGTGGTACGGGCGATCTCTGGTTGAGCAGCGGATCCTGACCTACGCGCCCGGGTGACCGTCTCGCGCCAGCGGGTCGGTCATCCGAGGCGGACGGGAAGGCGACCGACGCCGTTGATGAAGATCGACGGGCTGCGCTCGACCCCCGGCTCGACGCAGAGTCGGGGCTGACCCGACGTCAACTCGCGCAGCATGGCCATCATCTCCAGCCGACCGAGGTGGGCGCCGAGGCAGAAGTGCGCGCCGTCGCCGAAGGCCAGGTGCGGATTGGGGCTCCTGCGCAGGTCCAGGCCGTGCGGATCGTCGAAGACGCGGGGTCGCGGTTGGCGGCGCCGTACCAGACGACCACCTTGTCGCCGGCTCGGATGGGCTGGTCGCCGAGGACGGTGTCGCGGGTCGCGGTGCGGCGGAAGTGCATCACCGGCGAGACGTAGCGGAGCAGCTCCTCGACCGCGGTGGGCAGGTGCTCGGGATGCTCGCCGAGCCAACGCCACTGATCGTGCTCCTCGAGCGCGAGCACCGAACCGGAGACGGCGTTGCGGGTGGTCTCGTTGCCAGCCACCACGAGCAGCAGCCAGAACATGCCGAACTCGACGTCGTCCAAACGCTCGCCGTCGACCTCAGCGTGCACGATCCGGCTGACGATGTCGTCGAGCGGCTCGGCCCGACGCGCGTCCGCCATCTGCTGGCCGTAGGTCAGGAGCGCGCCGATCGAGCCCATGCTCTCCTCCGGGCTGACGGCCGACTCACCCGCGTCCAGGCCGAGGAGCCCGTTGCTCCACTCGAAGATGAGGTGGCGGTCCTGCGCGAGGCATGCCGAGGAGGTCGGCCAGCACCCGCAGCGGGAGCTCGGCCGACACGGCCGTGACGAGATCGCACTCCTCGAGGCCGTCGAGGTTCGCCGCGATCTCCCGCGGCGTTGAGATCGACCGACTCGCGGAGCCGCTCGATCGCACGCGGGGTGAAGATGGGCTGGAGTATCCGCCGCAGCCGCGAGTGCTCGGGCGGATCCATGTTCAGCATCATCTGGCGGAAGGTGGCCAGGCTCTCGGGGGCCAGACTCGGCAGGAACACCCCGCCGAGCTGGGAGGAGAACAGGTCCTGGTTGCGCAGCACCGTGCTGACGTCCGCGTGACTCGTGACCGACCAGAACCCCGGGCTCTCGACGAAGGTCAACAGGTCGCCGTCACTGCTGGGCATCGGGACCGACGGTTCCTCGTGCCACGTGACCCCTCCCGCGGCGCGCAGCGCGTCGAACGCCTCGTGGGGCACGGACGCCCGGAAGTTCGAGCCGTCGGTGAGGTCGATGTCGTAGACGTCGGCGGCGAAGCAGGCCGAGGCGGGCGGGTCGGCTGGTTGGGTGACCTGGCTCACGTCGCGCGAGAGCGGACGGTGGGCCAGTCGTCGTCCGCGGAGGTCACCGGCGGCAGCAGGCGGCTGGAGATGGATTCGTACCAGCCGTCCTTCAGCTCGGCGCCGAGGCCCTGGAGGCAGAACCGGGCCAGCGCCTCGGGCTCGGGCAGGTCGAGGCCCTGGTCGTTGCCGAGCGTCTGGCTGATGATGAACGAGGAGTTGAGCGAGATGATGAGGTAGACCGCGGGTTGCTCGTCCTGGTCGAGGATCTCGCCGGCCGCCGCGGCCTGGTGCACCAGTTCGAGGAACACCAGCGTGACCGGCTCGTGCGAGCGGGCCACCAGCGTCGGGATCGACGTCGCCGAGCTTGAGCCGCAGGCGGGCCAGGCCGACGTCGACGCCGGGGCTGCTGTAGGCCGGCATCGAGGCCGCCGCGATCACCGCGCCGGCCAGCCGCTCGAGCGGATCGTCCAGACCCGGCGATCGAGTTGCGGATCATGCGGGCGTACCGCTTCATCGCCTCCTCGAAGACGGCGAGCAGGAGATCGTCCTTGCTCTCGAAGTACTGGTAGAGCGTGCGGAGGGACTGGCCCGCCTCGTTGGCGACCTCCTGCACGGTGAACCCGTCGCCGTTGGAGCGCTCGAGCAGCGTGGCCGCCGCCCGGATGAGCGTGGCACCACGATCGATCGATCGCTTCGTGGCCGTCCGCAGCGACCGACCCACCACCCGACGCTGCCAGTCGGCGACGTCGTCGGCGGCCTCGTCCGGCGCCGCCGTCGCCGGCGCGGCCTTGGGATCTCGTCCGGGCCGTCTTGGCGCGTGCATCTGACATCTCGACCGGGATCCTCCCTGCAGGGTGGAAGTGATCTTACTCCTGGCGACCGGTCCGCACTCTCATTCTGGTACAGGCCCGCTGCCGCCCACCGAGAGGGCCATGCATCTTCTGCCGGCTACTGGTAGTGGTCGAGAAGGTCGATGACCCGGGTCCCCCTGCTGGCCGAGCAGCACCCGACCCACGACGGCCAGGTGTGCTCGCCAGTGGTCCTCGGCCGCCGCGCCCTCGCCGCTGGCGATCAGCTCGGCCAGGCGCCGCTGCGACCGGATGCCGCGCCGACGGGTCTCGACCGACTCATCACCGGGCGCCTGCGAGGCCTCGGTGACCGCCCGCGACACGATCTCGTTCAGCATCTCGGCGACGATCGACAGCGTCTGGTTGCCGGCCAGGGCGACCAGACGCTCGTGGAAGCGTGGCGTTGGCGACACCGAAGGCCTCGGGATCGTCGATGCAGGCCTCCTGCCGGTCGATCAGCCGCGAGCAGCTCCTTGCTGGCCGACCGCCGCCGTCGAGGACGAGCGCGACGGTCCTGGCGGCCGCGGGCTCGAGGGTGCTGCGGGCCTCGACGACGTCGGCCAACGGCACGCTGCGGGCCTGGAGCACCAGCGCCGCGGTGCGGGCGGTCATCCGCTCGTCGGGCTCGTGGACGATGACGCCCCCGCGCACCCCGCGGACGACGGAGATCAGCCCCTCCGCCTCGAGGATGCGCAGCGCCTCGCGCAGCGAGGGCCGCGAGACACCGAACCGCTCGACCAGATCCGGCTCGTGGCCGAGCGAGTCGCCCTCCGACGAGCTGGCCGGTCACGATGAGCGACCGGAGCTCGTCGGCGATCAGCTGCGGCTTCTCGCGGGGAACGCCACGGGCTCGGTTCGGATCTGCCATCGATGCCCGGCCTCGTGAGACGCACAGCCGGCCGCGGCCGTGTCCCGTCAGGTAGCTCACGGGCTGGTGCGCTGCTCGAGCTCGCGCCGGGCGGGCCTCCAGTCCCATCAGCCCGAACATGTTCGACGACATGATGCGCTCGATGTCGGCCGACGGACAGGTCGCCGAGCTCGTCGACCCAGGCGATCGGCTCGGCCAGGCCCTCGGGGTGGGGGAAGTCCGACCCGAAGCAGACCCGATCGGCGCCGATCAGGTCGATCAGACCGGTGACCGAGTCCTCCCAGAACGGGTTCACCCAGATGTTGCGGTGGAACACCTCGCGCGGGTGCTCGGCGAACTCCTGGGGCATCTTCTTGTAGGCGAGCTCGAGGTTCTTCAAGAGCAGCGCCGACCCAGCTGCCCGCCGTTCTCGACGCTGATCAGCTTGACGCCGGGGAAGCGGGTGAGCATGCCGTGGCAGATGGCCGAGGCCAGCGCGTCCTGGATCGACCGCCCGCCATCGGCCACCGCCGCGAACGTCTTGGGCCGGAAGGCGACGTACTCGCCGCCCGGTGCCCTCCCAGGTGTTGAGGTAGTCCTGGTAGCCGCTGTCGGAGGCGTGCAGCGCCACCAGCACGCCCGGCCTCTTCGATGCGGGCCCAGAACGGGTCGAACTCGGGGAGGAAGGGCGAGCGCGAGCCCGCGGAGGCCGCTCACCGGGGCCGGTCGCAGCAGCACGGCCTTGGCGCCCCGCTCCAGGAGGAGCTCGAGCTCGGCGATGCCCTCGTCGAGCAGGCACGGGTTCACGATCGGCGTGGCGAACAGGCGGCCCTCGTAGTCGTAGGTCCACTCGTCGTGCAGCCACTCGTTGAAGGCGTGGATGGCCACCTGCGTGAGCTCGGGATCGTCGAGCAACCGCTCCTCGATGAGGCTGGCCAGGGTCGGGAACATGAGCGAGGCGTGGACGCCCTGCTCGTCGAGCAGCTCGAGGCGCGGCTCGGGCTCGCGGAACGCGGGGATGCACGCCATCGGCTCGCCGGTGAGCTCGCGCAGCGTCTTGCCCGTCGGGGTTCTCGCCGGCGTAGAAGGCCATGTGCGAGCCCGGTCGGGCGACCACCTCGAACGTCGGGTTGGGGATGAACTCGGTGATGCGGTTGCGCACGACCAGCTTCTTGCGGCCCTTGATCTCGACGAACCGGAAGAGGTTGGCGTGCGCGGCGGGGAGGTGGCGGGTGAACGCGTCCTCGGCTCTCGTAGAGGTGGTTGTCCGCGTCGAAGACGGGGAAGTCGAGCATACCCATGGTCGCCCGTTCTACCAGAGAGTGGACTGGCAGACGAGTCCCACGCAACTGGTGCTTTCAAGATCCGGCATGCCAAACTCTCATGGATGGCCGACCTGGCAGCCCACCCCGATCGGCCCACTCCGGTACCGGGTCCCCACCGTGCGGTCGTCGAGACACCCGAGCCGGCGCCCGGCTCCGTGCGCCGCACCACGTCGATCGACATGACCCGCCCCGAGGGGTTCGGCGGCCCACTCGTCGCCGACATCCGGGGCCGCGACCTCCGGCGCCACGCTGATGGCGAGCTCGACACGATCGACGAGATCGAGCTCTGGGTGCGCATCGACTTCGGCGCCTGGGAGATCCTCGGCATCGGCGGCGCCTCGGCGACCGACGAGGTGGCCGCGCTGGAGGGGACGAGCCTCCGCCGGGGCTACGGCGCCGCCGTCGTCGCCGCCCTGCCGGCCGAGGCCGACGCCCGCACCCTGCTCTACAGCGCGCTCGAAGACCTCAACGGAGCCAACCTGGTGTCCGGCTACGCGCTCCTGCGCGAGGGCATCCTGACCATGTCGCCCGAGGAGGGCTCGGCCCGGGCCGAACTGCAGGCGGACATCTGCGCCGGCTGGGCCCGCGGCGGTGCCGTGGTGGAGCGCCTGCGCCTCACCGGGACCAACGCCGTACCGAGGGGCCCGGAGGCGCCGGACCTCGCCACGGTCGAGGGCCGATGGCACGAGCTCCCGCTGCTCGACGCGGGCACCGTCCGCCGGTTGCGCTGCCTCGACGTGAGGCGTCCCCGTACGGGCGAGGACCGACCCGTGGTCCGGGCCCACTTCCGCGACTCGTACCAGAGTGCCGACGACGAGTCGGTCATGCACGAGTACGTCGTGACCGCGGAGCTCGATCGTGCCGACATGACCATCGGGCACCTCGAAGTCGACGTGCGGGTGCTGCCCTGGGACACCTGCCCGGCGGCGGCGGCCAGCGCGCCGACACTCGACGGCACGCCGGTTCGTGACCTACCGGGTCGAGTCCGCGCGGAGCTGGTCGGGCCCTCCACGTGCACACACCTCAACAGCACCGTCCGGTCGCTCGCCGACGTGGGCGCGTTGATGGCCGCACTCGAGGCCGACGACCCGACCGACCCGCCGAACCACCCGGCCTGAGGGGGCTGCAGTGACGATCGAGTGGTCCTTGCCGGCGGCCCACGACGCGCTCGCCGACGCGGTGCCCGACCACGACATGCTCGTCTGGAACGACGTGCGGCGGATCGTTCGCCGAGGTCCGGGACCGCAGCCGACGGGCTGGCCGGCTTCCTGGTCGAGCACGGGATCGGCCTGCACCGCGAGCGCGAGGAGCTCGAGCGGTGGGAGTGCGGGCAGTCGACGGTCGCCGCTCGTCATGCACAACCGCCCCGAGTACATCGAGGCGATGCTCGGCGCCTACCGGGCCCGCGCCGTGCCCGTTCAACGTGAACCAGCACTACGCCGCCGACCGAGATCGGCGCGCTGCTCGACGATGGTCGGCGCCGGCCGCGGTCGTCTACCAGCGGTCGTTCGGGCCGCTCGTCGCCGAGGCGATCGGGACACGACGACGCCTCGTGCTGGTCGACATCGACGACGGCTCGGGAGTCGAGCCGCTCCTGGCGGGCAGCGTCGAGTTCGAGGCGGCCATCGAAGCCGGAGCCGCGACCGCGCTCCCGGTGCCGAGCGCCGACGACCTCTACCTGGTGTGCACCGGCGGCACCACCGGCCGACCCAAAGGCGTGCTGTGGCGCCAGGCCGACATCTTCGTGTCGGGCATGGGCGGCACCGAGCAGACGACGGCCGAGTCGCTGGCCGCCGCCGCGATGGCCGAACCGGCGGCCATGGTTCGCGGTCCCCCCGCTGATGCACGCAGCCGCCCAGTGGACCGCGTTCGCCGGCCTGCACATCGGGCGCCACGATCGTCCTCCACGACGACTCCCGCAGCTTCGACGCGGCCGAGATCCTGCGAGTCGCCGAGCGCGAGCAGGTGCAGATGATGTCGATCGTCGGCGACGCCTACGCCCGACCGATCGTGCGACGAGCTCCGGCGCGGCTCCTACGACCTGCACGCGCTCAGGCGCATCGGCACGGGTGGAGCCGCCACCAGCGAGCGACAACAAGCAGGCGCTGGTCGACCTGCTCCCCGACGTGCATGGTGATCGACGGCTACGGCGCATCGGAGACCGGCGGCATGGCCTTCGGCGCCGACGAACCGGTCGATGAAGACCGCCTTCTTCGCGCCCGGCGCCGGCGCAACGGTCGTGTCGGCCGACCGCACGCGGTTCGCTCGAGCCCGGCGAGGACGAGATCGGGTGGACCGCCCGCCGGGGCCGTGTGCCCCTCGGCTACCTCGACGACCGAGGAGGCCACCGAGGCGACCTTCCCGATCGTCGGACGGCGAGCGGGTCGCCGTGCCCGGCGACCGCGCCACGCTCGAGGCCGACGGCACGATCCGCCTGCTCGGCCGCGACTCGATGGTGGTGAACACCGGCGGCGAGAAGGTCTTCGTCGAGGAGGTCGAGCAGGCGCTGCTGCGCCATCCGGACGTCGTCGACGTGCTGGTCGTCGGCCGGCCGAGCCCGCGCTTCGGCCAGGAGGTGGTCGGCGTCGTCCAGCTCGAGCCGGGATCGACGGTCGACCGCCGACGAGCTGCGCGAGTTCTCGCGCGTTGTCGCTGGCGCGGTTCAAGGCGCCCCGAGCGTTCGTGTTCACCGAGACGATCGGCCGCCACCCGAGCGGCAAGCCTGACTACCGATGGGCGCAGTCGGTCGCGAGCCGAGCAGCCCGACACCGTCGCAGGCGAGGGCTGACGCTCGCCGCCGGCCCGCGGCTACGGCTCGGGGATCTCGAAGTGCTCGTCGCGCAGCTCGAAGGCCCGCTTGGTGCCGACCTGGGCCCGGGTCTTGACGAAGTTGAACTCGTCCTCCTCGAACTGCAGGTTGGTGCCGTAGGCGTGGAACAGGTAGCTGGCCACCTCTTCGCCCTGGTACCCCTGCATCTGCTCGACCAGGCGGAACGCCTCCTTGGCCATGACGATGCCGTCGGCCGGCATCCGCGCCACCTTGCGGGCCCACCAGTCGCGCCCGGGCCGGCACCGCGTCGTCGTCGACCACCTCGGTGAACACCGAGAGGTGCGCGAGCTCGGACGCCGGGATGGTGTCGCCGGTGAGCAGCATGCGCCGGGCGAGGATCGGGCCGAGGCGGTAGAAGAACATGTGCAGCGTGCCGAGCGCCGGACCGAGGAACCGGGTGGCCGGCATGCCGATCTTGGTGTCGCGGCCGACCACCGAGATGTCGGCCATGAGCGCCAGCTCGAACCCGCCGCCGAGCGCGAAGCCGTTGACCTCGGCGACGGTGACCTTCGAGTAGCCGAGGAAGTCGTGGTAGAAGTCGAACGTCTTGCGGTCGACCGAGCAGCCGGCGGCGCTGGCTCGGGCGCCGCGGTCCGGGCGTCGTCCTCGCCCTCCGGCCGTGCGTCGCGCCGTCGCCGTACCAGGCGTAGGCGTTGCCCATGTCGGCGCCGGTGCTGAAGACCCCGCCCTCGCCCCGCAGCAGCACGACCTTGATGTCGTCGTCGAGCGCGATGTCGTCGAGGTAGCGCGCCGAGCTGCTCGCGCATCGGCCGGGTCGTAGGAGTTCCGCCGCTCGGGGTTGTTCGAGGCTGATCCGGGCGATACCCGTGCCGCGATCCTGTTCGATCAGCACACGATCGTCGCTCACCGGGTGGTCCTCTCTGCGTTGCGGCACTGAGCTCGGAAATCGTAGGATATAACATCTAGATATTTCCGGGCCAGATCTTCGGGCAACGGGCCGAGATCGGGCCCGGCCAGGGGCAGGGCGCAGTGGACTTCCGACTCGACGAGCAGCAGCTGGCGCTGCAGGAGACCGTGGCCGACTTCTGCGCGGCCCGGTACCGCGTTCGACGGTCTCGGGCCAACGCGAGGCAGCCACCGCCGAGTCGATGCGCCGGACCTGGGACGAGCTCTCCGACCTCGGCGTGCTTCTCGCTCCTGGTCCCCGAGGCGCAACGGCGGCCTCGGCCTCGACGTGGTGCGACGCCACGCTGGTGTTCGAGCAGCTCGGCCGCGCACCTGGTCCCCGGCCCGCTCCTGTGGTCGAGCCTCGGCTCGGCCACGGCGCCCTGCTCGCCGAGCCGCCGGGTCGGCCGCCGCTCATCGTCCGGGTTCGACGCCGACCGACCGGCGACGACGAGCCGATCCTCGTCGAGCACGCGGGCCGGCTCGACGCCCTCGTCGTGCTGCGCCCGGACGGGTGTCTCGCCTGATCGAGCGGGCCGAGCTCGACGCAGCCCGACGTGCTCGACCCGCTCGATCCGCTCACGCCCGTCGGACGCTTCGCCGAGCTCCCGCCGCGGCACCCGCGTCGGCGGACCCGACGATGCGACGCGGCTTCGGCGCCGCGGCACGGTGCTGACCGCCGCGCTGCTGGTCGGCGTGGCGCGAGTCGGCGCTCGACGTCGCCCGCGACTACTCCCTCGAACGCCAGCAGTTCGACCGCCCGATCGGCTCGTTCCAGGCGCTCAAGCACATGATGGCCGACATGTACGTGCGGACCGTCGCTCGCCCGCAGCTCGACCTACGCGGCCGCCGCGGTGCTCGACGACCCGGCCGTCGGCGACGTCGACGACGCTCGGTGAGCGCGGCCAAGCTCCTCGCCGGCGAGGCGGCGATCGAGAACGCGCGAGCCGCGCGTCCAGATCCTCGGCGGCATGGGCTTCACCTGGGAGATGCCGCCGAACTACCTGCTCAAGCGGGCGTGGGTGCTCGAGCACGTCCTTCGGCACGTCGACCGCGACACGCCGCTGACCATCAGCGACTCGCTGGCGGAGGCGGCGCCGTGAGCGACTCGGCCACGACGTCGTGCGCATCGAGACGACCGACGAGCGTGCTCCGCATCGTGCTCGACCGGCCGTCGGCCAAGAACTCGCTGACCCGCGACCGCGGTGCGGGAGATCGATCGGCGCCCTCGAGGCCGCCGCCGTCGACGACGCGGTGCGGGCGGTGCTCGCTCTCGCTCGAGCGGCGCCGACTTCTGCGCCGGCGCCGACGTCGTGGCCAGCAACCGCGGCGGACGGCCCCGAGCCGCGGGTGGGCAACCTGCAACGCCGCACCGCGCTCGCAGGCCCACCGCCTGATCGAGGTGCTGACGCACGATCCAGCTCCCGGTGGTCTGCGCGGTGCGCGGCTGGGCCGCCGGGCTCGGCTGCCAGCTCGCGCTCGGCGGCCGACTTCACCATCGCCGTCGGACACCGCCCGCTTCTGGGAGCCGTTCTGCGGCCGCGGCTTCACCCCCGACAGCGGCGCCACCTGGTTGCTGCCCGCGGCTCGTCGGCGTCGCCCGGGCCAAGGAGCTGCTGCTGCTCGGCCGCGAGGTCAGCGGGCGCCGACGCCGCCGACGTGGGGGATGATCTACCGGTGCGTGCCGGACGACGGAGCTCGACGAGGCATCGGCGGCGCTCGTCGCCGACCTGGCCGGCCGGGCGACGATCGCCCTCGGCCTCACCAAGCACTGCATCAACGCGTCGCTGCACGTGCCGCTGACCGAGGCCATGGCCAACGAGGCGTTCGCGCTCGAGCTGTCGTCGCGCACGTCGGACTTCCGCGAAGGTCTGGCGTCGTTCAAGGATCGCCGCCCCCCGACTACCAGGGCCGGTAGGGCCAGGAGCACCATGACGTTCGAGACGATCATCTACGAGGTCGCCGATCGGATCGGCGACCATCACCTTCAACCGACCCGACCAGCTCAACGCGGTGAGCCCGCAGATGGTCCGCGAGCTGCAAGCAGGCCTACGCGCGCCGCGGAGGCCGACCCGGACGTGTGGATCTCGATCGTCACCGGCGCGGGTCGCGCGTTCTGCGCCGGCGCCGACGTCGGCGAGATCCCCGACGACGGCCGCGTCATCTACGACGAGCCCTACCTCACGACCTACGCCGCAGTGGGAGGCCCCGCAGGAGGCGACACCGCCGTTCCGCACCATGACCAAGCCGATCCTGACCGCGGTCAACGGCCTCTGCTGCGGCGCGGGACTCGACCTCGTCACGACGGCCGACATCGCGATCGCCTCGGACCGGGCCGCAGTTCTTCGATCCGCACGTGAGCATCGGTCTCGGTCTCGGGCCGCGAGATGGTCCGGCTGGCCCGGGTCCTCCCGCTCAACGTCGCGATGCGCATGGCGCTCATGGGCAAGCACGAGCGGCTCAGCGCCGAGCGCGCCTACGAGCTCGGTCTCGTCACCGAGGTCGTCGAGCACGACCGACTGCTCGAGCGCGCCCGCGAGATCGCCGCGATCGTCAACCGCAACGCTCCCCTCGCCGTGCGGGGCACGCGACTCGCGATCCGCAAGGGCCTCGACCTCCCGCTGCACGAGGCCGAGATCCTGGCCGAGGCGATCCGCGAGCGGGTCGTGCGCACCGCCGACGCCAAGGAGGGACCGGCGGCGTTCCTCGAGAAGCGCGATCCCGAATGGAAGTGCGAATGACCGAGACCTACGAGACGATCCTCTACGAGGTGTCGGCCGACCGGGTCGCGACGATCACGCTCAACCGACCCGAGGTCCTCAACGCGTTCGACCGACAGATGTGCGAGGAAGTACCGCGACGCCTGGCGGCGCATCAAGGCCGACCCTGACGTCAACGCGGTCGTGCTGCGGGCCGCCGGCGACCGCGCCTTCTGCGCCGGCCTCGACACGACGAAGCCCTACGGCCAGCCCGACGACGTCTGGAACCACGAGGACCCCGGCGAGCTGCTGAGCCCCAAGTGGCAGAAGGTGTGGAAGCCGGTCGTCTGCGCCGTGCAGGGCATCTGCACCGCCGGCGCCTTCTACTTCGTCAACGAGTCCGACATCGTCATCTGCTCGCCCGACGCGACCTTCTTCGACTCGCACGTGACCTACGGCCTGGTGTCCGCGCTCGAGCCGGTCGGGCTCATGCGCCGGGTCGGGCTGGCGCCACACGCTGCGCATGGCGCTGACCGGCAACGACGAGCGCGTCGGCGCCGACACCGCGCTGCGCATCGGGCTCGTGACCGAGATCGTCGAGCGCGAGCAGCTCTGGGACCGCGCCCACGAGATCGCCGCCGCCATCGCGGCCAAGCCGACGCGCCGCCACCCAGGGCACGGTGCGGCGCCATCTGGGAGTCGCTCGACCGGCCCTACCGCGTCGCGCATGGAACAGGGCCTCATCTACACGCGGCTCGGCAACCCGATCGGCATGGCCGAGGTCGCGCGCCGATCCGCCACCGAAGCCCGAGCCGCGGATCCGCTGATGGATCGGTCCACGCGCCTGGACGCTGTCCGACCGGATCGCCGAGATCGTCGCCATCGATCCGGCCGCCGACGCGATCGAGTTCGAGGGGCGGTGGTGGTCGTGGGGTGAGCTCGGCTCGACCATCGAGGCCGTGGCCGCGCTCGTCGACCAACCGGGCGATGCCGGTCGGCATCATCCTGCGGAACCGCCCGGCGCACATCGGGCTGCCTGCTCGGCGTGCTCCGCGCCGGCGGGTGCGTCGTCGCCATCAATCCGCAGCGCGGCGTCGACCGCACCCGCGACGACATCGCCCAGCTCGAGCTCGGATGCGTCGTCGGGATCGAGCACCGACCTCGAGGAGCTGGTCGAGCCGTCACCGTCGACGACGACGGTCGCGGTCGACGAGCTCGGCGGCCGCACCGGTGGTCACCCGACGTCGCGATCACGGCAACGATCGAGCCTGGAACGCGACCCGACATCGCCGTGCGCATGCTCACCAGCGGGACGACCGGGCCGCCGAAGCGCGTCGAGCTGTCCTACGCCACGCTCGAGCGCGTCCTCGTCGACGCCAAGTACTACGAGCGCGACCGCACCGAACAGCCCCAGCTGCGATCGGGGGTCGCCATCGTCAACTCTCCGCTCGTCCACCTGGGCGGTCTGTTCCGCGTGCTGCAGTGCATCAGCGACGGCCGTCCGTTCTCGCTGCTCGAGCGCTTCACCGTCGACGGCTGGTACGACGCCGTGCGCCGCCACCGCCCCAAGACGGCCAGCCTCGTGCCCGCCGCGCTGCGCATGGTGCTCGAAGCCGATCTCGACCCGGCCGAGCTGAGCCAGCATCCGTTCGGTCGTGTCGGGCACCGCGCCGCTGTCGCCCGACGACGCCGACGCCTTCCGCCACAAGTACGGCATCCCGGTGCTCGTCACCTACGCGGCCACCGAGTTCGGCGGCAGCGTCGCCGGGTGGAACCTGGCCGACCACGACGCGTACTGGACCGCCAAGCGCGGCAGCGTCGGTCGCGCCCACGCCGGATCCGAGCTGCGGGTGGTCGACGAGGACGACGGCCGGATCCTCGGTCCGGACGAGGAAGGCCTGTTGGAGGTGAAGGCCGCCGCACTCGGCAGGTGCCGGCGGATGGATCCGCACGACCGACCTGGCCCGCCTCGACGAGGACGGCTTCCTGTGGATCGTCGGGCGGGCCGACCAGGCCATCATCCGGGGCGGCTTCAAGGTGCGACCCGAGGACGTCCGCCTCGCACTCGAATCGCACCCGGGCGTTCGCGGCGCGGCCGTCGTCGGGCTTGACGACGAGCGCCTCGGTGCCGTGCCCGTCGCCGCGGTCGAGCTGCGCGACGACGCCGGCGACGTGTCGGCCGCCGCCCTGCTCGATCACCTCGCCACCCGCCTGGCGCCCTACGAGCTGCCCACCGAGATCCGGATCGTCGACGTGCTCCCCCGCACGGACTCCGGGAAGGTCGATCTCGCCGAGGTCCGTGACGCGTTCTCGCCCCGCGCCGACCACGCAGGTCTGACCGATGGACCTCCGCTACTCCGACGACGACGAGAAGTTCCGGATCGAGGTCCGCGAGTGGCTCGAGGCCGAGGTTCCGAGGCACGGCCCGCCCCCACCGCCGGGCGACTGGGACGCCGCGCCGCGCCTACGACACCGACTGGCAGCGCAAGCTCTACGACGCCGGCTACGCCGGTCTGGCCTGGCCGGTCGAGGCCGGCGGACGCGGACTGCCCATCACCCAGCAGCTCGTCTACCTCGAGGAGTACGCCCGCGCCGACGCGCCCTACATCAGCGTCAACTTCGTCGGCATGATGCACGCCGGCCCGACGCTCATCCACGAGGGCACCGACGCGCAGCGGGTCGTGCCACCTCCCGCGCATCCTCCGAGGCGACGACGTGTGGTGCCAGGGCTTCTCCGAGCCCTCGGCCGGCTCCGATCTCGCGTCGCTGCGCACGCGGGCCGACCCGCGACGGCGACCACTACGTCGTCAGCGGCCAGAAGATCTGGAGCACCCGGGCCCATGTGGCCGACTGGTGCGAGCTGCTGGTGCGCACCGACCCGGCCGCGCCGAAGCACAAGGGCATCACCTGGCTGATCCTCGACATGCGCAGCCCGGGGGTCGAGGTGCGGCCCATGCGGACGCTCGACGGCGAGAGCCACTTCTGCGAGCTGTTCCTCGACGAGGTACGCATCCCGGTCGACCAACCGGGTCGGCGCCGAGAACGACGGGTGGCGCGTGACCAACGTGACGTTGCGCTTCGAGCGCGGCACCGCCTTCGCCCAGCACGTCATCACCCTGCGGGCGCAGGTGCGCAAGCTGGTCGCCCTGGCCCAGGCCCGACGGACCCCGACCGGAACCGCCTGGGACTCCGACGAGCTGCGCCACAAGGTCGGTCGCATCGAGGCGTCGGTCGAGGCGCTCTGGCGCCTGACCCAGATGGGCATCGCCGAGGCCGAGGAGACCGGCGCACCGGCACCGACGGGTCCGCGGTGAAGCTGCGCTACAGCGAGCTCACCCAGGAGCTGGCCGAGCTGGCCGTGCGCGTCATCGGCCATCCGATCGTCGGGCGGGCCGACGTCGACGGCGCCGACACCACCGAGGCGGTTCGCGAGTACCTGTGGTCGCTCCAGTACACGATCGCGGCGGGCACGTCGCAGATCCAGCGCAACCTCATCGCCGAGCGCATCCTCGGACTGCCGAGGGACCGCTGACGTGGCCTGGACCTTCGGCGAGCCACCGCTGGCCGACACCGTCGAGCTGGCCGCGGTCGCTGCGCCGGATGCTGGGCACCGCGCTCTCGATGGAGACGTCCACCGACGAGCTGCGCCACCTGATCGCGCAGCTCGACCGACGCCGAACAGACACTGGCCGCCTCGGCCCCGAGCTCGGCTGCGCCCCGCGTGGGCGGCGACGTCGATGCCGACGGACGCGTCTACCTCGACCACTCGCGCGACATCGGCGCCTTCAACCCCGTCTTCCCGCTCTACGAGATCGAGGTGCGACGGCGATCGGGCGACCGGCACGGTCGAGTTCCCCGTCGTCTACGAGGGGCCGCCCGGGCATCGTGCACGGTGGGTTCATCGCGGTGTTCTTCGACTGCGGTCGTGCAGCACCACAACTGCGACGTGGGCGTGGCCGGCAAGACGACCCGGCTCGACGTGTCGCTTCCGCCGCCCGACTCCCCTGCTCACCCCGCTGACCTTCGACATCGAGCGCAGCACCGATGCCGACCGCATCGAATCGCGCGCACGGCTCCTGCGCGGCGACAAGGTCTGTGCGGAAGCGACGATGCACGCCATCGCGGGTGACCAGGCGGCCCTCCCGGCGGTGTCGCCGCGGCGGGACGCGCCGTGACCTCCGACCCGCGATCGACGCCGGCGACGACCTGCCGCTCACCGTCGGCGCCCTGTTGCGCGAGCGGGCCGCCGAGCGCGGGTCGGCCGCGCTGCTGGTCACCGACGACGACACGCTCACCTACGCCGAGGCCGACGCCCGCTCGGCCACGCTGGCCCGCGCCCTGCTGGCCGCCGGCGCCGGGCACGGCACCCATGTCGGACTGCTGCACCCCAACGGCACCGACTTCGTGGTGGGCTGGCTGGCCGCGGCCCGCATCGGCGCGGTCACCATCCCGCTCAGCACCTTCTCGACCAGCCACGAGCTGGCCGGGCTGCTGTCGGGCGCCGACGTCGAGATCCTGCTCGAGCGCGGACGCCTACCGGTCGCACGGCTACGAGGACACGTTGTCGCAGGCGATCGAGGCGCTCGACCTGGCCGCGACCGCCACCGCTCGTCGCCCCCACCGTGCCCTCGCTGCGGCGGATCGCGTTCGCGTCGGTGGCGCCCTCGACCGACCGGGGCTGGATCGATGGACGCGCTGGTCGAGCAGGCCGACCGAGTCGATGCCGTCCGTGCTGCGGGCGGCCGAAGGAGCAGTGACGCCCGCGGACCGCATGGTGATCGTCCACACATCGGGGTCGACCAGCGCGCCGAAGGGCGTGATCCACACCCACGGCGCGCTTGATCCGCCACCTCGACAACCTCAACGAGCTACGCCGCTACACCCCCGACGAGACGCTCTTCTCGAACTCGCCGTTCTTCTGGATCGGCGGCTTCGCCTACGCCCTCCTGGGCACGCTGGTGGCCGGGGCCCGGCTGGTGTGCTCGAACGCGGCCGACGCCGGCGATGTGCTCGACGTGCTCGAGCGCGAACGCCCGACGATGGTCAACGGGTTCGCGGCAGTCGGTCGCGCACCTGCCGAACGACCCCAGCTTCGCCGGCCGCGACCTGTCGTCGATCCGCCGCGGCAACCTCTGGCCGATCATGCCGGACGACGTCACGCCCGGCCGATCCCGAGCTGCGCCACTCGATGCTCGGGATGACCGAGGCGGGCAGCGTCTGCCTGGTCGACGAGGACGAGTCCGACCAGCCCGAGCACCGCCGTGGCTCGTTCGGCCGGCCGGCGCCGGGCCTCGAATCACGCATCGTCGACCCGGACACCGGAGTCGTGAGCGGGGTCGACGAGATCGGCGAGCTGTGGCTGCGCGGCCCGTTCATGATGGAGGGCTACTACGGGCGCGAGCGATCCGAGACGTTCACTCCCGACGGATGGTTCCGCACCGGCGACCTGGTGCGGGTCGACGCCGACGGCCTCCACTACTTCAAGGGCCGTCACGGCGACATGATCAAGACCGCCGGCGCCAACGTGTCGCCGCGCGAGGTCGAGGCCGCCATCGCCGATGTGTCCGGCCTCCAGGCCCACGTCCTCGGCGTCGACAGCGCCGATCGGGGCCAGATCGTCGCGGCCGCGCTGGTGCTGCCCGACGGCGACGACATGACCGCGGCCGAGCTGGACGAGCTGCGCCGCCGCCTGGCGGCGCGCGCTGTCCGTGTACAAGGTGCCCAAGATCCTGCTGCCGATGCCGAAGTCCGACGTGCCGATGATGTCGAGCGGCAAGCTCGACGCCCGCGCCCTGCAAGAAGCGGCTGGCGGATGCCTGAACGCGGCGACGATCCCGGCCCTGATCGCCGAACGGGCGCAGCGCCTGGGAACGAAGCCGGCCATCGTCAGCGACGACGAGGTCCTGACCTACGGCGATCTGCGAGGCCCGCAGCTCGCGAGGTCGCCCGGCGACTGGTCGCCGGCGGCGTGGGGAAGCGCACCCGGGTCGGCCTGCTGATGCCGAACGGCATCGAATGGGCCGTCACCGCGTACGCGGCGATGCGGATCGGCGCGGTGCTCGTCCCGCTGAGCACGCTGCTGCGACCGCCTGAGCTCGAGGCCCAGTTGGCCACCGCGACCGTCGCCGTGCTGATCGCCGAGCCCGAGTACCGCGGCCGGCGCTACCTCGACGAGCTCGACGAGCACCTCGGCGACATCACCTCGGTGGGCACGACGAGGCTCCGACACGAGCGGCTGCCGAACCTGCGGGCGGTGTGGCCGACCGACGACCTGCCCGACGACGACGCGCTCGACGCGATCGTCGATGCGCTCGCGGCGCGGGTGCGTCCGGCCGACGACCTCGCCGTCATGTTCACCTCGGGCAGCCGGGGTCGGCCGAAGGGCGTGATCCACACCCACGGCGGGGCCATCCGGGCCACGGCCGCCGGGCTCGACGCCCGCTGCCTCGGCGAGGACGACCGCCTCTACATCCCGATGCCGTTCTTCTGGATGGGCGGGTTCGGGTCGGGTCTGCTGTCGACGCTGATCGCCGGCGCCACGCTGCTCACCGAGACCGACCCCGTCACCCGCGACCACGATCGGGCTTCCTCGAGCGCGAGCAGGCGACCTTGTTCCGGGGCTGGCCGGACCAGGCGGCCAGGATCGCGGCCGACCCGGCCTTCGCCGCGGCCGACCTGCACTTGCTGAAGGCGGGAAGCCTCGACGCGGTGCTCCCTACCGAGCTCCGAGCGGCCCCCGGCGCCCGGGCGAACCTGTTCGGGATGACCGAGTCGTTCGGCCCCTACTGCGGCTACCGACTCGACACCGACCTCCCCGATGGCGCGCACGGGAGCTGCGGCCGCCCCTTCGAGGGAGTCGAGGTGCGGGTCCGCGACCCAGAGTCGGGCGACGTCCTCGGCGCCGACGACCAGGGCGAGATCGAGCTGCGGGGTCCGAACCTGATGCGCGGGATATGTGGGCGGCTCCGCGAGGAGCTGTTCGACGCGGACAGTTGGTTCCGCACCGGCGATCTCGGCTGGATCGACGAGGACGGGCTTCCTCTTCTCCACCGGGCGGGTCGACGACATGTTCAAGGTCAGCGGCGCGACCGTGTACCCGGCCGAGGTCGAGGCCGGGTTGCGGACGATCTCGTTCGTCCGCCAGGCGTACGTCACCGACGTGTCCGACGCTTCCGGAGCCAAGGCAGTGGGCGCGCTCGTCATCCTGGACGACGGACGCTCGGTCGACGAGGTCGCGGCCGAGGCCCGCTCCCGACTCAGCGCGTTCAAGGTGCCGAAGCGCTGGAGGTCGGCGTCCTCGCTCGACGCCGTGCCGATCCTGGCCACGGGCAAGGTCGACAAGCTCGGGCTCCAGCAGCTCATCGAGTCGGAGGGCGCGTGATGGAGATGTGGGAGATCGAGGCGCGCGAGTCGGTGCGCCACACGCTGTCGTCGTACCACTTCGCCGGCGATCGGGGCCGGCTCGACGAGCTGGCCGCGTGCTTCCAGGAGGACGGGACACTGGAGATCACCGGGCGGGACGTGTTGCGCGGACGCGACGCCATCCGCAACGGACTGTCGGGTCTCCTCGGCACGCAGGCCGACGCGAGGGAGCCGTCGCAATCGCTCACCCACCTCCACCACCACCTGGCCACCCCGCACTTCCACGTGGTGACCCCGACCGAGGTGCGGGCGTCGAGCTACTTCGCGGCCATGACCGACATCGGCCTCGACCACTGGGGCCGCTACGCCGACGTGCTGACCCCGGACGACTCGACCCCCGACAATCCGCGCTGGCTCTTCCGCCAGCGCACGGTCATCGTCGAAGGCCACACCCCGGCCTCACTGTTCGACAACTGACCCGATCTCACCATCCTGACCAGCACGCACCGTCTCCCCGTTACGGGCTCACAGTCGTCGGTGGAACGTCAGTTGAAGCGCACCTATCGCCGGTTCGGTGCTCCACGGCAGATAGATGACGACCGATACTGGCAGGGTGAACGCGCTTGTGACCGAGATATCCCCGTCGATGATCGCCAGTTGCTGTCGGTCAATGGTCGGTCTGTGGATGTATGAGTTTGCGGTCGTGCCCCGATCGATCCGGATCTTTAGTCGAGCAGGAGCGTGCGCTTCCGCTGTCTTTCTCGGCGCGATAGCGATCTATGCGGTCCACGCCCCAGACACGCACGGCTTGGCGGATCGAGTCGGCCGGGTGGTCTGGGTGCTGTTCATGGGGGTGATCTTCACCGCCTCCTTCGTGCGACTTTCCATGGTCAGGGTCGACTTCGGACAGCGACGTGATCAGGATCCAGAACTTCGGCCGAGCCCGAATCGTTCCTCGGCAGGACTTCGTAGCCCTACGACGCGGTATGTCTTGGGTGTGGCTCGTGACCAGCTCGGGACAGTCCATCCGGGTGTGGGCCATGAGCGCGGGCGGGGTTCGGCACCTGGATGACCAGCTCGCAGCGATGACCACTCGGCTACGTCAGCCCTAGCGGCGCGCCGCAGCCAGAAGACGGCGCGCCCTATCGCCACTTAGGGGGGTCACACACGTAGCCTCAAACGTGTTCGCGGCCCCCCTGTTCCTTCCGCCAAGGTCGAGCAGGGGGCCGTGACGCGTCCAGCACCGAGCCCCTCCCGGCCGCCCACGGCAGCCGAGCAGGCCCCGCCGTAAGGTAGGCAGTCCGCAAGAGAGATGGGGAACGAACGTGGCTTACGCGATTGTCATGCAGGTGAACCTTGTCGGTGATCCTGAAGAGGGCATGAAGCTGCTCGACGAGGTTGTGGTGCCGCTAGCGAAGGCGCAACCTGGCTTCCAGCGCGGCACCTGGATGCACAACGAAGCGATGCTGGGCACCGGGGTCATCGTGTTCGATACGGAGGAACACGCCAGCGGCGCCGTGGAAGCCCTGCAGCCGCCGCCGGGTGGCCCGACCGTCGTCAACTGCGCCGTCTTCGAGATCGCACGGGACGTCTGATCGAGATTCGCCGGGCGGGCGCCGACCAACCGCGTCCTAACGGCACATCGGCGCCCGTCGCATCAGCGCCCGCCAGCCAGTCGGCCCCGCGGCGAGGGCGCTTTACCCTGGGTCCGGGCATGGTCGTCGTGTCGCTCAAGGCAAGGCGTCCGACTTCCCGGAACCTGACGAAGAGGAGACGGTTGTGGGCAATCCGGTCGTGCATTTCGAGATCATTGGCACCGACCCGCAGAAGCTGCGTGACTACTACCGCGAGCTGTTCGGCTGGGAGTTCGACGTCAGCAACCCGGTATCGGACGCTGTGTCTGAGCCAGACAACTACGGCTTCATCGGGCGCACCGCCTCACCAGATGGCTCCGGCATCCCCGGTGGGGTCGGTGGCGGTGAGAACTACCCGACCCAGGCTCTCTTCTACGTCGGTGTCGAGGACGTAGAGCCAGGCACTACGCGATGCCGAACGCCATGGTGGTGCCCGTGTACTCGGACCGGCTACGTCTCCGAGCGGCCTCGTGATCGGGCAATTCGCTGACCCGGCCGGCAACTTGATTGGTGTCGCCGGCGTGGCAAGCGATTGATGCACCTGCGGTGAGGATCGCCAGCCCGCACCGAACGAAGCCTCTTTGGTTGTCAAGGGGGATGTTCGGGCGCGTCGGGGTGGCCTGGCCCGGTGACGGGTCGGGGCGGTGGGTCTAGCGTTGGGGGTGGGTCCGGGAATGACCTCACCGAAGAGCCGATGTCAGGGATGTGGAGTCGGCCACGCTGGCAAGAGTCGTTCCCGTCTGTCTTCCCGGGCCCGTATCAGCCGAGCGTCAGTGGGTGGCGCGGTGG
Organism: uncultured Microthrixaceae bacterium; assembly: GCA_963776435.1. Lineage (GTDB taxonomy): Bacteria > Actinomycetota > Acidimicrobiia > Acidimicrobiales > Acidimicrobilacustridaceae > UBA4742. The sequence continues at coordinate 502,805 of CAVZMK010000010.1, forward strand.
TCGGCGATGAGCTGGCGGTAGACGACGTTGGACAGTCGTCGCTTCAACGCTCGGAGGGCTTCTTTGTTGGTCTTGCCAGCCTCGAGCTTCGAGTCGTAGTAGCTGCGGCCGGGGCTGTGCGCGAAGCGGATCTGGGTGACCGCGGCCATGTGCAACGCGTGGTTCAGTTGGCGGTTCCCGCGCCGCGACAGCCGGTGCACGTTGTTGCGGCCCGAGGACACGTCGAGCGGGGCGGTGCCGTTGTAGTTGGCGTAGGTGTCTGGGTTGGCGAATCGGGTCGGGTCGCCGGTGTAGCCGATGATCATCCCGGCGAGCACGGGGCCGATCCCGAAGATGTCGGTCAGCGATGTGCCTGACGCGTCGACTGCGTCGGCGAGCCGCCGCTTCGACGCTTTGATCTGCGCGTCGAGGCGGGCGCAGGTCGCCGGTGAGCTCGCCGGCGATCTCCAGGCGAGCTTGCTGGGTGGCGGTTGTCGCCTCGAGGCCCGTCCAACAGCGCCGTGACCTGGGCGGTCACTAGCTCTTTGTCGACGCCGCCGGCGACCAGCTCGGCGATGATGGCGTGGAGGCGACAGGCGACGCGGTTGCGGGCCCGCCCCAGATCCCGATGCCGCTTGGCCAACAAGCGCAGCACGCTCACATGGTCCTCGGCCCGCACCTTCGCCAGCGTCGGGGCGCGCAACGCGGCGATCGCCACCGACCGGGCGTCGTTCGGGTCGTTCTTGTCCGAGCGGCCGGTGCCGAACACCCGCACCCGCGCCGCCAACGTGGCCGGCACATCGAGCACCGTCTCACCCGCCGCCACCAACTGCTGAGACAACAGGTACCCGAGCCCACCAGCCGACTCCACCGCCCACCTTCGCGCCCCGAACGCCTTGGCCCAGCCGAGTAGCTCATCGACCTGACCGACCGTCGCGTCGACCGCGCAGCTCGTCGATCACTGTTTCGTCGCGGTCGATCGCTACCGCGGTGTGGGAACCCTTGTGAGGGTCAACCCCGATCAGTACCGTCATCACCATCCTCCTTGACTGTGGGGACGATCGCGGTGGGCACTCCTGATTCGGGGTGAGGTGCACTCCTCTTTCGAGCCACACCGCGATCAGTGGAACCCGACGGGCAGGCATCTCGTTAGAAAGCCAACCCCACCAGGGGCGGCAGGCACATAGAGAGCCAGCCCGCCGGGAACCACGACGCTACGAACGTGTCACCCCCGACTCAATCAGGCACGTAGGGCGTCGTGCAGATCAGCCCGAGGCGGTAGCGGGCACGCCCGGCACGTCTGATGGGCAGGGCATGGCTGCCGAGACTGGGACCGACGCCGCTGTGGGGGCAGGTCCTGGTGTGAAGCGACGGACCAAACACCCGACGAGTTGGCCACTTGGGCTGACCACCCGGACAGCCTGTGGATCGGAGTTCACGTCGATGGTGAGCTTGTAAGTCGAGCTGGGGCGTAGCGCTGCGAACGAGCAGCCGGTTGTCTGAGGACCGGGCTTTGTGGAATGACCGCGTCGTCGCGAGTTCGACGGGCCACTTGTGTGGTTCCGGATGCGAAGGGCGAGCCACTGATCGCCGTCCCCGTCAGACGCCGCGAGGAGGCCGCGACCATCACCAAGGCAAGGAGGCCGATCGTTGTCGCCAAGCTACGTCGTCCCGCCAACGTCCTCACGGTGCCCAGATCGGTCAGGTCGTCCGCCGAGCTGAATCACCTGCCAGCGCCCGAACGCCCTTGGTCTCAGCGGGTCATCGCAACGCCTGGTCGAGTGCCTGTGATGGTGTCTTCCAGCCGAGGGTTTGTCGAGGGCGTCCGTTGAGCTCGGTCGGCGACGGCGTCGAGGTCGGCCTGGTCGAGCGGGAGGCGGTTGCGTTTCGGGAAGTACTGACGCAGCAGACCGTTGGTGTTCTCGTTCGAGCCGCGCTGCCACGGACTGTGCGGATCACAGAAGTAGACGGGCACGCCGGTGTCGACGGTGAACCGGGCGTGGCGGGCCATCTCTTTGCCCTGGTCCCAGGTCAGCGACCGGCGCAGCCGCGGGCAGCTCGCCGATCTTGGCGGCCAGCGCGTCGGCGACGACATCGGCGGTGTGACCGTGGGGAGCCCGACGAGCATCACGAACCGGCTGTGGCGCTCGACCAGGGTCGCCATCGCGCTGTGTGGCGGTCCCGAAGATCAGGTCGCCTTCCCAATGGCCCGGCACCGCCCGGTCCTCGACCTCGGCGGGCCGTTCGCTGATGTTGACCATGCCCCGCAACTTGCCTTGGCCTCCGTCATAGGAGCGGCGACCACGGGACCGTCGAGTGGCCTGGCCCGATCGCAGATAGCGGGTCAGCTCCTTGCGCAGCGCACCACGGGACTGCACGAACAGCGACAGGTAGATCGTCTCGTGCGACACCCGCATCTCCGGACGGTCGGGATAGGTCTCCGACAGCCAACCCGAGATCTGCTGAGGCGACCAGCGCAGCTCGAGCTTCGCCTAGACCACCGCCCGCAGCCGGCCGCACCGCGCCAGCTTCGAGCCGCTTCGGGCGGCGCGCCCGTCGCAGCGCGGCCCGGTCGGCGACACACGGCCCGATACCGGCGCCGCCCCCATTGGCCGCGACCTCGCGGCTCACCGTCGACGGCGCCCGACCCAACCGCCGGCGATCGCCCGCAACGACTCGCCCGCGGCGACACCCCGCGAGATCTCTTCGCGTCCGGCCAGCGACAACCGCAACGGTGACCGCACCGGCTCCGGTGGCCGGTCGCTGCAACCGCTGCATCTGTCGCAACACGACATGACGCTACACCCCGCCGCTAGGCGCATCAACCACGGCGACGCACCCTCCGCGAACAACACCGCGATCTGATCCCTGGCCTCCTCACCCACCGGCTCCCATGCACAACCTCCCGTCGATCGAACCCGATCAAGAAGTGTTGCGTTGACCCCCTGAGATCGCGGCACATAGGCGCTCGTCGATCGCCAGGGCTCTAATCCGACGCGGGGAGGGGCTTGGCCGACTTCTGCTCGATGGCGGTCGTCCCCAAGGAAAGCGTGCCGGCACCGGCCCGGGCGCAGAGCAGTTCGATCGTCGACGCCTCGTCGGCGTAGCGCTTGCCGAGCTGCGTGCCGCCCGACCACTCCGGGCTCGGCTCGCCCGTGCGCTCCGCGTCGGCAGCCGCCATGGGTCTGCCGCCGCAACGCACGTCCGAGTCGCCCTGCGGGGCCCGCACCACCACGACCTGGGTGTCGCAGACCGTGCTCCACAGCTTCTGGCCGGCCTTCAGCTCCACCTCGACGGCTCCCTTCCTGAAAGTGTCAGTTTCCTCTGACGCGAATGTAGATCGCTCAGGTGCCGGCCAACCCGGCCTGGGCGATGATGTCGGGATAGCGCATCGTGTGGGCGCCCCCGTCGATCAGGTACTGGGCGCCCGACACGAAGCCGGCCTCGTCGGAGGCCAGGAAGGCCACCACGTTGGCGATCTCGTCGGGCTGGGCGTGGCGGCCGAGCGGCGTGTTGGCCTCGTAGTCCTCGACCAGCGCGGGCAGGAACCACATGGCGTCGGTGAGCCCGGTGCGCACCAGACCGGGAGCGACGGCGTTGACCCGGATGCCGGCGGCGCCGAGCTCGAGCGCGGCCACCTGCACGAGCATGGCGGCACCGGCCTTGGCCGAGCAGTACGCGCTCATGCCGGGGCCGGGCTGCACCGCGTTGAGGCTCGTGGTCACCACGATCGAGCCGCCCGACGGTCATGACCCGGGCCGCGTGCTTGATGGTGAGGAACGCGCCCTTGAGGCAGACGTCCAACACGTTGGTCCACTCCTCCACCGGCAGGTCGACGATGCGGCCCGCCGAGCCGATGCCCACGTTGGCGTAGGCGATGTCGAGCCGACCGTGGCGCTCGACGGCCGCGGCCACCAGCGCCTCGACGTCGGCTTCAACGGTCACGTCGCCGCGAACGGTCGACACGGTGCCGCCGAGGTCGGACTGGGCCACGTCGAGCGCGTCCTGGTTGCGATCGCCGATCACGACCGACGCGCCGTCGGCCACGAACCGACGGGCCGTGGCAAGGCCGATGCCCGACGCGCCGCCCGTGATCACCGCGACCTTGCCGGCCAGGCGACCCTGCCCCGGTGGGGTCTCGGTCATGACGACGTCTCCGACTTCGCGATCTCGGTCTTCATGCCGTCGAGCTGCATGAGGATCGGCAGGCCCGACTCGCTGAGCGCGTTGCCGTGCCCGTTCTGGTGGACCTCGAACACCGACTGGATGGCGGCGTAGAAGCCCTGCACGTCGAGGGTCTGGTTGACCGCCCGCTTGGCCTGGCGCAGCGCGAACGGATGCTTGGTCGCGATCCGCTCGGCCAGCGCGCGCGTCTGGCTGCGCAGCTCGTCGAGCGGCACGACCTTGGTGACCATGCCCAGCTGCTCGGCCTCGACCGCGGTCATCGCCCGACCGGTGAAGAGCAGCTCCTTGGCCTTGCGGGCCCCCCACTCCCAGGTGTGGCCGTGGTACTCGACGCCGCCGATGCCCATGCTCACCACCGGATCGGAGAACGTGGCGTTGTCGGCCGCGACGATCAGGTCGCACGGCCAGCACAGCAGCAGGCCGCCGGCGATGCACACGCCCTGCACGGCCGCGATCGACGGCTTGGGGACGTTGCGCCAGCGCAGCGAGTACTCGAGGAACCGCCGGGCCTCGATCTCGTAGATCTGGGCCACCGTCCACTTCTCCGGCGGCGCGTCGCCGTTGCCCACCGCCCGGATGTCGTGGCCGGCCGAGAAGTGCTTGCCGTTGGCCTGCAGGATGATGACCCGCACGTCGGGGTCGTCGGCCGCCCGCGTCCAGGCGTCGTCGAGATCGTCGAGCATCGGCAGCGTCTGGGCGTTGGCCGCCTCGGGGCGGTCCAGGGTGATGGTGGCGATCCCCCCTTCGGCCTCGTACTGGATGAAATCCGTTTCCATGGTGTTCTCTCCGATGCCCCCTGGCGAAAGTGTCACTCTCACCCTATGTGTGTGAGACTGTTCACCGCCAGCGGGTGACGCTGACGCGGAGTCTGACGGGGAAGGCCGAGGAGAGAGGATGGACCACCTGTGGCCAGAGCCATCGACTGCCTGGTGAACGTGGATCTGGGCGACCAGAAGCAGCCGGAGTGGATGGTCCGCGTCAAGGAGGACTACTTCAAGGGCGGCGACTCCTTCTTCTCGAGCCCGGAGCTCCCCGAGCTGCTCGACGACATGGACGCCAACGGCGTCGAGCGGGCGATCCTGCTCACCCAGGTCGGCGCAAGGACGACGACCGGGCCCAGCGCTTCGTCGCCGAGCGGCCCGATCGCTTCGCGCTCGGCGTCGGCGGCTTCAACCTGCTGCGCCCGATGAAGACCGTCCGCTCGCTCGAGTCGTTCGTGAGCGACAACCCGGTGGCCTACGCCGTGGTCGGCCCGAGCTTCTGGGGCGACGGCATGTACCCGCCGAGCGACGCCGTCTACTACCCGCTCTACACCAAGTGCTGCGAGCTCGACCTGCCGCTGTGCCTCAACACCGGCATCCCCGGCCCGCCGATCCCCGGCGAGGCGCAGAACCCGATCCACCTCGACCGCGTCTGCGTCCGCTTCCCCGAGCTGAAGCTGTGCATGATCCACGGCGCCGATCCCGTGGTGGGACATCGCCATCCGGCTCATGCTCAAGTACCGGAACCTGCGCCTGATGACCTCGGCGTGGTCGCCCAAGCGCCTGCCCGACTCGCTGCTGCACTACATGTCGACGCGCGGCACCGATCGCATCATGTTCGCCTCCGACTACCCGGTGCTGTCGATGGAGCGCTGCCTCGGCGAGGCCGGCCAAGCTCGACCTCACCGACGAGGTCCGCGACGCCTGGCTCTACGGCAACGCCGAGTCGTTCTTCTTGTCCCGCCTGACCTGATTCAGCCCGATCACGTAGGAGCACCATGGACACCCGGCCGATCGACGCCGACAACCACTACTACGAGCCGCTCGACGCGTTCACCCGTCACCTCGACCCCAAGTTCAGGGACCGCGGCGTTCGCCCGGTGCAGGACGGCAAGCGGGTGCGAGCTGCTGATCGGCGGCAAGGTCAACCGCTTCGTCCCCAACCCGACCTTCGACCCGATCATCGTGCCGGGCTGCCTCGACCCGCTGTTCCGCGGGCAAGATCCCCGAGGGGGTGATCCCCGCTCGCTCATGCAGGTCGAGCCGCTGGCCGACCACCCGGAGTACCGCGACCGCGAGCAGCGTCTCGCGGTGATGGACGAGCAGGGCCTCGGCGCCGCGCTGCTGTTCCCGACCCTCGGCTGCGGCGTCGAGGAGGCGCTGCGCGACGACATCCGGCGCCACGATGGCCAGCCTCTCGGCCTTCAACCGCTGGCTCGAGGAGGACTGGGGCTTCGGCTATCGACGATCGCCTGTTCGCCGTGCCGATGCTCTCGCTGGCCGACCCCGAGGCCGCGGTCGCCGAGGTCGACTCGCTGATCGAGCGCGGCGCTCGCATGGTGCACGTCCGCCCGGCCCCCGTGCCGGCGCCCAACGGCACCAGCCGGTCGCTCGGCCACAAGTCGCACGATCCGGTGTGGGCTCGCCTGGCCGAGGCCGGCGTGCCCGTGGCGTTCCACCTCGGCGACAGCGGCTACAAGGCCCGGTTCGGCTCGGCGTGGGGCGGCGAGGCCACCTTCGGGTTCGGCCAGAGCGACCCGCTCGGTCACGTGCTGAGTCGCGGACCGCGCCATCCACGACACCATCGCATCGCTGATCGTCCACGGCGTCTTCACCCGCAACCCGGACGCTGCGGGTCGCCAGCATCGAGAACGGCTCGGACTGGGTCGCCGTGCTGATCAAGCACCTGCGCAAGCAGGCGAACCAGACGCCGCTGGGTCGTTCCGCGAGGATCCGCTCGACACGCTGCGCCAGCACGTCTGGATCACGCCGTACCTCGAGGAGGACCTCGGCGCGCTGGCCGAGCTGCATCGGCGTCGAGCGCATCCTGTTCGGCTCCGACTGGCCCCACGGCGAGGGCATCGCCCAACCGCTCGACTTCGTCAAGGAGCTGGGCGCCTTCGACGAGACCGAGATCCGCAAGATCATGCGCGACAACTGCCTCGAGCTGCTCGGGGCGAACGCCTAGATGGCCGAGCTGACCCGCCGACGAGCTCGTCGCCGAGGTCCGCGACTGGCTCGACGAGTACTGGGATCCCGAGCTCGACGTCGCCGACTGGTGGAGCCTCGTGGCCAAGGCGGGCTGGACCGCGCCGCACTTCACCGCCGAGGAGGGCGGCCGAGGGCTGTCCCGCCGGTCGGGCGCGATCGTCCGCTCGACCTTCGGCGCGCACGGCGCGCTGCGACCACCCGGCGGGCTCGGCCTGCTCATGGCCGCCCCCACGATCCTGACCCACGGCACGCCCGACCAGATCGACCGGCTCGTGCCGCCGATCCTCGACGGTCGCGCCGCGTGGTGCCAGCTGTTCAGCGAGCCCGGCGCCGGGTCCGATCTCGCCGGACTCACCACCCGGGCGGTCCGCGACGGCGACCGGTGGATCATCAACGGGCAGAAGGTCTGGAGCAGCATGGCCATGGAGGCCGACTACGGGATGCTGCTGGCCCGCACCGACTTCGACGTGCCCAAGCACGCCGGCATCTCGTGGTTCGCGTTCCCGCTCGACCAGCCCGGCGTCACGATCCGCCCGCTGCGGGAGATGACGGGTGAGGCCGTGTTCAACGAGGTCTTCCTCGACGACGCCGAGTGCCTCGACGCCGACCTGATCGGCGGGCAGGGCAACGGCTGGGCGGTCACCCAGACGACGCTCTACTTCGAGCGATCGGGCATCGGCGCCGGCGGCGCGCACGCCGGGTTCCCGTCGCCCGGACCGAAGGGCGGCGTGCTCGGCCGGCGGGCCGGCGATGCCGCCCTCGACCCGATCCCCGGCGGCAACCTCACCCTGTCGGTCGACGACATCGTCGACCTGGCCCGCGAGACCGGTCGTGGCGACGACCCCGCCATCCGCCAGAAGATCGCGCAGCTGTTCACCTACACCCACCTCGGCGTGTGGAACGCCAAGCGCGGCAAGGCCGAAGCCGCCCGCGGCGGCGGCCAGGCGGTCGCCAACATCGGCAAGATCTCACAGACCCGCATCATGAAGTTGTCGGGTGAGATCGCGCTCGACATCCTCGGCGCCGACGGCATGTTGGCCTCGCCCGACGGTGCGCAGGGCGGGCGCTTCAGCCATGCCTTCGTGTTCTCGCCGGCGTCGTCGATCTACGGCGGCACCGACGAGATCCAGCGCAACATCATCGGCGAGCGCGTGCTCGGTCTGCCGCGCGACGCCAACCCCGACAAGCAAGTGGCCTATGGCGAGGTGCTCCGCCGCATCGCGTCCGGGAGGAGCTGAAGTGGCAACCACGCCCGACACCGGCATCGGCACCGACGACGGCGTCGAGGTCACCGAGCTCGAGACGATGATCGTGCGCCGCGACCGCGGCCTGGTCACCGCTACGTTCAATCGCCCCGAGCGGAAGAACGCCATCAACCGCCAGAGCTGGGACGATCTCGAGCAGGTGCTGAACGAGATCGCCGATCGCAGCGACGATCGGGCACTGCTCCTCACGGGCGCGGGGGGCAACTTCTCGTCCGGCGCCGACCTGTCCGGCGCCGACCAGGCGACCGAAGCACGCAAGAACGGGCCGCTCACCACCCCGACGCCGATCGTCGCCGAGATGCGCCACGTGGGCGACATCATCCTGCGGCTCCACCGCCTACCGAAGCCGACCATCGCCAAGATCGAGGGTGTCGCGGTCGGGGTCGCGCTGGGGTTGGCGCTCGGATGCGACCTGGTCGTCGCGGCCGAAGATGCCCGCCTCATCGAGATCTTCCCGCGCCGGGGCCTCGCGCTCGACGGCGGCAACTCGTGGCTGCTGCCCCGCCTCATCGGGCTGCAGAAGGCCAAGGAGCTCGCCTTCTTCGGCGAGGAGGTCTCCGGCACCGCCGCCGCCGAGATGGGCCTCGTCAACCGGGCCGTGCCCTCCGACGAGCTCGACGCCTTGGCCGACGACTGGGCCCACCGCCTGGCCGAAGGGCCGACGATCGCGCTGTCCATCTCGAAGCGGATGCTCAACAACTCGTTCGCGCTCTCGTTCGACCAGGCGATCGAGGACGAGGCCCGGGCCCAGCACATCTCCTTCACGACCGAGGACATGTCCGAGGCGATGGCGGCCTACATCCAGCGCCGCACGCCGACGTTCAAGGGCTACTAGTCAGTCCGGAGCAGGAGCTGGTTCAGCCGAGCTGCTTGGCGGGTCTGGTGGTCGCGTTCGGCGAGGTTGGGCGCGTTGCGAGCGGCGTCGGCATAGAGGCGCGCCGCGAGCTCGAGGTCGCCGTTCTTCTCGTGGAGATACGCGTCGACCGCCTCGCGCCGTGGGACGTCCTCCTCGACCTCGGCCAGCGCCGCCAGTCCTGCGGGCGCGCCGTCGGCCTCGCCGACCGCGACCGCGCGGTTGAGCCGGACGATCGGACTGTCGGCGAACCGGAGCAGCTCGTCGTACCACTCGACGATCTGGACCCAGTCGGTCTCCTCGACACGCGGCGCGTCGGCATGGAGCGCGGCGATCGCCGCTTGCGCCTGGTATTCGCCGAGCTGATCGCGCGCCAGCGCAGCGTGCACGCGATCGACTCCCTCGACGATGAGCTCGGCGTCCCACTGGCTGCGGTCCTGATCGGCGAGCGGCACGATGCTGCCGTCCGGTCGTGTGCGGCTGGGGCGGCGGGCGTGGTGGAGGAGCATCAGGGCCAGCAACCCCTCGACCTCGGGGTCGTCCACCAAAGCAGCGAGCTGCCGGGTCAGTCGGATCGCCTCGGCCGCGAGATCGACGTCGCCGGAGTAGCCCTCGTTGAAGACGAGGTACAGCACCCGCATCACCGTGCGCACGTCGCCGGGACGATCGACACCGGCCCGACCGACCGTGCGCTTGGCGCGGCTGATGCGCTGGGCCATGGTGGCCTCCGGCACGAGGTAGGCCTGGGCGATCTGGCGCGTCGTGAGACCACCCACCGCCCGGAGGGTCAACGCCACCGCCGACGACGACGTCAGGTCGGGGTGTGCGCACAGGAAGTAGAGGCGCAGCGTGTCGTCGGCGCTCGGGACCGCGCCGGCCGGCGGTTCGGTGTCGAATCGGTCCTCCCGGTCGCGGCGCGAGGCGTCCGACCTCGTCATGTCGAGGAAGGCTCGCCACGCGACCGTGATGAGCCACGCCGTGGGGTCGGCGGGCAGCTCGTCCGCCCACGCCGAGAGCGCCCGGACGAGCGCCTCCTGTACCGCGTCCTCGGCGGTCGCGAAGTCCGCACCGCGACCGACGAGGACGCTCAGGACCCGGGGGACGAGCCCGCGGAGCTCGACCTCGTCGACCGTCACGAGGCGAAGTTGGGCGGCAGGGCGAGGAAGGGTCGGACCTCGAGCCACTCGTGGAGGGGTTCGCCGCCGGCCCCTGGCGCGGCCGACAGCTCACCGGCGAGCTCGATCGCCCGCTCGTAGGTGTCGACGTCGATGACCATCCATCCTGCGATCAGGTCCTTCGTCTCGGCGAACGGGCCGTCGGTCACCGGCGGCCGACCCTCGCCGTCGTAGCGGACCCACACGCCGTCGGGCGACACCGCCTGTCCGTCGATGAACTCGCCGCTGCCCACGAGCCGGGTGGCGAAGTCGCTCATGTACTGCATGTGGGCCTCGACCTCGTCGGGCGTCCACTTGTCCATGGGGACATCGTTCACGGGCGCCGGCGCGCCTCGGTAGTGCTTGAGCAACAGGTACTTGGCCATGGTGTTCTCCTTGTGTACGCCGGCCCTGCCGGCCGGACACACCAGGGACGGAGCTGGCTCCGGGTTCTCGACATCCTCGCCGGATTTCGCTGGCGCGGCCCGGTCAGCGGGCGTGGAGGGCGTTGCGCCCGAGGTGGGCGGTGACCTCGGCCGCGATCGTGTCGTAGGACTCCTGGATGAGCCAGTGCCCGGCGTCGAGGTCGACCACCCGGTACTCGCCGCCCATGAGCGGGGCGGCCAGGTCGAGGCTCATCGGGCGGACATAGGGGTCGTTGCGCCCCCAGATGAGCAGGGTCGGGGTCGTCACCGCGTCGAACGAGAAGTCGGGGTTGTCGAGCGCCCGACGGTGGGCGCGTGACGCCCGGTACCAGTTGAGCGCGCCGGTGAGCGCGCCATCCTGGCGGAACACCGAGAGGTAGTCCTCGACCTCGTCGGGCGCGCTGGCCTCCCACACCGAAGTCAGCGGCTCGTAGTCCTCTCCGATCATCGCAGCCTCGGCCGCGTGGTCGGGCGCAGTCAGCAACTCGAGCACGCCACGGTAGAGCTCCTCCTCGGGATCGGCGTACACCGCCTCGGCGAAGGCGCGGTAGTGCGGGATGGACATGCTCACGAAGCTGGCGACGCGGTGGTCGTGGTCCGCGGCCAGCGCGCCCCACGACGCACACGCGCCCCAGTCGTGGGCGACGAGGTGGAAGCGGTCGAAGCCGGCGGCCTTCGGGATCCCGAGGATGTCGGCGGCCAACTGCGGATAGCCGTACTCGTCGACATCGGCGGGCCGGGCACCGGGGCTGTAGCCGCGCTGGTCGGGGGCGAGGCAGTGGTACCCCTCGTCGGACAGCTCGCGCATGAGTCGGGTCCACATGTGCGAGGTCTCGGGAAAGCCGTGCAACAAGAGCACCGGCTCACCACCCCCGCCTGCCTCCCGGCAACGGAAGCGGAGGCCGTTCGCTTCGACCTCACGCATCGACAGCTCCATGTAGGTCCTCCTGGTCAGGATTTGGTCGCGACTGCGTAGATGACGTTCGTTTCGACCCGGTCGACCTGCGCCGAGGCCAGCGCGGCCATGACCCGGTCCTGCACGAGCGTTCGCTGGTCGGGAGTGAGCGCGTCGTGGGTGGCGCGATAGCCGCTCCCGAGCACGATCACCCAGAAGTCTTCGGGCGAGCGCAATGTCTGGAACCCGTCGACCACCTCGACGTCGACGGCGGGCACCCCGCCTCGGAGCAGCAGCTGCTGCAATGCGGCCGGGTCGGCGAGCGACTCCCACGGGTTGTAGGCCCGGTTCAGCTCGGGCCGCACCGCCTTGACCGCATCCCAGAACGCGCTGCTCGCCGGCTCCCACAAGCGCGGGCCCCAGGTCGTGACCGCGAGCTGTCCGCCCGGCGCGACGAGCTGCCACAGTTGGGCGACCGCCCGCTCCATGTCGGGCAGGAAGAAGAGACCGAATACGATGACGACGGCGTCGAAGCTGCCGGCCGGCTCGTCGAGCTGCTCGAGGTCGGCACAACGCGTCGCCAGGACCTGTCCGAGCCCGGCTCGCTCGGCCTTCGCCCTTGCGAGGTCGAGCATGTTCTGGGCGAGGTCGACCGCGATGACCCGGCCGGTCGGCGCCACCCGCTCGGCCGCCGGCAGCGCCGAGGCACCGGTGCCGGCACACACATCGAGCACCGACGCGCCTGGGGCGAGGTCGAGGCGCTCCACGGTTCGGCGTCCGTAGCGATCCCAGAAGGCCAGCGGCGGGTCGTCGAAGTGGTCGGCCGCCGCATCGTAGGTGACCTGCGCCCGACGCTTCGCCTCGTCCACCCCGCCAGCCTCTCATCGCCCGGGTGCGGGCGGAGACTTGCTCTCTGGCGCCCTCGGCACGACTCGAACGTGCGACCGTCGGATTAGCGAGCAGCAACTGTTGGTCTCTATCCCTGGGGTGGCCTCAAGCCGGCCTGAGCGACTCACTAGCCGAGGTCCGGGGTGCAACCCTGGTGAGGTGAGATGCCGTATCGGCGTATCCGCTGTTGTCGTTGCCCTTGTCGTGGGCGCCTGCTCGCAGGCTCACCGACGCGTCGTCGTGCCCGCTTCCTCGACGGTGCACCACTCAGCTGTCGCAGTGTCAGCTGTGCGCCTCACCGCCGCGGACGCGACCCTGCGCACACAATGTGTCGCAGCTGCCCGAACCGTCGGGTTCGCCGTGCCCTGCCCCACCCGCGTACCGACACGCCACGGGCGTCCGCTCCACTGCACGCCCCTGCCGATCCCGAGCTCTCTTCCGTTGTGCGTAGGACTAACCCACGACTTCTTCATCGAATGGACCGATCTCGACGTACCTCACGACTTTGTCGGGATCAACGCCAGACCCGCCGGGCACGTCATCATTCACGCCGCGCCAGTACCGGACAGTCCGGCCGTCCCGTGCATCGACGCCGTGCCAGTCACGTCGCTCATCGTGGGCGCATCCTCCGCGGTCGAGTATCGCTGCCCGCCCGATAGCCCGCGGATCGAGCGGCTCGCCCAGCACGGCGAGGGCGCCTACGCGGGACACCTCACTCTCGCTTGGGCAGAACACGGGATCGAGTACCTCGTTAGCTCCCACGGCTACGGCACCGCGAGCGAGAACCTCGTGATCCAGCTCGCCCGCACCATCTTCCTCGTCAATCCCTAGCCGAGCAGTCAGTGCGCCGAACGGCACATCGGGCATGCGGGCGCGGGCAGCAGTAGGCAGCGGCGCGACAATCTTGCCTGTGGATCAGCCAGTGCTCGTGAGGTCGGCCGTGGCAGAAGACACGGCTTTCCTTCAGCGAATGCTCTACGAGGCGGTGAACACACGTCCGGGCAAGACTTGGCCCGACTTCGAGGTCTCGATGCGCGAACCAAGGAATCGGCGGTTCTGGTTCGCCTGGGGGCGTGACGGTGATCTCGGTGTGGTCGCCCAGTACGAACGCCGAGCGATCGGTGCAGCATGGATTCGTCGCTTCGATGGCAACGACCTGGAACCAGTCGACGATCCCTCCATCCCGGTGATGGCGATCGGCATCGAGAGCGACCACCGATCGGTCGGCATCGGGGGCCTCCTCCTGGATGGCCTCATCGCGTCTGCCCGACTGGCGAACGTCGAGGTGATCGCGCTGACCACCAACGTATGGAACGAGGCGGCCCTCCGCCTCTATGCCCGCCGAGGGTTCGAGGAGAGCTCTCGAGGGGACAAGGCCGTCCGAATGCACCTCAGGCTGTCGTAGCCGAGGCACCGCCACCATCCAGCGCCCCGAACGGCACATCGGCGCACCTGAGCGCCGGTTCGTGCGTCACCCGAGTGGGGAGTTCGGTAGTCCGGCTGGTGCTTGCAGCAGGAAGGGTCGGGCCACGGTGGGGAGGTCGGGATGGGTGTTGACGGTGAGATGGTTTGCGTCGACCTCGACGATCTCGGCGTGGGGGACGGCTCGAGCGAACCGGTTCAGCTCATCGAGGGGGACGACATGGCCGGCGCCGGTGCGGATCTCGCGGGTCGCGCGCACGAGCAACGTTGGCATGGTGAGGTGTCCCCAGCGGTCGTAGGGATCTTGGGTGATCGTGTAAGCGCGGTCCTCAGCGACGGCGTCGATGGACGTGCGCGTCTGAACACCTCCGTCCCCCTCGTGAAGGTCATAGCGGTAGGCGCGTTCCCAATAGTCGCTCCACGGCTCGATCAGCCCGCTCGCCCGCACCTCGGTCAAGAACTGCTCGGGCGACTCAAAGACCCGACTGAGACGAGCGAGGGTCGCGGCGATCACGGGCCCGACGCCAGGGTCGACGCGTCCGGCCACGTCGACGAGCACGACCGCGCGCAGCCGTAAGGCATTCAGCTCGGCCACCTTCATCGCCACCGAACCCCCCATCGACTGGCCGACGAGGGCGAACCGATCGACGCCGAGCGCGTCGGCGACCGCGACCACGTCCCGAGCGTGGTTCTCCCACCCGTAGCTCCCAGCAGGCGTCGCGGGGCTGTGGCCCCGTCCGCGCAGATCCACCGCCACGAGCTGAAGGTCATCTCCGGCGACCCGTTCACCCAAGAAGGCGAAGTTCTCGACGTTGCCGGTCAGGCCGGGCAGCCCGATTACAAGCGGCGAACCGGGTGCCCCCCAACGACGGAGTCGTAGACGCCCCGCAGGCACGATGACATCGAAGTCCTTCGGTGACGGCATCATCGTGCGACGCTAGAGCCGAACCCGGAGCCATGTCCCACCGACTCGCGCACGGTCGACCGGCCTTATCACGGACGCCAGGGGAACGCGCCCTAACGGCACATCGGCGCTCCCGCCTCTGCTCGGCCATCGCCTCGCGCCGCTGGGTAACTTGGGCGGGTGTCAACCAGGGACGAGTGGGAGACAGTGGGCAGCGGATCGAGCCACGGCATCGACTGGCAACTCATGCACCACGCCCTTCTGGGCGTCGGGATTCGTGCATCGAATCGACTCGGAAGCGGCATCTCTGGTGGCAGCTACCACGACGACACCGACGGCCTTGGTGGTTTCGGCAGCAGCCGGTATGGCGAAGGCCAATCAGGCTGCGTGATCGTTTACGGCGAGGTTCATCCGCGCTACACCCACGTCGTGCTGGAGCTCGAAGACGGCAGCGCCGTTCGGGCAGAGAGGTTCCCGGCCCCCTGGGGTCGATCCACCGACTTATACGTCGCCGCCCTGCGGGTCAGGCCCACCTTGATCAGAGCCACGAACGATGACGGCGATGAAACCACCGTCGATGCAGCACGCCCGACCGAGAGCATTCACTTTCCTGAGTAACGGAAGGCCAGGAGCGCCGAACGGCACTTAGGTATCCGCGGCCGCCTTTGACCTCGGCGCCTACTCCGCGATGTCCTCCTCGGTGACCACCCGAGGAAACCAGCCTGGGATGTGTATGCCCACCCTGGAGATGTGGGCAAGCAACCTCGCGGCCTGGCCGCAGTAGTCCCGCAGGTCGGCCGGTTTGATGGTTTCCTCTTCGTAGCCCTCACCCCGGCGGCCGGTCACCCAGGTGATGCCCGTCTCGTCGTCGGCCAACCCGATCATCCAGCCGTGCACCAGCTTGTTTCGCATGGCGTTGAGTTTGACGGCCGGTCCCGTGTCGTTGAACCATGCGGCTTCGCCGCGGGCACCCGCAAGGATGACGCCGACAAGCTGTTGACCCAACTCGTGCGGAAGGTCCACCAGGGCGAGGACGTGACACCCGATCGGATCACGCTCGGCGACTACCTCGCGAACCGTTGGCTACCAGCGCAGCGCGCCCGACTCCGCCCGTCGACGTTCGACTCCTACTCGCGCGTGATTGCCACACACGTCGTCCCGCGACTCGGCGCGGTGAAGCTACAGAAGCTGCGCGCCGACCATCTCGACAAGTTCTACGTGGATCTGCTGACGGAAGGGCGCGTGCGCGGCGACAGCAAGAAGGGCACAGCCGGCCTCTCCCCCACGACCGTCCGCTATGCAGCGCGCATCCTGTCGAAGGCACTTGCCGACGCGGAGCGGAAGGGGACGATCTCCCGCAACCCCGCTCCGCTGTCCGATCCGCCGAAGCCGGACCAGTCGCACCGAGCCGAGATCAAGGCGTGGACGGCGACCGAGTTGCGCACGTTCCTCGACGGCGTGTCGGCTCATCGCCTCCACCCGATGCTCTACCTAGCCGCGAACACCGGTCTTCGCCGCGGCGAGCTGGTCGGACTCGAGTGGTCGGCCGTCGACCTGGACGCATCACGACTGACAGTTCGCACCGCCACCGTGTCCGTCGCCTATGCCAAGCAGACAGGCAGCCCGAAGACCTCGACGGGCGAGCGAGTCGTGGACCTCGACGCCAGGACAGTGGCAGTCCTCAAGGCGTGGAAGCGCACTCAGGCCGCTGAACGTCTGGCAGTGGGTCCCGACTACGACCGGACCCTCGTGTTCACCCGCCCAGAAGGGACGGGCTGGCACCCGGTGTCGATCTCCAAGTCGTTCGATCGGCTGGTGAAGCGCTCCGCCCTGGTCCGCATCCGGCTCCACGACCTCAGGCACACCCACGCTTCGCTGCTGCTCGCAGCGGGCACGCCGGTGAAGGTCGTCAGCGAGCGCCTCGGCCACGCCTCGCCGGCGCTCACCATGGCGCAGTACCAACACGTGCTTCCCGGCATGCAGGCCGAGGCCGCGAACGCCTTCGGAGACCTGCTTTTCGGCACCCGGTAGAGGAACCCGGTAGAAGTACCGCCGATCGCGCACAGCTGCGATGTGCGATCCCCAGCGGGAGTAGGCGCCCTCGGCACGACTCGAACGTGCGACCGTCGGATTAGAAGTCCGGTGCTCTGTCCAGCTGAGCTACGAGGGCCGATCGGTCCCGAAGGCTAGTCGCCGCCCTCCCCGGCACCGGGCGGAACGTGGGATGGCGGCGGGCGTGGGTGCCCTATGCTGGTGCCTCCCATGGTGGCCGTAGCTCAGCTCGGTTAGAGCGCCAGGTTGTGGCCCTGGAGGTCGGGGGTTCAAGTCCCCTCGGTCACCCCACCTCGTGCGGCCGCCCGCGTCGGAGCTCCGATCCGGGCGGTCGTGCGCGTCCGGGAACCGGTGTGAGACCCGCCTCGCGGTTCCAGTACGATGACCGGCGCACCACGCGCCTCTAGCTCAATGGCAGAGCAACGGACTCTTAATCCGCAGGTTCTGGGTTCGAATCCCAGGGGGCGTACCAGATCCTGATCTCCGGTGTGCCAGCGGGCGGCGTCTCGTTTCGTGCACGCGAGGGGGGACATGCTCACCGACTTTCCCGAGGTTCGGTACGCAGACGCTGATGGCTCGTCGATCGCGTACGCGGCGAGCGGCGAGGGCTCGGTCGATCTGGTGGTGGTTCCGGGGGTCATGACGAGCATCCTCGGCGCCATGTTCCACCCCGTCGTCGGTCAGTTCTACGAACAGCTCGCGTCGTTCACCCGGCTGATCCAACTCGACCGCCGTGGAACCGGCATGTCCGACCCGCTCTCGGCAGGGGTATCGCCGCCGCTGGAACAACAAGTCGGTGACGTCGTGGCCGTCATGGACGCCGTCGGGTCACCTCAGGCTGCGCTGTACGGCGTCTCCCATGGCGGACCTGTCGGGATCCTGTGCGCGGCGATGCATCCCGAACGGGTCAGCGCGCTCATCCTCAACTGCACCGTCCCCTGCTACGACGACTACCCGTTGGGGACGTCGGTCGAACGCGCGCGCACCCCGGTTGCGAGAGCTACGCCGACGCTGGGGCAACCTGGAGGAACCGTGGTTGCTCGAGGCCATCGCGCCGCGACAGGCTGCCGAACCTGGGTTCACCGAAACCTACGCGCGTGTCCAGCAGGTCTGCGCGAGCAAGAGCGCCGCCGCAGCCGCGTACGAGGCCTGGTGGGACTCGGATGTGCGTGACGTGTTGGGTCTCGTCCAGGCGCCCACCCTCATCGTGTTCCCGGACGGGGTACCGCATCTGAGGGAGGCCGGCGAGTTCCTCGCGGAGCACATCGCCGACGCGCGTATCGTGACCCGTCCCGGACCCGACTTCCTGCTTCCCGCTGCCGTCGGCGAGCTCAGCGCGACGATCGCCGAGTTCCTGACCGGTGTCCGGCCGGCCACGCCGACGAACCGGATGCTCGCGACAGTGCTGTTCACCGACATCGTCTCGTCCACCGAAACCGTGGTCGAGGTCGGCGACGACCAGTGGCGGCGGCTCCTCGACATCCACGACGAGGTCGTACGTGTCGAGCTCGCCAAGGCAGACGGGCGGGAGGTGAAGCACACCGGCGACGGGTTCCTTGCCGCCTTCGATGGTCCCGCACGCGCCATCCGCTGTGCGCAGGCCATCATCCAGCGCGCCGCGGACGGCGGGCCTGGCGGTGCGGGCCGGCGTGCACGTCGGCGAGTGCGAGAGACGCGGGGACGACCTCGCCGGCCTCGCCGTCCACATCGGAGCCCGCGTGTGCGCGGTCGCGGGTCCCGGCGAGGTCCTCGTCACCTCCACCGTGCGGGATCTGGTCGCCGGATCAGGGCTCGAGTTCGCCGACCGGGGTCGTCACACGCTCAAGGGCCTGCCGGGCGAGTGGACGATTCTCGCCGCCGGCACCTAGAAGACCGCTGACCTGCCGAACGCGGCGCGGCGCCCACGTTG
Source organism: uncultured Microthrixaceae bacterium (assembly GCA_963776435.1). GTDB lineage: Bacteria > Actinomycetota > Acidimicrobiia > Acidimicrobiales > Acidimicrobilacustridaceae > UBA4742. Next base: position 521,708 of record CAVZMK010000010.1, read on the forward strand.
CGTCTACGAGCCGAGTCCCTTGGCCGCCGCCGCGAGCGGGTTCGGGATCGGCTCGCCGATCCGGCGTGAGCGTGTTGCGGTCGACGTGGTCGACCAGGTCCGTCACGGTCGGGGATGCGCAGCATGGTGTGCTCCTCGTACGACCAGGTGCCGTCGTCGTTGACCGTGACGCGCATGCGGAAGCTGACGGTGCGGAAGGCCCGGTCGAGGAACGGGTTCGACAGGATGCCGTAGGTCTCGGAGCCGAGCGTGGCGCTGACCTCGAACTCGGTCGCGTCGGGCTCGCGCGGGGCCGACGGCCAGCAGCACCTGGCCGCGGGGATGGCGAGCGTGTGCACGCACGGTGCGGGCCGCCGGCTCCCAGAGCCAGTACCCGACCTGGTCGTGGAAGGTCTCGACCTCGCCCGGCTTGACGATGTGGGTGTGGTAGCGCAGCCCGTAGAACAGCTGCGGCCCGTTGGTCTGCGGGTCGATCGGCTGCAGCTCGTAGCGCTCGACGAAGTCGTTGTGCTCGTCGCCGTCGACCACCGGTCCGCTGATGTCGGACCCCGGCCCGACGGGGTGGACGTCGGCGCCGTCGGCGCTCGTCCAGATGCCGGCCATGCGGCCGGAGCGGACCGAGGTTGGCCAGCGTGTCGTCGTCGCCGTCGGCCTCGGTGTAGATGTCGGATCCGTAGTCGTGGTCGTGTCCCTGCGTCATCACCGAAGGATAACCGGCGTCCCTTCGGGCCCGACCGGCCGTCGGCCTCACTCGCGCGCACATTCTGCGGGAGTTCCAAGGGCAGTCCCAGCCTGGTGCCACAGGGTGGGCGCCATCCTTCAGGAAAGGGGGTGAACACATGATCCGACCACGCCACGCCTTCGCCGCCGCCGTCGTCATCGGCTCCCTCGCCGGAGGCGGTGCCGCGGCGGCCTGGGCGCAGACCAGCACCACCACTGCGCCCTCCACGACGACACCGGCAACCTCGAGCCCCAGCTCGAGCGCGCCGCAGACGACCGCCCCCCAGGGAACTCCCCAACGGGGAACCGGCCCATCGGGCTCGCACGACTGCCCGAACATGGGCGGGAGCTCGTCCTCGTCGTCCGGGTCGTCCTCCTCCGGGACGGCCACCTCCGCCTACACCAACATCTGATGCCTACCGCCCTCCACCCTTGCCGGTGACGCGCCGGTTCGTGGCCGTCGTGGCCCTCGCTCTCCTCCTGACGGCCGCGAGCTGCTCGAGCGCCGCCGGTGGGGGTGGTGGCGCGTCCGGGCTCATCGGCCAGCTCACCGACATCGGCGCCGGACTGCAGGGGCCCGCCGGTCTCACCGCATCGGCCTACGGGCGCGCGCCGACGAACGTGGCCGCGCTCGCCTTCGACTCGTCGGGTCGGCTCTGGATCTCGACCGCGGCCTACGACGACAAGGGCTCCGACGGCGTCTACCTGATGGCGAAGCCCGGGGCAGCCGCAGTAAGGGTGATCGGCGGGCTGCACACACCGCTCGGCCTGCTGTGGTCGGAAGGCACGCTCTATGTCGCGTCGAAGGAGCGAGTCGACGCCTACAGCGGCCTGGTCGGCACGCGCTTCACGCGGCGCCGCACGGTGCTGACGCTGCCAGCCGGTGTCGGCGAGAGCAACAGCCTCGTCCTCGCCCCCGACGGGCGTTTCCAGCTCGGCATCTCCGCGCCCTGCGACCACTGCACGCCGGCGTCGAGGTACTCGGCGTCGATCGTGTCGTTCCGACCCGACGGTAGCGACCTGCGCGTCGACGCCAGCGACGTCCGCGCGCCCATCGGCCTGGGGTACTACCCGCACATGAGCGACCTGTTCGTCACCATGGACCAGCGCGACGACCTCGGCACCCGTACGCCCGGCGACTGGTTGGCGGTGGTCCGCCGCGGCGAGGACTGGCGCTTCCCCGCCTGCTACGGCCAGGGCGGGACCACGTGCGCGGGCACGCCGTCGCCGGTCGCGGTGCTCGACGCCCACGCCGGCGTCGACGGTGTGGCCATCGTGACCGGCCAACTCGGATGCGAGCCTGGCCAGCTCGGCCATCGTCGCCGAGTGGAACACCGGGAAGGTCCAGCAGGTCGCGTTGACCCGCCAGGGAACTCCTACACGGGCGAGGTGGCCGCCTTCCTCACCGGCATCGAGCATCCGTCCGCAGTCGTGATCGCCCCCAGCGGGGCGCTCCTCGTCGCCGACTGGTCCACCGGCACGATCTTCCAGATCGAAGGCCGAGCTGAAAATTGACGCGACGCGGGCCGCCGCGTGCGCCACCATCTCCCCATGGTCCATCTCAGCCAGGCCGAGCTCGAAGCGGGCCTCGACGACATCCGCCGCTCCCCCACCGACGAGGGTCGACGTCGAGCTGATCGTGCGCCGCCCAGCCGAGGACGAGCGCGAGGTGCTCGACGAGGGCGAGCTCGACCTCGCCGAGGGGCTGGTGGGCGACACCTGGCAGTTCCGCGGCAGCAGCCGCACGCCCGACGGCGGGCCGCACCCCGACATGCAGCTCAACGTCATCAACGCGCGCGCCGCCGCCCTGGTGGCCGCCGACACCGACCGACGTGTCCTCGCCGGCGACCAGCTCCACCTCGACCTCGACCTCAGCGCCGACAACCTGCCGGCCGGCACCCGCCTGGCGCTCGGCTCGGCCGTGATCGAGGTGACCGACCAGCCGCACACCGGCTGCCAGAAGTTCTCCGCCCGCTTCGGCGTCGACGCGCTGCGGTTCGTGAACTCGCCGGAAGGCAAGGCGCTGCGCCTGCGCGGCCTCAACGCCAGGGTGGTCGTGCCCGGCACCGTGCGCACCGGCGACACCGTCCGCAAGCTCGCGCCCGCCTGACCATCGGGTACCCGTCAGCGCGCCGGCGCCGACTTCGTTTCGTAGTAGTAGAAGAAGTCGCCCATCGTGGTGAGGCTGACGAACAGTTCCTCGGGCAGGTCGAGGCCCAGGTCCTCGGACGCGACCCAGAGCTCGGCCGCCTGCAGCGAGTCGAGCGTCGCCATCGGCGTCTGCTCGGTGAGCGGCCCGAGGTCGGCGTCGGCCCCGATCCGCTCGGCCAGCCACGCCATCAACTCGTCGAAATCCATGCGCCCCGAAGACATCAATCCGTGGCCTCGGATGCGCCCAATGCGACGAGCAACGGCTCCGCCTTCTTCTCCCAATCCGACCGGTGGATGGCCAGGATGTGGAGGTCCCACCAGCGGCCGGCATGGAAGCTGTGGTCGACCAGCCGACCCTCCTCGCGGAAGTAGCGGCCCATGCCGCTGCCGAACGCGTCGAGCGTGTAGCCGGGAACCTCGGCGTAGAGCTGGCGGAGGTCCCAGGTGTGGAAGAGGTACGACACGAACAGCAGCGCGCCCTCGAGCATGAGGCCCGACGCGTCGTGCGCCTTGTCGCCGAGCAGCGCGACGTAGCACGTGCGGTTGGCCAGGTCGGCCTGGTAGGCCGACACGAGCCCGACGGGCGTGCCGCTCTCGCGGTGCGCCACGACGTACTGGCACAGCACGCCCTGCCAGAGCTCGGCCGCGAACTGCTCGGGCGACGGCGTCGCCCCGCGGTAGCGCCATCGGTAGGCCACTGCCGGATCGGTGGCGACGGCGTAGAGGAACGGGAGGTCGGCGGGACCGACGGTGCGCACTGCGACCCGGCGACTCTGCAGGCGCGCGCGCGCCGAGGTGCGACGGATCGGTCTCGACGGACGGGCCGCCCGGTCCGGGGAAGCCGCGTGCCATCAGCACGTACCCGAGTTGGTGAAGCCGATGCCCGGATAGTCGGAGCCGTGCCAGGTCGGATAGTCGGAAGTGGCCGGGCTCTGCCACTTCCAGGATCCGTTGGACAACGAGTGGCTGTAGAGGATGTCGGGGTGGCTGGTGTTGGACGGCTGCCAGGTGTCGTAGTTCGACCCCCCGGGTGACCACGTCAGCCATGCGCCGGCCGCCGCCCACGTGTTGGCGCCGACCACCCCGTCCTTGGTCAGACCGAAGAAGCCTTGGAACGATTTCGTCGCCGCCGCGGAGCCCGCGCCGAAGTGCCCGTCGATGCCGGCCGGGCAGGACACGAGGCCGTAGGACGCCAGGAATCCCTGCCAGAACCCGACCACGTCGCCGGCATTGATGTTGGCGGTGCCGAGCAGCTCGCCGTGCGCCGCGGTCGCCCAGAGTGCGTTCGTGGGCGGGCTGGCCGTTCCCGCCAGCGGCGCGGCCGAGGCGTAGGGCGATCCCGCCGCGCCGAGGACGGCCAGGCCGCCGGCGGCTGCAGCCACGCCGCGCACCCCCCGGGCCCACCTCACTGCACGACCACCGCTCCGGCCACGAGCTGGGCCACGTCGATGTCGAGGCCGACGGTGTTGACCTGCACCCGCACGGTGTCGGACAGCGCGATGTAGATCGACACCGCCTGGACATCCACCGGCGTCGTGCCGTCGAGCCCGACCGTCGAGATGGTCCAGGTGCTCGCGTACGCGGACCGCGGGCCGACCTTCATGGGCGACGGTGGCCGCGGGTTGGCGTCGAGACCGAGCGCCGTGGCCACGTCCTCGGAGGGGTGGTTCGTCACCTGCACGGTGATCGAGGCGCCCATCGGTTCGCCGCCGGGGTTGAGGAACGTGGGCTTCGAGACGCGCCAGCTGCGAACGTACATGAGGTCGTCGGCGTCGAGCTGGTCACTTCTCGTGGTCCCGCCGAGGTTGAAGCCCGACGGCAGGGCCATGAGCGCCACGCCGCCGGCTGCCGCGCGGCGCGCAGGTGGCGGCGACGACGCATCCGGGTGGTGTCGGCGACACCGCCGACATGAGGCGGGCCGATCGTGGCGTGGCCGCGGTCGACGAACAGCCGGCGGTGCAACCGATGACGAGTAGGACGAGCGCCGCGACGACAGCTGACGACCTGGCTCGACGGACGGCGGACTGCGCTCCCCAACGGCGATGCTCCACGCCCGTTGCCCCTCTCTGATCCACCGCACTCGGGCGCCGACGGGGTCGTGGATCGGGCGTCCGGCCGGGAATTGTGGGCTGACGGTAACATCGGATGAGGCGATGTCAAGGGCGCGATCGCACGGTGAAATGTGCACGCGTGACTAACAAAAAGGGATCGGGAAAAGGTTGAAACCGATCGCGTGGGTCCGTCGTCTTGTCGGTTGTGAGGGACCGCGCGCCCCCGAGGGAGCGGGCTGTTCCTGACATGTCCCCGTCCCCACAACCCGACCTCGCGTTCACCGAGCTCTACCGCGATCGCTATGCCTCGCTCGTGCGGCTGGCCGTGGTCGTGCTCGACGACGACCAGGTCGCCGAGGAGGTCGTCCAGGAGTGCTTCGCTCGACTGCACCTCCGGTGGGACCGCGTCGATGATCCGGCCAGCTACGTCCGGCGCTCGGTCGTCAACGCGTGTCGCGACGTGCTGCGTCGACGACGGGTCGAGCGCACGTTCCTGCGCCGGAGTCGCCCGCCGGGCCCCTCACCCGAGCCCGACTACCTCGGAGACGCACTGGCGCGTCTCCCCGCGCGAGAGCGCATCGCCCTGGTGCTCCGTCACTACGAGGGCCTCTCCGAGCGGGAGATCGCCGAGGCGATGCACTGCCCAGCCGGAACCGTCAAGACGTTGCTGCACCGGGGCACCCAGCGCCTACGAGGACAGATCGAGCCATGACCACCTACGACGACATCGACCTCCTGCTGCGGGAACGGTTCGACGCCCGGGCCCAGGCGGTCCGTCCGATGGCCGACCCGGGTGCGGCCATCCTCGAGCGATCGGGGCGCATCGCCCGGCGCCGGCGAGATCGCCGCATCGCCGTCGCGCTGGCGACCGTGGCTCTGGTGGTGCTGGCGGGGCTGGTCACGTTGGCCCCTCGCCACTCGGACAAACGGCTGCGCACGGCCGACGGCTCCACGACCACGGCCGTCCCCGGCTGCGCCATCGCGGACACCTGCGAGCCGCCATCGGTGACCGCGATCGTCGTCGGCGCGTTGCCGCCATTGTTCGTGGTCAGCACCGAGGCCCCGCCGGCACCCCCGCCCGGCCAGCACGTCGTCGAGCTCATCTACGACTCGACGATCGTGCCGACCCACCACCTGGGCAACAGCGCCAACCAGCTGGTGATCCGCGTGGCGACCGCCTCGGTGGCCGACACGACGGCCATCGCCAAGCAGGTCGAGAGCTGGCCGGCGGTCGAGGTCGGGTCCCGCCAGGCGCGGGCCACGACGGTCACCAACGGCGCCGGCACCCCGGCGGAGACGACCGTCAGCTACCTGCAGATCCAGCTCTCGCCCACGGTCACCTTGTCCATGAACGGCGCGACGCTCACCACCGATCAGCTCATCGCGGTGGCGCTCTCGATCACGCTGCAGTGAGCCTGGCCGACGGCACCTCCCGTCGGCGACCTATCGCCCGCACTGCACCGCACTTCCGACGCGACCCCCCGATGGAGGCACCGGTATGAACGACTTCTCCGACGACCACCCGACCGCGACCGACCACGTCGAGTTCGCCGGCACGCTGGTCCGTCCGCGCACGCAGCTCGCCGATCCGTGGGCGCCCGAGCGCAGCGCGACGGCGGCGCGGGCGCCCGAACGACCGCGGCGCGGACGGCCACCGAAGGACGCGCGGGCGCCGCACGGTCCCCAGGAGGTGATCCGCGCCGTCGTCGAGGTGGCGACCGAGATGTTCGCCAACCAGGGCTACGGCGCGGTCTCGTTGCGTCAGGTGGCGTTCGAGGCGGGCGTCAACCCCGGGCTCGTGCACCGCTACATCGGCTCGAAGGAGGATCTGCTCCGGGCCGTGTTCGCCAAGTTCGCCTACGAGCTCGAGGAAGGGCCCGACGCGGTGACGGGGCCGCCGCTCAGCCCGGGCAGCGAGCGGCTCGTGCACACGCACCAGCGGATCATCGCCCACCTCACGCTCGAGGGCTACGACATCTCGCAGTACAAGACGCAGTCGCCGGTGGTCGACGTGATCCTCGGTGCCATCCACGAGCACGCCTCGGTCGACGATCGCGTCGCCCGGGTGCGCGCCCTGCAGATCCTCGCCCTGGGACTGGGCTGGCGGCTGTTCGAGTCCTTCCTGCTCAGCGCCACCGGCCTGAGCGAGGACGACCACGACGCCATCCAGGAAGCCATTCGCGAGACGAACCTCGCCATCGGCCGCGGCGGGGACTAGGCCGCCCGCCGAGCCGCGGGTGCCGGACGCCCGCCCGTGGCTCGCTGGTCGGCCGGTCGCGCGGAGGGGGCCCGCCTGGCGGCGGGCCCCCTGTCGCGTCTCCTTGCCGGTCGCGGCGGCGTCGCCACGTTCGCGGACCCGTACTACCGGGGTGAGTTCGACCTCGCCCTCGAACGCGTCGCCCAACTCCACCTCGACTGAGGGACACGGGCCGACGTATCCCGCCAGCGCGGCAGGTCTCTCTCCCGGGAAGAGACCCGTTCGAGAGGGGACAACCCACCATGGTCGATCACTCCGGGATGAAGCTCGGCAAGCAGACTCCACGCCACGATCCGAGGACGCTCCAGTTCGCGACCTACCTGCATGCCGCCGACCTGCCGACGCCGCCACCTTCGGTCGACTACTCGACTGCGGTCACCGTCCCCTGGGGGATGATGCACAACGACACGATCGGCGACTGCACCTGCGCCGCGGCCGGGCACCTGGTCATGGAGTGGACCGCCAACGTCGGCGCGGAGACGACCCCGGCGGACGACGACATCCTCGCGGCGTACTCCGCCATCACGGGCTACGACCCGAAGACCGGCGCCAACGACACCGGCGCGGTCGAGACCGACGTCCTGAACTACTGGCGCAAGACCGGCATCGCCGGGCACAAGATCATGGCGTACGCCGCACTCGAGCCGGGCAACCGTGGCCACGTCATGGACGCGGTCGATCTGTTCGGGGGCTGCTACATCGGCGTGACGCTGCCCGTGTCGGCCCAGAGCCAGGACGTCTGGTCGGTGCCACCGGGCGGCGCGGTGGGCGACGGCCAACCGGGTTCGTGGGGCGGCCACGCGGTGCCCGTGGTGGCCTACGACCGCCAGGGTCCGACGGTCATCACCTGGGGTGCGCCGAAGCGGATGACGTGGGGTTTCTGGGACACCTACTGCGACGAGGCCTACGCCGTGCTGAGCGAGGATTTCCTCGAGCAGGGTCCGGCCGGCGGGCTGGCCGCGCCGAGCGGGTTCGACCTCTCCGCGCTGGAGGCCGACCTCAAGGCCGTCACCGGCTAGCCAGTTCTCGCCCGCAAACTGGGCATGAGAATGCGTCAGAACGACGTGTACAGATGCCCAAGTTGCGAGGTTCGGTCAGGCGTTGCCGACGAGGACGGGCTGGTTGGACGACGCGGGCACGCCGCCGGCCACCTCGTCGGTGACCGCCAGTCCCTTGATCGCCCCGTTGCCGGGGAAGGCGGTGATGGTCGGATTCGAGCCGAGCAGGCCGAGTGAGATCACGTGGCCCGGCATGACCGCCCACAGCTGGTAGGTCCGGTCGGCGGCCAGCTTCGGAAGGTCGCTGGGGACGAGGTAGCCCGTTCCGTCCGGGGAGATCACGGCCGTCGCGCTCATCTTGGCGCCGGTCGGCGACGTCAGGTCCACCTTCTGGCTGGCCGGATCGGCCAACGCCTGCATCGCCGCGTGCGTCAGGCCTTCGGCGGCTTGGTGCGAGTGCAGATCGTCGATCTGGTTCCCCTGGCGCACGAGCTGCACCGCCATCGCCGCGATCACGAGGGCCGCAGCCACGGCGAGCGCGGTGCGGGCGAGGGCCCGGCCCCGTCCGGCTCGACGCGACGCCGCGCCACCGGATGGCGTCGGACGGACGACGTCGCCCTCGACCACCCCGAGCCGGAGCGCGGGTGGGGACTCCTCGAGCGAGCTGGCGATCCGGGTCCACAGCCCCTCGGGCGCGGGGGCCCCACCGTGGGCCAGGAAGGTGGCCGTCTCGAGGTGCTCGGCCAGCTCGGCTCGACAGCGCGGGCACTCGGCGAGGTGCGCCTCGATGGCGATGCGCTCGGCCGGATCGACGGCGTCGAGCGCGTACGCGCCGATGAGCGCCTCGAGATCGGCCACGTCGCGCGGTTCGGTCGGTTCGGTCATGGCGTCGCGATCCCGGCTTCGATCAACTCGACCCGCAGCTTCTTCAAGCCGGACCGGATCCGGCTCTTGACCGTGCCCTCCGGCTCGCCCAGCAGCGTCGCGACCTCCCGATAGGTGTGCCCCCCGAGGTAGGCGAGCTCGATGGCCTGGCGTTCTCCGTCGGCGAGCCGGGCCATGGCGGTGCGCACGCCGTCGGCGACGCTCAAGTCGAGCACCTCGTGCTCGAGGTCGTAGCCCGCCTCGGCCGTGCGACGGCTGTCGCGCTCCTCCCGGTTGCGCCGGGACGACTCGGACCGCAACAGGTCCACGGATCGTCCGTGGCACTGCGCCAGCAGGTACGAGCGCAGCGACCCGCGCTCGGGGTCGAAGCGGTCCGGCTGGTTCCAGAGCCGCAGGAAGACCTCCTGCACGACCTCCTCGGCCATGGCCGGTGTTGGCCAGCAGGCGGCGGGCCAGCCCGTACACGGCGCCCGCGTGACGGCGATAGGCCTCGGCCAACGCCTCTTCCTGGTAGCGGCTGACGCCGATGACGAGCACGGCGTCCGAGACGTCGTGCAGAGGTTCCCGGGACATGTCGGCTGGTGTTCGGAGCGGGGTCCGGTCTTGGATCGCCCGGCCCGGGACCAGCGTTGGAGGGACCTCACCGGGCGAACCGGGCCACCACCTCGACGTGGTGGGAGTGAGGGAACAGATCCACCAGCTCGGCCTGCTCGAGGTGCAGGCCGTGGGCGGCGAGCAGCGCCGCATCCCTGCCCAACGAGGCGGCGTCGCAGCTGACCAGCACCACCACCCGGGCACGGGTGGCGACCAGGACGTCGACGGCCTTCGCGCCCAGACCGGCGCGGGCCGGATCGGCGATGACGACGTCGGCGGCCGACGGCCGCCATCGCTCGACGGCGGTCCGCACGATGCGGACGTCGAGGTCGGCGAGGTTCACGCGCGCGTCGGCCACCGACGACGTCGACCGCTCGACCGCCAACACCGACGTTGCCCCACCCGCCGACGCGGCCGCCGCCAGCAGACCTACGCCGGCATACGCATCGACCACGCGCGCGCCCTCGAGGTCGTGTCCGGCCGCCCGCCCGACGGCAGCCGCCAACGCGGCCGCGCCGTCGGGTCGAGTCTGGAAGAACGACTGGGCCGAGATCCTCCAGCGCCGACCGCAGACGTCCTCGTGGATCCAGGCCCGGCGGCCGGAGTGGAGCTCGTCCGCACCGACGACGATCACGTCGTCGGGCAGCGTCACGTCGACTGCCGCGGGGACCACGATCGCCATCCGCTCACCCGTGGCCGCGCCGACCCGCAGCGTCACTTCGCGGGCGTCACCGAAACGACCGTCGGCGATGAGCTCGTCGACCAACGGGTGGGCCACGAGGCAGTGGTCGGCGGTGACCACGTCGTGGGAGTGATGGCGCCGGAAGCCCGCTCGGCCGTGATCGACGGCGGCGCGGACGGTGGTGCGGAAGCCCTCGTCCGGCAGCGGCGCCCCGACGACGAGCGTCGGATCGTCGATGTGCCCCAGGCGGCGCAGGGCATCGGTCACCGCGGCTGCCTTCATCGCCGGTTGCGCCGCGGGCGCGGCGTGCTGGAGATCGCAGCCGCCGCAGCCCCGCTCGACGGCGGGACACGGCGGCTCGACCCGACCGGATGATCTCGTCACGACCTCGACGAGCTCCGCCCGTTCGAACCCCCGATGCCGCTCGACCACGCGGGCACGTACGTGTTCTCCCGGCAGCGCGCCGCGCGACGAACACGACCCGCCGGCCGGTCGGTCGCGCCAGTCCCTCGCCGCCGGCTACGAGCTGCTCGATGTCGAGCTCGAGCTCGGGCTCCGCGCCGGTCAAGGTCGGCAGGGTCGGTGCCCCGATCGGGAGCTGCGGGAGTGATGGCCACCGCGCCGATCGTACGTGGCCGCGGTAGGGTCGATCGGTGGACGCGCCCCGCCCGATCGAGATCGCCCCTTCGGTCCTGCCGGTCGACTTCGCCCATTTCGGCGACGCCTGCATGGCCCTCGAGAAGGCCGGCGTCGATCGCATGCAGTTCGACGTGATGGACGGGCGGTTCGTGCCCAACCTCACCTTCGGTCCCGACGTCATCGCCTCGGTGCGACCGCTGCTGAGCATCCCGTTCGAGGCCCACCTCATGGTCGAGGAGCCCGATCGCCTCGCCCATCTGTACGTCGAGGCCGGTTGCGAGCGGCTCATCGTGCACGCCGAGGCGTGCGTCCACCTCCACCGGGTGCTCGGCGCGATCGCCGAGCTCGGCGCCAAGGCCGCCGTCGCCCTCAACCCGGCCACCCCGCTCGACCAGGTCGCCCACGTGCTCGACCTCGTCGACATGGTCCTCGTCATGACCGTGAACCCCGGCTTCGGCGGCCAGCGCTACCTCGCCTCGATGGAGCCGAAGATCGCGGAGCTCCGCCGCCTGCATCGGCGAACGCCAGGTCGACGTCGACATCGAGGTCGACGGCGGCATCTCCACCTCGACGGTGTCCGGTGCCGTCGCGTCCGGCGCCAACGTGTTGGTGGCCGGCTCCGCACTGTTCGCCGATCCCGAGGGCCTCGACCATGCCGTGGACGAGCTCCGGGCAGTCGCGACCGCCGCTCGCTGAGCGCTCGCGGCCCGGGGTCCGCGTCCCCCTGCCCGCGGTCCGACATACTCACGCCGTCGTGGCCGCGGGCGTGGACAGGAGCTCGCAGTGGCGCGTGTCGAGGCCGCACCCGAGGAGATCGAGGACGCACACCGGCAGCTGCGCATGCGCGCGCTCACCGGGGCCGTCGCGCTCGTGCTGGTCGTCGCGGCGGTCGTGCTGGTCACCCGGCACCAGCGGGTGACCCGCTCGATACCGGCCTACTGCGCGCAGATGGCGACGTCGAAGAATCTCAGCCGGGTGCTGGCGACCGGCGACGCCGACCAGATCGAGCGCGCCGTCTCAGGCCTCGATCGGGCCGATCGGACTCGCGCCCGTCGACATCGAGTCGCCGACCCGCGTGCTGGCGACCTACGCCGACGGCCTGACCGCCGCGCTGCGCAAAGGTGGTGGGACCGAGGCCGCCCTGGCCGCCGCCGTCCGCCGCCAGGAACCCCAGATACCCGGGGTCGAGGCGGCCGGGCGCCAGATCGTGACGTGGGTGCAGGCGAACTGCGGCGTCGCCCTCAGCCGCTAGAGGATCTCGCCCCGCTTGACGATGACGTGGTCGATGAGGCCGTACTCCTTGGCCTGCTCGGCGGTGAACCACCGGTCGCGCTCGGAGTCCTGCTCGATCTGCTCGACCGTCTGGCCGGTGTGCTCGGCGATCTTCTCGGCCATGAGCCGCTTGGTGTAGATCATCTGCTCGGCCTGGATGGCGATGTCGGACGCCTGGCCCTGGATGCCACCGAGGGGCTGGTGCATCAGGATCCGCGCGTGCGGCAGCGAGAAGCGCTTGCCCGGGGCGCCGGCGCACAGCAGGAACTGACCCATCGACGCGCCCAGGCCCATGCAGATGGTGGCCACGTCGGGCTGGATGAACTGCATGGTGTCGTAGATCGCCATGCCGGCGGTGACCGAGCCGCCCGGCGAGTTGATGTAGAGCCAGATGTCCTTGTCGGGTCTTCGCCCTCGAGGTAGAGCATCTGGGCGGTGAGGTAGTTGGCGACCTGGTCGTTGACCTCGGAGCCGAGGAACACGATCCGCTCCTTGAGCAGGAGCTGGAACATGTTCTGGGTGGGGTCGATCGTGCTCGCCGGGCTGGCCATCAGCGCCGGAGGCAACGTCGGGGGATGCTCCATGGGTCTCCTTGTCGAACGCCCCGGCCGCCGGTGGCCGGGGTCGGAACCGTGCCGTCGAGGGTAGCGGCCCTGGCGCGGATCCATGGCCAGGGGCCCCGACTAGGGTCGGTCCCCGGTGGAAACCTCCCTGGAGTCGCCGCCTGACCCGGGCGGCGGGGCGGCCCACGGCGCGGCGCGGCGCCGGGTCGGGGTGGCCGAGATCGCCTTCGCCGGCCTGCTGGTCGTCACGGTCGTGGCCTACGTCCTGAAGACCAGGGGCTACGTCTTCTCGACCGACGACTGGCTCTTCGCGGAACGCGGCCACTCGCTCACCGACTACTTCCGGCCCTACAACATGTCCCTCGCGATCGTGCCGATCGCCATCTACCGGGTGCTGTTGGCGGTGTTCGGGTTCCACACCACCCTGCCGCTGCGCCTGGTCGGCATCGTCTGCGAGACCTCGGTCGCCGTCGCGCTGTTCCTCACCGTCCGGTCCCGCATCTCCGCCGCGGTCGCGCTCGTGGTGGGCGCGACGTTCCTCTGGTACCCGCACATGGTGCTGTACCCGTCCGCGTTCGACCACTACATCGGCGTCACCGCCGCGATCGGCTGCGCCTGGATCCTGACCCGGCAACGGCCGTCGCAGGACCTGCTCCTCGCGATCGCGTTGTGCGTCTCGCTCGGTGCATCGGGGGTGGGGGTCGCCGCGTGCGTCGGTTGCCTCGTCTACCTCGCCATCGGCGGCGCCCCGTGGCGCCGGTGGCTGGCCGTGGCGGTGCCCGTGCTGGCGTGGACGCTCTGGTGGGCGACGGTGGCGCGCTCGCCGCGCGACGCCGCGCACCGGACGGCCGCCCAGTCCCGCGACCTCGTGGTCAACGGCATCATCCGCTCGTTCGACGGGCTGGTGGGTGGCAACCGAGTGTTGGGCGGGATGCTCATCGTGCTCTTCGTCGCCAGCCTCGCGTGGGCGATGGTGAGGGGGGCGCGTTCGGTCCGCGGTCGGCCGCTCGGCTCCGTGGTGGCCGGACTGCGGTCGGCCGATCATCAACTGGCCTGGTCGGCCGCGCTCGTCGTGTGGTGGGTCGGGCTGGCGTACTCGCGTGGCGGTTCGCCTCCCCGACCGTGTTCCGCTACCAGTACCTGGGCTCTGCTCTCGTGGTGCTCGCCTTCCTGCCGAGCGGCCGTCCTGTGCGGCTCGCCGACCGACTCCGCGGTCGTGGGGCGACCGCGCTGGCCCTCGTCTGCTCGCTGCTCGTCGTTACGGTGAACCACACCGGGATCACCCACAATGCACGCGAGATGACGGTCAACAGCAACCGCCTCCGGGCCAACATGATCCAGGCCAACCTCGGCCCGGGCGCGGTGCCCGACTCCGCCCACATCGGGCTCGGTCCAGGTGACAACCCGACGCTGTCGACCGGGCGCTACCGCCGCCTCGTGAGCGAGCTTGGTGCACCCGCGGGCACACGACCGGCCGACCCGGATGCCGGGATCCTGTCGCTCGTCCCGACCGGCCTGCGCACGGTGCCCGACGACCCGCTCGCCCGCTGCGTCCCCTTGCCCGCGTCGATCCCACTCGGGGGCGGGTCCATCGTGCGCCTTCGCGTTCCAACCGATCCTGTCGAGATCGACCTCCGTCGTTTCGACCGCAATTGGACCCGCGTCGGCACCATCGCACGAGGGCGCACCGTGGAGCTCCGGCTGCCGGCGGGACCGTCCCCGGAACCATGGATCGTTCGTGCCCCCGGGGCGTGTCGGGTCGTACCCCCACCGGGTTGAGCCGAGCCGCGATTCGGGTCGGGAACCGGCAGCGGTGGCGTGTGCAGCCAGTAGACTGGGCGGGCGCTACGGACGGAGGCACGCACGGTGGACATCGAGGAAGACCCTCGTCCTTCTGACGCCATCGACATCGGCGAGCTCGACGACGCAACCGTCGAACGGGTGCTCGCGGCCGCCACTCGCGTTCTCGCGCTCGAAGGTCCCGCCCGCACCACGCTCAAGTGGGTCGCCCGCGAAGCCGGCGTGTCCACCGAGGTCGTCGCCGCCCGCTGGCCGACCGTGAGCGACCTGCTCGGGTCGGTGCTCGACGAGCTCGCGGCCCGCATCGAGGGCGAGGCGCCGACCCTGCCCGTCGACCAACCCGCCCAGCCCGCCACGATCGACCCGCACCTGATCGGCCTGATCGGTCAGTTCACCGACATCGTGGCCCGCTCGTTGCTCGACGGCTTCAACCCGG
Source organism: uncultured Microthrixaceae bacterium (assembly GCA_963776435.1). Lineage (GTDB taxonomy): Bacteria > Actinomycetota > Acidimicrobiia > Acidimicrobiales > Acidimicrobilacustridaceae > UBA4742. The sequence continues at coordinate 536,756 of CAVZMK010000010.1, forward strand.
CCGAGCTGCAGTCCCAGTTCCCGATGCTCGACCGGCTGGTGAAGTTCGGCATGGACCTCGGCGTCGACGAGCGCACCGCCCGCTACCGCGTCTGCCAGTTCTACGTGCTCGAGTGGGGGTGGCGGCTCTTCGGGCCTCACCTGCTGGTGGCCTGCGGGCTGGCCGACGAACCGGACGGACGGCCGACGGCCGAGCTACGGGTCGTCGAGCGCAGCCTGGCCAACCTGCCGCCGGTCGATCCGCTCTGACCCTCGCCCGGGCGACGCCGATCAGACCGTGAGGTGGTGGCTGCCCGAGCCGACGTGGCGCTCGGTCCCGTCCGGCATCACGATCTGCACTTCCACGTCGGCGGGGACGACGACGTCGAGTCGGGCCTGTCGCCCGGCATCGGAGAACCGCCAGCTGACCGTCAAGGGACCGGCCGCGGTCGGCAGCGTCGCCCGCACGGAGGTCAGACCGGCACCGGCCGCCGGCGGGCGGAGCAGGATCTGCCGGGCGCCCGGCGCGGTGAAGCTCAGCCCGACGATGTCCGCCTCGATCGACGCCAGGACGCTCGACCCCCACCCGTGCGACAGGCTGTCGCCGTCGGCATCCGAGGGTGCCCAGGTCTCCCACAGGAACGTGCCGCCCTGCGCCAGCACGTTGCCCCACCCCGGTCCGTGCGCGTCGGTGACGAGCCGGACGAGGTCGGAGTCGCGGTGCGCCTTGTCGAGCGCGTCGAGCAGCTGCTGGCCGGTCATCGGTCCCATCTGGACGCCCAGCCGGCTCAGGTAGGCGGCCACGCCGGCCACGCGGGACGGTGGGACGACGCCGTAGTCGAGCGCCTCGGCGTTGGCGTGCTCGGATGCGTTCGGGCTCTGCCGGCCGTCGGCCTCGAGGCCGTCGACGACGAGCCCGTCGCGGCGGATGAGGTGCGTCTCCATCGCCGTGCGGAGCGCGTCGGCCCGGTGCTGGCTGCGGGTCGTCGCGCTCTGCCGGTAGCCCGAGCTCGGCGCCGAGCGCGGCGATGAACCCGAACGCACCCAGCGCCAAGGCGTTGACCGTCGTGCGCGCCGTTGTCTTCATGTCGTAGCCGTAGCGCATCGGCATGGGCCAGTCGACGATGCCGTACTCGTAGTCGCCGTCGCCCCCGCCCGGCAGGTTCGTGAGCAGCCCGGTCGACGGGTTCTCGGCGCGCGCCAGGTAGTCCCCGATGTTGCGCAGCACTGGATACACGGCCGCGAGCAGCGAGCGGTCGCCGGTGGCCTGCTCGTAGCGCCACACCCATTCGGGGTAGATCTCGGTGAAGTCGGGGATGTCCCGCTGCGCCCTCGCCGCTCGGATAGATCGCGTTCAGGCGACCGTCGGGCCAGTAGCGGGCCTGGGACGCGGCGAACTCGAGCAGGGCGCGACGGGTGAGCGCCTGCTCGCCGAACGCGTCCATGTCGGCCTCCGACTCGTTGAAGCCGTCGCGCAGGAACGGCCCCTTCTCACGCGTCGGCGTGTCGATGAACTGCTCCTGGGCGGTGAACATCGCGGAGTGCGCGGCCACGGCCCAGACCGCGTCGAGTGACGGATCGGACGACGTGAAGGTCGCCGCCGCCACGTCGGGCATCTGCGCGTGGCGGGCCAGAGCTACGACGTCGCTCGGCGGTCAGCGTCTCGCCCGGTGCATCGATCTGCAGGTAGCGGAAGCCGAGGTAGTCGAAGGGACGGAACGTCTGGGCGCCGGCGCGCTCGATGTACGAGTAGCTCATGTCGGTGGCCTGCACGTCGTGGGTCGTGGAGACCGACCCGTCCGGATCGAGCGCATAGCCCGCGTGCATGGTGATCCGGCGGCCGGCGACGCCGTGCTCGAACCGCACCGTGGGGACGGCCGGCGTACGATCGCCCCGAGGTCGGCGACGTAGCTGCCGTCGACCAGGCGGCGCAGCGATCGCGCCGACACGGGCTGCGACACGATCGGTGGGTGGGCGCTGGTGAGGCTCGTCCAGGGCGCGACCGGTGGCCGGCCGAGCGCGGTGGCGCCGCGGCCAGGAGCGGGCGTCGAAACCGGGCTGGTCCCAGCCCACCGGCTCGTGCTCGCCGTCGATGTTCTCGGTGACGTCGACCGGGTCGCCTTGGAGGTTCCGCTGCCGGCTGGCGAGCCACGGGGCGCGTGCGACCTTCCAGCTCGAGTCGGTGGCGAGCAGCTCGCGGCTGCCATCGGCGTGCCACACGGAGATCTGCGCGATCGCCGCGGCCGGCTCGTCGGGCCGGCCCTTGCCGACTCCGTACCAGTGGTAGAGCAGCCCGACCGCGTTGACGGCGCCGGCGCGCAGGTCGTGGGTCACGTCGGTGGCCTGGTAGTACTGCGAATCGGGGTAGCTGAAGGGCTGACCCGAGCGCCGACCACCTCCCCGTCGAGGTGGAGCTGGTACTGCTGCCCGGCCGACACGTACGCCATCGCCCGCACGATCGGCGAGGCGCCGATGCGGAAGTCCTTGCGGGCGTAGGTGTACTCGTCGGTGGCGTCGAGCGGCGTCTGTCGCGCGCGGCGGATCCACTGGGCGCGCCAGTCGCGGACGCCGAGGCCGGTGTCGAAGGTCGCCGGCGCGCGAGGCCGGGCCGGCGCGCCCGCTGCGCGTCCCAGGTCGCGCACCGTCCAGTTGAAGCGGTCGTCGGGGGCCAGGCGCGGACCGCCGTACTCGACGTCGGACTCGCGTCGTGCTGCGCACCCGTCCGCTGTCCCACACGATGGTCGAGCCGTGGCGCACGACGATCTCGTAGGCCGTCTGCATCGAGTCGGGCAGCCAGTCCTGCATCCACCAGGAGAACCGGGGCGCGGCATCGTCGATGCCCACGGGCACGGCGAGGCCGTCGACGGTCAGGTGGGCCGGCGCACCGGGTGGCACTGACACCGCGCCGGGTGCGATATCGAGCAGCCCACGGCCACGAGCGCGCCGACGATCGCGATCCCCAGCGCCCGCGCGGCCGGCCGCGGACGTCCCACCAGCTCAGCGGAAGAGGTCGCCGGTCAGCGCGTGGGAGCGGAAGCCGTCGGGACCGACCGGGATGTCCCCCACCAGCGTCACCCGCTGCACGACGCGGTCGAGCGGCTCGCGCCCGAGGTCGATCGGCCCGACGTGGGCGGTGGCGCGGTTGTCCCAGAAGACCAGGCTGTCCGGCTCCCAGCGGAACCTGACCGTGAACTCGGGCCGCGCCATCTGCGCATAGAGCAGGTCGAGGATGGCCCGGTTCTCGCGGTCGTTGAGCCCGATGAGGTAGCGGGTGAAGGTCGGATTCGACGAACAGCGCCCGCTCACCGCTCACGGGGTGGACGCGCACGACGGGGTGCACGGCCGAGGGCGGCGGCGCGCTTTCGTCGAGGTCGGCGCGCGCGGGCAGGCCGTCGTAGTCGTGCCAGCGGTGCACCGCCTGCAGATCCGTCGATCAGCTCGCGGATCGGCGCGCCGAGGTCCTCGTAGGCGGCCACCAGGTTCGACCACATCGTGTCGCCACCGTGGGTCGGAATGACGACGCCACGCAGGATCGACCCGAGCGCGGGGTTGGGCACGAACGTGATGTCGGTGTGCCATCCCGTCTGGGTCGAGCGGGGCGACGCGTACGTCGGCCGCTCGGTCACCTGTGCCTGTGACACCTTCAGCTGCTTGGCCTCGACCGAGTAGATCTCGGGATGGCCCTCGAGGGGCGCGTGCACCGGGTGCGCCGGCGTGAGCTCGCCGAAGTTGCGGGCGAACGCCACCTGCTGGTCCTGGGTGATGCGCTGGTCGCGGAAGAAGAGCACCTTCCACTGCACGAGCGCCCGGTCGATCTCGGCCACCACCGCCGCGTCGAGCGGCGCGGCCAGATCGACGCCATGCACCTCGGCCCCGATCACGGTGGTCACCGGACGGACCTCGAAGTCGGTGGGCAACGCGGTGTCAGTCACGCCCCCACGCTAACCCCACCCCCGAAACTGGGCATCTGCGTACACGGTTTCCGTGTACGCAGATGCCCAGTTTGCGGGTCAGGAGGAGTCTGGCGTCAGCGCATGGAGTCGTAGCGGGCGTGGGAGTACGGCTCGAACGCGTCGGCGTCGACCAGGCCGATCAGGGTGGGCTCGTGGGTGGACTTGCGGACGGTCCAGAGCACGGACTCGGTCTCGACGATCGGCAGGTCGACCACCGGGCAGCTCGGCAGGTCGCGCAGCACGAGCTTGCCCTCGACCCGCTCCATCGACTCGGGGCTGCGCACCTGGTCGACCCGGATCAGGAACGGCCCGGCGTCGAAGCCGGTCCCGACGGTGGCGGGCATGAACTTGAACCACCACTGCACGGCCGGGTACGGCTCGGGCGTCGGCAGCGTCTCGACCACATCGCCGACGATCTCGAGGAAGGTCACGTCCTGGCGCGTGATGCTGGCCTCGACGTGGTCGCCCTCGCGGCCGAACTCGATGGTGGCCAGCTTCTTCGGCTCACCGAACTTCTCACGGCTGATGGCCACGGCCGGCTCGAGGTCGATGGGCATGAGCATCGGGTACTCGCCGAGCTGGCCGTCGTACACGGCGTCGACGGCGAAGTAGCCCACGCGCTCCTGGTAGGTGAAGTCGCCGAACTCGAGGTGGATCTCGGTCACCCGAGCGTGCACCCGAGGCTCGTCGGGGGGCTCGAGCGGAGGCGGCAGCACCGCGGCCAGCACGGCCGGGTCGGTGCGGTACACGACCTCGAGCGATGGCAGCGTCGGATGGAAACCGCTGTCACCCCCGCCCGACGCCGACGGCTCGGTGACCCAACGGTTCTGGCTCATGCGTCCTGCTCGGCCTGATCGGCGGCGGCGAAGCTGTGGTCCTCCTCGTAGGAGCAGTAGAACTGCTCGGCCCACTTGCGGTGCTCGAGGATCGGTCGCTCCGACTTCGTCAGCACCGGACGATCCCGGTACACCTTGTTCTCCCAGATGGGGATGTCCTGGCTCACACCCGCGCAGAACGAGTCGGCCGCACTGGTGGCCGCGCCCTCGCCGGTGGCCAGCGGCGCGGTGAACACCCACCGCACGTGGACGTGCTCCTCGTCGATGGGCGTGGTCGACGACAGGAAGGTCACGTAGCCCTTCACCCGCAGGACGCCGAGGCCCAGCCCGTACCCCTCGCGCACGAAGTTGCCGTCCATGCCGACCGCTCGCTTGTAGGTGCCGTCGACGAAGAACTCGTCCTCGGGGATGCCGTCGGTGCCGTGCACGAACTTGAAGTGGGAGTAGTCGACGTTGTTCTCGGCCATGTCCTGGGCGGCGACGGCGATCTCGAACTCGCGGACCTCGATCGGCGACCACTCGGGATCGGCGAACTCGGCCACCTCGGGCACGTCGTAGAACGGCTCGCCCTCCTCGGCGTGGTACCACGCCCAGATCATCTGGTTGCGCTCGATCGTCGGGTAGGCCCGCACGCGGGCCCGGCTCGGGATGCGGGTGCCGCCGCCGTAGGGGATCGTCGACGCACGCGCCCGACGCGCCGTCGTAGCTCCAGCCGTGGAACGGGCACTTGATGCAGTCGCCCTCGACCCGCCCGCCGACCGCGAGGTGGGCACCGAGGTGCGCGCAGTGGGCGTCGACGAGCCTCGGCTCGCCCGACGCGGTGCGGTAGAGCACGACGTCGCGCCCGAAGTAGTAGAGCGCTCGCACCTCGCCCGGGTCGAGGTCGGCGCTGGGGGCGACGACGAACCACCCGTTCGGCACCGGGAACGGGAAGCGCCGACCGGGCCGTCGCGTGACGTGGACCCGCCGCGACGGGTCGGTGACCATCGCCGGGTCGCGGGGCATGGGCAGCCCGATCGGGAGCCCCTCGGCCTCTTCGGGCGCGTCAGGGGCGTGCGCCCCCACCAGATCTCGGACCTCGCTCATACGATCTCCTGTAGCGGTGTGTCCCCGTGGATGTCGTCGACCAACGGCCCGATGCGCTCGATCAGCGGGCGCCAGCGCGCCGACGTCGATGCCGTAGAGCTCGGCCGAGTTCAGGCCGAGGATGCGCTCGCACTCGGCCCGAGGGAGGTCCTTGAACCGCAACCTGACCCGCTCCCGCGTGTACGGGAAGGTGCCTTCGGGATGGGGGAAGTCGTTCCCCCACAGCAGGTTGCCGACGCCGACCTCGTGGCGGCGGGCGATGTCCTCGACGCCCGGGGTGGACGCGGCGAGGAAGCAGTTGCGGTCGATGTACTCGCTCGGCTTCATGGACAGGTTCTCGCGGAACACGTTGCCGAGCTTCTCGGTGTTGTGGCCGCCCACGAACTTCTCGTCCATCTTGGTCACGATGTCGGGCAGCCACCACGCACCGTTCTCGGCGATGACGTACTTGAGGCCGGGATGGCGCTCGAACACGCCCGGACCACAGCAGCACCCACAGCGGGCGGGCCGCCCACCAGTACGCCTCGGTCGCGTAGATCGCCATGAAGCCGGGACCGATGTCGTAGTCGGCGGGACCCGGCGCCCGAGTGGGTGTGCAGCACCATGCCCAGCTCCTCGAGCAGGGTCCACACGGGCTCGTAGCGCTCCTCGTGGTACGCCGGCGCGTTCATCCACCTCGTCGGGATCATGACGCCGCGCAGTCCGAGCTCGTGCACGGCCTCGATCTCGGTCAGGGCCAGCTCGACCCCGCAGGTGATCGGCACGACGGCGACGCCGACACGGCGATCGCTCTGCTTGGCGCAGAAGTCCGCCAACCAACGGTTGTGGGCGCGCGCACCGGCCATCACGAGCTCGGGGTCGACATCGACGGGCGACCCCAGCCCCGAGCCGAACGGCGACGACGCCGACGCGTCCGGTGCCGAGCACGTCGGCGTCCGGGAAGAGCACCTCGACGGCGACACCTTCTCCGTCGAGCTTCTCGTTGCGGGCGTCGGAGTCGTAGGCGGCCAGCAGACCGCCGTCGCCGGTCTTGGCCTCCCACTTCTCCCGGAACTCCGTGTTCTGCTGCGCGATGGCCGCGCAGGGCGGACAGCTCGGCCTGGTGCTCGTCGAACTGCGGAGCGGTACCGCTCCTCGAGGTAGTCGCGGTAGAGCTCGGCCGGCGGGCCCGCATGCCCGTCGGCGGAGATCAACAGGTAGCGATCGCTCATGTCGTGCACCTCGCTCATCTCGCTCGCACGGTCAGCCGAGTGGGCTCTTGGGATGGGTGGGCAGCTCGCCTTTCTCGAGCGCGCCGGCGCGCTCCCGCAGGGTGTCGCCGATCGACTCGCGGCCGATCATGAACACGAACGACTCGTCGTGGATCCCGTCGATCACGATCCGTGCCAGAGCGTTGAGGTCCTGCCACGGCAGTTTGTAGCCACCGGCATCGGCCATGGCCTCGAGCTTCTCGACCGTCATCGGCTCGGTGGAACGGGGGCGCTCGCGAGCGAGCTCGGGGGGACGTGTCCGCTCGGACTCCCACAGCCCCGTCTTCAGCAAGCCGCCGGAGGGATAGAAGATCGACGCCCGCAACGCAGTGCCCTCGGACTCGAGCTGGCTGGCCAGGCACTCGGTGTAGCTGGTCACGGCCGCCTTGCTGGCCGCGTACACCGACGCGGTCGGCATCGGCGAGATCCCGCCGTCGCCCGACGACGTGTTGACCACATGACCCGGCTCGCCGCTCGCCAGCATCCGGGGGACGAAGGCGAGCACACCGTGCACCACGCCCATGACGTTGACGCCGTGCACCCAGCGCCAGTCGTTGACCGTCGTCTCCCACGGCGTCGACGACGGCGCGCCGACGCCCGCGTTGTTGCACAGCACGTGGCAGGCGCCGAACGTGTCGAAGGTCGTCGCGGCGAGGGCCTCGACCGACTCGGCGTCGGACACGTCGGTGACGACGCCGACGACCGCGCTGGTCGGGACCGGCCGCTCGCGACGAGCCCGGCCACCGCCGCGTCGACGGCCTCGGCCCGCACGTCGCTCACCACCACGTGCATGCCCTCGGCCTGCAGTTCCTCGCACAGCGCGAGGCCGATGCCGCCCGCGCCCCCGGTGACGACGGCCACCCTTCCGGTCAGATCCTGCATGTGTCCGTGCACCCCCTGAATTTCCGAACTAATATCCAAAATGTCATGCCAACGCCGACCCGTCAAGCCGCTCCCCGACGCAAGGTCGGCCGACCGCCCCGGATCGACCGCGAGATGATCGGCCGGGCCGCCCACGAGGTGGGGATGGCCGATCTCACGGTCAGGTCGGTGGCCGACCATCTGGGCGTGAGCGTGGCCGGGCTCTACCACCACATCGACGGCAAGGACGACCTGCTGCGCCTGGCGGCCGAGTACTCGGCCACCCGCCGGCCCACACCGGTCGACCGCGGCCAGCACTGGTCGGTGTGGCTCCTCGAGTGGGCCAACCACAGCCGCGACGCCTTCCTCGAGGAGCCTGGCCTGCTCGGTCAGTTCATCGAGGGCGCGATCAGCGCCGATGCGATCGCCGACAACGTCGACGCCATCTTCGGGCTGCTCGTCCGCCAGGGGTTCACCATCGTCGAAGCCCGCGCCGCGTTCGCACTCGTCTCGTCGTGCGCGGTCGGCTCAGCCGTGGGTGCCATCCGAGAGTCGCGTTCGGCCGAGCTGGGTCGTCCCGTCGCCGCGGACCACGTGCGCGTGTTGGCCCAGCGCGGCCCCGACGACCTGCCCTACCTCCGCCAGCTCACCGCCGAGGCCGCGAGCCGGACCGAGCCGTTCGTCGAACGGATCACCACGGTGCTCGTGGGCATCGCGGTCCAACGCGGCGAACCCTGGCAACCCATCGTCGACGCCCTGACCTGAACTACCGAAACCGGGCATCTTTGTGCGTCGCATTGACGCATTTCCGTGCCCAGTTTCGGCGAGTGCCGGATCAGGTGCCGGTGCCGACGTCGGAGATGGTCGTGTAGCCGTTCAGGAAGCCGTCGAGGTCGTCACCGAAGCTGGTGACGGTCGAGTTGCAGTTGGACGGGTCGTAGGGACGACCGTTGAGCGCGGTCGAGGCCGGGAGCACCACCGTGCCGCGGATCGAGCCCGAGGTGCAGGTGGGGATGTTCAGGTTGGCGACGGTCTGGTACGGCGGCCCGGCCTGGCCCAGGCGGAACTGGTTGAGCCAGGCGAGCACAGCGGCCGCGCCGCTCGGGTAGTCCGGGGTGGTGCCGAAGCCCTGGGACGCGGCCAACGCGGGGATGCTCTTGCGGGCGCCGATGCGGGCGGCCCCGATCGTGCCCGACAGGGGTACGGCGATGGCGAGGTTCTGGCCGAAGTTGATCCCGGAGACGACGAGATCCGGGTTGAGGCCCATCACGTCGAGGGCGTAGTTGACCGAATCGGCGGGGTAGCCGTTCACCGCCGTGGCCGGATAGCCGCTGAGGGTCAGCGCCGAGAAGGCGGTCACGCCCCCCGGCGTGGTCTTGTCGCCTGAACCGCTCTGGTTGGTCGCCGGCGCAACCACGGTGACCTGCACGCCCGGCACGGTGCGCAGCGCCTGGACCGCGGCGTCGATGCCCGGCGCGTTGTAACCGTCGTCGTTGGTGACGAGGATCTGGAGGTCACGGGTGTGGGACGCGGTGTAGCAGGCGTCGGTCGTGTCATAGATCGCGCCGCCGTCGGCGAGGCAGGGCTGGGTCGGCGCGAACACGTCCGGCTCGTTCTCGAACGGTCGGACGCTCCACACGTGCAGCGTCCACACCCCGCCGCCCGAGTCGGTCCAGACGTCGTTGTCACCGGGGAAGCCGGCCGGCGGGCTGGCACCGGTCACGTTCCACTCCATCCCGACCAGCCGCGCCGACGGGCTCGTGCCGTCATAGAGGTACGTGTCGGGGCTTCCCGAGTTGAACGACGACCGCGGGCCGCTCACCGCGAACGCCGCGCCCGTGCCGGCGACGTACGGCGAGCCCGTGGCGCCCGCGGCGATGGCGTCGGACGCATGCAGATGGGTGTAGGCCGCGTTGGTCAGCGAGAAGTCGAGCTCGGCAGAGAGCGCATAGCAGTCGTCAGTCGAGAGGTCGGACCCGACGTCGGAGGTGCACCACCACGGGCGCGCCTGCGGTTGCACGGCGATGTTGCGCGCGGCGTAGGGGAAGTAGAGGCAGCCGCTCGCCACCAGCGCGGTGACGCCCATGAGTGCCGACGCGCGGATGAGCCGCCCGACGGCTCCTCCGCGACGCGGGCGGACGCAACGGGTCCAGATGGACTTCATGGGTCTCCTCAGCCGTCCTCATTCGGCGCGCACGGCGGCGCACCCCCTCGGCCAGGGTTCCAGTGAAACCCCAGGCGGGTCCCTTCGTCCAAGACCGATGCGAGGGACGTTCGATAACCTCCGGGAATGAATCTGCAGCAGCTGCGGTACCTGGTTGCGACGGTCGACACCGGGACCATGACCGCAGCTGCCCGCCAGCTCCACGTCGCCCAACCGGCCCTGTCGAGGGCCATGAAGGCGCTCGAGACCGAGTTGCAGGTCCAGATCTTCGAGCCGGCGGGACGGTCGGTCCGCCTGACCCCCACCGGCGAGGAGATCGTGGCCGCCGCCCGCATCGCCGTCGCCGACATCGACGAGGTGTTCGCGGTGGCCCGTGCCCACGCCGCCGCCCCGACCACCCTCGTCGTCGTCACCACGCCGACCCTCGAGCCGCTGTTCGCCCGTCACTTCCTTCCCGAGTACTACGCCCGCCATCCCGGCGCGTCGGCACGGATCCGCCGCGCCCCCGGTCGCGACGAGGTCGCATCGGCGGTGCTGGCCGGCGAGGCCATGGTCGGCCTGTCGGACCTGCCCGTCCCTGACAGCCTGGTCGTGGTGCCCCTCGGCCACTTCGAGGTCGTGCTGCTTTCGCCTCCCGACTCCGGACTCGCCGACGAGATCGAATGGTCGGACCTCGACGGCGTGCCGTTGATCCTGCCCTCGGTCGGCACCACCCGGCGCCGCGAGTTCGAGGCGTTCTTCGAGATCCTCGGCATCCGGCCGGTCGTGGCCCTCGAGAGCGACGAACGGGGGTCGTGGCTCGAGGGGGTGCTGGCCGGCATCGGCGCGGTGCTCTGGTACGGCGAGCGGGCCAACAGCGCCATCGATCGCGGCGCCCGGCTCTCGCACTTCACGCCACCGCTGCGTCGCTCGATCGGCCTGAGCCACGTGACCGGCCATCCGGTCCCCGAGGCGGCGGCGCTCGTCGACCTGGCCCAGGAGATCGGCTTGCCCAGCTGGGCCTACACCTGATCTGACGCGCCCGGGCGCCACATCGTCGTGACGACCTGGTCGGCCCCGGCGATGTGCACCTCGTCCCGTGTCTCGAATCCGACGCTCGCGTAGCGCGCCAGGTTGGCCGGGTTGGTGGACTCGAGGTAGGCCGGCTCACCGGTCGCGTCGATGCCGGCCAGGTAGTCGGCCAGCAACCCCATGCCGAGCCCGCGGCCCCGGTGGTCGTCGTGGGTGGCCAGCAGGGTCAGGTAGTGGTGCGGCTCTGACGGATGCACCGCCTCGAGCCGCTCGAGCACCTCGAGCGGGCGCGACGCTCCCGCTCCGAGGAGGTCGTGGCAGAGGCGCTCGAGGTCGGCCTCCCCGTCGTCGTCCATCTCGGCCACACCGGGGGGCGCCCACACTGCCGCCGCCTCGGCTCCCGACGTCACCCAGACGAGGTCGCGGGCGATCCCGTTGCGGGCCCAGAAGGCCCAGAACGTCTCCTGCCCCGCGGGGCCCGGCACCGCCCAGCCCCACACGGGGTCGGCGGCGAACCCGGTCGCCAAGGCAGCCGACACCGCGTCGAGGTCCCCCGAATCTGCTCGGCGCATCCCGCCACCGTACCGGTCCGGTCCCCGGACGTGACCGACGTCATCTGGACAAAAGGGCAGCCCGGAGGTTGAGTTAGCACCGTTACGTTTCCATCGTTACGTTAGTGCCGCTACTGGAGGATCCGCCGTGCTCGCTCGCCTCGCCACCTTCACCGTCCGCCGCCGACGCGCCATCCTCGTCACCACGTTGCTGCTCTTCCTGGCGGCGGCCGTCTACGGCGGCAACGTCGCCACCCGCCTGACCTCGGGAGGGTTCGACAACCCGTCCTCGGACTCGTCGCAGGCCCAGCGCCTGCTCGACGACCACTTCCACACCGGTTCGCCCAACCTGGTCCTGCTGGTCGGACGCGGGCTCGGCCACGGTGGACGCACCCCGGGTGGCCGAGGCCGGCCGAGCCTTGACCGCGCGGCTCGCCGGCGAGGCCGACGTGGCCGACGTCGCGTCGTACTGGAGCCTCGGCGGCGCCGCCCCGCTGCGCAGCCGCGACGCCCACCAGGCGCTGGTCATCGCCCGCATCACGGGAACCGACAAAGAGGTGAGCGAGCGCATCAAGCAGCTGCAGCCTGCCTATGCCCGGTCGTTCGAGTCGCTGTCGGTGCGGGTGGGAGGCGTGGCCGAGGTGTTCCGCCAGGTCGGCACCACCACTGAGCACGACCTCCAGGTGGCGGAGATGATCGCGCTGCCCGATCACGCTGCTGCTGCTGCTGTTCATCTTCCGCGGCCTCGTCGCCGCGTTGCTGCCGCTCGTCATCGGCGCCATCTCGATCGTGGGCACCTTCATGGTGCTGAAGGTGATGACCGAGGTGACCAACGTCTCGGTCTTCGCGCTCAACTTGACCACCGCTCTCGGACTCGGACTGGCCATCGACTACAGCCTCTTCGTGGTCTCGCGGTTCCGTGAGGAGCGCGCCGCCGGCTACGACTCCGACGTCGCCGTGCAACGCACGGTCCGTGCCGCAGGCCGCACGGTGGCGTTCAGCGCCGTTCACCGTCGCCGTGTCGCTGTCGGTGCTGCTGGTGTTCCCGACCGCCTTCCTGCGCTCGTTCGCCTATGCCGGCGTGGCCGTCGGCATCATCGCCGGGCTGGCCTCCGTGGTGGTGCTGCCCGCACTGCTCGGCGGCCTGGGCGACAGGGTCGACGCGCTCTCCGTCCGCCGCCGGGCCCCCAAGCCGCCAGAGCAGGGTCTGTGGCATCGCATCGCGATGTTCGTGATGCGCCGCCCGATCCCGGTCGCGACCGCCGCCATCGTCCTGCTCGTCGTGCTGGGCAGCCCGTTCACCCGCATCGCCCTCGGTCAGTCCGACGACCGGGTGCTGCCCACCTCGGCTTCCAGCCGCCAGGTCAGCGACGTCCTGCGCACGCAGTTCGTCAGCAGCGAGACCAACGCCCTGCCGGTGGTGGCGGCGTCGACGGCCTCGGCCGGCACCGGAGCCGCCGAGACGGCCGCGATCGACAAGCTACGCGACGCCGCCTGTCGAGCGTCGACGGCGTCGCACGGGTCGACGCCCGGACCGGCATCTACGCCAACGGCAAGAAGGTGCTCGGACCCGGCCCGGCGACACAACGCTTCGGCGGTCCCGGCGCCACCTGGCTCTCGGTGGTGCCCTCGGTCGAGCCGGAGTCGGCCGCCGGCGAGCAACTCGTGCACGACCTGCGGGCCCTACCCGCGCCGTTCGAGGTCAAGATCGGCGGGAGCGCCGCGCAGCGGGTCGACACCAACTCCGCCATCTACTCGCGGCTGCCGCTCGCCCTGGCCATCATCGCGACCACGACATTCATCCTCCTGTTCCTGATGTTCGGCAGCGTCGTCGTGCCGATCAAGGCGCTCGTCCTGAACGTGCTCAGCCTGACTGCGACTTTCGGCGCGATGGTGTGGATCTTCCAGGAGGGCCACCTGTCGGGCCTGCTCGGCTTCACGCCGACCGGGACGATCGACTCGGGGACACCCATCCTCATGTTCTGCATCGCCTTCGGGCTCTCGATGGACTACGAGGTGTTCCTCCTGTCGCGCATCAAGGAGGAGCACGACGCCGGGCAGGACAACGTCGACGCGGTCGCGATCGGACTCGAGCGCACCGGTCGCATCGTCACCGCGGCCGCGCTGCTCATCGCCGTGGTCTTCATCGCCTTCGCCACCTCGCAGGTCGCGTTCCTCAAGCTGTTCGGCGTCGGACTGGCTCTGGCCGTGCTCATGGACGCGTTCGTGATCCGCGGCACGCTCGTGCCGGCGTTCATGCGGCTGGCCGGCGACGCCAACTGGTGGGCGCCGGCTCCGCTGCGCCGCCTCTACGCCCGCATCGGCTTCAGCGAGCACGTCGAGCTCGACGACGGCCTGGTCGTCGGACAGGTCGGATCGTCGACCTCGGGCCCCGATCGCGGCGATGATGGACATGTGACCGATCTCGTCGGCCCCGATGGCCGCCTAGAGCCCGAACCTGTGTCAGTGCCGTGACCCCAGCCACGACGCGCAAGCGTGCCGCGCGGGGAGAGGGCGACCTCCTGCGGGAGGAGATCCTCTCCGCCGCGGAGCAGATCCTGGTCGAGACCTCGTCCGAGGATGCCGTCTCCATCCGTGCCGTCGCCGATGCCGTCGGCGTGACCCCACCGTCGATCTACCGCCACTTCACCGACAAGAACCAGATGCTGTTCGAGGTATGCGGTCGGTCGTTCTCCACGCTCGACCACCTGATCACCGAGACGGCGGTGAGCGACGACCCGTTCGAGACCCTCGACGCCATCGCCCGCGTGTATGTGCAGTTCGGCGTGGACCACCCCGAGCACTACCGCATCATGTTCATGTCCCGCGGCGACGCCACCCCCGAGGACTTCGACGAGCACATGTTGGTCAGCACGTCCGCGTTCGGTCGGCTCTTCGAGACCTGCGAACGGGCGCTCGCCACCGGCCAGGTGCGTCCGGAAGTGGCGGCCCGTGGAGTGATGGCGCTGAGCATGCTCGTCTGGTCCCAGGTGCACGGGCTCACCTCGCTCATGGTGGCCAAGCCGAGCGCGCCCTGGCCCGATCTCGACGTCATGGTCGATCTGCTGCTCGACGTCGTGCGCTCCGGCATCACCTGACGCGGCCGCCGGCGGTCGTCAGCGTCCCGAAAGGGCGGCGACGAGCTCGCGCCGGCTGCCAATGCCGAACTTGTCGAAGACCGCGTGCAGATGCTCCTGCAGCGTGTTCGAGGAGATGTGGAGCTCGGACATGATGGCGGGAGTCGACAGGCCCTGCAGCACCAGCGCCGCGATCCGGCTCTGGGCCGGGGTGAGGCCGTGCGCGGCCAGGACCATGGAGCTCACCTGCGCCGGGCCCGCCTCGTCCAGGACCACGGCGATCTGTGATGCACCGGGACCGTCGAGCCTCGACGCGTGCACCGTGATCCAACCACCGCCGCCCCGCCGCAGCCGGGTTGGCATGGGCCCCGCACCCTCGTGTCCGCCAGCCACCTGGGCCGCCGCCGCCAGGATCGGGAACGGCAGGTCGAGGTCGGTCGGCCAGTCGGCGTCGGCGATGTCGGACAACCACCGCTCGGCCTGGGCGTTGATCGACACGACCGACAGCTCGAGGTCCAGGATCACGATCCCGGGTCCCCCGTCGTCAGCGGTGCCTGACGTCGTCGCGAAGAGCGCGGTGCTCTGCCGGAGTCCCGCCGCGATGACGGGACCGACCTGACCCAGCAGGGCGAGCTCGCGTGCATCGAACCCGAGGGTCGAGTCCTCCCGGTGCAGGCACAGCACACCCCAGCAGACCCCGCCCGACATCAGGGCCACGCGCATCTCGTCGCCCAAACCGAGCGGGGCGAGGATGTCCCGATAGCGGGCGCTCGCCCCGCGCTCGCCGCCGGTCGCTCCATCCAGCGAGCCGACGGGATCGGTCGAACGGGCCAGACCGGCGAACCGGTTGACGTCCGCCCCGCCGAACTCGTTGTCGAGGAACAGGCTCGTCACCTGCGATAGGGGCTCCTCGACCAGCGCCGACGTGAACAGCAGGGTCGACGGGATCGACGCTGGCGAAGAAGGCGGCGTCGACGGACACGAGCGACCGCAACCGACGGAGGGACTCGCCCCGGAACGCAGCCTGGTCGAGACCCTGCCCGGCCAGGCCCTCGAAGGCGACGACGGCCCGTCGCCGGCTCGCCGCCCCCGCCCCCGATGTCGTCACTGTGCTTACGGTATGCCCCCGGCGCGGCGATGGCCCCGTGACCGTCACGGGTGATCGATCACGCCCAGTTGGCGGAGGAACCCCAGATCGTCGAGCCGCCCCCATCGCTCGACGATGCGGCCGTCGCGGATGCGGAAGATGTTGATGCCCGGCAGCGAGACCGAACGGCCGCTCGGCGCCGCTCCCATGATCTCCGACCCCGTGTGGGTGCCCGAGGCGGTGAACAGCTCCACGACGAGATCGTCCTCGGCGACGAGGAGGTCCAGATCGCTGTGCCAGTCCGGGAACACGGCCCGGAACATCGTGCCAGCGGCCCTCATGCCCTCACGATCGGCACTCGCGCCGAAGGGCGGGTCGTGGTTGACGAAGTCGTCGGCCAGGTAGTCGTCGACGGCGTTCGGATCGCCCTTGGTGAAGAGGGCGCCGATGAAGTCGCGGACGATGGTCTTGTTGTCCTCGGTGGTGGTCATGCCCGCAGTGTCCGACGATCCACCCCGCAGCGGTACCCCAACTAACTGGGGCGGACGGGGCCCTCGAGGTGGTCGAGCAGTTCGTCGAGCGTCCGGCAGGCACGGTCGAATTCGCCGGCCGGGAGGAGGCGACGCCAGCGCTGTTCGAGCTCGGCCACGACCGTACCGGCGGCGTCGAGTACCTCTCGGCCCTTGGTCGTGGGGAAGATCAGCTTGGCGCGGCCATCGGTCGGGTCCGGACGGCGTTCGAGGTAACCGAGGTGTTGGAGGTCGTCGACCAGTTCGGAGCAGGCGGGCAGGCCCAGACTGGCCCGGTCGGCCAGGGTGGTGAGGCGGATGCCGTCGATGCCGACATTCCCCCAGATCTGGAGGTGGGGATACCGCAGGTCCGGGAAACGGCCCTCGCGCTCGGCGAACAGCTCGGTCCGGAAGTGGTAGAGGAGCCGACCGAGCAGCTGACCGATGGCCAGGCGGTCGTCCGGAAGCCTTGACGTGGTCATCGTCCCGGAGGATACTTCGGTAGCCAAAGCTTCGGTAACCGAAGCACTTAGGAGGACGGACCATGTCGGACATCGAAGTGGTTGCCCAGGTGTATGAGGCGTTCGCCGAGCGGGATCTCGAGCGACTCCTCGACCTCAGCGCCGACGACTGCGTGATCACCCAGGACGCGAGGCTGCCGTGGGGCGGCCGCCATGTCGGGCACAGCGGCGTGACCGACTTCGCGTCCATCCTGGTGACGTCGATCGACTCCGTGCTGACGACCGAGGCGTTGTTCGAAGCAGACGGACAAGTGATCCAGATCGGCCGCATCAAGGGCTCGGTGCCCTCGACGGGGCGAGCCTTCGATGTGCCGGAGGTCCACACCTGGACGGTCGTCGACGGGAAGGTCGTCACCGCGCACTTCGCCAACGACACCACGGCGATGCTGGTGGCCCTCGGCGGGGCATCGTGAAGGCAGGCGAGCAGGGATACGCGTGCATCGTGGTCGCCGCGTCTCCGCCCGAGCTGTACGCGTTGGTCTCCGACGTCAGACGGATGGGCGAGTGGAGCCCGGAATGTCGGCAGTGCGAGTGGGTCGATAGAGCGACCGGACCCGCGGTCGGCGCCCGATTCAGGGGCACCAATCGCCGCGGAGTGGCGCGGTGGTCGACCACGGCGACGATCACGGTGGCCGACCCCGGACACGAGTTCGCGTTCGTCACCAGTCACATGGGCCGCGACATGACGCAGTGGACCTACCGGTTCGAGGCCACCCCCGGCGGAACCGAGGTCGCGGAAACGTTCGAGATGCTCCGCGACATGCCCTGGTACTTCCGGATGGCGGATCGGGTCCTCATGGGGGTCAGCGACCGGCATGCGGATCTGGAGGCGAACCTGGTCGCGTCACTGCACCGTCTGAAGGACGTTGCCGAGCGCGCGTGCCTCGTGCGGTGACGCCAGGCACTGGCGCCGGATCAGCCCCCGGGCGGCGTGTAGTCCACCGAACGCCCGAAGGCGGCGTCGGCCTGCTCGACGGTGAGTAGCTTGACCGTCTCCAGATCGACGGCGCCGCTGGCACCGATCGTGAACGCCACCGCCGCGGCCGTCTCGTCGTCGGGCAGGTCGCAGATGGCGAAGACGTCGACGTCGCCGAACGCGAAGTGGAACGACTCCAGGCTCCCACCTGCGCTCTTGCACATCTTGCCGACCGCGGCCGAGCGGCTCGCCGCGCCCTCCTTCTTCAGACCCTTCAGCCCGGCGGTGTTGTAGCTCGCCTTGAACAGGTACTTGGCCATGATGACCCCCCTCGAGGTTCGCGATGCCCTCGACACGGAAGCCTGACACGGATCGTCGCCGGCTGCGCTCGTGGCCGTTGGGAGGCGGGTACCTGGCGTCGTTGACGCCCGTGGGTCATGTCCCTGCAGCGACGAGGATCATGTCGGTGGCGATGCCGGCGAACAGGCCGGCCAGGATTCCCCACATCAGGATCTCCTTGTAGCCGAGCTTGAACGCGACCTGCAGCAACTGGATGATCACGTAGAGGATCGAGCCGGCGGCAAGGGCGAGGAAGGCCACGAACAGATAGTCGTTGACGACGCTCTGGCCCACGATCGTGCCCAGGAACGTCGGGCCTCCACCGATCACGCCCAAGAGCGCCAGCAGCCCCCACGACGGCCGAACGTCGTCACCGGCCAGCGGGGCGACGATCCCGAATCCCTCGGTCGCGTTGTGCAGTCCGAAGCCGACGATCAACAGCACAGCGAGGCTGATCTCACCCGCGGCGGCCGACTGGCCGATCGCGAGCCCTTCCGAGAAGTTGTGCAGACCGATTCCCACCGCGATGAGGAGCGCCAGTCGTTCGCCTGGAGTGGAGAACAGGGCCGGACGGCCGCGTGTCGTGGTTGCCGTCGCCCCGGGCCCCGGGCCGAGCTTCGGGGCACGAGTGGTCATCCACTTGTCGTAGTAGGTCAGGCTCATCAGGCCGAAGCTCACCCCCGCGATCACGATCGCCGCGAATGCGGCGAAGGTGGACCACGACCCCGTGTGATCGATCGCGGCGGCCGTGAGCGTGGATTCGACGGGCTCGATCGCCTGGCTCAGCACATCCCACAGCAGGAACAGCAGGATCCCGATCGCGAGCGCGTTGAGCAGCGCCTTCGCTCGCGGCGCGGGGTTGCGCAATCGGCCGATCGGCAGGCCCAGGAAGATGGTGAACCCCGCGATGGCCCCGAGCAGGGCGATCCGTTCCGAAGACATCCCGATAAGTTAGGGAGACCTAACGTACGTGTCAAGGCGGACCTTAGGGACGCCACGGGCGGTGCACCAGGTGGGGGTCGAACCCACACGCTCCGAGGAGCACAGGGACCTAAACCCTGCTCGTCTGCCAGTTCCGACACTGGTGCGGGATCGACCAGCGTAATCCCGCTCGTCGCGCCGACACGCCTGCGGTACCGTCCTGATCCCGTGGTGGAAACGTTGCGCATCGGGGTCATCGGCGAGCCGGTGTCGGGGTTCACTCCCCAGCAGGCGATCCACGACGCGATTGCCCACTCGGCCGAACATCTCGGGCTTCGTGCGTCCGTGGAGTGGTTCGCCACTCCCCTGCTCGAGCACGAGGCCGGCGAGGTGCTGAGCGGCTGCGACGCGCTCTGGTGTGCGCCCGGCGGCCCGTACGCCAGCCTCGACGGCGCGCTCGCAGGCATCCGGGTCGCGGCGAGACGTCCACGCCGTTCCTCGGCACGTGCGCGGGCTTCCAGCACGGCGTGCTGGAGTGCGCCCGCAACGTCCTCGGGATGTCCGACGCAGCGCACCCCGAGTACGGCGGCTCGACGCCCGACGACCCGTTGATCATCGACGAGCGGCTCTGCTCGCTCGTCGGCGAGCGGATGGCGGTGCGGATCGTCGACGATGCCACCCGCGACATCTTCGGATCCGACGAGGCCGTCGAGCGGTACTACTGCCGCTTTGCACTGAACGAGGCCCACCGTGCTCGGCTGGCCGGTGGTGGTCTGGTCGTGGCGGGCGTGGACGATGCCGACGGCGGAGCCCGGATCATGCGCCGCACCGACCACCCGTTCTTCTACCTGACCTTGTTCGTCCCCCAGGTCGCGTCGAGCCCGGGCGCGCCGCATCCCCTCATAACCGCATACCTCGAGGCCGTCCTGTCGGGTCGCGCTTCGGCAGGACCCGAACCGACCACCGGGTCGGTCAGCTCGCCCTGATCAGGGGGTGCAGACCACCCCGACGCACTGGGGCTGAAGGTTGTGCAGCGCGACGTTGCCGCCGTCGTCGTACACGATCAGTCCGGTGCCCTCGGCGTCGATGCCGAGCCCGCCGTTGCGGAGCGCGATGTTCGAGCCCACGTGCCACGTCCCGACGTTGAGCACCAGACCCGCACCGGTGTTGTCGAGGAAGCCGTTTCCGCTGATCGTGCCGCCGGAGCCCGTGCAGTCCGTCGGGCAGCTCGACACGCCCGTCCCGTTACCCTGGAACGTGTTCCCGGTGATGGACAGCAGATCGCCGCCCTGCTCGACCTGCACCGCGGCATCCCATCCGGAGAACGAGCTGTCGGTGATCGATGACTCGAAGTCGGCGGAGATCGCGATAGCCGTCCCCGACCCCGAGCCGGTGAAGCGGTCATGGTGGAAGCTCTCACCGCAGGCGACGCCGTTGCCCACACTTCCACCGAAGAGGTGGCTGTCGGTGACGCTGAGCGACGAGTCGCCGCAGAGGATGGTCACACCGACCAGTCGACTGTTCGAGATCGTGAGGAACCCGTTGCTGGTCGGGAGCACCTTCCCACCCTCGAGGCGGCTGCCATCGATCACGTTGGACCCGCTCTGGGCAGTGGCAAAGCTGACCCCGCCCGGATCGGTGACATGGATGGTCGAATCGGTCACGCTCACCTGACCGGTGAAGGGTCCTGCAGGGCCGATGCCGTTCGGGCCGTCAATGGTCACCCGCTTCACCGTGAGCGCGATCTGGGTCTGGGTGAAGATGCCCCACAGGTTGCCCTCGAGGTCGACGGAACCGACGTGGTCGCCGGTGCCCGAGCAGGTCAGCGCGGCGATGCCGTTCGAGAATCCGGTGATCGTGCCGTCACGGATCACCACGTTGCTGCAGTCGCCGGGGGCGTCCAGCCGGATGCCCGATCCGGTCCCGTCGGACGAGGTGATGGTGTGACCACCCAGCCGGACGGTCACGTTGCTGGCCGCGATCGTGAGCGCGTCGCCGCTGCACTCGAGATCGATGCGGAGAACCGCATTGGTAGTGATCACCTGACCACACGCCGTGATCGGAACCACCGGAGAGGTCGTCGCGTCGGCCATCGCGGCCGGAACACCGACCCCGACCGACGACGCGATCACCGTGAACAGCACCACTCTGCAAATGGAACGCATCGACCCTCGCTCACGACGGAAGCAGCCAAATCCAAACCCGACGCCGACCCTATATCAGTCTCTCCCGACGGGGCCGGACCTCTCCCGCGCCGGCGTGCCCTCACCGACCGAACCTTCTCCTGCCTACGGTGGAACGATGCGCGTCGAACAACTGCCCACCCCCGCCCTCCTCGTCGACCTCGATCTCCTGGACGCCAACATCTCGAGAATGGCCGCCTCGTGGCCCGGCTCGCAGCTACGTCCGCATGTGAAGGCGTTCAAGTCGACCGCGCTCGCCCGACGCCTGGCCGACCGGGGACATCGCGGCTTCTGCTGTGCGACCGTGCGTGAGATGGAGGGCATGGCCGCGGCCGGACTCGGAGACGACCTGCTGTTGGCCAACGAGGTGCTCGACGCGTCGCGCCTCGGCGCGTTGGTCGACCAGGGCGCAAGAGTCACGGTGGCGGTCGATTCGATCCCCACCATCGAGGCCGCCGCGTCCGGCGGGGTGCACGAGGTCCTGATCGACGTGAACGTCGGAATGCCTCGTTGTGGCTGCGCGCCCGAAGACGCCGGCGGGTTGGCCGACGCGGCCCGCTCGCGGGGGCTCGAGGTCCGTGGCGTCATGGGCTACGAGGGCCACCTCGTCGGCGTCGAAGACCGGGAGGCGCGCGAGGCCGGCGTGGCCGAGTCGATGCAGCTGCTGGCCGCCGCGCATGACGCAGTCGGTGGTGACGTCGTGTCGGGCGGCGGCACCGGCACCTGGGACTCGAACCGGTGGATCACCGAGCTCCAGGCCGGCTCGTACCTCCTGATGGATACCGCCTACGCAAAGCTCGACCTGCCGTTCGAGCCCGCTCTCGACCCTGGCGGGCACGGTGATCTCGGTCAATCGCTCGGGTGGGTGGGCGGTGGCCGACGTCGGCCTCAAGGCGCTCGGCATGGATCATGGCAACCCGTCGGTCGTCCACCCGGCCGGCGCCCGCGTCTGGTTCTGCTCCGACGAGCACCTGACGTTCGGGCTGAAGGGCGCCGGCGACGCACAGGTGGGCACGCGCATCCGCGTCCAACCCGCGCACGTCGACCCGACCGTCGCCTATCACGAGCGCATGCAGGTCATCCGCGGTGACGAGGTCGTCGAGAGCTGGCCTGTCGACCTCCGGGGCTGGTGACGCTCGCGACCAGCCGTCATACGTCGGGAGGCGATTCGACGTCGTCGCGACGTCGCTCGGGGTCGGCCGGCGGGTCGTCGCACGCTACGGTGACCGGATGTCCAGGCGCGCCGGCGGATCGACGGATGCGGTTGCGCGGACATCGCCCCTCGACGCTGAGAGCACCGATCGGGTCGACCGGCGCGAGGCGATGACGGCGGCGGTCGTCGTCGCCGGCGTGGCCGTCGGCTACGTCGCCATCGCGTGGGCCCACCACGCGCTCGGAGCAGCCCGCAACGACGACTGGGCCTACTACCGCGTGGCGTTCGACTTGGCCGACAAGGGCACGTTCCGCCTCGACGGGTGGCCGTCGATGATGTTGATCGGCCAGACCGTCATCGCGTGGCCCGTGATCAAGGTCTTCGGCGAGCACATCGCCCCGCTCCAGGTGACCGTCGCTGCGCTCGCCGCCGTCGCGCTCTGGGCCAGCTACCTGGTGATCCGCAGCTTCGAGTCACGCGGCTGGGCGGCCCTCGCCGTAGCCTGTCTCGCGCTCGGTCCCGTGTACGGCTCGTTGAGCGTCTCGTTCATGACCGACGTCCCCACGTTCGCGTTCGAGGCACTCGCGCTGCTCGCCGCGCTGCGGGCACTGCGCTCTCCGCGGGTCTCGCGGCCGTGGTTCCTCGTATCGCTCGGGCTCGGTCTGCTGGCGTTCAGCATCCGCGAGTACGCGGTGGCCGCGGGTGCCGCCGTCTGCCTCGTCGTCTTCTGGCGCACGCTCTCCACCGACCGCGCCAGGCTCCGGTGGTACGTCGCCGCCTCGGCCGGCTGGTTGCTCCTCCTGGTGGCGCTGTTCGCGTGGCGCAGCAGCCTCCCCCACTCATTCGCGATCAAGCCGAGCATCTCGCTGAGCGTCGTGCGCGGTTCGGTCGAGACCGCATGGCACGCCGCGCTGACGCTGGGGCTGTTCGTGTCACCGGCCGTCCTGGCCATCTCGCCGGTCAGGCTGGTCCGGGCCGTCTGGGATCGAGCGCGGGCGGCGGGCCTCGGCGTGGTGGGGGTCGCGCTGGCGCTCACGGCGTTGGCCCACCCGATCTTCGTCGGGAACTACTTCGCTCGCATCGGCTCGTACACGGTCCTGACGCTCGGCGACAAGCCGGCCATCGTCGACCACCGGATCTGGGACGTCCTCGGCCTGATCGGACTGGGCAGCATCGTGGCCGTCGGGCTGCTCGCCGTCTTGCGGCTGGACCACGTGCGCCGCGAGCCGCGCCGGACCCTGCAGATCACGCCCGGCGAGGGGGATGGCCGGTGGCTCGTGGCCGTGTTCTCCACGATCACGGTCGCGATCATCCTGGCCGCCACCACCATCACGACGGCTCCGTTCTTCGACCGCTACTTCATCGTCCTGGTCCCCTTCGTCGTTGCGCTGACGCTCGACGCCGCTGGCGGCGAGGGCGTGCTGGCCACCAGGGCCGCCTCGACCGCGGCAGCGGGCCTGGCGGTGCTCGCGGTGATCGGCCTGTTGTGGGTCGACGCGTGCCCGCGACGTTCGACGGCGGACGATGGTGGCTGGCGCAGCGGGTCCAGGCCCAGGGCTACGCCCCGGCCACCATCGACGGTGGGCTGGAGTGGTTCGCCTATCACCAGAGCGGTGACGCGGCGGTGCGCCCGACCCTCCCGGGTCGTGGCTTCTGGGTGTCGCTGTTCGGTCGACGACCCGTCTGCGTGACCATCACGCTTCCCGGAGCGAACGAAGGTGCCGGGCCGGGCGCGCAGGTTCCCGCCCGCACGGTCGACCGGTTGACCGTGCGCAGCCTCGGCGGCCTCGACTACCGCTTCGTGGCGGTCACGGGCCCGCAGCGCTGCGACCGCTCCAAGCTGAAGAGCAGCTGAAACCTCGCTCCGGCGGCCGAACGCGGAGAGGGGTCGGGTTATTCTGATCGCCCCAGACCCCCACATGGGTCGTGAGGGGCGAACGGGCGAGAGGAGGTGGCATGGAGGACGCGATCAGCTCACCGCGAGTCGCGACCGCCGCGCCCTCGTCGGCCACCGACACCGCCGAGCCCGACCCCGTGTCCTCGTCGCGGCGGCTCGTCTACCTCGACGGCATCCGCGCCTTAGCCGCCCTCTACGTGGTCGTCCACCACATCTACATCACGGTCTATCCCGGCTACCCGCGCAACACCGGGCCCTGGTACCTCGGCTGGCTCATGTTCGGGCAGTTCGGCGTGGCCGTCTTCATCGTCGTGTCGGGCTTCTCGCTCGCCCTGGTGCCCGCGCGCCACGACTACGAGCTCACTGGAGGCCTGCGCCGGTTCTTCTCCCGGCGCGCGTGGCGGATCCTCCCGCCGTACTGGGCGGCGATCGTCGCCTCCGTGCTGCTCGTGATGCTCGTCAACGTCCGCATGGAGGACCACGTCCAAGTCCGGGGCGTGATCGTGAACTTCTTCCTGATCCAGGACATCGTCAGGGGGGTGTCACCGAACGGCGCGTTCTGGTCGATCGCCGTCGAGTGGCAGCTCTACTTCCTGTTCCCCCTCTTCCTGTTCGCCCGTCGCCATCTCGGCTCCGCCGCCACCGCCATCGGCGGAGCGATCGGCGTCTGGGTCGTGTTCCTGGTCGCCACGCACGTGCACGCGTTCAACCGACTCCTGCACCTGACGCCCCAGTTCGCCGCGGTCTTCATCTTCGGCATCGTCGCCGCCCAAGCCACCAGGCCCAACGCGCCGCTCCGCCGAATCCCGTGGACCTGGCTCGCGATCGCCGTCTCGCTCCTCGTGGTGGGCGGCTGCGTCCTCATGGGGACGGTGCGGGCGATCGGCGACTTCTACTGGTACGACATCGCCGTGGGTGCGGCCATGGCGGCCGCGTTGGCCGCGCTCGCACGAGACGGCGCGACGCCCCTCGCCCGGCTGCTGGAACGCGGGCCGGTCGTGTCGGTGGGCCACTTCTCGTACTCGCTGTACCTGACGCATGCCCCGATACTGCTGGCGATATGGGTGTTCGTCGTCCGCCCGCTCCATCTGGCCCCGCTCGCCCAGTTCGCCACGATGGTGGTGATCACCGTCCCGGTGTGCCTGGCCGCCGCGTACGGCTTCTTCCGGCTGTTCGAGCGGCCGTTCCTGACCAAGCGCTCGTTCGCGGCCTGGGTGCCGGTGCGCCGGAACGCCTCGCGACCGTCGCACCTCGACGTGTAGCGGCCACCAACACCAGCTACTGACCGCCCCGACTCCGCGGGAGCTCCCACAACCGACCCGCCAGGGCGCGGAGGGCGCGACCACGATGACTCACGGCGTGCTTGGCCTCGGCGTCCATCTCGGCGAAGGTGCGCATGCCCGTGGACCCGTCCTCGCCCGCGGGCACGAACACGGCGTCGTAGCCGAACCCGTTGGTGCCGCGGGCCGCCGAGGCGATGTGTCCCTCCACCACGCCCTCGGCGAACACCTCTCGGCCGTCGGGCCAGCGGACGAGCGCGACGGTGCGGAACCTGGCTCGGCGCGCCGCCGCGCCGACGGCGCCCGCCGCCGCGAGCTCCGCGAGCAGCTTGGTCACGTTGTCGGCGTAGGTGGCGTGCTCGCCGGCGTAGCGCGCGGAGCGAACGCCTGGCGCGCCGCCGAGCGCGTCGACCTCGAGGCCGGTGTCGTCGGCGACCGCGGCCGCACCGGCGGCGGCGGCGACAGCGACCGCTTTGAGGCGGGCGTTTCCCTCGAGGGTGTCGCGCGTCCTCGACCACCTCGCCGAGCGACGCCGGACGAGGCCGCAGCTCGACCTCAGGTCCGAGGATGGCCGCGATCTCGGCCACCTTGTCCGGGTTGGCCGACGCCGTCACCAGCCGGAGCGGCAGATCCCCCACCCGACCCCCGTCAGGGCGCCGGTGCCAACGGCGGCGGGTCCGGCGGTCATCTGGTTCTGCAGCCCGACGATCTCGCCGATGCCGACCTCGGCCAGTCGCAGCAGTTCGTCGAGCTCGCTGCGACTGAAGGCCATACCTTCGGCGGTGCCCTGCACCTCGATGAACCGACCCGACTCGGTCATCACCACGTTCATGTCGACCTCGGCGTTGGAGTCCTCGACATAGGGAAGATCGAGCAGCGGCACGCCGTCGATGATGCCCACCGATACCGCCGCGCAGGCTTCGCGCAGTGGGTGTTCGGCGAGGTCGCCCCGCTGCACCGCCCGGGCGAGCGCGTCGTGCAGCGCCAGGTAGCCCCCGTTGATCGACGCGGTGCGCGTGCCGCCGTCGGCCTGGAGCACGTCGCAGTCGACGATCACCTGGCGCTCGCCCAGCAGCACCATGTCGCACACCGCCCGCAACGAGCGGCCGATCAGGCGCTGGATCTCGTGCGTGCGCCCTCCGGGGCTGCCCTTCGACACCTCGCGGCGGATGCGCTCTCCCGATGATCCCGGGCAGCATCGAGTACTCGGCCGTGACCCATCCGCTGCCGCGGCCCCGCATCCAGCGCGGCACGTCGTCGTCGATCGTCGCGGTGCACAGGACCATGGTCCGCCCGGCGGTCACCAGCACCGACCCGTCGGCCTGCGTGGTGAAGTCGCGCTCGAACGTGAGCGGGCGCAGCTCGTCGGCTCCGCGACCGTCGGGCCTCATCATCGGTGCCAGCTCATACGACATACCTCTGGTTGGTGGCGGCGATCTCGACAGCCTGCCCGTAGGTCTCGGCTGCCTCGCGGCGGTGGTCCTCTGGATCGTTGCCGGGCCAGAGGTGGGTGAGCAGCAATCGTCGCGCACCGGAGGACCGGCCCAGGACGCCGGCCTGGCGGGCGCTCAGATGCAGGAAGTCGGGCCGCTCGTCGCCCTCCAGCCCCGTCGCCTCACACACGAGCAGGTCGACGGCGTGCCGACCCTCGGCCCGACCCGCGAACAGGGCGGAGCCGCTGGTCAGCCCGTCGAGCGTCCACTGGGGCCCGGTGTCGGCGGAGTACACGAGCACCTCGCCGGCGGGACCGTCGACGCGCACCGTGTAGGTCTCGACGTAGTGGACGGTCGGGGCGAACGTGAAGCACAGCCCGTCGACGACGAGCAGGCTGGACCCGTCGAGGTCGCGCCAGTCGACCGTGGGGGCCAGCCCACCGGTCAGCTCCTCGGCCAGCGCGCGGCACGGCGCGGTCCCCCACACCTGCAGGCCCTCGCGCGCAGAGCGCGTACTTCCAGGCCGTGTGCAGTCCGCACAGATCGGTCCAGTGGTCAGGGTGGCCGTGGGTCAGGACAACGGCGTCGAGCTCGGCCAGCGGGATGTGCTCCTGCAGGTTGGCGAGCGATCCCGGTCCGAGGTCGACGACCACGTTCGCCCCACCTCCCTGTACGAGGTAGCCGCTGCAGGCCGTACCCGGACCCGGGTAGCTGCCGGAGCAGCCGAGCACGGTGATGCTCAGGCTCACGCGCTCACTCCGCCGCCCTGGCCCGGGTGCTCCCACGAGATGGCTCGGGCCCGATCGAGCTCGGGACCGAGCAACTGTCCGCCGAGCTCGCGGAACCGGGTCAGCTCGCCCGAGGAGAACCACTGGTGCGCGGCGGACGGAGCCGACATGGCACCGAGGCCGAGCTCGCGCAACGTGTCGGCCACCGAGAAGGCGGTCTCGTCGGCCGACGAGACGAGCACCACGTCGCGGCCCATGACGTCGCCGATCGTGCGGGCCAGGTAGGGGTAGTGCGTGCATCCCAGCAGCAGCGTGTCGACCGCCGCGTCCTGCAACGGGGCGAGCAGCCGCTCGGCCAGCACGTGCACCTGGTCGCCGTCGGTCTCGCCCCGCTCGACGAACTCCACGAAGCCGGGACACGCCGCGCACGTCAGCTTCACCTCGCCGTCGATCGGGTCGACCGCGCGCTGGTAGGCCCCCGAACCGATCGTGCCCACGGTGCCGATCACCCCGACCTGGCCGCTGCGCGTGGCCGAGAGGACGGCCCGGACGCCCGGCTCGATCACCCCGACCACCGGCACGCCGAGGGACCGGGCGAGCTCGTCGAGGTCGGCCGCCGCGGCGGCGGTGTTGCAGGCGACGACCACGAGCTTCACGTCGTGCTCGTCGACGAGCCACCGACCGATCTGGTGGGCGTACACCCTGACCTCGTCGAGCGGTCGGGGTCCGTATGGGTACCGGCCGGTGTCACCGACGTACACGAGGGGCTCGCCCGGCAGGAGGTCGATCAGGGCCCGGGCGACGGTGAGCCCACCGAAACCGCTGTCGAACATGCCGATCGGGCGGGAGTCCACGGCCGCCCACGCTACCGGCGCCTCGCGAACGGACGGCCGATCCCGCCTCACAGGCGAACCTGTCAGCCCACCGACTCGAGCAAAGTCGCTCCGCTGACAGAAAGCGGAGTGCGGGGCTCACATGACGTTGACGACGGTGCCCAGGTTGGGGATGCGCATCAGCGCGGGGGCGTCGACGACGCGGTTGACCGCTTCGCGGCCGGTGCACCCGGAGGCCCGCATCACCCGGGCCAGGGCGCCCACCACCACCGGAGCGGAGAAGGACGAGCCGCTCCACAGCGCCCATCCGTCGAAGTGGTCCGGGTCGGTGCCGTCCGTGCCGATCCCACCGACGCCGTTGAAGTCGGTGAAGAAGGTGCTCAGCAGATCGACGCCTGGTGCGCAGGCGCGCACCCAGGGGCCGTAGTTGGTGAACGGGGCCGGACCTGCGGGCCCGATGGCACCCACGCCGACGACGCCGGGCAGAGCGGCCGGGAAGGTGGGCCGGCAGGTGGCGTCGTTGCCGGCCGAGGACACCACCACGACCCCGCTCGCCTGCAGGTGGCGGATGGCCCGAGCCAGCGCGAACGGGTGCTCGAGCACGTAGCCGCCGAAGGAGAGGTTGAGGATGGTGTGGAACGGGTCGTCGATCTCGAGGGCGTTGAGGCAATGGACGATGCCAGCTTCGTCGCCGTCACCGAAGGTGGACAGCACGCGATGGACCGTGACGTCGCAGCCAGGAGCGACCTGATCGACGATGCCGGCGATGAAGGTGCCGTGACCGGCCGCGGGATCGAGTCGGTCATCGCCGTCCTCGTCGGGCCGGTCGCCGTCGGCCGCCGAGGCCGCCCGGATCGTGGTGCTGTCCACCACCGCGTGCGGGCGGAACGGAACCTCGGCCAGCCCGGTGTCCAACACGATGACGGTGGCGCTGCCGAGCGCCGGCGCCATGTCCACCTCGTCGATGATGACGGCCAGCGGCGCGTCGGCCGGGGCCGGGCGCGCCGTGCTGGAGTGCGGAGCGTGCCCGTACATGGGGTGCCCGTACATCGGCGACCCATACATCGGCGACCCGTACATCGGCGACCCCTGGACGGAGTGCCCGTACATCGGCGACGCATGGACGGCGTGCGCCGTACATCGGCGACCCCTCGCATGGCGTGGCCGTACATCGGCGACCCGTACATCGGCGACGCCGTCTCCGCGCAGGGCGTCGACGGATGGGGCGGGCAGCAACCACAGGCGTCGTGGGCGAAGAAGACATGGTTCGGATGGGCGACGTGCCCGTGCATCCGCAGCTCGTGCACGAGCTCGACCGGCTCGGGCACGTCGACGAGGTGAAGGAAGCGGTCGAGGTCACCTCGCACCTCGGCGCCCGGGTAGAGGCCGCTCACGACCGAGAGCGCCTCGTCCCCTCCGGTGGTCAGCACCTCGTTCGGTCGATAGGCGAACGGCGCGTCACCCGAGACGTCGGCGAACCGCACCCGTTCGGCCCACGGTCCCTCGTGGCGGTCCCGAGGCTGACGACCTGCGCTTGCATCACTCATCCTGGTGTCCCTTCCCGCGCCTGCCGGCTCAGCGGGCGCCCACCTCGTCGCACTGTGTCTACCATCGGCCTCGTGCCACCGCTCACGACTCGGGCCGAGCTTCGTGAGCTGGCGGAGCGCCGGCACCGCGACCCGACGCAGGCGATGGCGGGCGCGCGCGAGCTGATGGGCGTCCGACGACCCCGTCGTCGTGGCGATGGCCGAGTGGGTCGTCGGTCTGGCGCTGCACGAACTGGGTCGGCCGGCGGAGGCCGTGACCAGCTACCGCTCGTCCATCGACAATTGCGACAAGGCGTCGGACCCAGCGATCGACGAGATCCGCGCCCTCGCAACGGCCGGCCTGGCCATCGCGTTGCTCGCGGTCGGCGAAGGGAACGAGGCCAACCGCGAGATGGCCCGCGCTCGGCGCCAGGCACCCGAGCCGGCGCAGCCGGTCGTGGAGATGCTCTACGGGCTGCTGCTGTCGCGAACCGGCCGCCTCAACGACGCGCTCACCACCTACCGCCGAGCCGAGCGAGCACTGGAACGGGCCGACGACCGGCCGTCCCTCGCCCGGCTGTACCTCAATCGTGGCCCGCTGCGGGTCTACCGGGGCGACCTCGACGGCGCCGTCGCCGACCTCGACACGGCGGAGCGCATGGCGACCGCCGAGAACCTGCCGGCGTTGGCCGCCATGGCCGCCCACAACACCGGGTTCGCCGAAGGGCGCCGGGGCAACCTGCCGACCGCGCTCGAGGCCTGCGACCGGGCCGAGGCGGCCTACCGCCGTCTCGAGAACCCCGACCTCGGGCTGGCCGTGCTGCAAGCCGACCGCTGCGAGATCTACCTGCTCGCGGGACTCGTCGCCGAGGCCCGGACGGCGGCCACCGCCGCCGTCACCGGGATCCAGGCCCTCGGCGAGCAGTCTCAGCTGGGCGAGTCGCGCCTGCTGCTGGCCCGAGCCCTGTTGGCGGGCCACGCGTACGAGGAGGCCGCGGCCGAGGCCACCGACGTCGCCCGCCACTTCGAGTCGACCAAGCGCCGACCGTGGGCCGCGCAGGCCCGCTACCTCGCCATGCAGGCCGAGATCCTGGCCTCCCAGGACGACGGCCCCGCCCCCCGAGCTGCTCGGGCCGCAGCCGCGAGCTGGCCGCCGAGCTCGACCACCACGGCTGGCGCATCGAGGCCGTGCACGTGCGCACGTTCGTCGGTCGGCTCGCCCTCGGGCTCGGCCGGCCGGCGGTGGCCCGGGCCGAGCTGGCCGACGCCGCGGCGGCTCGACGGCGCGGCCCGGCCGAGCTGCGGGCCCAGGCCTGGCACGCCGCCGCGTTGCTGTCGTTGGCCGAAGGCGACCGCGCCGGCGCCCGTCGCGCCCTGACCCACGGGCTCGGCGTCGTCGACCGCTACCGAGCCAGCCTCGGTGCGACCGAGCTGCGCACCGGCGCGGCCGGACACGGCGCGGAGCTGGCCCGACTGGGTACCCGGCTGGCGCTCGACGACGGGCGTCCCGCCGAGGTGCTCCGCTGGGCCGAGCGCTGGCGGGCCGGCGCCCTCCGTCGTCCCGCCGTGCGCCCGCCCGACGACGCGCTCGTGGCCACCGAGCTGGCCGAACTGCGAGCGGTCGACACCCAGATCCGAGAGGCGGCGCTGTCCGGTGATGTCCCCGCGACCCTCACCCGCCGGGCCGCGGTGCTCGAGGAGACCGTCCGGCGACTCACCCGCCGAGCCCGCGACGACGGCGCGGCGCAGAGCGGGCGCGTCGATGTCGGCGAGGTGCGCCGAGCCGTCGGCGCGCGGGTCCTGGTCGAGTACGTCGAGCTCGACGGCGAGCTCCGTGCCGTCACGGTCCAGGGTGGCCGCCTGCAGCGTGCACGAGCTCGGACCGATGGTCGAGATCGAGCGCGAGCGCGACTACCTCCTGTTCAGCCTGCGCCGGCTGCTCACCGGGCACGCCACCGCCCAGCACGAGGCCACGGCTACCACCACGGCAGAGCAACTCGATGCACTGCTGCTGGCACCGCTCGCCATCGCCGACGGGGTCGACGTCGTGATCGTCCCCACGGGTGGGTTGCACGGCGTCGCCTGGTCGGCCCTGCCCACCCTCGCCGGCCGCCCGACCACCGTCGCGCCCGAGCGCGACGATCTGGCTCGGCGCCCACGGTCCGGCCGTCCCGCGCCGGGCGAAGGCGCGCACCGCGATCGTGGCCGGTCCCGACCTGCCGGGCGCCGAGGACGAGGCCCGTCTGCTGGCCGAGGTCTACCCGGGCGCCGAGTGCCTCTCGGGCCGCGGGGCCACCGCTGAGCGCGTGCTCGCCGCGCTCGAGCGCGCCGACCTGGCCCACCTGGCCGCCCACGGTCGGTTCCGGTCGGACAGCCCGCTCTTCTCCTCGATCCGCCTGTTCGACGGTCCGCTCACGATCTACGACCTCGAACGGCTCGGCCGGGCGCCCTCGACGGTCGTGTTGTCGGCCTGCGACGCCGGGGCGGTGGCCGTGCGGACCGGCGACGAGCTGCTCGGCACGGCGGCCGCCATGATCGGCCTCGGCGTCCGATGGGTGATCGCGCCGGTGATGGCGGTGCCGGACGAGGCCACGACACCGTTCATGCTCGCCCTGCACACGGGGCTTCGTGACGGCCTGTCCCCTGCGGCGGCGCTGGCTCGCGCCGCAGGCGGGCAACCGGGAGTCGCGGCAGCCACGTTCGTCTGCATCGGGTGCGACGACGGAGGGTCAGGAGGATGATCTACCGACGTCGACGCTGGCGTCGAGCTGTTCGGTCTCGACGCTCCGTCCGGCACGGTCGGTGCGACCCGGCCAGCGACCGATCATCCCGGCGACGACGACGATCAGCAACGGGTCGACCGGGGACCGGAATCGAACCCGGGTGAAGAAGACGGCTTCGATCGGCGCCGTGACGAGGTAGAGCACGATCAGCAGCCACTCGACGTCGTCCGGTCGGTCACGGCGCCACCGCAGCAATCGCAGGACGAACAGCGCCAGCAGCGGCAGGTAGGTCATCACCGCGATCGCCTGCTGCACTCCCGAGCTCTGGGCGTCGGTCCCGAGCTGGTCGAACGGGGCGAAGTAGTTCACCGTCTTCTCGACGTAGAGCCAGCTCGCGCACAGGGTGATGGACGATCCAGTGCTCGGCCGCGTTGCGCATGTACGCGTCCGCGTCGACCTCATCGAGATGGTGCCGGTCGATGTGACGGGTGTAGGGGCTGATGTCGGCGGTCACGCCGGTCCGTGGCCCCGCGTGATCGCTGTTGCCCAGCAGGAGGTTGATGCCGTTGTTGGTCGAGACGGGGATGAAGGCGTGCATCGTGTGGACGTTGCGGGCGGTCCAGACGAGCGGCAGGAGAGCGGCGACGGCGACGATCAGGACCGCCGTCCAGACACGCCGGTCGCGCACGAACTCCCACACCACGCCGAGGGCCAGCGCGATGGCGAAGGTCGGGATCGTGAGGATGAGCGCGCCGAAGATCAGACCGGTAAGCGCGGCCCGCAGGTTGGGGCGGTGCGACGACTTGATGCCGACGAGCGTGACGAGCCCGACCATGAGCAGCGCCGCTCCCATGGTCTGCGGGTAGAGCGTGCCCATCGTGTAGAACCCGATCGGGTACAGCGCGACGATCGGGGCGGCGACCGCCGCCGCAGCCGGACCGCCGATCCGGCGGGCCAACCACCACGCGCACCAGACGACGATTGCGAGGAAGATGACGTTCGTGGCCCGCATCGTCCAGACCGGCGCGCCGAACCACTTCATCGCCCCCAGCAGGAACGGATAGCCGGGCGGCCGGTAGGCGGAGGCATGGACCCCGTCGAGCGTGTAGTGCTTCGACCGGGCCAGGTTGCGGGCCAGCTCCAGGTAGTCCGCCTCGTCCGCGAACCGCACCTTCGAGCCGATCGACAGGCAGTACGCGAGCCCGGCGATCGCGACGAAGGCGACGGACGCGAGGAGTGACCGCCGGTGCTGGGCCTCCAGCCAATCGTGCACTGCCTCCCACCGCGACATCCTCGCTCCCATCGGGTCCCGTTGAGCGTCTCCGAACCTGCTCCATGGTGGTCCCATGGTGGCCGACCGACGCCGACCATCCGCAACTCCTCGACCTGGCCGGCACCCCGAGTCGACCACGCAGCGTCGGAAAATGCTCGCCTTTCAGCAAGACCTAAGGGCGGCTTCAGCGCCGCTTCAGACCCACCGCCGAGGCTGATCTCCTACCAAGGCCTGGAAGGGAGGGACCATACGATGGCGGCACCGGCTCCTCTGCGAGGGGCGCGAACGGTGGGGCGAACGTGGGATCGATCCTTCCCTAGGCCTCAACATACACACACCGACGAAGCGCGGGTCACCACGAACCTGCGACGCCGCCTCGTCGAGATCGACGCGGTTTGCATCGCCCTCAGCTGGCTCACCGTCCTGACCTACGGCGTGGTGGGAGACCGGATCGAAGGCGGCGCGCTGAAGGTGATGGCGGAGACCGTCGCCCTGACGATGCTGGGCCTGGGGATGCTGGCCGCGCTCCACATGTACCGATCGCGCGTCACGAGGGTGCGGTCGGTCACGCTCGAGCGAACGGCCCTCATCGCCGTCTCGCTCGCCGGTTGCTCCTGGGCGCTCGAGCGGGCGCTGGTCGCGCATCCGTCGATCGAGATCCCCGCCGCGGGCGGCGTCCTGACCTTCCTCTCCCTCGGCATCGCCCGGGCGTGCTTCGACGCCTGGGCCACACTGCGACGGCAGAACGGATCGCTGAACCGGCCGATCGTGCTCATCGGTTCGGGCAACGGGATCATCGAGATGACCGAGCTGCTGCTCGGCCATCCCGAGATCGGCTACCGCCCCGTGGGTTACATGAGCGACGCGCAGTCGTCGGAACCCTGCCTGGCGGAGTACCGCTGGCTCGGTCCCAGCTCGCGCGGCGCCGATGGCGTGCGGAGCGCCGGCGCCACCGGAGCGATCATCGCGGCCAACGGCATGGCGTCGCCCGAGCTCAACCGGCTGGTGCACGAGCTGCACGAGGCCGATCTGCACGTGCACCTCTCGAGCGGGCTCTGGCACATCGGACATCGCCGCCTGCGCCAGCATCCGTTGGCCCACGAGCCGTTCTTCTACCTCGAGCCTCCCTCGCTGCGGAAGGCCGAGCTTGCCGTCAAGCGCGCCGTCGACATCGTGGGGGCGTCGCTGGTGCTGATCGTCACCAGCCCGGTCATGGCGGTCGCCGCGGTGCTGATCAAGCTCAGCGACCGCGGACCCGTGATGTTCAAGCAACTTCGTGTCGGCCAGCACGGCGAGGAGGTCGTCGTGCACAAGCTCCGCACGATGACCTGTGACGCCGAGGCCCAGCTCGACGACCTCCGCGTGCACAACGATCGCACCGGACCCCTGTTCAAGATGGCCGACGACCCCCGGGTGACACGGGTCGGTCGCTGGCTGCGGGCCAGCAGCATCGACGAGCTCCCCCAGCTCTACGACGTGCTGGCCGGCCGCCTGAGCCTCGTCGGTCCCCGCCCCGCGCTGGCATCGGAGGTGGAGAGCTTTGACGACGAGTTGCTCGAGCGCCAGCGGATCCGGCCGGGCGTCACCGGGCTCTGGCAGGTCGAGGCCCGGCACAACTCCTCGTTCTACGCCTACCGGCACCTCGACCTCTTCTACCTCGAGAACTGGAACCTG
Source organism: uncultured Microthrixaceae bacterium (assembly GCA_963776435.1). Classification (GTDB taxonomy): domain Bacteria; phylum Actinomycetota; class Acidimicrobiia; order Acidimicrobiales; family Acidimicrobilacustridaceae; genus UBA4742. The sequence continues at coordinate 572,519 of CAVZMK010000010.1, forward strand.
GGCCTCGACGCCGCGATCATCGTGGCGACGGTTGTGAGCCTCGTCAGCGACGTCTGCGCCTCCGCCCGACGCATCCGCGAGCGTCGGCAGGACCCGGTCGAGGCGGACGAGCCCACCGTCGACCTCACCGATCCGCACGGCGGCGACGGCGACGCGGGCCCTGTGGTTGCCCTCGTCTCGTTCGGGTCACCCGGCCCCGCCCCGGCACCCGTGCTCACGCTGCCGGCACGAGCCGACGCGGCGGGCGATCCGCTCGTCGTCACCCGCATGGGACTGCGCCGATGATCGACGAGGAGGAGGTGATCGACCTCCGGGTCCCGACGCGCGAGCACATCCTCATACTCGTGCAGAACCTCCCGGTCCCACTGGACCGACGGGTCTGGTTGGAGTGCCAGACGCTGGTGCGTGCCGGCTACCGGGTGTCGGTCATCTGCCCCAAGGGCCCCGGCGACCCTGACGTCGAGGTCCTCGACGGGGTCCGCCTGCTCAAGTACGCGCCGCCACGTGAGGCGCGCGGCACGCTCGGGTTCGTCAACGAGTGCGTGGTGGCCTGGACCCGCACCGCGCGACTCGCGAGACGGCTGTGGCTCGAGGATCCCTTCGACGTGATCCAGGCCTGCAACCCCCCGGACACGTTCTTCCTGCTGGCGCGGCGCTATCGCCGCCAGGGCGTGAGGTTCGTGTTCGACCACCACGACCTGTGTCCCGAGATCTTCCGCTCCCGCTTCGGGCGCGACGGCGGTCTCGCGCTCAACCTGCTCCTTGCACTGGAACGGGCGACGTTCGCCACCGCCGACCACGTCATCTCCACCAACGAGTCCTACCGCGCGGTGGCGGTGCACCGGGGGCGCAAGCGTCCCCGCGACACCACCGTCGTGCGCAGCGGTCCCGATCCCGCGGTGATGCGGCCCGGGCCACCCGAGCCCGCGCTGCGACAGGGACGGACCCATCTCGCCTGCTACCTCGGGGTGATGGGACATCAGGACGGCGTCGACACCGTCATCCGGGCCGCCGACGAGTTGGTCCATCGGCGGGGCCGGGAAGATGTGACGTTCGCGCTCCTGGGGTTCGGCGACACCTACGACGACCTCCGCGCGCTCACCCACGAGCTCGGCCTCGACGAGCACATCACCTTCACGGGTCGGGCCGACCTCGAGATGATCACGCGCTACCTCTCCTCGGCGACCGTCGGGCTCTCCCCCGACCCGCCGGGCCCGTTCAACGACGCCTCGACCATGAACAAGACGCTGGAGTACATGGCCTTCGAGTTGCCTGTGGTGGCCTTCGACCTGCCCGAGACCCACGTGTCAGCCGGTCCGGCCGCGGTCTACGCGGACGGCGACGACCCAGTCGCGTTCGCGAACGCGCTCGAGCGGCTGCTCGACGATCCTCGTCGTCGCGCGGCCATGGCGGCCGAGGGCCGACGGCGGATCGAGACCTCGCTCGGCTGGCCGCATCAGGCCGAGGCGTACCGGGAGGTCTACGACCGGCTGTTCGGCCCCGCGGAGGACGCCGCCGACCACACGATCCTCCTGACCGACGAGCCCGAACAGATCCTCGTCACGCCCACGGCGGAGCCCGCTTCGACGGCTGCCGGGCGCGTCGGCCGGTAGACCATGTAGCTGATGACCTCGGAGCAGATGGCGAGCTCGCGTGCGGGGCGGGGCTCCCCGCCGGAGCTGAGCCGGCAGATCCGTGCCCTGATCGACGTGCTTCGGCTCGACCTGACCGGATCGGTGGTCCTGACCGAGGCGGCAACCGGCGCCTACGTCGTCACACCGGTGATCGCCGCGGCGGCCGGAGCGACCCACGTGCACGCGGTGACCGGCGAGAGCGCTCACGGAACCGTGGACGAGGTCGTCACCGCCACGATGGCGCTGGCCGAGGAGCTCGGTGTCCGCGACCGGATCACGATCACCACCGACCGGGACATCGACCTGTTCGCCATGGCCGACATCGTGACCAACAGCGGCCACCTGCGCCCGATCGACGGCGCGGCCGCGGCCGCCATGCGACCCGGCACCGTCGTCCCGCTGATGTTCGAGGCCTGGGAGCTCGGCGCCGGACGTATCGACCTCGACCTCGAGGCCCTGCGCGCCCACGGCGTCGAAGTGGCCGGGACCAACGAGCGCCATCCCGACATCGACGTGTTCGGCTACCTCGGCCTGCTGGCCGCGGTTCAGCTCGCGGACGCGGGCGTGTCGGCGTACCTCGGCCGCGTCGCGCTGTGGTGCGACAACCCCTTCCTCGAGCCGATGGTTCGCGGGCTGCGGGGTGCGGGCGCGACTGTCCGCGTCGCCGCGACTGCGGAGGATCTGCTCGGCGGCCCCCGACCCGACGCCGTCGTGGTCGCCATGCGACCCCGCTCGGAGCCGGTGCTCGACGCGGCGGTCGCCTCCCGGATGGGTGACGCCTGGCCCGGTGTCACCGTCACGCAGTTCTGGGGCGACCTCGACCGCAGCGCACGCGAGATCCTGCGCGTGTGGCCCCACGACCCGCCACCTCCGGGCCACATGGGTGTGCTGCTCTCGCGCCTCGGTCCCGAACCGGTCGTCCGGCTCCAGGCGGGTGGGCTGAAGGTGGCCCAGGTGCTGCGCACTCCGCCTGCTCGGCGAACCCCTGACGACCTGGCGTACCTCGACATCGCCTGACGCGCTCTGCGGCCCGCGCGGCGCGAAGCGCTACCGAACCGGCGATCCGCTCCCCCGCATCGTGCTCGACGACCTCCCGCTCGTCTAGAAGCCCAATCGCCTCACCGAGGCGGCCGCGGCGGCATGGAACATCGGCAGGTCGACCTGACCCTTGCTCGCGATCTGGAGCAGCAGGACGGTGCCCCCGGAGCGGGCCATGAGCACGGCCACCTGGGTGCCGTCGCGCAGCGGGACCCCGAACGCGGCGGACTCGTCGCCGGTCGCGGCGCGGGTGAGCAGGGAGAGACGGCCAGGCAGGTTCGATCTCGCGGGCCCCACCACCGGAGCCTTCCCTGGCGTGCACCCGTGCAGGGCGTAGCCGAGCAGTTGGTCGTACTGCGCCCTCGCCTGTGCGGGGGTGAACGTGGCGACGTCCTCGATGGTGTAGCCGAGGCCCGAGGGCGATCGCACCGCGGTCGTCGCGCTGACCACCTTGCCCTCGGGGTCGGTCGTGGCCGGAATCTGGCCGATACACGCCATCGGCGACCCAGCCAACGGGCGGCTCGGCGGGACGTTCGTCGACCCGTGGTACAGGTCGGAAGGTCGAATCAGGCGGGCCGAGAGCTGCCGGCCGCGTGCCGCGGTGGACGAGCCTCGACTCGTGAGCATCCACAGGCCCACGAGCAGCCCGAGCGCGACGAGGCCCACCGCCACCCACCGACCTCGGTGACGCGGGCGACGAGGCTTGGACCCGTCGATCGGCCACGGGTCGACCGGTGCTCTCGCCTCCCCCGAGGCGGTGAGGACCGACCCGGCACCGACGATCGGCAGTCGGGCGTACCCGGAAGCCCCCGCATCGGCGGTGACGTCGACCCCGGACGCGACGCCGGTCGCGCTCGGGGCGGGCGGAGGTGGTGCCACGACGGGGCTCGGAGCCGGGCCGGAACGCGCCCGGGCGCGGGCCCTCGACCGGGCCGCCATCTCGCGCTTGGTGCGCTCGGGATCCACCACTGCGCCACCGGACGAGGGACCGGGAGCGGCCGCGATCGCCGGCCCGGACTCGACGACGGGCCCTGTGGCCGACGGGCGGAGGGTTTCGGGGTCGTAGCCACAGTTGTGGCACCAATCCCAATCCGGCAGGACCTCCGCAGTGCACCTCGGACAGCGCACGTCGGACCTGGGCGACTGCCGCCCCAGGGCGCCGTTCGTGCTCATGCACAAAGCGTGGCACAACGCCACACCGGCCGGGCCGCTCCCCCGGCCGCGGCGGTCGATCGTCTAGTGGTCGACACCGGACCACCCCGCGACCCACTCCGCGCGACGGCGCCACAGCTCGGCCCAGTCCCGAGCTGCGGTGCGCGGCCCGGGGCGGACGACCGACAGGACCGGCTGGGCCACCCTCGCCAGTCCGGCCCTCAGGGCCACACCGGCCATCAGCAGCCCGACCGCGGTGCGCTGGCCCCACCCGGGCCAGAGCTTGCGGACCAGGGTCACCTTGCCGCGGTAGAGCAGGATGTGCTTCTCGAACGACGGCGACGACGCCCCCACCTCGTGGCGGATGACCGCCCGCGGCGTGATGCGGGGGCGGTACCCGAGCCCGCGGGCACGAACCGCCAGGTCGGAGTCCTCGCCGTACATGAAGAAGCGGTCGTCGAATCCCCCCAGGCGGGTCCAAGCCTCGCGTCGGACGAGCAGTAGGCAGCCGCTGATCACGTCGACCTCCCGCTCGCTGTCGCGCAGCCACCCGCCGATGCCCTCGGGGTTGAACCGCTCGCTGCGCACGAGCACGCTCGACAACCCGGAGGCGAAGCAGAACAGGCTCCAACCGGTCGGCCGCCCCCAGCACGACCGCGGATCGAAGTTCCCCTCGCCGTCGAGCGCCCGACCGCCGTAGAGGCCGGCGTCAGGTCGCCGCCGCGCCAGGTCGACGATCGCGTCAATGCAACCGGGCTGCACGACCGCGTCCGGGTTCAGGAAGAGCAGGTCGCCCTCGTCGATCTCGTCCGCAGCGCGGTTGCAAGCCCGCGCGAACCCGACGTTCTCCGGCGACCTGACCAGACGGACCTGCGAGAACTCGCGCTGCACGACGGCGACGGTGGCATCGTTCGAGTCGTTGTCGACCACGACGACGGTCCCGTCGGCGGGCAGCTGCTCGACGAGCGGGGCGAGGCAATCGGAGATGTCGCGCTCGTTGTTGTAGGTCACGATCACGACCACCAACGCCGGCGACGGCCTGCTCTCAGTCGCCACCCTCACCCAGCCCCGCATCGGTGAAGCCGGTGGATCGCACCTCGCCGGTACGTCGCCGTTCGCCGACCACGCGAGCGGGCACCCCGACGGCGACGGCCTCGGGCGGCAGGGATCGGGACACGACCGACCCGGCCCCGACGACACAGCCGTCGCCAATCTCCACCCCGGGCAGCACGACGACGTTCGCGCCGAGCCAGGTCCGCTCCCCGATACGCACGTCGCGCTCGTCGTGGGGCTGGCCGATCACCGGCTGGCCGCGTGGTACCCGGTAGTTCGACGCCGTGACGAACACCCCCGGTCCGAGCAGCGCATCGTCGCCGACGGTGATGTGCCCGGACACGTCACCGGCCCACAGGCTGCAGCGGTCCCCCACGTGACAGCGAGCGCCCAGCGTGATGCGCTCCCCGTTGCGGAAGGACGCCGTCGGACTGATCTGCACACCACTGCCCTTGCGGATGCGCCGTCGCGGGCGGGCGTGGTCGTAGGAGGCGTGGTGCACCATGCGCACCACCTGGATCCAGGTCCACGGATCAACAAGCGACGTAACCAGGCGTCGGCCGCGTGACGACAAGCTCACCGACCCACCGACTCGGCGATGTCGCGGAGCTCAGCGGCGCGACGATCCCACGAGTGGGGCAGCACCGCCGCCCGGCGGCCGGCCGGATCCGAAGGCGCCTCGCCGGCGAGTGCCCGTCGTACCTTGGCCACGAAGTCGTCGGGATCGTCAGCCATGAACAACCAGTCCGTGTACCGGCCGACCTCGGGCACCTCGGTCGACACCACCGGGAGCCCGAGTGCCAGGTACTCCTTGAGCTTGATCGGGTTGCTGTGGCGGATCCACTCGTTGCGCAGGTAGGGCATGAGCCCGACGTCGAATCCCGAGCCGTAACGCGGGATGTCCTCATACGGGCGCGGTCCGAGCCAGTGCACGTTCTCGAACCGCTCGAAGCGGTCCATGGAGCAGGTCGCCTCGCCGATGAGCACCAGCTGCGCCTCGGGGATCTCGTTGGCCAGCCGCTCGAGCAGGTCGAAGTCGACCCGGTAGTCGGAGAGGTTGCCGAAGTACCCGATCCGCGGGCCCGGGATCTCCGCGAGGTCGAGCGGCACGTCCTCTGGCGCGCAAGGAGCGAAGTGCTCGACATCCACGCCGTGGTCGAGGAGGATGCCCCGGCCGTCCACCTCGGCCGCATCATCGGCCATCAGCGCCCGGCTGGCGTAGACGACGTAGTCCGCTTCGCGCAACAGCTCACATTCGAGTCGGGCCACGTAGGCCTGGTCCACGTCGGGAAGGGTTGAGTACTTGTCGGACTTGTTCACCACGAGCGCTCGGCGGGGCAGGGGCTCGATCACCTCCCACGCGGTCGGCAGCGTCACCACGAAGACCGGCGAGCGTATCCCGAGCCACCAGCACACCGCCTCGAGCTGCGCGCGCACCAGGCGACGGTTGAGCCGCCGACCCAGCTCGGACCCGTAGAACGGCAGGCTGAGCGGGCTCATCACGTAGAACTCAGGAAGCTCGGCGACCGGTCGCCGCAGGAACTTGCCGACGCTGCGGGCCTTCGCGACGACGTGCGGCCAGGGCTGCGAGGTGCGGCCCGGCAGTGGCATGCGCAGTCCGATGCTGTTCACGAACACCACCCGGCGCGACGAGGCGATGCGCCTCATGAGCTGCACCTCGGAGTGGGCGTGGCTCTTGTACCACCAGTCGATCCCGCCCATGCAGACGTAGTCGACGGTCGTGGCGGCATGACGGGACCGCCCACCCAGCCGGTCGAACAGGTGCCAGGCCACGTCACAGCCTAGCGTTCGAGAGGCCGATTCCGATCCCCACCTGGCCCATCGGGCAACCTCACCGGCCGGCGCACGCCTGGCGATAGGCGGCGAGCAGCCGGTCCGTGGCGCGCGCCCACGTGTAGTCCGCCGCGACCTCCAGCGCCGACCGGCGCAGGCGAGCGAGCAGATCTCGATCACGGTCCAGCATCGAGAGGTGCTCGGTCAACGCCGCGACGTCACCGACCGGGTGCACCAGCGCGTTCTCCTCGTGTCGGCATACGTCGGTGCACACCTCCGACACCAGGGGCACGCAGCCGCTGGCAACCGCCTCGACACACACCAGCGGGAAGCCCTCCTCGATCGTCGGCAGCACGAGCACGTCGCTCCGGCGCATCAGGTCCGGCATGTCCGTGCGATGACCGAGCAGCTCGATGCTTGGCTCCGCGAGCATCGGCGCCAGACGGTCCCGGTACGCGGGCAGGATGTCCCCGGCGATGAGGAAGCGACCTCGCTGTCGCGCCGCCGAGTCGAGCCAGGCCTCGAGGGCGAAGTGGAGACCCTTGCGAACCGCCGCGTATCCTGCGAAGAGCACCGTGAGGCCGTCGCCGCGACCGTTGCGGTCCCGGTCCGGCTCCGGGCGGAACCGGGCCTCGTCGTAGCCGTAGGAGTGCCGAAGGAGCTTCTCGGCCGGAAAGCCCCGGTCGAGGAAGGTCTGGGCTACGAAGGCCGACGGGCACAGCAGGTGGTCGGCCAGCCGGTACTCCTCCTCCTCGACGCGCAGCACGTCGGCGTCGTAGGCGTGCTCCGAGCCCGGCGGCAGCTCGACCCCCAGCCGCTCGCTCTCGCGCCGCACGACCTCGTAGGCGTACGCCGTATGGGCGTTCGGGCGCTCGAGCACACTCGGGAGGTGCAGCGCCTGCGCCGCCCTCAGGGAACGCCGCGACCCCAACGGCCACCCGTGCAGGACGTCGATCGGGCTGTGGAGCCGGCGCAACCGCGCCGCCACGTTGGCGTCGTGGAGCGCGAGCGCTCGGTTGCGCCCAACCAGCTTGTAGGAGATCCGCGCCTTGTTGAACGCGAGCGTCTGGGTCACGTGGACCACGTCGGGCACGGGTCGGTGCAGTACACCGGTCATGACGCGGACATCAGCACCGGCGTTCGCCAAGCCGACGACCTGTTCCCACGCGGTGTAGCAGACGCGGTCGGCGCCCAGCTTCTGCGGAAAGCTGTACAGCACCTTCATCGTCGTGTCGACCACTACGCCACTCCCTCGCCACGAGCGTAGTTCGTGACGAGGGAGCGCCCGACGAGCAGCGCTACAAGCTGAGCAGTGCGCCGCTCTCCGCGTCGACGTTCCCCGAACAGGTGTCGACCACGCCGTTGCAGCTCCCGTAGGCGAGCGCGGTGCCGCGGGCCGTGCCGACCTTGGTCCCGGTGCCGACGCCCGAGTAGCCCCACGGGGCGAAGTGGTTGTTGGCGATGGTGATGTCGGTGCCCAGCGGCATGCCGCCGTACATGTCATAGTTCGAGCCGCCCATCACGTAGTTGTTCGTCACCACGACATGATGGTCACCGCCCCAGTCGGACAGCATCGAGATCGCCGACGTCGCCCCGTTGCACCAGTTCCCGGCGGGGGTCCCGGGGTCGCCGGTCGCGCAGAAGGTCTGCTTGGCGAAGACGTGGTCGATGGTGATGTTCGACACCCCGTCGACCATGATGTCGTTGCGGTGGAGGTAGGTCCCGGCATTCGCGAAGTAGGTGTAGGTCGGGTCGTGCACATAGCTGTAGGACAGCGTCGAGTCGGCGATCGGCCAGATGTCGTGGGTGCAGCCCCGCACGTCGATCTGGGTGGCGATCATGTTGGCCATGACGAGGCAGGGTCGGGCGACCGCGGTGCTGGTGTCGATGTTGAGGCCGTCGAGCGTGTCGGAGGTCAGCGACACCCCACCGGCGAGGATCGACGAGGTGCCGCCGGCCGTGACGAGGGCCGGACCGGAGCCGCTGCCGTCGTTCGAGGGCCGGACGCACCGATCTGCCGAGTGGATGTACGAGTTGTTGAGGGCGACCTTCCCGGTCGCGATCTGCACGCAGCCGTTGATGTCGAAACCCGTGTAGACCGACCGCCCGGCGGCGTCGGTTCCCGTCGGCGTGGCGATCGTGGCCCCGCTCGACATAGAGGTCATGGCGCTCGAGGTGATCCGCACGTCGCCATTGACGCCTCGCAACGACCCAGAGGAGCCCGTGTTCGCCACGTAGCAGGCCTCCGCGGCGGCGTTCAGCGCGCACGGCCATCCGCCGCCTTGGGGCGTGGTGGTCGTGGTCGTGGGAGGTTGGGTGGTGCTCGTGGTGCTCGTCGAGGGGGCGGTCGTGGCGGTTGTCGAGGGGGCGGTCGTGGCGGTCGTGGACGGAGCGGTCGTCTCCGTCGTGGCGGTGGCGGAACCGGTCGTCTGGTACACGACGTCGACCCAGTAGTTGGACGACTTCCAGGTGTTCATCGGGAACGCCGAGCCGCCGTAGCGGTAGATGCTGTTCGGGTTGGACGACGCGTCCGCCAGCGCATGGATGTCCGCGGTTCCGACCGATCGGCCGGAGAAATAGCCGGAATCGTCAGCGTAGTCACCGACATTCGTGTGGTACGAGACCACGTAGGTACCGATCGACACCTTCACCGGGGTCGCGAAGTCAGCCTGCTGCCAGCCCGATGCCGACTCGTTCGTGAACGTCACCTGGGCCAGGCGCTGGCCCTTCGAGTTCCACAGGGAGCCGGTGTGGACGCCGGTGTTGGCGGCGCTCTTCCAGAACCGGACGCCCGCGATGCGACCATGTGTCGTGACGCGGAGCCGCAGGCCCAGTTCGACCGAGGAGTGGTCGTGGGAGTCCTCCACCGTCGGCCTGGCCGAGCCGAAGATGGTCTCGGTCACGATCGAGGCGCCGGCGCCGCTGGGGACGCTGGGACCGAGGACCACGACGACGCCGGCCGCCAACGTGGCGACCGAGATGATCGCAGCCAGGATGCGGCGCTGCACCGGGGTGTGAGAAAGTAGAGCGCGCGAAACCACGGGCTTGGACATTCGACATTCCTCGCATTGTCGGACGATGGCAGCCTGATCGGCACGATCCTGGCGTTTCGCCGTCAGGTCTTGTTGGAGGTATCGGCCGTCGGGCCCTCGCTCCTTGAGGCTTTTGTGGGTCGGCCGACCTACGTGGGGTGGGCTGGACCTCATCCTTCCTTCGCGGTGATCGAGGTCAATGTAACAAATCAATGACAGTTCCGGGGGGACCATCGGGTGAACAGCGGGTGAGCCGACCGGCCCGCGGGCGACGCCTCTCCACCCAGCGCGCGATCGACGTCCGAACGATGTCGCCGGACGCGCAGGTCACCGGCGCTGCGACGACAACGAGCCGGTGTCCGAGGCCACGTCCCGCCACCACGTCCCGTGACCAGCAGGTTCATCAAGATTTTTCTCCGAGCCCCGCGTCTCGACCCCGTTCGTCGCGCACACGCTCACCGAACGTCGACGAATGAGCGGCGAAGCTCTGGCGCGAGCCCCGCCGCGCCGCCTGGTCCGGGCCCACGATCATCCACCGTCGGGGGGCTGTCCTCGGTGGGCAAACCCGCGTCACGCAACCGTAATAACAATCGTCGCCGTGGGACCGGAGGCTCTCAATCGTCCCCGGGCGGCCACGCGAAGTGGCGGGGCGAGGGGGACGAGGGCCCGCGACCGTGGTAGCGTCGGCCTTCTGCCATCGCCGCCGACTGGGCGAGGGGGTCTGGCGGGGCGCGGCCGCCGCGCAACATCGGAGGGGTGCGTTGTGGAGTTCTGGGCCGCAGTTCAGGTGATCCGCAAGCGGTGGTACGTCGTGGTGGCGTGCGGGCTCGTCTTCGGCGGTCTGGCGGTCGCGGTCGCTCGCCAGATCCGTCCCAGCTACCAGACCTCGGGCCAGGTGCTCGTCGTCCAGACGGAGACCCCGCCCGCCAACAGCAACGCCAGCAACAACTTCGGCACGACCGCCCAGTTCGCCAACGACCTCGCCAGCCTCGCGGCGGGCGAGTCGTTCGCCAACCAGGTGGCCCAGGAGGGCGGCAGCTCGACCTACACCGTCACCCCGTCATTCAGCAACACCTCGTTGCTGCTGGTGTCCGCCACCGCCGCCGCGCCCGACGGAGCGCTCGGCACCTACAAGGCCGTCCGCGACGCGCTCGACCGTGGGATCGACCAGCTCCAGAGCACGATCAACCTCTCACCCGGGACGCGCTACGGCACCCTGCAGCTCGTCCCTGCGAGCCGGCCAGTCCCCCTGGTGGGATCCAGGATCAAGGCGCTGATCGCGTTGGGACTGGTCGCGCTGCTGGTGACGTTGGGGCTGGTCTTCGCGAGCGACTCGTGGTTCAACGCCAGGGACCGTCGACGCGCGGAGCGCAAGCTCCTGGCCGAGTCGACGCCCAGCCCGGCGACGAGCCATGGCATCCGCACGCTGAACCAGTTCGTGGCGCTCAACGTCGACGACGCCGAGGCCCTCGACATGGACCCGGATGGGCCGCCCTCGGGACGCCAGCTGCGCTGGATCCAGGACGACCAACCGCGCGGGCCGGGCAGCGAGGCAACCGGCTCATGACCCGCGCTCGGCGGCCGACGGTCGAGCGCCCCGCCAACCCCACCATCTGGCAGCGCCTGCACGAACGCCATCCGGTTGACGCCGTCGACGCGCTCACGTTGTGGTTGCTGCTGTCGTACTGCATCCCCTCGCCGCTCATCGTCGGCCCCATCGGTGGAGCGGGCACGCCCGGCAACCTCCTCGGTGTCGGGTTCCTGATCTGGTGGGCCGCGGCGAAGGTGGGCACCGGGCTCGGCGTCGACCGGGGACGACAGCCCGTCCGCATCGCGCTGCTGTGCTTCTCCCTGCCGGTGATCACGAGCGTCGTGTCCATGTTCACGCGGCCGACGATTGGCAAGGAGGTGACCGGCGCCGAGCGAGGGCTGCTCTACTGCACCGCCCTCGTCGGCATCGCGCTGTTCGCGGCGGACAGCATTCACGACCTCGGGCGGCTCCACACGCTCGCACGTCGGGTCGTGGCCTTTGGGACCTTCGTCGCCGCACTCGGCGTCGTCCAGTTCGTGACCGGCTGGAACCCGGCCGGGAGGTTGGCGGTCCCGGGCCTCGCACGCAACCTCTCCATCGAGAACCAGGACCGATCGGTGTTCCTCCGCGTCCAGTCGACGACGCTGCACCCGATCGAGCTCGGGACGCTGATGGGGATCCTGCTGCCGATCGCCGTGACCTACGCCTTCCTCGCGGAAGGAACGCGGCGGAGACGGCTGGCGTGGGCACAGGTACTGCTCATCGCGGCGGTGCTGCCCATGGCCCTCACCCGCACTGGCGTCATCGCCGCAGTTGTCGGCCTGGTGGCGATCGCGATGGACTGGACCTGGGAACGGCGGGGCCGGGTGCTCGCCGCGGCGATCGCGTTCCTCGCCGTGATGCGCCTCGCCGTGCCCGGCCTGCTCGGGACGGTGTTCGCGCTCTTCAGCGACCTCACCCAGGACAACAGCACGCTCGCGAGGCTGCACCGCTACGAGGCGGCCGGTCATTACCTCCTGCAGCACCTGTGGTTCGGCCGTGGGATCAACACCCTCTACCCCGTCACCCAACAGGTCTGGGACAACTCCTACCTCGGCCTGGTCGTCGAGCAGGGGATCGTGGGGATCGTCGGGTGGGGGCTCTTCCTGTTGATCCTGCTCTTCACTGCTCGGGGCGCCCGGCGCCGCAGCGCCGACCCCGCCACGAGAGCCTTGAGCCAGGCCCTGGCCGGTACCGTCGTCGCGGTGGGCATCGCCTTCTACACGGCCGACCTCGGCGCGTTCACGATCTTGATGGGGACCTTCTTCCTGTTCGCGGGCATGATCGGCGCGCTCTGGCGACTGACCGGTGGTCCCGCCGCCGGGCCGGAGCCCGCCACCAGCGGTCAGGCCCGGGTTGCCACGTCGAAGCCCCGCCGGACCGCGGCTTCGAGCTGATCGCCTACGACCTCCCAGGACAGCGATGCGACGCTGTCCGCGGCCGCGCGGCGCGCCGCGGCACCGGGCTCGGTGTCGACGACCTCCGCCAGCGCCGCCGCCAGCGCCGCCGGCGTGGCCTCGGCGAAGCGCGCGTATGGGCTGTCGCAAGACGCCCGGGTGAACGCCGCGTCGTTCATGACCGGTATCAGCCCGCAAGCCAGTTGCTCTGCCGGCATCAGTGAGAGATTCGACAACGAGATCACGAGGCTCGCCGAGCACCTGCGGTAGAGGTCCGCCAACCCCGCCGGGGACAGCTTCATGTGCTCGGTGTACCGGAAGGTCGGGTGGCGCCACCGCAGGCGCCCGCCGATGGTGTGGATCTCGACCTCCGGGTGCTCGCGCGCGAACAGCTCGAGGGCCATCATCCCGAGCTCGAACCCCCGGCGCGGAGTCGACGGACGGGCGTAATAGACGATCCCCGACCGGTCGCGGTCAGGCCCCGGGTGGTAGCACTCGAGGTCCACGCCGAACTCGAAGTGATCACAGCTCATCCCGTGGTCCTGGCCGAGCTTCTCGCTCAGCCAGGGGCCGAGCGTGACGCCGTGGAACCCGAAGTCGTAGGTCGCCGCGGCGAGGGTGGCATCGCTGCTGGCCGGGTAGAACCACGGCTCGTAGTCGCACACGAAGTAGAAGCGGGTGCCGGCCAGGCCCGAGGCCCGGACCGCGTACGCGGTTGGCCACGCCGTGGCGACCAGCCCGTCGGCCGGCGCCATGCCGTCGTCCAGGTCGGCGACCGCGGCCCGCACGTGTGGGTACATCTGCCGGCAGGCGGCTTGGTCCTCGCCGACATTGCGCCGCGTCCCCTTGTAGAGCACATAGATGCGGCAGCGATGGCCGCGCTCCTCGAGCAGGGAGATGGCCTGCATGATCGTGCTCATGCCGCCCGACCACACGGTGAGCGGGTTGGTGACCCAGTTGAGCGTGAACGTGTCACCGGCGCCGGGTGGTCGAGCCGTCGTGGGCCCGGGAACCGGGGCGAGCAGGTCCTGCGGACGGGCGCCGAGCTTGAAGGGTTGCGCGCCTTCCAGCATGTTCGCCGACCGGCGCGCCAACAGCTCCGCCACCACGACGCGCCAGCCGTCCCGACCGACGAGGGTGGCGGCCCGCCGCCCCAGCTCGGTCAGCCTCCTCATTACCTCCGGGCCGCGGCGAGGCGCGGGTGGCTCGGCAACGCTCAACCCGCTCCCCCGACCGCCTCCAGGGCAAGCCCCCCGTCGACCTCGGTCGTCGAGGCGGAGGTTCGGCGGGCCCGTGCAAGATCACGCACGACCCGTCGGTTGGCCACGACGAACACGACCATCCCGGCTGCTCCGCCGGCGAGGAGGGCCACGAGCGGGTCGGGCATGGCGCGCGACACCAGGAACGCGGCGGCGCCGGCCGAGGCCGCCCAGAGCAGCGGCGAAGCCAGGGCTCCCACGATGAGGCGGGCCGGCACCCCGGCCCGGACGGTGAAGAGGAAGTAGAGCGGCGTCATGAGCCCCACCGAGACGATCGCCTGCGCCGCGGCCGCCCCGACGATGCCGTGCGTGTGGACGCCGACGAGCAAGGCCACGATCAACCCGGCGAGCCACGGCAGCTGCGCGTAGAAGACCTCCTTGGTCCGCCCGAGGGCGATCAGGAAGTCACCCGTGAGCTCGATGAGGATCCGGGCGCCGCCGAGCGCCGCCAGCCCGACCAGAGCGGACGCGGCCAGCGACCACCGACTGCCGTACACGGTCAGGACGAGCGGGCGCGCAAGCGCGGCGAGGATGAAGCAGACGGGCAGGCTGATGGAGGCGACCAGCCGGAGGCCCTCGGCGAAGGCTTCAGGCATCGACTCGCCGTGGCGTTGGAGGCGGGAGAAACCCGGCAACGACACGCTGCGCACGATCGACCCGAAGACGTTCATCGGCCATCCGGAGATGTTAAAGGCCAGGACGTAGAAGCCGAGCATCGTCGCCCCCAGCACCCGCCCGACGATCACGTAGTCGACGTTGAGCACGGAGTAAGCGACGATGTTGGCCCCCGCGAGGGGGAGCCCGAAGACCAGCAGCCGCCGAGCCTCGTGGCGGTTCCAGCCCGGCCAGAACCGCCCGGCTCGATAGGTGTACAGCAGCACGGTCGTGGCCGTCTGGCCGATCACCCACGACCACGCGAGCGCGAACGGACCCCAACCTGCCCGCGCGAGCACCACCACTGTCACCGCGGTCAGGACGAGGTTGGCCGTGTCGGCCACGAAGACCCGGTCCATGCGGAAGTCCCGGCGCAGCAGTGCAGCCGGCACCGCACCGAGCCCGAGCAGCGGGAGGTTGATAGCCATCACCGCGATCGGCCCGGCCGCGTCGGGCGACCCCAGCAACGTGGCGACCGCACCCGAGGTCGCCGCCATCAGCGCACCGAGCGCGCCCGCGCACACCAGCGCAATGGTCGCCACCGTCGGGGCGGTGCGTGCACGCGTGTCCTCGACGTCGCGGATGAGCGCGGCGCTGACGCCCAGCTCCCCGACCGACAGGACGATCGCGTGGACGACGAGCGCCACCGCGAAGACGCCGAAGTCCTGCGGAGCGAGGATCCTCGCGATGAACACGCCGAGGACGAACTGGCCGCCCCGGCCGAGCAGGGTGTCGAGCGTGCTCCAGAACGTGCCTCGCCGAAGGGCCTGACCGAAGCCTGGATCGGACGAGGTCTCGGTCATCTGGTTCACAGGACCCCGGTCCGCTCCCAACGGCGCTTCTTCAGCTCCTCGGACGCCCGGCGTACGAGCGCGCCGGCCACGAAGGGCGGGAGCACCTGCGCGGCCCGGTGCCCGCAGGCTCGTCGGCGCTCGAAGGCGCGCCACCGCGGCAGCTCGGTCGCGTCGGGCCAGGTCTCAAAGGCGAACTCGACGAGCTCGTCGACGGGCACCTCGCCGCACCGTCCCCGGTCGTACGCGCGACAGGCCCGATCGAGCGCCTGGGAGGCGAGCCGTCGGCGGGCGAAGTCGTGGAGCTCGGCGGCATCGACCAGGTTGTGCGCCGGGCCCGCGAAGAGCGAGTCGAACGCATCCCGCCGCCCCTGCAGGTCGACGAGCACGCCGGCGTAGATGGTCCGCTGCATGCTGTCCGGGTGGATGCGGTAGAGACCCTGGGGCGGTCCGTTCACCCGCCCGACGTCGGCTCGCGCCGCGAGCTGCATCCACAGCTCGAAGTCACCCGTGTGCGGGAGGTGCGCCTGCATGCCGCCGGTCTCCCGCATGACCGAGGCCCGCATCACCACCTCGGGGGTGGCGATCGGGTTGGCGCCGCTGCGGCAACGCTGGCGCAACCAGTCGTTGCCGTCCCACACGGACCAGCCGCGCACCGCCTCCGCGGACGGGCGAGGTGGTCGGGTCTCGAAGGTCTGCGGTCGCCCGTACACGAAGCCCACACCCGGATTGGCTTCGAGCAGCGCGGCCGCTCTGGCCAGCGCACCGGGGGGCAACATGTCGTCGGCGTCGAGGAGGACGACGTATTCCCCTCCGACGGCGAAGAGGCCCTCGTTGAAGGTCGCGATGTGGCCGCGGTTGATCGCGTGGAGCACGACCCGGACCCGGGCGTCGCGGCCGGCAAGGTGCGTCGCTCGCGCCGCGGTGTCATCGGTGGACGCGTCGTCGATGATCAGCACGTCGACGTCGACGCCCTCCTGGTCGAGCACGCTGCGCACGCAGTCGTCCAGGAACCGGCCGTAGTTGTAGGCCGGCACGACGACGGACACCTGGTGGGGCACGGCCGGCCCACGTCGGTCGGGTCGGACCATCGGCTCGATCACGGACGTCGCGCCGGTGCCCTCACGACGTGACCGGCTCGGTCTGGAGCACGTAGCCGATGCTCCGGATCGTCTTGATGACCCGCGGCCCGTGCGCCTCGAGCTTGCGCCGCAGGTGGCTCACGTGCACCTCGACCAGGTTGACGTCGGACAGCGCGAACCCCCACACCGCGTCGAGCAGCTGGGTCTTCGAGAGCGTCTGGCCGGCATGGAGGCAGAAGACCGAGAGCAGCTTGTACTCCAGATTGCGGAGAGGGAGCACGTGGCCACCGCGCGTGGCGACGTGGGCGCGGTCGTCGATACGGATGTCGCCCACCTCGATCACCGGCGAGGTGACGGAGTTGGACCGCCGGAGCAGCACCTTGACCCGCTCGAGCAGCTCGGCCATGACGAAGGGCTTGGTCAGGAAGTCGTCGGCCCCGAGACGGAAGCCGGTCAGCCGGTCCTCCACCCGGTCGGACGCGCTGACGAACATGATGGGCATGTCGCTCATCGCTCGCAGCCGTCGCGTGATCGCGAAGCCGTCGGGACCCTCCGGCAGCTTCAGGTCGACGAGCGCGACCGACGGTCGGAACTCGGTGATGCTGTTCTGCACGAACGTGCCGTTCGTTTCCGTGCGCACCTGGTAGCCCTCGGTACCGAGCGCCATCGCCAGCGCCTCGCACATGAACGGATCGTCGTCAACCACCAGCACTCGCGCTGCGGTCGATGTCATCTTTGGTCGCCCCTTGTATCTTCGCCCTACGCCCGAACCTACATGGTCGCGTGTGAAGGCTAACAAAGGGAAGGAAATTCAGTAAAACTTCAGGGTCAAATCGGCTCGGCTTCAGGCGCCACGGCGAGGCTGCGCGGAAGAAGCCGAACCGGGGGACGATCGTGACCGAGACGGGTGACACCGGCGGGCTGGTGGTGACACAGACGTGCCGATGTGGCCAGCCCGGCAACGGCGATCTGCTGGTCATCGAGCGCCCGCCTCGGGTCGTCCTGTCGGCGACCTGCCCGGAACACGGCCGGGTGGTGCGCCAGGGCGTGGGTCCGGACGAGCTCCTCCGGCTGCTCGAGGCCGGCGCCTCCGTGCGGTGGCCCGACCTGAGCTCGGCCGCCCTCTGCGTTGCGCTGCTGACCTGCGGCACGGTCGTGCCGACGGTGCTCGTGGACCTTGACGCCCAGACCTTGTTCAGCAACCCGTCCTGGAGCGCACTCACGGGCCTCTCCGGCAGGGCGTCCCAGGGTCAGCGGTGGCTGTCCGCTCTGGTGAACGAGGGGCCGGGCACCCTGATCGGCGCGATCCTGGCCGACACCACCATCCAGGTGACGATCGCGTTCGGCGCCGACCGAGACACTCGTTGGGCGTTGGTGCCCCAGCCCATCCTCGGAGCGCGGGGGCGGCCGCTCGGCCACCTGGTGCTGCTGGTCGATCCCCGGTCCGCGCCGGTCGCGAGCGCCCAGCCGGTGATGCGGGCGTCGGCCGGCCGCGCGTCGATCTCCGCCTTGCGCGAGGAGGTGGTCGCCCGGGTGGCGAAGGCCCTCGACCGGATCGAAGGCGAGCAGGTCACCATCGCCGTCACCCTCGTCCAGGTCGAGCAGCTCACCACCACGGCACCGACGCGACCCGCCGGAGTGGCGAGGTCCCGAGTCGCCGCCGAGAAGGCCGCACCGGTCACCGATGGCGAGGTGCTGCGGGCGCTGGAGGTCCGGCTGATCGACCTCGCCCGCCCGGGCGACGTGGTGCTCGACCTCGGGGACGGGTGCTTCGCGCTGCTGACCGAGGAGACCACCTCCTACGGCGAGACCGTCGGGCTCGGCCAGCGGTTGGCCGACGAGGCCGCCCGGCCGCTCGAGACGGCGCCGGATCAGCCGGCGATGCGCGCCAGCGTCGGCATCGCCTTCCCCCACCTTCCCGACGAGTCCGCCGAGGACGTCCTGGCCAACGCCGAACGGGCGCTCGATGCGGCCCGCTCGCTCGGCTCCAACCGCGTCGAGGTGGTGATCGGGACCGGTCCCGGTAGCAGCGACGTCGGAGCGGTCTGACCCGGGACCGAGGCGGTGCGAGCCCGGGCCACACGAGGTGGCCGGAGACGACCGGTCAGGCGACGAAGGCGGCGCAAAGCGCCGCGATCCGCTCCTGCTGCTCGGGCTGGAGGTGCGGGTGCATCGGCAGGGAGAGCAGCCGGTCGGCTGCCTCCTCGGCGCGGGGGAACTCGCCCCGACGGTGGCCGTAGTCGGCGAAGGCTCTGACGAACGGGAGCGGGACCGGGTAGTGGATCCCGACGCCGATCCCCTCGGCTCGTAGCTCCGACATCAGGTCGTCGCGGTCGGCCACCCGGATCGGGTACAGGTGCCAGACGTGCTCGTTGCCCGGCGCGGTCCCCGGCAACCACAGCGGGGAGACGCTGCCCAGCAGCGCCTCGTAGCGGTCCGCCGCCGCCCGGCGGGCCCGGTTCCAGTCGTGCAGCCGGGTCAGCTTCGCCCGCAGCACGACCGCCTGGAGCGTGTCGAGCCTCGAGTTGAAGCCCAGCTCGACGTGGTCGTACTTGCTGGCCTCGCCGTGGGTGGCCAGCAGGCGGACCCGACGGGCCAGCTCGGCGCGGTCGGTCAGCACCGCGCCCGCGTCGCCGTAGGCACCGAGGTTCTTGCCGGGATAGAAGCTGGTGGCGGCGGCGAGCCCCACCGTCCCGGGAGGCATGCCGTCCTGTAGGGCGCCGTGGGCCTGTGCCGCGTCCTCGAGAAGCAGGACGGACGTGCCTGCTACCACCTCCTCCAGGGCCGCCATGGGGGCCATCTGGCCGAACAGGTGGACCGGGATCACCGCTCGGGTGCGTGCGGTGAGGTGGCTGGCCACCTGCTCGGGGTCGATGAGCAGGTGGACCGGGTCCACGTCCACGAAGACGGGCTTCGCCCCCGCCCGCACGACCGCTGACGCGGTGGCGACGAAGGAGTTGGCCGGCACGATGACCTCATCACCGGCCCGGATCCCGGCGCCTCGCAGCATCAGCTCGAGCGCGTCGGTCCCGTTGGCCACGCCGATGGTGTGTTCGCGCCCCCACCATCGAGCGAGCTCGGTCTCGAACTGGCCAACGTCGGCACCGCCGATGAAGGCGGTGTCGCCCATCACCCGGGCGAATCCGGCCTCGACGAGATCCGCCACCTCGCGGTGCTGGGCGGCCAGATCCACGAACGGGACCTCGACGACCGGCGCGGCGGGAGCGATGGGCACGGCCATGGTCACGACGCCACCGGCTCACGACGACGTCCCGCCGCGATCCGCACCACGGTGGCGACCAGGTCCTGGTCGTCGTCGGTAAGGCCGTGGTACAGCGGCAGGATCAGCGATCGGCGGGTCAGTCGCTCCGTCACCGGGAGGCTGACGGGTGACGCGGTCGCGTAAGCGGGCTCGAGGTGCGAGGCCATGATCCCGCGGCGGGCGGACACGCCGGCCGCGTCGAGTCGCGCCAGAGCGCGTCGCGGCTCTCGGGGAAGTCAGCGGGCAGGACGACCCAGAACGACTGGAAGTTGGTCGTGCCGTAGGGCGGGTCGTCGACCAGCTGCAGACCGGACGCCGAGAGCAGGCGCTCGTGGTAGCGCTGGGCCCGCTCTCGCCGTTCGGCCACGATCTGGTCGAGGCGACCGAGCTGCACCAGGCCGATCGCCGCCTGGAGATCGGTCATGCGGTAGTTGAAGCCCGGCTCGCCGTACGACTCGAGGACCGGGCCCGCGCTGAGGTGGCGATCGAACGCGCTGTAGTCCATCCCGTGCTCGCGCAGACGTCGGAGACGGTCGGCCAGATCCGGGTTCGAGGTGACGACCATGCCCCCCTCCCCCGTCGTGACGATCTTGCGGGGGTGGAAGGAGAACACGGCCAGCTCGGCGTCGCAGCCCACCGGGCCGTCGTCGGTCGTGCTGCCGAGCGCGCAGGCGGCGTCCTCGACGATGGCGATGCCCTTGCGCCGGCAGAGCGCACGGATCGGGCCCATGTCGGCCGGCACCCCGGCCTGGTGGACGACCATGACGGCGGCGGTCCGCTCGGTCAGCGCGGCCTCGATCGTCGCGGCGGTGAGGTTCTGGGTGGTCTCCTCGACGTCGGCGAAGACGGGGACGGCTCCGGTCTGCACGACCGAGCTCGCCGTCGCGATGAACGACAGCGACGGGACCACGACCTCGTCGCCCGGGCCGATCCCGAGCACGTGCAGCGCGAGGTGGAGCCCCGCCGTGCAGCTGGACACAGCCACGCCGTGCGCGGCCCCGACGGCGCTCGCCACTGCATCCTCGAAGGCCTGGACCTTGCTGCCCTGGGCGATCCAGCCCGACGCGATCACCGCGGCGACCGCGTCCTGCTCCTCCTGCCCGAGCCACGGCCGCATGACCGGGATGACGGTGGAGCGCCCGACATAGCCTCCGTTGGCCGCGCTCATGACCGCGCCCCCACGACCGCGCCGCGCTGGGCTCGCCACCACCGCACGAGATCCTCCAAGCCTGAGCGGAGGTCGACCTCCGCGGTGAACCCGAGCTGGTCGCGCGCCTTGGTGATGTCGGCCCGTCGCGACCGCACCCCGTTCGTCGCCCGCTCCGGGCCGTGCTCGGGCACCAGCTCGCCTGCCCCCATCGCATCGGCCAGCGCGGTCGCCAGCTCCCGGAGGCTGGTCGAGACGCCGGTCGCCACGTTGAAGGTCTCACCGACGTGGGGTGTGCACGCGGCCAGGAGGTTGGCCCGGGCCACATCCGCGATGTGCACGAAGTCCATCGTCTGCTCGCCATCGCCCAGGATCAGCGGAGGATCACCGCCCTCGATCCGCTCCATCCAACGCACGAGTACCTCGGTGTACACGCCGTGGATGTCCATCCGCGGTCCGTAGACGTTGAAGTAGCGCAACGCGACGTAGTCGAGGCCACGCATCTGGCGGAACGAGTGCAGCATGCCCTCGTTGAACGCCTTGGCCGCCCCGTAGAAGGTGTCGTTGTTCCACGGGTGGTGGCTCTCGTCGGTGGGGAGCACGTCCGCCTGCCCGTAGACCGATGCCGATGAGGCGGCCACGATCCGTCCCACGCCGGCGTCGACCGCCGCCTCGATGACGTTGAAGGTGCCGTCGGCCAGCACCTCGAGCGCCATCCGCGGCTCCTCGGCACACCGGGTGATCCGGATGGCCGCCTGGTGGAAGACGAGGTCGATGCCCCGCGTGGCCTCGGCGAGCGCCTGCCGGTCACGGATGTCACCCTCGACCACCGTCACCCGATCGGAGCCCACGGCGTCGGCCAGGTTGGCCATCGTGCCCCGGCTGAAGTCGTCGAAGACCACGATCTCCGACGGCCCGAGCGGCACGAGGGCGTCGACGATCGTCGAGCCGACCAGGCCGGCTCCGCCCGTGACGAGGATGCGTCGGCCGGCCACGGCATCGACGGGTTGGGTCTGGCTCATGTCTCGTCCTCCACGTCCACGAACATTCCTCCGAGATCGATGCTGCGGCTGGCGGCGTCGAGCAGCTGCAGCACCCGGAGGCCCGCCCGCCCATCGGTCAACGCCGGGCGGCCCTCACGGATGGCGGCGCCGAACTCGGCCACCGCGCCCTGCAGCGCCTCTCGCTCCGGCAAGGACGGCGCCACCATGTCGCCCAGCCGGTAGGCGATGTGGGCCTGGTGCCGGTCGTCGCCCTCGGACCGCTCGGTCAAGTCGACGCCTCGGTCGTAGACGCTCAAGAGCTGTCCCGGCTTGACGTCGTCCCACACGATCATCTTCTTGGAGCCACCGATCAGCGTGGTGCGCACCTTCGTCGGGCTGAGCCAGTTGACATGGACGTGAGCCACGGCGTCACCGCCCAGCGGCATCGTCAGGTAGCCGAGGCACGGGTGCCCGGCGCCGACCGGGTCGGCGCCGAACGCGGAGATCCGGGTGGGCCGGATGTCCGCCGGCAGGATGAAGTCGAGGATCGACAGGTCGTGCGGACCGAGGTCCCAGAGCACGTCGATGTCGGCCTGGACGAGCCCGAGGTTCACCCGCACCGAGTCCACGTACTGGATCTCCCCGATCTCGCCGGACTCGATCAGCTCGCGGATCTTCATCACCGCGGGCGTGTAGCAGTAGGTGTGGTCGCACATCAGCACCAGGCCGCGCTGCTCGGCCGCGGCGACGAGCTTCCGCCCATCGGCCAGCGATGCGGCCAGCGGCTTCTCGACGAGCACGTGACGCCCGGACTCGAGCGCCGCGAGCACCACCTCGGTGTGGGTACCCGCGGGGGTGGCGACCGCCACCGCGTGGACGTCGGGATCGTCGAGCACCGAATCGAGGTCGGCGCTGACCTGCGTGGTGACGCGCGCCCCGGGCGGCCTCCTCGGCCCGTCCGAGGTCGCGGTCCACGACCCAGCGGAGGTTCCAACCGGGGCTCCGCAGGAAGGTGCGGATCAGGTTCGGGCCCCAGTACCCCGCGCCGATGACGGCGACTCCTAGGTCATCCATCACGCGCTCACCTCGGGTGCTCTTCGTCGGACGGTTTGAACGCGATCGCCTGGTCGACCATCGCGATCGTGGCGGCTGGCGCCGCGCCATGGGGGCGGGCCGACACTCGCTGCGCGTGCGGCGCGACCGTGGTGAAGACGGGGTCGACCCAGTAGTTCGACGCGGCGAACGAGGACACCGGGAAGACGTCGGCGCCGTAGGTGAACACGCCGTTGGGCGCCCCCACCGTGGACGCCGGCCCGTGCAGCGGCGCGTTGTCGTAGGCCTGGTCGAAGAAGTCCTGCGTCTGGGAGTAGTGGCCGCTCGGCGCGAAGTACGAGACCACGTACGAGGTTCCGGCGGTCACGGGGACCGCGCTGGCGAAGGTCAGCGTCTGCCAGCCGCTGGCCGACTCACCGCTGAAGGTCCCGGTGGCCAGCGCGTTCCCGTTGGCGTCCCAGAGGGTGCCGGTGTGCACGCCGGTGTTGCTGGCCGACTTGTAGAACCGCAGGCCGGTGACCCAGCCCGCGGTGTCGGTGGTGAACCTCGTGCCCACCTCCACCGCGTTCGCGTCGTTCGAGTCGACCATGCCGGGCACCTGGCCCGAGCTGAACAGCGTGCAGGGACACACCGCCGTGCCCGACGTGGTGAAGCTCCAGCTGACCGGCGAGGCCATGGCGTTGCCGCTGGAATCGATCGCACCGCTCAGGACCGCGGTGTAGGTGGTGCCCGCGGCGAGCGGGACGGTCGGCGTGAACGTGACCGCCAAGGTCGAGGGCGAGTACGAGACGGTGCCGCCGACCGCGCCCCCTGGACCGGTGACCGTGAGCTGGGCGGACGCAGCCTGGATGTTCTCGCTCATCGTGGCCGAGACCGTCGAGCCGGTGCTGACGCTGGTCTCCCCGGCCTTGGGCGTGGTCGACGTCACCGAGGGCGGCGTGTGGTCCGGCCCCGGCGTGTAGACGACGTCGACCAGGTAGCCCGAGCCACCGCCGCTCGTGGTGGGGAAGCCGCCGCTGCCGTAGCTGAACACGCCGTCCGGAGCCGCCGGGGCTGTTGTCGGGCTCCGCGTGCAGCGGTGGCGCGTCCACTCCCTGCCCAGCGAACTGCCCGGGGTTCTCCGAGTAGTTGCCAGTCGACGTGTGGTACGACGCGACGTAGTCCGTCCCGGCGCTGATCGAGACGGGCGACGAGAAGGTGACGGTCTGCCACCCGGTGGTCGACTCGTTCGAGAAGGTCGCCGTGGCCAGCAGCTGACCCCCGGACGTCCACAGGCTCCCCGTGTGGACGCCCGTGTTGAGCGGGCCCTTGAAGAACCGGACGCCGCTCGACGACACCGTCCTGGTCGGCGTGGAAGCGGACGCCCAGCTCGACCGGCTTCGGGTCGTTCTCGGTGAGGACGGCGGGTTGCGTGCCGTCGCTCCAGATGCTGCACGGGCACACACCCGGCGGGTTGGACGCGACCGCGGTCGTGAAGCTCCACTGGGTGACCGCCGTCTGGACGTTCCCAGCGAGGTCAGTCTCACCCGAGACCGTCGCGGTGTAGGGCGTGCCGGCGCTCAGTGGAGCGGTCGGGGTGAAGGTCTCGGTCTGCAGGTTCGGGTCGTACGACGTGGTGCCCGCGATGCTCGCGTTCGACGGCCCGACGAGCGTGAACGAAACCGTGGTCGGCTGCACCGGCTCGTTGAACACCGCGGACGGCCGCCGACGACGTCGGCACGCTCGTCGCCCCGTCCATCGGGGACGTCGCGGCGACGAGGGGCGGCGAGGTGTCCGGCGGCAGCGTCGTCGCCAGCACGGCATCGACCCAGTAGTTCGTCGCGCCGAACGAGCCGCTCGGGAAGGCGTCGCCGCCGTAGCGGAACACGCCGTTCCCGCCGCTGGTGCCGTCCGGCAGGGCGGTGAGCGGGCCCGAGCCCGCGCCGTGGTCCAGACCGAGGTCGGGGCTGGCGTAGTCGGCGGCCAGGTCGTCCGCGGCGTAGTTGCCGTTCGGGGCCAGGTAGGACGCGACGTAGGTGGTCCCGGCCGCCACGGGCACGGGCACCCCGAACTGGGCCTCTTGCCAGCCGGTCGACGTCTCGTTGACGAACTGCGCCGACGCCAGCACCTGGCCGGATTGCGTCCAGAGGTGGCCGATGTGGGTGCCGGTGTTGCCCGCGCCCTTGTAGAAGCGCACGCCGGTGATCCAGCCGTCCACCTGCGAGGTGAACTTCACGCCGACCTCGACCGAGTTGGGGTCGCCGCTCGACGCGACGAACGGGGTCTGCGACAGGCCGAAGATCGAGCACGGGCAGTTCACCGTGACCGGCACGCTGGCCGGGCTCGTCTGGATGTTGCCGCTGTCGTCGGTGGCCCGGACGAGGATCGACTCCGATCCCGTGCCGCCGATCGAGCCGCGATAGGTCCAGCTCGTCGTGCCGTCGGCGCGGTGCCAGGTGGAACCGCCGTCGGTCGAGACCTCGACGGCGGCCACGATGCCGCCCCCGAGGTCCGACGCGGTGCCCGAGATGTTCAACACGCTGCCGTTCGTGATCGAGCTGCCGGCAGTCGGCGAGGTGATCGTGGCCACTGGGGGCGTGGCGTCCGTGGACTGGATCGCCGGCTGGAGCGTGAGGAGCTCTGTGCCCGGCTGCGCTCCCATGTCGGCGAGGAGGTTCACGGTGGCCTGCTGCATGTCGAGCGAGGCCGGCGGTCCGGCTCCGTCGTGGGTGGCGTCGAGGCCCCACGACCAGTCGATGGTCCCCGCCGAGAACACGAGCGCGCCACTGCTGGCTCGGTATTCGGTCATCGAGTGCGTCGCCGTCCCGCTCGCCCAGTTGACCCCGTAGTCGACGAGCGTCTGCGACTCCGGCAGCGTGGTCGACGAAAGGTCGAACAGGCCCGCGGGGCGGGCGCCGTTGTCGACGTCCGAGTCCCACTCGTAGCCGAGGACCCCTTGCGGCAGGGTGCCCACCGTCCCCGGCGCCAGCGTCGCCATGGACGTGTTCCGCCAGAAGCGCAGCTTGCCGTCGGCCGCCGGCACGGTCATGGGGTCGTTGCTGTTCTGGACCGTCGACATGGTGCCCGTGAGCGCGTTCTCCGGACGCCCACCGTCCGAGGGCGGGCTGAACCGCGGATCTCGCCAGGTGCCGGTCCAGGTCGGCGTCGGATCTGTCTTCGCATTGACGGCCGTCTCCTTGTAGCAGACGAGCGTCCGATAGGACGTGCCCGTCCCGTCGACGGACGGCTCCCACCGTGTCTTCCAGAAGATCTCGTTGCCGGAGAAGAAGGCGAGGTTGACACCGGCGTCGCGAGCGGCCTCGACGTTGGCTCTCTGCTGACCCGACCAGTACTCGTCGTGGCCGACCGACATGAACACCTTGTGGTTCAGCAGCTCGGAGCCGTAGCGATCCGTGTCTGCCTCGGCCTGGTAGTTGACGTCGTACCCGTTCGCTTCGAGGAAGCGGATCATCGGGTACTCCGCCGACATGAGGTAGTCCCGACCGCCAGGGGTGTCGCTCCGGGTGCTGAAGGGCCGGTTGTAGCTCACCTTCTGGGCCGGGCCGGTCGGGCCGTTGTACAGGCTGTAGCCCCCCCAGGCGTTGTAGGCCTGCCAGGTCGTGTCGGACGTCTGGTAGATGATGTCCGAGTGGCTCGCGTCGTCGCGGACCACGAACGGGATCTGGTTGTCCTGCGAGTTGTCGTCCCGCACCAGGTGAGCGAGGTACACGCCCGAGATCGTCCCGACCGGGATCGCCCACGACGCCGACACCGACCAGTTACCGCAGTCGACGAGCCCAACGGACGTGTCGGTCAGGCACGGCGGCTGGATCTGCGGGAGCGGCACGGACGGCGTGATGGTCGCGAACTTCCGGGCTCCGTCTCCCTGGTAGTAGCCGAGCCGGTAGATGTCGATGTGGTACTTGGTGGACGGAGTGTTGATCTTGAACGAGATCGTCTGGCCGGCGGTGACGCTCATCTGCGTGGCGAAGCCCTGGATCGAGGCGTCGCCCTTGCCCGAGTCCCACTGCGACTGCGGGCGAGCCCGGGAGGCTGTTCTCGCACGCGATCGGGTTGATGTTGGGCGAGCACGGGTCGATCGGCGGTTGCGGAGGCTTCAGCTGGCATCCGACCAGCGCGATGACGGCCATCGCGAGGCCCGCACAGGCCAGTCCCTTGCACCTTGCGTTCATTGCATCCTTGCTCTCGTCCTGCCGGACGAAGGTCGGTCCGGGCACGGCGCCACGAACGCACGGACAGGTCACCACCGCACTTCCCGTGCGATGTTGGCCAGCGGCCCTGAAGTGGGCCTGAACCGGCCCTGAGGTCTTGCTGAAGCACGGCGCCGGACCGGCGGGATTCCCGTCCCACCGCGGAGATCGGCCGGCTTCAGGCCAGTCGGATGACCTCGTCGTCACCAGCGGCGGGAAGGGTGACCACGAACCGGGCCCCTCCGCCGGGCGCACCCTCGTAGGCCACCGCGCCACCCATCGCACCGGCCATGTGCCCGACGAGCGCCAGCCCGATCCCGCCGCGGTCGGAGGTGGCCAGCGGGGTGGTGATCGGCTTGAACAGGTGCGAGACCAGCGCTTCGGGAACGCCCGGCCCGTCGTCCGCGACGACGACCACGACTTGGCCGTCCTTCGCCGCCGCTTCGACGTGCACGGCCGATCGGGCGTAGCGCGCGGCGTTGCCGAGCAGGTTCGACAGGATCGAGTCGAGCAACGCCGGATCGGCGGCGACGAGCAGATCGGGGGGCACTGCGCAGTCCACGATGACGCCTTCTTGCCGAGGCAGTGCCGCGATGGCGGCGCGTGCGGCCGACTCGACGGGTAGCCGTTCGGGCCGAACCTCGACGCGACCGTCTTCCAGCTGGGAGAGCTCGAGCAGCCGCGTCGCCATGGCCCGGATGCGCTCGGCCTGCTCGGCGAGGGCATCGAGTGCCGACGCCATACCCGCGTGCTCGGAGTTCTCCGCCTGTCGCGCGAGAGCCGAGGCCATCAGTGCGATGGACCCGACCGGCCCTCGTAGCTCATGTGCGGCCCGGGCGACGAACTCCTGGCGAGCCTGGTCGCGCTCGAACAGGCGGAGCACGGCACGGTTGCGGGTCAACGACCGGCCGACCTCGTCGGCGAGGTCGGCCACGCCGGCCACCAGGGCGTGGCTCGGACGACGCCGTCCGTCGGTGAAGAACTCGAGGACCGCGCCGATGGCGTCGTCGACCACCACGGGCACGGTGACGGCGTAGCGGTACCCGCAACGCTCGGCGAGGACCGAGCGGGTCGTCGCCCGCTCGTCCGGCAGCTCGTGGACCACCTGCTCCATCATGAGGACGGCCGCGGCCACCAGATCGGCGTCGATGCGCAACGGTCCGGCCTCGGCGCAGGCGCGCAGCGGCGCCGATCGGTCGGGCTCAGGATCGTGCCATGCCACCGAGACGACGTGGCCGGGCGCGGTGTCGACGAGCAGGGCGTGACCGAGCGGCCAGCCCAGGTGGTCACAGACCGCGTCGACGGCCGCCTGCACCACCGCCGTGGGGTCGGCGACCTCGAGGTCGTCCGGCGCCAGGCGGCGGAACAGCGCGGGTGAACGCCTTGGTGGCGGCGAACCGCTCCTGCTCCTCGACCTGCGCGGTCACGTCTCGAGCGATGGCCTCGACCGCGAGGAGGCGGCCTTCCCCGTCGCGTATGCCGGTGGAACGCTGCTCGAGCACGATGAGGTTGCCGTTGCGGTGCCGGATGTGCAGCAGCAACGGCTCCCGGCAGTCTTGGCCCTCATAGATCCGCTGAAGCTGCTCGACGTCGTCGGGCTCGTCGATCAGCTCGTGCAACAACCACGGGTCGGCATAGAAGGCCTTGGGGGGGTAGCCGAGCAGGTCCTCCGCGCACGGGCCCACGTAGGTGAAGCCCGGCTCGGGCCACAGCACGTAGCGGGTGATCAGGTCGGCGGATCGCTCCGCCAGGTCGCCGGCCCCATTCTCGATCGCGCTCGGCTCGGCGTCCGATCGCTTGATCGGCTCGAGCACCAGCACCATGCAACCGTCGTCGTGGCCTCCGCCCGCGGCCGCGGCGGGGACGTACGTGAGCGTGATGCGCACCGGCAGCGGCTCCGCCCGTCCGGGCACGACCAGCACCTCGGAGACCGTCGAGCCGAGACCCTCGGTGGCCAGCTGGCGCGCGATGGCGTCGAATGCGGCGACCGCATGCTCGTCGAGGTATCGCAGGAACGGTTGTCCGATGAGCTGATCGCGGCGACGGGTGAGGATCCGGCGCGCGGGGAGGTCCACTTCGACGATCAGCAGCTGCCGGTCGCACACGATGTGCCCTAGGGCCACGCGGGAACCCCAAGGAACGGGATCACCAGTCACGCGAGGTGCGTCGCCCAACAAACTCAAGCCCATGCTCCGAGGCTCGATCAGTTCGGTGCCATGTGTCGCCCAGGCCCCGAAAGCTCACTCTGGAGGTGAACAGTACTACGGAGAGCGGAGAAACCTCCGGTCGGGCCACTCTTTGTGACCAGAATTCCCCTGACGGACCTCCTGGTAGGGTCTCGACGTGGCGCCCGGACCGAGCGTGCAGATCCATCCGAGCGCGTTGTGCGAGACCGGGCAGATCGGTGCTGGCACCCGGATCTGGGCCTTCGCCCACCTGCTGCCGGGCGCCCAGGTCGGGTCGGACTGCAACATCTGCGACCACGTGTTCATCGAGGGAGGGGCCCGCCTGGGCGATCGGGTCACCGTCAAGAACGCCAGCCTGATCTGGGACGGCGTGACCATCGAGGACGACGTCTTCGTCGGTCCGCGGGTGACCTTCACCAACGACCTGCGGCCTCGGATCGGCTTCCCCTGCCCGCCCGGTCAGTTCGTGCGCACGCTCGTGCGCTCCGGCGCAACCCTCGGGGCCGGCGTCACCGTGGTCTGCGGCACGACCGTCGGCCGCTACGCGATGGTCGGCGCGGGCTCGGTTGTGACCCGCGACGTCCCGTCGCATGCACTCGTCGCCGGCGTGCCGGCGCGGGCGATCGGATGGGCCTGCGTCTGCGGACGCTCACTCGGCGACGACCACACCTGCACCTGCGGACGGCGCTTCACGACCGCAGCCGACGGCGGGCTCGAGGAGATCGTCGTCGACCAAACCTGATCGGGGCCTGATGACCGCCTGAAAGCAGGCTGGAGATCCGTCGGCCGGCCTTGACCGATCTGACGCCGCGGGCATCAATGGCCCTGTTCATGCCAGGCCCCGAGCAGAAGGCACCTCGACCGGTGACCACGACCTTGCGATCGTCCTCGTCGCGACCCTCGGCCACGACGCCCGACCGCGGCCCGGGCGGCAGGACATCGTCGTCGAGCGCGCTCGCGCTGGTCGTGGCGATCTCGTCGGCGGCGGCCGCGCTGGCCGGGTGCCACCCGGCCGGCTGGGCGCCGGCCGATGCGGCCCTCGCCGCCGGTGCCGCTGCCGGCGTCACGTGGGCCTCCAGCGCGGGCCCGGACCTGGGCTCGTCTGGTCCTGGCCGTAGTGGCGCTCGCCGCCGGCACCGGCTGGGCGGTCGCGGCCGCGCTGGCCGCGATCGGGTTGGCCGTCGTGGCATCCGACGTCCAACCACGACGTCGCCGGCTCGCCCGGGTGCTGGGCGCCGCGGCCGGGGGCATCGCCTTCAACGTCCTGCTCCGACTCCCCCAGCTCACAGTCGCCGACGCGCTGGCAGTGGGCCTCGGCACCGACCGGGACGACTGCGCTCGTGACCCTGCTCGCCTGCGCGCCGGTGCTGTGCACGGCGTGGTCCGCGAGCAACCACGTCGTTCGCCGCCGGTTCCGCTTCGCCGCCGCGGGCCTGGGCATCTTCGTCCTCGTGTCGGTCGCCGGGTTCGGCGCGGCCGCGCTGGCCGGCCGTGGCGACATGGGCCGCGGCATCTCCTTCGCGCAACATGGGCTCGACGCCGCGGAGCGGGGCAACCCGGCGGGCGCCGCGAGCGAGTTGCAGACATCCGCCGCCGCGTTCGCCCGGGCTCGGCGCGACTTCGACGCTCCGTGGACCTGGCCAGCTCACCTGCTGCCCGTGATCGGCCAGTACGCCAACGCGGCCAGCGAACTGGCCCGGGCCGGCTACACGGTCGCAGCGCCGAGCAGCCGCGCGGCTCGAGAGGTGCCCTACGACGAGCTGACGGCCGAACCAGGGCGCGTCGACCTCACCCTGCTCCGCTCGATCGAGGACCCGGTGGCGCGCGCGGACGCGGCGCTCCACGAGGCGAGCCGCATCGTCGACGGCGTCGACACCTCCTGGCTGCCCCCTCCGCTGACCAGTCGGCTCGAGCGCTACCGCCACCACCTGGAATCGAACGTGCCCGAAGCCGACCGAGCCCTCGAGGCCGTCCAACTCACCCCTGACCTCCTCGGCGCCAGCGGCGTCCGCCACTACCTCGTGCTCTTCGGGAACCCCGCCGAGTCGCGCATGCTCGGCGGGTACGGCGGAGCCTACGGAGAGCTCACCGCCGACGCCGGCCGCCTCTCCTTGAGTCGCTCGGGCCGCACCGAGGACCTGCCCGATGTCAGTGCGGCGGCCGCCGCATCGTCGAACCACCTGGGGTGGCCGGTTCCGCTGTACACGCCGGCGCAGCATCTCGGCAACGTCACCAGCTCACCGGACTTCCCTGCCGCCGCCAAGGCAGCCACCGACCTGTTCGGCGGCTCGCTCGGCGTGCACCTCGACGGCGTGCTGTACGTCGATCCGAAGGGTCTGGCCGCCCTGCTCGGGATGGTCGGCAGCATCCGCGTTCCGGGACTCGACCAGCCGCTCACCGAGCTGAACCTGGCCAAGTTCCTCCTGCAGGACCAGTACAGGACGTTCTCCGTGCGCAGCGAGCGGTTCGACTTCCTCTCCGCCACCGCTCGGGCGACGTTCCACCTGCTCGACGACGCGCAGCCTTCCCAGTCCCGTGAAGCTGTTCGAGCAGCTCGCTCCGGCCGTCGCCGGCGACCACCTGAAGCTGTGGTTCGCCGACCCGGCCACCCGCCGCCTGCTCGACGAGGTCGGGGTGTCGGGACGCCCGCACCGCGATCCGGCCGACGACCTGTTCGACCTGCGCACGTCGAACATCAGCCAGAACAAGACCGACGCGTTCCTGACCCGCACCGTCGACTACCAGTCGGAGCGCGACCCGTCGACCGGTGGGGTCGACGCCGACGTCACCATCGAGCTCCACAACGGCGCGCCACCCGGCCTCTCCCACTACGTGCTGAGCAACCAGTGGCTGCGGCGCCACGAGCCGGGGGCCCCGCCCCTCGGCAGCGACACCATGTTGGTCTCTGTGGCGACCACGCTGTCGCTCGACCGGGCGTCGGTCGACGGGGTGTCGGCGGAGTGGGCGAACCACCCGACCTCGGCGGACGCCGAGCCCGACGGTGCCACGAACCGCTACGTCACCACGGTGACGGTGCCCGCCGGCGCCACGGTCGAGCTCCGGCTGCATCTCCGCGGCGGGTCCTCGAGCCGGCGCCACCGGGGCGTGACGTTCGTGCACCAACCCCTGGCCGTCGACGACCGCGTGGTGGTCACGGCGCGTCGGGGCACGTACGTCCAGAAGGTGGCGCAGTTCACGCTGCACGACACCCGCTCGGTGCGCATGGCATCAGCCTGAACGCATCTTCAGCAATCTGGCGTGGACGACCGTTTGTCCGGTTGACAGACTCGGACGGTGCGCACCATGAGGCGAGGTGGGATGTCGACGACGCGGATCCGTAGGAGCGCGTTCGTGCTGTTCGCGTTCGTCGCCGCGACTGTGCTCCCCACGGTGGTGGCCGTGCCACCAGCGGGAGCGGATCCGGTCATCGCGTATCCGAGCCTGCGGATAGCGATGCCGGCAAACAACATCTCGATCGCTAAACCGACGCAGTCCACCCGCGTCCTCGACTTCACCCACATCACGTGGAACGCAGGCGCCGGCCCGCTCGAGTTCCAGCCGACGCTACAACCCGGCCACCGGGACCTCGACCGCAGTGCAGAACCTGTACACGCTGACCGGCCCCACCACCTGGTCGTTCGTGCGCTCGGTCCCGATCGTCAAGCCGCATGACGTGGCGCCCGCCGACCGACTACGCCTTCCCCTTCTCGGGCTTCACCCTCTACACCAACAGCGGTGGCGGTCTCGGCGACCCCGGTCGCGTCGAGCCCGAAGGTCAACTTCTGCATGGAGGGCGACACGCTCGTCGGCGGCGTGCCCAACACGCCCGCGACCACCTCACCCTCCGTGTCGAACTGCACCAACCCGAACGGGCTCTACGGGCTCTCGGTCGGGTGGGGTGATCAGTACAGCTTCGACGACGCCGGCAACAACATCGACATCTCCAACCTGCCCGACGGCACCTACTGGCTGCGGGCACAAGCCGACCCGTACGGCTACTTCGCCCAGCAGGGGCCGGACCAGAGCGTCACCGACACGCAGCTGCAGATCACCGGCACGACCGTGAAGGTGCTGCAGCAGGTCACCCCGGCCGTGTCCCGGCCCGGCGGTCACGATGACCAGCCCGATCGACGGGCGCCGTCGTGGCCGGTGCCACGACGCTGCAGGCCACCGTCACCGACTCGGCCACCGTCACCAGCGTGCAGTTCTTCGTCGACGGCGCGCCGTTCGGGCGCTCCTGTCACCACCGGCGGCCCGACCTACTCCCTGGCCGTGTCGAGCCTGCCGCCCGGCCAGCACATGATCAGCGCCCAGGCGGTCGACTCGAACTACCTCACCGGCACCGCGCCCGTCGTCAACGTCTCCACCCCGACGAGCGTCGGCAACATCCTGATCGACCAGCAGGTCCACGCCACCGGCAGCGGGAGCGCGACGACGCGACGCATTCTCGACGTCGGCCGCCGGTGAGCAGCTCCTCGCGATGGTCGGCGCCGACGCCGCCGGCGGCGGGTCAGACCGCGACGGTCTCGGGCGCCGGGCTGACCTGGACCCTCGTCAAGCGGGCCAACGCGCAGCTCGGCGACGCCGAGATCTGGGCGGCGACCGCGCCGACCAAGCTCACCAACGTCACCGTCACGGCCACCCCGACGCAGAACAAGCACGTCTACCTGAGCGTCGTCGCGCTCCAGAACACCGCCGGGCTCGGCGCCTCCGGCACCGGTGGCGCGAGGAACGGCGCGCCGACGGTCACCCTGACGGCCGCCGGGACGGGGTCCGTCGCGTTCGGCGTCGGGAACGACTACGACCGGGCCGTCGCCCGCACCCTGGGCTCCGGCCAGACGCTGCTCTCCCAGTGGCTCGACACCACGGGCGACACCTACTGGTCGCAGTACACGAGCACGGCGGGACCAGCTGCCGGCCAGACCGATCACGATCAACGACACGGCGCCGACCAACGACAAGTGGAACCTCGCCGCCGTCGAGGTCAAGGCCGCTCCGGTCATCGACCGGGCCGCCGGCGGTGTCCATCACCGCGCCCACCTCGGGACAGTCCGTCTCCGGCACGATCAACCTCGCCGCGACAGCCACCGCCCAGGGATCCGCCACGGTGGCGTCGGTCCAGTTCCTGGTGGACAACGTACCGTTCGGTGCCCCGGACACCACGGCTCCGTACACGTGTCGCGCTCGACACCACGACCCTCACCAACGGCGCGCACAGCGTCAGCGCCACGGTCACCGACAGCTCGAACGCGGTGGCCAGCGCGACGCCGGTCGGCTTCACCGTCGCCAACGCGCTGCCGACCTTCACCGTCACGATCGCGAGCCCGCGAGGTCGAGCACGGTCTCCGGTGTGGTGAGCATCACCTCGACGGTGTCGTCGCTCAACCCGGTAACGGGCGTCCAGTACTACCTCAACGGCCTTCCTCTGGGCACGGTCGCAGACCGTCGCTCCGTACACGTTGAGCTGGGACACGAAGACCGCGAACAACGGCCTCAACACGCTGGTCGCGGTGGCCACCGATTCCACCAACGCCACCGCGACATCGCCGAACGTGATCGTGAACGTGAGCAACATCGCCGTCTGCTTCAACATCGACGTGAACGTCGTGGTCTCGGGCAGGGGCGCGCAGACGACGGCGCCGTTCAGCACCGGCATGGCCGGTGAGCTCCTCCTGGCGTTCGTCGGCGCCGACGGCCCGACGCCTGGGAGCACGCAGACCGCCACCGTCTCGGGCGCTGGGCTGACGTGGACGCTCGTAACCCGGGCGAACGCCGTGTCCGGCGATTCCGAGATCTGGCAGGCGACCGCGTCGAGTCTGCTCTCGGGTGCGCAGGTGACGGCCACCCCGGCGAAGGTGAACTACAACACTGTTCCTGAACGTGATCGCGATCCAGGGCGCAGGTGGCGTGGGAGCGTCCGGGAGCGCGGGAGCGAAGACCGGAGCGCCGACGGTGTCGCTGACCACGACCCAGCCCCAGTCTCTGATCTTCGGCGTCGGCAACGACTGGGACGCCGCCACCGCCCGCACCCCGGGCAGCAACCAGATCCTGCTCCAGCAGCTGGTCGACACCTCGACCGGTGACACCTACTGGACCCAGCAGCTCACCCTGCAGACCGGTGCCGCCGGCTCGCTCGTCTCGCTGAGCGACACCGCGCCGACCACCGACAGGTGGAACTTCGTGTCGGTCGAGGTGCTCGCGGCCAACACCGCCAACTACCAGCCCTGACGCGGGATCAGGTCCCGAGCAGGTCCTGTCCGATCCAGCCGCCGTCGGACACGCCGCCGAGGACAGCGCGAAGAGCGCGCTGCCGGTGTGGCGGATGTACTCGTTCAACCCGTCGTGGGCCGCCAACCGTCGCTGCACGGTGACGAACTGCTTGCCCGGGTCGCGCTGGAAGCAGACGAAGAACAGCCCGGCATCCTGCTGGCCGAGCTCGTCGACCCCGTCGTCGAACGAATAGCCCCGGCGGAGCAGGCGGACCCCGCCGTTGGTGGCGGGCGCCGCTTCCCGGATGTGCGCGCCGACGGGAACCACGGGCTGGCCGTTGTCGTCGAGCGCGGCGAGGTCCACGGTGTCGAACTCGTGCTGCGAGCCGAGGGGCGCGCCGCTGTACTTGTGCCGGCCGATCGTCAGCTGCTGCTCGTCCAGGGACGATCGATCCCACTCCTCGAGCAGGATGCGGATGCGGCGCACGACCATGTAGGTGCCGCCGTGCATCCACGCGGGGCCTTCGGATCCGACCCACACGTGCTCGCCGCATCACCGCGTCGTCGCTCGTCTGGACGTTGTTGGTGCCGTCCTTGTACCCCATCAGGTTGCGGGGTGTGTCCTGGTGGCGTGACGTGGAGGACGTCCGGCCGAAGCCGAGCTGCGACCACCGGAGCGCCGCGACGCCTCTGGCCAGGCGGGCCAGGTTGTGCACGGCGTGGAACGCCACCAACGGATCGTCGGCACAAGCCTGGACCACCAGGTCACCGCCGCCCCGCGCCGGGTCGAGGTCGTCGCCCGCGAACGACGGCAGCTCGACCATCGCGTGCCGGCCGCGCCGCCGCGAGCCCGTAGCGATCCGAGGCGCCGTGCGAGAAGAGACCGGCGCCGAACCCGAAGGTCAAGGTCAGCCGGGCCGCGCCGGACCCGATGGTCTCACCCGTGTCGACCGGCGGCACGAGGAGGTCCTCGTCGAGCTCGGCCACCGGTTGGCCGGCCGTCAGGCGGGCCGCGGCCGCGGTCCAGGTCCGCAGGAGCTCGGCCACGTCCTGTCGCCGGTCGGTCGTCAGGTCGAAGGCGGCCACGTTGAGGTGGTCCTGCGGGGTGGTGGCGATCCCGGCCTGGTGGGCGCCCTGGAACGCCACCACGTCCGTCTCGGCGTCGGACGTCGGCTGGCCGGCCGCGGCGGTGTCGATCGAGGTCCCCGCCACGCCGAGGGCCAGGCCGAAGCCGCCCGCTCCGGTCAGGAACCTCCGGCGGCCGAGGCGGCCCGTCGGATGCTCGTCGCCGCTCATGGGCCCGCCGGTCGGGTGAGCGCAGCCGCCACTTGCGAGTAGGCGTCAGCCGCGGCGTCGACCCCTACTGCCAGCCGCCGGAGCGCAGTGGGCGCGATCGCGTCCGTGCTCGGGAACCCCGAAGCCATCCGCAGACCGGCGAGCTGCTGCTCGACGTCGGCCAGCCGGGCCGACACCGTGGCCGCCAACGCCGCGTCACGGTGGCGCAACGGCCCGCCCATCGACGACAGGACGGCCTGGCTCCCCTCGACGACGCCCAGCGACTCAATGAGCCCGAGCTGAGGGGCCGTCCCCGATCGAGCGACGAGATCGAGCGTGACGACGTCGCCGAGCGCCCCGGCTGTGCCCGCGCCGATCGACACCGCGTCGAGGTGCATCGAGCCGAAGCGGTCAGCGAGACGGTCGATGTCGGCGACGAGCGCCGCGGCGACCGCCGGCAGGCCCTGGGTTCGCGACGACCAGAGCCCGTCCGCCAGGCGTGGGAGGCCGCGGTCGGCCGGCGACCGACCCGGATCGATCTGCGAGTCGAGGTTGGTCACCCCGGGCAGCAGCGCGATGCCGAAGTTGTCGGCTGCCACCTTCACCCGGCTGTAGGTCTGGCGAGCGGCGAGGTATCGGCTCCGTGCGGCCACGAGGTCGCCCGAGGAGATGTCGTCGCGCAGCCCGACCGCCGCCGCCCGCAGCTGGGTGACCTGCGCCCGCAGGTAGGCGCGATAGCTGGTGGTCGCCGCGAGCAGGTCGGCCGACTGGCCGAGCGGGGCGCGGCTCTCGACGACCCGACCACCACCGTGCCTCCGCCGGCCGAGGTGCCCGCGTCGCAGGCCGTCCGATACGTGCCGGTGGCCAGTCGCAGCGAGACCGACGCGGACGCGTCGCTCGCCACGCCGTCGACCCGACCGACGGCACGATCGCCGGACAACACCACGAACGAACCCGCGTGCGCGCCGCGGTTCACGACGTCGAACCGGGTCAAGCCCGGGGATACCCGCAGCTCTGATGGCTCACACCCGGCGGCCGTGAGCGTGACCCTGACCCCCAGCGCCGTCGTCGCAGCAGGGCGCGCGGCGCTCGAGGGTCGCGTCGAGCTGCAACCCGCAACCAGGAGGATCGCGCTCATCGCGATGATGGTCCTTCTCGACACCATGGTGGGCCACGGAGCGTAGTCGGCGCTCGTCGCCCTCGGGGGTAGGCGGAGTCCACCTCGCGCTGATCGGCGTCAGCGAACGATGACCGGCGTGACCAGGGTGGCGCCGCCGGCCCGCACGCGGACCCGACACCAGCCGGGGGGGAGCTCGATCCGGAACCGACCGAGCTCGTCGGCGCTCGTGCGATCGATGGTGGTCGCCGTCTCGATCTCGACGTCTGCGGGTCCGGCCGGTGTGACCACGCCCATGAGGGTGCGACCGTCGGCCTCGAGCTCGACATCGAGGCCGAGGCGCGAGCTGACGTAGCTGAGCAGACGGTTCAGCGTGGCTTCGTGGCGCACGAGCATCACCTCGTCGTGCATCGAATCGTGGACGAGCTCGGCCAGCTCGTCCTCGATGTCGCGCAGCTGGAACGCGGCGCGGGCCACGGCGACAACCTCGTCGGGGACGGCGACATCGTCGCCGGCTTCCGCCGGGTCATACGCCAGCGCCCGGCCGACGACCGCCAGGAGGGCGTCGTCGTCGCGCAGATCACGGGGCGTGGTCATCAGGATCCTCCTCCGAGGAACGGCTGCAGCTCTGGGGTCGCCCGCAGCCGCTCGAGGCAGCGCTGGCGAGTGGGGCCGATGCTCCCTCGCGGGATGTCGAGAAGCTCGGCGATCTCGTCGTACGACATGGGGGGTTCCGTGGTGAGCAGCCGGAGCAGTTCTTGGTGCGACGGTGACAATCGGCTGAACGCGGCCCGCACGGCTCCGTGGAGCTCGTCGTCGAGCAGGTGCTCGTCGAGTGGCCGGGCGACTGCCTCGCGGTCGCCGACGTCGTCACGAGGTTCGGTCCGCTGGCGGCTCCGGACGAGACCGAGCGCCTCGTGGCGGGTCGTGGTCGCCATCCAGCCCGGCAGCTTGTGCGGCTCGCGGATGGTGTCGATCCGCTCGTAGAGGCGGAAGAAGGCCGCCGCGAAGACGTCGTTGCGGTCCTCGGCGGACAGCCGGAAGCCGGACAACGTGCTCCACACCACGCCTTGGAGCCCCGTTGACGATCGCGTCCCATGCCGCGGCGTCGCCGCCGCGGGCCCGCTCGACCAGCTCGGTGAAGTCGGGCCGCATGGCGTGGAGTCTACGGACCGCCGCCGACCGCGGGACGGCCCTCGGGGTCGAGGCGGTCCGGACCTGGGTGGTCGCGCTCACTTGCGACCTGTCCTCTCGGCGTGTGCGCTCACGATCGCTCACGACTCTCTTTCGCTCGGTGTGCAACAGAGAGGGTGCCGGACGTCACGAGATACGTCCGTTCGCGCCGGTTCCGAAGCATCCGTGTATCCGGCCGGCACCGGAGCGCTCTGTGAGGTGAGCGCCAGTCGTGGCGGGACTGGACACCGGCAGGGTCCGCTCCGACCACCCATTCCCCCCGGGTGGACGGAGCGGGCCGGCCGGCTCCGTCGACCGAGCGACCGGGAGGGGTACCCGCAATGTGGCGATGGACGCGCCGGTCAGGCGAGCGACACCAGGCCCTGCGTCGTATCCGCTCCAACGGACCCTTGCGGCGGACCCTGATGGCGTTCGCGCTCTTCCGCGTCGCCGAGCTGTCGGTGTGGGTGGCGTTGACGGCCTACGCCTTCCAGGTCGGCGGCATCCGCGAGTCGGCGACCCTGCTGGTCGCGCAGCTCGTGCCCGCGGCGGTGTTCGCCGTGGCCGTGGGTGGCCTCGTCCACCGGCTCGGCCCGGTCCGCGTGCTACGAGCCGGCTACGCGGTGCAGACGTGCGGGCTGGTGATCGCCGCGTCCGTGCTGGCCGGCGGCGGCCCGCGCCTGGCCGCCTACGCCGGCGCCGTGCTCGCGGCCACGGCCGTCAGCGCCACGAGGCCGAGCCAGTCGGTCCTCCTGCCGTCGGTGGTCGACGGACCGGTCCAGCTCACGGCGGCCAACGTGGTAGTCGGCACCATCGACGGTGCCGCCGCACTCGTCGGACCGGCCACTGCGGCGGTGCTCATGTCGGTCATCGGCGCGTGGAGCGTGCTCGCGGTCATGGCGGGGGCCACGCTCACCGCCGCCGGTCTGGTGTGGCGCATGCACCAGCGTCCCACCAGCGAGTCCGACGACAGCTCGATCGGCGCGGGTCTGCGGGCCGTGGCCGGCACGCCGGGTCCGAGGGTCGTGGTGTGCGGACTCGGCGTCCACTCCATCCTGTACGGCGCCGTCGACGTGTTGGCGGTGGTCGTCGCCGTCGACCAGCTCCAACGGCCCGAGGCGTTCGGGGGATGGGTCACCGCCGCGTTCGGTGCCGGCATGTTGGTCGCCGGGCTGGCGTCGTTCGCCGTGCTCGGCCGTCGACGGCTCGCGCCCGGCATCATCGCCGCCGCGTTGGGCGTCGGCGCATCGCTGGCCCTCGTGTCGGTGGTCGACCGGCGCGCGGCCGCGGTGCTGATCCTCATCGGGTCCTGCGGCCTGAGCGCCAGCCTGTACGAGCTGACCAGCCGCATGCTGTTGCAGCGGATCTCGGGGCTCGACGTGCTCGGGCACGTCTTCTCGTTGGTCGAGGCGGTCCAGATGGCG
This sequence comes from uncultured Microthrixaceae bacterium, assembly GCA_963776435.1. Taxonomy (GTDB): domain Bacteria; phylum Actinomycetota; class Acidimicrobiia; order Acidimicrobiales; family Acidimicrobilacustridaceae; genus UBA4742. The sequence continues at coordinate 612,994 of CAVZMK010000010.1, forward strand.
ATGCTCGCCGTCGGCTCGGCCAGCGTGCCGTTCGTGGTGCACGCGCTCGGGACCCGCTGGGCCGCCGCCGGCATCGGCGGGCTAATGGTGCTGACCGTCGCGATCCTCGGGCCGGCGCTCGTCCGGGTCGACCGTCAGGCGCACGTCCCGCTCACCGAGATGGCGGCGCTGCGAGCCACACCGCTGCTCGCCCCTCTTCCCGCGCCCACGCTCGAGACGCTGGCGAGAGAGGCCAGACGCGAGGAGGTCGCGGCCGGAACGGTCGTGGTGCGCCGCGGCGAACCCGGCTCGGACTACTACGCCGTCGTGAGCGGCCGCCTCCACGTCGTCACCGACGACCGGACGGTGCAGCGCCTGGCGCGCGGCGACGGCTTCGGCGAGATCGCACTGTTGCACGGGACGACCCGCACGGCGACCGTCCACGCCGTCGAGCCGAGCATCGTGTTGGCGGTCGGGCGCGACGCGTTCCTCACCGCGGTGGCGGGCCATGCCGCCACACTCGAACGCGCCCTCGCCATCGCCGACGGCTGGTCCGCGTAGGCCGCGCTCAGAAGTAGATGATCTTCTCGGCCCGGCTGACGACCTCGTCGATGTCGTCGGTCCACGCGCCGGTGGAGAGGTACTTCCAGCCGTAGTCGGCGATGAGGAACACGATCGTGCCCGACTCGATCTCGCCCGGCGACCGTGCGGATCCCGCCATGGCCGCACCGGCGGAGATGCCGGAGAAGATGCCGATCTCGCCCAGCCGCCGCGTCCACTCGATCGACTCGCGGGGCCGCACCACCCGCTTGCGGTCGAGCAGCTCGGGACCACCCCACTTCTCGTAGACCGGCGGGATGTAGCCCTCGTCGAGGTTGCGCAGGCCCTCGACCTTCTCGCCGAGCGGCGGCTCCACCGCGACCACCTGGATCGCCGGGTTCTGCTCCTTGAGGTAGGTGCCCACTCCCATCAACGTGCCGCTCGTGCCCAGACCGGCGACGAAGTGGGTGATCTCGGGGCAGTCCTGCCAGATCTCGGGTCCGGTGGTCTCGTAGTGCGCCCGGGGGTTGGCCTCGTTGGCGTACTGGTAGAGGAACGCCCAGTCGGGGTGCTCCTCGGCCAACGCCTGCGCCTTGCGGACCGCACCGTTGGACCCCTCGGCGCCGGGCGACGAGATGATCTCGGCGCCCCACACCTCGAGGAGCTGGCGTCGCTCGATCGACACGTTCTCGGGCAGCACGATCTTGATCGGGTAGCCCTTGAGCCTGGCGATCATGGCCATCGCGATGCCGGTGTTGCCCGAGGACGGCTCGATCAGGGTCTTGCCCGGCGTCAGCGTGCCGTCGGCCTCGGCCTCGGTGATCATCTTGAGCGCGATGCGGTCCTTGACCGAACCGGCCGGGTTCTGGCCCTCCATCTTGGCGAGGATCCGCACGTCGGGGTTGGGGCTCAGCTGGCTCACGTCGACCATCGGCGTGTTGCCGATGAGGTCGAGCACCGAGGAGTAGACGGCCATGTGCGGGCTCCCGATCGAAGAGGTGCAACCTGTCAGGCCGGCGACTCGACAGAGGTCGATGGCCTGACAGATTCCCGAGATCAGTGAATTCTTGACTCAGGCGGTAGGGATTCTACCGCCCCGATCTCCCCCCGACGCGGTGCAAGGCGAGCACCTCGTCGTAGCAGGCCACGATGCGCGGCCCCACCAGCTCGGGGGAGAAGTCGCACGCGCCCGCACCACTGCCGCCCGACCGAGGGCGGCGCGCAGCTCGGGGTCTCGGGCCAGCCGAACGAGCCGCTCGGCCAGCGCGGCGGGGTCGTCGGGGGGGCAGAGCAGGCCGTCGACGCCGTCCGTCACGACCTCTCGGGGGCCGCCGAGGTCCGAGGCGATGACCGCCCGCCCCGCGGCCATCGCCTCGACGACGACCTGGCCGAAGGGCTCGGCGATCACCGAGGCGTGCACCACGCAGTCGGCCTCGTCGAGCTCGCTGCCCACGTCCTCGACGAACCCGGCGAACCTGACCCGGTCGACGAGGCCCAGGCGCTCGACCTGGCGGCGCAGCTCCGCCTCGTAGTCGTCTTCGCCGAACATCGCGCTGCCGACGAGGACCGCCTGCTCGGTGCCGTCCGGGAAGGCGGCCGCGAACGCGTCGAGCAGCACGTGCTGGCCCTTCCACGGCGGCCAGGCGACCCACCATGGCCACCCGGAACGGCCGGTCCGTCCGTGCAACCGGCGCGGCCGGCTCGACGGCGCGCTGGTCGACCATGTCGTGGATCACGTGACACCGCTGACCCGGGCCGAGCGCCACCGACGATCGTGTCGCTCGTCGACCGCGACGGCACGATCACCGCCGCCGGCACCCACCGGGCCAGGTTGTGGACCAGCCGCACGGCCGGGGCCGGCAGGTAGTCCGGCGCGATGCGATCGCGGAGGTGCCACACCACCGGGACGCCAGCGGCGCGCGCCGCGAGGCCGCCGTAGAGCGCGGCCTTGAGCGAGTTCGTGTGCACGAGGTCGGGCTGCAGCTCCCGGAGCCGTCGCGTCAGCGCGATCGTGTCCTTCGCCGCCGCGGTGGCGCGAGCCACACCTACGCCGGCCGTGGTCACGCGATCGCGTGCGCACCGACGCCACCCGCGCGTCGAGTTCCTGCACCTCGACCGTCGCGCCGACGGCCCGTAGCCGCTCGACCAGGGGCCCGTCCTCACCGAGCACGACCTGTGCGTCGATCCCCTGCTGCTGACGCAGGGTGCGGATGAGGCGGACCAGCGCCAGCTCGCCCCCGGAGAGCCGCGCGCAGTGGTCGAGGTACACGACCCGGAGGAGGCGGCGATCGTCACGACTGCGGGCCGCGACGAGGCACGCCGCGAACGCGGCGGCCCGTGACGACCACGACGGCACCGCCGCCTGCATCGACCAGGACGGACGACGCGCCGGCGCGCAAGGCGGTGTCCACCGCGGCGGGGAACACGGCCGGTTCGGCGACGACGACCGACCCCCCGAGGTCGCGGAAGCCGGCGACCGGCGTGGCCACCGTCGGGCGACCGACGGCGACGCACTCGTAGGCCTTGATCGGATCGAGGCTCTCGGTGAACGGCGGACCGCACGTGGGGCACGACCACCACGTCGGCGTGCTGGAGGTAGCCCGGAACCTCGGCGTACGGGCGTGGACCCATGAGGTGGACGTTCGCATGGGAGCCCAGCGCGGCCCGGCTGGCGTCCGACAGCGAGTCCGGTCCGACGAGCGCGATGTCGAGGTCGGCGCGCGACGACGCCAGTCGCCCGACCAGGTCGACGTCGAGGCGGTCGTCGTGCAGGGTGCCCACGTACACGGCCACCGGCGACGGCGGCAGGTCGACGGGGCGCGACCTCGGACGGGTGAGGTGGGCGACGTCGACCGCGTTGGGGATGACGACGAGGTCGGGCCGCGCCGAGCGGCGCGACGCCGCCAGCTGGTCTGAGCAGACGACCACCGAGCCGGCTCGACGAAGCAGGCGGGCCTCCCGCTGCCGGACCCGCTGCCGCAGCCGGTCGGCCCCGCCCGCCTCGGTCCAGTCGTCGGTGACGTCGTAGGTCGCCGGCCAGTCGGTCGCGTCGACCAGCCCGACATAGCTCGGATCGTTGATCCAGAGATCAGGGCGCGTGAGGCCGTACGCCGCGGCCGCCGCCACGACCTGACGACGGAGGCTGCGATCGGCGAACGGTCCCAGCACCCGGGGCCACAGCTTGCGCGGCTCGAAGCAGACGACCCGCCCGTCGCCGGCGAGCGGGCGCAGGCCGGCGACAGGCCGCCGGCCCGACCGGCGGCGCCACTCGTGCAGGACGTCGAAGGCCGGCTCGACGAACAGGACGCGACGGTTCGGGTCGGCGGCGAGCAGCTCGCGCACGAAGAACTGGTTGCGCCGCCACACGTCGTCCCAGGCCTCGAGCGAGCACACGACGAGCCCGGCTCCCTCCGCAGCCGTCGCGGGGCTGTCGAGTGGGACGGACGACGGATGCCGCCGGAGCACGCGCGACCAGGCGGGCGAGGCGTCGGCGGTGGTAGCCGCGCCGGGCGGACGAGCCGGGCACGACGACCCGGATCGCCGACCCCACCAGCTCGCCCAGGCGGAGCGAGAGCAACCGCGCGGCCGCCACCCCGTGCTTGCCGACGACGTGCTCCGGGCCGCGCTGGAAGTGCTCGAAGACCAGCTCCTCGATGCCCTCGGCGCTGGCTCCGCCCTGGTGGACCGCGACCGCGTCGTCGACCACCCGGACCCCCCAGCCGGCGCCGGCCAGGCGCCCGCAGAGATCGGCCTCCTCGCCGTACAACCAGAACCGCGCGTCGAACCCGCCGACGGCCTCGAACGCCTCCCGCCGCACCAGGAAGCACGCCCCCACCACGAACCCCCCCGAACCGGGCATCTGTGCCCGTCGATCTGACGCATTCCTGCGCCCAGTTCCCGGGAGGAGGGCCTCGCGCCACGCGCGCGCGGCCGACGGGAGCGGCCACCAGGCCCGCTGCTCCCCCGACGGTCCTCGCAGGCGGGGAGCGACGACGGCCAGCGTCGGCTCCGTCTCGAGCACAGCAACGAGCCGAGCCAGATCGTCCGCCTCGACCGACGCGTCAGGGTTGAGGAAGAGCACACAGGGGGCCGAACCCGATGACGCGCCGAGGTTGGCGGCGGCGGCGAACCCGGCGTTGACCGGGTTGGCGATCACGCTCGCGCCGTACGACTCGGCCACGATGATCGACTCGTCACCAGATGCGTTGTCGACGACGACCGCGCGACGCCGGGTCCGACAACGCGGGCAAGGGCGCGACCGAGGTGCGGGGCCGAGTTGTGCGTGACGACGACGACATCGACGGCGGTCACGGCGCGAACCAGTCCAGCTGGCGGTAGAAGTCGCGCTGCCGGCGCGCCACCGCTGCCCAGGCGTACTCCGACGCCCGCCGCCGGGCCGGCAGCGGCGAGCTCGGCCCGCCGTTCCGGGATCGTCGCGCAGCTCGGCCAGTGCGTCGGCCAGCGCCGCCGACGTCACCGGGCGGGACCAGCACACCGGCGTCGCCCGACGACCTCGGGCAGCGAACCGCTGCGCGAGGCCACGACCACCACGCCCGACGCCATCGCCTCGACGGCGACCCGCCCGAACTGCTCGATCCACGACGGGGTGTCGAGCGACGGCACCACGACGACGTCGAACGCGGCGGTAGACCTCGGCCAACTCGTCCTGGTCACGGAACCCGCCGGAACGGACCGCGGTCGGCGACGCCTGCGTCCGCCGCCTCGCGCTCCAGCATCGTGCGCTCCGGGCCCGTCGCCGACGATCTCGAGCGCCGAACCCTGAGGTGGCCGCCACCGCCGCGATGAGCACGCCCACGCCCTTGTGCGCCTCGAGCCGCCCGACGTAGCCCACCCGGAGCGGGCTTCGGCTCGGACCGGGCGCACCGCCGCGGCAGCGGCCGGGACGAACCGCTCGACGTCGACGCCGAGACCGAGGTCGCGCACCACGCCGCTGAAGCCCTTGCTCCGCAGGATGTCGCCGGCCGCGTCGTTGCAGGTGTGGACGCCGGCCGCCCGCCGCAGCACGGCCCGCTCGATCCAACGGAACGGCGACGGGATAGCGCTTCGGCGAGGTTCTGCGCGCTGTAGAGGCAGAGCGCGGCGCGGCGCCGCCGGCCAGGCGGGCGAGCAGCCAGCACCTCGGCCGCCGCCAGGCTGGCCGGCTCCTCGTGGACGTCGATCACGTCGAAGGGGCCGGATCGCAGCACCCGCCAGATCGGTCGCGGGTCGTACACGAATCCGTAGGGGTGGCTCCCGAGCGTCCGGCGCCGCCACCACGAACCCGTCGCCGTCGAGGTCGAGGTCGACGTCCTGCCCGCCCTCGTTCCACCTCCGTGGGCTGACCAGCACGACGTCGACGCCGAGCTCGCGCGCAGCTCCCGGTCACGGCGCCGCCACGGCCCCACGACGGCCGAGTGGTAGATGCGCAGCACCCGCAGTCGGGGCTCGGCCGCCTCGTCCGTCGGCTCGATCACCCGCGGACCGCGGTCGGCGCACGCGGCGTGCGCCGACACCGACCTCCTCGTCCTCGTCGCCGACCATCAGACCGAGCACGAGGAACGGCAGCGTGCCGACCCCGGCGGTCCAGAAGATGCCGAGCATCGACTCGAGCAGGCGGGCGACCATGACCAGGAACGCCGCCTCGCCGAGATCGCTCGACGATCGCCGGGAGGTGCGCAGCACCACGATGAGGAAGAGGGCGAGCGCGGCCAGGCCGATCAGTCCCGCCTCGGAGAGCTCGGAGATGATCAGGTTGTGCGGTGCGCCGACCGGCGAGCCCGGGGCGAAGAACCACTTGAGGCCGCTCCCGTCGAGCAGATGCGGCCGCCACACGTCGTCGATGGCGTAGTGGTAGGTGTCGAGCCGGGTGTTCAGGCTGTTGAACTGCTGGGTGGACGCGCTGAGATCGCGGTCCCGATAGGTGACCACGCTGATCCCGATCAGGATGATGCTGGCCGCCAACAGGAGCGGAGCCATCCGCACGATCCGGCTCGCGCCCGCCACGGCGACGCTGGCGCAGGAGGTGGATCGCGAACACGGCGACGAGCGCGAGTGCGGGACCCCGCGCCTCGCTGGCCGCCAGAGCCGACCAGCAGGATCGTGGCGAGGACGGCGGTCGGCACCCGCGACAGCCCGACGCGCCGAGGCACGGCGAGGAGGATCACCAGGCCCATCACGATGAGCTCACCCGCGGCGTTCTTCTGGATCCCGAACGGGTACGCGGGTTGCAGGTGGTGGGCCATGGTGTCGAGCACGGCCACGACGGAGATCACGCCGGCGGCGGCGAGGAACGCCCGCAATGCGAGCCGGACCTGCCCCAGTCGGGCGACCGCCGCGCCGATGAGCAGCGCGCCGACCACCATCGACGTGCGATGGAACACCTCGACCAACGAGCGCGTCGCGGGGTGCGCGATCACGGTGAGCAGGAGGACGGCGGCGTACCCGACCGTCGCGATCAGCAGCCTGCGCAACGTCGGGCTGCGCCAGGGTACGAACGGCAGCGCGGCCAGCGCGCCGAGCATGGTCAGCGCGTCGGCGACGCTCATGTCGATCGAGGCCGGGCCCACCCGCCAGTACGCGAAGGTGGCCGGGAACGCCCCGATCAGCAGCACCAGCGGCGCGAGGAGGGCGGTCGCGACGACCACGACGCCGGCGATGAGACCCAGGGCCAGCGCCGGTTGGCTCGCGGCGAGCGCGGCCAGCAGCATCTGGGCCGCGGCCACCGGGGCAACCACGAGCACGCGCCACCTCGACGGGTCGTGGCCATCCGACACCTCGACATCATAAGCTTCGGTGCCCGCGAGCCCTGCGCTTCGCGTGTCCCGCACGGGACCGACCAAGGTGGCCCGCCTGCACGTTCGACACCTCGTCCGATCCGACGGCTTCGCCGGCGTCGAGCGCTACCTGACCTACGTGGGGCCCGAACTGGTCCGACGCGGCCACGAGGTGTCCGTCATCGGCGGATCTCCAGGGGCCATGGGCGAGGCGCTGGCCGGCACCGGCGTGCGCTTCACCCCGGCCCGCACGGTGGTCGAGGTCCTCCGCGCCGCGATGGAGGCCCCTGCACCGGATCTCCTCCACGCCCACATGACCGCCGCCGAGCTCTCGGCCACGCTCGCCGCGTTGCGCGTCGGCTGCCCGGTCGTGGCCACGCTCCACTTCGGGGCGGGGCGTGGCCACTCCGCGCCGACGCGCCTGGCCTACCGCGCCATCGCCGCCCGACTCGACGCCGAGCTCGCCGTCAGCCGATTCGTCGCCGAGCAGGTTGGGCCCGGGTCCGTGTGCTCGCGCCGGGGATCCCGGCCCCGGCTCCCGGTGACGCTCGGCCATCCGACGCGGCCGATCCCCAGGTGGTGCTCGTCGCCCAGCGACTCGAGCCGGAGAAGGACACCGACGTGGCCCTCCACGCCTGGGCCGAGTCGGGCCTCGCCGAACGCGGATGGACGCTGCGCGTCGCGGGCCAGGGATCGTTGGAGACGGAGCTGCGGACGTTGGCCCGACAGCTCGACCCATCGGGATCGATCCACTTCGTCGGTCAGCGCGCCGACCTCGCCGCCGACCTCCGCGACGCGTCGATCCTGCTCGCACCCACGCCGGGCGAGGCGTTCGGCCTCACGGTCGTCGAGGCGATGGCCGTCGGCCTACCGGTCGTGGCCGCGGCCGGCGGCGGCCACCTCGAGACGGTCGGGCCGGTGGGCCACGACCTGCTGTTCCCCCCCGGGGACGCCGCCGCTGCGGCCGCCCGGCTGGGCCGGCTGGCCGACGGCGCCGATGATCGGAGGCAGATCGGTCGCGAGCTGCACGCCCGGTTCGAAGCCGAGTACCGGATCGAACATCACGCCGCCCAGCTCGAGTCGGTGTACCGGGAGGTGGTCGGGCACAGCCCCGGCCGCCGTCGGTCGCGGGCGACGCGCCCGCCGGTGACCGGGCGCTCGCGCGGCACCGGCCGGTCCTCGATTGCGTTCGTGTTCCCGGGCTGCCATCGCGAAGGAGGCGTCGAGCGGGTCGTGCGCGAGCTGGCCCGGCGCACCGCCGCGACCCACGACGTGACCTTCGTCGGCGACCGGTTCGACACGAACGGCATGGAGGGCGTGGGATACCTGCCGGTGGGCGGTCGGCGCTTCTGGGGCGAGCCGGCCGCGTCGTCCTTCCGACGGCGGGCGGCGCGGGCGCTCGACCAGCAGCGCTTTGACCTCACCCTCGGCTTCGGCGTCGAGTGCCCCACCTGCGACATCTCAGTCGTCGGGAGCGTGCACCGAGCGTGGCTCGACCTGAGTGGGCCCGTCCACACCCCGCTCGTCGAGCTTCCGGCCTGGAGCCGGTTCGCGATGCCCCGCCATCTGGTCCTTCTGGCGCTCGAACGCCGGTACTTCGCTCCCGGTGCGCACCCGTGCAGTCCTCGCGGACATCGACCTCGACGGCGGCGGAGATCACCCGCATCTACGGCGTGCCCAGCGAGCGGATCGACATCATGCCGAACGGCTATGACGCCACTGAGTTCAACGCGGCGGTCCGGACCGCTCACCGCACGCCGCTCCGCACCCGACTCGCGCTCTCCGATCAGGTCGTGCTGCTGTTCGTGGCCAACGAGTTGCACCGGAAGGGCTTCTCGACCCTGCTCGAAGCGGTGGCGTCGGTGGACGACCCCAGGGTTCGGATCGAGGTCGTCGGCCGGGCCGACCCGGCCACCTACCATGACCGCATCGCCGTGCTGGATCTGGCCGACCGCGTGCGTTGGAACGGTCCGCAGTCCGACATCGCGCCGTGGTACGCGGCCGCCGATCTCCTGGTGCTGCCCACCCGCTACGAGCCGTTCGGGAACGTGATCGTCGAGGCGCTCGCATGTGGCCTCCCGGTCATCACCACCGCGGTCGCCGGCGCCTCGAGCGTGGTGGTGCCGGGGGTCAACGGGTTGCTCCAGCAGGATCCAACTGACGTGAGCGAGCTGGCCGGTCTGCTGCGCACCGCACTCGACGGCGACCACCTGCAACGGTGGACGCGAGACGCCCGCACCGGCATCGCACGCTTCGAGTGGAGCGAGGTGGCCGGCGTGCTCGGCGCCAAGCTCGATGCCCTCGCGCCCGGAGCGGACTAGTGCGGTGTCAGGTGACGAGCGTTGCCTGCCACGGCACTACGCCGCGGAGAGCTCGACGTAGCCCGCAGCCGCGCCGGTCGCGACCTCGCAGATCCGCTTGGCGAACGCAATCCGTGAGAAGGTCGCCGCCCGCGCCTCGATCGCGCTCCCGTCCCAACGGGTCGTGCGCAGGTCGAGGACGCCACGCCGAACCTGCTCCGGCGACGCGTCGTCGAAGAAGACGCCGGTCTCGCCCTCGACCACCGTCTCGAGGAAGCCGCCCTCCCGCACGGCCGCCACGGGCGTCCCGAACTGCATCGCCTCGAGCGGCGCCAGGCCGAAGTCGTCGTGGGCAGCCGTCACCAAGGCCTCCGCGTTCGCGTACAACCACCGGAGGCTGGCGTCGTCGACCGATCCGAGGAAGGTGACGCCCGGCCCAGCCGTCGCTTCGAGCCGGCTTCGGTCGGGCCCCGTGCCCACCACCACGAGGCGGCTGCCCGGCAGGGCGTCGAGGGCGGTGATGACGGAATCGACCCGCTTGTACGGAAGGAGCCTCGACACCGTGAGCAGGAAGCCGGGCTCGAGTCCGGCGACCGGCTGGCTCGGGCCGTCGACGGACAGGCCGGGAGGCGGACGCAGGATCTCGGCGTCGCGTCCCCAGTGCTCACGTACCCGAGTCTGGGTCACCGCGGAGTTCACGAGCACGACGTCGGCCGACGCGGCGGCGCGGCGATCCCACCTCCGCAACGAGGGCGCCAGCGGCGCCAGCATGCAGCGCGCCCGCCCCGGGAGGTTGGCGAGGTACTCGTCGCGCTGGTAGAGCCATCGAGCCGTGTTGTGCACGTAAAGGACCTTGGCGCCGCTGGTCTGCACGCCGTGCGCCCAGCCCGTGGTGCTGCAGATCGTCACGTCGGCATCGACCCGCAGCCGGCTCGTCGCCGACGCGAGGAGTGGGAGCGCCACCCGTGGATCGCGACGGATCGGCCCGACCCGCTGGAGCGGGGAGGTCACAACCTCGGACCGCCCGAACGACTTGTACGTCCCTTCCCGGTCGTACACCGTGGTGTGGATGGCGGCGGACGGAAAGGCCGACTGGAGCGCGAGCACCACCCGCTCCGCTCCGCCCCGCTGGGTCAGGTAGTCGTGGGCGATGGCGACGCGCGCCGGGCCGACGGCGGTGGGCTGATCGGGGCCGAGCATCAGTAGGCGCCGGAGCCGGCGATGACGGCCTTGGCCGTCTTGGCGATGATCGCCAGGTCCATCGTCAGCGACCAGTTCTCGACGTAGTACAGGTCGAGCCGCACCGCCTCGGTCCACGAGATGTCGGCCCGGCCGCTGACCTGCCAGAGCCCGGTGATCCCCGGCTTCACCATGAGCCGGCGGGCGATGTCGCCGCCGTAGAGGGCCACCTCGTCGGGCAGCGGGGGGCGGGGGCCGATGAGGGCCATGTCGCCGCGCACCACGTTCCAGAGCTGCGGCAGCTCGTCGATCGAGAAGCGCCGAAGGTAGCGACCGACGGGCGTCACCCGGGGGTCGTCCTTGATCTTGAAGAGCGGACCGTCGTGCTCGTTCTGGTCGGCCAGACCGTCGCGCTGGCCATGGGCCCCCTCGACCATCGAACGGAACTTGAGCATCTCGAAGAGCCGCCCCTCGCGCCCCACGCGTTCCTGGCGGAAGAGAACGGGGCCCCGACTCGTCAGCTTGATCAGCAACGCGGCGGTCACGAAGATCGGCGAGAGGAAGGCCAGGGCCAGCATGGCGATCAGGCGCTCGGTGACCGTCTTGACGAGCTGCGCCGGACCGGCGGTCCGCGGCTCTTCGACGAGCAGCATCGGGAGACCGCCGGCGGGCCGCGACACGATGCGCGGACCGGCGATGTCGACGAGGTCGGGAGCCATGAGGAGCTGGATGCCAGTGCCGTGTAGGCGCCACGCCAACGAGCGCAACGACTCGGACTGGAAGAGGCCCTGTCCGGTGACCGCGATCGCGTCGATGTCGATCGAGTCGAGGTCGGCCACCAACTGGTCGGGCTGGCCGAGGACCGGCGGCATGGTCGGGTCGCCGTCGAGCGCGTCGTCGGCCCCGCCTGGCACGTACGCACCCACCACCCGGTAGCCGGCGAAGCAGGCCCGGCTCAAGTGTTCGTTGAGATGGGTCGCGGCGCCGCGGTCGCCCACGACCACGACGCGACGCAGGTCGCGCCCGGCACCACGTCGCCGGTGCAGCGCCTTGCGCACGACAAAGCGACCCAGGACGCCCACGACGATGAGCGACGGGAAGAAGATGGCGATCAGCCCACGGGAGAGCGCGATGGAGCCGAGGAACGACGCCGCGCACACGATGGTCAGCAGCGCGGCGGCAACGGTGGCCACCTTGCTGTACTCGTCGGTCGAGCTGCCGAGCAGCGACCGGTCATAGGCGCCGCCGATGGCGAGGGACGCGAGCCACACCGGCACGACCACGAGGCTGACGACCGGATACGGCACGCCGACCGTCGCGATCACGAGGGTGTGCTCGGCCGACTCGGTGCGCAGCGCCCAGGCGATGATGCTCGCCGCGACGACCGTCAGGACATCGGCGACGATCACCGAGACGAGGAGCCGGTCCTCCCACCCACGGCGGGGCGGGGCGGCCACGGCGGCCGGCGCATCGAGCCCGAGATCGACGCGATCCCCGGCGGGGTCCGGGGCCGGGGCGAGGCTCGCGACGGCCTCGCCGACGCGATTGTCGGCACCGTCTTCGACGATCCCACGGGTGGACACCCTCGGGTCGATCTGATCCAGCAAAGTCACGGCGGCGCGCACCCTTTTACACAGTCAGAGACAACAGTCCTGCACAGAGTGACGCCCGGTGGCGACGGCTCCCATAGGTTCTTCGGACCCTTTTAACAGGTCGCGCACATCAGGTGGGTGATCCTTCCGATCCCTGTACCTGGGCCAAACGGACCTTTGTCCCACCATCGCTACATCCGCACGGAGGAGTCGGTTAACCTGACACCCGGACTCGGCGGCTCGACCCGTCTATTTCCGCATATGACGCAGGCGTCAGTTGGCCTGAAATGACCCCGGAGCAAAGGGACGTTGGCAGTGAATCGACCCGACCCGAATCGCCCTGTGAGCCGCCACGAGCGGCGGCCGGGCCAGGGTTCGCTCCGGCCGGTTTGCGGCCATGCCCGTCTCCGCGGCCGGGCCGGCATCTCCCGCCGCGACCACGACGGCGCGACCGAGCTGTTCGACGCCGAAACCGGCGTTGCTCACCGGCTCAGCCCCGCCGCCGCCGAGCTCTGGTCGGCCCTCGACGGTCGCCGCCTCGACGAGGTTCGCCCCGTCGCCGCCGACGAGCGCACGAGCGATTGCGACGTCGACCTGGCGGTGATCGAGGTCGTCCGGCGACTGAAGGCGCTCGACCTGGTCGAGGATCTGCCGTGAACGAGCTCGACCGTCGCCAGTTCGTCAAGAAGGCCGGCATCGGTGCCGCCGGCGCGGGCGCGCTGTGGGTCGCGCCTTCGGTCGTCGGCTACAACACCGCCTTCGCCGGCACGAGCTGCCTGCAGAAGGACACGCTCGACTGGACCGCAACCCCCGGCGCCGTCGGCAGCACGCCGCCGCCGACTGGCGACCTTCCCCGCGGTCGGCAGCTACCCCGCGCTGTCACCGCTGACGTGCGCGCTCATCGACCATTCGGCTGCACCTGGCGGCGGACACCAACAACTTCACGGTCTCCAACGCTCGACGAGGGCGGCATCGTCGGCAACTAGCCTCCGGCTGTGGCATGACCTGCAAGCACTAGCCGGGCGAGGGCTACGCGGTCACGATGACCTTCAGCGTGCCCGCCGATCTACAACCTTCGTTCACGATCACCGACATCGACCGCCAGACGGGTGGCACGCGGCTGGCAGGACTTCGGTGTGGCTCGACCGGGCGGCACCTTCGGGTTCACGAAGGGCACCGCGGTGGCACGCGTGACCGGCTCGGGCACCACGGTCGCACCCGTGGCTCGGCAGCGGGCAACAACCAGCATCGCCAACACGAGCCCAGCGACGGCAACGTGACGCTCGACGTTCACCCGCCCGTCACCAGCGCTGACGATCACCTATCGGTCGGGCAACGTGCTTCGGCGCCGATGCAGTTCATCGCCATCGACAACCTCACCTGGTGCCGCTGACGGCCCGCGGGCCCGGCGCGCCACCCGCTCGACCCGTGCGACCCGGTCCCGGGCCAGGTGCCCGGGGCTGGGTGCAGCGTGGCGTCGACCAGCATGTGCCGTCCGGCCGGCGGGCAGCTCGACCCAGGTGGCCACGCGGTTCGATCGCCGGCAGCGCCGCGCCGGGCTGACCGATCCGCAGCCACACCCGGTCGCCGCCGGCGAGGCGCGTAGCCCGCCGCCCAGCCGGCGAGCGCGACGTCGCCGACGCAGACCGAGCTCGGCGACCGGCGAGACGGACCGCCGCGGCCAGCACCGCCTCGGCCCCCCAGCGCCGGGCCAGACCGGTGGCGCGCTCCGGGTCGAGCTCGCGGCGCGGCCAGCAGCTGCGCGACGTCCGGACGAGGACACCCCCGGGGCTGACCGCCCACCATGAGATGGCAGCGACGTGCAGCAGCGTCTCCTCGAGCCCGAGGGTGCGCAGCTCGTGGCCGTCGACGGACGAACGGATCGAGCCGTCCCCCAGAGCTCGTCCGGCGGCAGCGCGGACGCCGATCGGTCCCCAGACGAGCAGCCGGTGCAGGTCGAGCTCGCCGCCGCCCGCCAGGCAGGAGGGTCGCCCCCTTCCCGACGACGGCGGCGTAGCCGGGGACCGGGTCGGGGTCGAGACGGGTGGCACCTTCACGGACGAACAGCTCGATCGCGGCGTCGATCTGCTCGCCCCGCACGAGCACATCGATGTCGCCGGTCGGTCGGTGCTGGGGATCGGGATAGTCGAGGTGGGCCAGCGCGCTCCCCTTCAGCACCCGGACGTCGATGCCCGCGGCTGCGAACGCGGCGAGGACCTCCGCGAGCCTCGGCTCGTACACCATGCGCACCCGTGTGAGCGCCACCTCGATGCCCGCCACCTCGGCGCTCTGGTCCGTATCGACCGGCAGGGCGTGCGACGGCGACGGCAGCCACCAACAACCCGTCGAGGCGATGACGCATGCACTCGTCGACCAGCGCCCGCCACGCCGACCGGGCGAGCGGCGCCGGTGGCGGGGCCAGGTCGGGTCGAAAGCCCTCGAGCCGCCACCCAACGGGCCGTGTCCGACATGCCCGTGCGCCAGAGCCGGCGTCGGGGCCACGGGTCAGCCCTCGGGTGGAGGCGGTGGGGTCGGCTCGCCGGTGCCGGCCGGTTCGCCGTACCCGTACCCGTAGCCGTAGCCGTAGTAGCTGTCCATCTCGCTGTCGTCGCACCCGTTCAGGATCACGCCGAGCACCTCGGCCCGGAACCGGGCCAGCACGACCGACACCCGCTGCGCCGGGCCGCTGCGGGTCTGGCCGGCCCGCAGCACGAGCACGACGGCGTCGGCCGAGGCGAGCAGGTCGCTGGCGTCGTTGGTGGTCAGCATCGGCGGCGTGTCGAGCAGCACGATGTCGAACCGCTCCCGCAGGCTCACGACGGCCTTGCGCAACCGGGTCACCGCGTCGGCCGGGCTGTCGACGTCGCGGGGAGCGGCGAGGAACCACACGCCGTCGAGTCGGGTCTCGACCGGCTCGTCGGGTTCCACGAAGTTCGAGCGACGGGGCGAGGTAGCGGGCCACGGCCGGCTTGCGGAAGTCGCCGTCGATGACCAGCGTGCGCATGCCGTTGTCGCCGAAGACCGCGGCCAGGCTGGCCACCGTGGTGGTCTTGCCCTCGCCGGGGTTGGGCGAGGTGACCATGACGACCGGCGCCACGCCGCGTGTCGGCGGAGGTGGCCAGGCTGGCGACCTGGGCCGAGCGAGAACAGGATCGACGTGCGGGCGGCGCGGTAGCGCTCGGCGGCCCGCGAGCCGGGGGCGTCGATGGCCGGGATGGCGTGGTCGCGGGCCTGGTCGCGGGTGAGCTTCGGGATCTCGGCGATGACCGGGAGGCCGGTCAGCGCCTCGACCCGCTCCCGACGGCGGACGCGGTCGTCCCAGGCCTCGACCAGGAAGGCGGTGGCCGTGCCCATCACCAGGCCGGCGGCACCGCCGATGGCCAGGCGGAGCTTCTTCGACACCGGCGGGGCGGTGCTGAGGTCGGTCTCGTCGAACGTCGGTGGCGTGGCCTGCGGTGTTGGTGACCGAGCCCGCGGGCGTTCTCGTTCTGCGCCTGGCGGTAGTAGTAGGCGCGGGCGTTGATCTGCACCGGGGTGGCCGCCTGTTCGGTGGAGAGCCCCGCGGTCGGCGCGCCGTTGGTGGCCAGGGTCTGGAAGTTCTCGTAGACGAGTCGGTACTGGTTGACCACCGAGTCGAGCTCGGCATTGATGATGTCCTTGTTGGCGCCGGTCTTGGTGAGCTGGTCCTCGAGGTCGGTCTGCTGGTTCTTCAAGGATTGGAGCTGCTTCTCGATCTCGTCGCGCTGCTGGTTGAACTGCAACTGGTTGACCGCGATGACGTACTGGTTGAACGCGGCCGCGGCCGCGTTGGCCAGCGCCACCGCCTGCTTCGGGTCGGTGGAGATGGCGGTGACGTCGACCGCGTTGACGTCGCTGCGGGCGGTCGCGGTGACCAGGTCGGTCACGGTCTTGGCCGGGAGGTTCAGCTGTTTGGCGACCTTGTTGGTCACCTGCGCCGAGTTCACGAGGAAGGCCACCGTCTGGACGTTGGTGGCCGAGTTGGTCTCGCCGGCGGCGCCGGTCACCGACGGAGCGATCAGGGTGTTGGTGGCCTTGTAGTAGTGGTTCGGATCGACTTTCGCCGTCACGAACAGCGTCGAGATGTACCCACCGACGAGCCCGACCACGAGCCCGAGGACGATCCAGAGGTAGCGGCGCCGCAGCACCCCGACGTAGTGGCGCAGGACGTTCGACTCCTCGTCGGACGTCGTCGGCGCGAGCCGCGCTCGCGCATCGTCTCGCTCGGGGGTTGGGTCGACTGCGCTCAAGGAACTCGATCCTGGTGGAAGCGACATCAAAGCCTACGGCATGCCGCATGTCGCGAAGGGTCTTCCAATCGGCCCGATCGGGCCGGACTGGAGGCATCTGGGCTGGTCAGGGGGCGGCCAGGCGCCCGCTGATCTCCTCGACAGCGTCGTCCAGACCGAGCCGCGGCAACAGGACGGCCGGCACCTGCTCGCACAGCTCCGCCAGCGCGTCGAGCGCGCCCGGCGCCTCCCACGTCTGGGGCAGCACGTCCGACAGGAGCCGGAGCATGGCCTCGGCCGGGGCCAGGGGGACGGCTGCCTGGCCGCCCGCGTGCGGGTCGTCGAGCAGGACCACCAGCGACAGGGTCCCGCCGGCCGAGATCGACCCGAGCTGCTCGGCCGCGACGTGGCGCTCGCCGGTCGACCCGTCGCTGCGAGCGGGCGAGGCGCAGGAGGTCAGCAGAGGCGTCGTCGAGCTCGAGGGCCTTCGGATAGGGGACGACCTCCCGGGTCGCCGGATCGACGATGGCCAGCTCGTCGGAGAGGTACGCCAGGCCGCGGCGGACGATCGCCGCGGTGAGGGTGCTCTTGCCCCGGCCGCTGTTGCCCGCGACGATCGCCACCCGACCGGCCCGCTCCACGGCACCGGCGTGGACCAGAAGATGCCCGTCCGCATGTTCGGCCGCGAGCCGGTTGAGGCCGGCCAGCGCGAACCCGACGGCCCTCGTCGGATCGTCGGCCCAACCGATTCGATGCCCACCGACGTGCACGCGGTATCGGTCGCGCCCCCGGATGGTCCGGTGGTCGACCGTCAACGTCACCGCCCGCTCGTCCGATCCGGCGGCCGGGAGCGAGGCCACCGCCTCGAACAGCGGGTCGGCCACCGCATCGTCGTCGGTCCGGAGGGTGACCACCGCGCCCCTGCGAGTCGGGACCCGGTCACGGCCGGCCACGACACCGCGTCGAGCCGGCGTTCGACCACCGCCGCCCACCGGTCGCGTCGAGCGGCGGCGACCTCCTCGAGGCCGACGTCGGCGGCTACGGGATCGCCGTCGTCGGGATCGCGGAAGAACCAGGTGACGAGCCCGCCGTGCACGAGCGTCGCCAGCGTGTCGGTGACGTCGCGCGACAACACCTCGCGGTCGACGCCGGTCTCGCGGCAGAGGTCCTCGACGATCTGGTCGACGGTCGCGCGGCCGTCGACCGAGGTGAGCACCAGGGCCGCACTGGGATTGAGCAGGTGGGCGTTACCCGAGCGCGGGTCGAACACCAGCAGCTGGCCGTCGACCACGGTGTCCATCCGACCCGGGACCCGTGCCAGCACATCTCCCGGTCCGACCACCGGTTCGGGCGGAACGAGCAGACCGAAGGGGCGCACGCCCTCCTTCGCGCAGTCGGCACAGGGCACGTCGTCGGCCTTCGCAGCGCGCCGACCTCGCGTGAACAGACGCCGCCGCACGCCGGCTACCCGCCCTCGACCGTGATCGGCTCCTCGGCGATCTCACCGTCGACGATCCGGTAGCTGCGGACCACCGGCTCCTCCCGCTTGAGCGAGACGATCACGTAGTGCCAGCTCGGGTCGGGCGCCTGGGCCACGTCGGTCGGCGACGGGTACGCCTCGGTGTGCGTGTGGCTGTGGACCACGCCGATGATCTCGAGTCCCCGGTCCTCGGCGTCGCGGTCGGCCCGCAGGTGGTCCTTCGGATCGACCGTGTAGACGCGGCTGGACTCGGCCACGTTGGCGCACGGGTAGAACACGTCCGCCCGCCCGTCCGGTACCCGTCCCACGCCGGCCAGGCCCCCGAGCAGCCCGCAGGCCTCGTTCGGGAGACCGTCGTAGGCATGACCTACGAGCGCGAGGTGGGCCTGGTGGCCGAGCCGCAACATCGGCGTGAGGCTACCCGGCAGGCCCGGCTTCGCAGTGGGGACGGATAGCCTCGGCTCCCCTATGGCTCCGTCTCCCCGCGCTGCCGGCCCCCGAGCCGTCGCCACCAACCGCCAGGCGCGGCGGGACTACGAGATCCTCGACACGTTCGAGGCCGGCATCGCGTTGCAGGGCAGCGAGGTGAAGTCCCTCCGCGAGGCGAAGGTGCAGCTGGCCGAGAGCTACGCCCGCATCGAGGACGGTGAGGTGTGGCTGCTCGGCCTGCACATCTCGCCGTACAGCCACTCGGGCCAGGCCGACGGGCACCTCGCCGACCGCAGTCGCAAGCTGCTGTTGCACCGGGGCGAGATCCAGCGCATCCGCGCCCGACTCGACCAGGAACGACTGACCCTCGTGCCGCTCTCGCTCTACTTCAAGGACGGTCGGGCGAAGCTCGAGCTCGGGCTCGGTCGGGGCCGCCGCGAGTTCGACAAGCGCCAGGTCATCGCCAAGCGCGATGCCGATCGCGATGCCGCCCGGGCGATGTCCGACGCCGCGCCGGCGAGGGTCGGCGAGCGACTGACCCTTCCGACTGACGCCTCCCCGACCGTTCACTTCAGGGAGCGCCAAGGCGCACTTCAGGCGCAGTTCAGGTTCCAGGTCGACCATGGGACGGTGTATTTGGGCACGAGGCCAGATCTGGAGACGCCTCGCGACTCGCGCCCCCTCCGCGATCTGCCCAAGGTCTCGCGGAACGTGGTCATGCTGGGCCTCACCAGCATGTTCACGGACATCTCGACCGAGATGGTCGTCTCGGTGCTGCCGCTGCTCTTCGTGGTCGAGCTGGGTTTCTCCCCACTCCAGGTGGGCGCGGTCGACGGCGTGTACCAAGGGATGGCCGCGGTCCTGTGCGTGCTGGCCGCTGTCTCCGCCGACCGACGCCAGCGGCACAAGCGGATCGCCGGCACGGGGTACGGGCTGTCCGCGGCCTCCAGCCTCATCCTGGTGCTGGCCAGCGGGAGCTGGGTCCCAGTCCTCGGTTCGATCTACCTCGACCGGCTGGGCAAGGGGATCCGCACTGCTCCGCGCGATGCGCTCATCTCGCTGAGCAGTCGGCGCGACCGGCTTGGGCTCTCGTTCGGCGTCCACCGTGCGTTCGACACGCTCGGCGCGGTAGTCGGTCCCCTGGTTGCGGCCGTCCTGCTCGCCTACAACCCGACCGGCTTCCAGAGCGTGTTCGTCGTCAGCTTCTTCGTCGCAATCATCGGCCTGGGCGTCCTCTACTTCTTCGTCGAGGATCGACGCGCACCGATGGCCCCCGGGCCGCCCCGCACCCGACGCTCGATCATGGCGGCCGCGCTGATCCTGCTGCAGGACCCGCCGTTTCGCCGCGTGTGGATGTTGGCGGTCGGCTTTGCGCTGCTGACACCCGGTGACGCGCTGCTCTACCTCGCGCTCGAGCGGCGGGTGGACCTTCCGGCCGGCTACTTCCCGCTTCTGTACGTCGGGACCTCGGTCGTCTTCCTGCTGGCCGCCGTTCCCTGCGGTCGCCTCGCCGACCGGATCGGGCCGCTCCGGGTGTTCATCGGCGGCGAGATCCTGCTGGTGGGCGCGTTCTTCGCCGTCGGGTCGCGTGCGACAGGCCTGGGGGTCGTGCTCGGCATGCTGGTGCTGCTCGGCGGGTACTACGCCGCCACGGACGGGGTCCTCATGGCCTCGGTGAGCCCCCTGATACCGAGCGAGCTGCGGACGAGCGGCATGGGTGTGGTCATCGGCGCGGTCGCCATCGGACATCTGGTCGCGTCGGTCGCGTTCGGCTGGGCATGGTCGACCTACGGCTCGGCTACCGCCGTCCACCTCTTCATGATCGGCCTCGTTGCCATGGTCGGGCTGGGGGCCTGGACGCTGCGCCGCTCCGATCTGGTCGCTGCCCGTTGAACCGGCGGTCCGTGTGGGGCTTTGCCGCGCTGTGCCTCGTGTGCATCGTGGGCGCGGCCGCCTACGTCGCCTTTGCCGGACGCCCTCCGGCCCGATCGGGCGGTCCGGCGTCGGGCGTCGCCACCGCGTCCGAGCTCGACGCGCTCGTGGCGCAGCCCCACGTGCTGTTCCGCTCGACTGAGGTGAACGGCGACTTCGGACGACTCGGCATCGCCGCACTCGATGACCTCGCCCATCCGCAGTACACCCCGCTCAACTGCGAGCGGCTCGCCTTCGACGCCGACCGCGGGTTGTGCCTCGTCGCCGACCGCGGCGCGATCACGACGTACAAGACGGTGATCTTCGACCAGCACTTCCACACGCTCTTCTCGGTCGCGTTGGCCGGGCTGCCGAGTCGGGCTCGTGTTTCCCACGACGGCCGCTACGGCGCCACCACCACCTTCGTGTTCGGCGATTCCTACGCCGGAACGAACTACTCGACGCGAACGGAGCTCTACGACCTCCGATCGGGCAAGCGGCTCGGCGATCTCGAGCAGTTCACCACGTTGCGCGACGGCCACGCCATCGACACGATCGATCGCAACCTGTGGGGAGTGACCTTCGACCCGACCGACAGCAACCGCTTCTACGCAACGGAGAAGACGGGCGGGCAGTACTACCTCGTCCAGGGCGACATCGCCGCCCGACGGATGCTCGTGCTGCGCTCCGGGGTGGAGTGCCCCTCGATCTCCCCCGACGGGAAGGAGATCGCCTTCAAGGCGCGCCACACCGGTGCCTTGGGCCGGGTCGAGTGGCGGCTCTCGGTGCTCGATCTCTCGACGCTCGAGGATCATCCCCTGGCCGAGACCCGAAGCGTCGACGACCAGGCCGAGTGGCTCGACGACCACACCGTCCTCTACGCCCTCCCACGGGCCTCGTCGGGCACGCCGGCCGACGACACCTGGGCCGTGCCTGCCGACGGCAGCGGCCATCCGACGAAGTACCTGGCGGGGGGGTACTCGACCGTGGTGGTGGGGGTCACGGGCTGACCCAGGTCCCGGGCGGTCGCCGGTCGAACGGCCCCTTCAGGGAATCTCCAGGAACAGTTCAGGACGGCGCCAGAGTGGACCAGCACGATGGCCCGTGGCCACGGTGCGTGGCCGTCGACAGTGAGGGCCATCACATGTTCATGTCGAAGTGCTCCGACCAGGCAGGCTCGCGACAGGACGCGCCGCGTCGGCGGTCGTCATCCGCGCTCGCCCTCGTGCTCGCGATGCTCGCGACGCTTCTGCCCGCCGTGGGCCTCACGGTGGCGGCCGCGACACCGGCATCCGCCGCCCCGCCCTGCCCGTGCACGCTGTGGTCGGCGAGCACCACCCCGACGACGATCGACTCCAGCGACGCGCACGCGGTCGAGGTGGGTGTGCAGTTCAGCTCTGACACCTCCGGGTACATCAGTGGTGTCCGCTTCTACAAGGCCGCCGCCAACACCGGCATCCACATCGGCAGCCTCTGGACCGCGGACGGCACCCTGCTCGCCCAGGCCACCTTCTCGGACGAGAGCACGACCGGCTGGCAGCAGGTCAACTTCTCCAACGCGGTCGCGGTCACGGCCGGGACCACCTACGTCGCCGGGTACCACACGAACACCGGCCACTACTCAGCCGACGAGGGCTACTTCACGTCCAACAGCTACACGAACGCCCCCCTCACCGCTCCGGGGGGCAATCCGGCCACACCGAACGGGCTCTACGTCTACAGCGACACGCCGACCTTCCCCACCGGCACCTTCAACGGCACCAACTACTGGGTCGACGTCGTGTACACGTCCACCGCTCCGGCGCCGCCTGCCGGGTGCAACGTCGCTGTGGGGACCGGACACCACCCCGGGAACGGTCGACTCGAACGACCCCCAGGCGGTCGAGGTGGGAGTGCAGTTCCGCTCGGCCACCCCCGGCTACATCAGCGGCCTCCGCTTCTACAAGGCCGCCGCCAACACCGGCACCCACATCGGCAGCCTCTGGACCGTCGGACGGCACGCTGCTGGCGCAGGCCACCTTCTCGAACGAGTCCGACAGCGGGTGGCAACAGGTCTCCTTCTCCAGTCCGGTGGCGATCGCGGCCGGCACCACCTACGTCGCCGGCTACCACACCGACACCGGCCACTACTCCGCCGACGAGGGCTACTTCATCGACCAGCCGACTACCACGAACTCCGCCGCTCACCGCGCCCGGCGGGAACCCGGCCACCCCCAACGGCCTCTACGCCTACAGCGCCACCCCCACCTTCCCCACCGGCACCTTCAACGGCAGCAACTACTGGGTCGACGTCGTCTACACCCCGACTCGCGTACCGGTGTCGATCCAGGTGTCGGCCCCTCAGACCACGATCCCGAAGGGTGCATCCGAGCCCCTGACCGCCGTGGAGTCGTTCAGCGACGGGAGCACCAAGGACGTCACCTCGACGGCCACGTGGTCGACCTCGAACCCGTCGGTGCTCAGCGTCGGCGCAGGGGGGACCGCCCAGGGGATCGCCACCGGGTCCGCCACTGCTTCGGCCGGGATCGACGGTCTGACCGGGTCGGTCGGCATCACCGTCGCCGCGCCGGTGAGCTACATGATCATCAACCCACCCTTCGTGTTCCTCCGGCGAGGGCAATCCACGCAGCTCAGCGTGACCGCCTACCTGACCGATCGCTCGAGGCTGAACGTCACCGCCCTCGTGAAGTGGAGCCTGAGCTGCTCCAACGTCGTCTCCATCAGCTCGACAGGCCTGGTCACCGCCATCGCGCGCTACGGCTTCAGCCCCATCACCGCCACCCTGGGCCGATCGGTGACCTACGGGCTCGTCGTCGTGTCCTAGGCGCCTCCGCCCTCCCAGCCACGTCGATATCCGAGCTCCGGGCTCGGGACGGACCCGATACGATGACGGTTCCCCTCCGGGGGAACAACTGAATCCATCCAAGGGGCTGATCGGTTTCGACGTTGGGACTGGAAGCCACATCGTGCGACCGGAGTTGCTCAGACTCCTTAAACGGGGCACCCAAAGAACCGCCGATGGCGAGTTCGCTCTCGCAGCCTGACCTAGTCAGACGGTAGAGAGTCACAGCGACCAGCAATGGCACGCGGGGCCTGTCCACTGCAGCCCGGCAACAGAAGCAGTGGAGGACCGCAGGGAGAGACCGCTGACGGCGTGAAAGACCGCTGACACCGGAGAAAGATCCGGCGGTGAGCGCGAGCTCCCCGACCCGGCGGTGCGGTTGCCGTGAGGCCGTAATCCGGGAATGGTCGTATCACGGGTGGTGACCACTCGACGGACGAGGGTTCGATTCCCTCCAGCTCCACTCCACTTGCTCTACTCACACAGCTCAACATCTGGACACGAGCAGGGCGCGGCAAGGCGAGCACCCGAAGCGGCCAACGATCGAGCGTCGGTCCTGGCGGGGTGGCGCCCGAATCTGCAGGTTCCCAGCTCCTGGGCCAGGACCTCGATCAGGGTGCGATAGGCGCGCAGGGTCGGCTCGGCCACGCCGTCGCGTCTGGCCCAATACGCCAACTCGGGTGTGAAGCCCCAACGCCGATACTCGATCGCCTCCGCGCCGTCGGCGAAGCCTTGCCCCAGCCACCCCTGGACTCCCCATGGCGCGATGTCGGCCTCGAGCCATTCGGTGGCTACCGCGATGGGCAGCCCGAACGCGGTCGCGGCATCGAACATCTGGCGGGTTGCGTGGGAGTCGTAGCCCAGGGCCGAGGCGACGGCGCCGAATCGGTCGCGTAGCTCGTCGGTCCACCCAGGGCTGGCGCTCTCATCAGGATGGCGGGTCGCGGCGGCCATGCACCCACAACTGTCGATCGGCGCCGATCGAGGTGCCAGAGCACAAGGTCATCGGTACGGATCAGGCATCCGCCCCGAGGTCCTTGGGTAGGAGCGGAGGGTGACGCATCTCGTGCAGGTCGCCCTCGCTGCGGCGGACGAGGGCCTTTTCGAGCGGCTCTGTTCCGTGCTGCGCGGTGCCGATGGGCAGATCGTTCGCGCGTTCGAGTCGACGAGACCGGAGCA
This sequence comes from uncultured Microthrixaceae bacterium, assembly GCA_963776435.1. Lineage (GTDB taxonomy): Bacteria > Actinomycetota > Acidimicrobiia > Acidimicrobiales > Acidimicrobilacustridaceae > UBA4742. The sequence goes on from CAVZMK010000010.1 coordinate 637,445, forward strand.
CGCCGGGAGTGGCGTCGAGGAGTACACGATCATCGTCGCGGGCCTGAGCGTGGAAGCCGTGACGCTCGTGTGCTCGGGCTTCGTGAATCGGTTTCGCCTGGCTCAGGTCGAGGTCGAGCGTGAAGTGGTCGCCGGACCGCGCGTGATCATCTGAAGCAGCTACGAATAAGGCGCGACGCCCACTCACTCGGCAGTGAACGGCTCCCCCGCCAGGTACGCGTCGCACAGGACCACCAGGCGGTCGCGGCCGAAGCTCCGCTCGTGGCCGCCGTGCACCACCGTCACCGGCAGGTCGCGCAGGCGCTCGATCGTGCGCACGTAGGCATCGGTGTCGCATCCGTCGAGCTGGTCGAGCAACGGGCCGTCGTAGAGCGCGTCGCCGGAGAACAGCACGCCGGTGGCCGCCTCCCACAGACCGATGCTGCCCGGCGAATGGCCGGGCAGGTGGAGCACCTCGAAGGCGCGGTCACCGAGATCGACGACGTCGCCCTCGTCGAGCAGCCGGGTGGCCGGGGCCGCCGCGATCTCGACCACGTCCGGATCGAAGCCGTCGTAGGGCAGGGCGTCGACGAACAGGTCGCCGAACTCGTAGCCGGCAGCCCGGTAGGGATCGATCGCGGCGCCGAAGTCGGCCGTGCGCAACGTGGTCGTGCCCGGCTCGGCGACCTCGTCGGCCTCGGCCCGATGGATGGCGCGGTGGTCGAACTCCGCCAGTCCACCGACGTGGTCACGGTGGGAGTGCGTGGCCACCGCGAGGGAGCGGTCCGCCGAGCTGGCGCTCGACCAGTCCGCGCAGCGGCGCCAGCCCGAGTGCGGAGTCGACCACCAGGTCCTGGTCGCGCCCGGCGACGTGCCACACGTTGCAGCGGATGAAGGGATGGACGTGCGGCTCGGTGACCTGGGTGATCCCCTCCCCCGCCGACTCGACCACGAACCACGGGTCGCGGGCGACCGCCAGCCCGCCCGAATCGGCGATCGGCCGCGGGTTCACCTAACCGGAGGAGTCGACGTCGGCGGAGAGCATCGCCCCGAGCAGCAGGCCGAGGCCGCCACCGAGGAAGGCACCCACCAGGAACCCGACGAGCAGCGCGCTCGCCGCACTGAGCCCGAAGCCCAGCGAGATGCCGAAGACCACGACGAAGACCACGACGAACCCGATGGCGACGCCGAGCATCATCTTGCGCCGGCGCTCGTCTCCTGCACTGGCCATCGGATCCCCCATCGATCTCGCATCCCGAAGACCCGGACACTAACCGGGATCACGCCGTCGGTCAGACGAAGCAGGACTCGATGAACCGGTCGAACCGTTCGGGATCCGCCGCCACCCGGAGCCGACCCGTCGCGTCCCGGCTCACGTCCAACGAGGGACAGAAGAAGCCGCCCGCCGGCGTGAAGAAGTGGGGTGATCCGATGACGCCGCGCCGCACTCCGTCGAGGTGGTCCGTCATCACCGCGGATCGGTCGCGGGGATCGAACGCGACACCGCTCTCGGCGGCCAGCTGGGCCAGAACGTCGGGCGCCGAGATGTCGACGCCTCGCTCGAACAGCAGCGCGCGGAGCTCGAGGCTGACCTGCTCGCCGACCTCGAGGCTGACCTCATAGGCGGCCGCGGCCAGCGCCAGCGCGGGAAGCGACGTGGCCGGGAAGGCGTCCGCCCGGAACCCTTCGAACGATGTGGGCGCGACGTCGCGGCGGAGGTCGGCGACCTCCTCGGCCACGAGAGCCGGCTCCAGCGGTCCGCCGTTGACGACCTCGAGGGGCCACGCCCGTACCCAGAGACGGACGTCCTCGCGTCGCAGCTCGGTCCGGTGCTGCACGAACCGCCTCAACCCGAGATGGGTGAAGGGGCAGACGACGTCGGCGAAGACCTCGATGACCGTCGGCGGCGCCTCGGTCACGCGATCACGTGAAGATGATCTCGCCACCGGCTGCCTTCTCGTAGAACTCGCCCACCGTGATGATGTCCTCGATCTGCGGCACGAAGTCGTTCTTCTCGAAACCGAACAGGTCGACCGACGCCTTGCAGGCGTACATCCCCGCACCGGTGTCGGCGATCATCTCGATGAACTCGTGGATCGGCGGGATGTCGAGGTGGTCCATCTTCTTCTCGAGCATGTGGGTGGCGATGCCGGACATGCCGGGGAGAGCGCCGACGAGGGTCGCCATGTGCATGCCCGGGTTCCCGACGGTGGCCACCTTGATGTGGTCGACCCGCTTCGCGTTGATGGCGTCGAGACCGAAGAAGGTGAAGAAGAGGTTGGCCTCGATGCCCTCGGCGCGAGCGCCGTTGGCCATGATCAGCCCCGGGTAGACGCCCTCGAGCGAGCCCTTCGAGATGATGATCGAGACCTTCTCGATGGTGTCGCCCATGTGGGCTCCCTTCGCAGATCGGTTGGTTTCGGATGTGGGATCCGTGGACGGAGGTCCGCGTCAGATGCAACCGCGGGGCTTGGGGATGCCGGCGATCTTCGCCGCGACCTTGGCCGGGCCCTTCGGGAAGAGCTGGTAGAGCTCCTTGATCGGGACGCCCGAGGTCTTGCCGAGGACGCGCACGGTCGGTCCGGTGCCGTTCTCCTCGTAGGCCTTGCGCATGAACCGGATGATCTCCCAGTGGCGTTCGGTCAGCGGGTCGATGCCCTCGCCTGCGGCGATGACCGGGGCCATGTCCTCGGCCCACTGGTCGGGTCGGGCGAAGAAGCCGTCGTCGTCGAGCTCGACCGCGACGCCCGCGATGGTTGCGGTGCTCATGGCGTAGCTCCTTCCTGTTCGTGTGACCGGCTGTCCGGCGCCCTCGGCGCGTCACCGGGGCGAGTCGCAGGTCCTTGCCTGCCATCGGCATGTCCGACCCGACGCCGGGGATGTCCCGTCCTGGCAGCAGCGACGTGCCAGTAGAACCACTGGAACATCAGCTTGCCGAGGTGGTTCAACCTCGACTCCTTCAGCAACGGCACGCCGCACCGCGGCCGGGAAGTGACCGGGCAGCGGCTCGGTCTCGTAGTTGAAGTCGATGAGCAGGGCCTTGCCGAAGCCGGTCTCGATGAAGCAGTTGGCATGGCCGTCGTAGCTGGCGTCGAGCGGCTCGCCCTCGATGAAGCGGCGGACGTTCTCGACCAGCACCTCGCCCTCGAAGTGTGTGACCGAGCCGGCCTTCGACGCGGGGAGGTTGGCTGCGTCGCCGATCACGAAGATCTCGGGCGCCGCCTTCGACTGCAGGGTGTGCTCGTCCGCGGGCACGAAGTTCAACTCGTCGCCGAGCCCGGGTGAGCGACCGACGTACTCGGCTCCGCCGTGCAACGGCACCACCACCGCCAGGTCGAACGTCACCTCGCGCTCGTCATAGCCGATGAGGCGTCCTCCCTCGCCGTCGACCTCGCCGGTGTTGAACTCGGTCACGAGCTCGACACCTTTCTCGGCGAGCAGACCGCCGAGGCGGGCCGACGCAGTCGGCTTGGTGAACGCGCCGTCGAGCGGGGTGACATAGGTGATGTCGACCCGGTCGCGGACACCCTTCTCGGTGAAGAACCAGTCGGCCAGGAAGCAGAACTCGAGCGGCGCCACCGGGCACTTGATCGGCATGTCCACCACGTTGACCACGAGCCGACCGCGCTCGAACGTGGCCAGCGCGCCAGCGAGCGCGGCTGCCCCCGGCAACGAGTAGAAGGTGAAGACCCGGTCCATCCATCCGGGCCCGGTCAGCCCCGGCGTCTCCTCTGGTTGCAGATCGGCCCCGGTGGCGACGACGAGCACGTCGTAGTCGAGCGCCGTCCCGTCCACGAAGGTGACCTGTCGACCACCCACGTCCACCCGATCGATCGGGTTGACCCGGTAGTCGATGCCCGCATGCAGCTGGCGACCGCGTGGGCGCACGATCTCGTCAGGCTGGGCCAGGCCGAACGGTACGAAGAGCAGTCCCGGCTGGTAGACGTGGCGGTCGTTCTCGTCGACGACGACGATCTCGGCCTCTCGCGGGCTCCACGAGCGACGGAGCCGATTGGCCACCAACGTACCGCCGGTGCCACCACCCAGCACGACGATCCGACGAGCCACGCCCATGCCTCGGACGGTACGGCCGGCCCACTCGCCTGTACCGGGCCGAAGGTCACATTCCGGGGCCGGCACCAGTAGGCCAGACCAGCTTTCCGACCGGCTTGGGTAGCTAGGGTTGGCCCCCGTGCACATCGATCCCTACATCGTCCTCGGCAGCGCATTCGTCGGCTTCCTGGTGGGGCTGACGGGTGCCGGTGGCGGTGCGCTGATGACGCCGATGCTCATCCTGGTGTTCGGTGTGAAGCCCGTCACGGCCATCTCGAGCGATCTCGTGGCCGCCGTGCTCATGCGGCCGATCGGTGCGCTCGTCCATCTCCGCAAAGGCACCGTCAACCTCAAGCTGGTCGGATGGATGGTGCTCGGTTCGGTCCCCGCCGCCTTCGTGGGTGCGTATCTGCTCCACGTCGTCGGCCACTCCGGCGGCGCGGACACCAAGGTCGAGAAGGCCCTCGGCGCTGCGCTGCTCGTCGGCGCCGCCGCCATGGTGCTGCGCTACGTGCTCGACCTGCGCCACGGCCACGATCGTGCCGGCGTCGTGCACGACCTCGAGGTGCGCAAGGTGCCGACCATCGTCATCGGCGTCATCGGCGGCGTCATCGTGGGCATGACCTCGGTGGGGTCGGGGTCACTGATGATCGTGTTGCTGCTCTTCCTCTACCCCCTGATCGGGGCCAACCAGCTCGTCGGCACCGACCTGACCCAGGCCGTTCCGCTCACGGTGGCGGCCGCGCTCGGCGCGCTCGCCTTCGGCCACATCGAGTTCTCGGTGACCACGTCGCTGATCCTCGGGAGCGTGCCGGCCGTCCTGGTCGGCTCCTTCCTCTCGTCGAGGGCCCCCGACCGCTACATCCGACCCGCGATCACGTTCGTGATCCTCGCGTCGGGCCTGAAGTACGTAGGGGTGAGCACCACCGCGCTCGGGTGGATCCTGTGCCTGGTGCTGTTCACCGCGTTCGTCGTCTGGGTCGTCCTCACCAAGCCGTGGCTCCCCAGCGCCATCCCGGTGCCGCTCGACGCGGCGCACGACCTCGAGGCGCACGACATCGACGAGCTCGATCCGGGCTGAGCGCCTCTGGTCAACCGCGCGCGCACGACGCGCCGAGGGCGCGGTCACCGGTCGACCAGGGGGCGGCGTCGCCCTCGGGCCAGTAGTCGCCGGTGGTGGCGTCGCGTCGATAGGGCACCGGCGCAGGCGTGCCGTCGGCGATGGCCGCCACCGCTTCGAGGAGCGCAACGACGTCGTCGGCGGAGGTGGACAGTCCGGCGCTGGCCCGCACCGCGCCCGGCAGGCGCGAGCGGTCACCGGCGACCACATCGGCGCGATAGGTGGCGACCTCGTCCGGCGGCACGTCGAGGAGCCGGATCAGGTACGGGTGGGCGCAGAAGCACCCGTGGCGCACGCCGATGCCGAACTCCGCCGACAACCGGGCCGCGACGAGCGCGTGGGGAACGTCCTCGACCACGAACGCGGCGATGGCCAGCGTCTCGACGTCGAGCGCCGGGCCGAGCACCCGCACGCCGGGCAACGCGGCCAGCCCGCCGCGCAGGCGAGTGGCCAGCTCCCGCTCGTGCTGCTCGATGCTCGCCCAACCGATCGCCTCGAGCTCCTCGATGGCGGCGTGCAGCGCGACCGCTCCGACGACGTTCGGCGACCCCGCCTCCTCCCGCTCGGGCGGATCGGTCCACAGCACCTCGTCGAGGTCGACGAGGTCGACCGCTCCCCCGCCGGCCAGGAACGGATCGCCGTCGGCGAAGGCGGTGCGAGGCCCGATGAGGCATCCGGCGCCGAACGGCGCGTACATCTTGTGGCCGCTGAAGGCCACGAAGTCCGCCGAGACCGGCATCGGCCGGTGGGGCGCGAGCTGGGCCGAGTCGACCAGCACCTGCACACCGCGCTCGTGGGCCGCCTCGATGATCTCGTCGATCGGCGGGAGCCATCCCGTCACGTTGCTGGCGCCGGTGATGGCCAGCAGCCGCGGGCGCACGCCGTGGTCGAGTTGCTCGATGACGGCCTCGGTGGTGAAGGTGCCGCTCGGGCCACACTCGACATACCGCCGCTGCACCTCGAGCCGGGCCCACGGCAGCAGGTTGGCGTGGTGCTCGACGACGGTGGACACGACCACGTCGTCGCGCTCGAGTCGGAGCCGGTAGGCCAGGTGGTTGATCGCCTCGGTGGTGTTGCGGCAGATGACGGCCACATCGTCGCGGCCGTCGCGCCCGGCGAAGCGCATCATCGCCTGGCGGGCCTCCTCGTAGGCCGCCGTCGCCATCTGCGACTTGTACCCGGCACCGCGATGGACGCTCGAATACTGCGGCAGGAACTCCTCGACGCGGCGGGCGACCGCGGCCAGCGCGGGCGTCGACGCGGCCGAATCGAACGCGAGGTAGCGGCGGTCCGGGCCGCTCACGCACGGGACCCGCACGTCGTCGCCCACGAGCGAGACCGGGAGCGACATCGGCGTGGACACGGGTCCGAGCCTAACGATCACTCGGGTGAGTCGAGATACGCCTCGGTCAGCCAGTCGCAGACCTGCTCGTCGACGTCGTCGGGGCCGTAGAGGCGCACGACGTGGTAGGTCCTCGATCCCGACCCGGCCATCGTGCGGGTGATCCGAGGATGGACGATGCGGCGGGGAAGGCCGAACGAGAGCGCCTGCCACTTCTGCATCGGCCGGAGCTCCGCGAAGATCCGCGAGCGCTTCAGGAAGATGCCGACCGACACCGGCTCGACGTGGATCGGCCCGAGCGTCTCGACGTGACGCATCACCGCCTCGAAGATCGGGCGCTCGCGCTCGGGTCCCGTCGAGAAGTAGTCGTCGAGCGTGATGGCCGGCGCGCACTCGTGTGACTGGCCCTTCCGGCCGAACTGGCGCTGGCAACGAGGACACGTCCACGCCGGCATCCGCGAACCCTTACCAACCGTCGATGTGGATGACCCGATCGAGGTCGCGACGGGGGCCGGGCTTGAAGTCGGTGCCGAGCGTGTGGGCGACCGGGATCAGCGCGCCCTGCGCGATGTGGTCGGGCAGGCCGAGCAGCTCGGCCGCCTCACGCTCCTTGACCAGGTGCAGCGTCGTCCAGCAGGTGCCGAGCCCTCGCGCCCGGGCAGCCAGGCAGAAGCTCCACGCCGCAGGCAGCAGCGACCCCCACGTCGCGGCGTGCAGCGCGATCGGTCCCTGCTCGTACCGACCCTCGACGCACGGGATCACATGCACGGGCACCTGGTCGAGGTGCTCGGCGAGGTAGGTGGCCGAGTCGACCACCCGGCGTTGCGTCGCCAGGTACTCGGGGTCGTCCTGGGGCATGCCGGCCAGCGCCGCCTCCTTGTCGCCGTAGAACAGCTCGAAGCCCTCTCGGTACAGCTCCGCCAATGCAGCTCCGCTTGGCCGGATCGGTGACGACCACGAAGTGCCACCCCTGCCCGTTCGAGGCGGTCGGCCCCTGGGCCGCCACCTCGATGCACTCGCGCACGAGCGCCGGATCGACCGGTCGGGTCAGGTCGAGCCGCTTGCGCACCGCCCGGGTCGTGGACAACAGCTGGTCGGGATCGAGATCGAGGAGCTCCGTCATGGCCGTGAAACTAACCCGCCCGGCAGCGACCGGTCCCGGGTCAGGCCATGAGGGCCTGCAGCTCGGCGCAGTCGGGCTGGGGTGGATGACCCCATCCGGGCTGGTAGGCGAACACGGCGTCGACCGGCATGGACCGGTACCCGCTCTGGAGCAGTTCGAGCTGCGACGCACGGACGAGCGCCGGGTGCACCTCGCCACACGCCCGCGCCAGGCGCACGAGCTCGAAGCGCAGGGCGCCGATGTAGTTGGCCACGCGGTCCGCCTTCAGCACAGGATCGAGGCCCCGCTGCAAGCGGCGCGACTGCGTGGCGACGCCGGTGGGGCACCGACCGGTGTGGCACCGCTGGGCCTGGATGCAACCGACCGCCATCATCGCCTCGCGACCGACGTTGACCTGGTCACAGCCGAGGGCAAGAGCTAACAGGGCGTTCTCCGGCAGTCCGAGCTTGCCCGAGCCGATCCAGACGATCCGTCCCTCGAGACCGCGCTCGGCGAACGTCCGGTAGACCTGGCTGAAGCCCAGGCGGAACGGCATGGCGACGTGGTCGGCGAACACGAGCGGCGCGGCACCTGTGCCCCCCTCACCACCGTCGACGGTCACGAAGTCGACCGAACGTCCCGTCGTCTCGATGCGCTCGGCGAGCTCGTGCCAGAACCCGAGCTCGCCCACCGCCGACTTGATCCCGACCGGTCGCCCCGTGCGATCCGCGATGGTCTCGACGAAGTCGAGCATGGAGTCGACGTCACCGAACGCGGAGTGGCCCGCGGGGCTGTGGCAGTCGACGCCCACCGGGACGCCCCGGATGGCGGCGATCTCGGGGGTCACCTTGACGCCCGGGAGCATGCCTCCGATGCCGGGCTTCGCGCCCTGCGACAACTTGATCTCGATGGCCCGCACCTGGGGATGCGCGTCGACGACGGCGGCCAGCCGATCGAGCGAGAACGCGCCGTGCTCGTCCCGGCAGCCGAAGTATCCGGTGCCGATCTGCCACACGAGGTCGGCACCATGTTCGTGGGCCGGCGAGATGGCGCCCTCCCCCGTGTTGTGCCAGCTCCCCGCGGCGAGCGCACCACGGTTCATCGCCTCGATGGCCGGTGCGCTGAGCGCGCCGAAGCTCATGCCCGAGATGTTCACGATCGACGGCCGGAAGGCGTGCGCCCGCTGCCGGGAGGCACCGAGCACCTTGGCCCCGGGCACGGCGAACGACGGCTCGGGACTCGCGTTCCCGAGCGGGAGAGGGAACGTCGCCTGCTTGACGACGATGTAGTCCACCGGATGCTCGACGTCGTTGTCGGTCCCGAAGCCGAACGTGTTGTCGCGGTGTTTGGCCGACGTGTAGATCCAACGTCGCTGGTCGCGGCTGAAGGGGCGCTCCTCGTCGTTGTCGTTGACCAGGTACTGCCGCGTCTCGGGCCCGAAGCTCTCCAGGATGTACCGCAGGTGTCCGACGACCGGGAAGTTGCGCAGCACGGCGTGCTGGTTCTGGACCAGGTCGTACACCGCCACGACCGCCACCGCGACGACGAGCACCCCGAGGACCACGAGCCACACCACGGGGCCAGGCTATGGCGCGCCCGCCCGTGGCTCGCTGACCGTCGAGGCCATGGTCAGGGGCGACGTCCTGACCAGGCGACGAGCTGGTCGATGAGAGAGGCGTACGGGGAGACCTCGACCGCCTCTCCGAAGGGATCGGACATCGGCGGCGCCCCGGCGGGCTGCGACGCGCGCACCGCGTCGTACCGCGCCGCCCGGCCCTCGGCCGGCAGCGCCCGGCGGAGCGACTCGAGGGCGAGGCTCACCACCCGCGGGTCCCATTCGACCTGCTGGCCCGTCGCCGTGGCCAGATCCCAGGTGTGCAGGGTGAGCTCGCCCGCATAGCTGGCCAGCAACTCGACGCCCGACAGGGTCGCCCACGGCAGCTCGACGGTCCGATCCAGAAGGGCGTCGTCGGCCCAGACCACCTCGACATCGTCGGCGGTCGCGTTCCACACGGCCGGCCATCCGTCGTCGGGCACGCCCGGGGTGGCCGCAGGGTGGTCGAGCACGTTCAGGCCCCGGCCGACCACGGCGACCCGGCGCAGGGCACCGACCAGGTGGCCGAGCAGGTCACGCACGTCGTAGTCGTTGCACGGGGTCGGCCCGTCGAGCTGGTCGGGGCGGACCGTGTCGATCGTGGTGCCCGCGGTCGACACCGCGGCCGCGAAGATCGGGCGCGGGTCACCAGGGCCGGGGATCGACGTGTGCGATGGGGAGGTGGGGTTCGTGGTGTGCATGGGGTCAGGATGCCGATCGGAACAGGCCATCTGTTGACCGGTTTGTCTGGAAAGATCTCCCCATGCGTGCCGATCGTCTCGTCGCCGTGCTGATGCTGCTCCAGACCCGCGAGCGGGTGACCGCGGCCGAGGTCGCGCTCGAGCTCGAGGTGAGCGAACGCACCGCCCGGCGCGACCTCGAGGCGCTGGCGATGGCCGGCGTGCCCGTGTACTCGACCCAGGGGCGCAACGGAGGCTGGCGGCTCGTGGGTGGAGCCCGCACCGATCTGAGCGGGCTCAACGCTCAAGAGGCCCGGGCGCTGTTCCTCGTGGCGGGTCCGGCATCGGCCACGCCGGAGGTGCGGGCGGCGCTGCGCAAGCTCGTCCGGGCGCTGCCCGAGCCGTTCCGCTCCGACGCCGAGGCCGCGTCGGCGGCGGTGGTCGTCGATCCCGTCGGGTGGGGCCGCCCACACGACAGCCGACCGCCGCCCCCCTACCTCGAGCTCCTCCAGCAGGCCGTGATCGAGGGCCGGCAGGTGCGACTCGGCTACGTCGCGCGTGACCGGAGCCCCAGCGAGCGCGTCGTCCACCCGCTCGGCCTGGCCGCGAAGGGGTCGGCCTGGTACCTCGTCGCCGACACGCCGGCCGGGCTGCGGACCTTCCGGGTCGACCGGGCCACGTCAGCCGAGCTGACCGGCGACCCCGTCGTGCGACCCCCCGACTTCGACCTGGCCGAAGCGTGGCGGCTCATCACCCTCGAGGTCGACGAGCGCCGGAGCTCCGCGTGGGCCCGCGGCACGGCCGACGTCGCGATCATCCCCATGTTGCGGGGCACGCTCGGGCCGCGCCTGCGGATCGGGCCGGCTCGCACCGACGGGCGCATCGAGGTCGAGATGGGGGGCTGGAGCGAGTACGCGCTGGCGGTCGAGCTGGCTGGGCTCGGCGGGGGGCTGATCGTGGACGACCCACCTGCGGTGGTCGACGAGCTCGGCCGCATCGGGCGCGAGCTGACCGAGGTCTACGGCGGCGGCGGGAAGGGAAAGGGCCGCTCGCTCCCCGTGCGGGCCAGGGACTGGTAGGCCCGCGTGGCGAAACGCCAGCCGTCCGCCGTCCGGCGGTACCGGTCCTGGTAGACGCCGTAGGTCGACGACCACGCGCCACCGTCGCGGTCCTGGCGGATCTCGTTGACGAGCACCCGCCCCCGGGCGCGGTCGAGATCGTCGTCGTCCGGGAGATCGATCCGCGCGTTCAGGATCACCAACTCGAAGAAGGCGAAGCGCTCGATGGCGCCGCTGATGAACGCGCCCAGCTCCTCGGGCCCGGTGAGCTCGCGTGCGGGGGCGGTCACCGTGTCCACCCGCACCGGCGTGTCGGCGAGGAACAGCTCCGACAGCTCGGGCCAGGCCCGGCGCGTGACGATGTCGGCGTAGGCCGCCAACAGCCGGGTGATCGCGACGTGGTTGATCGTCTCCCGATCGAGACGGGGTGGATCGCGATCATCACCAGACATCGCCCTACCGTATGTGGCATGGCGACCGACCAACCCATCGGCCTGCTCGAGGGCATGGCCACCACCCGGGCGATCCGGCGCTTCCGGCCCGACCCGATCCCCGATGTCGACCTGAACACGATCATGTGGCACGCCAGCCGCGGGCCCTCGGGGTCGAATCGGCAGAGCTTCCGCTTCCTCGTGCTGCGGGACGGACCCGGTGCCCGACAGGCGAAGGCGCTGCTCGGTGAGGTCTTCCGCGCCGAATGGGCGGCGAAGCGCCGCGACGACGGCTACACCACCGGCTCCGGAGCCGATCCGGTTTCCCCGAAGGCCCGGATGGCCGCGTCGATGCAGCAGTTCGTCGACCGCTTCGAGGACACGCCGGTGGTCGTGCTGGCCACCAACGTGCGCCGCCGCGCGCCCGACGTCACCGACGGCGCCAGCGTCTACCCCGCGTGCCAGAACCTGCTCTTGGCCGCCCGCGCGCTGGGCTACGGCGGCGTGATGACCATGTGGCACGCGCTGGCCGATCGGCAGCTGCGCGAGTGCCTCCACATCCCCGACGAGGTGATGTTGGCGGCGACCATCGCGCTCGGCCGTCCCCAGGGCCATCACGGCCCGGTCCGCCGTCGCCCCCTGGCCGAGCTGGTCTACGAGGACGGTTGGGAGCAGTCCGCGCCGTGGGCCGACGATCCCGCCGGCACCCGCTTCACGGGCGCGGCCCCAGATCGGCTCCGTCGATGAAGTCGAGGATGTCGGGTATGGCGGCCGGGTCCTGGCCGAAGAAGGCGTGGCCACCCTCGTAGGCCCGCAGCACTGCGCCGGGCACGCGCGCCGCGATGGCCTCGCTGTTCACCATCGGGGCGATGCCGTCGTAGCGACCGCACGTCACCAGCGTGGGGCAGCTGATCGCTCCCAGGCGGTCGAGCACGTCGTGCCCGCGCCGGGCGTCGAGCTGCGCCGCCTCACCTCGGAGCGTCTCCTCCGACTTCACCACCGTGTACCGCGCCGCCATCATCTCGGCCAGGCCGCGGTCGGCGGGGTGCTCGGCGAGCCATTCCGGCGTGAACCTCGTGTCCAGCACGCGGCAGGCCCACCGCGGCCCGCTCCTCGGCTGGCAGACCGGCGAGCTCGTGCAGGGGATAGGACGCCATGTCGGGACCACCGGGTGAGGTGCACGACAGCGCCAGGCGCTCGATCCGTTCCGGCCAGGTGACGGCCAGCTCCTGGGCGACCATCCCCCCGAAGCTCAGCCCGAACACCGCACAGGTCTCCCAGCCGACCGCGTCGAGCAGACCGGCGGCGTCCGCGGCGTAGTCGGCCATCGTGTACGGCTCCGGTGGATGTGCGCTACGACCCAGTCCGCGCTGGTCGTGGGCCACGACGTCGAAGCGGGCGCGGAACGGATCGATGATCAGCGCGGTCGTCGCGAGCGTGGCCCCCGAGCCGTTCAGGAAGAGCAATCGGCGGCCCTCGCCGCGGCGTTCGTAGTAGAGCTCGATGCCGTTGGCGAGGACGGTGGACATTCCAGCGCCTCAGGCCGCCAGGCCGGCGAGCAGATCCCGCGTGCGTCGGCGCGATGCCGACCGGTCGTCGCCCACCGGGAAGATCGCCGCCCACACGTCGGTCGCACCCGCGTCGAACAGTCCCTGGATACTGGCGGTCACCGCCGCCTCGTCGCCCACGATGGCCGCGTCGGCCGACCCTGTCGGCTCCGCCGATGTCGAGGATGCGCCGGTAGTTGGGCAACAGGCCGTAACCGGCGAACTGGGACGCGGCCGTCTCGCGGGCTTCGGCCACGTCGTCGTGCACCGCCACGGGGAGGCCGGCGACGATGCGCGGCGAGCCGCGTCGCCTGCCGACCGGGCCGCGGCGCCGATGCGCGGGGCGACGTGCGTCTCGATCGCCCGGGCGTTGCCCATCCAGAGGATGGTGCCGTCGGTCAACTCGCCCGCGACCCGCAGCATGCGGGGCGCGAGGGCGGACACGAGCACCGGAACCGGTCGCGTCGGCGACATCGCCGCACGGACCCGGAATTCCTCGCCGTCGAACGACACCGTCTCGCCCGCGCAACAGGGCGGTCAGCACGCGGACGTACTCCTCGGTGTGACGCCCGGGGTGCTCGTAGGACAGGCCGTAGGCGCCGTCGATCACGGGCTCGTGCGAGGGACCGATGCCGAGGGTGAAGCCGTCACGGTCCATCGCCTCCGCCACCGAGGCCGCCCGGTTGGCCTGCAGCACCGGGTGGCAGGTGTAGGTCTGGAGCACCGACGTGCCGAGCTCGATCGAGCGGGTGGCCCGACCGGCCAGCGCCATCGCGACCAGCGGGTCACCGCCCACCGCGCTCGCGTACCAGAGGCTCGAGAACCCGTCCGCCTCGGCCCGCACGGCCTGGTCGATCATCTTGTCCGCGCTCGCGGCGCCCCCACTCAGCCCGATTCGCATGACGGGAACGTATCGGCACCGCGGGCCGCCGCGCCCAATTCACGTGCAGGAACGGTTCCGCGCGACCACGATGGCGGCATGCCCACCTCGTGGCAAACCTTCTCATGGACCCCACCGAAGCGCTCCGCATGGTCGCCCCTGTTCGCGACCGGGACACGCCCGGCAGCCTCACCTGGCGCCGCGGCCTGGCCGCGTTCGCCTCGGGTGAGCAACCGTGGTCCTGCCAGGTGCGCCTCAACCGGGTCCGCTCCGACGCCAGCCTGCTCCCTCCTGGTGTAGAGCCGTTCCTGCTGGCCGAGCAACGGCGCTCGACCAGCTTCGTGGCCACCGGCCCGGGCTGGACGCTCCACGTCGTCCGCTGGCAGGACCGCGACGCCGATCTCACCGTGACCGCAGCATCCGAGGAGATCGGGCGCGATGTCATCGAGGCCGCGAGCCGCGACGCGGTCGATGATCCCGCGCCCGACGATGGCAGCGTCGTCATGGGCTTCTGGCACCTGTCGAACGGTGCGCAACGCACCGAGCGCAACATCCAGGCGTCGCCCTGGTCGCACATCCGCGCCAACTACGCCAGCTCGGTGGCCTCGTCCCTCGAGCGGCTTCTCGCGTGCGACCCGGCGCGACTCTCGGGTCGACTCGTGCTCCTGCACGGACCGCCCGGCACCGGCAAGACGACCCTGTTGCGCGCCCTCGCCCATGCGTGGCGCTCGTGGTGCCAGGTCGACTACGTCCTCGATCCCGACCGCCTCCTGTCCTCACCCTCGTACCTGATGGGTGTGGTCATCGACGACGACCACCTGGACGCCGACGAGCAGGGTGCGGAACCACCCGATCGCTGGAAGCTCCTCGTGCTCGAGGACTGCGACGAGCTGATCCGGGTCGAGGCCAAGCAGGGCGCGGGTCAGAACCTGGCCCGACTGCTGAACCTCACCGACGGACTCGTGGGCCAGGGCCTCGACGTGCTGGTGTGCATCACCACCAACGAGGAGCTGTCCCGCCTGCACCCCGCCGTGACCCGCCCCGGTCGCTGCCTGGCCCAGATCCACGTCGGGCGCCTCCCCGCGACGAGGCGGCGGCCTGGCTGGGCACGCCGGAGGGCATCGGGCCCGAGGGGGCCACCCTGGCCGAGTTGTTCGCGCGGCGGGGCGAGCTCGACCAGATCACGGCCGATCGGCCCGACGAGCCGATCGGCCTCTACCTCTAGCGTCCGCGGGCAGGTCAGTCGAGGACGATCACGTCGCCGGTGTCACGTCCGGCGACGCGCAGGCTCCGCCGATCCCACTCGGGCGCAGCTCCATGCCGGAGCGCCCGCCGTTCGGCTTCACGCCGAGCACCTGGTTGATGCTGATCAGCCCGTCCTCGAAGTAGACCGCGCGAGCCGGCCAGGTAGAGGCGCCAGATGCGGGCCCGGGGCGCGCCCGACCAGCTCGACGGCCTCGTCCCAGTTGGCCTCGAGGTTGGCCAGCCAGGCCCGCAGGGTGAGGGCGTAGTGCTCGCGGAGGCTCTCGACGTGACGGACCTCGAGACCGGTCCGCTGCAGCTCGGTGACGACCGAGCCGACCTCGATCAGCTCGCCGTCGGGGAAGACGTAGCGGCCCATGAAGCCGCGGGGGTCGATGCGCTCGCCCTCGCCCGGCGGCCGGCTGATGGCGTGGTTCAGCAGCCGACCCTCGGGCAGCAGCAGCCGGTGGAGCCGGTGCAGGTAGCTGCCGCAGCCGGGACCGGCCCGACGTGCTCGAACATGCCGATCGAGCTGATGGCGTCGAACGGGCCGTCGCGGACGTCGCGGTAGTCCTGCAGCCGGATCTCGACCCGGTCGGCCAGGCCTTCGCGCTCGACCGCGCTCCCGGGCCCAGCGGGCCTGCTCGGCCGAGAGGTGATGCCCACCGCCCGCACGCCGTGGTGGCGGGCCGCGTGGCGGACCATGCCGCCCCAGCCGCAGCCGACGTCGAGCAGCCGCATGCCCGGGTCGCAGGCCGAGCTTGCGGCAGATGAGCTCGTACTTGGCGAACTGCGCCTCCTCGAGCCCGCTCGGGCGGCGTGACGGCGAGGCGTCGGTCCACACGCGCGCACGAGTAGGTCATCGACGGCGCCGAGCAGCAGCTCGTAGAACTCGTTGCCGACGTCGTAGTGGTGCGAGATGGCCGGCCGCGTCGCGCCGGCGGGAGTGCAGCCGGCCCCGCGGCCGGGCCTCCTCGGCCGGCGGCGGCAGCGGCCGGAGCGCCGTTGAGCCCGACGACCCGCAGCAGCTCGAGCACCTGGCGCCACCCGACGTCGAGCGCCCTCGAGGTGGTGGCGCAGCTCGAGCACGGCGAAGATGTCGCCCTCGAGGTCGAGGTCGCCGCTCACGTAGGCGCGGGACAGCCCCAGCTCGCCGGGCGCGGTGACGATGCGTCGCAGCGCGTCGGGCGAGTGCAGCACGATGGTGGCCGGGGCGGGATCGGGCCCGACCCGGCTGCCGTCGTAGGCCCGGAAGGCGATCGGGCAGGTCGGCGCCGAGCAGGCCGAGCGATCGACCTGCGCAACGCCCTTCTCGGGCTGGGGCGACCGAACCGATCGGCTGGTGCCGGTGGAGGTACGCATCCCCCGTGCCCGTGTCTCAAGCACGGCCATGGAGCGACGATACCCAGCATGTACAGGATCGAGAACCCCGATTTTCAGGCTGGCCCGGTCGTGGGCCGCGGCCGGCCTCAGCGGCGGTTGAGCAGGGCCAGCAGGCGCAGGATCTCGAGGTAGAGCCACACCAGGGCGATCATCAGCCCGAAGGCGCCGTACCACTCCATGTAGCGAGGAGCCTTGGCCACGACGGCCGACTCGATGAGGTCGAACTGGAGCATCAGGTTGAACGACGCCACGCCCGACGATCAGCGACGCTGAGGCCGATGCTGAGCGGCGAGGGCTCGGTCGAGGAACGGGCACGTTGCACGCCGAACAGCGAGACGATGAACGTGCACCAGGTACAGCACGAGGATGCCGAGCATCGCGCCGATGACCATCATGCGGAACCGCTTGGTGACCCGGATCGAGGCGGGTGGCGTAGAGGAACAGCATCACCGCGAACACCGACATGGTGGCCAGCACGGCCTGCAGGACGATGCCGTTGAACTGGAGGTTGTACATGGCCGAGATGGCGCCGAGGACCGCGCCCTCGCCACCGCGTAGATCGGGCCGGTGAACATGGCGATCTTCGGCTTGAAGATCGTGACGATGGCCACGCCGAAGGCGACCAGGGCCACGACGAACAGCCAGCTCGGGCATGTGGATCGAGTAGGCTGGTCTGACCGGTGACCGGTTGGTGGTGACCGTGGTCTCGGTGACGCCCTGCCAGCCGAACCAGCCGCCGGCCAGCAGCAGCACGAAGCAGCACGAGGGTGGCGGTGAAGGTGCCGCCGTAGGTCATGACCTTGCCGGTGACCGGACCGGTCGGCGGACGCAGGCCGGTGCCGTCGGCCACCGTCGGCGGCGGCTGCCGGCGCGGGCGGGGCCGCGCGGCGGCCAGGCCGGGCCTGCGGCGCCGGCGATCGGCGCGCCACCGGTGGGCGAGGCCCAGCCGGCCTGCTCCTCGTCGATCGCCTGTTGGAACTTCTGCGGTTCAGCGCGGGGTTGGCGATCGCCATCGGCGTGCTCCTCGTGGGGGCGTGGGCGGTGAGTCGGCGACGTCGGGCTCCGTCCAGCGAACGACTCAGGCTACCGGCGTCCGATGCTACCGCGCAGGTCGGCGGAGCCCGATCGCGGTCGTCGTCGCCGTCAGGCTCGTCGTCCGGGTCGTCGGGTCGGCCGCCGCCTCCCGCCGGCCGCGGCCAGAACCGCCGGATCGGCTCGGCGGTCATGCGGCGACTCGACCACCTCGTGGCGCTCGACGTAGGTCGAGCCGATCGCCTGCAGCACCGCCGCGGCCGGCAGGGCGAGCAGCGCGCCGACCGGCCCGAACAGCCCGCCGCCGGCGATCACCGATCCGAACGCGACCGCCGGGTGCAGCGACATCGTCCGGGCGCGTGATGCGGGGGGCGAACGAGGTAGTTCTCGACCTGCTGGTACACGATGGCGAAGCCGCACCACCCAGAGGGCCTTCGACCGGGTCGACGGCCAGGGCGATCAGCGCCGGGAAGCCGCCGGCGATGTAGGTGCCGACCACCGGCACGAACTGCGACACCAGGCCGACGAACAGGGCCAGGGCGATGGCGTAGGGCACGCCGATGACGACGAAGGCGATGTAGTGGAAGACCGCCGGACGATCCCGAGCAGCAGCCGCGAGTAGAGGTAGCCGCCGGTCTTCTGGATGGCGATCTCCCAGTTGGCCAGCACCTCGCGCTGGCGGTCCGGGCGCAGGAACGAGCAGATCAGTGCGGCGGAACCGGGGACCGTCGGCCACCAGGTAGAAGGTGAACAGCAGGATCGTGAAGAAGCTGGAAGACCACGTCGAGCGCGCTGAGGCTGAACCCGAGGGCGTTGCCGGCCAGGTGCGTGGCGAAGGTGCGGATCGGGCCGTTCGGGTCGTTGAACTCCTCGGAGATCTCGCTCGCTCGACAGGTGCGTGCCGAAGGTGCGGTTGATCCAGTGCTCGATGCTCTGGCTCTTGGCCGGCGCCTGGTCGATGAACTGGCGAGACCTGGTCGACGACCAGCTTGCCGATCAGCACCGAGGAAGAGACAGCGTGCCCAGGAACAGCACGACCAGCACGAGGCCGGTGGCCGAGCCCCGGCGCCAGCCCCGCCGGGCCAGCCAGTCGACCGCCGGCTCGAGGGCGAACGACAGGAACAGCGAGACGACGAGCATCAGGAGCAGCTCGTGCAGCCGGGTCAGCAGCCAGCTGCCCGCGGCGAGCAGCACCACCGCCCGCGAACACGAGCCCGATGGCGCGCGGCAGCCACGGCGGCATGCGGTCCGAGGTCCAGGCTCCGGACGCCGCGGCCGGTCCGGGTCCCGGATCCGGTTGCGCCGCGACGGGATCCGCGGGTCCCTCGTCCATGTCCCGCACCGTGACACGCCCGGCGCGCCGATCGGTGGATGGGGCGGGCGCACCGACAGCCGGCTCAGTCGAAGGCTCGGTCCTCCCACCAGGGGTACCAGTCCGGCATGTCGCGGCTCGGCGACATCGTCCACGACGCCGGGCGCTTCTCGAGGAAGGCGGTGATGCCCTCTCGGGCGTCGGCGGCCCGACCCGGTGGAGTAGATCGCCCGGGAGTCGATCTTGTGCGCCTCCATCGGGTGGTCGGCGCCCAGCATGCGCCACAGCATCTGGCGGGTCAGCGCCGCCGACACCGGCGCGGCGTTGGTGGCGATCTCGGCGGCCAGGCCGCGGGCCACGTCGAGCACCTCGTCGGCCGGGTGGATGCTGCGCACCAGACCGCCGGCCAGCGCCTCCTGGGCCCGGAAGACGCGGGCGGTCAGGCACCACTCGAGCGCCTGGCTGATGCCGACGACCCGCGGCAGGAACCAGCTCGACGCCGCCTCGGGCACGATGCCCCGGCTGGCGAACACGAAGCCGACCTTGGCGTCGTCGGCCAGGACCCGGATGTCCATCGGCAGGGTCATGGTGACGCCGATGCCCACCGCCGACCCGTTCATGGCCGCGATCACCGGCTTGGTGCACTCGTAGATGCGCAGCGTCACCCGACCGCCGCGCGTCGCGGGGCACGGTGCCGGGAGCGGCGCCCGGTGCTGCGTCCGGCGTCGAAGGTCGATCCGCCGCCGCGCCGAGGTCGGCGCCGGCGCAGAAGGCCCGGCCCCGCCCGGTCACGATGACGACCCGCACGTCGTCGTCGGCATCGACCTGGTCGAACGCGTCGATCAGCTCGTGCATCATCGTGGGCGTGAACGCGTTCATGCGATCGGGCCGGTCGAGCGTGATCGTGGCCACCCGGTCGGCCACCTCGTAGGCGATCTCCTGATACTCCACCCGCCGACGCTACCCCGCTGCCCGCCCTAGCCGTTCCGGGCACAATTGACCCCCGATTCGGGGGTCAAGTGTGCCGACTACGGGTCCGACGACCTGACAGACCTCTGTTCGACACCGTCGGGGTACTGACGAAGTTCCGTCCACGTGTAGCGGAGCGTGAGATAGCCATGGAGGGCCGCGGCGCGATCGCGCTCCCGGTCGCGCTCGAAGTCCTCCACCCGGCTGTGCCAGCGCCGCCCGTCGCCCTCGATGATGACCGGCGCGTCGAGCAACATGGCGTCGACCCGCTTGTCGGGTGCCCAAGGGAGCGGCGCCTGCGACTTGTACCGAGGCATGCCTGGCCGGTCGAGCACGCCGTACAGGAGTCGCTCGAGCACGCTGGCCGGCGGCACGAACGCGTCGTAGCTGCGGGCCTCGATCAGGCGTCGCATCAGGGCGAACCCGCGGCGCCGGGAAGGCGCCAGCTCGAGGTAGCGCTCCTGGAGCTGCTCGACGGTGACCAGCCGGTCCCCGATCGCGTCGTCGAGCGCGGGCACAAGGGTGCGAACTGGTACCGAGCGCGGCGACGGCGAACAGCGTGTCGCGCACCGTCAGCACCGGCAGGCCGTTTCGTCGGGTCGTCTCCACGCCGTCGCGGCGACGGACAAGCGCGATCGGGACTCCGGTTCTGCGCCGACCTCGGGACGACGATCTCGGGACGTCCAGGCCGGAAGCCGGTGAGCCCGTGGAGCGCGGCTGCCGACCGGCCACCCACTGCCGCCTCGGACTCACCCAGGACCGCGGCCATCAACCGCTGCTCCCAGGTGCCGGGATGGCTCGGCGAGCGCGTAGACCGCCGGCGCGACGACGAGCCATCGGCCGGAGCCGACACGAGCTGTCGATCATCGCGACGGGTCGCTCCGGACTCGATCGCCTGCGACCGCGAGAACACTCCGTGTTGGCGACGGGCGATCCTGTCGATTCGCTCGAGCCACCTGATCGTCTCGGACATGACCCGACATATTGGCCAAGGGGGTGTGACATCTCCACCGCGGCCCCGCCCTCTCGGGCACAATTGAGCCCCGCGTCTCGGGGGTCAATTGTGCCGAACGACAGCGAGACGGGAGGTCAGACGTCGAGGAAGCGGGTGACGGCGACGCCGGCGCCGACGACGCCGACGAGGCAGCCGGTGACGATCATCAGCGCGTAGATGGTGAACAGCTCGCGGCCGCTCAACGCGAAGCCGCTGACGAGCGGGAAGTCCTGCGCGGTTGGGCAGCCAGCTCTGGAAGAACGGCTTGAAGCTCGCCAGTGCCGCCACCGCCAGCACCGCGCCCGACGACGCCCTGGACCAGTCCCTCGAGCATGAACGGGACGCGGATGAACCAGTTGGTGGCCCCCACGAGCTTCATGACCTCGATCTCTCGTCGGCGGGCGAACATGGCCATGCGGATGGTGTTCAGGATCAGCAGGATCGCCGCACCCAGCAACACCAGGGCCACGACGATGATGCCGACGGTCAGCCGCTGGGACAGCTCCTGCACCGCGCGGATGGTCGCCGAGGCGTAGGAGACCTCCTTCACCCCCGGTTTGCCGCCGAAGACCTTGCCCAGCTCGTTGATGTTGCCCTCGGTCTTGTCGACCGGCACCACCCGGTAAGACGGGGGCAGGTCGCTCGGGTTCACGCTGGCGATGAGCTCGGGCTGGTCGTGGAAGAGCTGCTTGAACTCCACGTACGAGGCCTTCTGGTCGACGTAGGTGAAGCGCTGGATCTGCGGGTTGTCCTGCAGATCCTTCTTGACGCTGTCGGTCTGCTCCTGGGTGGCGTTCGGCTTCATGAACACCACGAACTCGATGCCGCCCTGCCAGCGACGGGTCGCGTTCTGCACCCCCTGGCGCAGCATCAGGGACGCGCCCACGAGCGCGAGCGACACGACGACGGTCATGACCGACGCGAGCGTGATGGTGAAGTTCCGCGTGAGGTTGGAGGCCGTCTCGCGGATGGCGTAATCGACTTTGGGCATGGTGGGGGGAGGGTCCTACTTGCTCGGAGGCTTACTCGTAGACGCCGCGCGACTGATCGCGGACGATCGCGCCCCGGTCGAGCTCGATCACCCGCCGTCGCATCGTGTCGACGATGCCGCGGTCGTGGGTGGCCATCACGACGGTCGTGCCGGTCTTGTTGATGCGATCGAGGAGGCGCATGATGCCGACCGACGTGGCCGGGTCGAGGTTGCCGGTCGGCTCGTCGGCCAGCAGGATCAGCGGACGGTTGACGAAGGCGCGGGCGATCGACACCCGCTGCTGCTCGCCACCCGACAGCTCGTTGGGCAGGCTCGACGCCTTGTGGCCGAGACCGACGAGGTCGAGGATGGCCGGCACCTGGGTGTCGATGACGTGGCGCGGCCGGCCGATCACCTCGAGCGCGAAGGCGACGTTCTCCGACACGGTCTTGTTCGACAGCAGCTTGAAGTCCTGGAAGACGCACCCGATGTTGCGGCGCAGGAACGGGACCTTCCAGCTCGACAGCTCGCCGATGTCCTTGCCGGCGACGAAGATGCGCCCCTTCTCGGGCACCTCCTCCTTGTTGAGGAGCCGGATGAAGGTCGACTTGCCCGACCCGGAGGGTCCGACGAGGAAGACGAACTCGCCTTTCTGGATGTCGACATCGGCGTCGCGGAGTGCGGCGACCGTCGCCCTTGTAGGTCTTGGTCACGTGTTCGAGGCGAATCATGTTGCGATCAGGTTACTAGCGGCCCGGGCCCGGTTTGGGACACCCCCCTGGCCTGGGAGCGGCTCAATCCGAGGCGGTCGGATCTCAATCGGATGCGGCGGGCTCGCCGAGACCCCGCATCCAGCGCAGGTAGGCCTCGATGAACGGGTCGAGATCGCCGTCGAGCACCCCGTCGACGTTGCCGGTCTCGTGCGTCCGTGCGCAGGTCCTTCACCATCTGGTACGGCTGGAGCACGTAGGAGCGGATCTGGCTCCCGAAGCCGACCGCGCTGCTGCTCGCCCCGGATGCCGGCCAGCTCCGCCTCGCGCTCCTCGCGTTGGCGCTCGGCCAGCTTGGCCAGCAGGATCTGCATGGCCCGGTCCTTGTTCTGGTGCTGGCTGCGCTCGTTCTGGCACGACACCACGATGCCCGTCGGCAGGTGCGTGATCCGCACCGCCGAGTCGGTCACGTTGACGTGCTGGCCACCCGCGCCCGACGAGCGGTAGGTGTCGATGCGCAGACTCCTTCTCGTCGATCTCGATGTCGGGGACGTCCTCGAGGAACGGCGTGACCTTCAGCGCCGCGAACGCGGTCTGGCGCTTGCCCTGGGCGTTGAACGGCGAGATGCGCACGAGCCGGTGCACGCCGTGCTCGGATCGCAGCCGGCCGTACGCGTAGCGACCCTTCACGATGAAGGTCGGCCGACGAGATGCCGGCCTCGGCGCCGGGCGACACCTCGTCGAGCTCGACGTCGAACCCGCGCCGCTCGGCCCAGCGCAGGTACATGCGCAGCAGCATCTCGGCCCAGTCCTGCGCGTCGGCGCCGCCCGTCGCCCGACTGGATCTCGCAGACCGCGTCGGCCTCGTCGTGCTCGCCGGTGAACAGCGACCGCAGCTCGAGCTCGTCGAACGCGCGGCTCGACTGCGTCGATCGCGTCGTCGATCTCGGGCTCGACGCGACTCGTCGGCCTCCTCGCGACCCAGCTCGAAGAGCGTCTCGGCGTCGTCGATGCGCGCCGCCAGCCCGTCGCACAGGTCGAGGTCCTCGCCCACCGCGGCCAGCTCGCCGTTGACCTTGCGGGCCAGATCCGGGTCGTCCCAGAGGTCGGGGCGGGACACCTCGGTCTCGAGCTGGGGCCGCGAGCGCCGCAGCTCGTCGATGCGCAGGTAGCTCTCGGCCTCGCCGAGTCGGCGCCGCAGCGCCAGCCAGGTCGTCGGTGAAGTCACGCATGGTTCGTCGGCAGCCCGGCGCTCACGCTCTGCCTCGCCGTCGGCGCTCACGCGCCGTGGCACTGCTTGAACTTCTTGCCCGACCCGCACGGGCAGGGGTCGTTGCGGCCCGTCTTCTCCCACTCGGTCTTGACCACCGGCATGTTGACCACGGGCATCGTCGGGCTCGACCAGCTCGGGCGGGCCGTCGGCGCCCTCGAGCGACGGCCTGCGCCGCGGGCCGCGGCGGCCATGGTGTCGCCGGCCTCGGACGGGTCGGTCGGCGCCGAGTACTGCATGTTGCGCAGCTCGGCCTCGTCGGCGCCTGCTCGGTGACCGCCACCTGCGCGTGCATCACGTACTTGACGAAGTCCTGCGCGATCGACCGCCATCATGAGCGCCGAACATCTCGAAGCCCTCACGCTGCCACTCGACCAGCGGATCCTTCTGACCCATCGCCCGCAGGTTGATGCCCTCCTGGAGGTAGTCCATCTCGTAGAGGTGCTCACGCCAGCGCTGGTCGATGATCTGCAGCATGATCTGGCGCTCGATCTCGCGCATCGTCTCGGCACCGAGCTCGGCTTCGCGCGACTCGTAGTAGCGCGGTCGCCTCACCCATGAGCCGCTCGTAGAGCTCGTCGGTCGAGCCGAGCGCGTCGAGGTCGGCGACCGTGGCCTCGACCGGCCAGAACGCGGTCATCTCGGGCAGCAGGCCCTCGATGTCCCACTCCTCGTCGAAGTCGCTCACGCAGAACGTGCTGATGACCGCCGTCGACCGCCTCGGCCAGGTACTCCATGGCCTCGTCGCGCAGGTCGGCCCCGTCGAGGATCTGATCGCGGCGCTTGTAGATCACCTTGCGCTGCTCGTTCATCACCTCGTCGTACTTGAGCACGTTCTTGCGGATCTCGGCGTTGCGCTGCTCGACCGTGTTCTGCGCCCGCTCGATGGCCTTGGTGACCATCTTGGCCTCGATGGGCACGTCGTCGGGCAGGGCCTTGCCCATGACCCAGTTCATGGCGCCGGTGGCGAAGAGGCGCATGAGCTCGTCCTCGAGCGACAGGTAGAAGCGGCTCTCGCCCGGATCGCCCTGGCGGCCCGAACGGCCGCGCAGCTGGTTGTCGATGCGGCGGCTCTCGTGGCGCTCGGTGCCGAGCACGTAGAGGCCGCCGAGCTCGCGGACCTGCTCGCCCTCGGCCTCGGTCTCGGCCTCGTACTTGGCGGTCAGCTCCTCGTAGCCGCGCCTGCGCCCTCGTCGGTCTCGGCATCGAGACCCTCGGCCAGCACGTCGTTGAGGGCGAGCCCCTCGGGGTTGCCGCCGAGCAGGATGTCGACGCCGCGACCGGCCATGTTGGTGGCCACGGTGACGGCGCTGCAGCCGTCCGGCCTGGGCCACGATGTGGGCCTCACGCGTGTGCTGCTTGGCGTTGAGCACCTCGTGGGGGATGCCCTGCTTCTCGAGCGCGCGCGACAGCTTCTCGGACTTCTCGACCGAGATCGTGCCGACCAGCACCGGCTGGCCGGCCTCGTAGCGCTCGACGATGTCCTCGACCACCGCGTCGAACTTGGCGTCCTCGGTCTTGTAGATGAGGTCGGCCTGGTCGCTGCGGACCATCGGCATGTTGGTCGGGATCGGCACGACCTGCAGGTTGTAGGTGCTGGCCAGCTCGGAGGCCTCGGTCTCGGCCGTACCGGTCATGCCGGCGAGCTTGTCGTAGAGGCGGAAGTAGTTCTGCAGCGTGATCGTGGCGAGGGTCTGGTTCTCCTCGTTGATCTTCACGCCCTCCTTGGCCTCGACGGCCTGGTGCAGGCCCTCGGACCAACGCCGCCCCTCGAGGATGCGGCCGGTGAACTCGTCGACGATCTTCACCTCGCCGTGCTGCACGACGTAGTCCTTGTCGCGGCTGGAACAGCTCCTTGGCCTTGAGCGCCGCCTGGAGCTGGTGCACGAGGTTGGTCGACACCTCGTCGTACATGTTCTCGATGCCGAGCGCCTTCTCGACCGCCTCGACGCCCTCGTCGGTGGGTGCGACGGTGCGCTTCTCCTCGTCGACGTCGTAGTGGACGTCGCGCTTGAGGCCCCGCACGACGCTGGCGAACTGGTAGTAGAGCTTGGCCGCGTCGCTGACCCGCCCGGTGATGATGAGCGGCGTGCGGGCCTCGTCGATGAGGATCGAGTCGATCTCGTCGACGATGCAGTAGTTGTGGCCCCGCTGCACCTGCCGGTCACGGCTCATGGCCATGTTGTCGCGGAGGTAGTCGAAGCCGAACTCGTTGTTGGTGCCGTAGGTGATGTCGCAGGCGTACTGGTCGCGCTTCTGACGTCCCAGTCGTAGTCGCCGGGGATGACGAGACCGACGGTCAGGCCGAGCCAGCGGTGGATCTGGCCCATCCACTCGGAGTCGCGCTTGACCAGGTAGTCGTTGACCGTGACGAGGTGCACGCCCTTGCCGGTGAGCGCGTTGAGGTAGATGGGCAGGGTCGAGACGAGCGTCTTGCCCTCGCCCGTCTTCATCTCGGCCACCCAACCGAAGTGCATGGCGGCGCCGCCCATGAGCTGCACGTCGTAGTGGCGCTGGCCGATCGTGCGCCACGACGGCCTCGCGGGTCACCGCGAACGCCTCGATCAGCAGGTTGTCGAGCTCCTCGCCGTTGTCGAGCCGCTGGCGGAACTCGCCGGTCTTGGCCCGCAGCCCGTCGTCGGACAGTGCCTTGATCTCGTCCTCGAGCGCGTTGATCTCGGGCACCAGGCCGGCCACGGCCCGGA
Source organism: uncultured Microthrixaceae bacterium (assembly GCA_963776435.1). Taxonomy (GTDB): domain Bacteria; phylum Actinomycetota; class Acidimicrobiia; order Acidimicrobiales; family Acidimicrobilacustridaceae; genus UBA4742. The sequence goes on from CAVZMK010000010.1 coordinate 663,818, forward strand.
CCTTCTTGCCTTCGCCGGCTCGGAGGAGCTTGTCGAAAACGCCCATGAGACCGAGGAGTCTACCGGCGACCCACCGGCCGCCGAGTGGCGCGGCTCAACCGCCCTCGAACACCTGCTCGTCGACGGCGTAGGCCATGGCCTCGCTGCGGGCGTGGCGGTGCAGGAGCTCGAGGGCGTTGGCCAGCGTTCCCTCGACCACGGGTTCGGTGATCCCCAGCGATTCGGCGGCCTCAGCCGCGCTCATGCCGTCGGCGAGCGCATCGATCACGGCGACGGAGGCCTCGTCGAGCCGGGGCGGGGCGAGCTGCTGCTGCACCGAGGCGGACTGACGATCGAACGACGCGAAGGCGTCACGGAGCGCGACGAGATCCCGTTCCTCGAGCGACGGGAAGCCCCAGGCGACCCGCTCGGTGATCACGACCGCCTCCGCCGGGGCCTCGTCGCGCCGCACGAACCCAGAGGCGCCGACCTTGAGCGCCCTGACGCGGTCTTCCCCCTCGTCAGGACCGCAGGTGACGACGAAGCGAGCCGCCGGTAGCAGCTCGTGTATCGACGCGATGAGCCGGACGCCGGCCAGACCGCCGAGGTGCAGTCCCATCCAGATCACGTCGGGGGTCGACTCGATCGCCTCGGCCAGCGCGCTGTCCCCGTCCGCCGCCTCGGCGACCACCTCGATGTGGTCGCTCGACTCGAGCGCGACCGTGAGCTGGCGGCGGGCGAGTGCCGCATCGTCGCAGACGAGCACGCTGATCGTGGCGTCCGACCACTTGTCGGTCGATCCGAACACGGTCAGTTGCGATGGCCGCGCACCGCGACCTTGCTCTTCAGCTTGGACAACTGGTGCTCGAGCTTCTCGACGGCCAGATCGAGCGCGGCGAACCCGTCGCTGGCGGCCACCTTGCAGTGCACGCGCTGGCCACGACCTTCGATCACCACCTCGCAGATGTCCTTCTCGACGATGCGGGGGTTCTTCTCCTCGGAGAAGTGGACCTCGGCGGTGTCCATGCCGTCGACGAAGCGGGCCAGGCGACCGATCTTGCGCCGGGTGGCAGCCACGAGCGCCGCGGAGGGCTCAGCTCCACGGCTGCTGATCGTGATGTCCACGCCGGCCACCATAGTGCCGACCGGCTCGGCGGCTCCCGTGGTCGCAGGGGACCGCGACGACCGGATCAGCGCAGGCGATCGCACACGAGCCGGCCGACCATGCGTCCGGCGAGATCGTCCGCGGTGGGACGGTCGCCGGTCTCGAGCCGCTCACGGGCCTCGGCCAGGCGGTCGTCGCGGACCGCGGGCGCCTCGGCCAGCCGCTCGACGAGACCTTCGGGGACGCCACCGCTGCCGGGCTCGGCGAGCGGATCGGCGTCGTCGGAGGCGTGGTCGGTGAGCGCTTGGAGGGACCGCTGCACCTGGAGCTCGGTCACCTGCATCGGGGGGCCACCTCATGGGGGGATTCGGGAAGGGGACGCCTGTCTGACCTCATTGTCGACCCCTGCGCGCCCGAGCTTGAGCGGAGTGCGGGCGGCCGTGAGGCCGTGCACCTCGGCCGCGCCCGCGGCGCGCAGTGACCGTCCGACCGCGGAAAGTGTGGCACCCGTGGTCACGACGTCGTCGACCACGAGCACGCGGCCCGATGACGGGCGGCGCACCACGAACGACGGACCACGACAACGCTCCGCGAACGCGAGACCGGTCTGGGGCGAGCCGCTCGCGCGGCGCAGGAGGCGGACGCACGGACGACCGAGCGCGCGGGCGACCCCGACCGCCAGCAGGCGCGACTGGTCGTAGCCACGGGCCCCACGACGAGCGGCAGACGTGGGGGCCCAGGTCACGAGGTCGACCTCGCCTGGTTCGACGAGAGCCGCCATGCCGGCGCCGAGCACGGCGGCGACGTCGCGCCGGTTGCGGTACTTGAGCGCCACCACGAGGTCGCGGCCCCGCTCGTCGTAGTCGAACAAGCTGCGACAGCTGGTCAGGCCGGCGGGACAGGCGCCCTCCCCGGCCGGACGGAGCGCGGCGATGCACGCGTCGCACGGGTTCGTCCCCCGCCGCTCACACCCCGCACATCGCCGCTCGAGCCACATGCCGCCGACCGTACCCAGGAGGTGTGACAGCCCATGGTGCGCCGCGGCCCCCGCGTGCCCGCCGGCATCCAGCGAGGACAAGACCGGCAGGCAGAAGGCGCGGACCGCGGCGCAGCCAAGGTCTCGACCGCCCGTCGGGGGGTCTTGAGCCGATCCTGTCGACGACTGCGACCTGGCGCCTACGAACGGGCGGCGGCCCCGACGAGATCGACAGCCTGCAGCACGCCGACCTCGGTGACGTAGGCGGTCACCAGGGAGGCCGGAGTCACGTCGAACGCGCGGTTCTCGACCGCGAAGCCCTCTGGCGCGATGGCCACACCGCCAATGCGGCGGACCTCGTCGGGATCGCGGCGCTCGACCACGATCGACGCGCCGTCGGGCATCGCCGGATCGATGGTCGAGGTGGGCATGGCCACGTAGAACGGCACACGGTGGTGGCGGGCCAAAACGGCCAGCGAATAGGTGCCGATCTTGTTGGCCACGTCACCGTTGGCGGCCACCCGGTCGGCGCCGACCACGACCAGGTCGACCTCGCCCGATGCCATCAGGGACCCCGCCATCACGTCGGCGACGAGCGTGGCCGGGATGCCGAGGCGATCGAGCTCCCAGGCCGTGAGGCGGGCGCCCTGCAGCACCGGGCGCGTCTCGTCGACCCAGACCGAAGGTCGCCGGCCCTGCTCGTGGGCGGCGCGGATCACGCCGACGGCGGTGCCGTAGCCGACGCAGGCCAGGCTCCCGGCGTTGCAGTGCGTCAGCACTCGCCCGTCGGTCGGCACCAGGTCCGCACCGAACACGACCGAGCGCCCGGTTGCGATCGACGTCCTCGGCCGCGATCGCGACGGCCTCGGCGACCGGATCGAGTCGACGCCAGCGCGCGGTCGGCGCCCCACGCGAGATTGACCGCCGTCGGCCGCGTCGCCACCAGACGGTCACGCGCCTCCGACAACGAGTCGCCCGATACGGCCGCCAACGCGACACCCATCGCGCCCGCAGCACCGAGGGCGGGTGCGCCCCGGACGGCCAGCGACTCGATGCACTCGCAGAGGTCGGCCACCGTGCGCACCTCCACGAGCTCGAGGCGGCCCGGCAGGAGGCGCTGGTCGATCAGGCGCACGCAGTCGCCCGCCCACTCGATCGTCGGCGGGATCGGATCCTCGCCGCCCCGGCGCTCGGGGCCGGTGCTCACACCGGGGACGGGAACGGCGGGTCGTCGCCGGCGACGATCGCGTCGACGCGGGCCTGCACCGCGGGCATCGACTCGGGATGGGTGAGGATCCACAGCCTTCGGCTACGGATCGCGTCCACCACCTGGTCGGCCACCTCCTCGGGCGGCAGTCCGCCGGCGATCAGCCCCTCGAGCAGCGAGACGAACGCGCCGGTCGCCTCGTCCGCGCCCTCACCCGCCGCCGCGGGGTTGGCGAGCGCCTCGGGCCGGTTGCGGGCCGACTCGCCGATGCGCGTGCGCACCCAGGCGGGGCACAGCACCGAGATCCCGACGTCGGACCCGGTCAGGCGCAGCTCCTGGAACGTCGTCTCGCTGATGGCGACCACCGCGAACTTGCTGGCGTTGTAGGGACCCATGAACGGCGTCGCGACCAGACCGGCCAGCGAGGCAGTGTTCACGATGTGGCCCTCGCCCTGGGCCAGCAGCTTGGGCAGGAACACCCGCATGCCGTGGATGACGCCCCAGAGGTTGACCCCGAGCACCCACTGCCAGTCGGCGGTGGTGAGGTCCTGCATCAGCCCGCCGCCGCCGACGCCGGCGTTGTTGCAGACGACGTGGACCGCGCCGAACGCGTCGATCACCGCATCGCCGAGCGCGTCGACCTGATCGCCGTCGGACACGTCGGTGACCATCGTGATCACCTCGACGCCACCGGCGCGCAGCTCGGTCGCGACCGCATCGAGCGGACCCGCTTCGATGTCGGCCAGCGCGAGCTGCATGCCCTCGGCCGCGAACCGTTGGGCCAGACCACGTCCGATGCCGCTGGCGGCGCCGGTGACGACCGCCACCTTCCCGTCGAGCTCGTCCATGGTCTGGCCCTCGGGATCAGTAGCGGTAGTGGTCGGGCTTGTACGGACCGCCGGCCGGGATGCCGAGGTACGCGGCCTGCTCGTCGCTGAGCTCGGTCAGCCGCACGCCCAGCGAGTCGAGGTGCAGGCGGGCCACCTTCTCGTCGAGGTGCTTCGGCAACGTGTAGACGTTGCGCTCGTAGAAGTCCTGATGGGTGAACAGCTCGATCTGGGCGATGGCCTGGTTCGAGAAGCTGCACGACATCACGAAGCTCGGGTGACCGGTGGCGCAGCCGAGGTTCAGCAGCCGGCCCTCGGCCAGGATGATCACCGAGTGGCCGTCGGGGAAGACGAACTCGTCGACCTGGGGCTTGACGTTCATGCGGCGCACGTCGCTCATGCGGAACAACCCGGCCATGTCGATCTCGTTGTCGAAGTGGCCGATGTTGCCCACGATGGCCTGGTGCTTCATGCGGGCCATGTGCTCGGCGCTGATGATGCCGGCGTTGCCCGTGCAGGTGATGAAGATGTCGGCCGTGTCCATGACGTCTTCGAGCCGGGCGACCTGGTAGCCCTCCATCGCCGCCTGCAACGCGCAGATCGGGTCGATCTCGGTCACGATGACGCGGGCGCCCTGGCCCCGCAGCGACGCCGCGCAGCCCTTGCCCACGTCGCCGTAGCCGCACACGACCGCCACCTTGCCGCCGATCATCACGTCGGTCGCACGGTTGATGCCGTCGATGAGCGAGTGCCGGCATCCGTAGAGGTTGTCGAACTTCGACTTGGTGACCGAGTCGTTCACGTTTATGGCCGGGAAGAGCAGCGTGCCGGCCTCGTGCATCTGGTAGAGCCGGTGCACGCCGGTGGTCGTCTCCTCGGTGACGCCCTTGATGCCCTTGCCGATGCCGGTCCAGAGCGTGGGCTCCTCCGCCACGGTGCGCGCCAGCACGCCGAGCACGACCGTCCATTCCTCGGAGTCGTCTTCGGTCGGCTCGGGCACGCGTCCCGTGCGTTCGTACTCGGTGCCCTTGTGCACGAGCAACGTCGCGTCGCCACCGTCGTCGAGGATCATGTTCGGACCCTCGCCGTCGGGCCAGCGCAGCACCTGCTCGGTGCACCACCAGTACTCCTCCAGCGACTCGCCCTTCCAGGCGTAGACGGGCACGCCCTTGGGGTTCTCGCTCGAGCCCGTCGGGCCGACGACAACAGCGGCCGCCGCGTGGTCCTGGGTCGAGAAGATGTTGCAGGAGCACCAGCGCACCTGGGCGCCGAGCTCGACCAGCGTCTCGATGAGCACGGCGGTCTGGATCGTCATGTGCAGCGACCCGGTGATGCGGGCGCCGCTCAGCGGTCGGCTGTCGCCGTACTCGGCGCGCAGGGCCATCAGGCCGGGCATCTCGTGCTCGGCCAGGGAGATCTCGTGGCGGCCGAACGGGGCCAGCCCGAGATCGGCGACCTTGAAGTCGCCCTCGGGGTAGAGGTTGGGCGTGGACATGTGGACCCTCCAGAGGGAGCGGGCAGATGGGTGCTGCAGGTTCCGGGCTGGGGTCCACTGACACCACTCACGTCAGCCCGCCGCAGAGTGTAGGCCCACCCGGAAACTGGGCATGAAAATCATCGGATTCCGAGTACGCAGATGCCCAGTTTCGTGGTGCGAGGTCGGCGGTCAGTGGGGGGCGAGTTGGCGCTTGATGTCGTCGAGGATCGGGACGGGGCCCGGGTCGACGCCCTCCTGGGCGGCGCGGTGGAGGGTGACGTAGTCGCCGACGAGCACGAGGTCGAGCAGCTGCGCGAGGGCGCCTTCGCCTTCGGCCACCACCTCGTCGACGCCGCCGACCACCTCGCGGAGGATGTCGTCGAGCAGGTCGAAGCGGCGGGCGATCTGCGGGTGCTCGAACTCGTGGCGCAGGTTGACCACCCGGAAGACCTGGCGGGTCACGTCGCCGTTCTGGCCCCAGCCGCAGATCTCGTTGTGGCACAGCTCCGGGAGCTGGTTGCAGAAGGCCAGCGACCTTCGCGTTCTCGTTGAACTGCGTCTTCCACCGTCCGGCCGCGACGCCGCCGATGCCGCCGCCGCCGTACACGATCGGCGTCTGCCGCCCGATGCGCCGGGCCAGCCGGACCGCCAGGTTGTCGTCGCCCGCCAGCTGGTCGCGACGCCGGCGGAGCTGGTCGACCGCCGAGGCGATCCAGGCCGACGCGCCGGGGAACAGGCCGATGCGCTCGAGCACCACGAGCGGGGGCACCGCCACCGCGCCGAGACCGGCGCGCGGCATCGGGATGTCGCCGTCGACGGCCACCACGGGCGCCGACCACTGCCCCGCCAGCCGCCCGAGCTCGCCGCCATGGGTGATGGCCACCACCCTCGCCCCCGCGCTGGCGGCATCGGAGGCGGACTCGACGGTCTCCTCGGTGTCGCCCGAGAACGAGACGGCGAACACGAGCGTGTGCTCGTCGACGAAGTTCGGGAGGCCGTAGCCCTTGTGCACGACCACGGGCACCGGCATGAACGGGCCGGCGATCACCGCCAGCAGGTCGCCGGCGATGCCGCTGCCGCCCATCCCGAGCACGACCACGTTCTCGACGTCGTCGTGGTGGGGCAGTCCATCCAGGTCCGCCGCCGCCTCGGCCGCCCGCTCGATCTGTTCGGGAAGACCGGCAGCCGCGTCGAACATGCCGAGCGTGTCGAGCACCTCCGGCATGTCAGGCCGACGCGTCCGACCGGCTCGCGTCGGCCTCTGCCTTCGCGACGAGGCGCTCGTGCTCGGCGTCGTCGACCGTCTCGGCCTCGTCGACGAGCATGATCGGGATGTCGTCTCGGATCGCATAGCGACGGTGCAGTCGGGGGTTGTAGAGCGAGTCCTCGTCCTCGAAGTAGAGGAGCGGGCCCTTGTCCTCGGGGCACGCGAGGATCTCGAGCAGCTGGGGATCGAGTCCCATGGTCGGCCTCCTGTCGATGGCCCGGCCAGGCTAGTTCGAGTCAGCCGGGGGCGGCGCGGGCCACCAACGCGACCTCGGCCGGTTCGAGGTCGTAGCGGCCGGCGGCCGACCAGCGCCGCACGGCGAACACGTCGCGGACCATGACGGCGGCGTCCCGCACGACGTGGACGGTCGACCGGCTCGAGTTCTGCACCCGCACGGGCACCTCGGAGAGGGACAGGTGGTACGCCTCGACGAGGTGGAAGATCTCGACGTCGAACGCGAAGCCGTCGACGTGGGAGTGCTCGAAGATCAGCCGCGCCAGATCGGACCGGAACGCCTTGAGGCCGCACTGCGTGTCGCGGTAGCGACCGAGGAGCACGATCCGGGTCATCAGGTTGATCGCCCGGCCGCCGACCTCGCGCAGCCGACGCGCCCGCACGAGCGTCGTGGTGTCGTCGTGGCGGCGGCTGCCGACTACGACGTCCCATCCGGCCTCGATCTGCTCGAGCAGGTCGACGAGATGGTCCGGCGAGTACGACAGGTCGGCATCGGTGAAGGCCAACGTGCGCCCACGGGCGGCGAGCATCCCGGACCGCACCGCTGCGCCCTTCCCGCGGTTGACCCCGTGCACGATCACCTGGTCGGCCCCGGCGGCCTCGGCGGCGTAGCCGGTGCCGTCGCTGGACCCGTCGTCGACCACGACGACCTCGAGTCCTCCGTCGGCCTCGATCGACGCCAGCTCCTTGCGCAGCAGCTTGACCGTGTCACCGATCCGATCGGCCTCGGCGTAGGCGGGCACGATCACCGACAGGCGGACGTCGCCCGGTGCCTCGGCGCGCTCGACGCGGTGTCCGAGATCGAAGCGGACCCGGACGTGGGCGACCTTGCGCTGCCGGACCAGGCTGACGATCGATCCGGCGACGAGCGCCGCACCGGCGGTGCGCGCCAGCGTGCGGACGCGGCTCACTGCGGGAGCTCGCTCCGCCCGGCGGCCGGGTCGGACGGCGATCCGAGGATGATGGCGGCGGGATCGATCTGGTCGACCGGGACGCGGTGCTCACGCGGGCTCGGCGGGCCGTGCACCGGGTGGTCCGGATCGAACGGACCCGTGGGATCGTCAGGGTCGACCCACCACCCGGGATCCCGCGGATCGTCGATCGGTGGGCTCTCGAGCGTCGTCGCGCCACATCGGCGCGATCGGTCCCACGTCGACCGGCTTGGCCCGCCACAGCAGCACCAGCCCGACCAGGCCGAGGAACGTGAGGAAGTAGGACAGGTAGTCGACCGAGGTGTAGCCGTAGGACAGCTCGACGTGCGTGCTGCGTGGCACGACGACCATCAGGTTCGGGCTGACCCGGTAGGGGCCCTCTGCCCCCGAGACGTGCCAGTTCGGGAAGTACGAGGCCTTCACCTCGACCGGTACGCCCACCTTCGACACGTCGAACGAGATCGTGTCGGTGGTGGCCTTGATGTTCGAGACGGCGGTGGAGCCGACGGAGATGTTGCCGGTGGGCGCGCCCGGATCGATCCGGTGCCAGTTCGCCGGGCCCGACGCCGCCAGCAGCACACCCCACTGCCCGGGGTCGAGGTACCAGTTCTCCGTGTCGTTCAGCCACGTCTTGCCGCCGGCGGACGCGCCGTTCACCACGACGGGCTGGTACTTGAGCGGTGTCACGAGCGCCGAGTCCGCCACCTGGTAGACGACCCACGGCCCACTGGCCGCGATCTGCTGCAGCGCGGGGTTGTGGACCGCGAGGTCCTTCGTCTCGGTCGTCGACGCCATGTAGTAGCGCACGCCCATCATCTGCAGGTGCGACACGCCGAGGTCGAAGTCCGACTGGGTGATCGGGGTGGTGCGGTACGACAGGTCGCGCATCGCATCGGACGGGCTGGCCGACAGCTCGCTCTGGTTGAGGAAGTGGTAGGGCGTGGTGGCCGACGCCTCGAAGTACAGCCCTTCCATCGACCCGATGCACTCGTTGGTCCAGTACGGCAGCAGCATGAGCGCCATCGGGGTGCCGTAGTTGTTGAGGTTGCTGGAGTACTCCCACATGGCGCGGCCGCACCCGTGATCGCGCCCGACCTTGGCCATGGTCTGCACCACGGCGTAGTACTCCGGGTAGTACGGCTTGCCCTCGTAGCCGGTGAAGTTCCAGCTGGCCCAACTCGTGACGAAGCTCGAGTCGCTGGTCGACAGCGGGCCCCACTTGTAGGTGACGCCGTTCGACTCGAGCTTGCCGCCCGGCAGCGAATGCAGCGGAAGGGCCAGCACCAGCAGCCACGCCCCCAGCACCGCGAGGGCGGTGGCCCACAGCACGACCCGCGGTGGACGGTCGACGTCGGCCGCCACGATGCGGGCGATCGTGCGACCGAGCTCGGCCAGCCCGACCGCGCCGACCAGGTACACGGCCAGGTAGTAGAAGGGCAGGAGGCGGGCGTTCCAGAGGCGGCTCTGGGGGACGTACAGGAAGCCGATCGCGGTGACGACCGCCATGACGACCCAGAAGATCTCGCCGCGCCGGCGGTAGGCGAACGCCATCAGCGCGCCGACCGCCGCCAGCACCAGCAGGTACTGGATGCCGGGCCGGTCGCTCAGCTGGTCGGCGAGGTGGGAGCGCGAGAACAGCGCGTCGGAGTAGTTGGTGAGCTTCTCCCAGCCCATGTCGGTCATGTACTTGCTGTTCAGGTAGAAGGGCCCCGTCCAGAACGCGCTGATCAGCACACCGACCGGCAACACGGTGAGCAGGTACTTGACGTGCCCCCACGGTCGCGGTCGCTGCGCGAGGGCCAGCACGATCGTCGTCAGCGTGACCAGGATCACCCCCACCACCGCGGCCAGGGCGACCACCTCGATCGAACCCACGCGCCCGCCCAGATGGGCGGGCCAGTAGTCGGTGACCGGGTCGACGATGCCTCCGGTGACCGAGAACGCGGCCAGCAGGCCCGCCACGACGAAGGACAGCGCGCCGAGACCGACCCAGATCCACCACCGGACCCGGCTCCAGTCGAGCTGGAGGGCGAACAGCACGAGCGCGCCGGCGCCCGCGAAGAACACCGGGATGATGTGGCACAGGGCGGTCAGCGCGAACAGCGCCGCGGCCCAGGCGCGGTAGCGCCCGGTCTCGAGACCGCGGGCGAGCACGCCGAGGAAGAGCAGCGAGAACGTGAGCGAGATCGAGAAGGAGAACTCCCCTGCCAACGTCGACGCGATGTTGCCGCCGTAGATCGAGAAGGACCGGTCGAAGAGGTAGGCGGTGGCGCCCACGGCGAGCGCGGCCGGCGTCGGGAAGGGCAGCCGGCTCAGCCGACCGAAGGCCCACGCCGCCACCGGCAGGGTCATCACCCCGCTGATGACCACCAGCTTGAACGCGATGCCGTAGGGGATCACGTAGCTCAGCAACGCGATCATCAGCGACGGCACGATCATGTAGAAGGTGTAGGCGGGGAAGCCGTCGTACCAGTCGGGTGTCCAGCCGCTCAGCCGGCCCTGCGGCAGGAGGTGGTCGCGCAGGAAGGCCGGGCCCCACACGTGGGCGCCCATGTCGCCGCCGGCCGGCGTGTTGTTCGACAGGATGTTGCCCCACGCCGGATGCGGACCGAGGCCCCAGTTGAGCTGGTAGAAGATGAAGGCCAGGCAGGACACCAGCACGAACAGCGTGATCCAGCCCTCGACGGGCATGCCGACGAACCGGTCCCAGGCCTCGACGAGACGCCGCCCGCGCCGGTGCGCGGGCTCGGATCCGTCCGCGACAGCGACGCCCGCCTCGCCGTGCCCGTCGGGCCCCGTCGTGGCCGGCTCGCCGTCGTCGGGACCGGGGGCGGCCCGGTCGTCGATCAGCGTCTCGGACATGGTCCGTTCATGGTGGCATCCCGGCAGGGTCCGATGCGGTCACCGGCACCCAATCCGATTGTCACAGCTTCCACACCAGAGTTGAGGTCCACACCAGGGCGGCCGCGGCCAGGACGTTGAAGGTGAGATGGGCCCAGATGCTCGGCCCGAGCCGCTCGGTGCGCCATGCAAGGGCTCCCAGCACCAGGCCGAAGGCGAACAGGCCCGCGAACTGCAACAGCTGGAAGTGCGATGGCCGGCGAAGAACGCCGCGGTGAGAACCACTGCCGACCACGGGTTGGTCCGAGCCATGAACCGCAGTAGGACATTGGGGCTGTCGTCACGCAACTTCAACAGCGATCGTTGGGTGAGGCCCCGGAAGAAGAGCTCCTCGGCCAACGGGGCGCCGATCCCCACCAGCAGGAAGATCAGCACCGTGTCGGCCGGCCCGTGCACCTTGTTGGTCAGCTGCTCGGGCGACCTTGGACACGTTCTCGCTGTGGCCGAGGATCTTGAAGATCGGCCAGTACACCAGCCGGCACGAGCAGCAACTGGCCGACGAGTCCCACGGCGATGCCCGACCGGGACGTCGACCCAACGCATCCGCAGTCCGAAGTCGCGCACCGGTCCGTTGCCCTTGCGCTGCGGACACGACAGGGGGACGCCGATGAGGAAGGCCCAGAGCGGGATCTCCAGCACGGTCTCGAGCCACAAGGGGACCTGGTCGGGCTGCGTGTAGCCGCAGCGCGGTGATCACCACCACACCCACGACTGCGGCAGCCAGCTCCGCCAGGAGGAACCCCAGACCCACGTCGCCGAGACCCCATCGGGGCGTCTCCTCGGTCTCGTCGGCGGGCGTGATGGGACCGGCGGTCACCCGTCAACAGTACGTGGCGGGGGTCCGCCTCCGGCACCGGCGCCTTCGCTACGGTGCCCGGCATGTCACGCCAGTGCGCCCGTCCCGGCTGCGGGGAGCCTGCCATCGCCACCCTCTCGTACCAGTACGCGACCAGCACGGTGTGGCTCGACGACGTGGCCCACGAGCCCGATCCGTCGACCTACGACCTGTGCCGGCGCCACGCCGCCGGGATGACGGTTCCGAGGGGCTGGCGCCTCGAGGACCGGCGACCCACCCTCGCCTCGGCCTACGCCGCCGAACGCGCCTCCTGAGGCCCGGCCCAGGCCCGGCCGGAGCCCGGCCAGACCGGAGTCTTGACGGGTATTTTCGGCGAACCGTTCTACGCTGTGAGCCATGAGCAACGAGATCCCCCCGCCGCCGCCGGGTCCGGAGCGGCGCCCCACGGGGCGCTTCGGCGGCGACCAGGGCTGGCCGCGCTGGATGATCTGGGTGCTCATCGGCGTGATCCTCGTGGCCGTCCTGAGCCTCAACGCCTCGAAGAGCAGCTCCGGCACCGACATCTCGTTCGGGGCGTTCATGTCGCACGTCAAGAACGACGAGGTGAAGTCCGGCACCTACGACAACACCAACGGCCACATCAGCGCCACGCTCACCAGCGGCGAGAAGGTCACCACCACCGGGAGCACCCCGCTGCCGGACTCGACCGTGCAGCTGTTCGCGGCCAAGGGCATCAAGTTCTCGACGCCTTCCAGCAGCTTCTTGGAGACCTGGGTCCCGCTGCTGCTGCCGCTGCTGTTGCTGATCGGCTTCTTCGTGTGGATGCAGCGCCGGGCGCAGGGCCAGATGGGCGGCATCATGTCCATCGGGCGCTCGCGCGCCAAGACCTACAGCGCCGAGCGACCGGGCACCACCTTCGCCGACGTGGCCGGCTACGAAGGCGTCAAGCAGGAGATCAAGGAGGTCGTCGACTTCCTGAAGTTCCCCGATCGCTTCGCCGAGATCGGCGCCCGCATCCCGAAGGGCATCCTGCTGGTCGGTCCTCCCGGCACCGGCAAGACCCTCATCGCCCGGGCCGTGGCCGGCGAGGCCGGGGTGCCGTTCATGTCGGTCAGCGGCTCGGACTTCATGGAGATGTTCGTCGGCGTCGGCGCCAGCCGTGTCCGCGACCTGTTCGCCTCGGCCCGCAAGATGGGCCGCGCCATCATCTTCGTCGACGAGATCGACTCCATCGGCCGCAAGCGCGGCGCCGGCCTCGGCGGTGGCCACGACGAGCGCGAGCAGACGCTGAACCAGATGCTCTCCGAGATGGACGGCTTCGAGGCCACCACCGGCATCGTGATGATGGCCGCCACCAACCGGCCCGACATCCTCGATCCGGCCCTGCTGCGCCCCGGTCGCTTCGACCGCCAGGTCGTGGTGCCGCTCCCGGAGTACCCCGAGCGCCTCGCCATCCTCGGCGTCCACTGCAAGGGCAAGCGCATCGCCCCCGACGTCGACCTGAGCATCGTCGCCCGCGGCACGCCCGGCATGAGCGGCGCGGACCTGTCCAACCTCGTCAACGAAGCCGCCCTGTTCGCCGTGCGGCCGCGGCGCCGAGTCCGTCTTCATGGAGGACTTCGAGCAGGCCCGCGACCGCGTGCTCATGGGCCAGGAGCGCGAATCGACCGTGCTCTCCGACAAGGAGAAGGAGCTGACGGCCTACCACGAGGCCGGCCACGCCGTGTGCGGCGCGGTGCTCCCCAACACCGATCCCATCCACAAGGTCACGATCCTGCCTCGGGGCATGGCGCTCGGCGTCACGCAGTACCTGCCGGCCGAGGAGCGCCACAGCTACAGCCAGGACTACCTCGAGGAGTCGATCGCGGTGGCGATGGGTGGACGCATCGCCGAGGAGCTCGTGTTCGGTGTCGTGTCGACCGGCGCCAACAACGACCTGGTGGTCGCCACCGAGCGCGCCCGCAAGATGGTGCGCGAGTGGGGCATGAGCACGCGCATCGGGCCCATGGCCTGGGGTTCACAGGGCCAGGTGTTCCTCGGCGACGACCTCATGCACACGCGTGACTACAGCGACGACACCGCCCGAGTGATCGACGAAGAGGTCGAGCGCATCCTCCGCGAGCAGGAGACGCAGTGCCGCGAGGTCCTGAGCGCGAACCGCAAGGGCCTCGACCTCGTCGCTCGGGCGTTGCTCGAGTACGAGACCATCGGCGGCGCCGAGGTGACCCGCCTGATCGAGCTGTCGCACGGCGCCGTGGCCGTGAAGGCCGTCGAGCACCCGCTGCCCGAGGCGGTCGAGAGCAACGGCCACGACACCAACGCCCACACCGGCGACCTGACCCCGGCTCACGACCGTCCGCCGGCGGACGGCTAGCCGCGCAGCTCGGCCACGCGGGCCCACAACTCGGTCGCGCCGACCGGGCCCACGTACGAGTCCCTGACCACGCCTTCGGCGTCGACGATCACGAGCGTGGGAACGGCGTCGATCGAGTAGCGCTCGTGCAGGTCGCGCCGGGCGATCAGCTCGACCTCGTCGACCACCACCGCGTCGCTCGCCAACGGCTCCGCTGCGGCCACGACGTCGTGGCAACCTGCGCAGGTCGCCGAGCTGAACACGGCCACCAGCCACGGCGCGTCGGGCCGCGCGAAGTCGGCCCGGTCGATCAGGGTGGGTACGGTCCACGTCGGCTGGGTCGGGGCGTCGGCCCGGCGACGGCTGGCCACGACGGCGACGACGACGGCCACCAGCACCAACGCCGCCGCGATCAACAGCCGCTCCACGATCAGCCCACCACCGGCACGGCCAGCGGGCTCGACATGCCCCAGTCCGGGTAGGTCAGCCGTTCCTCGACGACAACCGACGAAGTGGACGAGACCGCGAGCGAGAGAGTCGCCGCGTTGGGTCCGGCCGGCACCGTGAACCCGCCCCGCTCTCCCGCGGGGATCTCCTCGACCTGGTTCGTCCCTTCGAGTGGGGCGGCCAGTCCCCCGGTCACCGTCGTCACGCTCACGCGCACCGACTGCGTCGACGAGAGGTTGGTCACGATCAGGGTCGCCTTGGCCATGGCGTCCGACGATCCCAACGGAACGAGCCAGCGGCGCGACAGCAGCGGGGAACCGAGCGCGACGTCGAAGCCGTTGGGCGTCGCCGGCGCCAGCGCGGTCACGACCCGGTCGACGACGATGGGCCGGTCGTCGTCGGCGGTGGCAACCGCGGTGAAGCCGACGCCAACGGGCACCCGGGTGTCCTTGGTGAGATCGATCGTCCAGTAGGCACCGGGCGGCACCGTCGCCTCGAACGGCGACACCGTCCCGTTCTGCGCGGCCGAGTCCAGACGGATGTGGACCTTGACGTGGGCAGGCGAGGAACCCGGGTTCTGCACCACGAACTGCGTCTTCGCCCCCTGCGTGGCGGGTCCGTCCGCGAACCACCAGGTGGAGGCGCCACGCGGTGCTCCGGGGGTGAGCGCCATGCCCTTGGCCGTGTGGGCGCTGCCGTCGGCGGTCTGGACCTGGTCGACGATGAGCCGGCCCTCCCGCACCGAGACGGTCGTGGCCAGCTGGCTCCGCAGCGTCACGACCGAGGTCACGTCGAGCACGGTCACGCGCCCGCCGGGAATCACCATCGCGTCGTAGGCCTGCGGCGTCCGCGGGCCGTCCTCGGTGGCGAAGGTGACCGTCGCGATGGCATCGCTCGGGAAGGGGTTGAACAGCGCCAGCCACTGGTGCGTGCCCGGTCGGGTGCTGCCCGACGGCACGTACCAGTTCGCGGACGGCGCCGACGAACAGGCCGCGACGGCTTGACCCGTCGGGCCGTCCAGCAGATGGGACACGGCCACCTCACCGCCGCTCATCTCGACGACCACCGACGCGTACTTCGCCTTGATCAGATCGGAGACACGCACCTCGGTGTGGTCGTGGGCCGCGACGGTGATCGACTTCGACGCGGTCTTGCCTTCGTCGGTGATCGCCTCGATCGAGCCGGTGGACGACCGGCCGGAGGCGTTCTGGATCACGACGGTCTGCTCGGCCGCGCCCGACGCCTTGCCCGTCGCGGTCCCGGCGGCGCAGTACCACGTCGAGCTGAGCGTGGCCGCCGACGCCGTCGGCATCATCTGCGACGCAGTCGGGGTCATCACCGGTTCGGCGCGGTCGTCCCGCCGGTGCTGCACCACGATCCCGGCGACCAGCGCCATCACCATCACGACCACGAGCGGCCAGCGTCGTCCGCCGGAGGCGGTGGCACGCGTCATGCCAGCTCCCCTTCCGCTTCGATGACCTCGAGGTCGCGCAGGCTCTGGGCTCGGACCCGCGTGCGGAACATCGCTCCGAGCAGGAGCAGCCACACGAGCAGCTGGCCGCCGAGCCAGAACCAGCGGGACGCGGGCGTGTCGTAGTGCAGCGTCACCGAGCTGCCGGCCGGCACGTCGAACGCGTTGGCCCAGCCGAGCACCCTGGCCCCCGGCACCCGGTGCCCGCCGACCTGCAGGTCCCACCGGGACGAGCCGGCCGACAGGTACACCGTCGTGAGCTGTTGCAACGACCCCGAGTACGAGGCGTAGCGCGACGTGTCTCGGCAGTGCCGTGGGCGCCCCCGCCAGCGCGGGCACCGTGCGGTCGGCGATCCCGGGACCACCTGGTGGGAACGACGTGCTCGCGGGCAACTGCGCCCGGGTCGGACCCCAGGCCGCGTTGCGGAACACGGCCACGCCCCCGGTCACGTCGACGTCGGCCAGGTCGAGCTGGTTGTCGAGCATCGAGAGCAGCTCGGTCGCGCTGGCTCGTGGGCCCGGTGTTGTAGCGGCTGGGGCGCGTTGGCCAGCGGCACCACGATGTAGCGGATCCCCATCGGGCGCGAGCAGGGCCCCCAGCCGCGTCGTGCCACCCGCGGCCGCGATCCGCAGCGTCTGGGCCAGCTTCGAGGTGGCGCCCGAGTCGGGTCCGGGCAGCAGGTCGGTCACGTCGCCCGTGCCGTCGTCGGCCGTCGTGTAGGCCAGCACGCCGGCCCGACCCAGCTGCCCGATGGTCGGCGCGACCAGCCGCCACGGCGCGCCGGGGACCACCTCGGCCTCGCCCAACCACAGCAGCCGGTAGGGGCCGCGTTGCGCGTCCTTGGCGCCGAGGTTCGAGAACGTGGACGAGAAGTCGCTCGCGGGCAGGCCCCAGTCGCCGCTGAAGGCGGCGCCCAGCGCCGGGAACACGCCGAGCACGAGCGCGACCCCGGCCACGAGCGACGCGATCTGGCGCAGCCCGAAGTGGTAGTCGGGCAGGTCGACCTCGAACGCGACCATGCCGAGGGCGATGGCGAGCGACAGGGCGACCGCCGCCGGGGCGAGCAGCACCTCGGGCGCCGGCAACCACCCCGGCGTCAGGCCCTGGCGCGACGAACGCGGCCGCCATGGACGCGATCACCACCGTCCAGGCCCGCGCCGCCCAGCCGGAGCCGCCAGCTCTTGCCGATGAGCAGCACCAGGAGGCCGGCCGGCAGGAACACCCAGCCGAGCGGCGTCGACCCGAACGGACCGGTGGCGAAACGCAGCACCGCGGAGAGCGACAGCGGCTCGGACCCGGTCGTCGACAGCCCGACCACTCCCCGCCAGCCGACCGACACGGCCGAGAGGCTCCACGGCAGTTGGAGCACCACGGCGACGACGGCGGCGGCCAGCGCCACGCCCATCAGCCGGAGCGCGCCCCGGACCTCGCCCGACGAGCAGCCCGCCGATCGCGATGGCCAACGCCGTGGCCACCATGACCGCGACCGCGACGGGAGCGACCAACGCGGCGAGCGCGGTCACGAGCCCGAGCATCAGCACGCGCTGGGTCACCGGCCGATCGACGACACCGGGGCCGGCGCCCCCACCGTCACCGCGCGGTCGCCGAACGGGGCCAGACCCGAGGCCCGAGCGAGCTGGTTGAGGATCCAGGGCATGAAGCCGTACAGGACCAGCCCGTCCCACCGGCCCCTGGGCCAGGGCGTTGATGCCGAGGGGGAGGCAGACGTAGACGACGAGCGCGGTGATGCGGGCCCGGCGGGAGCCGAGCGGGCGGGCGAGGCGCCAGATGCCCGACGCGCCCCGAGCGGGAGCGCGCCGAGGATGAGCACGGTGCGCAGCAGGCCCATCGCACCGAAGAACAGGTAGCCGAGGCCGCCGAGCACACCGAGCAGGGTCGGAGCAGGGGTGTCCGATCCGAGGCCGGTGCTGCGGAAGCCGCTGACACCCACTGCTGCAGCGAGCTGCGACGGGTGACCGGGGAAGGCGGCGAGCTGCGCCGATCGTCGGGCACTCCGTTGGTGAACAGGTCGCGGCTGCCGAGCAGCAGCACCACCAGCACGGCGGACCACGCGATGAGCGACGAGCGGGCGCGGGCCGAGCGCAGGTTCGTGACCATGTCGCGGCCCGGACGCGGTGACCGTGCCCAGGCGGTTCTGGCCGGTGCCCCGTCTGGCCCCGCACGAACGCCGACGAGCGGGCGCTGCCGTGCACCTGCAGGCGCCGCACGTCCCGGTCGGGCACCGCGCCGGTGCGTCGGCCAGCCGGCGCCGGAGCTGACGGGTGCTGCGCCGGTGGCGCACGTTCCACGTCCACGCGTTGACGACGTCGCCGGCGTGGCGGAACCGCCCGGTGACGATGCCGTAGACCAGCTCGACCAGGGCGATCGCCGCCGCCTGGGGCATGACCCGGACCCGGCTCGGTGCGGTGTAGCAGACCCGGCTCGTGCGCAGCCGGTGGCGCATCTGGAGCCGGCGGCGGTCGTCGACCGGACGTCGGTCGGCCGAGCGCCTCGAGGTGGGCGACGCGCGCCGCCGGCGCCACCAGCACCCGGCGCGCCGACGACATGGGCGCGCCACGACAGGTCGAGGTCCTCGCCGAGCAGCTCGATGCCGGGGTCGAAGCCACCGAGGGCCGAGAAGAGGTCGGCCCGCACGAGCGTGGCCGCGCCAGGGACGTAGAAGACGTCGCGGACCGCGTCGTGCTGCTCCTGGTCGAGCTCGCCCCGATCGACGTACGGAGCCGGTGCCCCGGTCTTGTCGGCGCCCATGCCGACCTGGAGGAGCTGCTCGGGATCGTCCCACGGCCACGAGCTTGCCCGCCGACGATGCCGGCGTTCGAGCGGAAGGCCTCCTCCACCATCACCTGGATCACGTCGGGGTCGAGCCGGATGTCGTCGTGGCAGAACAGGTAGAAGGCCGCTCCCTCGACCGCGTCCAGCACCTCGTTGGCCGCCGGGCCGAAGCCGACGTCGGCGTCGAGCCGCCGCAGGTGGGCGTCCGGGGCGACGGCCGGCGATGCGGAGCTCGAGGTCGACGGTGCTGGCGCCGTCGATCACCAGCAGCGACGTGTTGCGGTAGGTCTGGGCGGCCACGCTGCGCCAGCGCGTCCTCGAACCACGGCCCGGGGTCGTGGGCGACCATGACCACCACCACCGGCGGCACGACCGCCTCGACCTGCACCGACGGTGGCCCGAAGGGGTCGTCGGGAGGCTCCGCCGGGCCCTCGACCGGCTCTGACCGGGCCTCCGGCGGCCCCGGGGCAGGCTGGGGCTGAGGCTGGTCCGGCGCATCCACGACCGCGGCAGGGTAGTCGCCTCGCCCACGGGGTCACGTCACCCCTGACCGCCGCACCGGGCGGACCACCGGTACCCCGAAGCCGCTCCCCTTGCCGGTCCCGGCCGCTTCTGGAACGCTCTGGCGCATGGCCAACGAGACGGTTCGGGTGCTGCGCAACACCTTCTACGCGAGCGTCGGCTTCGGGGTGCTCGCCTTCCAGAAGGCCCAGGTTCGCCGCCGCGAGAGTCGAGCGCCGCGGTCGCGGCCACCGGTCGAGGCGATCGTCGAGCACCTGCGCGGCGCCCCCGGCCAGCCGACCCGCTGACTCCGATGCGCCTCGCCTTCGACGCCACCGCGCTGCTCGGCGCGCGGACCGGGGTGGGCGTGGTCACCGCCGAGCTGCTGAGCCGGCTGGCCGACCGAGCCCGACCTCGACGTCGTCGCGTTCGGCGTCACCTGGCGGGGCCGCGACGACCTGGCGGGCCCTCGCTGCCGGACGGGCATCGGGTCGCCAGCCGACCGATGGCCGCCCGACCGCTGCGGCAGGCCTGGCGCCGCGCCGACCAGCCCGCCGATCGAGTGGTGGACCGGCCCGGTCGACGTCGTGCACGGGCCCAACTTCGTGGTGCCCCCGACCCGCGGCGCCGCCGAGCTCGTGACGGTCCACGACCTGACCTTCGTCCGCTTCCCCGAGCTGTGCACCGCCGACACGCTCGAGTATCCCGGACCTCATCCGGCGGGCGCTCCGGCGCGGGGCGCCACCGTCCACACCGTCTCGGCGTTCGTCGCCGACGAGATCGTCGACGTGTTCGGCGTCGACCGCGGACGCGGTGGTCGTCGTCCCCAACGGCACGAGACCGCTGCCGGCCGACGAGCCGGGCAGCCGACGCCGACGCCGGCCGCGCCCTCGCCGGCGCCGACCGCTACGTCCTGGCCGTCGGCACCGTCGAACCCCGCAAGGACCTGCCGCCGCTCGTCGGCGCCTTCGACGCGGCTGGCCGCGGCACGACCCGACCTCGCGCTCGTGATCGCCGGCCCCGACGGCTGGGGCGCCGAGGCGCTCACCGACGCCATCGCCGCCAGCCCCGCACCGCGACCGCATCGTGCGGCTCGGCTGGGTCGACGAACGCCAGCGGGCCGCCCTGCTCCGCGGGGCCGCGGTCTTCGCCTACCCCTCGATCTACGAGGGCTTCGGCCTGCCGCCGCTCGAGGCCATGGCCACCGGCACCCCGGTGGTGACCACCGACCGCCGGCGCGCTGCCCGAGGTGGTCGGCGACGCCGCCCTGCTCGTGCGCCCCCGGCGACGCCGACGGCGCTGGCCGCCGGCGCATCGGCCGCCTGCTCGACGACGCCGACCCTGCGCCGACGAGCCTGTCGGGACGCCGGTCGGCCGGGCGACCGGGCGGCCGTCGTCTCTACCGTGGGACGTCGACTGCGCGCGGGCCTCGGTCGACCACCTACCGTCGCCTGGCCGCCCTGACACTCACCGATCTGATGCGAGCGCTCGTCACCGGCGCTGCCGGCTTCGTCGGTCGCCACCTCGTCGGCCACCTCGAGGCGCTGCGGCGACGACGTCGTCGGCGTCGACCGCCACGACGGACCCGACCTGCTCGACGCCGACCGCGCTGCAGTCGCTTCGTCGCCGAGGTGCGCGCCCGACGCCGTCTACCACCTGGCCGGCTGGAGCGACGTCGGCGGCTCGTGGCAGCGAGCCGCTGGCCGCCTTCCGGGCCAACGCCGACGGCACCCTCAACCTGCTGCAGGCCTGCCGGTCCGCCACCGGCCCGGGTGCTGTCGGTCAGCAGCGCCGACGTCTACGGCACGGTCACGCTGAGCGAGCTGCCGATCGACCGAGGACGCGCCGCTGCGGCCGGTGACGCCCGTACGCGGCGAGCAAGGTCGCCGCCGACTACCTCGGCGCTGCAGGCCCACCTCGGCTACGGGCTCGACGTCATCCGGGTCCGGGCGTTCAACCACCTCGGCCCGGGCCAGACCAACCACTTCGTGGCCCCGGCCATCGCCGAGCGCATCGCCCGCAACGAGCTCGACGGCACCGAGGTCGTGCCGGTCGGCAACCTCACCCCCCGCCGCGACTTCACCGACGTGCGCGACGTCGTGCGCGCCTACCGGCTGCTGATCGAGCACGGCGAGGCCGGCGAGGCCTACAACGTGTGCTCCGGCGTCGACCTCGCCATCAGCGAGCTGGCCGACCGGCTGCGTGTCGATGGCCGCGCGACCCGATGCGCCTCGAGGAGGACCCGACCCTCCAGCGCCCGGTCGACGATGCCCGTGCTGCGCGGCGACCCGACCAAGCTGCACAAGGCCACCGGCTGGGAGCCCGAGATCCCATGGAGCCAGACGCTCAGCCGACCTGCTGGCCGAGTGGCGCGCCGCGGGTCGGGCCCTGAGCCCGCGCCGAGCCGCGGTCGGCGAGCCTCGCCGACCGACGCGGCGTCGCGCCACCGCGTCGCGCTCGCGCCGGTCGCAGGTCTCGTCGGCCAGGAGGCCGAGCGTCGACCGCCACCGCGTCGAGCACGACGCTCGGCCGCCGCCGGCGTCGACCGCCGTGCTCGATCCAGCCAGGTCGGCGTCGAGCAGCGCGAGCTGGTGCTCGACCTCGGTGTAGCGGGCGGCCACGACCGGCAGCCGCTCGGCCTTGGCCACCGGGTAGGTGGTGCCCGGCCACCAGCTCGTGCGGCTCGACCTTGAACAGCCCGGCCAGCAGGGTCACCGTGCGCTCACCGGGGTCGCTGACAGCCCCGCCTCGAGGTGGGAGACCGCCACCCGGGAGATGGCCGAGCCGGTCGGCCAGCTCCTGCTGGGTCAGGCCCAGCTTGGCCCGGTGGTCGGCGATGCGCCGGCCCAGGCTCTCGGTCGCGGCGACTCTCGGCAGGATCGGCTCGGGCGCACGTGCCAACCCACTTAGCAGACGGTGCGGACGCGATCCAGCGGTAGACCAGGGCCCATGGCTACCCGTGCGCTCATCACCGGCATCACCGGCCAGGACGGCTCCTACCTGGCCGAGCTCCTGCTCGACAAGGGCTACGAGGTGATCGGCATGGTCCGCCGCAGCAGCACCGTCAACTTCGAGCGCATCGCCCACCTCCAGGACCAGCTCGACCCTCGTGCCCGGGCGACCTGCTCGACGAGGCGTCGCTGATCGAGGTGCTGCGCACGCACCGGCCCGACGAGGTCTACAACCTGGCCGCCCAGAGCTTCGTGCAGACGTCGTTCGGCCAGCCGGTGCTGACCGGCGAGATCACCGCGCTCGGCGTGACCCGGCTGCTCGACGCCATCCGCATCGTCGACCCCGACATCCGCTTCTACCAGGCCAGCAGCAGCGAGATGTTCGGCAAGGTCGTCGAGGTGCCCCAGACGCGAGAGCACGCCGTTCTACCCCCGCAGCCCCTACGGCGTGGCCAAGGTCTACGGCCACTGGATCACGGTCAACTACCGCGAGAGCTACGACCTGCACGCCACGCTCGGGCATCCTGTTCAACCACGAGTCGCCCCGCCGCGGCCTCGAGTTCGTCGACCCGCAAGATCACCCACGGCGTGGCCCGCATCAAGCTGGGCCTCGACACCGAGCTGCGCCTCGGCAACCTCGAGGCCCAGCGCGACTGGGGCTTCGCCGGCGACTACGTCGAGGCCATGTGGCTGATGCTGCAGCAGGACGAGCCCGACGACTACGTGGTGTCGACCGGCGAGACCCACTCGGTGCGCGAGTTCTGCGAGGTGGCCTTCGGCCACGTCGGGCTCGACTACGCAGGAGTTACGTCGTGCAGGACGAGACGTTCTTCCGCCCGGCCGAGGTCGACCTGCTGGTCGGCGACGCCGACCAAGGCCCGCACGGTGCTGGGCTGGAAGCCGAAGACGCCGTTCGCCGAGCTGGTGACGATGATGGTCGACGCCGACCTCGGCCAGCTGCGGCCTCAGCTGAGCTGCGCTGACCGCCCGTGATCACCGTCCTCGCCGGCGGCGTCGGCGCCGCCCGCCTGCTGGCCGGCCTCGTCCAGGTGGTCGACCCGGCCGAGCTCACCGCCATCGTCAACACCGGCGACGACCTCGTGCTGCACGGCCTGGAGATCAGCCCCGACCTCGACACCGTCACCTACACGCTGGCCGGCGCCATCGACCCCGACCGGGGCTGGGGCCTGGCCGGCGAGACCTGGCAGGCCATGGAGACGCTCGCGCCGCTACGGCGGCGAGGCCTGGTTCAACCTGGGCGACCGCGACCTCGGCACCCACCTGTACCGCACCGCCCGCCGCCACGCCGGCGCCACCGCTGACCGAGGTCACCGCCGAGATCGCGGCCGCCTGGGGCCTCGGGCTGCGCCTGCTGCCGGTGACCGACGACCCGGTGCGCACCATGGGTCACGCGTCGAGGGCGAGGGCGAGATCGGCGTTCCAGGAGTACTTCGTGCGGCCGCCAGCACGCGGTGCCGGTCGAGTCCGTGCGCTTCGACGGCGCCGAGCCGGCCCGGCCCGGCCCCCGGCGTGCTCGACGCGCATCGCCGACGCCGACGGCGTGGTGATCGCCCCGTCGAACCCGATCGTCTCGATCGGCCCGGTGCTGGCCGTGCCCGGCGTGCGCGACGCGGTCGTGGCCCGCCGCGACCGACGTGGTGGCCGTGTCGCCGATCATCGCCGGCGCCGCGCTGAAGGGCCCGGCCGACCGCCTGCTGGCCGAGCTCGGCCACGAGTCGTCGGTCGTCGGCGTCGCCCGGATCTACGCCGAGCTGGCCGGCACCCTCGTCATCGACGAGGCCGACGCCGACCTGGCCGACGCGGTCGAGGCCGAGGGCGTGCGCTGCGTCGTGGCCCCGACGATCATGTCGAGCCCCGAGCGCGCCGCCGCCCTGGGCCGCGTCGTGCTCGCCGCCGGTCGGCGCGCCGCATGAGCCGGCTCGAGGTGTTCGGGATCGACGGGATCGGCGAGATCCGTCGCCGGGCGACGACCTGGCCGGCATCATCGCCGCGGCCGCCGCCGACGGCGACGGCACCGCGCTGGCCGACGGCGACGTCGTGGTGGTCACCCAGAAGATCGTGTCGAAGGCCGAGGACCAGCTCGTGGCCATCGACCCCGACGACCCGCTCAGCCACAAGCCGCTGGTCGAGGCGCGAGTCGGTGCGCATCCTGCGCCGCCGCGGCGACCTGATCATCAGCGAGACCAGGCACGGCTTCGTGTGCGCCAACGCCGGCATCGACCTGTCCAACGTCGAGTCGCGGCTACGCCGCCCTGCTGCCCGAGGACAGCGACCGCTCGGCCCGGCGCATCCGCGACGGCCTCCGGGGCAAGGCCGGCGTCGAGGTGGCCGTCATCGTGAGCGACACCTTCGGGCGCACCTGGCGCCGCGGCGTCACCGACGTGGCCATCGGCTCGGCCGGCATCGCCGCGGTGCTCGACCTGCGGGGCACGCCCGACGCCCTCGGCCGCGAGATGCAGGTCACCGAGGTGGCGCGTCGTCGACGAGATCGCGTGCGCCGCCGAGCTGGTCATGGGCAAGTCCAGCGGCATCCCCGTGGCCGTCGTGCGCGGCGTCGACCCGACCTGGTTCCGCGACGGCAGCGTCCACGACGAGATCGTCCGCCACCCCAACGACGACCTGTTCCGCTAGTCGTCGCTCGGCCCGGGGGATAGCTTCCAACGCCATGAGCAGCGTGATCGACGATCTCTCCGATCAGCACGCGGAGCTCCGTTCGCTGGTCGAGGGGTGCGGCGAGTCCGACTGGCAGCGCGAGACGCCCTGCGAGGGTTGGGACGTCGGTGATGTCCTGTTGCACCTGACCCAGTCCGACGAGCTCGCGATCTCGAGCGCCCGAGGCGATCTCGACACCTTCCGCGAGGGCTTCCTCGGCTCGCGAGACGCCACCTCGGTCACGGTCGACGACGCCGCCGCGGCGCAGGTCGAGTCCCAACGCTCGATCGGCGGCCCGGCCATCGCCGCCCGCTGGGAGCGGTCGTCGGAGGGCCTGCTCGGCGAGCTCCGGTCAGTAGACCCGCACCGTCGCGTCACCTGGGTCTCGGGGCAGCTCTCCGTGCAGACACTCACCGCCACGCGTCTCGCCGAAGCCTGGATCCACACGGGGGACATCGCGTCGGCACTGGGCGTCGAGCTGGCCCCCACGGACCGGATCCGGCCCATCGCCCGTCTCGCCTGGCGCACGCTTCCCTACGCGTTCGAGCGAGCAGGACTGACACTCAGCGGACCCGTCGCGCTCGACCTCGTCGGGCCGGACGGAAGCCAGTGGGAGTTCGTTCCCGAGGAGGCTGCGGTCACGACGATCCGCGGGAGCGCCGTCGAGTTCTGCGAGGTCGCGGCCCGACGTGTCACGTCCGACCAGACCCGACTCGTCGGCCAGGGCCCGGACGCGGCGAAGGTGCTC
Organism: uncultured Microthrixaceae bacterium; assembly: GCA_963776435.1. GTDB lineage: Bacteria > Actinomycetota > Acidimicrobiia > Acidimicrobiales > Acidimicrobilacustridaceae > UBA4742. The sequence goes on from CAVZMK010000010.1 coordinate 689,457, forward strand.
GACCTAGTCCGGACCTACGCGTTGTAGCGGGCGTCCAGGTCAGCGATGACGGCGAGGCAGTCGCGGGCGCACTCGGCGATGATGTCGGCCACCGGGCGCACCTCCTCGATGCGTCCGGCCACCTGGCCCGACAGCGCGATGCCCTTCGACAGGTCGCCTCCGAAGTAGACGGTCGTTCGGGTCGCCGAAGTGGGCGATGGCGTTGCGCTCGTGGTCGAACTCGAGCGCGCTCGTGTAGTCGGTGCGCAGCGCCCGCAGCGCCGGCGAGGCGTGCTGGTTGAGGAACACCGTGTCGGTCTCGGCCGCGTCGACGATCGCCTGCTTCCAGTTGGCGTGGATGGGCGACTCGGCTGCCGAGACCATGCGGGTGCCGAGCTGGATACCTTCGGCGCCGAGGGCGAGCGCGGCCGCCATCGTCGGTCCGTCGATGAAGCCGCCCGCCGCGACGATGGGCAGGTCGATCTTCGACGCGACCAGCGGCAGCAGCACCATGGTCGCCACCGGGCGCGGGTTCTTGAAGCCGCCGCCTTCGCCGCCCTCGACGATCAGGCCGTCGACGCCCGGCGTCGGCCGCCTTCTGCGCGGCGCGCAGCGTGGGGACCACGTGGAACACCGTGAGGCCCGCGTGCCTTCAGCTGCGCGGTGTAGCGCGTCGGGCTGCCGGCCGAGGTGGTCACGAAGCGCACGCCCTGGTCGACCACGAACTCGACGATCGACTCGTCCCGCACGAAGGCCTGGGCGATGTTCACGCCGAACGGCTTGTCGGTCAGGTCACGCATCTTCGTGATCTCGCCGCGGATGACGTCGAGCTCCCCCGACGACGTCTCGATGATCCCCATGGCGCCGGCGTTGGACACGGCCGAGGCCAGGTCGGCTCGGGCGATCCAGCCCATCGGCGCCTGGACGATGGGGATGTCGACCCCTAGCAACTCGGTGACCCGGTTGGCGAACATGGGCCATCCTGGCACGGGGCCGAAATCGGACCCACCGCCGCTGATACCACTCTGGTATCATCCTCCCATGGCGATGACCCTCCGACTCACCGACGAGGAGACCGCGGCGCTGCGCCGTCAGGCCGAGCTCGAAGGCCGGTCGATGCAGGACATCGCCCGCGACAGCATCGCCACCTACATCGAGCCGCGAGCTCGGCGGACATCGCCGAGATCGTCCACCGCAACGCGCTCCGCTACGACGATCTGCTCGAACGACTCCGCGACTCGTGACCGCTCGGCCCGAGCCGATCCAGTTCCTCTCCCTCGAGGATCTGCTGCTCGTCGCCCATGTGGCCACGGGCGGCCCACCTGCGGTGCGCGACGCCGGGCTGCTGGACGGTGCCGCACACCGCCCGAGCACGACGTTGTTCGGAGAAGATGCCTATCCGACGTTGTTCGACAAGGCCGCCGCGCTCATCGAGTCGATCGTGCGGAACCACGCGCTCGTCGACGGCAACAAGCGCACGGCTTGGCTTGCATGCTGCAGCTTCCTCGACCTCAACGGGGAGCCCGTCAACGCGCCCGACGACGAGGCCTACGACCTCATCATCGGGATCGCCGAAGGTCGTGTCGAGCTCGACGAGACGGCTGCCGCGCTCGAACGGGGGTGCGAGTCGGCCTGAGCCCAGTCAGTCGCGCTGGCGGAACCAGTCGAGCACCGCTGCGGTGCCGTCGTCGAGGGTCGTCCAGGACCTCCACCCGAGGTACAGCTCGGCCCGTCCGGGGTCGACCGCGGATCGGGCCAGTTCGCCGGGCCGCGGCGGCGCGTGCACCGCCGGCTCGGTCACCCCCGCACCCCGCGCCATCGCCTCGTAGAGCTGGTTGACGGAGGTCTCGACACCCGTGCCGACGTTGGCCAGCAGCCCGGTGCCCTTGTCGGCCGCTCGCACGAACGCGTCGACCACGTCGTCGACGAACACGAAGTCGCGGGTCTGGGTGCCGTCGCCGAAGATCGTGCACGGTTCGCCGGTCAGGAGCCGGCCGGCGAAGATGGCGACGACGCCGGCCTCGCCGTGGGGATCCTGGCGGGGGCCGTACACGTTGGCCAGCGCCAGCGCGGTGTACTCGAGGGCGTGGAGCTCGCGGTAGGCGAAGAGGTAGTCGCCCACGACCTTCTTGGCGATGCCGTAGGGCGAGACCGGCCGCTGGGGGTGCTCCTCGTCGACGGGGAGGTTCTCCGGGGCGATGTCGCCGTAGATCGTGCCGCCACTCGACGCGAACACGACCTTGCGGCTCGCCGGCCGGCCGGGCGCCCTCGAGCACGTGCAGGCTGCCCATCACGTTGATCTGCGCATCGAGCAGCGGCTCGGCCACCGACACCCGCACGTCGGCCTGGGCGGCGAGGTGGAAGACGACCTCGGGGCGACGCCGGGCGATCAGGTCGACGATCGCGGGGTCGCGGACGTCGATCTGGTGGAAGGAGAAGTCGTGGGCCCGGTCGGAACGGGCGTCGGCCAGGTTGGCCAGCGATCCGGTCGACAGGTTGTCGAGCACGTCGACGGCGTGGCCCTCGGCCAGCAGGCGATCGACGAGCGTGGACCCGATGAAGCCGGCGCCACCCGTGACGAGCGCCCTCACTCGGGCTCCTCGTCGGGGACCCGAGCGCCGTCGAGCACGGCGCCGGCATCGACGGTGACGTCGTCACCGATCACCGAGAGGCCGCGCAGCACGGGCCCCGGGCCGACGACCGAGCGAGCCCCGACGATCGACGCCCTCGAGCAGGCTGTCGCGCCCGATCGCGCGCGCCGGGCAGCACGACCGAGTCGCGCACGACCGCGCCGGCCTCGACCACCACACCGGCCATCACCACGGCGTGGTCGATCTTGGCGCCGTCGTCGACGACCGCGGTCGCGGCCACGGCCGGCTCGGCTTCGCCCCGCCGGCCGTCGACGAGGTCGAGCTGGGCCTGCAGGTAGGTCGCGGGCGTACCGGCGTCGATCCAGTAGGCGTCGGAGTGCAGGGCGAAGAGGCTGCCGTCGGCGACCATCTCGGGGAACGTCGCCCGCTCGATCGACACCCGACGGCCGGCAGGGATGCGATCGAGCACGCGAGGGCTCGAGCACGTAGGCGCCGGCGTTGATCCAGTTCGTCGGGGCCTGTCCCGGCGGTGGCTTCTCGACGAAGGCCTCGACCCGGCCGTCGTCGTCGATCGGCACCACGCCGTAGCGCGACGGATCGTCGACCGGTGTGAGGCCGATCGTGCCCTCGGCGCCGGACTTCTGGTGGAACGCCCACAGCGCGCCCACGTCGATGTCGCTGAGCACGTCACCGTTGAACACGAGGAAAGTGTGCTCGATGCCGCCGTCGACGCGCCGCGAAGCGGACCGCTCCGGCGGTGTCGAGCGGCTCGGGCTCGACGGCGTAGTGCAGCTCGACCCCGGCGCACGAGTCGTCGGGATAGGCCTCGAGGAAGGCGTCGGGTCGATATCCGAGCGAGAGCACCGCGTCGGTGACGCCGAAGCCGGCCAGCGCCTCGACCACCCGCTCGATCATGGGTCGGTCGACCACCGGCAGCATCTGTTTGGGAGTGTCGCGCCGTGAGCGGACGCAAGCGGGTACCGAACCCACCGACCAGGATGACGGCTCTCAAGGCTTCGCCGTCGTCGACGTGGACGGGGGCGTGGTCGACGTCGTCGACGAGCTCGACGCGGCGGTGGTGGAGCTGGCCGACCCGGCCGCGGTCGTCGTGCTCGCCCCGGCGGTGGTGGCCGGCGTCGAGATGGTCGGGGAGAGAGGCGTCGTGGTGGTCGTGCTCTCGTTGGCGATCTGCGGTACCGGCACCGGATTGCTCTGGCCGCGGGCGACGTAGATCACGATCCCGCCCACCACGAGGATGAGCAGGAGGCCGGCGGGCCACAGCCAGCGCCGCCGGCTCGGGCGCGTGGGTTCAGCCGCGCGGCGCGGCGCGCGCCACCTTCTTCGCCTGCGATGCCTTGCCCATGGAGCCGAAAATCTACCCGCGAGGCGAGGGCCGCCCTGACCGGAGCTCCTCGAAGAGGGCCTCGTAGGCCGCCGCCACCATGCGAGGAGAGGCCCAGGACTCGACGAACCTCCGGCCGGACGCACCCATCTCGGCCGCCTCGTCCGGGTGATCGAGGAGCCGCAGGACCGCCTTGGTGAAGGCCTCGGCGTCGTCAGGACCCACCGCCAGGCCCGCACCGGCGCGCTCGACGGTCTGCGCCACCTCGGTGCCGGGGTCGACGCTGGCCACGATCGGCCGACCGGCGGCCAGGACCGAGTAGAGCTTCGACGGCACGCTCGACCGGGCCAGCCCCCGCTTCAACGGCACGACGTGGACGTCGCCCGCGGCCAGCACCTCCGGTAGCCGGCTCTTCGGCTGCATGTCGACAAAGCGGACGTTGTCCATGCCCCTGGCGGCGCGCTCGAGATCGCCGCCGCGCCGCTCCCCCGCCGTTGATCACGAACACGATGTCGGGCTCGTGGCGCAGGGCCGTGGCCGCGGCCAGGACGAGATCGAGCGCCTGCGACAGGCCCACGTTGCCGGCATACATCACGACCCGCTTGCCGCTGATGCCGACCTCGGCGCGGTAGCGCGTTCTCGCGCGGGCCCGGCGTGATCCAGTCGGTGTCGATGAAGTTGGGGATGACCCGGACCTTGGCCGCGGCACGGGCGGCGGCGGTGCCCGTGCGGCCGCGGGTGAGCTTGGATCGCACGTTGTCGGCGAGATCGTCGGACAGAACGGTCACCGCGTCGGCGCGCGCGGTACGTCGTGCGCTCGAGCCAGGAGGCCGCGGCGATGGCGCGGCGACCCGAGAGCAACCCGAGCTCGACGGCGACATCGGGGAACACGTCCTGGATGTTGAACACGAACGGCACCGAACGCGCCTTCGCCGACCGCCCAGGCGGCCGGTCCCAGCGTCAACGGTGGGGACATGGCGAGCACGATGTCGGGCGCGGCCGCGAGATGACGCCCTCCCAGGCGGCGAGCGCGGTGAACCCCCCGAACGCCACCGCCCGCGCGGGGATGTTGCTCTTGTCCGTCGGGAACGGGTGGACCCGTGTGATCGTGCCCCACTCGGTCGTCTCGTGCCGCACGAGCTGCCCGTCCCAACCCACCTCGAGCGCGTGGCTGCGGTACCACGGCAGCGCGGTGACCACGTCGAGGCGGTGACCGAGCGCGGCCAGCTCCCCGACGATGCTCGTCATCACCTCACCGGTGGGCGCGAGGTCGGGCGAGAAGTGCGGGCACAGCACGAGCACGTTCATGTCGCCATCCGATCGAACGCGTCGTCGTAGGCGGCGCCCAGCGCCTCGACCGATCGCTCCCACGAGAACTCCCCGGCCCGGGCGAAGCCCCGCTCGACCAGCTCGGCCCGGAGGTCGGGATCGTCGAGCATCTGCTGCATCGCGTCGGCCCATCCGTCGGTGTCGTAGGGATCGACGAGCAACCCGGCGTCGCCGACCACCTCGGGGAGCGCGGTCGCGGTCGACGCGATCACCGGGCAACGCCGGCTCATGGCTTCGAGGACTGGTATGCCGAACCCCTCATAGGACGACGGGAACGCTAGTGCCGTGGCCCCGTCGATCAGGACGTCGAGGTCACGGCGCGGGATCCGACCGGGTCGTCGGATCCGGGCGCGCACGCCGGAGGGCGTCGATCTCGGCCTGCATGGCCGCCTCCGCCCCCGCCGCGCCGGCCGGCAGCACCAGCAGCGGATCGGGCTCGCGTGCGGCGAGCTGGGCGAACGCCCGCACGAGAGTCAGGTGGTTCTTGTGGGGGTAGGTGATCGTCGGGTAGATGAAATAGGGCCGCTGGCCGAGCGCATACGCCTCGCGGACCCGGGCTTCGTCGTCGGCATCGCGTTCGGCATCGCCTCGCGTGATGCCGGGCGGCACGACGAAGATGCGCTCGGGCGCCACCCCCATGCGGTCGACGACGTCGTGGCGGGTGTGCTCGGTGAGCGTCACCACGATCACCGCCCGGCGCAGCGCCCGCGGCACGGTCGAACGGAGGTAGACCTGCTTCAGGCGACTGAAGTTGCGCGGGTGGGCGAACGGCTGCAGGTCGTGGATGGTCACGATCCCGGGCGGCCGGGTGCGCAGCATGTTGCCGCCCATGTGGTGCAGGAGATCCATGCCGTGGACCCTGGCCTGGCGGGCCAGCCAGGTGGCCTCCGCCGTCACCCGCGCCGACTTGCGCGCGCGCCGGTGACCGGCGCCTCGACCACCGGGAAGGTGTCGACGAGGCCGGGATGGGCGGCCCGGAACGACGAGTTCACGAACAGCGTGATCCCGCGGTCGCCCCCGCCGGCCCGCGCGTAGGCCTCGAGCAGCCGCACGGTGTAGTCCTCGCTGCCGCCGACCACGCCCGGCACGAGCCACAGCAGGTTGGCCCCGATCCGCCGGCTCATGCGATGGCCTCGCGGAACGCAGCCTCGAGCAGCTCGGCGGTCCGGCTCCACGGGAGCTCGGCGGCACGGCGGCGCGAGGCCGAGCGCATGGCCGCGGCGTCGTCCGGCGAGTCGAGCACCGCAGCCAGTGCCTCGGCCAGCGCGGGGGCGTCCTGGGGGTCGATCAGGATCGCCGCGTCACCCGCCGCCTCCTCGGTCGCCGTCCCCTTCGAGGTGATGACGGGAGCCCCCTGCGCCATGGCCTCGAGCACCGGCAGGCCGAAGCCCTCACGGAGGCTCGGCAGGCAGAACACCTCCGCGCCCGCGAAGAGGGCCCGCTTGTCCGCTTCGGGCACGAACCCGAGCGCGCGGACCCGGCCCCCGGCCGAGCCGAGGTGTCCGTCGAGATCCTCGTTCCAACCGCGGGGTCCGATGAGCACGAGCTCGAGACCGTGTCGGTCGAGGCGCCGGAAGGCCTCGAGCAGCGTCGGCAGGTTCTTGCGCGGCTCGATCGTCCCGACCCACAGCACGTACGGCTGCTGGAGCCGGTAGGTGCTGCGCACGCGCTCGACGTCGGCCGCACCCGCCTCGGGCGCGTCGATGCCCCACGGCACGAGCCGCAACCGGTCCCGATCGAAGCCTTGCTCGACGCAGTCCTCGATGGTGGCCTGCGACGGGCAGGTCACGAGCCGCACGTCGGCGCGGGCCAGCTCGATGGCGCGCTCGAAGAACCGACGTCCGTGGCGCGTCGACTCCGCCGGATCCCGCAGGAAGCTCAGGTCGTGCACCGTGACCACCAGCGGCGCCGAGGGTGGCGGCATCGCCATGCCCGTGACGTAGATCACGTCGACGGGACCGGTGGCCCGCTCGACGGCCGGCCGCCGGACCCGGTGCCACGACTCGTACAGCGCCAGGCGCGGCATGGGTAGGGCGCGCACGGGGATGGTGGGAGCCCAGGGTTCGGACGGTGGACGTCGGTGCCAGGCGCTGACGCCGACGAGGTCGAGGTCGGGTCGGGCCTGGAGTGCCTGTACGGCGTGGAGGGCAGCCGACGCGGTGCCGCCCGGCACACGGTGCCAGCACTGCTCGAGCGTTACCGCGATCCGGATCTGGGCCATGAGACGGTGAGTCTCGCGCGGGCGGCACCGTCGATAAGCTCGACGCTCATGCCGAACTTCTGGTCCGACCGACGCGTGGTCGTCACGGGCGGCAACGGATTCCTCGGTTCGGCGGTCGTGGCCAAGCTCCACGAGGCGGGCGCCGGTTCGGTCGCGACCCCGACGAGCGCCGAGTACGACCTGCGCGACCGCGAGGCCGTCGAGGCCATGTTCGAGGCCACCGGACCCGACCTCGTGGTCCACCTGGCGGCGCGGGTGGGCGGCATCGGGGCCAACCAGGCCCACCCCGCCGACCTGTACCTCGACAACCTGCTGATGGGGACCTACGTCCTCGACGTGGCCCGGCGGCGCGGCACCGAGAAGACCGTGCTCGTCGGAACGGTCTGCTCCTATGCCAAGTTCACGCCGGTGCCGTTCACCGAGGACTCGCTGTGGCACGGCTACCCCGAGGAGACGAACGCGCCGTACGGCATCGCCAAGCTGGCCCAGCTCGTGCAGCTCCAGGCCAACCGCGCCCAGTACGGCCAGCGCGCCATCTACCTCATCCCGACGAACCTCTACGGCCCGGGCGACAAGTTCAACCCCGCCGTCTCCCACGTGATCCCCGCGCTCATCAAGGCGGCGGTCGACGCCAAGGAGTCCGGCGCCGACCACATGGTCGTGTGGGGCACCGGCGCTGCCAGCCGCGAGTTCCTCTACGTCGACGATGCCGCGGCCGGCATCGTGGCCGCGTCCGAGCTGTACGACAGCGACCAGCCGGCCAACCTCGGTGCCGACCACGAGCTGCCCATCCGTGAGCTCGTCGAGATCATCGTCGAGCTCGTCGGGTTCGAGGGTGAGATCCGGTGGGACTCATCCCGCCCGGACGGCCAGCCCCGCCGGGGCGTCGACGCCAGCCGCGCCGCCATGGAGTTCGGGTTCAAGGCCACGACATCGTTCGCCGACGGCCTGCACCGCACCCTCGACTGGTACCTCTCCCACCGTGAGGAGGCCGAGGCGCGCGAGGTCTGAACCGACCTCCCCGGGACTCAGCCTCCGAGGACCTCGCGGAAGTACTCGGCGGTGCGCACCAGGCCCTCCCGCAGCGCGATGGTGGGCTCCCAGCCCAGCTCGGCACGCGTGCGGGTCAGGTCGGGCTGGCGCTGGCGGGGATCGTCGACGGGGAGCTCGAGGAACACGAGCTCGGATGACGACCCGGTGACCTCGAGGACGAGCTCGGCCAGCTCGCGCACGGTGAACTCGCCCGGGTTGCCGATGTTGAGCGGACCCGTGCGATCGGAGTGGAGCAGGGCCAGGAAACCCTCGACCTCGTCGTCCACGAAGCAGAAGCTGCGGCTCTGGCTGCCGTCGCCGTAGATGGTCAGCGGTTCGCCCTTGATCGCCTGCACGAGGAAGTTGGACACGACCCGGCCGTCGCCCGGACGCATCCGCGGGCCGTAGACGTTGAAGATCCTCGCGATGCGCACGTCGAGGCCGTGACTGCGGTGGTACGCCATCGTGATGGCCTCGCCGAAGCGCTTGGCCTCGTCGTAGACGCCGCGTGGTCCGATCGGGTTCACGTGGCCCCAGTAGCTCTCGGGCTGAGGGTGCACCTCCGGGTCGCCGTACACCTCGCTCGTCGAGGCAAGCAGGAAGCGGGCGTCCTTGGCCTTGGCCAGCCCGAGCGAGTTGTGCGTGCCGAGGCTGCCGACCTTGAGCGTCTGTATGGGCAGCTCCAGGTAGTCGACCGGCGACGCGGGGCTGGCGAAGTGCAGCACGGCGTCGACCGGACCGGGGATCCAGATGAACTGGCTCACGTCCTGCTCGACGAAGGTGAACCCGGGCCGCCCGAAGAGGTGCTCGATGTTGCTCACCGAACCGGTCGAGAAGTTGTCGAGCGCGACGACCTCGTCACCGCGCTCGAGGAAGCGGTCGCACAGATGCGAGCCGAGGAAGCCGGCGCCACCAGTGATGACGATCCGGGCCATCAGGCCTGGCCGATGGCGTGGTACGTGAAGCCGTGGCGGCCGATCGCGGCGCGGTCGAGCAGGTTGCGGGCGTCGACGATCTGGGGCCGCGCCATGACGCTGGCGACCTTGTCGAGGTCGACCCACTTGAACTCGTCCCACTCGGTCAGGACCGCGAGCACCTCGGCGCCCTCGACCGCGGCGTACGGATCGGTGACCACATCGAGCCCAGGCGTCTGCGGCAGCGCACCCTTGACCGTGGGGTCGTACCCGCGCACGGTGGCGCCCCGCTCCAGGAGCCGGTCGACGATGTGCAGCGCCGGGGACTGGCGGAGGTCGCCGGTGCCGGCCTTGAACGTCAACCCCCACACGCCCACGGTGCGGCCCTCGAGCGAACCGCCCGCCATGGCCGTGACCTTGTCGGCCACCCGGTTGAACTGCTCCTGGTTCACCGAGACCACGCCGGCGAGCAGGTCGAAGTCATAGCCGGCTTCGCGGGCGATGTAGAGCAGCGCCTGCACGTCCTTCGGGAAGCAGCTCCCGCCCCAGCCCGGTCCGGGTCGGAGGAACTCGTGGCCGATGCGCTTGTCGTAGCCCATGCCGAGCACGACGTCGCCCGCATCGGCACCGACCGCCTCGCAGAGCGCGGCGACCGCGTTGACGAACGAGAGCTTGGTGGCGAGGAACGCGTTGCTCGCGTACTTGATCGTCTCCGCCGAGGCGGGGTCGGTCACCATCAGCGGCGCCGGAACTCCGCTGTAGAGCGACGCGACGCGGATCGCCGCCCCCTGGTCGTCGCTGCCGATGACGACGCGGTCGGGATGCAGGAAGTCGTTGACCGCGGACCCCTCCCGCAGGAACTCGGGGTTCGACACCACGAAGACGTCGCTGCGCCCCAACGCCTGCTCGACCCGCCGGGTCGAGCCGACCGGCACGGTCGACTTGTTGACGACGATCGATCCCGGCGCCAGCACAGGCGCGATCTCGTGGGCGGCCGCCTCGATGTAGCTGAGGTCGGCGGAGCCGTCGACGCCCTGGGGGGTCGGGACGCAGAGGTAGGCGAACTCACAGGACTCGGCCGCCCCGGCCGAACCCACCACGAAGCGCAGGCGGCCCGACTGCAGGCCCTCCCGCACGAGGTCCTCGAGGCCGGCCTCGAGGATGGGGATCTCGCCCCGCGAGAGCCGCTCGATCTTCTCGGGGACGACGTCCGCACAGATGACCGTCGTGGCCGAGATGGGCGAAGCAGGCCCCGGTGGTGAGGCCCACGTAGCCCGTCCCGATGATCGCGATCTCAGCCATGCGCAGTCTCCTTCGGCCTCAGCCGCAGAGCTGACCCGGAGGGGTGCTCGGCACCATGCTTGCCTCACTGGTGGAGGTCGCGCCAGCGCCGGACCCCGGTGGGGGGCCGGTCGTGGTGGTCGTGGTGGCGAGGAACCCGGCGAAATCGGCCGCCGGGCGGGGTGTCGTGCGAAAGCCGGTGAAGTCCAGCCCGGTGTAGATCGTGACGCTGGCGCCCTCCAGGGTGTCGTCCTCGACGAAGGTCGGGACGAACGGCAGGTAGCGGGCGAGCTGGACGGCGGCCTTGGCGCCGCCGGGGGCGTAGTGGATGGTCGTGTGCGAGGTCTGGAAGCTCGTCGCGTCGCCCGAGCCGATCGTGATGAAGCCGAGCTTGGCCAGCTGGGCCAGCGCCAGCTGGGCCTGCGACGACGCCCCCGAACCGTTCGTGACCGACACCGCGACGGCGCGGTTCGGGTTGCTGGCGTCGCTCAGGTCACGGAACCGGTCGAAGATCGGTTGGGCGGCGACCGTGTTCAACTCGAGCACGTCGGCACCACCGATGACCGCCCCCGTCGCCGGCGGCGTGAAGACCTCAAGGGTGTTCGGGTCGAAGTTCCGGAACTGCTCGGCCAGGCTGAGCAGGTCGCCCGTCGTGAGCTGGTCGTCGAGGGTGACGTCCCTCTCGGCGGTGCCGATCAGGCGGCTGGCGACGAACGGGTTGCGGGCGCCCTTGGCGATCGCCCGCTTGAGGGCCAGCTTGATGAACTGCTGCTGGCGGGCGATCCGGCCGATGTCGCTCGTCGGATCGGACTTCCACTCGCCGTCCTGCTCGCTCTGGAAGTAGCGCGAGCGGGCGTAGGCCAGACCCTGCACGCCGTCGAGCGTGACGCACCCGGGCTTGGTGATGTTGAGGCCGGTGTGCGCATCGCGCGCCGGCCACGGGAAGTAGATCGGGATGCCCCCGACCGCGTCGACCAGCGACCGGAAGGCCTCGAAGTTGACCTGCACGAAGTGGTTGATCGGGATCCCGAAGTTCTGCTGGATCGTCTCGATCAGCCGCTGCGGCCCGCCCGTGGCCAGGGCGGCGTTGATCTTCTCGTGGTAGTCGGTCCCGGCGATGCGGACCCAGAGGTCACGCGGCAGCGAGAGCAGTTGGGCCTTGTCGGAACCCGGATCGACCCGCAGGATCATGATCGTGTCGGTGTTGTTGGTGGCCCCCCGGCCGATGTTGATCGGATCGTTGGGGTTGATACCGGCCGCGCTGTCGATGCCGACGAGCAGGAAGTTCTCCGGCTCGCCCTTCTTGGTGGTCTGGTTCAGCGTCGTGGAGAGGCTGAAGCGGGCCACGTTGGTCGTCTGGCGGAACACGTAGAGCAGCCCGCCCGCCGACGCGAAGCAGACGAACACCACCAGCACGTTGAACGTGAGCAGCAGGCGCTGGGGCCAGGTCCGGCGCCGCCGCGGCTTTCGGGGGCCGTCAGACACGCCATCACAGTAGTAGCCGACCTGGGCGTGCCAGTGTGCGGGGGTGGTGGACGGCTCCGGCGACCAGGTCGTGTGGCTCGACGGTGAGTTGGTGCTGGCCGGGGAGGCCCGCGTCTCCGCCTTCGACCACGGGATGACCGTCGGCGACGGCGTGTTCGAGACCCTGCAGGTGCTGCGGGCCACCCCCTTCGCCATCCGGCGCCACCTTGGGCGGCTCCGCCGTTCGGCGGCCGGCCTGGGGCTCGCGGTTCCGATGGACGACCAGGCGCTCCGCCTCGCGATGCGGGCGGTGGTCGACGCCAACGGGGTCGACCGGGGCCGGCTGCGCCTGACCGTGACGGGGGGCGTCGGACCGCTCGGGTCCGACCGCGGGAGCGCCACGCCGACCGTCCTGGTGGCCACCGGCGACCTGGACGACTGGCCGGCCTCGACCGCCGTGGTCACCACGCCGTGGCCACGCAACGAGCGCAGCGCCGTCGCCGGACTCAAATCCACCTCGTACGCCGAGAACGTGGTGGCGCTGTCCTACGCCCACGAGCGCGGCGCCAGCGAGGCGATCTTCGCCAACACCGTCGGCGCGGTCTGCGAGGGGACGGGAACCAACATCTTCGTCGGCCTCGACGGCCGGCTGGTCACTCCCCCGCTCTCGTCCGGCTGCCTGGCCGGCATCACCCGCGAGCTCGTCTGTGAGCTGCTCGGCGACCAGGTCGCGCAGGTCGACGTCCCGATGGAGCGGCTCGGCGACGCGGAGGAGGCCTTCCTCACCTCGTCGACCCGCGATGTGCAGGCGATCCACTCGATCGACGGTCGGCCCTTGCCGACGACCCCGGGTCCCCTGACGTCTCGCGCCGCCACCGCCTTCGCCGACCTCCTGGCCCGCGATCTGGATCCTTGATTTCTTTGCCCTCCGGTCGGAGGGTCCCTCCGGGCGGCTTCGCCATCCGGGTGCCATCCCCCGAGCTGCTCCGCCTGGCGGCTGCGCAGCCTACGGAATACCTCGGAGGTGGACGACGTCGCCGGCCATCACTACGTGGCGCCGGCCGTCGTCGTCCTCGATCACCAGGTTCCCGCGCTCGTCGAGGTCGACGGCCTTCCCGTCCCGCAATTCCGGACCCAAGTCGGCCCGAACCCGGCGCCCGAGTGTGACCGATGCAGCCCGGGCCTCGTCCACGACCGCAGTCCGTTCCCGCCCGCCCTGGAGCTGGGCGCACCGCCGCTCGAAGCCGCGAAGCACGTCCGTCAGCAGCTCCTCCCGGTCGACGACGACGCCGACCAGGTTCAGCGCGGTGGCGATCTCAGCCAGCTCCGGCGGCAACGGGGTCGGCCAGTCGACGTTGATGCCGACCCCGACCACGACGGCAAGCTGTCCCGACGAGTCGACGACCGACTCGGCCAGGATGCCGGCCAGCTTGCGGGGCGGCTCGGTGTCCACGACCACGTCGTTGGGCCACTTGAGCCGAGCGCGAGCCTGCCGTCCGGCCTCGGTGTCGGCGACCGCGAGGGCCATCGCGACGGTCAACAGCGGCGCCTCGGTCGGGTCGAGCCGCGGGCGCAGCAGCACAGACATCAGCAGCGAGGCGCCTGGTGGCGCGATCCAGGTGCGGTCGAGACGGCCGCGTCCGGCGGTCTGGTGGTCGGCCACCAGGACGATGCCGTCGGGGGCGCCGGCGCGGGCCAGCTCGAGGACATCGCGGTTGGTAGAGCCCGTCTCCACGACCCACCGGACGTCGCCGAAGCGGGTCCCGGCCAGGACTGATCTGGCGAGATCCCCCCTCACCCCTGTAACCATATGGCGTGCTCACAAAGGTCCTCATCGCCAATCGGGGTGAGATCGCCGTCCGTGTGATCCGTGCATGCCAGGAGATGGGCATCGCCACGGTCGCCGTCTACAGCGATCTCGACCGCGACGCCCTGCATGTCCGACTCGCCGACGAGGCCTACGCCCTCGGGGGCGAGACGGCCGCCGACAGCTACCTGCAGACCGAGAAGATCCTCGACGCGATCGACCGCAGCGGCGCCGACGGCGTGCATCCCGGCTACGGCTTCTTCTCCGAGAACACCGACTTCGCCCGCGCCATCACCGAGCGCGGTGTCACCTTCATCGGACCGCCGCCCGAGGCCATCGAGGTCATGGGCGACAAGGTGAGCAGCCGCATCGCCGCCCAGAAGGCCGGCGTCGCGGGCGTGCCCGGCACGACCGAGTTCCTGGCCGACGCCGAGCGAGGTCGTCGCGTTCGGCGACGAGTTCGGCTGGCCGGTCGCCATCAAGGCCGCCTACGGCGGCGGCGGCCGCGGCATGCGCGTCGTGCGCTCGGCCGACGAGGCGGCGGAGGCGTTCGAGTCGGCCAGCAGCGAGGCGCTCAAGGGCTTCGGGCGCGACGAGTGCTACGTCGAGCGCTACCTCGAGCTGGCCCCGCCACGTCGAGATGCAGATCATCGGCGACCAGCACGGCAACTGCGTCTGGATAGCCGAGCGCGACTGCTCGGTGCAGCGCCGCCACCAGAAGCTCATCGAGGAGAGCCCGGCGCCCGCCTTCCCGCCTGAGGTTCGCCAGGCGATGGGCGAGGCGGCCGTCAAGGTCGCCAAGGCCTGCGGCTACTACAACGCCGGCACCGTCGAGTTCCTGTTCCAGGACGGCGAGTTCTGGTTCCTCGAGATGAACACGCGGCTGCAGGTCGAGCACCCCGTCACCGAGATGGTCTCGGGTCTCGACCTCGTCGCCGAGCAGATCCGCGTCGCGTCGGGCGAGCCGCTCTCGTTCAGCCAGGACGACATCGAGCTGCGCGGCCACGCCATCGAGGTCCGGGTCAACGCCGAGGATCCGGCCGGCGGCCGGTTCCTGCCCTCGCCGGGCCACCTCACGACGCTGGTGGCACCGGACGGGTTCGGCACCCGATGGGACGGCGGCTACGAGTCCGGCGACACGGTCAGCCAGTTCTACGACAACCTCGTCGGCAAGCTCATCGTCTGGGGCCACGATCGGCCCACCGCCATCGCCCGCATGCTCCGCGCGCTGCGCGAGTTCCGCATCGAGGGATTGGCCACCACCATCCCCGCCGACATCGCCATCCTCGAGCACCCGGACTTCGTCGAGTCCCGCCACTCCACCAAGTGGGTCGAGGACACCCTCGACCTCAGCGGCGTGAGCTCGGCTCCGGCCGCCGCCGCCGACGCACCCGAGGCCCGGGTCAAGCGCGAGGTCGACGTCGAGGTGAACGGCAAGCGCTACGCGGTGTCGCTGTGGGTCCCCGAATCCGCGTGCCGCGCCGGCCGCCGGATCGGGTGCCGTCGCCCGTCCCCGACGGGCCGCCTCCGGCGGGGCGACCGCGGCGGTGGGCGGATCGGGCGCGGTGACGGTCCCCATGCAGGGGACGATCGTCAAGGTGCTCGTCGAGGTGGGCCAGGCGGTCGAGGCCGGTCAGACCATCTGCGTGCTCGAGGCGATGAAGATGGAGAACAACATCGCGGCCGAGACCTCCGGCACCGTCAAGGAGATCAAGGTCGCGCCCGGCGCCTCGGTCGGCAGCGGCGACGTCGTCGCCATCATCGAGTAGGCCCGCGCCGAACGAAACTGGGCATCTGTTCGCGCGCCTTTACACCGTCCCAGATGCCCAGTTTCCTGGGCGACGGTCGTCTCAGCCGCCGCGGCGTTCCCAGCGGAAGGTCCGTGCCGCCAGCACGACGCCGCCCACGGCCCACAGCCCGAGGGTGACCAGGGCGCGCGTCGGTGGATGCGCGGTGTTGCCCTGCGGGTCGAAGGCGGCGAACAGCGCCTGCTCGAACGGTCGCACGGGGAACAGGTTGCTGAACCGGATCAGTCCCTGGCTCGAGATCGGGAAGAACGTGCCGGCCAGGAACACCAGCGGCAGGACGACCAGGTTGACGATGGCCGGGGCCGCGTCGGCGTTGGGGATGGCGGCGGTGATGGCGACGCCGAGCGACGCGAACGTGACGGCGCCGAGCGCCAGCACGACGAGCAGCCATCCGATGTGGAGCGGTGCCTTGTCGCTGTAGAGGACGATGCTCAGCACGATCGTCGCCCCCGCCAGCACGAAGGCGACGATGATCGAGCTGCCGACCAGCCCCGCGATCAGCGCCCACGCAGGGAGCGGGGTCGCCCGCTTCCGCTTGAGGATCCCCTCGTCGCGCTGGCGGGTCAGGTTCATCGCCAAGCTCATGAAGCACGCCGCGATCACCGCGTAGGCGAGGATTCCCGGCACGTAGTACTCGATGAACCGAATGTGGCCGAGGCTGTCGATGCGCGAGTCGGTGTTGATGCTGGCGAACACGATCAGCAGCATCAGCGGGAACACGATGGTGAACCCGGCGGCGGCCGGGTTGCGCCAGAAGCTCTTCTGCTCGGCCACCACCTGACGCCGCGCCAAGCCGACGTCGCTCACAGGTGACCCTCTCCCTGGTCGGTGAGCTCGAGGTACACGTCCTCGAGCGACGGGCGGCTCACGGTCAGCCCGGGCAGCTCGAGATGGTGCTCGACCGCCCAGGCCGAGAGTCGGTGCAGCACCTCGGTCGGTGTCTCGGTGTGGATGATCACACCGTCGCCGTCGAGCTTGACCGGCACGGGCAGGTCGCTGGCGCGCCAGCCCTCGGGCACGACGAACCGGATGTGCGCGTCGCCGCGGTCGCGACCGCCCAGCTGGTCGGGCGGGCCCAGGGCCACCAGTGCACCGTTGGTCATCACCGCGACACGGTCCGCGAGGTGCTGCGCCTCGTCCATGTAGTGCGTGGTGAGCAGCACCGTCTTGCCGGTGGCCCGCAGGCCCGACACGACCTCCCACGCGCCGCGACGCGCGCTCGGGTCGAAACCGGTCGTCGGTTCGTCGAGGAAGATCAGCTCGGGATCGCCGATGAGCCCGAGCGCAAGATCGACGCGGCGCTGCTGGCCGCCGGACAGCTGACGGACCCGGCTGCCCGCCTTCTCGGTGAGCCCGACCAGCTCGATGACCTCGTCGACGTCGCGGGGATGCGGGTAGTAGCCCGCGTAGAGCTTCACGACCTCGCGCACGGTCAGGAACTGGTCGATCCCGCTCGACTGCAGCACGATCCCCACGCGGCGGCGGAAGGGCCGGCCACCGTGCGCCGGGTCGATGCCGAGCACGGACACCTGGCCGGCGTCGCGGGTTCGGTAGCCCTCGAGGATCTCGACCGTCGTCGTCTTGCCCGCCCCGTTCGGCCCGAGCAACGCGAGGATCTCGCCCTCCTCGACCGTCAGGTCGATGCCGTCGACCGCGACCGTCTCGCCGTAGCTCTTGCGCAGACCTTCGATGACGATCGCCGGGGCCATGGTCCTGCCTACCGGGTCCGCACGACGACCGTGCCGCCGGCGTGGTCGTGCACGCCCCGACGCATCGGGCTGAAACCGGCCGTGAGGTAGACGAACGGGTAGGCGACCGAGATGACCGGGAGGGCGAGCACCGATGCCGGCAGCAGCGCCCGCAACGTCACCTGCGACACGTCGGGGCCGGTGCCGTTGACCAGTCGGGCCACGCGCACGCCGAGCAGCATCTTGCCGAGCGTCTGCCCCAGCCACGTCTCGAGCGCCACCTCGTAGATCACCATCATCACCACGAACGGGAGGATGGCCCATCCGGGGATGGACGTGACCTTGTTGCCCTGGACGGTGACGAACGGCAGGAGCACGAGCACCGACGGTATGCCGATGAGCACCGTGTCCATCAGGCGCGCCGCAGCGCGCTGGCCGATCGACGCCAGCGAGTTCGGGCCCGACGACGGGAAGTCGTCCGGTCCGCGCGGGCGGGGAGCGTCGTCGGGGATCACGTTCATTCGGCGGCGTCGGCCAGCGCCTCGGCGAGAGCCGGGTGCACCAGCAGGCTCTCGACGATGTCGGTGACGCGCAGGCCCGCGGTCACGGCGAGCGCGATCACCGAGATGAGCTCGGCGGCGTTGCGACCGACGATCGAGCCACCGAGCACGACGCCGGTGGCCGGGTCGGAGATGATCTTGACGAAGCCGCGGGGGTCGTTCTCGATGAGCGCCTTGGCGTTGGCGGAGAACGGCACCTTCGTGACCCGGATCTTGCGCCCGTCGGCGAAGGCGTCGGCCTCGGCCAGGCCCACGTCGGCGATCTCGGGCACCGTGAAGATGGCCGACGCCGCCTTCTCGTAGTCGAGGTGGCGGTGCGGGCCCGGCGTGCAGCCCCATCGCGTGCTCGGCGATCTTGCGACCCTGCATCGCCGCGACCGACGACAGCGGGCAGCTTGCCCGAGAGGTCGCCGGCCGCGTAGATGTGCGGTATCGACGACTGGCAGTTGTGGTTCACCACCACGTACCCGCCGTCCTCGTCGACCCCTGCATCGTCGAGTCCGAGTGCCTCGGAGTTGGGGAGCGAGCCGATGGCCAGCAGCGCATGACTCCCCTTCGCCACCCGACCGTCGTCGCACGGACCGTCGCCGTCTCGCCGTCGACCTCGATGCCGACGGCCCGCGCGCCCTTGAACAGGCGCACGCCCCGGCGGATGAAGTCCTCCTCGAGCGCGGCGGCCACCTCGGGGTCCTTCTGGGGAAGGACCTGCTGGCGGCTGACGATAAGGGTCACCTGGCACCCGAAGGAGGAGAACATGTGCACGAACTCGACGCCGGTCACGCCGGAGCCGACCACGATCAGGTGCTCGGGGAGCTCGGGAGGCGGGTACGCGTCGCGGGTGGTGAGCACGCGGGTGCCGTCGAGCGGGGCCCAGTCGGGTACCCGGGGCCGGCTGCCCGTGCTCAGCAGGACGATGTCGGCCTCGAGCTCGAGCATGCCCTCGGCGGTGTCCACCACGATCTCGTTGGGACCCTTCATCCGGCCCGTGCCCTTGACGATCCGCACGCCCTGGCTCTCGAGCAGGCCGATCACCGAGGTGCGCAGCTTGTCCTCGATGGCGAGGATCCGGCGCCGCAACGAGTCGAAGTCGAGGCTGGCGGACACGTCGGTGATGCCCATGCCCTGGGCGGCGTTGATCTGCGAGAGCGCGCCGCCGGTGGCGATCATCGCCTTCGAGGGGATGCAGTCCCACAGGTGGGCGGCGCCGCCGACGATGTCTCGTTCGACCAGCGTGACCTCGGCGCCGAGTCGGGCTGCGTGGGTCGCGGCCTGGTTGCCGGCGGGGCCGCCGCCGATGATCACGAAGCGCTTGGCCATGGCGCGAGGCTACCGGCCGACCCGGGCGGTGGCCGTATGCTCACAGCCATGGCGTCGGTGACCTTCGAGACCGAGATCGTCGACATGGGCCCGGCCGTGGCCGTCGAGCTGAGCGAGGACCACCTCGACGCGCTCGGGGGCAAGCGGGTCGCGGTGACCGTCACCATCAACGGCTACACCTTCCGCACGACCACGGCCACGATGGGCGGCCGGCGACTCGTCGGGCTCAACAAGGCCAACAAGACGGCGGCCGGGGTCGAGGCGGGCGAGCGGGTGAAGGTGACCGTCGCCAACGACACCGCGCCGCGGGTGGTCGAGGTACCCGACGACCTGGCCAAGGCGATGAAGCGGTCGAAGACGGCCACCGCCACCTGGAAGTCGCTCGCCTACACCCACCAGCGCGAGTACGCCGAGTGGATCACGAGCGCCAAACGCGACGAGACGCGACAGCGACGGGTGACACAGGCGATCGAGCGGCTGGAGTCGGGAACGAAGACGCCGAGAGGCTGAACCTGCGCCACCAGGGCGGTGTCAGACCGACGTGCGCTCGAGCCGCACCAGCCGGCTGTCGGGCGTGAACAGCTGCCGGGTCAGACCCACGCCGATGACGATCACGCTGGTCGCCACCGAGCCGAGGATCAGGTACATGATCGCCAGTTGCACCTGCACCGCATGCACCGGGCTCACGCCCGCCAGGATGAGGCCGGTCATCGCGCCGGGCAGGAAGACCAGGCCCACCGCTTTGGTCGACTCGATCTGCGGGATCATCGCCGTGCGCATCGCCTCGCGGAGATAGGGCCGCGACGCCTCCTTCCACGAGCAGCCGAGAGCCAGCCGGGCCTCGACCTCCATGCGCTTGTCGCTCAGTTCGCCCACCACGCGCCGGGCGGCGACGACGACTGCGGTCATCGAGTTGCCGATCATCATCCCGGCCAGCGGGATGATCGTGCGGGCCTCGACCGGGAAGATGTGGAAGCCGAAGATCACGCCCAGGCTGACCGCCGCCACCGCCGCAGTAGCCAGCAACGAGAGCGGCAGGATGGCGGGCACCTCACGGGCCCGCTGGCGGACGGTGAGCCCGGCAACGCCGATCATCGCCACCACCCACAGCCACGACCACGCGATCGACGCGTTCGGTCGCAGCACGAGCGCGAGCGCCCAACCGGTGACGAGCAGCTGTGCCGCCGCCCGGGCGCACGACCAGACGATCGATGCCTCCAACCCGAGCCGGGCCCGCCACGACACGGCGAGTGCGACCGCGACCAGGATCAACGACGCCGCCAATCCCTCCCAGCTGATGCTCGATGCCGGGCTCATCCTGATGGTTCCCCCTCATGATCGTCATGCTCGTGCGGATCGACGCCGGAGCGCAGGAACGCCTCGGCCTCGTCCGGAGTGGCCACCCGTCCCGCGATCAGCACGACGGTGCGGTCGGCCACCCGCCGCACCTGTTCGAGGTCGTGCGAGACCCACAGCAGCGCCAGCCCACCGTCGGCCAGGTCCCGCCCGAGGCGCTCGATCGACTGGCGGGCCTCGGGGTCGAGCGCGGATGTGGGCTCGTCCATCAACAGCACCTCGGGCGCGGTCAGCAGGGCGCGGGCGATGCACGCCCGCTGCGCCTCGCCACCCGAGAGGTCGTCCCCCCGCCGATCGAGGAACGTGGCGTCGAGCGCGGCCTCCCCGAGCACCGCGACGTAGCGCTCGTCACCGGCGGTCGGGTCGGCAACCGCGAGGTTGTCGCGGATCGTCCCGGGGAAGAGCGTCGGCCGCTGGAACACCATGCCGACGCGCCGG
Organism: uncultured Microthrixaceae bacterium; assembly: GCA_963776435.1. GTDB lineage: Bacteria > Actinomycetota > Acidimicrobiia > Acidimicrobiales > Acidimicrobilacustridaceae > UBA4742. The sequence continues at coordinate 710,584 of CAVZMK010000010.1, forward strand.
CGGTGGGCCAGCGGGTCGAGACCACCCACGTCCTCGCCGTGGAACAGCACCCGTCCGCCCGTCGGCACCTCGAGGCGGTTGCACAGCCGCAGCAGCGTGGTCTTGCCGGCGCCGGAGGGTCCGGCCAGCACGGTGATACCGGACGCGGGCACCGAGGCCGTGACGTGGTCGAGGATCGTGGCGCCCTCCTCGGTGGCGAGCGACACGTCGTCGAACCGGAAGGCCTCCGGAGAGGTCAGGTCGACGCGTCCCTCGCCGCCCGCATGACGGTCCGGTCGAGGATCCCGAGCGTGGCCCGCAGCGCGCTCTCGGGGATCACCGGGAAGATGTTCGCCGCCTTCCAGTCGTCGCCGATGGTCGACCAGTCGTAGTACGACGTGACGAGCGTGCCTTCGTCGGTCGGCTCGAGCGTGTAGCCGTAGACGTGGCCGATGTTGAGCTGGCCCTCGATCGTCCACGCGATCTCGCGGTCGGGATCGAGCGTGCGTGATCTTCACCGTCACGTCGTAGAGGCCCATCGGGTAGTCGTTGAGCGCCTCGCGGTCCATGTGCACGACGAAGGTGTCGCCGACGGCCGTGACCGGATCGCCCGTGGCCGACATCAGCATGCCGGAGCTGTCGATCGTCACATGGCCCTCGGGATCGCTGAGCACCCGGAAGATCGCCGCCGGCTCCGCCTTGATGGTCCGCTGCATCTCGATGCGCTCGTCAGTCATGGTTCGAAGCCTGCCACAGCCTCGGCCGCGTGATCAGGGCCGCGAGCACATGGCCTTCGCGCGAGGCGTCGCCTCATCTCCCTGGGTACATGACCACGTAGATGCCGAGGGCGGGGTGAGGTGGCGTCGCGTCGGCACCGGGAACGTCCACGTAGGCCTCCACACGGTGGCCGTCGATCTCGCCCTCATACCCACACGGAGCGTCACCGGTAGTTCGGGGCCCGGTCTCGACGAAGCCTCGACCGGACCATGCGCGGAGGCTGCGCGTCAGGTCCGCGCAGGGGTCACGCCTCGGTCCTGTCGGGAAGAGCTCCAGCTCCTCCGATGCGGGCTTGTAGTCGGGGACGACGTAGCGCTGAGCCGGTCGGTACCCCTCGCGGGTAGGTACGGCTGCCGCCCATCCAGGCGGTATGGGGTAGGTGGCGAGGCTCCTCTCCATCGCCGTCCACGGCTCGGCGCTCCACCAACGCCAGAACACGCAACCCGAGACGAGGAGCACGCCGACCACCGCGCCCACCCACAGCCAGCGCCGAGATCTCGCCGGTCCAGGCGGGACCGCGCTCTCGGGCATCATCGCCGCCACGACCTCGCACCCCCAGTCCAACCGCCGTTCACGGGGACATCGTAGGAAGTCGGGGGCGGGAGGCGCGTGTGGCACTGCTGGCCGAAGCGCGTGCCGGATCCTGTGGCTATTATCACCTATTCATGCCTTGTTTAAGCTGATTTTGGCCACTAGTGTCGTACACATGTTTGATCTAGCGGAGGCGGTCGCAGAGATGGAGCAGGCCATCGATCGGGTGGCGCGCGGGCTCGAACCCGAGGTCGTGACCGCGTCGGCGGCCATGGGCCTGCTCAAGACCGTCGCCAAGTCCGAGCGCCAGCTGGCCGGCGTGAAGATGCGACTGGCCGGCCGTGTGGCCGAGACGCCCGTCTGGCAGCACCAGGGCCACCGCTCCCCCGCTCACTGGCTGGCCGGCCAGTCCAGCACTCGGTGGCCGAGGCCGTCGGCGTGCTCGAGACCTCGGAACGCCTGAAGGAGCTTCCGGCCACGCTCGATGCGATGCGCGACGGGTCGCTGTCGCGGTCCCAGGTGGCGGTCATCGCTGACGCGACGGCAATCGCGCCGGGTGCCGAGGCCGACCTCCTTGCAGCGGCGTCGCGCGAATCGCTCAAAGGCCTTCGCGACGAGGCCGCCAGGCGCAAGATGGCCCACCTCGACGACGAGGCGCGGCACGCACAGATCAAGGCGTCGCGCCACGTGCGCTTCGGCACCGAGCCCGACGGCGCCGCCACCATGTCGGTTCGCGCCACCACCGAGGTGATGGCCGAGATCCGGGCCGGCATCCCCCACTTCCAGGACATCGAGTTCGAGGCGGCCCGGCGCGCCGGACGACGCGACCCGTTCGAGGCGTACGCCGTCGACGGCCTCTCCGCCATGGCCCGTACCGCCATGACGGGTGACGGTGCCGGATCGGCCACGCGTATCCCGACCAAGGTGGTCATCCGCGCCGATCTCGCCGCGCTGGCCCGGGGCCGGGTCGCCGACGGAGAGACCTGCGACGTGCCCGGCATCGGCACCGTCCCCGTCAAAGAGGTCCGCGACCTGCTCGCCACCGGCGACGCGTTCACCGCGGTCGTCGGCACAGACCCGGGCGGCCGCGTCACCCATGTCGCCCACGTGGGACGCAAGAAGGTCGTCGACGTGCGCATCGCGCTCGAGGCCCTCGAACGTCGTGGCCGTGACGTCACCGCGCCGCACACCAGTCGCAAGCCCGACGCCTTCCAGCGCAGCGCTCTCGACTGGACGAACCCCCGATGTGCCGTGGTCGGGTGCGACCAGCCTCGCTAGGAGATCGACCACCGATCCGACTGGGCGGACACCCACCTCACCTGCCTCGATGAGCTCGACGGCTTCTGCCGCCATCACCACTACCTCAAGGGCCACAAGGGCTTCCGGGTCGAGCCGGGTGTCGGTCGCCGCGATCTCCATCCGCCGGACCGGGTGCCGCCGTGACCCGTCCGACTCAAGCCTGCGTTGGGTCCTTGGGCCCTGTCGCGTGTACGCCGGCGCGCGCACAGTGCAGCCATGAGGACAGTTCCGAAGCGAGTCATCATGACCCTTGCCGCGCTTTCGCTGTTCGTCACGGGCTGCGGGAGCAACGGGTCCACGAACCAGACCAGCGACACGACCGGATCGACCGCCACGACGGTCACGCCGAACACGTCGGGCGCGACGTCGACGACCCTCCAACGCGATACCGCGGTGTGGCCCGAGGTCGACAGCGCCGTCCGCTACTCCGACCCCGCCGCTGCGGCGAAGGGGTTCGCCGTGAGCTATCTCGGCTTCGTCGACCCCGTCATCGGCACCTTCCGCCAGGGCGACAGCCGCTCCGGAGAGGTCCCGGTCTCGCCGAAGACCGAGAGCGGGGCCGCCGGTCCGGAGACGACCGTGCTCGTGCGCAAGCTCGCACCCGACGACTCGTGGTGGGTGCTCGGCGCCTCGACAGCCGACATCCAGCTCACCTCTCCTGCCGCGCTCGCCACGATCACCTCACCGGTGACGCTGACGGGTCGCAGCACCGCGTTCGAGGCCACCGTCAACATGGAGGTCCGCCAGAACGGGACGCTCACGCCGCTCGCCCAAGGCGTCGTCATGGGTGGATCCAACGGGCAGATGGGGCCCTTCTCCAAGACCGTCACCTACGGGGCCCCGACGGCGGGCGCAGGCGCCATCGTCCTGCTCACGAAGTCGGCCGCCAACGGATCGACGGCATCGGCCACCGTGGTCCCGGTGATCTTCTCGCCCTGACGCTTTTCCGGCTCGAGGAGCCGACCTCGTAGGCTGGAACCCGTGACCGACGACCATGAGCCGGCCAAGCCGGATGTCGACGACTGGCGCGACCTGGTCTCCACCGAGCTCAGGGGCGCCGACGCCGACTCGCTGAACTGGGCCACGCCCGAGGGCATCGACGTCAAGGCGCTCTACACCGCCGACGACCTGGCCCTGGTACCGGCCGAGCAGCGCGACGGGCTGCCGGGGTTCGCGCCGTTCGGGCGCGGGGTGCGCGGGTCGATGTACGCCAACCGGCCGTGGACGATCCGCCAGTACGCCGGGTTCTCGACCGCCGAGGAATCCAACGCCTTCTACCGGCGCAACCTCGACGCGGGCCAGATGGGCCTGTCGGTGGCCTTCGACCTGGCGACGCACCGCGGGTACGACAGCGACCACCCCCGCGTGCAGGGCGACGTGGGCAAGGCCGGGGTGGCGATCGACTCGGTCGAGGACATGAAGATCCTCTTCGACGGCATCCCGCTCGAGAAGATGTCGGTGTCGACTGACCATGAACGGCGCGGTCATCCCCGTGCTGGCGATGTTCGTGGTCGCGGGCGAGGAGCAGGGCGTCGACCAGGCTCACCTCAACGGCACCATCCAGAACGACATCCTCAAGGAGTTCATGGTCCGCAACACCTACATCTACCCGCCCGAGCCGAGCATGCGGATCGTGGCCGACATCATCGAGCACACCGCCCGGCAGATGCCGCGGTTCAACTCGATCTCGATCTCCGGCTACCACATGCAGGAGGCCGGCGCGACGGCGACGCAGGAGCTGGCCTTCACCATCGCCGACGGCCTCGAGTACGTGCGGGCCGCGCTGGCCAAGGGCCTCGACGTCGACGAGTTCGCCGGGCGGCTCAGCTTCTTCTTCGCCATCGGCATGAACCTGTTCATGGAGGTGGCCAAGCTGCGCGCCGCCCGCCTGCTGTGGCACCGGGTCATGAGCGGGTTCGACCCGAAGAAGCCCCAGTCGCTGATGCTGCGCACCCACTGCCAGACCTCCGGTGTCTCGCTCACCGAGCAGGACCCCTACAACAACGTCGTCCGCACCACCGTCGAGGCCCTGGCCGCCGTGCTCGGCGGCACGCAGAGCCTGCACACCAACGCCTTCGACGAGGCGCTCGGCCTGCCCACCGACTTCAGCGCCCGCATCGCCCGCAACACGCAGCTGATCCTGGCCGAGGAGACCGGCATCACCCACGTGGTCGACCCGTTGGGCGGCAGCTACTACGTCGAGGCGCTCACCGACGCGCTGGTCACCGAGGCCTGGAAGCTGATCGAGGAGGTCGAGGCGCTGGGCGGCATGACCAAGGCGGTCGTGTCCGGGCTGCCCAAGCTGCGCATCGAGGAGTCGGCCGCCCGCCGCCAGGCCCGCGTCGACCGCGGCCAGGACGTCGTGGTCGGCGTCAATCGCTACGTGCCCGACGACGTCGAGCTGGTCGACGTCTTGAGCATCGACAACACCAAGGTGCGCGACGAGCAGATCGCCAAGCTCCAGAAGGTGCGGGCCAACCGCGACGAAGCCGCCTGTCGCGCCGCGCTCGACGCGCTCGACCGACGGCGCCCGCGGCACAGGCAACCTCCTCGCCCTCGCCATCGACGCCGCTCGCGCCCGCGCCACCGTGGGCGAGATCTCCGACGCGATGGAGGCGGTGTTCGGTCGCCACACGGCCGAGACCCGTAGCATCAGCGGCGTGTACCGCCAGGCCTACGAGGGCGACGAAGGCTTCGCCGAGATCGAGCGGGAGATCGAGGCGTTCGCCGAGTCCCAGGGCCGCCGGCCCCGCATCCTGGTCGTGAAGATGGGCCAGGACGGCCACGACCGCGGCGCCAAGGTCATCAGCCACCGCCTTCGCCGACCTCGGTTTCGACGTCGACGTCGGGCCGCTGTTCCAGACCCCGGCCGAGGCCGCCCAGGAGGCGGTCGAGAACGATGTCCACGTCGTCGGCGTGTCGAGCCAGGCGGCCGGGCACCTCACGCTCGTCCCCCAGCTCATCGACGAGCTGAAGGCGGCCGGCGCCGCCGACATCGTGGTCGTGGTCGGCGGCGTCATCCCGCCCCAGGACTACGACGCGCTCTACGCCGCCGGGGTGGCCGACGTGTTCGGGCCGGGCACCAACATCACCGATGCCGCCCGGCGGGTGCTCGCGCTCGTCCTCGAACGCCGGACCGAGAGCTGAACCTCCCCGACGCGATCCGCGCCGGCGACCGGCGGGCCCTGGCCCGCGCCATCACGCTGGCCGAGTCGACCCGGCCGGACCACCGGGCCGAGGCCGAGGACGTGCTCGACGCGGTGCTGCCCGACACCGGCGGTGCGGTGCGCATCGGCATCAGCGGCGCGCCGGGCGCGGGCAAGTCGACGTTCATCGAGGCCTTCGGCCTGCACGTCGTCGCACTGGGCCACCGGCTGGCCGTGCTCGCGGTCGACCCGTCCTCGGCCCGCACCGGCGGTTCGATCCTGGCCGACAAGACCCGCATGACCGAGCTCTCCCGCCACTCCGATGTGTTCATCCGACCCTCGCCGGGCGGGACCCAGCTCGGCGGCGTGGCCCGGCGCACCCGCGAGGCCCTCCTGCTGTGCGAGGCGGCCGGCTACGACGTGGTGATGGTCGAGACGATCGGCGTGGGCCAGTCCGAGGTGGCGGTCGCCGACATGGTCGACCTGTTCTGCCTCCTTGTCGCGCCCGGCGGCGGCGACGACCTCCAGGGCATCAAGCGCGGGATCATGGAGCTGGCCGACCTGCTTGTGGTGAACAAGTGCGACGGCGACCTCGCCGCCGCCGCCCAGCGGGCCCAGGCCGACTACGCCAACGCGCTGCACCTGTTGCGGCCGCGCTGGCAGTCATGGTCAGCGCAGGTGCTCGCCTGCTCCGCGCTCGAGGGGACCGGCATCGCCGAGGTGTGGGAGGCGGTCGAGGCGTTCCAGCGGGCCCTGGCCGGTTCCGGCGAGGTGGCCGAGGCCCGGTCGCGCCAGGCCGTGGTGTGGATGTGGTCGGAGGTCCGCGACTCGTTGCTCGACTCGTTGCGCGACGACGCGGAGGTGGCGACGCTGATCGCCCCGCTCGAGCGCGACGTCGCCGCGGGGACGGTCGCGCCGTCCGCCGCGGCGCGACAGCTACTCGACACCTGGCGCGTCTGACGCCTGACTATCAGTCGCGGGCTCGACGCGCTCGCTGGAGCGCCCACCGCGAAGGTCGGGCACCGAGGAACGGGGCAGTCGCCTCCGCCAGCCGGTCGTCGCGCACGACCGGGTGACGCCGACCGGCGACGTCGAGCGCGCCGTCGAGCGCCGAGCAGGCGCGCCACTCCTCCTCGAGCCGTCCGTCCGCCTCGAGCTCGGCGACACGTCGGAGGTGCCACCCGACGCGCAGGTCGGGAATGTCGGTGTTGTAGCGCCGGCCGACCTGTGCCCGCTGCTCCAGGATGGCCCGACACCGTACTGGCGCGTGCAGCAGGCCGATCTCATGGGTCTCCTCCACCTCGCCGTCGACCAACTCGACGTGATGGTTGCCGACGTGCACGATGACGTCCGCGGTAGGTCGACAGATGTGTTTGGGCGGGTAGTACATCTCGACGAAGGAGATGTCGCCGGCCTGCACCCGATCGGGCGAGTCCTCCTCGCTGGCGCGGACTTCGGCCCGCCAACGCATCGTGGTCAGGTTGTGGGTGGATCGGTCGAGGACGCCCCGCTCCTGCACGAAGTTCTCCACCCGACATGCCAGCCCTCCCGCACGGGAGGCGGCCAGGACGCCTCTCACGTCGCCGGCGCACCACCAGAACTCGTCAGCATCGACGGGAAGAACCCAGTCCGCCCCGCGGGCGTGCGCCTCGCGGGCAAGGTCCGAGAGGATCACGTCCTGCTGGAACCGCCCCGGCCGCGACGTCCACCGGACCGCGGCGTCCGCGGCGGCGATGGCCGAGAGCACGTCGATCGTTCCGTCGTCCGAGCCGTTGTCGGCGACGAGGACCTCGTCGACGAATCGGCGGTGGTACGAGATGGTCGTGGCGACGATATCCGCCTCGTTGCGCACGAGCAGGATGGCGGTGAGCTTCACCGTCGGGAACGTCCCCAACCGAGCGTGAGCCACCTCCAGCGGCGTTCCCCCCGCGACCGGGCCAGCGCCGCGGTCAGGTCGTCGCGTTCCGCCTCGAGCCGGTGCAGCTGCGTCGTGAGCACGTCGACGCGTTCGTCCCGGTGCGCGGCCAGGCCCCGGGCATGTTCCAGCGCGCCCGCCAGCGCGATCTGGAGGCGCTCCTCGGTGCTCCTCGCGGTCGCGGCCAGCTCGCGCCGAGCCAGCAACCGGTCGGCGGAACCCACCGGCAGGAGGTACGGATCGCGCCCGAGCGCCTCGACCACCGCATCGCTGAGGAACCCGGGGGCGGTCGACTCCGTGCTCAGCACCGTCCGCTCGCCGAGCGGAGCCAGGCCGGCGAGCTGCACGCAGCGGGCCAGGAACACGGTGACGGCGGCCTCGCCGTCGATCGGCTCGGGCCGAATCCCCTGCGTGCGCACCAGCTCGGCCGGGACGGCGTAGGCGCCGGGCACGACCGCACCGGGCGGATCGGCAGTCAGCGCGTCGAACGACTCCATGGCCAGGGCGGGCGCGGAGTCGGCCACGCCCTGCAGCTCGGCGGACGTGGTGGCGGACAGCTGCTCCTCGGGCACCTCGGCCACCACCGCCCGCAGCACTCGCCCTCGGGCGGCCTCGGTCGCATCGGCCGCATCGACGAACGCCGCCATCCAGCCCGGGGTGAGCCGCTCCCGCCCCGACACCACGCACACGTAGCGCCCTTCGGCGCGGGCGACGGCCGCGCCGAGGTCGTCGTCGGGTCCCAGGCTCATCGTGTCGAAGTCGATGTGGCTCTGCTCGGCCAGATCCGATCGCACGGCGTCACCGTTGCCGTCGCCGGCGCCCGTCAGGACGACCGTGGCGAACCGCTCGGGCCGAGCCGGGTCGGACCCGGACGCCGCGGCCGCCGCAGATGTCCCGGCCAGGGAGAAGCGCCGCACGAACTGGTAGGTGGCCCCGCTCGGCTCGGCGCGGCTGCGCACCGATCGCAACAGGTCGCGCAACGGGGTCGACGGTCGCAGCACCGGTGCCTCGTCGGGGAAGCTCTGGTCGCTGTGCTCGCTCACGACGTCGGCGGCGTCGCTCGCCTGCCAGCCGGCGTCGGCCAGGAGGCGGAGCAGGTCGCCCTCGGCGAAGAACTGGAGGTGGGTGCGGTCGAGCAGCCCCTCGTCGGTGCGGTCCCACCGGCCCACGAGCAACTTGGCCGCGACGTCGAGGTGGGTCACGTTGGGGTAGCTGACCACCAGGTCGGCGGCGCCGTGGTCCGCCGCGAAGGCGGCCAGGACGGCCGCCGCCCCGCCCGGGTCGGTGAGGTGCTCGAGCACGTCGAGGGTCAGGACGTGGGCGACCGCCCGATCGCCGACGACCTCGTCGAGGCGAGCCCGCAGCTCGTCGGGCGCGGCGCCGAGGTCGACCACGTGGGTCTCGAAGCCCCGGTCGGCGAGATCAGCCAGGCCGTCGGTGGCGACATCGGTGCCCACGTAGGTGAGCCCGACCTCGGCCAGCGGTTCGGCCACGGCACCGAAGCCGCAGCCGAGATCGACGACCAGCCCGTCGTGGCGCGACGAGCGGGCCACCAGCTCGACCGCGGCGCGGTACGAGCCGCCCTCGACGAACGAGTGCTGGTACCGACCTTCACCCACGGTGGGCTCGTCGGGTTCCACTCACACCACCAGCCCGTCCGGGTCCGACCAGGCCGCGTCGACCGCCTCGGGGTCGCACAGCAGCTCGTAGATGCCCGACAACGCCGTCTCCCAGCTGCTGTGGCGGGCGGCGATGGTGTCGAGTGCGCCCTGCCCGAGCCGGACGCGGAGGGCAGGATCGGCCACCAGCTCGCTGATGGCCTCGGCCAGCCCGTCGACGGTCTGGTGGCAGCGGATGCTGTTCACATGGTCGTGCAGGATCCAGTCGCCAGCCGGGTTGTCGAACGCCACCACCGGCATGCCCGACGCCATCAGCTCGATCGGGAGGTACGAGGGATGGGCCGACACCGTCAGCGCCACCCCGAGGTCGCACTGGCGGTAGAGCTCGCCGGTGTCGCGGTAGTCGAGCAGCCCCAGGTGGTCGATGCCGCGCCCGATGTCGTCGGGGCGGGCCCACGAACCCGCGGTCACGATGCGCACGCCGTCGCCGAAGCGCCGCTTCACCAGGTCGATCGACTGCGAGGCGAGCTCCCAGCAGTTGCGGATGTGGCCGGGCCGGGCGTAGATGAACACGGTGACGGGCCCGTCGTGGTCGAGCGGCCGGCGACCGTCGCCGTGGAACGCGCCGAGCCGCCATTCGCGCGGTCGCCGGCACATCGCGGTCGACCGCCGGAAGGAACGAGCCGCCCCGGCCGCCGAACCGCCTTCGGTAGATCGCCATCAGGCGGTGGGTGTTGCAGATGCCGTAGAGACCGAGCCGGTAGCTCTCCTCGGCCAGCGCCGCGGCGGTGCCAGCCGGGTAGAACTGCGGCTCGTAGTCCTGGACCAGGTAGAACTTGCGCTTCGTGCGCGTGAAGTGGGCGACGGTGAACGCCGTCGTCCAGAGCGTCGCGATCGACACGTCCGCGTAGGGCAGCAGCTCGAGGTCGTCGCCCGACATCGCGGCGGTGAAGGCGAGGGGCGAGTCGGCGATGGCCGGGAACACCGCGGCCAGCGCCGACCGGAAGAACGCTTCGTTCGGGTTGGCCGAAACGATGAACTGGTTCTGGACCCCGTGGTGGGTCGCCAGGTGGTCGGCGATGCGAAGCACGGTGGCGACACCGCCGTAGAAGGGGCTGTCGATCTCCGGCAGGAACCAGTTGACGGTGCGGGGCGAGAACCGGGCCCGGTGCTCGGCGTGCAGCGCGTGGACGGCGTCCACCAACGCGCCGTCGGCGCGGCACTGGTCCGCCATCCACTCGGCCTCCGCCGAGTCGTTGACCTGGCGGAACACGGTGAAGTCCCGACGCAGCGGTCCCGCGATCAGCTCGCGCGGACCGGGCTCGGCCTTCGACCGGAAGCGAGGCTCCCGGCTCGACAGCGACAGCGAGGGGGAGAACTGCGGGTCGCCGCCGAACATCCAGCGCTGGTACCACCAGTAGCTGGCGAAGAAGTCCGACTCGGGGACGTCGGTGCTCCGCGTCGCCGACTCATGGTGGCGGATGTCGGTGAAGGGTGTGACCACGTTGCGCAACCCGAGGAAGTGGGCGTCGAGGCCGAGGACCACGTCGCTGCCGCACAAGATGAAGCCCTCGTCGAACCCGCCGATGCGCTCGAACACCTCGCGCCGCACCGCCACGCACGCCGCCGTCACCGACAACGTGTTGCGGTACCAGTCGGTCGGCCCCATGAGCGAGTCGGAGTGCGGCGCCATGCCCTGGAACAGATGGTCGGCGAAGCCGTTGAGACCCACGATCACGCCGCCGTGCTGGATCTCACCGTCCGGGCCGATCAGCTGCGCGCCGGCCAGGCCGATGTCGGGCTGTGAGGCCCAGCCCACCAGCTCGGTGAGCCAACCCGGGTCGCGGAGCTCGGTGTCGTCGTTGAGGAACACCAGCACGTCCGAGGTCGATTCGGCCGCGGCGGCGTTGTTCACCGCCGAGAAGTTGAACGGCTGGGTCCACCACTTCACCGAGAGATCGAGCCGCGTGCCGTGCGATCGGTACCAGGCCTCGTGGTCGACCGTGTGCCCGCCGTTGTCGATGATCACCACGTCGAAGTTCGGGTAGTCGGTCCGGGCCAGGCTGGGGAGGCACACCGACAGCTGCTCACGGTTGTGGCGCGTGGGGATCACGACGGTCACCGACGGCGGGTCGTCCGGCAACCGCCAGCGCAGCCGCACGACTCCGTCCACCCAGCTCAGGTCGGCCTCGCGGCCTGCTCGTTCGAGGTGCTCGGCCACTACGGCGATCGACTCGTCCGACGACGGAGCGGGCCGGCGCACGAGGTGGTTCAGGACCCGCGGCACCCGCTTCGTCTGCTCGGCGGTGAGGCCGGCGGCGAGCAGCAGCCGCCACCAACGGGCGTCGGAGGCATCCGGTTGGCCGTCGCCTCCACCCGCGAACACGGACTCCGCCCGGGCCAGCGTGCGGCGGCGGATGGCGAACGAACGGCCGAGGTAGTTCGCGCCCAGGAGCGTCTCGGGCGACCAGGACGGGTGGATCAACGGATGTGAGGGGACGCCGGCACCGTCGAGCTCGTCGTCGTCCCAGCTGACCAGCTCGACCGTCGGGTCGTCGCGACCGGCCACCGCCACGTGGAACAGCAGGTCCGGCTCGGCCACGTCGCCGGCCTCGAGGAACACCAGCCAGTCGGCCGGGTCGCCCGGGACATCGTCGAGCAGACCCGTTGTCGGGTCCGTGCGCACAACCTGGCGCCAGCCGCCGACGGTCTGGGCATCGAGTGAGCGGGTGGTGTCGGCCACGAGGTCCGCGTCGCGGCTGGCGTCGACCACGACGATCCCGGTCAGTGCGAGGTCACGGGCCGCGACGATGTCGATCTGTTCGATCAGGTCCTCGACGCGGGCCGAGTTGTCCCGGAACCACTCGCGGTAGCGCGGCTCGCGGGGATGGCGGCGCTGCGTCATCTCGAGGAGCATCTGGACCCGCCGGGCGTAGCGGAGGCCGTCGGATCCGAGCTGGCGTCCGATGCGGGCCGCGTCGCGTCGTCCCGAGCCCGGGGGAAGCGCCCGCTCGGCCCACCGGCGGAGCGGGAGCCGGCTGCGGGCCAGGTGTAGCGGGTTCACCTTCCGGCGCCGGTGGGCGGCTGCCAGCGGCCCATCAGGTCGACCACCCCTGCGATCTGCTCGTTCCCTGGCTGCACCCGCAGCTGCAGCGCCCGGTCCTGGTGGTCGAACCGCACCATGCCGTCGGCATCGTGGATGGCCAGGCTGAGCGTGTACTCGCCGGTCCCGAGCACCAGGCGGTCGATGTCGTAGTCGACGTACCCGTCACCCGACACCATCCCTTCGGCCTTGTGCGTGGGTCGCATGCCAGGGGTGGCCACGTGCAGACCGTGGTGGTTCTCGATGGCGAACGAGAACAGAGGCCCTTCCACCGGCTGGCGGGCGTGGTAGTGCATCCGCACCTTGAGCGGATCGCCTGTCGATGCGGTGTGAACCGGCTCCCCCGCCGGGTTCAGGAACTCGACCCGCTCGACGCGGATCGGTCGCATTCCCGTCTCGTCGTCGACCAGGCTCCCGGGCACGAGGCCGGCTCGGGCATCGGCGTCCGCGCTCGCTCGAGCCGGGCCTCCTCCGCCTCGTTGACGGTCTTGACGTACTCGAAGACGACGTCGGGGGCCGGACCCGTCGGCCCGCAGCTCGCCGTGGTCCAGCCAGGCGGCGCGGTCGCACATGTCTGCACGATGCCGAGGCTGTGGGTCACCATCACGATGGTGACGCCCTCGTTGCGCAGCTTGTAGAGGTGCTCGAAGCAGCGACGCTGGAACTCCTCGTCGCCCACCGCGATGACCTCGTCGATGATCAGGATCTCGGGGTGCACGTGCACGGCGACCGAGAACCCGAGCCGCACGTACATGCCGCTCGAGTACACCTTGACCGGCGTGTCGATGAACTCGCCGAGACCCGGAGAAGTCGACGATGTCGTCGAACATGGCCTCGATCTCCTTGCGTGGCAGCCCGAGGATCGACGCGTTGAGGTAGATGTTCTCGCGTCCGGTCAGCTCGGGGTGGAAGCCGGCGCCCAGCTCGAGCAGGGCCGAGACGCGGCCCGTTGATGCGCACCTTGCCCTTCTCCGGGCTGCTGGATGCCGGCCATCATCCGCAGCAGCGTCGACTTGCCCGATCCGTTGTGGCCGACGAGGCCGTAGACGGTGCCCGGCTCGATCTCGAGCGAGACGTCCTTGAGGGCCCAGAACTCGTCGTAGCGGGCGACGCTGCGGCGGGTGACGACCTCCTTGAGGCTGCTCGAGCGCTCCTTGTAGAGCCGGTAGCGCTTGGAGACGTTGTCGACGACGATGCGCCGGATCGGGGAGCTCACAGCTCCTCCGACACGTTCAGGGCCCGCGCAGCGAAGATGCCAGTACCCGACGACGAAGGTCAGCGACCGACACGACGAAGGTGCCGAGCGACCGACAGCCAGACTGGGCAGCGCGTGGAGGTAGAAGAGGTCGCGCGACATCTGCACGTGAACTGGGTCAGCGGGTTGAGCGCTGAGGATCTTGCGCGATCGGCAGGCCCCACTTGCTGCTGATCGGCACGAGGCTGAGCGAGTAGATGATCGGCGTGGCGTAGAAGAGCAGGTTCATGGCGATGCCGACGAGGTAGCCGATGTCGCGGAAGTAGACGTTCCAGATGCTGAGCACCAGGCCGAGGCCCGACGAGAACAGCACCATCATCACGACCACGAACGGGAAGAGCAGGAACGTCCAGCTGCCGTTGCCGATGACGATCATGATGACGCACCATGATCGCCGACTCGACGACCGTCTGGATCAGCACGGTGATCGTGTTGGCGATGGCCGGGCACTCGGGCGGGAAGTACACCTTCTTGAGCAGCGGTCCGGCGCCCTGCAGCGCGCCGATCGCAGCCGGTCACCGTGCCGTTGAAGAAGTTCCACATGATCAGCGCGGCAGAACAGGTAGAGCCCGAAGCTCTTCGTCGTGCCGTTGCCGGCCACCGGGCGGGCTGACCTTGAGGAAGACCCCGAACACGACGGTGTAGATGGCCAGCGTCGCCAGCGGGTTGATCAGCGACCAGGCCCAGCCCAGCACGCTCTTCTTGTAGCGGGACTTGAGCTCCCGCTGGGCCAGGTTGCCGATGAGGCGTCCGGTAGGTCCAGATCTCGGTTACGGCGGTCACGTCTGCTCTCGGTGTCGGCGTGCGGTACCCGTCGTAGGCTGGCCGATCCCCGGCGGACGGCAGGTCCGGCTCCACCGGGCCAGGGCCCGCCCGACCCGGATCGCCTGGGCCTTCGCGCCCGGCTTCGAGGGCTGGGGCACTGCGGGTGCGATCGGGGGCCAAGGCAGGCCGACGGCAGAACTCGACGAGCGGCTGGGCGACGCGGTCCCAGGTGTAGAAGGGGGCGATGGAGCCGAGCGCCAGCCGGGCGGCAGCGTAGCAGCGGGGTTCGCGGAACGTCACGATCGCCTCGGCCACCGCGGCGGGGTCCGACGGGGTCACGACCACGCCCAGGCCCTGGCGGTGGACGAGCTCGGCCAGCGAGTCACCGTCGGCGCAGATCGACCGGGAGGCGGGTCCAGAGGGCGTCGAGCAGGCGGGTGCGGAAGGCGAAGGTGGTCTCGAGGCCGCGGCCGGTGCAGCGAGACCGAGACGTCGGCGTCGAGCAGCCAGGCGGCCCGCTCGTCGTAGGGCACCCAGTGGTCGCCGAACACGACCCGCGGTGCCGGGCCGCGGTCAGGCCGAGCTCCTCGGCCCGGCGGCGGGTCCGGATCGCCATCGAGCTGCCGGCACCGCCGGCGTCGGATGGGGTCCGGCCAGCAGGTACGCCTTGACGCGGGGATCGTCGATCCGGGCGATGGCCTCGATCAGCGTCACCGGGTCGAGCCACTCGTAGAGCCCGCCGCCCCACAGCACCACGAAGTCGTCCGCGTCGAACGGCCCGTCGGTCGCCCGGAGCGGGCGTCGACCGTAGGCGTCGGGCGGCTGCGTCGGGCAGCCCGAAGGGGACGACGGCCACGAAGCGCTCGAAGGTGGGGTCGGCCGCGTAGGTGAGCGACGTTGACGCGACCGAGGCCGGCCATCATCCCGATGAGCAGGTGGCGCTGGCGGTCGACGCGCACAGCACGAGGTCGGCCAGCTCGAGCGGCGTCGATCATGCGGGCCAGGGCCTCGGCGACCCTCCACCGCCGTGTCGAAGCCGGCGCCGGCGACAGGCCAGCACCTCGAACAGCACCGGGTCGTAGGCATCGGCCACGACCGCCGGGCGCCGTGCCGCCGGCTCCGGTCGCCTGGCCGATCCAGCGGTGCTCGTGCAGCAGGCTGGCCATGGCCACGCACGACGTCGGCCTGCCCGACGAGCTGGCGGAGCTCGCCGCGGTCGGCGAAGGTCGTGGTGACCGCCGCCGGGCAGCTCCCGGCCGACGGGGTACGGGCGAGGCCAGCGTCGACCGCGCTCTCGGCCGCCAGCACGCGGGCCAGCTCGTAGCTGCGGATGCCCGGACCGGCCATCTCCGGCCCCACGGTGTCGGGCGTGAGCACCAGCACCTGGGTCGGACGGGCAGCGGGCATGGCCAGCCGAGCGTACCGGCTGTCAGGAGGATCGATCGGGCACCAGCCAGGCCATGAGGTCCTCGTCGGGCACCCGTTGGAGGGCCCGGAGCCGCCGCCGCTGGGCCAGCGCGGCCGGGCAGGGCCCGCAGGAACAGGCCGAGGGCGCCCAGCCGGCGACGGGCGATCGGGCCGGGCGCGGAGCCGTCACCCGGACCGGGGCCCCGTAGGGCGTAAGAGGCGGTCGCCGTCACGAACCGGAGGACCGCCACGGTGGCCAGGCGGGCCGGGGCGTTGCGCACGAGCGTCACGAGGCGGTTGCGCTCGGCGTAGCGCATGGCCAGGGCGCTGGCGACGCCACCGCTGGCGGCGTGCACGTGGTGGGCCACCGCCGACGGCACGTACGCGTAGCGCCAGCCGCGGGCCCGACCCCGCCACGAGAGGTCGACGTCTTCGTAGTAGAGGAAGAACGACTCCTCGAACAGTCCGACCTGCTCGAGGTACGAGGGCCGCAGCAGCACGGCGCCACCGCACCAGCCGAAGATCTCGGCCGGCTCGTCGGGCCAGTCCGACCGCAGGACACCGAAGCCCCGGTCGAGGCCGTAGCCGTCGGCCCGCAGATCGTTGCCGGCGTTGTTCACCACCTCGTAGGGCTCGCCGGTCACCTCGAGCCGGTACCACGCCGGGGTCGGGGTGACCTCGACCTCGACCGCGCCGGCCCCACCGTCCAGGCGCACGCGGTGGGTGACCGCCGCCGACAGCTCGACGTCGACCGCCCACGGGCCGGACGGGTCGCCCGGCCCGCTCCGCGGTCGCGGCCCTCTCCGAACGACGACGGGGACCGCCATGCGGGCCCAGCTCTGCGTCCACTCCGCCACACCGCCGGTCGAGGTCGGCTCGGGCCCCCATCCCCCGTCGAGCACGAGCGCCGAACGCCAGCGCTCCTCGCCGTCCACCCGGAGACCGCTGATCCGCACCCCGAGCCGCCGGTGGTCACGCCGGCCGGCGCGGACCGACGGGACCCTCCAGGCGGAGATCCACGAAGCCGGCGTCGAACAGCAGCGTGCCGTTGACCGCGCCGAGGTCGGCGTCGGCGTCGAGCGCGTCGACCAGCGGCGCCGAGCCAGCCCGGCTCGACGAAGGCGTCGTTGTTGACGAGGGCGACGTAGCGGACGCCGGCCAGGTCGCGCAGCGCCGTGTTGTTGCCCGGGAAGCCGAGGTTGGTGGGGTTGCGTTCGACGCGGACCTCGGGGTGGCGCCGTTCGACGTCGTCCGCGCTGCCGTCGGACGAGGCGTTGTCGACCACGACGATCTCGAGCTCGTCGCTCGGCCAGTCGAGCGCCAGCAGCGACGTCACGCACCGCTCGAGCTGGGCACCGCCGTCGTGGTTCAGCACGACCAGCCGCACGGTGTCCGCAGCAGGCACGTCGATCAGCTTGCGGCGAGGCGGGCGACCAACCGACCCAGCGGCTCGTGGAAGTCGGCCGCCAGGGGCACGCCGCAGAGGCGCAGCGCGGCGTTGTCGAGCACCGAGTTGGCCGGCCGCGGCGCCGGGCGGGGCGGCATCGAGGTCGGCGGTGGCGATCGGCTGGCACCCGCTCGGGGTCGAGGCCGGCCGCCGTCGAGCACCGCCCGGGCGAACTCGTACCAGCTGACCGCGCCCTGGTTGGTGACGTGGAACAGACCGGGCCGGCGCTCGACCACGAGCCGGCGGACCACCGCGGCCAGGTCGTCGGCGAAGGTCGGGTGGCCGCGCTGGTCGTCGACGAAGCTCAGCGTGTCGTGCTCGCCGGCCAGGCGCAGGATGGTCTTGACCATGTTGCCGCCGTGGAACCCGCACACCCACGAGGTGCGCACGATCGTGTCGCCGGGCGCCAGCTCGAGCTCGCCGCCGAGCTTCGACCGGCCGTACATCGACACCGGGTTGGGCTGGTCCCACTCGACGTAGGGCGTCGGGCTTGGTGCCGTCGAAGACGTAGTCGGTGGAGAGGTGGCAGACCCGGGCGCCCACCCGGCGGGCCCCGTCGGCGAGGTGGCGCACCGCCAGCGCGTTGACGGCCCAGGCCGTGTCGGTCTCGGTCTCGCAGGCGTCGACCGCGGTGTAGGCCGCGCTGTTGACGATGACGTCGGGCGCGGATCGACGTGACCGCGCCGAGCACGGCGTCGCGGTCGGCCACGTCGAGCGTGGTGGTGGTCGACGGCGATGACGTCGTGGTCGGCGAAGACGCCGACCAGCTCGCGCCCGACCTGCCCGCCGGCTCCCGTGATGAGGACTCGCTGCATCGACGCCCTTGAGCGGTTCCCACCACCACCGGTTGTCGCGGTACCACGCCACGGTCTCCTCGAGCGCCTCGTCGAGCGAGCGCTGCCTGGCTCCAGCCGAGCGCGGTGATCTTGGCGATGTCGACCGAGTAGCGCCGGTCGTGGCCGAGCCGGTCGGTCGACGTAGTCGATCATCTCCTCGCCCGCGCCGAGGAGCGCGAGCAGCTTGTCGACCAGCACCCGGTTGGGCGTCTCGTTGCCGGCGCCGATGTTGTAGATCTCGCCCGGCGCGCCCTCGTTCAGCACGAGGTGGACGCCGGCGCAGTGGTCGTCGACGTAGAGCCAGTCGCGCTCGTTGAGCCCGTCGCCGTAGAGCGGGATCTTCTGGCCGTCGAGCAGGTTGGTGGTGAACAGCGGGATGGCCTTCTCGGGGTACTGGTAGGGCCCGAAGTTGTTGGTGCAGCGGGTCACGCGTGACCGGCAGTGCCGTAGGTCGAGTGGTAGGACAGGGCGATGAGGTCGGAGCCGGCCTTCGACGCCGAGTAGGGCGAGCGCGGCTCGAGCGGGTCGGTCTCCTTCGACGAGCCCGACCTCGACCGAGCCGTAGACCTCGTCGGTGCCGATGTGGACCACCCGGCCGATCTCGAGGTGGCGGGCGGTGTCCATCACCACGTTGGTGCCGAAGCAGTTGGTGTTGACGAAGTCGTCGGGACCGACGATCGACCGGTCGACGTGGCTCTCGGCGGCGAAGTGCACGACCGCGTCGTGGCCGGCCATCGCCTCCTCGAGGGTCGAGCCGGTCGCCGATGTTGCCCTTGACGAACTGGTAGCGCGGGCTCGTCGTCGACGTCGCGCAGCGTCGAGAGGTTGCCGGCGTAGGTGAGCGAGTCGAACACGGTGACCTCGTCGTCGGTGTTGGCCAGCACGTGGCGCACGTAGTTCGACCCGATGAACCCGGCGCCGCCGGTGACGAGCAGCTTCACGGTCGGAGCCCGAAGTGGGGCTGCCACATCGGCTCGATCTCGGCGCGACGCGGGTTCGCCTGGTCGCGCGCCGACAGGATGGGCTCGGTGACACCCCAGTCGGCCTGCACCGCCGGATCGTCCCAGGCCACGCCGCGCTCGTCGGCCGGGTTGTAGTAGCTGTCGACCAGGTAGGTGATGGTCATGTCGGTGAGCGCCGCGAATCCGTGGGCGACACCCGGCGGGATGAACACGCCACGGTGCGAGTGGGTGCCGTCGGGCTGGCGCCCGAGGTCGACGGTCAGGGTGGCCGTGTCGGTGGGCGAGCCTTGGCGGAGGTCGTGCAGCACGACCCGGGCGGTGCCGAACGGCACGTACCAGTAGTCGGCCTGGTGCAGGTGGTAATGCAGACCGACGACCGATCCGGCCTGTCGGTCGCCCCGGTTCCCTTGGATCATCTCGCGTCCCTGGGGGAACCACTCCCGGCGGTAGGTCTCGACGAAGTAGCCGCGCTCGTCGCCGTGGATGTCCGGATCGACGAGGAAGACGCCTCGGATGACGTCGGACGCTGTGACGGTGGGCATGGGGGTGGGTTCCTCCGGCTCGGGGCGGACCCCGAGACGTTACCCAAGCTCAGCCAGCCGTCTTGCAGCCGAGACTCTTGTTGGACGCACCCAGGCCGGTGTTGATCGCGTACGCGCACACCTCGTGGGGACCGGGCGGCAGCGACAGCGTGTCGTCGAAGCCGTGGAGCGGGCCCGACAGCGCGAAGGCCGCCCCCACGTCCGGGCGGTCGGACCCGGCGGTCGACGAGGCGTTCCACACCCCGTCGACGTACAAGTCGACCTCGATCGGCTGGGACGTGTCGGGGTCGATCGCCCATCCCGAGACCTCGATCCCACCCTCGACGGCGACGGCCGCCTCGAAGTGGCCGAACGGCGCGCCCGGCGACGGTGATCGACATGCAGCCGAGCTTCGGGCTCGGGTCGAGGTGCTGGTTGTCGACGCCGTACTCGCAGAAGGTGTGGAGGCCATCCGCCATCGCGCCGATCGCGACGGAGAACGACTGCGGCTTCCCGGTCACCGCCATCCGGTACTTGCCGTCGACGTAGATGTGGGCCGTGGCCGGGTCGGCCGAGTCCGGGTCGGCGACCCAACCCTGCACGCGGATCCCACCTGGGATGGGCGTGAGCGACTGCAACGCACCGATCGGATCGCCTGACACCGTGCGGCAACCGAGCTTCGAGTTGGACGTCCCGACCAGTTGGTTGATCCCGTAGGTGCACACGGTGTGGTTGCCCGCGGCGACGGGCACCGTGATCGAGTAGCCCCGGTCGGTGCCCCAGCCCGGGTAGGCCGTGGCGACGTCGGGTCGGCTGACGCCCGTCACGCCGTGCTCTGCAAACTTCCCGTCCACCCACACGTCCACCTGGAGCGGCGCGCTCGGTGTCGGGGTCGATCGCCCAACCGGTGACGGTCATCGTGCCGGGCGCGCGGGTGGCGCCGTCGAAGGTCCCGAACGGGTTGCTGGCGCTGCGGTCGTTGCGACCGTCGGCCAGCGCCGCCAGGTTGGACGTCGTGCAGCAGTAGCGGTTCAGGTCGACCGTGCCGCTGATGCCGGCGACCTTGGCCGCGTCGGTGTACTGCCACATCGACCACGTGCTCCACCCACCGGGCAGCACGCCTGGGGTCTTGGCCGTGGTCCAGCTGGCCAGCCACAGGTGGTAGCCGGACATGGCCGAGGTGTTGCCCATCGCGGTCTTCCAGAAGTTCGGGCTCGTGTAGATCATCGGCGTGCGCCCGGTGAGCCGCTGGGTCTCGGTGAGCCACGACTGCACCCACGACCGCAGGTTGGTGACCGACAACCCGCCCGTCTGCTCGAGGTCGAGCACGGGCGGCAACGACGTGGTGCCGTGGAGCGAACCCACCACCGAGACGAACGCCCGGGCCTGCAGCGCGGCGGTCGTCAGCGGAAGGGCCGGCACGGCGAAGTCATAGGCACCGACGAAGAGCCCGGCCGCCCTCGCGCCGGCGCTGTCGGCCGCGTAGTACGGGTTGGTGTAGAAGCTGCCGCCCGTGACGGACGGGCCCTGCGTGGCCTTGACGAAGGCGAAGGTGTGACCGGCGGCCCGCACCGCGTTCCAGTTGATGGCCACGCCGCCCGGATGGTTCCAGCTCGAGACGTCAGGGCCGGTCGCCGTCGTGGCCCCGGCGGCGAGCGCCGAGCCCGCCACCAGGCCGACGGTGACGACCAGCGCGGTCAGCGCCCGGATGGATCGATGCACCCGCTGTCCATCGGCGCGTGCCGCCGAGTCCTGAAGGCGTCGCGCCCGACAACTCGGTCGGGAGATCAGTCGAGATCGACCATCGAGTGGTCGCCCAGCATGAGCCGCGTGGCCCGTGGTCGCGTGCCCGTGCGGTGGACGACGACCTCCTTGCCGATCAGCGAGTCCTGGATGCCGCTGATGCCAAGGATCCGGCTGTGCTCGAGCACCACCGAGTACTCGATCTCGGCGTCGACGATCTCGCAGTCGTGGTACACGGAGGTATAGGGACCGACATACGCGTTCCGCAGGACCGTGTCCTCGCCGATGATCGCCGGACCCCGCACGATCGACGACTCCAACCGGGCCCCGCGCTCGATGACCACTCGGTTGTCGACCCGCGAGTTGGCGTCGAGCTCGCCGTCGATCCGGCCCTGGATCTTGTCGAGCACGAGCCGGTTGCAGTCGAGCAACGGGTCCTTCTTGCCGGTGTCGATCCACCACCCGCGCAACACCTCGTGGCGTACCCGGTAGCCCTGGTCGACCAGCCACTGGATGGCGTCGGTGATCTCGAGCTCACCCCGGCTCGAGGGTTGGATCGACCGCACCGCTTTGTGGATCGTCGGATCGAAGAGGTACACGCCGGCGAGGGCGAGGTTCGACGGCGGGTCGGTGGGCTTCTCGACGAGGCGCGTGACGTGGCCCGACGCGTCGATGGCCGCCACGCCGAACGAGCGCGGGTCGTCGACCTCGGCCAGGAGGATCTGTGCCGTCGGCGGCGTCGTGGAGGACCCGAGTTCGGGGCGGGCCGACGCCCGCCGCGCCGCCTCGAACGGCTCGACGAAGTCGACGAGGCGCTGCTCGAGCATGTTGTCGCCCAGGTACATGACGAAGTCGTC
Organism: uncultured Microthrixaceae bacterium; assembly: GCA_963776435.1. GTDB lineage: Bacteria > Actinomycetota > Acidimicrobiia > Acidimicrobiales > Acidimicrobilacustridaceae > UBA4742. The sequence goes on from CAVZMK010000010.1 coordinate 732,746, forward strand.
GTCGCCGAGGAACCGCTCGGCGATCAGCACGCAGTGGGCCAGTCCGAGCGGCTCGTCCTGGGAGATGAAGGTGATCTCGGCGCCGAACCGGGAGCCGTCCCCCACCGCGGCCATCACCTCGTCGCGCGTGTCACCGACCACGATGCCGATGTCGGTGATGCCGGTGGCGACCATGTCCTCGATCCCGTAGAAGAGGATCGGCTTGTTGGCCACCGGCACGAGTTGCTTGGCGCTCGTATGCGTGATCGGCCGCAGTCGCGTCCCGGCGCCCCCCGAGAGGATCAGGCCTTTCATGGGCAGTGGTCTATCAGAGCGCCCCGTCCGGCGAGCCGTGAGCGTCGCGCCGCCAACGGCGGTGCGGTCGTCAGGCGAGCTGGAGGTTCCGGTAGATCACCGTGTCGAGGCCGGTGTCGAACACGATCAGATGGCCGTCGGCCTGGGGCGTGGCCGCCAGGGCGGCGGCGGCCGGACCGTGCAACGAGGCCCAGCCCGACCAGGCGCCGCTCGGGCTCTTCTGCCAGATGTGGCCCGGCACCCGTTTGGCCAACGGGGCGAACACCTCGAGGCGACCGTCGGCGTTGCGGTCGGCGACCGGCGAGCCGACCAGCGTGCCGCCGAGCGACGCCGGCGCCGACCAGGTCAGGGTCGGCCCCTGCCAGAGGTGCCACAGCGCGCCGTCGGGGCCCCGGTAGAACACCTCCAGCCGCCCGGTGGCGTTGGTGGCGACCGACACGCCACCCGAGACGTTGCCCCCGAGCTGCGCCCATCCGCTCCAGCCTCCGGAGCCGAGCTGCCAGGCGTGGTAGATCGTGGCCCAGCCGGCGACGAGGAAGACCTCGAGCCGCCCGGCGCCGTTCGTGACCACGTCGAGCGCGGTGGGCCCCGTGGGCCCGCCGAGCGACGCCCAACCCGACCAGTGGCCGGTGCTGGTCTGCCACGCGTGCACGACGCGCCCGGCGGTGGTGATGGCGAAGACCTCGGCGCGGCCCTCGGGGTTGGTCACGGGACTCAGCCCTCCGGACACGGTGCCACCGATGCTCGACCACGCCGACCAGGCCGTCCCCGAGTACGAGCTCACCGACACCGTTCCGTCGGCCAACCGCGCCGTGGCCACCAGCTTGTCGCCCACGCCCCGGACGGCCGCGACGCTGCGGGCGGTCGTGAGACCGGGAAGCGCCTTCCACGGCGACCAGATGCCGTTGGGCGACGTCTGCCAAGAGTGGTAGACGACGCCGTCGAAGCCGGTGGCGAACATCTCCAGCCGGCCGTCGGCGTTGGTCGCCACGGTGGGATGTCCGTACCATTTCTGCGGAAACGCCTGCCACCCTGTCCAGGCGCACCCGTTCTGCGACACCAGGTCGCACAGCACCGGGCCCGTGCCCCACGTGAGGCTGGTGCGGGCGTTCGACCCGAGGGGCAACGAGGCCCACACGGTCACCTGGTAGCCGGTGTCGTTGCTGAGCCAGACCCGGTACTCGGTCGACCCCGACACGAGGTCGTAGAAGGGGGCGGAGATCGGCGACGGCCCGAAGCCGGGCGTGGCGAAGGCGTCGTCGCCCTGGGCCAGGCTCGGGTCGACCCTGGTGCACGAGGTCGGCGCCCCACCGTTGAGCTGGCACGAGCGGACCACGGCCCCGCCGAGGCGGGTCACGCTCGAGTCGGTGCTCACGTGGAGCGTCGTGGCGCTGTAGATCGTCTGGTAGATCGCCTCGCAGGTGACCCCGTTCGTGCCGCATCCGTGCCAGGGGTTCCACGCGTTCGCACGACGGGCCACCGGGTTGGCCGCATCGGCGGTGTCCGCGCACCAGCGGCCGGCGATCACGTCGGCCACCTTGGCGGCGGCGGAGTTGGTGCTGATCTCCTGGGCGGTCGACAGCGCCCAGCCCCCGGCCGAGTCGAACTGCCACGCCCCCACCCCGGGGTTCCAGAACGCCTTCGGATAGGTCGTCGACGGGTTGCCGAACGCGTAGAGCCCGCTCGCCGTGTCGTAGCGGCTGAGCGTCATCGGCGACGGCGCCAGCGATCCCGACGCGCCGGTCTCGGGGAAGGTGGGCGCCAGCATCATCGTGGCCAGCATGTTGTTGCTCAGTCCGCCGCACTTCGTCTGGGTGTTCGCGGCCGCTTGCACGTCGGCCAGCGGCTGCTGGCCGAAGGTGTAGGTCGCCACCTCGGGGACGGCGAAGGGCCTCGGTGTCGCGAACGCGGTCCCGGCGGCGGGCGGCGTCGTGGAGGGGGTCGCGGCGGCGGCGACCGGCGAGGCCGCCGCCAGCACCGCCAGCACGACCGCGATGACGAGTCGGCGCATGGGGATGCGAGGGTAGTGCCCCCGCTCACTACTCGAGTGGCAGGTCGGCGAGGGTCTCGGCCAGGTCGACCTCGTGCACCTGGCGGTGCCGGCGCAGTCCGGCTCCACAGGCACGATGACCATCCAGACGAAGGCGAACACCGACGCGCTGCAGCAGTCCGAGCTCGACCCGCAGGAACAGCTCGGAGCCGAGCGCGGTGACGCCCGATGAACACGAGCAGGGCCAGGAACCAGCCGATGGCCATGCGGCTGTGGGCGTCGAGGGCGATCAGGCCCTGGTCGACGCAGATGGTGGCCATGATCAGGATGTAGGCCGCCGCCAGCAGGGCCAGGTCCCGACCGGTGAGGGCCGACTCGGGGCCGAACACGATGCGGATGACGGTCGGTCCGAGCACGGCCGCGCCCAGCATCGTGACCACGCCGAGCCCGAGGATGGCGAGCACCAGCCGGCGCAGCCCGACCGGTGAACGTCGTCGTAGCCGCCCGGTCTCGGCTCAGCGCGACAGCTTGGGCAGCAGCGAGGCCAGGATGGCCTGGAAGAGGAACAGCGGGATGCGCGCCGTCTGGAGGCCGTTGAGGAACTGCCCGGCCGCGCCCTGCTGGTCGCTGGCCGGCCAGGATGGTCCGACCGCGATGGTGCCGCCCTGCACGATCAGCGAGATCGAGATGGTGCCGATGCAGCAGCCAGCCGAGGTTGCGGGTGAGCTCGCGCCCACGGCGCCGTCGGGCCCGGCTCGAGCAGGCCCGTGCTGGCGCCAGAGGGCGACGGCGACGCCGATGAAGGGGGTGATGGCCATGAGCGAGCCCGTACGGGCCCGGCGGCGGTGACCCCGATGACGCCGAGCACGACGGCCAGCGCGACCCGGGACAGGCCGTCGACGCTGAAGAACAGGCCGTAGGTGCGGAACCGTTGGTTCGACGAGAGCGTGCCGCGGGTCAGGTGACCGACGCAGAAGCCGACCGAGGCCGATGACGAACGCGAACGCGAGCACCGGGTCGTGGTCGAACCAGCCCTCGAACAGCCGGTGGAGCACCACGATGCCGATCGACGACCAACAGCCGAGAACAGCAGCACCGATGACGCCGGCCCGGCGGATGACCGGGCCCGGACCCGAGCCCGGCGCCCGGCGGGCCGACACGGCCCGGGCCACCTCCTGCTCGAGGGGCTGCATGATGCCGTTGCCGACGGCGAACAGCAGCGCCCAGAACACGCCGACCGCGCTGTAGGTCGCCGGCGCTCAGCGTGCGGCGGCGATGCCGAGGAAGGCATAGGTGGCGACGCCGTTGATGACCAGGCCGACGGCGACGGGGAGGGCCCCTTCGGGCAGCGGGTTCTGTTGCGGCGAAGCGGCGGATCAGGCGGCGGATGCCGAATCTAGCGCCGGGCTACGGGCCGGCCCGGAGAATCTACGCCGGGGCCTGCAGCGGGTGCGGCATGCACAGCCCGTCGAGCTCGGCCACGACGATGCGGTCGCGGTTCTCCCAGGTGATCTCGTTGGCCGGGTCGACGCTGCACCTTGTAGGTGCGGAAGTCCTGCTCGAGCGAGTCGAAGGCCAGCAGCCGACCGATCAGCGGGTCGCCCAGGCCGAGGATGAGCTTGATGGCCTCGAGGGCCTGGATCGAGCCGACGATGCCGGGCAGCACGCCGAGCACGCCGGCCTCGGCGCACGACGGCGCCAGCTCGGCCGGCGGCGGCTCGGGCACCATGTCGCGGTAGGTGGGGCCGCTGCGTGGGGTCGAACACGGTGACCATGCCCTCGAAGCGGAAGATCGAGCCGTGCACGACCGGGATGCCGAGCTTCACCGAGGCGTCGTTGACCAGGTAGCGGGTCGGGAAGTTGTCGGTGCCGTCGACGACGAGGTCGTAGCCCGTCGAGGATCTGCATGACGTTGTCGGCGCCGAGGCGCACGTCGTGGGTGACCACGTTGACGTCGGGGTTGAGCGCGGTGAGCGTCTTCTTGGCCGAGTCGACCTTGCGGTCGCCGATGCGGTCGATGTTGTGGAGGATCTGGCGCTGCAGGTTCGAGTCGTCGACGACGTCCATGTCGATGATGCCGATGGTGCCGACGCCGGCGGCGGCGAGGTAGAGCGCGGCCGGCGAGCCGAGGCCGCCGGCGCCGAGCAGCAGCACCTTGGCGTCGAGCAGCTTGAGCTGGCCCTCCTCGCCCACCTCGGGCAGCAGCAGGTGGCGCTGGTAGCGGTTGCGCTGCTCGGGGCTCGAGCGTGCGGGGCGCCCGCCACTCGCGGCCCTCGTCCTTCCACTGGTTGAAGCCGCCGGCCACCGAGACGACGTCGGTGTAGCCGAGCTCGCCGAGCGTCTTGGCCGCGAACGCCGAGCGGACGCCGCCGGCGCAGATGACGACGAGCGGGGTGTCGTGGTCGGGCACCCGGCCCTCGATGTTGCTCTCGAGGTTGCCCGCGGGGGATGTGGATCGAGCCGGGGATGGCGCCCTGCTCGTACTCGTCGGGCTCGCGGACGTCGAGCACGACGGTGCCCGGCGCGGTGCGCGCAGCTCGTCGGCCGTCGCGGTGTCGACCTCGCGGATCTCGGCCTTGGTCTGCTTGAGCAGGTCTCGGAAGCGTGGCCATCAGGTGCCTCTCGATCGATCTCGTGGCAGCCCGTGAAAAGGCTACCGACGAGGTCAACAATCCGGCCAGCGGGCTATTCCGGCCGGTCGACGGCCGGCCGACGATCAGGCCGGCAGGATCTCGCTGATCGAGCCCCGCAGCACGACGTCGGCCAGGTCGTCCATCTCGGTGGGCTCGGCGTTCACGATGACGATCCGGGCCCCCGCCCGCTGGGCGGTCGGCACCAGGGCGGCCACCGGGTAGACGCTGAGCGTCGACCCGACGGCCAGCAGCAGGTCGCACGCCGCGGCCGCCTCGAAGGCCCGGTCGAGGTCGTCCTCGACCAGGCTCTGGCCGAACGAGATGGTGGCCGACTTCAGCATGCCGCCGCACGTCCAGGCAGGCCGGATCGTCCTCGCCGGCCCGGACCCGCTCGAGGGTCGCGTCCATCGGGCGACCGCTCGCCGCAGCTCAGGCAGACGACCTCGCGGATGGTGCCGTGGATCTCGACCACCTTGGCCGGGTCGCTGCCCGGCCGCCTGGTGCAGCCCGTCGATGTTCTGGGTGACGAGGGTGTCGAGCACGCCGCGGCGCTCGAGCTCGACCAGCGGCCCGGTGCCCGTCGTTCGGCTCGCGCGGCTCGGCCATCCAGTCGAGCCGTCCCTGCCAGGCCAGCCGGCGCACCTCGGGATCGGCGACGTAGTACTCGATGTTCGAGGTGCGCTCGGCCTTCGGGTTCTTGGTCCACACGCCCGTTCGGGCCGCGGAAGTCGGGGATGCCGCTGTCGGTCGAGATGCCCGGCGCCGGTCAGCACGACGACGCGGCGCGCCGCTGGCGACCAGCGTGCGGGCGTCGTCCACGGCGTCGGGCTCGTTGCTCATCGCCGGCCAACGTAGCCATTCCGAGGCACATTCGGACCGGCAGGAGTACCGTCGGCCGCGAAGGTCGAGACGGGGCTGGGGTGACTGCCGTGGTCGTGGTGCTGTTCGGGGGCAGGGACCGTGCGGACATCGATGTCGACGACTATCGACGGACATCTGAGCGCATGCAGGAGATCGTCTCGTCGATCCCTGGCTTCATCTCCTACAACGCCTACACGGACGAGGGCGGGGAGGAGATGATCGTCGTCCGCTTCGACTCGCTCGACGCGCTCGATCGCTGGCGCAACGATCCTGAGCACCTCGAGACCCAGGAAAAGAGCCGAGCGCTCTGGTCTGAGGACTACTGGGTCCAGGTGTCGACCACGGTCCGGGAGTACCGATGGACTCGAGGAGTGGGGTACCACGACGATCATCGGGGGGTGTTCGCGGCGGGTTCCGAGATCGCGCCGGACGCCTAGTCGACCAGCGATTCGGCCATGCGGCGCATGCCGTCGCGCCACGGCACCTCCGTACGACCGAGGATCTCGTGCATGTAGGTGACGTCGGGCCAGAGCGGCCAAGGCGCCGAGGCGTCGTAGCGGACCACGACGTCCTTCCCGACGAGGTCGCCGAGATAGGTGCAGTAGTCCTCGGCGCTCACCGTCTCGCTGCCCGCCCAGTTCACGACCAGCGGAGGAACGGTCGAGACCTCCATGGCCCGGATCCCGAGCCGCACGTAGTCGTCCTCGTAGATCGGGTTGTAGTTGTTGGGCGCGTCGGGGTGCAGGACGATCTCCCGGCCGGCGCGGATGCGACGGAGCCGATCGGCAGGGGCGCCACCGAGCGGTCCGTAGGTGGAGAAGATCCGGATGATCGTGACCGGCACCCCGTGCTCCACCGACGCGAACCGGGCGACGGCCTCGGCCGCGATCTTCGAGAGGCTGTAGGTCCCGAGATGCACGCCCGGCGGATCCGACTCACGCAACGGTCGACGTCCCTGGTACGCGTAGGTCGAACCGGACGAGCAGACGACGAACCCGCGGACCCCGCGGCAGGCGGCGATGAGTCGGCCGGTGGCTTGCGCGTTCACCTCGAACTGCCGGCGCCAGTCCGAGGCCGCGTCGGCTCCGATCGCGGCCGCCGCGTGGAAGACGTGCGAGAGGCCATCCGGCAGGTCGCTCAGGTCGCTCAGGTCGATGTCGGCGACGTCGCCGACGATCGGCTCGATGCCCGCCGCGCGCAGACGCGCCTCGTCGCCCGGATGGCTGCACCGGGACAGCCCGTACACGACGTGGTCGCGGGCCAGCTCCCCGCGCGATCGGGAACCCGATCCGTCCGGTCGCGCCGGTCACGAGCACGCGCCAAGACTCCCCCGTCATCCACCCGATCGTACCGACTGTTGACATGCTGCAGCGGGAAGGGCATCGTGAGTACTGAAAATGGCGGAAAGATACCTAGAGCATGAGGAGCGGACATGCTGACCGAACCGACCCTGACCGAACCGACCCTGACCGAACCGGCGTCCACGGTCGCCGACCCGAAGTTCCCGACCGACCGGCTGGCCGTCACGGCCTGGCCCGACCCGGTGATCGACGAGCTCGGCCACGATCCCCGGTCGGCCTACGTCGAGCACTTCTGGCTCGGCATCCTCGGCCCGTCGACGGTGTGGCTGCTGCGGCGGCTGGCCGACGACCTCGAGCGCGAGCCCGACGGCTTCGTGCTCGACCTGCCCGACACGGCCCGGGCGCTCGGCGTCGGCATGCGCGGCGGCCGCCAGAGCCCGTTCATGCGCAGCCTCGAGCGGGTGTGCCGGTTCGGCGCCGCCCGCTGGCAGTCCCCCACCGAGTTGGCCGTGCGCCGCACGCTCCCGCCGCTCACCCGGGCCCAGCTCGAGCGGCTTGCCCGACGCCATCCAGGCCGAGCACCGGGCACTGGACCGAGTCGCGCCCCGCGGCGGTCGACGTCGACGCAGCTGCGCGAGCGGGCCGAGCAGCTCGCCCTCACCCTGCTCGAGCTGGGCGAGGACCCGGCCGCCACCGAACGCCAGCTCCACCGGTGGCGGTTCCACCCGGCCATGGCCCACGACGCGGTCGCTGGGCGGTCGAACGGCACGGCCGGGCCGCGACGGCCTGAACGCGGGCGGGTCGGCGGAAGGTGCGGGCCAGCTCGACCAGCAGGCGCACGCCCCAGCCGGTGCCGCCCTTGGTCAGGTCGAGGTCGTCGGCGTCGCTCCAGGCGGTGCCGGCGATGTCGAGGTGGACCCACGGGATGCCCTCGCCCACGAACTCGCGCAGGAACAGGGCGGCGAGGATGGCGCCGGCCTGGCCCGGCTTGCCGATGTTCTTCAGGTCGGCCACCTCGGAGTCGAGCCACGGCCGGTACTCGCTCGATCAGCGGCAGCTGCCACACCCGCTCGCCCGACCGGTCGGCCGCGTCAGCCACCTGGGCCGTCCACGCCGTCGTGGTTGCCGAACAGCCCGGCCACCGCGCCGCCGAGCGCGACCTCGACCGCGCCGGTGAGGGTGGCCAGGTCGACGATGGCGTCGGGCTCGGCCTCGCTGGCCATCGACAGCCCGTCGGCCAGCACCAGCCGGCCCTCGGCGTCGGTGTTGAGCACCTCGACCGTCTTGCCGTTGCGGATGCGCAGCACGTCGCCGACGCGGGTCGCGTCGCCTCCGGTCATGTTGTCGGTGGCGGGGATGTAGGCGCGCACCGCGACCTTGGGCTCGACCGCCCGGATCACCGACATCGCGCCGAGGATGGCGGCCGCGCCGCCCATGTCGTCCTTCATGGTGGTCATGCCCTGCCGCGGTCTTGAGCGACAGGCCGCCCGAGTCGAAGGTGATGCCCTTGCCGACCAGCGCCAGCGAGCCTCGGGGCGACCGGCCGGGACGTAGGCCAGCTCGATGAAGCGCGGCCGGCTGGGTCGAGCCCCGGTTCACGCCGAGCAGACCACCGAGGCCGGCCTCGACGATCGCCTTCGTCGTCGAGGACCGAGACCTCGAGGCCCTCGCGCGTCGGCGATCTCGGTCGGCGGCGTCGGCCAGCTTCGCGGGCGTGAGGTCGCCGCCGGGGGTGTTGACCAGGTCGCGGGCCAGAGCCGACGCCCGTCGGCGATGCGGGCCCCGAGCTCGAGCGCGTCGCGCCAGCCGCGCGCCGCCGCCGCCGACCACCACGACCTGCTCGAGCCGGCACCGGCTCGGGCTCGGACTTGTAGGTCGCGAACCGGTACGCAGCCGAGCACGATGCCCTCGGCCAGCGCCTGCGCCGCGGCCGGGCGCCGCGCCGGCTCGGCCACCGCGTCGAGCAGGCGCACCGCGACGACCCGGTCGCGACGGCCGGCCCGGGCCACCGCGGCCGCCGGCCCGGCGCACCGGGTCGGACCGAGACTCGCCGCGACGGCCCGAGGCCGACGACCAGCGACGCGCGGGCCCGGTCGTCGGCACCGGGCGACGGCGAGCGTCTGGCCCACCTTGGCCCGTGAAGCCCGCGGGCGGCGGCGTAGCCGGGCGTCGACGTCGAGCCGCCGCCGGCGCCGCCGCCGATGTCGTCGGCGGCCACGCCCCACGCGCGACCATCGTCGCGGCCGGCGGGCACCTCTGCGAGCCGAGGGCGATCTCGATGCGCCATGGTCAGGCTCCTGGCTCGACGGCCGAGCGGACCGAGCGCGTGGTCCAGCGACGTGCCCTCCTGCCAGCGGGCCAGCGTCCACAGCAGGTCGGACAGGCGGTTCAGGTACGGCAGGCACTGCGAGCCGTCGACGGCCGCGCCGATGGCGTCGCGCTCGGCCCGGCGCACGACGGTGCGGGCGACGTCGAGCGCGGCCGCCGCCTCGGGTCTCGCCGGGCACCACGAACTCGGTGGGCGGCTCGAAGCTGGCGCTGACCTCGTCGATGAGCTCCTCGAGGGTCGCCACCATCTCGGCGGTGACCAGGCTCTGCCCGTCGGTGAGCTTGTCGCGGTTGGCCGGGTCGGTGGCCAGCTCGGCCATCAGCGACCCAGAGGTCGCGCTCGATGCCGAGGAGGATGTCGGCCAGCTCGCCGGGGCTCTCGTCGGGATCGGCCGCACCTCGGCCCGGGCCACGCCGATGGCGGCCTGCGCCTCGTCGACGCTGCCGTAGGCCTGGGGCGCGGGCCCGTCCTTCGGCCACCCGACCGCCGAAGAGCAGGCCGGTGGTGCCGTCGTCGCCCTTGCGCGTGTAGATCTTCATCGGCGCCACACTAGGCAGCCGGTAGCCTGAGCTCGATGGCCAGCTTCCTCGACGCCGTCGCCGAACGGGTCGTCATCTACGACGGCGCGATCGGCACCGGCATCCAGCAGCGCGGCCTCACCGCCGACGACTTCGGCGGCGAGGCGCTCGAGGGCTGCAACGAGATGCTCGTGCGTCACCCGGCCCGACGTCATCGCCGAGCTGCACGCCCGCTACTTCGAGGTCGGCGTCGACGTCATCGAGACCGACACCTTCGGCGGTCTGCCGGCGCCGCTCGGCGAGTACGGCCTCGCCGACCGGGCCCACGAGATCAACCTCGCCGCGCGCCCGCATCGCCCGCGCGGCGGCCGACGAGCTTCGCCACCCCCGACCGTCCCCGGTTCGTCGCCGGCTCGATCGGCCCGGGCACCAAGTTCCCGTCGCTCGGCCAGATCCGCTTCGCCGACGCTGCGCGACCAGTTCGAGGTGCAGGCCCGCGGGCCTGCTCGAGGGCGGCGTCGACCTGCTTCATCATCGAGACGCAGTTCGACCTGCTGTCGGTCAAGGCCGCCATGATCGGCGCCCGGCGGGCCATGGCCGCCGTCGGCCGCGAGGTGCCGCTGCAGGTGCAGGTCACCATCGAGCTCACCGGCCGCATGCTGCCCGGCACCGAGATCGCCGCCGCGCTGTGCCGCGCTCGACGCCGATGCGGCCCGACGTCATCGGCATCAACTGCGCCACCGGCCCGGTCGAGATGGGCGAGCACCTCCGCTACCTGTCCCAGCACGCCCGCATGCCCGATCTCGTGCATCCCCAACGCCGGCCTGCCGTCGGTGGTCGACGGCCACATGCACTACGACCTCACGCCCCGAGGAGCTCGCCGAGCACCACCGGCGCTTCATCACCGAGCTCGGCGTCGACGTCATCGGCGGCTGCTGCGGCACCACGCCCGAGCACCTCGGCCGCCGTGGTCGACACCTGCCGCGACCTCGAGCGGCCGCCCCGCCACCCCGTGCCACGAGGCCGGCGCCACCTCGATCTACTCGCTGGTGCCGTTCCACCAGGACACGTCGTTCCTGATCATCGGCGAGCGCACCAACGCCAACGGCTCGAAGAAGTTCCGCGAGGCGATGCTCGACGGCGACTGGGACACCACCGTCGCCATGGCCAAGGACCAGGTCAAGGAGGGCTCCCACGTCCTCGACGTGTGCGTCGACTACGTCGGCCGCGACGGCACCGCCGACATGGACGAGGTCGCGTCGCGCTTCGCCACCCAGTCGCAGCGTGCCGCTCGTGCTCGACTCGACCGAGCCCCAGGTCATGGAGGCCGGCCTGCAGTGGCTCGGCGGCCGGGCCATCCTCAACTCGGCCAACCTCGAGGACGGCGAGGCCGCCCGGCTCGCGGCTCGACCGCGTGTTCACGCTGGCCCGCGAGTACGGCGCCGCGGTCATCTGCCTGCTCATCGACGAGGAGGGCCAGGCCCGCGACGTCGAGTGGAAGCTGCGCGTCGCGCACCGCATCCACGACCTCGCCGTCGACCGCTACGGCCTCGAGCCGGGCGACCTGATCTTCGACGCGCTGACCTTCCCGCTGTCGACCGGCGACGACGACCTGCGCGGCGACGCCATGGCCACCATCGAGGCCATCCGCCGCATCAAGGCCGAGCTGCCCGGCGTGCACACCACGCTCGGCGCTGTCGAACGTGTCCTTCGGCCTCAAGCCCGCCGCCCGCCACGTGCTCAACTCGGTGTTCCTGCACGAGGCGTCGCAGGCCGGCCTCGACTCGGCCATCGTGCACGCGGCCCGCATCATGCCGCTCAACAAGATCCCCGAGGAGCAGCGCGAGGTCTGCCTCGACCTCATCTACGACCGCCGCCGTCCGGCCGCCGGCGACGAGCCGCGCCTACGACCCGCTGCAGACGCTGCTCGACGTGTTCGCGGACGTGAACGCGGCCGAGGTCGTCAAGGAGGACCGCTCCGACTGGCCGGTCGAGCAGCGCCTCTCGCAGCGCATCATCGACGGCGACCGCGAGGGCCTCGACGCCGACCTCGACGAGGCGCATGGCCAGCGGCATCGCCCGCGCTCGACATCATCAACGACGTGCTGCTGGCCGGCATGAAGGTCGTCGGCGAGCTGTTCGCCACCGGCGAGATGCAGCTGCCGTTCGTGCTGCAGTCGGCCGAGACGATGAAGACGTCGGTCGCCTACCTCGAGCCGCACATGGAGAAGGACGAGTCGCGGCGGCAAGGGCCGCATCGTGCTCGCCACCGTCAAGGGCGACGTGCACGACATCGGCAAGAACCTCGTCGACATCATCCTCACCAACAACGGCTACGAGGTGCACAACCTCGGCATCAAGATCGCGATCGCCGAGATGATCGAGAAGGCCGCCGAGGTCAAGGCCGACGCCATCGGCATGAGCGGGCTGCTGGTGAAGAGCACGCTGATCATGCGCGACAACCTCGAGGAGCTGAACGCGCGCGGCCTGGCCGACATCCCGGTGCTGCTCGGCGGCGCCGCGCTGACGCGCACCTACGTCGAGCGCGACCTGCGCGAGGTCTACGAGGGCCGGCTGTTCTACGGCAAGGACGCCTTCGAGGGCCTGCGCGTCATGGACCGCCTCGGCGAGCTCAAGCGCGGCACCGGCGAGGCCGACGACCCGGCCTGGGGCCGCGTGCCGAGCGAGTCGAAGGTCGCGTCGCGCCTGACGACCAGCGCCGACGACGGCTCGGGCGACGACGCGCCGACCGCCCGGCGCGCTCGCCCGAGGTCGAGATCGACAACCCGATCTTCGTGCCGCCGTTCCTCGGCTCGAAGGTCGTCAAGGGCATCTCGCTCGACGACATCGCCGCCTACATCAACGAGACCGCGCTGTTCCGCAACCAGTGGCAGTTCCGGCCCGAGAAGGCGGCCGACGGCTCGGTCGAGACCGACGACGAGTTCAAGGACCGCATCCGCCCGATCCTGCGGGCGCAGCTCGCCGAGGCCAAGGCCGCCGACATGCTCGTGCCCCAGGTCGTCTACGGCTACTTCGCGGCCAACGGCGACGGCGACGACCTCGTCATCTGGAAGGACGAGAGCCGCACCGCCGAGTGGCTGCGCTTCCGCTACCCCCGCCAGAGCAAGGAGCCGTGGCTCTGCATCGCCGACTTCTTCCGGCCGGTCGGCGTCGGGCGAGCCCGACTACGTCGCCTTCCACATCGTCACCATGGGCCAGCGGGTCAGCGACGTCACCGCCGAGCTCTTCGCCGAGAACAAGTACCAGGAGTACCTGCTGCTGCACGGCCTCGGCGTCGAGATGGCCGAGGCGCTGGCCGAGTACTGGCACCGCCGCATCCGCGAGGAGTGGGGCTTCGCCGACGAGGACGGCCCCACCCTCGCCGGGCTGTTCCGCCAGCAGTACCGCGGCGGCCGCTACTCGTGGGGCTACCCGGCCTGCCCCGACCTCGAGGACAACGAGAAGGTCGCCGAGCTGCTCGACGCCGACCGCATCGGCATCGAGGTCAGCGAGGAGACCGGCTTCCAGTACCAGCCCGAGCAGACCACCTCGGCGATCATCCTGCACCACCCCAAGGCCAAGTACTTCGTCGCTCGCTAGCCGCGAGCTGCGCTTCGCGTCAGCCAGATCGACGCGATCGCGTCGGTCCGGTGCAGGAAGCGCGTCTGGCGACGTACTCAGGTCGAGCGCTGCTGGCGGCGGGAGCTGCTGCTCGAGGGTGGCGGTCGGGGCGAACAGGTCGCCGAGGTCGTCGACCCGGCCAGCACCTCGGCGGCCTCGAAGCGACAGCGGCTCGCCGTCGGCGGCGGCCTCGACCTCGTCCCAGGTGACCGGCGTCGACACCGTCGGATGGGGCCGGGCCCGCAGCGAGTAGGCGCACACCGTCGTCTTGTGGCGGGAGTTCTGGCTCCAGTCGATGAGCACCTTGCCCTTGCGCAGCTCCTTCTTCATGTTGGAGACGACCCGCTCGGGGTGGTGCTTCTCCATCATCTGGGCCAGCGGCCAGGGCGAACTCGCTGGCGTGGTCGTGGGTGTGGGGCGTGTTGAGCGGCAGGTAGAGCTGCAGGCCCTTCGAGCCCGACGTCTTGGGGAACAGCTCGAGGTCCGAGCCGGTCGAGCGGCGTCGCGGATGTCGAGCGCCACCTCGGCGCACTCGGTCATGGCCGGCCGGTGCGCCCGGGTCGAGGTCGAACACCACCATCGTCGGGCGACTCGATGTCGTCGGCCCGGGCCATCGGCGTGTGCAGCTCGAGGGCGGCCAGGTTGGCCGGCCCAGACCAGCGCCGCCCGCTCGTCGAACAGGCAGTACTCGACCGTCGCCGTTGCGATCGCCCGGGCCCGATGCGCCACGTCGACCCAGTCGGGCCGGTGCGACGGGCAGCGCTTCTCGAAGAACGACTTGCTCGTCGACGCCGTTCGGGTAGCGCCGCAAGCGTCACGCACCGGTCGGCGATGTGGGTGAGCATCGTCGGCGCGATGCGGGCGTAGTAGTCGATGACCTCGCCCTTGGTGAACCCGACCTCGGGGTAGAGCACCTTGTCGAGGTTGGTGAGCTTCAGCTCGTGGCCGTCGATGTCGACGACGGTCGGCGCGGCTCATCGGCCACGGGCGCTAGGCCGACTTGCGGGCGGCCGTCGCCTTCTTGGCCGCGGCCTTCTTGGCCGGCGCCTTCTTGGCCGCGGCCTTCTTGGCCGCCGCCTTCTTGGCCGGCTGGCCGGCGACGTCCTCGGCCTCGTCGCGTCGCCTCGGCCTGCTCGACGCCGTGGCCGTGGGATGGCGGGTGCGCGACGTCCTTGGCCGCGGCCACCGACGCCTCGAGCGCGGCCATGAGGTCGATGACCTGGTCCGGCTCGACGGCCGCTGGCGGGCGGCGACGATCTCCTCGCCGGCGGCCTTGCGCTCGATGAGCTCGAGCACCGCCTCGCGGTAGGTGTCCTGGAACTTGTCGGGCTCGAAGTCGGCCGACAGCGACTCGATGAGCTGGCGGGCCATGGTCGAGCTCCTTGTCGCGGCAGCTCGACGTCGTCGAGGTCGGCCAGCTCGGGGATCTCGCTCGGCGTCGTTGACCTCGTCGGCGTAGACCATCGTCGACAGCATGCAGCACGCCGTCCTTCGGGCGGATGGCGGCCAGGTACTGCTTGGTGCGCATCACGAAGTGGGCGATGCCGACCTTGCCCGACTCCTCCATGGCCTCGGCCAGCAGCGCGTAGGGCTTGGCCGCCTTGTCGGGCGCCAGGTAGTAGGCGCTGTCGTAGAAGATCGGGTCGATCTCGGCCAGGTCGACGAACTCGTCGATGTCGATCGTGCGCAGCGCCTTGGGGTCGAGCGCGGCCAGCTCGTCGTCGGTGATGACCACGTAGGCGCCCGACGCCAGCTCGTAGCCCTTGACGATCTGCTCGTAGGGCACCTCGGCGCCGTCGTCGGCCGACACCCGCTTCTGCTTGATGCGGGCGCTGGTGCGCGCGTCGAGCTGGTTGAAGTGCACCGTCTTGCGGGACACGGCGCTGTAGAGCTTCACCGGGATGTTCACGAGCCCGAAGCTGATCGATCCGCTCCAGATGGCTCGGGGCATGGCACGACTCCTTGGGTGCGGGGACGGCACGTAGCACTCGTCCTGCCCGATGCGACCTACCCCTCAGGACGTCACGACAGTAGCGCCCGGGCCACCAGATCGGTGCCGAAGGCGGTGAGGATGGCCAGGTAGAGCAGGCCGGTGGCCGCCATCACGGCCGAGTAGTACCGCTCCTTGAGGGCCAGCCGGGTCACGATGACCAGCCCGATCGGTGGTGACCGCGCAGGCCACCCAGAACCAGCCGAGCAGGCCGTTGTAGCTGTCGTCGATGGTGCCGTTGAGCACCGAGACCATGCCGGTCGGGCACCAGCAGCAGCACCACCTCGGGCAGCCAGAGCCAGCCGGTCCACGTGCACCAGCTCGAGCAGCGGGCCCCGGGCCAGGCCGGGCTGCACCAGGTACCAGTGGCCGAGCAGCATGGCGTCGGTGACCGCGCCCATGAAGGCGGCGCCGACCAGGAACCGGGCGATCGCCAGCCAGGCCGGGCCCGCCGGCGTTCGAGCGCCGGCGGCGATGATGCCGATCGTGCCGATGACCGGCGCGATCAGGTCGAGCGCGGGCGGGAACTCCGCGGCGTCGACGTCGCGTTCGGCCGGCGCCCGGTCGATGCCGGTCATGGCCGCCACCCGGGCGCTGCGCTGCTCGGCCAGCGCCACCTGGCCCGACACGCCGGCCTTGCGCCGCACGACCGACACGGCCAGGGCCACCGCCGCTGGCCAGCACGACGCCGGCCGACGCCAGCGTCGCGCACCGGCAGCGGCGTCGATCACCTGGGTGCCGACGTACCAGGCGCCCGGCGGCCATCAGCCAGGTAGATGCCGCGCATCAGCCAGCCGTAGCCGAGCCCGACCTCGCGGCGGCGGGTCGTGACCCACAGGAACAGCAGCCCGCCGGTCGCCCACTGCAGCAGCAGCGAGGCGGCGTCGAAGTCGATCATGCGGGGATCGCCCGGCGGTCAGGCGTCGACCGCGACCAGGCCGTGGTCGGCCGTGGTTGAGCGACCGCGGGCCCGGCGTCGGTGGCCACCACGATGTCCTCGAGCCGCGCGCCCCAGCGGCCCGGGCACGTAGATGCCGGGCTCGATCGAGAAGGCGTTGCCGGCCACGAGCGGCTCGGCGTTGCCGGCCACGATGTAGGGGTCCTCGTGCTCCTCGACGCCGATGCCGTGGCCGGTGCGGTGGATGAAGCACTCGCCGTAGCCGGCGTCGTCGATGACCGATCGGGCGGCGGCGTCGACCTCCTCGGCCGGCCGGCCCACGGTGCCGGCCGCGACGCCGGCGGCCTGGGCCTCGTGCAGCACGTCGTAGAGCTCGGCGAACTCGGCCGGCGGCTCGCCGGTGTAGACGCAGCGGGTGATGTCCGAGCAGTAGCCGGCGCCGCCGTCGGTCGAGCATCGTGCCGCCGAAGTCGCACAGCACGACCTCGTCCGCGCCGGATGACCCGGTCGCCCGGCCTCGTGGTGCGGGCTGGCCGCGTTCTCGCCGGCGGCCGACGATGGCGAAGTTCACCCGGTGGTGGCCCTCGGCCAGGATGCGGCGGCCCGAGCTCGGCCGACACCTCGGCCTCGGTGCGCCCGACCAGCGGGATCTCGCCCGCCTGCAGCTCGGCGGCGATGCGGTCGACCGCGGCGCCGGCCCGGGCCAGCGCCTCGATCTCGGCCGCGTCCTTGACCGCCCGCAGCGGGCCGGTGACCTCGCTGGCCCGCCGGAACGTCGTGCGCCGGCATCCGCGTGCTGCAGCCCGACCAGGAACTGGGCCCAGGTGCGGTCGCCGATGGCCGCCACCGGCGCCGGGCCGACCAGGCCGGCCACCAGGTCGAGCGGGTCGTCGGTCTCGTCCCACGGCCGGATGGCGAACAGGTCGCGCCGCTCGACCACCCGGGGCGCCTCGAGCCGGGGCACGACCAGCGTGGCGTCGCCGTCGCCGGCACGACCAGCATGGTCAGCCGCTCGAGCGGCATGGCCTCGTACCCGATCAGCCAGGGCAGGTCGGCGCCGACCGACAGCAGCAGGACGTCGACGTCCTGCTCGGCCATGGCCGCCCGGACGCGGCCGAGGCGCTCGGCGTGCATCAGCGGGGTCGGTCGCCGACGATGGTGACCCGCTCCATGACCCGCCGCTCGGGCCAGTAGTCGCTCACCGCGTAGTGCTGCACGCACCGGTTGTCCCACAGCGCGAACGAGTCGGGCGCCCAGTGGAACCGGCACTGGTACTCGGGCACCGACGCCTGCCGGTAGAGGAACCGCAGCAGCTGGGCGCTCTCGTCGGGGCGCAGGCCCACGATGTGGGAGGTGAAGGCCACGTTCACGTAGATCGACTTGCGCCCGGTGACGGGGTGGGTGCGGATCACCGGGTGCTCCGCCGGCGGGTACTTCTCTCGCAGCTCGGCCAGCTCGTCGGCGCGACTTGCCGAACCCGAACACCCGCGTGAAGTCGTGCACCGCGACGAGCCCGTCGACGCATGCTCCTTCATCGCCGGGCCCAGCGCGTCGTAGGCCGCCTCCATGTCGGCGAACAGCGTGTCGCCGCCGACGTCCGGCACCTCGACGGCCCGCAGCATCGAGCCCGAGCGACGGCTCCTGTCGCCAGGTGACGTCGCTGTGCCAGATGTTCTCGGTGCCCCGGCGCTTCTCGTTGTGCGTGAGCACCATCGACCTCGGGATAGCCGGGCTTGGACGGGACGAACGGGTGCACCTCGAGCTCGCCGAACCGGCGGCAGAACGCCACGTGCTGGTCGGTCGTGATGTGCTGGTCGCGGAAGAACAGGACCTTGTGGTCCATGAACGCCTTGTCGAGCTCGGCGAGGGTGGCGTCGTCGGGCAGGCCTCGCCCAGGTCGATGCTCGACACCTCGGCGCCGATCGTCGGGCTGAGCGGTCGCACGTCGATCATGTCGACGATTGTGACAGAAGATCTGGAGACAGAAGATCCGCGGCGTGGTAGCTCGACCGGGTGAGCGGCGACGCCTCGACGTGCGGGATGCCGAGACGCCTCGCCGACCGTCCTTCAGCCGGCCGATCTCGTCGGGGGTCCACCAGCGGGCGACGGGCAGGTGCCGGGCCGTAGGGCGCAGGTACTGGCCGATCGTCACGCTCGCCACGCCGACCCCGTGCAGGTCGGCCAGGGCGCCCTCGAGCTCGTCGGCCGACTCCCCCAGCCCGACCATGAGCCCGGACTTGGTGGTCAGCCCGGCTGCCCGGGCCCGGGCCAGCACCGCCAGGCTGCGGGCGTAGGACGCGGAGGGCCGCACCGTCCGCTGGAGGCGGGCCACCGTCTCGAGGTTGTGGTTCAACACGTCGGGACGGGCGTCGAAGATCACGTCGAGGGCGTCGGGATCGCCCTTGCAGTCGGGGATCAGCACCTCGATGCCGACGCTCCGGGTTGGCGGCGCGCGGATGGCGTCGATCGTCGCGGCGAAGCCGGCCGCGCCGCCGTCGGCGAGGTCGTCGCGGGCGACGGCGGTGAGCACGACGAACCGCAGCCCCATCCGCGCCACGGCCTCGGCGACGTGGTCGGGCTCGGCCGGGTCGGGCGCGAGCGGCCGGCGGGTGTCGACCAGGCAGAAGCCGCAGGCGCGGGTGCAGCGCTCGCCGTTGAACATGAAGGTGGCGGTGCCGTCGGCCCAGCAGTCGAAGATGTTGGGGCAGCCCGCCTCCTCGCACACCGTGACCAGGTCGAGGCTCGCGCATCGTGCGCCTTGATGCGCACGTAGTCGGGTCCCATCGACGCGGGCGCCCGCAACCAGTCGGGCTTGCGGGCGGTGATGTCGACGGGGACCGCCGCGTCCCGGGCGGTCGGGTCGTCGGCATCGAGGCGTCGCGCCAGGCGACATCGGCCGCGTCGCGTCGCACGACGCCCCGCGCCCATCGCTCGGTGGCCCGGGCGGCGACAGCGTCGACCACCTCGTGCATCGAGACGTCGAGCCCTTCGGCCGCGAGGGAGGTGACGCCGAGATCGGCGATGCCACAGGGCACGATGTGGTCGAACCAGCGAAAGGTCGGGTCGACACGTTGAGGGCGAACCCGTGCATCGAGCGACCCCGGTGAGGCGCACGCCGATGGCTGCGATCTTGCGCGGATGCGGGTCCGCTCGGGTCGACCCACACCCCGGGGTAGCCGTCGAGCCGACCGGTGTCGGGCAGGCCGAGGTCGGCCAGCACGTCGATCAGCAGCTGCTCGACCGCCGTGCACGTAGGCCACCGTGTCGGCCATCCCCCCGCCCCGCTTGCCGGGGAGGCTGAGGATCGGATAGCCGACGAGCTGGCCGGGACCGTGGAAGGTCACGTCGCCGCCCCGGTCGGCGGTCACCAGCTCGGCTCCGACGGAGGCCGGGTCGACGAGCACATGGGTCGGGTCGGCCCGCACGCCCAGCGTGTAGGTCGGCGGGTGCTGGAGCAGCAGCAGCCAGTCGTCGGTGCCCCGTTCGAAGAGGCCGTGCTGGAGAGGCGTGCTGCGTCGCCGGTAGCGGACCCGACCGAGCCATCGGACGTGGAGCGTCACGAGATCTCGGCCTGCCCAGTCGCGGGTCTCGAGGATCGACTTGACCTCGCGCAGGAACGCGGCCGCGTAGGCGCCGTCGAAGGCCCGATGGTCCCAGCTCATGGCCAGCATGCCCACCGAGTGGATGGCGATGGCCTCGGTGCCGTCGGCGTCGGTCGACCACCACCGGCTTGCGGGTGACGCCGTCGGTCGACAGGATCGCCACCTGGGGCTGGTTGATGACCGGGATCACCATGAAGGTGCCGAAGGGCCCGGAGTTCGAGATGGTGAACGTGCCGCCCGAGATGTCGTCGGCCGACAGCTTCTTCGTGCGGGCCCGGGTGGCCAGGTCGTTGATGTCGCGGGCGATGGCCCGCAGGCGCTTGTCGTCGGCGTCGTGGATCACCGGCGCCAGCAGCCCCTCGAAGTCGAGGTCGACGGCGATGGCCGAGGTTCACGTAGTTGTGCACGACCAGCTCGCCGTCGCCGACCGTGGCGTTGAGGTGCGGGAAGTCGCGCAGCGCGTCGATCGACGGCGCGGGAGATGAAGGGCAGATAGGTGAGCGAGAAGCCCTCGGTCGGCCTGGAACGACGTCGCGGTGCCCACGACGCACCCGCTCGACCGCCTCGAAGTCGACCTCGACCGCGGTCATGGCGTGCGGCGAGGTCGCCTTGGAGCGGACCATGTGCTCGCCGGTGATGCGGCGGATCTTGTTGAGCGGCTCGACCGTGTCGCCCGAGCCCGACCTCGGCGCCGGTCCGGCCGGTCGCGTCGAGGTCGGCGCACTCGGCGTGCCTGACGCAGCCGGGCGTCGACCGGCCCGCTCCGGACTCGATGGTCCGCTGCACGTCGCTGCGGGTGATGCGACCACCGACGCCGGTGCCGCGGATGGCATCGGTGTCGAGGCCGTGCTCGGCGATCAGCCGGCGCACCACGGGCGAGAGCACCTTGCCCGACCCGGCCCGGCGGCGGGCCGTCGCGGCGGGAGCGGGGCGGGGGCGGGGACGGGGCGACGCGGCCGGGCGGCGGCGGAGGCGGCGGTGGCGGCGGCACGCACCGGCGCGGGCTCGGGTTCGGGGGCGGCCGCGGCCGTGGCCGGCGGCGGAGGCGGCGGCGCGGCGCCGTGCCGGCGGCCGGCGCGTCGGGGTGACCACGGCCAGCACCGTGCCCACGTCGACCGTCTCGCCCTCGGGCACCTTGATCTCGGCCAGGAAGCCGGCGACCGGGCGAGGGCACCTCGGAGTCGACCTTGTCGGTCGAGACCTCGAAGAGCACCTCGTCCTCGGCGACCTGGTCGCCCACCGCCTTGAACCACTTGGTGATGGTGCCCTCGGTGACGGTCTCGCCCAGCTGGGGCATCTGGATGTCGGCCATCGGTCGGTCTCCTCCGGGGTCAGCCGTGCAGCGACCGGCCGGTGAGCGCGAGCACGCTCTCGCCGAACAGCTCGCTCAACGTCGGATGGGGCTGGATGAAGGCGGCCACCTCGTCGACGGTGGCCTCCCAGTTGACGGCCAGGTAGCCCTGGCCCAGCTGCTCGGTCGACCCACGGGCCGACCATGTGCACGCCGACGATCTGGCCCCCGGTGCCGTCGCCCTGGTCGATGGCGATGATCTTGACCATGCCGTCGGGCTCGCCCAGGATCAGAGCCCGACCGTTGCCGATGTAGCGGTGGCTCGACGTGACCACGTCTCAGCCCGGCGTCGATCGCCGCCTGCTCGCTCAGGCCGACGAACGCGACCTCGGGATAGCAGTAGATGCACCAGGGCACCCGCCCGTAGTCGACCGGGGTCGGTTCCTCGCCGAGCACGTCCTTGACGACGTTGATGCCCTCGACGAACCCGACGTGGGCGAGCGCGGGCGTGGGGATCACGTCGCCGACCGCGTAGACGCCCGGCTCGGCGGTGCGGCCCGAGCTCGTCGACGTCCACGAAGCCGCGCTCGTCGATCACGACCGCGGTGCCCGGCGCCAGCAGACCCTCGGTGTAGGGGCGGCGGCCGACCGACACGACGACGATGTCGACGTCGAGCGTCTCGCCTTCGCCGAACACCACCGTGGTGCCCCCACCGTCGCGGGGCGTGTGCCCCGTGACGGCGACACCGGTGCTTGACCTCGATGCCGCGCTTCGAGAACTGGCGCAGCACGAGCTTGGTGATGTCGTCGTCGCAGCCGGGCAGGATCTTGGGCAGGGCCTCGAGCACCGTCACCTTGGTGCCGAGGTCGGTCATCATCGACGCGAACTCGCACCCGATGGCGCCCCCGCCGATGACCGCGGCCGACTCGGGGAGCGGCTGCAGCGACAGCAGCTCGTCGGAGGTCAACACGATGGTGCCGTCGACGTCGAAGCCGGGGATGGTGCGGGGCACCGAACCCGAGGCGATCACGACGGCGTCGCCGCGCAGCTCGACGTCGCCGGACTCGCCGCCGGAGACCGTCACGACGTGATCGGGGCCGAGCGTGCCCACACCGTCGAACATCGTGACCTTGCGCCGCTTGAGCAGGGTGCCGAGGCCACCGACGAGCTGGTCGACGACCTTCTGCTTGCGCTCCTGGGTCACGGCGAAGTCCATGGTGGGCGTGTCGGTGTTCACGCCGAAGGTGGCCGCGCCGACGACCGCCCGGCGCACCGCGGCCGTCTCGAGCAGCTCCTTGGCCGGGATGCACCCGACGTTCAGGCAGGTCCCGCCCAGCTTGCCCTTCTCGATCAGCGCGATCGACAGCCCGGCCGAGGCGCCGTAGAGCGCGGTGGCATAGCCACCCGGACCACCGCCGATGATGACGATGTCGAACTGCTGGGCTTCACCGGTCACCCGGCGATCCTACCGATCCGGGTTCCGGAGGCGTCACTGCTGGGACTGTTGCTGCTGCTGCAGGCGCCGGATCTCGACGTGGGGCTCGACCGTGGGCATGGTGGAGCCGGCGAACACGCCGCGGAACGGCTGGACGTCGTCGTAGTCGCGGCCGTGGCCGATCTTCACGTGGCGCAGACCCACCTCCTGCTGGTTGGTCGGGTCGAGGGCCAGCCAGCCGAAGCCGGGGATGGCCGCCTCGAACCAGGCGTGGGTCTGCACGTTGCACGAGGTCGCCGTCGTCGACGTCGCGCGCCGGTCGCGGTCGTCGCGGGTGAACAGGTAGCCGGACACGTAGCGGGCCGGGATGCCCTGGCTGCGACACAGCGCCACCGCGACGTGGGCGTAGTCCTGGCACACGCCCTTGCCGCTGGGCGAACACCTCCTCGACCGGCGTGCCCGACGTCGGTCGCGCCCACCGCGTAGCTGAGCCGGGCACCCGTGACCCGGTGCAGGCCGAGCACGAGGCTGACCAGGTCGTCGCCGATGATCTCGCGCTGGCGGGCCGCCTCGGTCTCGATGCCCGAGCCCCAGTCGGCGTGGGGCGAGCGCTGGAGGTACTCCCAGTGCTCGTCGCAGAAGCGCGGCGTCGCGCAGCACGTCGAGGTGGGGCGCGACGGTCAGCAGCGGCCGTCGGTGGGTCTCGACCGACGCCTCGGCCACCACCTCGAGCGCGATGTGCGGCAGGCGCAGGCCGAACGCGTCGACCCGGGTGCCCCAGTAGTCGGTGAACGAGTACACCTTGGCGCTCGGCGAGGTGACCACGCGGTAGCTGATGAGCTCCTGTTCGGCGTCGCTCGTCGGACAGGCCCGCAGCTCGTTCTGCGACTCGCGCACCAGGTCCTCGTAGGTGAACGCGGTGCGGTAGCGGATGTCGAACCTCATCTGATGTCCCGCTCTCCGGCGCTCACCCGGGATCTCCTGGGAGCAGGTGCAGGCTGTGCAGGTCGAACTCGTGGGAGTTGGAGAAGTACTGCGTGGCCACCGACAGCGCGACCTGCCGGATGCCCTCCTCGACGAGGAACAGCTCCTGTCCGAGGTCACCGCTCATCAGCTCGCGCACGTCGGCGAACTCGAGGCCGGCGCAGACGCGACCGAGCTGGCGGCGGGGCCGGCTCATCTCACCGTCGACGGCCAGGCGGTCGAGCTCGTTGCTGGGCGGTGCGCAACGAGAACAGGACGCTGCGCGGGAACGTGCGCGACAGCAACAGGAACTCGACCACGTCGACGGGGTCCATCGACGCGCGGTACTGGCGGCGGTAGGCCTCGAGCGCGGAGGCCGAGCGCAGCGTCGCCATCCACTCGTGGAACGCGGTCGGCGACAGCTGCCGGTAGCGCACCGACAGCAGGCGGCACGCCATCTCGGCCCGCTCGAGGTTCCAGCCGAGCACGAAGAACCGCCAGCCCTCGTCGCGGGCCATGGTCTCGGTCGCCACCCCCGCGACGGTCTGGCACTGGCGCCGCACGAGCCCGTAGAGCTCGTGGGGCTGGAACTCGAGGTCGGCCTGGAGGTTGCGGCCCCGCAGCTGCAGCCCGAACGAGTTGAGCGACTCCCACAGCTCGGTCGACAGCTGCTCGCGCACGGTCCGGGCGTTCTCGCGGGCCTGCTCGACCGCGGCGAGGATCGAGCCGGGGTTGTCGGCGTCGTGCACGAGGAACTCGGAGACCGCGGCTGCGGTCAGCGGCCGGCCGGTCTTGGCGAAGCCCTGGTCGAGGCGGACGGCGGACAGCACGCCCTGCCAGGCCGCGGCCTCCTCGGCCGGCGCCGTCTCGAGCAGGCTGTGGTAGGTCACGTCGAGCAGGCGGGCGGTGCTCTCGGCCCGCTCGAGGTAGCGGCCGGCCCAGAACAGGCTCTCGGCGTCGCGGGCCAGCATCAGTGCCGCCCTCGGCCGGTGTCGGCGGCGTCGGCGCTCCTGCGGTCGGGCGTCGGCCGGCTCGGCGGACAGCACCCAGGTGTCCTTCGACCCGCCGCCCTGCGACGAGTTGACCACGAGCGAGCCGCGGCGCATCGCCACCCGCGTCAGCCCGCCGGGGATGACCTCGATGCGCTCGCCCGAGAGCACGAACGGGCGCAGGTCGACGTGGCGGCCCTCGAGGTGGTCCTCGACCAGCGACGGGTGGCGCGACAGCGCCACGACCTCCTGGGCGATGTAGCCCCGGGGGTCGGCCTCGACCTGCCGGCGACAGGCCTCGAGCTCGGCGTCGGTGGCCGCCGGGCCGATCACGATGCCGTAGCCGCCGGCCTCGGCCACCGGCTTGATCACCAGCTCGTCGATCCGGTCCAGGCCGCGGCGCGCTGGTCCTCGTCCCACAGCAGGTAGGTCTCGACGTTCGGGAGGATGGCGTCCTCGCCCGTGTAGTAGCGGATGAGATCGGGCACGAAGGCGTAGACGGCCTTGTCGTCGGCCACGCCGTTGCCCACCGCGTTGGCGATGGTGACGTTGCCGGCCCGGGCCGCGGCCATGAGTCCGGGCACGCCGAGGGTCGAGTCGGACCGGAACACGACCGGGTCGAGGAAGCTCGTCGTCGATGCGCCGGTAGATGACGTCGACGCGCTGCAGCCCGCGGGTCGTGCGCATCGACACGACGTGGTCGTCGACGACGAGGTCGCGGCCCTCGACGAGCTCGACGCCCATCTGCGAGGCCAGGAAGACGTGCTCGAAGTAGGCGGAGTTGAACACGCCCGGGGTGAGCACGACCACGGTCGGGACGGTCGCCCGACGCCGGCGGCGCGACCCGGTGCCAGCGCGCTGAGCAGCGAGCGGCCGTAGTGGTCGACCGGCCGCACCTGCTGGTGGGCGAAGACGGTCGGCAGCACCCGGGTCATGGCGACGCGGTTCTGGATCACGTAGCGAGATGCCGCTCGGGTTGCGCAGGTTGTCCTCGAGCACGCGGTAGGTGCCCTCGCCGTCGCGGACGAGGTCGACGCCCGACACCAGGCAGCGCGCACCCGAGCGGCACGGGGATGCCGAACGCCTCGCGGCAGAACCCGTCGGAGGACTCGACCAGCCAGGTCGGGACGATGCCGTCGTGGATGGCGGCCCGCTCGCCCACGTAGAGGTCGTCGAGGAACGCGTTCAGGGCGGTGACCCGCTGGACCAGCCCGGCCTCGATGTGGTCCCACTCGTCGGCCGGCACGATGCGGGGCAGCAGGTCCATCGGGAAGGTGCGCTCGATGCCCTCGCCCTCGTCGTAGACGGTGAAGGTGATGCCCTGGCTGCGGAAGGCGGCGTCGCGCAGGCGGCCCTGCCGGACCAGGTCGTCGGAGGTGAACCCGCTCAGGCGGGCCGAGCAGCGGCGCGTAGTGCGGGCGCACGTTGCCGTCGGCGTCGAAGACCTCGTCGAAGAAGCCGTCGACGCTCGTAGCCCTCGAACAGCCCAGGCTCGGCCGCGACGCTGTTCCACCGGACCACGCTACCGGCCAGTCGCGTTAACGGGCGATGAACAGCTGCAACGCGAAGGCCACGATGATGGCGATGCCGCACGCCAGCGAGAGCAGGAGCAGTGTGCGCGTCTTCACCGGTCCGGGAGGGTAGCTGCCCTAAGCTCGGGGGCCATGACGACTCCCGCTGGCGGCGCCGGGCCCGAGGGTGAGCGGCTGGTGGTGGTCGGCCAGGGCTACGTCGGTCTGCCCCTGGCCATGCGGGCGGCCGAGGTCGGCTACGAGGTGGTCGGGTTCGACGTCGACGCCACCCGGATCAAGCGCCTCGAGGCCGGCGAGTCGCCCGTCGAGGACGTCGGCGACGAGCGGCTGCGGGCCGCGCTCGACGCCGGCCGCTACCGGCCCACCGCCGACCCCGGCCGAGCTCGACGGGCTTCGACGTCGCGGTCATCTCGGTGCCGACGCCGCTGCGCGAGGGCAGCCCCGACCTGTCCTACATCGAGGACGGCGGCCGCGGACGCTGGCGCCCGCGCTGCGGCCGGCGCCACCGTCGTCCTCGAGTCGACCACCTACCCGGGCACGACCGAGGAGCTGGTGCTGCCCGATCCTCGAGGACGGCTCCGGCCTGGTCGCCGGCGGCGACTTCCACCTCGGCTACAGCCCCGAGCGCATCGACCCGGGCAACACCGACGTGGACGCTTCGAGAACACGCCCAAGGTCGTGTCCGGCATCGACGCCGGCCTCGCTCGCCGCGGTCGACGGCGTTCTACGACCGGCTGGTCGACACGACCGTGCCGGTGTCGTCGCCCAGCGAGGCCGAGCTGACCAAGCTGCTCGAGAACACCTTCCGCCACGTCAACATCGCGCTGGTCAACGAGCTGGCGATGTTCGCCCACGACCTCGGCATCGACGTGTGGGAGGCGATCGACGCCGCCTCGACCAAGCCGTTCGGGTACATGCGCTTCACGCCCGGGCCCGGGCGTCGGCGGCCACTGCCTGCCGATCGACCCGTCCTACCTGTCGTGGCGGGTGCGCGCAGTCCCTCGGCGCAGCCGTTCCGCTTCGTCGAGCTGGCCAACGACGTCAACGACCACATGCCCGACTACGTCGTGCGCCGCGCTGATCGCCGCCGCTCAACCGAGCGCAAGCTGGCGGTCAACGGGCAGCGGATCCTGCTGCTCGGCCTCGCCTACAAGCGCAACACCGGCGACGCCCGCGAGTCCCCGTCGACGCCGATCGCCGACCAGCTGGTCGCGCTCGGCGCCGAGGTGCTCGCCGCCGACCCGCACGTCGACGACCGGCACCTGCCGACCGGCGTCGACCCGCGTCGACGCCACCCCCGAGCTGGCCGACGGCTGCACCGCCGTCGTGCTGCTGGTCGACCACGACGACTTCGACCTCGACGCCATCGCCGAGCGACGCCGCCTACGTGCTCGACACCCGCCACCGCGTCAGCGGCCCCACCGTCGAGTACCTGTAGCTAGCCCGCCGTCTACCGGTTGCGACGGCGTCGGTGACTGCCGAACAGCCACCCGGCCAGGAACGACACGACCATGATGCCGCCGAGCACCAGCCACAGCGGGAGCGACGACGGTGAACAGCAGCAGGTGCAGGTTGGCGTTGTTCGTGTTCTGCAGCACGAGCACCACGACGACGGCAACCAGCCCGCCACCCACCCACTGACGGGTGGTGAAGCGCCGAGGCTCGACGGAGCCGTCGCCCTTCTTCTCGATGCCCCCGCCGAAGGGCTCCAACTCGTCGGCCATGGTTCGACGGTAGTAGACGTTCCTTCATGAGCGGTCCCGGTCTCGTGAGGAATCCCCGGTCGTGAGGGTCGCCGTCACCGGATCGAGCGGGCTCATCGGCACCCCGCTCGCGGCCCGCCTCGAGGCCGACGGCCACGACGTCGTCCGGGTGGTGCGCCGACCGGTGTCCGAGGGCGAGTCGGCGCTTCGGTGGGATCCGGCCGCCGGCACCATCGACGCCGCCGCCCTGGCCGGGGTCGACGCGGTCGTGAACCTGGCCGGGCCGGGCATCGGGGACAAGCGCTGGACCGAGGAGCGCAAGCGCGAGCTGCGTCGAGAGCCGCACCCGTGGCACCGAGCTGCTGGCCAGGACCCTCGCCTCGCTCGACCCGCCGCCCGTCAGTGCTGGTGAGCGGCTCGGCCATCGGGTACTACGGCGACCGCGGCGACGAGGTGCTCACCGAGACCAGCGGTCCGGGCGACGACCTCCTGGCCCGGCTGTGCGTCGACTGGGAGGCGGCGACCGCGCCGGCGGCCGACGCCGGCATCCGGGTCGCCACCATCCGCACCGGCATCGTCCTGTCCACCGACGGCGGCGCGCTGCCCAAGCTGCTGCCGCTGTTCAAGCTCGGGCCTCGGCGGGCCGATGGGGTCGGGCCGTCAGTGGTGGAGCTGGATCACGCTGCGACGACGAGGTCGACGCCATCGTGCTGGCTGCTGACCCACGACGTCGCCGGTCCCGTCAACCTCACCGCGCCCGCGCCGGTCACCAACGCCGAGCTGACCAAGGCCCTCGGCGCACAGCTGCACCGGCCCACGTTCCTGGCCGGTCCCGAAGTTCGGGCCCGGCCTGCGTGGTCGGCCGCGAGCTGGCCCAGGCGCTGCTGTTCACCAGCCAACGGGTGCAGCCGGCCGCGCTCACCACGGCCGGCTTCGCGTTCTCCGACCCCGAGCTCCCCGCCGCCCTGGCCACGATCCTCTAGCTGCAGAAACTGGGCATCTGTGCCCGTCGTTCTGACGGGTTTGCACGCCCAGTTTCAGATGATCACTTCGGGGGCATGCGCATGCCGCCGTCGACGCGGATGGTCTCGGCGTTCATGTAGCTGTTGCGTCAGCAGCTCGACGACCATGCTGGCCAACTCGGCGGCGTAGCCGAGGCGCTTGGGGAAGAGCACGTCCTTGGCCGAGGTTGGCCTTGAACGCCTCGGAGGCCTCGCCCGTGCCGTAGATCGGCGTGTCGATGAGGCCGGGGGCGATCGTGTTGACCCGGATGCCGACGGCCGACGAGGTCACGGGCGACCGGCAGGGTCATGCCGACGACGCCGCCCTTGGACGCCGAGTAGGCGGCCTGGCCGATCTGGCCGTCGAAGGCGGCCACCGAGGCCGTGTTGACGATGGCGCCCCGCTCGCCGCGACTCGAGCGGCTCGGTCGCGCTCATGGCCGTGGCGGCCAGGCGGATGCAGTTGAACGTGCCGATCAGGTTGATCTCGATGACCTTGCGGAACGATGTCGAGGTCGTGGGCCGAGTCGTACGCGCCGTCCCGGCCGATCGTGCGCGACGGCCCAGCCGATGCCGGCCGAGTTGACCAGCGCCCGCAGCGGGCCCATCTCCTTGGCCAGCTCGACCGCGGCGATGACCTCGTCGGGGTTGGTCACGTCGACGTGGGCGAAGACGCCGCCGATCTCGGTGGCCAGCGCGTTGCCCTTGTCGTCCTGCAGGTCGAGCGATGACGACCTTGGCGCCGCGGCCGGCCAGGAGCCGCGACGCAGCGCCTCGCCGAGGCCCGACGCGCCACCGGTGACGATTGCAGAGATGTCCGTTGATGTCCATGGCCGCGGAGCCTACGCAGGCGGCTCGCACCGGGCAGTGCGAAACGCCGTCTGATGTCACTCCTCGACCGTCGCGCCCCAACCGCCACCGCCCGGGCGTCAGGATCCGCAGCACGTCCCCGGCCGCGAGCCGAACCGTGCACTTGTCGGGCAGGCGCTCGGCCCGGCTCTCGTCGCCGCCCGGCAGCAGCCAGTTCTCGCCCACCGCGCCCGGCTCCGCCGCCGGCCAGACCCCACGGCGGCGACACGCCGCCGCTCGGTGATCAGCGACACCGTGGCCGCCTCGAGCACCTCGAGGTCGCGCTCGATGCCGTCGCCGCCCGGCGGCGCGCCCGGCGCCGCCGCTCCCCCGCCGCAGCCGCAGGCGCCGGACCCGCAGCGGGAAGGCCCGCTCCAGCGCCTCGATCGGCGTGTTGCGGGTGTTGGTCATGTGCGGTGTGCACGCCGCTCATGCCCCGGCCGCGCACGGGCCGCCCGCCCTGCCCGCCGGCCACGTCTCGTAGTACACCCAGGCCGTCCACCGGCGTGTCGCCGATCGAGCAGGTTGTTCATCGTCCCCTGCGACGCGGCGCCCACCGCGGCCGGGCAGCGACCTGGGCCAGCGCGCCGAGGCAGACGTCGGCGACCCGCTGGCTCACCTCGACGTTGCCGGCGCCGACCGCGGCCGGCGGGCGGGCGTTGACGATCGTGCCCGCGCGGCGCGACCACCGTGCACCGGCCGCAGCGCGCCGCCGTTGGCCGGCAGCGTCGGGTCGAGCGCCGGCGCGCAGCGCGAACGCCGACCGCGCTGACCGTCACCGCCTCGACCGCGTTGACGTTGCCCGGCCCGCTGCGGCGTCGGTGCCGGTGAAGTCGAAGCGTGATCTCGTCGCCCGTCGACGGTGACCGCGCACCGCGATGCGTCGACGGCACCTGCTGGTCGGGGCGCGGCCCGAAGCGAGTCGAGCACGTCGGTCGAACGCGCCACGTGCCGTCGGGCAGCGCGGCCAGCGCGGCCCGCATCCGCCGCTCGCCGTAGTCGAGCACCTCGTCGAGCGGCGCGTCCGGCGAGCTCGGCGAGGCGCGCGCACGCCCGACGCGCGTTGGCGCCGACCTGCGCGTCGAGGTCGCCGGCCCGCTCGTCGGGCGTGCGCGAGTTGGCCAGCAGCAGCGCGCGCACCTCGTCGGTCAGCCGCACCGGCGGGATGCGCAGGCCCTCCTGGCGAGATCTCGGTGGCGTCGGCCGGCATCGAGCCGGGCGCGGCGCCGCCGACGTCGGCGTGGTGGGCCCGGTTGGCCACCCACCCGACCAGCCGGCCGCCGACGTACGCACGGCGCCACCACGGTGATGTCGTTGAGGTGGGTGCCGCCGGCGAACGGGTCGTTGACGATGACCTGCTCGCCCGGGCCGAGGCGCGTCCGCCGACGACCGGCGTCGATCGCCGCCGCGCACCGACGCCGGCATCGAGCCGAGGTGCACCGGGATGTGCTCGGCCTGGGCCAGCAGCTCGCCGTCGGCGCGTGAACAGCGCGGCCGAGCAGTCGGCCCGCTCCTTGATGTTCGGGCTGAACGCGGCCCGCCGCAGCACCGCGCCCATCTCCTCGGCCACCCCCGTCGAGGCGCGACGATCAGGATCTGCAGCGACGCCGGATCGAGGCTCACGCGTCCCTCCGCTCGGGATGCGAGTGAGCACGAGCGCGCCGCCGACGCCCGGGTCGGCCTGCCAGCCGTCGGGCACCCAGATCGTGCAGTCCGGCTCGGCGACGACCGCCGGGCCGTCGACCGGCGCGCTCGACCGGGCGGCAGCAGCGTCGGCCGCGATCGGTCGGCGAGGCCCGTCGGGCGACGGCCCGGACCGCCGATCACCTCGACCGGCGCGCCCGGCCGGGCGTAGCCGTTGCGCCGCTCGTGCTCGGCCGCGAACGCGTCGATCGACTCGCACCCGCAGCTCGTGGCTCTGACCCGCGTAGCGGCAGTCGAAGCCGCACCTCGCACCGACGTCGGGCTCGACGCCACGCGGTCACCCGGCCGCCGCGCGTCGCCCAGCGCGCGCGGCGCCGCCGCTCGGCCGTCGGCGTGGTCGAGCGGATCGGGGCCACGACTCGACCAGGTCGACCTGGCGGGGCGCGCCGAGGATGCCCGACGGCGGAGAGCACGCCGGCGCGGGCCGGCACGATCACCGCCGGCATGCCGAGCGCCTCGGCCAGCGCGCACGCGTGCAGCGGTCCCGCGCCGCCGAACGCGACGAGGGCCAGACCTCGCGGATCGACGCCCCGCTCGACCGACACGCGCGCGCACGGCCTGCTCCATCGCCGCGTCGACGACCGCGACCACGCCCTCGGCGGCGACACCGGCCGCGTCGAGCGCGGCGCGCGCGGCGGCCACGTCGAGCCGGCCCGAGTCCCGGCAGCACGGCGTCGGCGGGGATGCGACCGGCGACGAGGTCGGCGTCGGTCACCGTGGGCTCGGTGCCGCCGCGGCCGTAGCACGCCGGCCCGGGCACGGCGCCGGCGCTCCGCGGCCCGACCACCAGCGCGCCACCGGCGTCGACGCGGGCGATCGACCCGCCGCCGGCGCCGATCGTGTGCACGTCGAGCGACGGCAACCGCACCGGGAACCCGCCGACGACCCGCGTCGCCGGCCGGCTCCGGCCGCCCGCCCAGCACGAGGCACACGTCGGTGCTGGTGCCGCCCATGTCGAAGGTGACCGCGTCGGGCCATCCGTTGGCCACGGCGGCGGCGGCGCCGGCCAGCACCCCGCCCGCCGGCCCGCACAACAGGAGCGACACCGGGTGCTCGGCGGCCGCCTCGGCCGGCACCAGGCCACCGGCCGAGGTCATCACCACGACCTCGTCGGCCAGCCCGGCCAGCCCGCGCGAGGTAGTCGCGCAGCACGCGGGACGGAGGTAGGCGTTGACCACGGTGGTGACCGTCCGCTCGTACTCGCGGAACTCGGGGGACACCTCGTGCGACGCGCGTGACGTCGACGCCGGCGCCCCGCAGCCGGTCGGCGACGGCGCGCTCGTGCGCCGGCTCGAGGTCGGCGTGCAGCAGGCAGACGGCCACCGCGTCGACGTCGCTCGGGCGACCGCGGGCAGCGTCGTCGAGATCGAGCGGCTCGATCTCGCAGCCGGACGGCGTCGAGACGGCCGCGCACCTCGAATCGCCGGTGCGCGGGCGACCAGCGGGATCGGGCCGGTCGGCGGTCTGGTCGTAGAGCGACGGGCGGTCCTGGCGGGCGATCTCGATCAGGTCGGCGAACCCCTCGTTGGTGACGAGCGCGACGCGTCGCGCCCCGCCGCTCGAGCAGCGCGTTCGTGGCCACCGTCGTGCCGTGGCCGAGCAGCGTCCGGCCGAGCCGCACCCGTGAGCCGCTCCACGCCGGCCCGCACCGCCGCCCCGGGTCGTCGGGCGTCGACGGCACCTTGAGCGATGCGGCCGTCGGCCGCCACCAGGTCGGTGAAGGTCCCGCCGGTGTCGCTGGCCAAGTGCTGGACAGGCACGTGCACGTCAGACCAGCTCGGTCGGGTCGACCACCCACACGTCCTCGCCGAGGCGATCCTCGAACGAGCGGAACAGGCGGCCGAGGGCGTCGTCGGTGCGGTCCCACACCACGACCGCCTCGGCGGCCTGACGCGCCAGCCACGCGTCGCGGCGGGCCAGCGCCGCGCCGGCCTGCTGCTTGGACGCCGGCGTGCGCTTCTGCAGCAACACCACCTGGCTCGCCCGGTCGACCAGTCCCTCGAACCGACGGCGGCTCGCCGCCGGCCACACCGCCTGGGGCTCCGGGTAGGCGAGCACGACCGCCAGCGGCGCGCCGACCTCGAGCGCGGCCTCCGCGCCGAGCATCTCGGCCCCGAGCCCGAGCCCGCTGGCCACGACGAGGTCGGCCTCGAGCTCGGACTTGGCCGCGATGATGTCGGCCAACCGGGAGCGGACCGCCGCCGCGGTCGGGTTCTCGTCGTACCCACCGAGGTCGGCGGCGCGATGGCCGACCCACCACCAGCACGTGGCCGTCGATGGCCGGGCTCGCCGGGCGCCGTGGGACCGGACGCCGGCCAGATCGGGACCGCCGAGATCGCTCGAGGCCGACCCCGACCCGCGCGCGTCCCTCCTGCGTGGTGGCCGCCTCGACCGCGAGCCGGTCGACGAGGTCGTTCATCGGATCGCCGGAGTGGCCCTTCACCCACTGGAAGGTGACGTCGCCCCGCTGGCGCACGAGCTCGACGAACGGCTCCCACAGGTCGCGGTTGGCCACCGGCTTGCGCTGCGAGTTGATCCAGCCCTTCCTGATCCAGCCCTCCCACCACCGGTCGCGGAAGCAGTTGACGACGTAGGTCGAGTCGCTGACGACCTCGAGCGGCCGGAACCTTCGAGCGTCCGGATCGCGTCGAAGGCGGCCGCGATCTCCATGCGCTGGTTGGTCGTGTGGGCCTCCGCGCCACTGGCGAACGGGCCGCCCTCGACCACCGCCCACGCCCATCCGCCCGGGCCCGGGTTCCCGCTGCACGCACCGTCGGTGTACACGGTGATCGCCGGGGAAGTCGGTGAGGAACTCGTCACGCCACGAAGCTACCTGCCGGTAACTGGCGCCGATCCGGCATCATGGCCAGGTGAGCATCGACGGGTACGTCCACCAGCTGCCCGACCGCGATCCCGAGCGAGACCGCCGAGTGGCTCGAGTCGCTCGACGCGGTGATCGACGCGCAGGGCCCGACCCGGGCCCGGTTCCTGGTCGACCAAGCTGAACGAGCGGGCCCGCGAGCGCCAGCTCGGCACGCCCGACGACGTCTCGACGCCGTACATCAACACCATCCCGACCGACGAGCAGGCCTGGTTCCCCGGCGACGTCGAGCTCGAGCGGCGCATCCGCGCCTTCATCCGCTGGAACGCGGCGGTCATGGTCGTCAACGCCAACCACCGCGCCGACGGCATCGGCGGGCACCTCTCCACGTTCGCGTCGTCCGCCGCCCTCTACGAGGTCGGCTTCAACCACTTCTTCCGCGGCAAGGCCGACGGCCAACCCGGCGACGCCGTCTACTTCCAGGGCCACGCCGCGCCGGGCATGTACGCCCGCGCCTTCCTCGAGCGCCGCCTCGACGAGGACGCCCTCGACCACTTCCGCCGCGAGCTGTCGGGCGACGGCGGCCTGTCGAGCTACCCGCATCCCTGGCTCATGCCCGACTTCTGGGAGTACCCGACCGTGTCGATGGGCCTCGGCCCGATCAGCTCGATCTACCAGGCCCGCTTCAACCGCTACCTGCACAACCGCCGCATCGACGACACCAGCGGCACCCGGGTCTGGTGCTTCCTCGGCGACGGCGAGTGCGACGAACCCGAGACGCTCGGCTCCATCTCGCTGGCGGCGCGCGAGGGCCTCGACAACCTGACCTGGGTCATCAACTGCAACCTGCAGCGCCTCGACGGCCCCGTGCGCGGCAACGGCAAGGTCATCCAGGAGCTCGAGGCCATCTTCCGCGGCGCCGGCTGGAACGTCATCAAGGTCATCTGGGGCTCGGGGTGGGACGAGCTGCTGGCCCGCGACGTCGACGGCGTGCTGCTGCACAAGATGAACACGACCGTCGACGGCGAGTTCCAGCGCTACGCGGTCGAGTCGGGCGCCTACATCCGCGAGCACTTCTTCGGGCCCGATCCGCGGCTGCGCGCGCTGGTCGAGCACCTGAGCGACGACGACCTGCGCAACCTGCCCCGCGGCGGCCACGACTACGAGAAGATCTACGCCGCCTACAAGGCGGCCACCGAGCAGGTCGGCGCGCCGACGGTGATCCTGGCCAAGACGGTCAAGGGCTGGACGCTCGGCACCGACGTCGAGGCCCGCAACGCCACCCACCAGATCAAGAAGATGACCAAGGCCCAGCTCGAGACGCTGCGCGTGCGCCTGCACCTCGAGGACGTGATCCCGGCCGAGGCGCTCGACGGCGACGATCCGCCGTACTACCGCCCGCCCGAGGACTCGCCGGAGTACCGCGTACCTGCTCGAGCGACGCACGGCGCTCGGCGGCCCGCTGCCGTCGCGCTCGGTCGCGGCCCGCCGGCCGCTGCCGCTGCCCCCGCCCGATCCCTTCGCCGAGTTCGACGCCGGGTTCGGGCACGCAGGCCGTGTCGACGACCATGGCCTTCACCCGCCTGCTGCGCAACCTGGCCCGCGCCGAGGGCTTCGGGCCGCGCGTGGTGCCGATCATCCCCGACGAGGCCCGCACCTTCGGCATGGACGCGCTGTTCCGCGAGTTCGGCATCTACGCCGCCAACGGGCCAGCGCTACGAGTCGGTCGACGCCGAGCTGCTGCTGTCCTACACCGAGAGCCAGGACGGCCAGCTCCTCGAGGAGGGCATCACCGAGGCCGGCTCGATGGCCAGCTTCACCGCCGCCGGCACCTCCTACGCCCACCGGGGTGTGCCGATGGTGCCGTTCTTCGTCTTCTACTCGATGTTCGGCTTCCAGCGGGTCGGCGACCTGATCTGGGCGGCGGCCGACGCGCAGGCCCGCGGCTTCCTGCTCGGCGCCACCGCCGGGCGCACGACGCTGCTCGGCGAGGGCCTGCAGCACCAGGACGGCCACAGCCTCGTGCTCGCCTCGACCGTGCCCACCTGCCAGGCCTACGACCCGGCCTTCGCCTACGAGATGGCCGCCATCGTGCGGGCCGGCATCACCCGCATGTACGGCGGCCAGGACGGACAGGGAGAGGACCCGTCTTCTACTACCTCACCCTCTACAACGAGAACTATCCCGATGGACCCCCGCCCCGACGGCGTGCGCGACGAGGACATCCTCGAGGGCCTGTACCGTGGGCACCGGCGCCCGAGGGCCTCGATCCCCGCGTCACGATCCTGTTCTCGGGATCCGCGCAGGGTGCGGCCCGCGAGGCGCAGGCGGCGCTGGCCGAGCACCACGGCGTCGGCGCCGAGCTCTGGTCGGCCACCTCGTACAAGCGGCTCCGCGAGGACGCGCTCTCGGTCGAGCGTCACCGACGACTGCACCCCGACTCGGCCGGCGATCCCACCTCGCCGCTCGCCCCCGTGACGGAGCGGCTGGCCACCAGCGCCGGGCCGATCGTCGCGGTGACCGACTTCATGAAGGCCGTGCCCGATCAGATCGCCCGCTTCGTGCCGGCCGGGCGCACCTTCGTCCCGCTCGGCACCGACGGCTTCGGCCGCTCCGACACCCGCGCCGCGCTGCGCCGGTTCTTCGAGACCGACGCCGCCCACGTCGAGATCGCCGCGCTGGCCGCGCTCGCCGATGCCGGCGAGATCGACCGCGCCGCGGTCACCGAGACCATCAAGCGCCACGACGTCGACCCCGACACTGCGGATCCACGCACTCGGTAGCGCGTGTCCTGGGACGTGCCGGTCCTCGCGGCGGAGATCGAGGACGCGCTTTCGATCTCAGCGCGGGTGGCCGACACCTCCACAAGCGAGCAACCGGTCCTCGTGCTCAGCGACGCGCGCCATGACCTCGTCACCGTCGCGCTCCGCCACGGGTCGGGATCCCTCACCATCGATGCCGGCCCGGCCACCCGCGACCAGATCGGCGCCACGCCATCCTTCGCGGTGACACTGCTCGTCGTCCTGTGCCACCGAGCCCCTCCCGGGCCGATCGAGCGCGTCGTCCTGACGTCGCGTGACCCGGTCTTCCGCAACGAGGCCCGCCGGCTCGGTTTCACGGGTGGTCTCCGAGAGCCCCTCGCCCGGCCGATGTGGATCGCGGACGAACCGCTCTCCGTTGGCGCCGCGACCACCGACACGACCGCCTCGACGATCCGGGATCGCGTTGCGCTCCTCCTCCCCGGGGCTTCGGTGAGGGTGACCGGCGACAATCTCACGCGGCGCGGCTTGCGCCGAGCCTCGACCGTCACCTCCAACGCCCGGATGCTGCTGGTCGACGACGGGAGCGGCCACCGTCCACTCGAGGTGATCGCTCCCGACCAGGCGGAGGTGCTGGCCGAGACGATCGCCTCGGCGGCCGACACGACGTTGGCCGTGCGACGGGCGTTCGGGCCCGCCGGAGCTGGCCTTCGCACGATCGCGTTCGAGAGCTCGTCCCAGAGCCTGCGCAAGGGACGGTACGGGGGCCTGGCCCACGCCTCCGAGGCCCGCATCTCGCTCAACGCTGCCTACCTCACGCCCGACGGCCTGCGCGTTCTCGGGCTGACCCGGGCCGACCGCCCGACCACCACCCCGCCGGCGGCCACACCACGACCGTTCAACAACATCGACGGTGTCGCCGCGCACGAGTGCTGGCACCTCCTCGAGAGCAGCTTCATGGCCCGCCGGTACACCGAAAGCATCGAGTTCCGACGCCGCCTGGGCCATTTCCTGGGAGTGGAGACCCTCGAGAAGGCGCTCTACGGGAAGGAGAAGACGGCCTCCCCGGCGGAGCAGATCGCGTTCGAGCGGCTGCGCACCGAAGTCTCGGGCTACGCGGCGTCCAACGTCCGCGAAGCGACCGCCGAGATGTTCCAGCTGTTCTGGTTCGGTGGCGAACAGGTCTCCCCGCTCGTCGCCGAGTTCGGCCGGCTGGTCGAGGCGTACTTCCCGCTGGACCGGGAAGCCGGTCCACAGTGAGACATCATGCTGTCAGACATGCTGATGCTATGATGTCCACATGAGGACCACCGTGACGCTCGATTCCGATGTGGAGGCCCTCCTGCGCAGGCGCATGCAGGAGCGCGGTGTCAGCTTCAAGCGGGCGTTGAACGACGCCATCCGCGAGGGAGCGACCCAGCCGCCGCGCGCCGCCCGCTTCCGGACCGAGACCGCCTCCATGGGTCTCCCCACCGTGAATCTCGACAAGGCGCTGCAGCTCGCCGGTGAGCTCGAGGACGAAGAGCTGATTCGCAAGCAACGCCTCGGCAAGTGAGGCTCGTCGACACCAACGTGCTCCTGTACGCGGTCAACGACACCGACCCGAAGCACGGGTCCAGCCGCCGATGGCTCGACGATGCACTCAGCAGCACCGAGGTGATCGGCTTCAGCTGGGTAGTTCTGCTGGGCTTCCTGCGGCTGTCCACAAAGGTGGGGGTGTTCCCCGCTCCCCTCGATCCTGTCGCCGCCATGCGACGGGTCGACGCGTGGACGACCGCGCCGGCCGGTGTGATCGTCGAGCCGACGTCCCGCCACCGCGGCGTGCTCGCCGCGCTGCTTGCAGAGACAGGGACCGGTGGCAACCTGGTCACCGACGCACATCTCGCCGCCCTCGCCGTCGAGTACGACGCGACGATCGTGACGTACGACAACGACTTCGGTCGGTTCACCGGCGTTCGCTGGCAGGCGCCCGGGTAGCGTGACCGCCATGGCGACGCCCAAGATGCCCATCACCGGAGATCCCGCGGCCGACGAGCTCTTGATGACCGATCCGCTGGCGTTGCTGATCGGCATGCTGCTCGACCAACAGGTGCCGATGGAGTGGGCGTTCAAGGGCCCGGCCACGCTGAAGGAGCGCCTGGGCGGCACGCTCGACGCGGCGGCCATCGCCGCCATGGATCCCGACGACGTCGTCGCCGTCTTCGTGGCCAAGCCGGCGCTGCACCGCTACCCCGCGGCGATGGCCAAGCGCGCCCACGAGATGTGCCAGTTCCTCGTCGACAACTACGACGGCGACGCGGGCGCGGTGTGGCGCGACGTCACCGACGGCGACGAGCTGTACCGCCGAGTTCGGGCGCTGCCGGGCTACGGCGACGACAAGGCCAAGATCTTCATCGCCATCCTGGCCAAGCGGCTCGGGAAGCGCCCGACCGGTTGGGAGCTGGCGGCCGCCCCGTTCTCCGACGACACACCCCGCTCGGTGGCCGACGTCGACTCCGCCGAATCGCTGGCCAAGGTGCGCGAGTTCAAGAAGATGATGAAGGCGAAGGGAAAGTCGAAGTCTGACTGACCTGCCTAGCGGGACGGCTCGCTGGTGCGGTTGCGCTGGCGGTCGAGCCAACCGAGCAGGATCGCCACCGACCGCGGGTCGTGGCGGAGCTGGTGGCTGGCCCCTTCGATGATGCGGAGATCGGCCGCGCCGTGGGCGTCGGCCAGGACCCGGGCGTCGAACACCGGCACCGATTCGTCGTCGGAGCCGTGCAGCACCAGGAGCGGACGGGGAGAGAGGCGCGGTGCCGCTTCGACGGCCCGGATCTCGCGAAGCTCGCGCGACCAGGCGTCGAAGTGCTCGGGGAACGACGCCGAGCGGATGATCCCGACGTCACGGGCGTGCAGCAGGAGTCGACGGGGGTGGCTGGCCCAGTCATCGAAGTCGGCCGGGGCGCCCATCGCGGCCACGCCCCGGACCCGCGAGTCGTCGGCCGCCGCGCACACCGTCAGCGCCGCGCCCGTGCCGAACCCGGCCATCCACACCCCGCCGACGTCGTCGACGCCGTGCAGGAAGTCGCTGGCCGCCTTCAGGTCGTCGAGCCACCCGGCCAGGGAGAAGTCGCCCTCGGAGTCGCCGCACCCCCGGAAGCAGATGACGAGCACGGACCAGCCGAGCTCGGTGGCGATGCGGTCGGCCAGCTCCGGGAACGACTTGGCCGACAGCCGACCGCCGCCGCGACCGTTCGGGAATCCGTGGCCGATGACCAGGCCGGGCGTCCAGGTGCCTGGGGCGCTGCGCGGTCGGGCGAGGTGGCCCCAGATGCCGACGCCGCCGGACGACTCGAACAGCCGCTCCATCGGGCGCGGCTAGCTCGAGCCCCTGCTCGAGCCCTTGTAGGGGTGGTACCCGCGGTTGCGGGCCTCGGCCAGCGTGTCGGGCCCGAAGGCGAGGTAGGCCTCCGAGGCCATCAGCTCGTCGATGATCGACACCTCGTCGAGCTCGTCGAGGTCGTACACGACCTGCGTGCGCTTGTCACCGAGCCAACGGTTGTGCTCGAACCGGGTGGGCCGCTCCATGTCGCCACTCTAGGAGAGAACGGAAACGGCGCCCCACCGCGTCGGTAGGGCGCCGTCTCGGACAGCATCTGGAAGACCGGCCGCGCGTGGTGATGTCGGGTGGGACCAGCTCCCGACCGCGTCGCCGGCGGTGGATGGCGGGAATTCGCCTGGTGGTCCAGCGGGCCGCCTAGCGGCCAGCCACCTCCAAGGTCCCAAAAGAACAGTGACTACTCAGTTGGACCACCTCCTTTCCTTGGTGGGACCAGGATACGCGAGCCGCGCCCGCGCGGGGGCGATTTACAGGGTGTTCACACGACGGCTCAGACCGCCCGCGGTCCGATGGCCCCGATGGCTTCGAGGTAGGCCCGCTCGGTGTCGAGCACGAGCGCGATCTGGGTGTCGTCGGCCTCCAGCCCCGCCTCGGTGGCCTGCCCGATGACGTAGGCCAGGCCGTCGTCCTCGCCCACCACGACGGCGTCGGGCGCGTCGGCATAGGCGGCCTCGGTGGCCACACCTTCGTGCTCGAGGTACTCGAGGTGCCAGCACGACGATCCGGCGGACGTCGTCGTGGCTGAGCCGGGCCGCCACCTCGTAGGGCAGCCGGTCCGCGATCCACTCGACGGCCTCGTCCTCGTCGAACACCGACACGGGTGGCTCGACCGACAGGCGGCCCACGACGCGTCCCACGGTGACGAGCCCGATGGCGATCACCACCAGCGCGGTGACGACGAGGATGATCCAGGGCACGCCCTGAAACTAGATGCCGATGCGCTGGGCCAGCAGCTCGCGGTGGTAGGTCGGATCGCCGAACAGCAGCTCGGAGGACTTGGCCCGCTTGAAGTACAGGTGGGCCGGGTGCTCCCAGGTGAAGCCGATGCCGCCGTGGATCTGGATGTTCTCGGCGGCGGCGTGGAAGTAGGCGTCGGAGCAGTAGGCCTTGGCCAGGCTGGCCACCGAGGGCAGCTCGTCGTTGAGCTCGGCGGCGCACCAGCCGGCGTAGTAGGCGGCCGACTTGGCCGACTCGACCTCGAGCAGCATGTCGGCGCACTTGTGCTTGATGGCCTGGAACGAGCCGATCGGGCCGACCGAACTGCACGCGCACCTTGGCGTACTCGACCGACATGTCGAGGCAC
Organism: uncultured Microthrixaceae bacterium; assembly: GCA_963776435.1. Taxonomy (GTDB): domain Bacteria; phylum Actinomycetota; class Acidimicrobiia; order Acidimicrobiales; family Acidimicrobilacustridaceae; genus UBA4742. The sequence goes on from CAVZMK010000010.1 coordinate 774,513, forward strand.
TTCTGGGCGCCACCGACCTGCTCGGCGGCCAGGGCCACCGCGGCCAGGTCGAGCACCCGTGACAGCACGTCCCAGCCGCGCGCCGTCGGTGCCGATGAGCGTGGCGCTCGACGCCGTCGAACTCGAGCCTGGCCTGCTTGCGGGTCTGGTCCATGGTCGACAGCGCGGTGCGGGTCAGGCCCGGCGGCGTCGCCGGCCACGCGGAACAGGCTGACGCCGGCCGGCGTGCGGGCGGCCACGAGGACGAGGTCGGCGGTGTGGCCGTCGATCACGAACAACTTGGTGCCGTGAGATCTTCCAGCCGTCGCCCGTCGGCGGTGGCCGTGGCCTCGATGCCCGACTCGTCCCAGCGGCCGTTGTGCTCGGTGAAGGCCAGCGTGGCGATGGTCTCGCCCGACGGCGATGCCGGGCAGCAGCTCCTTCTTGGCCGTCGTCGTCACCCGCGTGCAGCAGCGTGTTGGCCGCCAGCACGACGGTCGAGAAGTAGGGGGCGCACAGCAGGGCGCGGCCCATCTCCTCGAGCACGACGATGAGCTCGACGTAGGTGTAGCCCGACCCGCCGTACTCCTCGGGGATGATCAGGCTCTGCAGGCCGAGCTGCTCGGCCATCTGCTTCCAGACGGCGTCGTCGTAGCCCTTCTCGGTGTCCATCAGCCCGCGGACCTCCGACTCGGGCGACTTGTCCTCGAGGAACTGGCGGACGATGTTGCGGAGCTCTTCCTGCTCCTCGCAGAAGGCGAAGTTCACGGCGGGTAGGCCCCCTGGGACTCGGTCGGAGATTTCGGGGAACTGTCTACTAGACCGGGCGGTCAAGAACCACTCGACGACCCTCCCGGTAGCGTTGCCCCATGGGGACCCTCCACTACCAGGACACCCAGGCCGAGATCCACAAGGTGGTCGTCGGCCCGATGGACAACAACGTCTACGTGCTGCGCTGCCGCGAGACCGGCGACGCCGTGCTCATCGACGCGGCCAACGAGCACGAGCTGCTGCTCGAGCTGTGCCGCGACCTCGGCGTGCGCACGGTGCTCGAGACCCACGGCCACTGGGACCACATCCAGGCGGTGCCGGCGGTCCGCGACGCCGGCTACGAGGTCGGCATCACCGCCGAGGACGCCGACATGCTCGACGCCTACGACTACGTGATCGAGCGACGACTCGGTGATCGAGGTCGGCCGGCTCCGCCTGCACACCATCCACACGCCCGGCCACACGCCCGGCTCGATGTGCTTCCGCATCGAGGGCTCGCCGGTCGTGTTCAGCGGCGACACGCTGTTCCCGGGCGGTCCGGGCAACACCAGCTTCCCCAACGCCGACTTCGACACGATCATCGCGCTCGATCGACCGTCGCCTGTTCGCCCCGCTCGATCCCGACACGATCGTGCTGCCGGGCCACGGCGACCAGACCACGATCGGCACCGAGCGACCCCACCTCCAGGAGTGGGTCGACCGGGGCTGGTAGCGACCACTACTCCCAGCTGGCCGGGTCGTCGACGAGCTTCTGCACGGCGCGGGGCAGGTGCGGCCGACACGACGTCGGCCAGCGTGACCTTCTCGAGCACCGACCGCAGGCTGGCCCGCACCGCGATCCACATCTCCTGCAGCGCACCGCTGCCGTCGCCGTAGTCGAGCTGCTCGGCCCGCTCACCCCGCACGGTGGCCAGCGGTCCCTCGACGGCGCGGATGATGTCGGCGATCGACACCTCCTCGGGCCGCTTGGCCAGCCAGTAGCCGCCCTCGGCGCCCCGCTGGCTGCGGACCAGTCCGCCCTGGCGCAGTTCGCTCAGGATGTTCTCCAGGTACTTGACCGGGATGTTCTGGTCGGTACCGATCCGCTCGCCCTTCATGGGTCCGCTCCCGGCATCGTACGCGCGGGCCAACACCATGGCGGCGCGCACCGCGTAGTCGACCTTGGCCGTGACTCGCACCCCGGCACGGTACCTTGCCCATGATGGTCGGTCCCGCGGTGCCCGCTGACGAGCGTCCGATCGACGACACGCCGGTGCACACGACGGACCTGCCGCCGACCCCGATCCGGGACCGCAACATCCCCGCCACGGCCTGGGTCGAGGCCCCCGACGAGCTGCTCGCCCTGCGCCCCGTCGCGACCTACAAGCGGCGCATCGGACGCTGGCTGCTGTGGCGGGCCGGTCCGGCCTCGAAGGCCGACGCGCTGGTACCTGGCCGTCGATGCCGGCGATCTGGCCGACCAGCACACCTTCCGCCTGTATCCCGACGGTTCGGGCGAGGGGACCGGCCCCAGTGGGCAGCGCCACGAGCGGTTCCGGACCTGGAAAGAGGATCTCCGGGATACCTGACGCGGATACCCGACCAGATGACTGAGGATCTATTACCACTATCGCCGTAGTGCTAATACACTGGCCTTCATGGATCAGGTCCCCGACTCCATGCCGCCGCTGTTCCAGATCGAAGGTCTCCACGTCCGACCGACCGGCGAGAAGGCCGGCGACGGCACGGGTGAGCCGGCCGAGATCCTGCGGGGGGTCGACCTCACCATCGGCGCCGGCGAGATCCACGCCCTGATGGGCCCCAACGGCTCGGGCAAGTCCACGCTGGCCAGCACCCTGCTCGGCAGCCCCGAGTACGAGGTGACCGCCGGGCGCATCCTCTTCCGCGGCGACGACGTGACCGACTGGGGTCCCGACGTCCGGGGCAAGGCCGGCATGTTCCTGGCCTTCCAGTACCCGCAGGAGATCCAGGGCGTCTCCGTGCTCAACTTCCTGCGCCAGGCGCTGTCGGCGCGCAAGGGCATCGACCTGTCGATGCTCGAGCTGCGCCTCGCCATCATGGAGTGGATGGCCCGCCTCGACATGGACCCGTCGTTCGCCGACCGGTACCTCAACGAGGGCTTCTCGGGCGGCGAGAAGAAGCGCAACGAGATCCTGCAGATGGCCATCCTCGAACCCGAGGTGGCCATCCTCGACGAGACCGACTCGGGCCTCGACATCGACGCGCTGCGCGTCGTCGCCAAGGGCGTCCAGGAGGTCTGCGCCGCCCGACCCGAGCTCGGCGTGCTCGCCATCACCCACTACCAGCGGCTGCTCGACGAGCTCGCTCCCGACCGCGTGCACATCATGATCGACGGCCGCATCGTCGAGAGCGGCGGCCTCGAGCTCGTCGCCCGACTCGAGTCCGAGGGGTACGACGCATGGCGATGAACGCTCGCGGCGCATCAAATCCGACTTCCCGCTGCTCTCGAAGGTCGAGGTCGGCGGCCACCCGATCGTGTACCTGGACTCGGCGTCCTCCTCGCAGAAGCCGCGAGCGGTCATCGAGGCGATGGACGAGTTCTACGAGACCACCTACGCCAACGTGCACCGCGGCGTGTACGGCATCGCCGCCGAGGCCACCGACCGCTACGAAGCGGCTCGGGCCAAGGTGGCCCGCTTCGTCGGGGCACCGTCGCCCAACGGCATCGTCTTCACCAAGAACGTGACCGAGGCGATGAACCTGGTCGCCCACAGCTGGGGTCGGTCCAACCTGGTCGAGGGCGACGTGGTGGTGCTGACCGAGATCGAACACCACGCCAACCTCGTGCCGTGGATGATGCTGCGCGAGGAGCGGGGCATCGAGCTGCGCTTCATCCCGATGGCCGACGACTACACCCTCGACCTCACCGACCTCGACGCGCCTGCTCGACGGGGCCAAGCTCCTCGGCGTGACGGCCATGTCGAACGTGCTCGGCACGCTGACCCCGGTCCGCCAGCTCACCGACGCGGCTCACGCCGCCGGTGCGCTGTGCCTGGTCGACGGCGCGCAGTACGTTCCCCACCTGCCCACCGACGTGACCGAGCTCGGCTGCGACTTCTTCGGCTTCACCGGCCACAAGATGCTCGGCCCGACCGGCATCGGCGTGCTGTGGGCCCGCGAGGAGCTGCTCGACGCCATGCCGGCCTTCCTCGGCGGCGGCGAGATGATCCGCGACGTGCGCCTCGACGGCTGGACGCCCAACGACCTGCCGTGGAAGTTCGAGGCCGGCACCCCGCCGATCGTCGAGGTCATCGGGCTCGGCGCCGCCATCGACTACCTCGACGAGCTCGGCATGGAGGCGGTGCGCGAGCACGAGATCGAGCTGACCGGCTACGCGCTGCGCACGCTGGCCGACCGCTTCGGCGACGAGCTGCGTCGTGCAGGGCCCGTCCGACCCGGCCGGCGCGCGGCGGCGTGATCTCGTTCTCGTACCGCGACGTGCACCCCCACGACCTGTCCCAGGTGCTCGACGAGCGCGGCGTCTGCGTCCGCGCCGGGCATCATTGCGCCAAGCCGCTCATGCGCCGACTCGGCGTCGGGGCCACCGCCCGCGCCTCGATCTACGTGTACAACGACGAGTCCGACATCGACGCCCTGGCCGACGCCCTCGAGGCGGCCGGGGAGTTCTTCTCGCTCTAGCGACCGGAAGGCATATGCCCGGTCTCGAAGACCTCTACCGAGAGATCATCCTCGACCACTACCGCAACCCGCGGAACCGCGGCGAGCTCGACGCGCCTCCCGCGCACCGGGTCGAGGGGTTCAATCCCCTCTGCGGCGACGAGATCGTCGTCTACCTCGACGTGAACGACGTCGGCGTGGTCGACGACATCCGCATCAGCGGCCAGGGCTGTTCGATCAGCCAGTCCTCGGCGTCGATGATGTCGGCCGCGGTCAAGGGCAAGTCGGTCGACGAGGTCCGGGACCTGACCAGGGCGTTCAAGGCCATGATGTCGATCCACGAGAGCAGCCTCGAGGGCGACGGTGACGAACGCCGAAGAGCCGGTCGAGCTGCCCCTCGGCGACCTCGAAGCACTGCGCGGCGTGGTCAAGTTCCCGGTGCGCATCAAGTGCGCCACGCTGCCCTGGAACACGCTCACCCAGGGGATCGACGAGCTCAAGTAACGAGTCGGTTGACCCGGGTGGCGAAATCGACGCAGGTGTCGGTGATGCCGCCCTGATCGTGGCTGGTGATGGCGATCGTCACCCGGTTCCAGCTGTTGTCCCAATCGGGATGGTGGTTCAGCTTCTCGGCGATCATCGCGACCCGGGTCATGAACCCGAACGCCTCGGAGAAGTCGGCGAAGGTGAACGTCCGCACGAGACGGGACTCGTCGACCTGCCAACCGTCGACCTCGGGGTGCTCGACGAGGGCCACTACGACCCGACCGCGAACTCGGCGATGACCCCGGCGACGCGATCGGGATCCTCGAGTGGGGCCAGGTGGGCGAGGTGGTCGAGCTCGACCATGGTGGCGCCCTCGATGTGACCGGCGTAGTACTCGGCGTGCGCGGCCGGCACCAGGGTGTCCTCGGTCCCCCGCACGACCAGCGTCGGCGCGGTGACGCGCCAGAGACGCTTGGGGAGCTTCGGATCGTGGAGGTACGGGTCCCAACCCAACCGGGCGGTGGCGGCCATCGTCTGGAAGACCGGGCGCACGAGCTCGAAGGGGATCTCCCCCGACCGCGTCGTGTCGTTCGAGAGCTCGTCCATGGCGTGCATCGCCATCGCGATCGGATGGTTCTGATCGGCGAATAGATCCTCGGCCATCTCCCCCGGTGAGCGTCCGAAGATGTCCTTGATCTCGGCGCCGGGCAGGTAGAGGCCGACGGGGTTGATCAGCACGAGGCGCCCGACCCGCTCGGGATAGCGGGTGGCCAGCTCGACGGCCATCCAACCCCCCAGCGACAGGCCGACGACGACCGGCGCGTCGAGGCCGAGCACGTCCCAGAGGTCGAGCAGGTGGAACACGGCGTCGTCCATGTCGTCGATCTGCTCGATGCCCTCGGACTCGCCGTAGCCAGGGAACATCGGCGCCACCACCTCGACCTGGGTGGCCAGCGCGCCGAGCAACGGCAGTCCCTCGCCCTCGCCCGTCGCGGAGTGGAGGTACACGACGGTCGGCACGTCCCCACCGGGGCCACCGCGGCGCACCTGCACCTTGCCCAGCCGCGTCTGCACGAACTCGGTCGTGATCTCGCTCATCACGCCGCTCCGGAACGCGAGGCATCCGCCGCCGGAGCGAGCACGGGGTGCCCTTCGGGGAACCGCTCTCGCAACCGGGGCATGACCTCGGCCGAGAAGAGGTCGAGGTTGCGCCGCGTCTCGGCCTCCGGGAGCGTCCCGAGCTGGAAGAGACCGAGCAGGTTGCCGGTGCCGAAGCTCGAGAGGCACTCCTCAAGCTGCGCGTAGACGGTCTCGGGCGAGCCCACGATCGCGTAGCGCCCTTCGACGACCTCGTCCCAGGTCTGGAGGTTCACGGCGAACGTGCCCGCCCCCTTCATCTGGTTCTCGAGCGACCGCACCGATGTGTAGCCGGGCGGCGTGATCGTGATGCCCGGCAGCAGCTTTCGCACCCAGTACCAGAAGTGCGACTCGTACTCCTCCCGAGCCTGCTCGTCGGTCTCGGCCACGTAGATCGGCGTCAGCCACCCGGACTGCAACGGGTCGGCGGTGTAGCCCTCTCGCTCGCACGCGTCGCGGAACATGCCGAAGGTGCGCTCGAACACCGAGGTGGAAGTACGGGATGCCCATGTACGCGTAGCGATGGCGCGGCGACGAACTCCATGGTCTCGAGCGAGCCGGCGCCGGGGATCCAGATCGGCGGATGCGGCTGCTGCACCGGCCGGGGCCAGGGGTTGACGTAGCGGAGCTTGTAGTGCTTGCCGATGTACTCCTGCGGACCCGGCTCGGTCCACGCCTTGAGGATGAGGTCGTGCGCCTCGGCGAAGCGCTCGCGGGCGTGGGTCGGGTTGATCGAGAACGAGTAGTACTCCGGCCCGCCGCCGACCACCATCCCGGCGATGAGCCGGCCGCCGCGACATGATGTCGATCATGGCGAACTCCTCGGCGACGCGCGTCGGCGGGTTGTAGAGCGGCAGCGCGTTGCCGACGACCGCGATCTTCATCCGGCTCGTCTCGCCGCGCCAGCGATCGGCGGCGATCAGGTTCGGCGACGGCATGATCCCGTAGGCGTTCTGATGGTGCTCGTTGACGCACACGCCGTCGAAGCCGAGCTCCTCGGCGTAGACGAGCTCGTCGATGTAGCGGTTGTAGATCTCCTGTCCGACCGCCGGGTCGAACAACTCGTTCGGACAGGTCACCCACGCCGGACCGTCGTAGGACTCCGGCAGGCCCGGATAGGGCATCAGGTGGAAGCTGAAGAAGCGCACGCGTCTCCCCGGGTCGGCGTCACCGCGCATGGTACTCAGTAACCCAGGTCAGTAACCCAGGCGGTCGGCCAGCTCGAGGGCCTCGTCGCACCAGGTGACCAGGCGGGCCAGGCCGATGCCGCGCGCCGTGAACTTCAGCGTGGGCGACACCTCGCGCCAGTAGGCGACGTTGGTGGGGTTGGACGCCTCGGCCAGCATCATGGGCAGCAGCCAGCGCGTACTTGACGCACGACGCGACCATGCCGAGCCGCACGACGCGGTGGTCGCCGTCCCACCCGGCGGCGCGCAGGCCGTCGAGGTAGGCGCCGAACACGGCCGTCTCGAGCTCGGCCAGGCGCTCGGCCGGCCAGAAGAGGTCGAACACGCCGTCGGGCACCTGGTTGCCGATGTCCTCGCCCAGCGCGCCGTCGCCGAAGAACGACCAGTCGAACAACACCACCGTGCCGTCGGGCCGTCGGGTGGCGTTGCCGGCCCACACGTCGAGGTGGCACCGGGTGCGGGGCAGGTGCTCGATCACGTCGAGCAGGCGCGCACGGTTGGCCAGCAGGCGGGCCCAGCCGGCGCGCAGCATGCCCGGAAAGCAGTCGCGGATGATCGGCTGCGACCACGACTCGGGATCGTCGACCAGCTCGTAGGGAGCCGGCTTCGACATCGAGTACGAGCGGATGAACCCCCGCGAGCACCACGGCTCGGCCTCGACCGTCGGCGACACCATCAGAGGGCCGGCCTGCCAGCGGCCGAGGCCACGGGCCAGCGCCTGGTGGTCGGCCAGGTCGAACGAGACGCCCGGCGTGCCGGGGACGAAGTCGATCCACAGGTCCAGCGCGTCCTCGTCGGACTGGTCGACGTGCTCCTCGACCGTGGCGGCCGGGATCTCCAGGCCGGTACCGACCAGGGATTCGCGCAGCGCCGGGCTGGTGTAGGCATCGGCCTCGCGTCGCCAGTAGTTCCAGTGCGTCGGGTCGTCCGACGCCAGCCAGTGGTCGGGTGCGCCGGGCTTGTGCCGTCCGAGCCGCTTGCAGACGAGCACCCGCCCGTCCGCCGTCTCGACCTTCTCGATCGAGGTGGTTACCGCGTTGAACTCGTTGTGCCGCAGACCCTCGCGTCGGACGATCTCAGGCACGCGGATCAGGCGACGCGGATCAGGCAAAGGGATCGGCGAACGGATCGGGAGCGGTTCCGGTCACCTCGTCGGCGTCCTCCGCCCATTCCGCGTAGCCCGTCTTCTCGAGCTGGGCCGCCAGCTCCGGACCACCGGTCGCCTGGATGCGGCCCCGGGCCAGGATGTGCACCACGTCGGGCTTCAGCTCCTTGAGCAGCCGGCTGTAGTGGGTGATGGCCAGCACGCCGAGCCCGGTGTCGTGGGTCAGCTGCTCGATGCGCCGGCTGCAGGCGCGCAGCGCGTCGATGTCGAGCCCCGAGTCGAGCTCGTCGAGGATGGCGAACCGAGGCTCGAGCACGGCCAGCTGCAGCGTCTCGTTGCGCTTCTTCTCACCGCCGGAGAGGTCGACGTTGAGCGCCCGGCCGAGGAACTGCTCGCCGAACCCGATCCGCTCGGCCTCGCGGACCAGCGCATCGTGTACGCCCCTCGGATCGCGACCGGCGGCCTCGGCCGACTCGATCAGCACGCTCTCGAGCGACACACCCGGGACCTCGGTCGGGTACTGCATGGCCAGGAACAGCCCGGCCTGGGCCCGTTGCCACGGTTCGAGGGCCAGGACATCGGTCGCCTGCTCGTCATCGGACACGAGCGTGACCGAGCCGCCCGTCACCGTGTAGCCGGGCCGGCCCATGACCACGTGCGACAGCGTCGACTTGCCCGATCCGTTGGGGCCCATCACCGCATGGACCTCGCCGCTGCGCACGACCAGGTCGATGCCGTCGAGGATGCGCCGACCGGCCACGTCGGCCTGGAGGTTCTCGATCCGCAGCTCGCTCACGACGGTGTGCTCACGGTGACGTCGACCAACACGTCGTCGCCGTCGATCGTCACGACGTAGGTCGGTTCGGGCCGCGTAGCCGGCAGCGAGCTCGGCTCCCCCGTCTCGAGCGAGAAGCAGCTGCCGTGCTTCCAGCACTCGATCTCGCGGGTGTCGCTGTGGACCTCGCCCTCGGCCAGGCTGATCTTCTGGTGCGTGCAGGTGTCGCCGAGCGCGTACCAGTCGTCGTCGATGCGCACGACCGCGATCTTCTGCCCGTCGACGACGACCTGTCGGGCCGTCCCCGACGCGACATCGGCCACCGCGCACACCCGTTGGGCCGTCATGATTCGCCCCGACCGGAGTGGAGGCGGTCGACGATGGCCTTCCACACCGCGTTCACCGCATCGGTGCCGGGCATCTGGAACAGCACGTCGAGGAAGAAGCCCTCGACGATGAGCCGCTCGGCCACCTCGGGCGGCACGCCGCGGCTCTCGAGGTAGAAGCGCTGCTCTTCGTCGATCGGCCCGACCGCCGATGCGTGGCTGCAGTGCACGTCGTTGTTCTCGATCTCGAGGTTGGGCACCGACTCGGCCCAGGCGTGCTCGCTCAGCTTGAGCGTGCGGTTGGTCTGGAAGGCGTTGGTGCCGCGACCCTCGGGCCGCACCCGGATGAGCCCGGTGTAGACCGAGCGGGATCGACCCCCGACCGCGCCCTTGAACAGCAGGTTCGAGGTGGTGTCCGGGCGCGGCGTGGTCCTGGAAGGTGCGGAAGTCGAGCGTCTGGTCGCCGTCGCCGTAGTAGACGGCCATCAGGTTGCCGGTGGCCCCGCGTCCGACCAGCCGGCAGTCGGCCCGAGTGCGGGCGTAGCCGCCGCCGAGCGCGGCCTGGGCGGCGACGAGCGTGGCGTCGCGCTCGACCCACGACGACTGCGTCGCGATCTGCCACGTCTGCAGCCCGCGCTGCTGCACGTTGAGGTAGCGCAACCGGGCCGCCGGCCCGACCGCCAGCTCGATCACGGGAACCGTCGAGCGCGGCCACGTCGTCACCGCCGTGGTGGTCGACCACGGTGGCTTCGGCGTCGGCACCCAGCCGCACCACCAGGTGCGGGAAGGTCACGGCCCCGGCCGTCGCCGACCAGTCGACCACGACGAAGGGTGCGTCGACGGTGACGCCGGCGGGCACGTCGAGCACCACCGGCTGGGTCGAGAAGGCGTCGTTCAGCACCCCGAGCCGGTCGGGGGTGGCGGCACCTTCGGCCCCGGTGACCGAGCCCAGGATGTCGGCGCCGTCGGGATGATCGGCAGCGGCCCCGAGGGTGACGCCGCGGGAGGCCCACTGGTCGGCCAGCTCGACGTGGGCGATCCGACCATCGACCACGACCACCGCACCGGCGACGGCCAACGACTGGCGGACGACGGCACGAGCGGCCTCGGGAACCGACGCCGGCTCGACGTCGGCCGGGACCAGCGCGTACGAGTCGAGCTCGAGATCGTCGATCGGGCTGTAGCGCCAGACCTCCTCCTCGGAGGTGGGCAGCTCCATGCGCGGCCGCCCGCTCGGCCGCCGCCTGACGCCGGGCGCGCAGCCACCCGGGACCCGGAAGGGCCCCGGCGGCGGCCGGATCGAGTGAGCTGGTCAGGGCGGTCATCGGGACTCAGAAAATACACTACCGACGTAGGAGAAATTCAACTCACCGGCTCAGGGCGGGTCGGGTCTTCGGCTGTGGAGGGTGCGGCCGGTGGGGGTGGTCCAGGTGAACCCGCCGCCGGGGTCGGCGGTCATGGTCCAGCCGTGGCGGTGGGTGACGCCGTGGTGGTGGCGGCACAGGAGCGCCAGATTGCAGAGGTCGGTGTCGCCGTCGTGTTCCCAGTAGATGAGGTGGTGGGCGTCGCACCACGACGGCGGGGCGTCGCAGCCCGGGAACACGCAACCGCGGTCGCGGATAGCCAGCACCCGGCGCTGGGCCGGCGTGGCGAAGCGGGCGGATCGCTTCAGGTCGAGCGGTTCGGACGGTCGGATGACCAGGGCGTGCAGGATCGGGTCGCACCACAGATGGCTGCAGGTGTCCGGGTCGACGCGGTCGCCGTCGGGGGTGCGGACCCTGCCGTCTTCTCTGTTGATGATCAGGGTGATGTCGACCGCCGGTGCGGGGCGGGTGGCCGCGAGGCCGTGGCGGCACAGCTCGACCAGCGCCAGGGCTCGTAGCGTCGACCGGGCCGGGATCTCCAGGTCCGGGCAGGCGTCGTGGTCGGTCTTGTACCGATGGAACAAGGCGTCAGTGGCCTGATCGAGAGCCTGTTCGAAGCTCAACGCCGCCTCCCCCACCAGCTGACCGCGGATCTCGACGGTGTCGCCCACCCGATCGGCATGCAGCCGGTTCCGGCCGATGTCGTCGGCCGGATCATGGCCGCCGTCCTGATCGGCCAACTCCACCAGCTCGGCCACCGCCCGCTGCCACGCCGCGAACGGCGAGCTCTCCGCACTGCGGACCAGGTCGTCCTGCACCTCGGCGATGACGTCGGCCACCCGCGGGTTGGCCGCATCGGCCAACACTCGAGCGTGCTCGAACGAGATGCGTCCATCGCCCAACGCTCGATCCACCCCATCCAACTCACGGCGCAACTTGTTGGCCACCCGCACCCGACCCGCCGCCACCCGACCCGGCAGATGCCCCTTCCACTTCAACCACGAGATCGTCGACTGACCCAGATCGATGTCACACGCCATCCCGGGCCTCCAACTCGGCCAGACAATGCCCCTCCACCGCATCCAACGCCGCCCGGGCCCGCTCGATCTCCAACACGGCGGCCCGCAGCTCATCGTTCGAGCCCAACGACACGTCCTCGACCGCCGCCTTCCGGCACCGATCCACCAGACCACTCAGTTCGCCACATCCGGCCTGTCCGAACATGTGATCGACTCTAGCCGCCAGACTCGCCCACTACAACCCCAACCTGGCGCCATTTTCCATATTTTTGATGTATGTACGTGTTCACACCTGCATCGGGCCGCGCCCCGACTCAGCTGCCCCGACCGAACTTGAACCAGCTCCGACGTTTGCCCTTGCGGCCCTCGCGCTTGGCGTCCTCGGCCTCGACCTCGGCCAGGATCTGCGGGCCGGCGGCGTTGACGATGTCCTCGGCCTCGTCGAGCAGCTCGGCGATGCCTTCCTCGTCGGGCTCGTCCTCGATGGCCGGCTCGACCAGCGTGCCGTGCTCCAGTTCGACGTCGGCCAGGCGCCGCTCGTAGCTGGCGCAGTCGTCCGGGCACCGCCACGGCGCCTCGGGCGCGAGATCGAGCACGCACTTGCGGACGGTCTCACCGTCGTCGTAGGTGCGGCTCTCGAAGTGCTTGCATTCCTCGCGCATCGGCATGGCGCTCATGCTCGCCAGGTCGCGCGCCGGGCGGCCGGTCAGCCGACCGAGCCCTCCATCTGCAGCTCGATCAGGCGGCTCCACTCGACCGCGTACTCCATCGGCAGCGTGCGGGTGACCGGCTCGATGAAGCCGTTCACGACCATGCCCATGGCCTGCTCCTCGGAGAGCCCGCGGCTCATCAGGTAGAAGAGCTGCTCGTCGGCGACCTTGGACACGGTGGCCTCGTGGCCGATGATCGCGTCGCGGGCACCGACCTCCATGTAGGGGAAGGTGTCGCTCGTGCGAGTCGTCGTCGAGGATGAGCGCGTCGCACTGCACGTGGCTCTTGCAGCCGTAGGCGTCGTCCTCGACCCGGACGAGGCCGCGGTAGCTGGTGCGGCCGCCGTCCTTGGAGATCGACTTGGACACGATCTTCGACGTGGTCTCCGGCGCGGCGTGCACCATCTTGGCGCCGGCGTCCTGGTGCTGGCCCGGCCCGGCGTAGGCCACCGAGAGCACCTCGCCCGACGCCTTGGGCCCGACCATGTAGACCGCCGGGTACTTCATGGTGAGGCGGGTGCCGATGTTGCCGTCGATCCACTCCATGTGGCCCTCGGCCTCGACCCGGGCCCGCTTGGTGACCAGGTTGAAGACGTTGTTCGACCAGTTCTGGATGGTCGTGTAGGTGACCCGGGCGCTCGGCTTCACGATGATCTCGACCACGGCGGAGTGCAGCGAGTCGGTGGTGTACACCGGCGCCGAGCAGCCCTCGATGTAGTGCACCTGGCTGCCCTCGTCGGCGATGATCAGCGTGCGCTCGAACTGGCCCATGTTCTCCGCGTTGATGCGGAAGTAGGCCTGCAGCGGCATCTCGACGTTGACGCCCGGCGGCACGTAGATGAACGAGCCGCCCGACCACACCGCCGAGTTGAGCGCGGCGAACTTGTTGTCGTTCTGCGGGATGACCGTGCCGAAGTAGGCCTTGACGATCTCGGGGTACTCGCGCAGCGCCGTGTCCATGTCGCAGAAGATGACGCCCTGCGCCTCGAGGTCCTCGCGGTTGCGGTGGAAGACGACCTCGGACTCGTACTGGGCGGTGACGCCGGCGAGGTACTTGCGCTCGGCCTCGGGGATGCCCAGCTTCTCGTAGGTGTTCTTGATCGAGTCGGGCAGCTCGTCCCAGGCGTCGACCTGATGGTCGGTCGGCTTGATGTAGTAGTAGATGTCGTCGAAGAAGATCTCCGACATGTCGCCGCCCCAGTTGGGCATGGGCCGGCGCTCGAAGTGGTCGTAGGACTTGAGCCGGAAGCTCGCGCATCCAGTCCGGCTCGCCCTTCATCCAGGACATCTCCTGGATCGATGTCCTCGTCGAGCCCGCGCTTGGGCTTGAAGACGTAGTCCTCGTCGTCGCTCCAGCCGAGCTTGTAGCGACCGAGGTCGAGATCGAGATCGGTTTGGGCCATGACGGCGCTCCTGGGAGGCTCCCTACGGCGAATTTCTCCTATGGCGATAGTAACAAATCCTCGCCAAACCCCACCCACCCCCCACCCACGAGGGCTCCTTACAGTTACAGGAGTCTGGCCGATGGGTTGCACGACCTATGAGCGACCGCGACCTGCGCCCGCTCGCCGGGGAGGGCGCAACCCCAACCGACCCGTTCCGCCAGATGGCGGAGCAGGCCCCGATCGGCATGGTCGCGGCGCGCCCCGATGGCGTGGTGGTGTGGGTCAACCGCCGCTGGCGGGAGATGACGGGGATCGAGCAGCCGGTCCCGATCCCCTACGAGGTGGTCGAGCCGACCATCCACCCGGACGATCGGTTCCAGCTCTGGGAGGCCTACAACCGGAGCGGCACCGACGTGTCGAGCTTCGAGTTCAACTCCCGCATCGTCCGCGAGGACGGCCGGGTGCTCTATGTGTTCTCTCAGGGTGCGCCGGTCCTCGACGACGAGGGCACGATCACCGGGTACGTGGGGATCATCACCGACCTCACCGAGTCGGTGGAGCTCGACGCGGCCCGCCAGCGCAGCGACGAGCGGTTCCGCAACCTCATCGCCAAGGCGCCCATGGGGCAGACGGTGGTGACGCTGGACGGCAAGATCGTCGAGGTCAACCACGCCTATGCCGCCCTCGTCGGGCGCACGCCCGACGAGCTGGGCGGCACGAGCGCCCTCGCCCTCGTCCATCCCGACGACCGCGACGCTGCGATCGAGATGGCCGCAAAGCTGCTGCGGGGCGAGGTCGAGTCCATCGAGCACGAACGCCGGCTGCTTCGCCCCGACGGATCGTCGGTGTGGGTGTCGAGCGCCACCACCCTCGAGCGCGACCCCACGGGCGCGCCGTTGTCCTTCTACGCGCACGCCATGGACATCTCCGTGCGGAAGGAGGCAGAGGACGCGCTGCGCAAGAGCGAGGCGCGCTACCGCAAGCTCATCGACGAGGCCCCGATCGGGCAGCTGCTGTGCATGATCGACGGCACTCTCATCGAGGTGAACCAGGCGTTCCTCGACATGATGGGCGGCGCAACGGTCGAAGAGATGCGACCGATGCTGCGGGCCGGCCTCCTCCACCCCGACGACCAGGACGCCTACTACGCCGACATCCGCAAGCTCATGAGGGGCGAGATCGACCGCATCGATCGCGACCGGCGGTTGATACGGGCCGACGGCGAGGTGGTCTGGGTCAGTGGCGGCACGACCTTGCTGCGGGAGGACGGCGCGCAGATCCTGCACTCGGTCATGCAGGACATCACCGACCGCAAGATCGCCGAGGAAGCGCTCACCAAGAGCGAGAACCGGTTCCGGACGCTGACCGAATCGATCCCCGCCGGCGTGTACCAGGCCGACGGGACCGGGCGGGTCACCTACGTCAACCCGCAATGGTTCGAGATCACGCGGCATCTCGGTCGCGCCGACGACCCCCGAAGAGGCGATGGCCCCGGTGCACCCCGACGACTACGACCGGGTGGCCAAGGGTCTCCTCTCGCTGCTCGAAGAAGGCGGCGTCTACCGCGACCAGTACCGCATCATCGACTCGCTCGGGTTCGTGCGCTGGATCCGCAACCAGGGCGCGGCGACCGTCGGACGACAGCGGCACGATCACCGGCATCATCGGCTCGGTAGAAGACGTCACCGAGCTGGTGGTGGCCCAGGACCAGAACAGCCGCCTGGCCGAGATCGTCGAGACGACGAGCGATCTCGTGAGCATGACCGACGGTCAGACCGGCAAGCTGATCTACCTGAACCGATCGGCGCGCGAGACGTTCGGCTTCGTCGACCGCGACATCCTGCACGTGCCCGGCGCGTCGCTGTACACGGCCGAGAGCCTGCCGATCTACCAGAACGAGATGCTCCCCCGGCTGAGCCAGGGTGAGCGGTGGACCGGCGAGCTGCCGATGTTCGCCGCCGACGGGAGCGAGATCCTCGTCTGGCAGGTCGTGACCCCGACCATGCGGGCCGACGGCAGCATCCACCAGCTGTCGACGGTGGGCCGTGACGTGACCGAGCGCAAGCGCTTCGAGTCCGACCTCGCCCACCAGGCCACCCACGATCCACTCACCGGGCTCCCCAACCGCGCGCTGCTGCTCGACCACCTCGAGCTCGAGCTGGCCCGGGCCGAGCGGGAGGGACGCCTGGTGGCGCTGCTCTTCCTCGATCTCGACCGGTTCAAGCAGGTCAACGACACCCTCGGCCACGACGCCGGCGACGAGCTGCTGAGCCAGGCCGCCGAGCGGATCTCGGCGGTCGTGCGGCCGGCGGACACGGTGGCGCGCATGGGCGGCGACGAGTTCGTCATCCTGTGCGGCGACGTCGAGGACCAGGACCACGCCACGTCGGTCGCCCACCGGGTCGCGGCGACGATCGAGTCCCGGCCGTTCCACGTCGGCGGCACCGACCTGACGATCACTTCGAGCATCGGCATCGCGCTCTCGTCGGGCAACGTGCACCCCGAGGCGATCCTGCGCGACGCCGACGCGGCCATGTACCGCGCCAAGGACCTCGGGCGGGCGCGACTCGAGATCTACGACGAGAGCATGCGGCGGCTGACCGAACACCGCCTCGAGCTGTCGGAGGAGCTGGCCGCCAGCATCGAGAACGGCGAGATCGTCGTGCGCTTCCAGCCCGTGGTCGACCTGACGACGGGCCGGGTGACGAGCGTCGAGGCGCTGGCCCGCTGGGCCCATCCCGACCCGCGGTCTGATGGTGCCCCACGACTTCATCGGACTGGCCGAGGAGACCGGGCTGATCGTCGGTCTGGGCCTGCGCGTGCTCAGCACGGCGTGCGAGTACGGCCACCGGTGGGAGGAGCGCTTCGGCCCCGACGCGCCCCGCGTGCACGTGAACCTCTCGGCCCGGCAGCTCACCACGTCGAACCTCCCGATCCTGGTGCAGGGGGTGCTCGACGGTTCGGGGCTCACGCCTGTCGAAGCTGTGCCTCGAGATCACCGAGAGCGTGCTCATGGACGACGCGTCCGCGGTCATCGACACGCTCTGGGAGCTCAAGGCGATCGGCGTCGCGCTCGCCATCGACGACTTCGGCACCGGGTACTCGTCGCTCAGCTACCTGCGTCGCTTCCCGGTGGACGTGCTGAAAGTCGACCAGTCGTTCGTGTCGGGCCTGGGCCCGGATCCGGAGGACTCGACCATCGTCGCCGCCATCGTGAACCTGGCCAACACCCTCGACCTGGAAGCCATCGCCGAGGGCGTGGAGACCTTCGACCAGGTCGAGCGACTGCGGGGCCTGGGCTGCCAGCTCGCGCAGGGCTACTACTTCGCCGCGACCCGGCGAGGCCGACCCGGTGGCGACCATGGTCGAGACCGGGTTCACGATCTGATCGTCACGACGGGAGGAGCGCGTCGGCCAGCCGGCGCCACTGCTCGACGCCCGGTGAGTAGTCGGGCGTGACGACCTGCACGCAGACGTGGTCGGCTCCAGCGTCGAGATGGGCGCGGACCCGGTCGACGGCCGCGTCGAGGTCACCCCACGCGACGATCGCGTCGACGAGTCGGTCGCTCCCGCCATCGGCGAAGTCGTCGTCGCCGAACCCGTACCGGCGGAGGTTGTTGGTGTAGTTCGGAAGCGTGGTGTAGATCGCCATGTGGGTCCGCGCGATCTCGCGGGCCTTGGCCGGGTCGGTCTCGAGCACCACCGCCTGCTCGACGCACAGCAGCGGTCCGTCGCCGAGGCCGGCGCGCGCGACCGGCGTGTGCTCCACGGGCACGAAGTAGGGATGCGCACCCATCGCCCGCTCCGCGGCGAGAGCAGTCATCTTCGGGCCGAGCGCGGCCAGCACCCGCTGGGGCTCGTGGGGCGGTGGCGCGCCGAAGTACAGCGCGCCGTCCATGGCGTCGAGGTAGGTGCGCATGGTCGCCAGCGGACGCGAGTAGTCGTGACCTCGGAGCCCCTCGACCATCGGCTGGTGGCTGACGCCCATGCCCAACAGGAAGCGGTTCGGGAACGCCTCGGTGAGCGTGCGGTGACCGGCGGCCATGCTCATCGCGTCGCGCGCATAGATGCTCGCGATGCCGGTCGCCACAACCAGCCGCGACGACGCGCCGAGGGCGAGGGCGGAGCTGACGAACGGCTCGCGCCCGACCGCTTCGGGCAGCCACGACCGCGCCCCATCCCCGCTCGTCGATCTCGGCGACGCGCTCCCGCAGCTCGGAGGTGGGCAGGCGGTCGAGGAAGCCGGTCCACAGACCGATGGGGCCCGGGTCGACCGGGCGGTCCCCGGACACTGGTTGGGACGTCATGGCCGGGCACCCTAGCTGGCATCGCGATGGCTACAGTCGGCCGGATGACCGGCGTCGCGACCGACCTCCGCGCCCGCACGGGGCGCATGCCGGGGTGGCTGCCACCCGCGGCCTTGGCCGCCGGCGGGCTGGTCGCCTCCGCGTACATCTCCACGGTCGACCCGAACCACTCGTCGGCCTACCCGCAGTGCCCGTGGAAGCTCGCGACCGGGCTCGACTGCCCCATGTGCGGCGCGACCCGGGCGGTGCACTCGTTTCTGCGAGGCGACGTCGTCGGCGCGATGGACCACAACCTGCTCTTCGTGCTGCTCCTCCCCGCGATGCTCTACGCGTTCGTCGCCTGGACCGCGACGCGCATGGGCCATCCCCTCCCGTCGATCCCGATCACCTCACGGTGGGTCTGGATCCCCCTGACCGTCGTGATGATCGCGTTCACGGTCGTGCGCAACCTGCCGGGGTCGCCCTGGCACTGGTTGAACAGCTCGACGGCTTAGTCGATGCGACGCAGGTCCTTGCGGTAGCGCTCACCCCGGGCCACGTAGCTCTCGACGCCGGGCCAGATCATGTGGTGGAGGTCGCCCGAGGGGCGCAGCTTGGCCGGGATACCGAGGGCCATCGAGCCGGTCGGCACCTCGGTGCCGGCGGTGACCACGGCGTTGGAGCCGACCACCGCGCCGGTCCGCACGACGACACGGTGCAGCACCACCGAGCCGTTCCCCACGAGCGCGCCGTCCTCGATCGTGCAGCCTTCGAGGTGCACCATGTGCCCGATCACGCACCCGTCGCCGACGATCGTCGGCAACGTGGGCGCGCAGTGCAGCACGCACCCGTCCTGGATCGACGAGCGGGCGCCGATGCGGATCTCGCCGTCGTCGGCCCGCAGCACTGCACACGGCCACACCGAGGACTGCGGCCCGATCGTGACCGAGCCGATCAGCACGGCGTCCGGGTGGATGTAGGCCGTGGAGTCGATCGACGGCTCGAGGTCGCCGAGCGCGTAGATCGGCACGGCTACAGCTGGAAGCGGCCGTAGCCGCCGCGGAAGAAGAGGAGGGGGCCGCCCTCGTGCAGCACGTCGAGGTCGCGCACCGCGCCCACCACGACGTCGTGGTCACCCGAGGCGACGATCGTCGCGATGTCGCAGTCGATGTAGGCCATGGCCCCGTCGAGCAAGGGCGAGCCGGTACCGGACCGCTTCCACCCGATCTCGGCGAACTTGTCCTCCGCCTTGCTGGCGAAGACCCGGCAGACGTCCTCCTGGTCCTCGGCCAGGATGTTCACGCAGAACGAGCCGGCCTCCTTGATCTTCGGCCAGGTGGTGGAGGTGTGGCCGGCGCAGAACAGCACCTGGGGCGGCTCGAGCGACAGCGACGCGAACGAGCCGACCGCCATGCCGGCGGGCGTGCCGTCGACGACGGCGGTGATCACCGTCACGCCGGTCGGGAAGTGGCCGAGCACCTGGCGGTACTTGGCGGAGTCGAAGGACGAGCTGTCGCTCGTGATGTCGGTCACACGCGCAGAGGCTAGTGGCCGAGCGCGCCGCGGCTGCCACGATGCCGTCACGATGCCGTCACGCAGGGTGCCGAACGACACCTTCCCCGTTTGGACGAGCCGTACTAGAGTGAGCAACCGAGCGGGACACAAGAGCGGGACACAAGAGCGGAACTTCCAGCGGACTCCTCGGGCAACAGCTCGATGAGGGAGGTAGCCATGTGCGGGAACTGCGGCGAGCCGCGCCCGACGACGGCAGGTGCCGTCGCGAGCGCGTCAGGACAGGCAGATCAGGAGGACGTCGCCCAACCGATCCGGGCGACCATCGAGCCCGGCTTCGCGGGCACCGTCTCGATCCGGTTCATGCCGGGTCGGGACCCCTTCCAGATCCCGACCAGACCCGAGTGCGCCCCCAGAGGTGACCGACCGCCGCGGATGCCGCCGATCGCCATATCGCCCTCGGCCGTGGCCAAGCTGACCGATGCGAACCGCAAGGTCATCAACTGGCTCTCCGAGGACGCGGCCAACGCGGCGCTGTTCGTCGAGGACCCGGTCGGGGCCCTCGCTCGGGCCGGCGTCGAGCTCACCCGGGCCGAGGCCAAGTCCGTGTCGCGGTCGCACGCGGCCGTGAAGGAGGACGCCGTGCTCCCGCCTGGGGCGCAGATCTCCACGCTCGAGGCGTTGGCGACCACGAAGGGCAAGGTCGGGAGCGCACGCCCCGACCCGACGACCGACACGACCACCAAGACGTCCGGCGGCACCGCCGGCAGCTGCTGAGGAGTCGACGATGGCACTCGACCGAACGTCCGGATTCGACATGCTCGTGCAGGTCTCCGAGCAGGAGCTCAACACCCAGTTGGCCGCCGCCTTCCTGAGCGGCACCGTCTTCCCGCCCTCGATGTCGATCCCGATCTCGTTGGGGGGCGCGGTCGGGACGGCCGACGTCAACTTCCAGAACCCGACGATGGACCTCGACCGACCTCCCCCGCAGGTGGGCCTGACGCTGCCGTTCGCCAACTCGCAGCTCGCGCTCACCGCGCCGGTCGCGCTCACCGTCGCGCCGCTCAGCGGCACGATCGTGATCGTCGACGCCGTGGAGATCGTGTCCGAGGCGGGCGGACAGGCAGCCGCGCTCAACTTCGCCTCCGGGGCCCCGACGGTCACCGTCACCTTCGACGCGGCCTCCGCGACGCTGTTGGCGCCGTTGCTCGCGGCTGCCGGCATGAACATCACCCAGGCCCAGAACACCGTCGCCGGTCTGGTCGTCACGCAGCTGCAGACCAGCGTCGGTCGCGTGCTC
Source organism: uncultured Microthrixaceae bacterium (assembly GCA_963776435.1). Taxonomy (GTDB): domain Bacteria; phylum Actinomycetota; class Acidimicrobiia; order Acidimicrobiales; family Acidimicrobilacustridaceae; genus UBA4742. Next base: position 795,494 of record CAVZMK010000010.1, read on the forward strand.
CTGACGCCGTTCATCCCGGTCACCGACGACACCGATCCGACGACCATCTTCGACCTCGACGTGACGACGGTGAACGACACCTCCTCGGCCGATCGCGACTGCATGGCCTTCGGCGTCCGGATGGACAACCAGACGGGCGGCAACATCAACAACGTCACGACGAACCTCATCCCGGCGGGCGGCACGAGCCTGGTGATGATGAGCAACACCTGGTTGCTGGCCAAGGTCATGCGACCGAAGGTCGCCGGCGGCGCTCGGTGTGCCCGTAACGGACTTCGACACGCCGCTGCATCTCAACCAGTCGATCACGGCGCCGGGCGGCCAGGGCACGCTCACGAACCTCGACGCGTTCATCCAGGGCAACCGGATCCAGATCGACGGCCGGGCCACCGCCAGCGGAACGGGCTGGTCCGCTGTGTCGACGTTCACGTTCTTCGTGAGTCTGTCCATCGACGCGACGGGCTCGATCGCCATCTCCACCACGACGCCGACCGTGCACACCGACGTCGATCTCGAGTGGTGGGTCTGGCTGGTCGGCCTCGGCCTCGGTGCGCTGTTCGGCGGGATCATCGGCGTCATCGTCGCCGCCGTCCTGCTCGCGATCACCCAGTCGGTCGTCGACGGTGTCGCCGACGGACTCATCTCGTCGGGGATCTCGAGCTCGCTCGGCTCGTTCTCGTCGATCCCCCTGGGACCGATCGGCAGCGGCCTGGCGATGACGTCGCTCGTGCTCGACGACCTCGAGCTGCGAGGATCCATCGTCCGAGCCATCACCGTGCCCGTCCGCAACAGCGGCACCATCAGCACGGCCGGGGGCCGGTCGTTCGACCTCGATGCCGGGACGTCGTCCGCCACGCCGTTGCCGGGCACCGATCTCGTGTGGGATCCGGCGACGGGGCTGACCACGCACGGCGCGGCCCGTCTGTCGATCACCGGTCGGACCTATGAGTCGCTCGATCCGCTGGCCATCTCGCAGCTGGCCCTCGCCAGCACCCATGTGCCCGCGGTCGATGATCCCGACGTACGCGAACTTCGGCTTCTTCACCACGGGCAGCCGGGTCGTCCTCGGGGCCCGCACCGCGGAGGGCCGACTCGCGAAGTGTCGAGCCTGGATCGATGCGTTCACGTTCCAGCTCGTGCTCGAGTGGGTGACCTACGACAACCCGATCCCGCACCTGGACCTGACCCAACGGTGGGTGGTCCGGGAGCGCGGTCCGGTCGACGAGTACATCACCGCCGACTGCTCGCGCTGCACGCACTCCGAGGTCGGCGTGGTGTGGAGTGATCGAGGCCTGGCCTCGCCTGGCTCCGTTCCCGATCGACTACCAGTGGTGCCTCTGCGGCCACGTGCTCGAGGAGGGCAGCGGCGAGGTGGACGGCAGCGACGGCCCGCTCACCTACACCCTCGCCGACCGGAAGCTCCGCATCGAGGGTGAACTCGGCGAGAGCATCGACTGCGAGGTGTGCGTCAGCGCCATCGACGCGCGGGGTCACGAGCTGTACGAGTGCCTCACGATCTCGCAGTCAGGCGTGGAGACCACCTGCCGGCCCTGTGTGCCCCGAAAGAGGATCCCGATCGATCTGGTCGACGTGGCCACCGAGCTCCAGGGCTACCGGCCGGTCTTCGCCACCGCCAGCAAGCAGGCCGAACCGATCGGCTGAATCAATCGGCTGAACGCGCTCGCCGTCGCGCGTCAGCGGGCGGCGGCGGCCACGGTGCCGAGCGAGATCGAGCTGCCCTCGCACGCCGCAATGACCGACAGCCCGTGGGCCTCGGCCCGCCGTCGGGCGCCAGCCGCGATCTCGTCGATCGCCGCGTCGTCATGCTCGGGATCGTGATGGAACAGCGCGAGCCGACGGGCACCGGCCTCGACGGCGACCTGCACGGCGTAGTCGACGGTGCTGTGACCCCAATGGGCCTTGTCGGCGAACTCGCTCACCGTGTACTGCGCATCGTGCACGACCAGGTCGGCACCCTCGCACAGCTCGAGCACCGCGTCGGGCACCGTCGAGCTGCCGTCGAGCGGCTGCTGGTGGTCGCTGATGTACGCCACCGAGACGCCGTCCCGCTCGATGCGGTAGCCGTTGGTCGGCCCGATGTGGGGGACCGCCCGGCTGACGACGCGCACGTCGCCGAGGGCGAACTCGGCGCCGACCACCGGATGGAAGCGCAACTCGCCCGGCAGGTCGGCGACCCGCACCGGGAAGTAGGGCGGCGACATGAACTCGTCGAAGGCCTCTTCGAGCGTGGTCGAGTCGGGTGGCGGCGCGTATACGTCGAGACAGGTGCCGGCTCGCAGCACGGGGGCGAAGAAGGGCAGGCCCTGCACGTGGTCCCAGTGGAGGTGGGTGACCAGCGCGTGGCCGCGGAAGGGTGCGTCGGCCGGGAAGGTGGCGCCCCAGAAGCGCAGGCCCGTCCCGAGGTCGCACACGATGGGGTCGGCCCCGGGGAACTGGATGCTCACGCAGGCGGTGTTGCCTCCGTAGCGACGGTTTGCGTCACACGAACACGGGGTCGATCCCCGCACCCCGTAGAACGTCACGTCCACCGAATGCTCACCCCCCGGTGATCCCCCTGTAACGGAACGGTACGCAGCGTAATCACACGGCTACTCATCTGTCCTGCAATGTGACAAGAGTCTCCATGGCTGGCAGGGTGACCCGATGACCGATGTGACGGAGCGGCTCGGCTCAGGACGGGTGTCGGCCAACGGGATCGACTTCGCCTACCTCGAGGCGGGGGAGGGGCCGTTGGCCCTGTGCCTCCACGGCTTTCCTGACACGGCGTGGGGTTGGCGGTATCTCCTGCCGGCACTCGCCGACGCGGGGTTCCACGCCGTCGCGCCGTTCATGCGGGGCTACGCACCGACCTCGCTCGACGCGCAGGAGACCTACCAGGCGGGGGCGCTGGCGGCCGACGCGATCGCGCTGCACGACGCGCTCGGCGGCGACGCCGACGCGGTGCTCATCGGCCACGACTGGGGCGCGATGGCGACATACGGTGCCGCCGCGCTCGAACCCGACCGCTGGCGCCGCGTCGTGACCGCCGCGGTCCCCCCGCTCAACGCCCTCGCGTCGGCGATGCTCACCTACGACCAGCTCCGGCGGTCCTGGTACATCTTCTTCTTCCAGAACCCGCTGGCCGACCTGGCGGTGGGCATGGACGACCTCGAGTTCATCGCCCGGCTGTGGAAGGACTGGTCGCCGGGCTACGACGCGACCACCGACGTCGACCACGTCCGCGACGCGCTCGGCCAGCCCGAGAACCTGGCCGCCGCCGTCGGCTACTACCGCGCCATGCTCCAACCCGACCGGCAACGGCCCGAGCTGGCCGCCCAGCAGGCCGCGTGCAGTGCACCCACGCCGCAACCGACGCTCTACCTGCACGGCGCCGACGACGGGTGCATGTCGGTCGAGTGGGCCGGCGCGGCGGCGGCCTTCCTGCCGGCAGAGGGCTCCCGCGTCGAGATCGTGGCCGACGCGGGCCACTTCCTCCAGCTCGAACAGCCCGAGGTGGTCAACCGCCTCGTGGTCGAGCACGTCACGACCTGAACGTTCGCTAATCTGGCGCCGTCCGCTGGGGACCGAAGCACGACGCGCGGCAGGCGCGGCGGCGGAGCACAGGAGCACCACGTGGGGAAGCGATCCATCGTCCTGCTCGTCGCGATCACGGCGATCCTCGTGAGCGCGTGCCAGTACTGGCCCCAGACGATGGGCGATCCCGCCCACGACGGCAACGCGTCGGGCGAGACCAGCATCAGCCTCGCCAACGTGGCGTCGCTGCACGAGGTCTACTCGATCCCCGGGGTCACCGAGCCGCTGAACTACCCCGGGGTCACCACGGCGAGGGGGAACCTCTACATCGCGAGCAGCGCGGGCCTCGTGGTTGCCAGCTTCGGGGGAGCTGGCTGCGCGGGTACGCCGAAGGTCTGCCAGCCCCTCTGGACTGCCGGGAGGGCCGACTACGGAGCCACCGGAGGGGTGTCGCAGCCAGACGTGTGGAACACCACCGTGTTCCAGTCGTCAGAAGGAAGCTCGGGGGGTGATCTCCGGGCTTTCGACGCCAACGGCGTGACCAACTGCTCGGGCTCGCCCATCGTCTGCCAACCGCTGTGGACCGCGGCCGCGCCCTCTGACGCCGGTCCGGTCGTCGACGGCAGCACGCTGTTCATCAACAACCGCGGCAACGGCAACCTCGAGGCGTACGACGCCAACGGCGTGACCAACTGCTCCGGCACTCCCACCGTCTGCCAGCCGCTGTGGACAGCTCCGGTCGGCGCGCGATGGATCCCCACAGTGGCGAACGGCAAGGTCTACGTGGCGACGCGATCGGCCCCCGATCAGATGGAGGTCTTCGACGAAGCGGGATCGACCGGCTGCGCGGGGAGCCCCAAGATCTGTCAGCCGCTCTTCACCGCCCCGCTGCCGGGCGCGGTGTTCGGCTCGGTCGCGGTGAGCGGTGGGGTCGCCTACGCGCTGACTACTGCGGGCCTGGTCGCCATCGACGCAACCGGCACCACCGGCTGCGCGGGTTCGCCGCTCGTGTGCCAGCCCCGGTGGACCACGGCGGCCACGATCAGCAATGGGATGCTGCCCGACTCGCCCGCCGTCGCGAACGGGCACGTCTACGTGCTGTCGATCAATGGGGCCACGAGCATCAACCTGTTCGACGCGGCCGGGACGACTGACTGCTCGGGCTCGCCGGTGGTGTGCTCCGCTGAGAGCAGCGCGCCGTTCGCGTGGGGGAACTCGCTCTCGCCGACCGTCAGCAACGGCGTCGTCTGGACCGGAGGGCAGGCGTGGAACGCGACCGACCTGAACGCGTGCGGATCGCCTCCATGCCCACCGGTCGCCAACCTGGGTGGAGCGTACGGACCGACGACGATCTCGCTCGGCACCGTCTTCCTCGCCACCGGCACCAACATCGAGGCCTTCACATCCTGACGCGAGTCAGGGAAGGCTGACCGACCCGTCGTCCTGCTCGACGGCCAGCCCGTCGCGGACGAGCGAGGCCATCGCCATGACGGCCCGGCCGGGATCGTCGGGCCAACCGGCCGCGCCGGCGCACGGCGTCGGGCGCCAGCTGACCGAGCTCGCGAAGCGCGGCGACCAGTCGCCCCCGGCCCTGCCGGTCGGACCCCTCGAACCGGGACTGGCCGCGCGTGGTGCCGGCCGACCCGCGGGCCGGATCCGGGTCGGGGCGTCCACGCTCCGACCAGGCGCAGTCCGCGGCCACCGGGCACCGGTCGCACGCGGGCGCCGGCTGGTGCACACGGTGGCGCCGAGGTCGAGCACGGCCTGGTTCCAAGCCCAGCCCTCGCCCGCGGGTACGGCCGCGTCGGCCAGCTGCCTGCACCTCACGTCGGTCGAGCGCGCCGGCCCGTGGTGCGGGCCAGCACGCGCGCGGCGTTGGTGTCGACGACACCGACGTCACGCTCGATAGGCGAAGGCCAGCACGGCCCGGGCGGTGTAGGGCCCGATGCCGGGCAGCGCCAGCAGCGCGTCGAGCTCGTCGGGCACCGAGCCCCTGGTGCCGCTCGACGATCGCGACCGCGGCCCGGTGCAGGTTCACGGCGCGCCGGTTGTAGCCGAGGCCGGCCCAGAGCCGGACGACCTCGGCCACGTCGGCCGCCGCCGCAGCGGCGGGTGTCGGGAACCGGTCGCAGGAACACCTCGTAACCGAGGAACCACCCGCGCCACCTGGGTCTGCTGCAACATGAGCTCGCTGACCAGCACGAGCCACGGGTCACGGGTACGCCGCCACGGGAGGTCGCGCCGGGCGCCGGCGCTCCACTCCAGCAGCGCGTGCCGGCTGGTTCACCGCCTCGGGCTCGTCCCAGATCGACTCGTCGTAGGGCCGGCCGCGGGGCGGGGCGAGCTCGCGCTTCCACACCATGACCTTGCGGCGGAAGTAGCAGACCTCTTCGCCCCGCTGGTTGATGCCCTTGGTCTCGACCGTGACGATGCCGCGGTCGGGCTTCGACGACGACTCCTTCTTGCCGAGCACCCGGGTCTCGGCGTAGATGGTGTCGCCGTGGAAGGTCGGCTTCTTGTGCAGCAGGGTCTCGACCTCGAGGTTGGCGATGGCCGAGCCGCTCACGTCGGGGACGCTCATGCCCAGCACCAGCGAGTACACGAGGTTGCCGACGACGAGCGGCTTGCCCATGGGCGACTCGTGCTCGGCGAACCAGTTGTTGGTGTGGGTCGGGTGGTGGTTCATCGTGATCATGCAGAAGAGGTGATCGTCGGCCTCGGTGATGGTCTTGCCGGGCCAGTGCCGGTAGACGTCGCCGACCTCGAAGTCCTCGAAGTAGCGGCCGAACGGCCGATCATGGACGGTCACGGTAACACCTCTGCGAGCGTCGAGACGCTCGGGTCACGAGTCCGAGGTCATGGACAACGGAGCCTCGGCAGGCTTCCATAGGACGGAGCGCGTCGGGGGGAATCGACAGCGCATGAGCGGGCGGACCAGCGGAGCCGGAGCGGCGTCGGCGGCGCGGGCGACAGCACGCTCCTCGAGTCGCGCGAGCGCCAGCTGCGGCCTCTGGCGCATGACCCTGCGCGCCCGCTACGTCGCCATCGTCGCCGTGGCCGTCGCCGCGCCTGCTGCCCGTCGCCGAGCCCGCACGGCCGCTGGATCGTCGCCGTCCTCTGGTCGTCGTCGTCATGCCCGTACAACTGCGCTCTACGACTGGATCATGCGCCGCGCCGGGCCGCTCAGCCCGCGTCTCGCCTTCAGCGACCAGGTGCTCGTGCGTCGCGTTCGCTCGCCTTCGCCCCCGAGCTGATCGCCCCGATCCTGCTCGTGATGCTGGCCGTCAACGCCACCTCCGCGGTCGCGTTCGGCCGCCGGGTCGCGGCCGAGGCCGCGGCGGTCGGCGCGCATCGGCGTCGCCGGCGTCCTGTGGCGTCCAGAACCCCGGCCAGCGGCTGGGCCGCCGTTCCTCGTCTACGCTGGTCGGCGTCGGCCTTCCTCATCGCGGTGGTCGGCGGCATCGCCGAGATCGAGCGCGAGGTCCGCGGCCGCTACATCGAGCTGATGGGCGGCATCGACGCCGTGGTGTGGGAGCAGCTCACCCACACGCCCGACGACCCTCTACGTGAACCGCCGGGCCGAGGAGCTGCTCGGCTACCCGGCCGAGCGCTGGGCGCCAGCCCGGCTTCTGGGCCGACCACGTGCACCCCGACGACGTCGAGTGGGTCGCCGAGCGCTACCGCGAGCGCGGTCAAGGCCGGCGCGCAACACCGAGCTCGAGTACCGCTTCATCGCCGCCGACGGCCGCGTCGTGCTACCTGCACGACCGCATGCGGGTCGAGGTCGACGGCAGCGGCGACGTCGTCAGCGTCCGCGGCGTCATGGTCGACGTCACCGACCGCAAGATCGCCGAGCAGCAGATGGACCAGTACCTGAACCTGGTCGAGCGCCTCGCAGCTGGCGCTGTTCGTGTTCGGCGCTGACCGACCTCGACGACCCGACGCACGCTCACGCTGCTGGCCGTCAACCCCGAGCCGGCGCCGACCTGCTCGACCAGCGGGCCGACGGACGCCATCGGCCGGCGCTTCGCCGAGCTGCGTCACCGCTCGAACGGGTGCCCGACCGCGAGCTGCATCCACGACTCGCTGCGTGGGCGTGGTGCGCTCGGGCGAGGGGTTCGTGTTCGACGACCTGCGGCTCAACCCCGACCGACCCGACGCATCCCGATCTTCTCGGCCAACGTGTTCCCGCTGCCCGGCGGCGTCGGTCGGCGTCTCGCTCCAGGACGTGACCGAGCGGGTGGTGGCCGCCGAGGTGCTGCGCCGCCAGGCCCTGCACGACGGGCTCACCGGGCTGCCCAACCGCACGCTGCTCACCGACCGGCTGCGCCACGCGCTGCAGCGCTCGTCGCAGCACCGCCGACCCGGTCGCCCTGCTCGTCATGGACCTCGACCAGTTCAAGGAGGTCAACGACGCCCTCGGCCACGACCACGGCGACCGCCTGCTGATCGAGATGAGCCGCCGCCTGCAGCGCGAGCTCGCGGCCGAGGCCGACACGGTCGCCCGGCTCGGCGGCGACGAGTTCGCGGTGCTGCTCACCGACGACGGCCGACCTCGACGCGGCCACGCGGTGGCCGCCGAGATCGCCGCGCGCGCTCGAGCAGCCGTTCCACCTCGGCGGCATCAGCCTGCAGGTCAACGCCAGCATCGGCATCGCCGTCTACCCCGAGCACGCCGTCGACGCCGAGACGCTCGCCCGCCGGGCCGACGTGGCCATGTACACGGCCAAGCGGTCCGGCGGCGGCGTCGGCCGTCTACTCCCCCGAGCACGACCAGTCGAGCGTGCGCCGGCTGGCGCTGCTCGGCGAGCTGCGCCGGGCCATCAGCGACGACGAGCTGGTGCTGCACTACCAGCCGGCGGTCGACCTGCGCACCGGCGAGGTCTGCGGCGCCGAGGCGCTGGTGCGCTGGCAGCACCCGACGCACGGGCTCATGCCGCCGACCGAGTTCATCGAGCTGGCCGAGGTGTCGGGCCTGATCCAGCCGCTGACCCGCTGGGTGCTCGACCGCGCCGTCGCACCAGATCTGCGCGTGGCGCGACCAGGGCGTCGACCTGCCGGTGGCCGTCAACCTGTCGGTGCGCAACCTCTACGACCTCGAGCTGGCCGCCGTGGCTCGACGACGCTGCTGGCCGACCGCGGCGTCGACGCCGTCGATGCTCACGCTCGAGATCACCGAGAGCGAGCTGATGGACGACCCGCTCTACGCCATGGAGGTGCTCGGCAAGCTCAAGGCGCTCGGCGTGGCCGACCAGCATCGACGACTTCGGCACCGGCTACTCGTCGCTCGCCTACCTCAAGAACCTGCCGATCGACGAGCTGAAGATCGACCGCTCGTTCGTCGGCAGCATGGTCACCGACGAGAGCGACCTCACCATCGTGCGCTCGACCATCGACCTCAGCCACAACCTCGGGCCTCGACGTGGTGGCCGAGGGCGTCGAGGACGCCGACACGCTCGACCAGCTGGCCGAGCTGGGCTGCGACCGGGCCCAGGGCTACTACCTGTCGCGACCGGTGCCGGCCGACGACGCTGCTGGCGTGGATCGACGAACGGCGCCGGCCGCCAGGCCGTTCGCTCGACGTGCTGGCGGCCGGCCGCGACCGCCGCTGGCAGGCGATCTGAGCCGCCGGCGTCCGGCGGGTCGGTCGGATCAGGCGCTGACGTCGTAGGTCGGCCAGCCAGGCGTCGCTGGGCGTGGTGCCGACGGCGACCGAGGGCGCAGCGGACGCAGTACGGGCAGCTTGGCCCGCCCGTAGGCGTAGACCAGGCAGTCGTCGCAGTACTCGTGCAGGCAGCGTCCGGCAGGTGCCGCTGCGCGCTCTCGTGCGGATGGGTGTCGCAGTGATCCATGAGCGGCGCCCTCGGCTGGCGTGGCTCTGACACCACGGTGGCAGGTCGCGGCCGCCGGCTGAATAGGGCGTTCGACCCTTTCGACCGCTGGATCAACATCCGTCCGGCCGGTCGGCGGCCGTCCGCTCGGATGGAGCGCGCTGGCTACCCATCGGTAACCTCTCGGCCATGACTGCTGACCTCTCCTCGGCCAAGGCCGTGATCGACCTCGCCCACGAGGTCGTCGACACCGCCACCCGCGCCCTCGCCGCGCGCCGGCTCGATCGACGACCAACCAGGTGCTCGCCTACGACCTGGCCCACGCCGCCGCCGCGGTCGGCGACCGGCCGGGCCATGCTCGCCTACGGCGAGCAAGGGCGACGTCGAGGCCGACATGGCCTGCGCCTTCGTCGCCGACGCGGTCGCCGACCTGGCCGCCAAGCTGTTCGGCCGCGAGGCCGAGTGGGGCGTCGAGCCGGGCGCGCTCGACGAGGCCCGCGCGTTCGTCGCCACCTACCGCGCACCCGACCTTCCTCGCCGGCCTGGCCGCCGACCGAGGGCCCCCGCCACCTCGACGCCGACTTCGAGCTGGTGCAGGACACGTTCCGCCGCTTCGCCGACGAGAAGATCCGCCCGGTCGCCGAGCACATCCACCGCCACAACGAGGACATCCCCGAGGACGATCATCTCCGGCCTGGCCGAGATGGGCGGCTTCGGCCTGTCGATCCCGGCCGAGTACGGCGGCTACAGCGAGGGCGGCGAGAGCGAGTACATCGGCATGGTCGTCGCCACCGAGGAGCTGTCCCGCGGCTCGCTCGGCGTCGGCGGCTCGCTCATCACCCGGCCCGAGATCCTCACCCGGGCGCTGCTGGCCGGCGGCACCGAGGAGCAGAAGCAGTCGTGGCTCCCCCGCCTGGCCACCGCCGAGGTCATGGCCGCGGTCGCCGTCACCGAGCCCGACTTCGGCTCCGACGTGGCCGGCGTCAAGGTCACCGCCACCCCGACCGACGGCGGCTGGCTCATCAACGGCGTGAAGACCTGGTGCACGTTCGGCGCCCGGGCCGACGTGCTCATGCTGCTGGCCCGCACCGACCCCGACCGCTCGAAGACCCACCGCGGCCTGTCGATGTTCGTCGTGCCCAAGCCGGTGGCCGACGGCCACGGCTTCGAGTTCGTGCAGGAGGCCGGCGCCGACGCCGGCGCCGACGGCAAGGGCGCCCCGGGCGGCGGCAAGATGGAGGGCCGCCCGATCGACACCATCGGCTACCGCGGCATGCACTCCTACGAGATCGCCTTCGACAACTGGTTCGTGCCGGCCGAGAACCAGGTCGGCCTCGACGACGGCCTCGGCCGCGGCTTCTACTACCAGATGGCCGGCTTCGAGAACGGCCGGCTGCAGACCGCGGCCCGCGCCGTCGGCGTCATGCAGGCCGCCTACGAGGAGGCCCGCCAGTACGCCCAGGACCGCGTCGTGTTCGGCCAGCCCGATCGGCGAGTACCAGCTGACCCAGGCCAAGCTCGGCCGCATGGCCGTGCGTCATCCAGGCCGCCCGCCAGTTCGCCTACGAGGTGGCCCGCATGATGGGCCGGGGCGAGGGCCTGCTCGAGGCGTCGATGGTCAAGGCCTACGTGTGCAAGGCGGCCGAGTGGGTCACCCGCGAGGCGATGCAGATCCACGGCGGCTTCGGCTACGCCGAGGAGTACCCGGTCAGCCGCTACTTCGTCGACGCCCGCGTGCTGTCGATCTTCGAGGGCGCCGACGAGACGCTGTGCCTCAAGGTCATCGCCCGCCGCCTCGTCGACAACGTCAGCTGACCAGGTCGGCGCGGGCGATCGCGGGAAGCTGCTCGTCGAGCAGGCGCTGGAAGCGGGTGGGGTCGCCGTCGACGAACGAGCGGCACAGCGGGCAGGCCCTCGAGGTAGCAGGAGATGTAGGCCCGCCACGTCGGGTCGGTGAGGAACTGGACCATCTTCGCGGCCCGGTCGCTGGCTCACCAGGCCCCAGCGCATCGGCGTAGGCGATGGCGTCGGCCTCGTCGGCGCCGTCCTCGTGCAGCAGGAACGCCGACGTTGCCCCGCACGTGGTCGAGCGCCTCGCCGGCCACCGCCACCGCGGCGACCACCTCGGCGTCGTAGCGCACGCCGAGCGGGCGCAGGTGCTCGGCCACGGTCGCCTCGGGCCGGCGTCCCAGCGACGACCTCGAGGCCGAGGTCGGCCAGGCCCTCGGCCAGCAGGCACTGCGGCGTGCCGACCAGGAAGATCGTCTCCTCGAGGTGGCCGCGGTCGCGCACCAGGCCCGACCTCCTTGCGGGTGTGCTCGGTGTGGTGGCCGGGATAGGCCTCGTGGGCGACGAGGTGGGCGATCGAGGTGGACAGCACCGGCAGGTCGAGGTTGATGGCCACCCGGCTGCGCAGGTCGCCGAGGTAGTAGTTGAACCCCGACCACGGCTTGTCGGTGACCAGCTCCCAGTCGATGTGCTCGCCGTCGGGCAGCCCGAACAGCCGGTCGGTGCGCTCGCGGAAGTCGTCGGCCAGCGAGTCGATCACGGCCGGCAGCTTGCTCGGGCGCGATGGCCTGGGCCTCGCGCCAGGTGACGTAGCGCTCGGCCAGCGGACCCGACCCGGGCAGCACCTCGTCGAGGCGGCGGTGCGCCTGCTCGAACTCGCTCCTCGTCGCGCATCGCTCGGGCCGCACGCCGTAGCAGAGCTCGACCTCGTCGGCGTAGGCGATGTCCTCGCCGGCCAGCTTGCGGGCCGACGTGTGCAGCCCGACGACCTGGGCCCGCAGCCAGCGGCGGCGCGCCGGCGCCGAGCTCGGGCTCGCCGGCGCCGGCGTCGAGGTCGGCGATCAGCCGGCCGGCGTCGGCGGCCAGCGCGGCCGGCGCGATGCAGCGGCTCGGCCGCGACCCGGTCGGCGACGTCGGCGGGCCCGTAGTAGGCGTCGACGAAGCCGTCGACGTGGCGGCCGAGGCGCAGGCCCAGCTCGAGGTAGCGCTCGACCGGCTGCCGGAGTCGGGCACTACGGTCAGTCGAGGTTGCGCGCGCAGGAAGCCGACGCGTCTGGACCCAGGCCGCTGGCCGAGGCCTCGGCGTCGTAGACCTCGGGCCGGGTGTCGTTGAAGAAGGCGTGGTCGACACCGGGGTAGACGACGAACTCGGCGTCCTTGCCGAGCGCCGTCGAGCTGGTCCTCGAGGTCCTCGGCCATCGTCGGGCGCGAAGAAGCCGTCGTTCTCGGCGAAGTGGCCGAGCACCGGCGCGTCGAGCTGCGACCAGTCGGGTTGGCGTGCTCCCACGGGATGAGCCCGTAGAACGGCACGCACGGCGCCGATGGCGTCGGGTCGCTGGCACGGCCAGCATCGAGGGCGAGCCCGCCGCCCATGCAGAAGCCGATGACGCCGACCGCGGTGCCGGTCGACCGAGTCGAGCGCCGCGCAGGTAGTCGACCGCGCCGCTCATGTCCTTGGCCGCCTGCTCGAGGTTGAGCGCCATCATGCAGCTTGCCGGCCTCGTCGGGCTCGGTCGTGGTCGTGCCGTGGTAGAGGTCGGGCGCCAGCGACGGTGAAGCCCTCGGCGGCGAAGCGGTCGCACACGTCCTTGATGTGGGGGACGAGGCCCCACCACTCCTGGATGACGATCACGCCCGGGCCCGGACCGCTCGGGTCGGGACGGCCAGGTAGCCGCTGGCGGTGTGGCCGTTGCTCGGGAACTCGACGATTTCACCCATGCGCGCACCCTAGATCAGTAGCAGCAGCTCAGTAGCGTGCCGGCCGAGCTTGCGGTGGTCCCAGCTCACGACCTTCTCGGGCACGATCTCGATGCACACCCGCTTGGTGGCGAGCGCCTCGGCGATGGCCGGGATGTCGTCGGGGTTCTCGATCGGGAAGTAGCGCTCGACGACGTTGGCGGCGACGGCCATCAGCGGCTCACGGTCGTCGTGCACGATCGCCTTGCCCACGATCTCGACGCCGCGCAGCTCCTCGTAGACGTCGCCGTCCTCGACCAGCACGGTGATGCGCGGGTCGCGACGGAGGTTGAGCACCTTCTGGCTCTTGGCGAACGTCTCGAACGCCGGGTTCGGACCGAGGAAGCCGTACCACATGGCCACGAGATGGATGTTGCCGTCGGGACCGAACGAGGCGATGTTCATCGTCTGGCGCTCGTGCAGGAACGCCTCGACCTCGTCGTCGGTCATCCGGATGCAGGTCACGTCGAGAAGGCATGCCGCGCGAACTGTAGAACACATCTCCCTTGAACAGCTCGGGAGCGACGGGACAGTCGATGCGCTGCAGCGCCTCGGCGACGCGACTCGGGACCGCGCGGGCCCGACCATGCGGTCGACGAGGTCGAGCGGAACGATCTCGTCGTCGGCGTCCCACGGCTCGTCGGGCTCGACCCGGCTGCGCAGGCCGTCCCACATCCGACTGCGGGAGCATCCGGCCGACGCCGCCGACCAGCCAGACCGGGACGCCCGGCGTGCCGAGCCACGGCCGCGGCCGCCCGCGAGCCGCTGACGGCCAGGAACTCGTCGGACCGATCGCCGGCGACTCGAGCAGCACGCACGGTGCTCGACGGCCACCGCCGCGCCGAGGCCGGACCTGGGCGACGTCGGTGGCCTCGACGTCGGCACCGCCAGAGCCGGCTCACGAAGCCGGAGGCCTCGCCCCCGGTGTCGATCGGCCAGCACCTCGACGTCGCCCCGGCGCGGCAGGGCCTCGCCGATCTCGTCGGGCCAGCCCAGCACGGTGACGCTGGCGTCCTCCGGCAGGGCGTGGGCCAGCTCGGCCGGCGGTGGGGTCGGCCTGCATCTCCCCGGCCGCCTCCCAGATCTCCGTCGTCGGCGTCGCCCGCGGTCAGCACCCGGGCGCAGAACCAGACCAGCGGCCCGAGGTCGGCTGGCGCCACACGATGCGGCGGCAGGCGGTGACCAGGCCCTGCGGGATCGGACCCGAAGCTGGCCAGCGCGGTGGCCGTCTCCTGCACGAGCGCGTCGCTGGGGCGCGCCCGACGCGCGGGCCACGTAGCGGAGCCGCTCGATCGGGTGCATCGCCCGACGCTACCGTCGATCACGCGGGATCAGATGCCGTGCGCGCCCGGACTTCCAGATCATCAGGTAGAGCATCACCAGCAGGCTCAGGTGGATGATGCCGGTGAACATCGGGCAGCCGCTTCGGCCGCCACCGCGTCGCCCGCCGTCGCCTTCCGCTGCGGCCGGCAGCATGCCGAACGATGAACAGGGCCACCTGGATGACCCAGAGCGGCGAGGGCGATGCTGACCCACGACTGGCTGAAGCTTGAAGATCTCCACCCCGCTCGTCGCTCATGCCCGACCATGGCCAGGCCGAAGAAGCCGGCCAGCACCACGGCCGGGGTGGCGAAGCGCTGGAGGTAGGCAGCAGCGTGCCGGCGGTGCCGCCGTCGCCCTGGCCTCGACCGCGGCCAGCAACGGCATGACGAACAGCGGCGCCGAACGCCACGATCACCGACAGGATGTGCAGCAGCAGCACGACCTTGTAAGCCGGTGTCGATTCGTACGCGGCGAACAGCCATGTGGACCTCGGCCCGTCCTGGCGACGAGTGTGCTCCAGCCGAACGCTAGCTCGCGCTACGTTCTCCGCCGTGGCCACCGACGTTCCCGCCGATCTCGTCCTGTCCCCCATCGGGCGGGAGCCGCGAACCATCGCCGAGTGGACGACGATGTTCCACCTGGCCCTCGTGGTGCTCGATCCGTACACCTACGAGAGCTCCTGGATCCTCGACCACCGCCACCCGGGTCCTGCGCGACTACGCCGGCGCCGACTGCCGGGTGGCCTTCCTGGTCACCGCCGACGAGGCCGACACCCGCAGTTCCTCGGGCCGCTGGTCGACGAGTTCCTGGCCTGTTCGACCCCGAGCGCCTGGCGGTGAAGAGCTTCGGCCTCGAGCGGCTGCCGGCCTTCGTCCACATCAACCAGCACCACGCCGTCGAGGCCAAGGCCGAGGGCTGGGACCCCGACGAGTGGCGGGCCGTGGCCGAGAACCTGAGCCTCCGCATGAGCTGGGGCCGCCCGGTCATCCCCGCCGCCGGCGATCCCGACTCCCTTCGAGGGCAGTCCCCCGCGCTCGGCTAGACGCTCAGTGCCAGTTGCCGCCCTTGGTCATGGCGATGACGTCGAGGGCCTGGTCGAGCTCGGCCTCGGTCATGAGGCCCTCGCTCGAGCACGAGCTCGCGGATCGACTGTGCCGGTCTTCATCGACTCCTTGATGATCTCGGCCGCCTTCTCGTAGCCGATGTACGGGTTGAGCGACGTGCCGATCGACGGTGACGACTCGGCGTAGGCCTTGAGCCGCTCCTCGTTGGCCGTCGATGCCGTCGATGCAGCGGTCGGCGAACACGACGGCTGACGTTGGTCAGCAGCCGGATCGACTCGAGCAGGTTGCGGGCCATCATCGGCATGAACACGTTGAGCTCGAAGGCGCCCTGCGTGCCGCCGAAGGCGACCGCGGCGTCGTTGCCGATGACCTGCGCGCCGACCTGGGTCACGGCCTCGGGGATCACCGGGTTGACCTTGCCCGGCATGATCGAGCTGCCGGGCTGCAGGTCGGGCAGGCGGATCTCGGCCAGGCCGGTGCGCGGGCCGCTGCCCATCCACCGCAGGTCGTTGGCGATCTTGATGAGCGCCACGGCCAGCGTGCGCAGCTCGCCCGACGCCTCGACCAGCGCGTCGCGGGCGCCCTGGGCGGCGAAGTGGTCGGCGGCCTCGGTCAGCGGCAGCGCCGGTGCGCTCGACCAGCCGGGCGATCACCGCGCGGCGAACGCCGGCGGCGCGTTGATGCCCGTGCCGACGGCGGTGCCGCCGAGCGGCAGCTCGCCGATGCGGGGCAGCGCGTCGTCGAGCCGGTCGACGCCTGGTGGATCTGGCTGGCGTAGCCGCCGAACTCCTGGCCGAGGGTGACCGGCGTGGCGTCCATGAGGTGGGTGCGGCCCGACTTCACCACCTCGGCGAACTCGCGCTGCTTGCGCCGCAGCGCGTCCTCGAGGTGCTCGAGCGCCGGGAGCAGGTCGACGGCGATGGCCTCGGTCGCGGCCAGGTGGATGGCCGACGGGAACACGTCGTTCGACGACTGCGACGCGTTGACGTGGTCGTTGGGGTGCACCGACCGGCTCGCCCAGCCGCTCGGCTGGCCAGCGTGGCGATGACCTCGTTGGCGTTCATGTTCGACGACGTGCCCGAGCCGGTCTGGAACACGTCGATCGGGAACTCGTCGTCCCACCGGCCGTCGGCCACCTCGTCGGCCGCCGCGACGATGGCCGCCGCGATCGCGCCGGTCGACCTGGGGCACCTCTCGAGCTCGGCGTTGACCGCGGCCGCCTCGCCCTTGATGAGGGCCAGCGCCCGGATCAGCGCGCGGCTCGATCGGTCAGGCCCGAGATCGGGAAGTTCTCGACCGCCCGCTGGGTCTGGGCCGCGTACTTGGCCGTCGCCGGGCACCTCGACCTCGCCCATCGAGTCGTGCTCGATACGCACCTCCGATGAGGCGGCGCGGGCGGGGCGGGCTGGGCTCATGCGCCCGAAGCTAGCCCGTCCGCGGGCGGTCTCCGTCAGGCCATCGCGACCAGGTCGAGCAGCTCGTCGTCCCAGTAGTCGAGCTCGGCCTCGGGCATCACGAGCACCCGGTCGGGCTGCAGCACCTCGACGAACTCGCGGTCGTGGCTCACGATGACCATCGTCCCCGGCCACGACGCGAGCGCCTCGGCGGTGGCCACGCGCGAGCCGGGGTCGAGGTTGTTGGTCGGCTCGTCGAGGAACAGCAGGTTGTGTCGACCGGCGACCAGCTGGGCCAGCACCAGCTTGGTCTTCTCCCCGCCCGACAGGGTGCCGGCCGGCCGGAACACGATGTCGCCGCTCAAGCCGAACATGCCGAGGAGGCCGCGCAGCTCGGTGTCGCCGACGGTCGCGTGCTCGCGCATCTGCTCGAGCAACGACCGGCGAGGGATCGATGAGGTCGTGCTCCTGGGCGTAGTAGCCGAAGTCGACCTGGTGGCCGTAGCGCACCGTACCCGAGGTCGGGATCGGCGACGCCGGCGAGGATCCGCAGCAGCGAGGTCTTGCCGGCGCCGTTGAGACCCATGACGAGGAGGCGCTCGCCCGCGCTCGACGGCGAAGGACGACCGAGTCGAACACGTCGACCGGTCCGTAGGAGCGGGCCAGGTCGTCGACCTCGAGCACGGTGCGACCCGCCGACGGGCGGTTCGGGGAAACGGACCCGGAGGGTGCGGCGCTTGGCCGGACCCTCGGCGGCGGCGTCGGTGAGCTTGGCGACGCGGGTGTCGAGCGACTTGGCGATGCGGGCCCGCTTCTGGGTCTGGTGGCGCATCGACTCGGCCAGCGTGGACAGGCGCCGGATCTCGGCCTGCTCGCGGTCGACCTGGCGGCTGAGCTGCGCGTCGTCCGCGCTCGCGGCTGGCGAGGTACTGGCTGTAGGTGCCCTTGTACTCGGTGAGGGTGCCGGTGTCCTCGTCGCCGTAGCGCTCGAGGTGCAGGACCCGCGTGATCGACTCGTCGAGCAGGTCGAGGTCGTGGCTGATCACGAGCAGCGCGCCCCGGTACCGGCGCAGGAAGTCGAGCAGCCAGCCCTTGGCGTCGTTGTCGAGGTGGTTGGTCGGCTCGTCCAGCAGCAGGAGCGTCGCTGCCGGCGAACAGGATGCGGGCCAGCTCGACCCGGCGGCGCTCGCCACCGCTCAGCGCGCCCAGATGGCAGGTCGCATGCGGCCGGGGGCCAGGCCGAGGCCGTCGGCGAGACGGTGGGCCTCGCTCTCGGCCGCGTAGCCCCCCTCGATCCGGAAGCGCTCCTCGGCCCGGCTGTAGCGCTCGACCGCCTGGGCCGTGGCCTGCTCCTCGACGGCGAGCCGCAGCTTCTCGAGCCGGTTCGCGGCCTGGTCGAGGTCGCGGCCCGACAGGACGTGGCTGAGCGCCGTGGCCCGCTCGTCGACCTGATCGACGCGGGGGTCCTGGGACAGGTAGCCGAGACCGCCGCTCAGCTGCACGACGCCGCGGTAGGGCTCGGCCGCGCCGGCCAGCACGCGCAGCAGCGACGTCTTGCCGGCGCCGTTGCGGCCCGTGAGACCCACCTTGTCGCCGGCGCGCACGGAGAAGCTGGCGTGGTCGAGCGTGACCACGCCACCGACTTCCACCGCGAGCTCCCGTACGGCCAACATGGCGACCAGTGTGGCCGCTCCCCCACAGAAACTGGAGATCAGTTGACCTGGCGGTCGCGGCCCTCCCAGTAGGGGGCGCGCAGCTTGAACTTCTGGAGCTTGCCGGTGGCGGTGCGGGCCAGCTCGTCGCGGAACTCGATCGACGTCGGGCACTTGAAGTGGGCCAGGCTGGCGCGGCAGTGCTCGATGAGCTCGCGTCTCGGTCACCTCGGCCGCCCGGCGCCACCACGACGAGCGCCTTGACGGTCTCGCCCCACTTCTCGTCGGGCACGCCGATGACCGCCACCTCGGCGACCGCCGGGTGGCTGAAGAGGCGGTCCTCGACCTCGATCGACGACACGTTCTCGCCGCCGGAGATGATCACGTCCTTCTTGCGGTCGGTGATCGTGAGGTAGCCCTCGTCGTCGATGAGGCCGCCGTCGCCGGTGTGGAACCAGCCATCGTCGAGGGCCTCGGCGGTCGCCTCGGGGTTGTCCCAGTAGCCCTCGAGCACGACGTTGCGACCGGGCCAGCACCTCGCCCGCCTCGTCGGTGCGCAGCGCACGCCGAGCGCCGGCGCCCCGGCCCGGCTGAGCTTCGGCGCCCGCTCGCCGGCGCGGAGGTCGTCCCACTCGGCCCGGCCGCGGTTCATCGTGAGCAGCGGCGCGGTCTCGGTGAGCCCGTAGATCTGGATGAACTCCCAACCCAGCTCGGTCTCGACCCGCTCGATGGTGCGGGTCGGCGGCGGCGCGCCGGCCACGACCATGCGCGGTGCGCCCGGCCCGGGCACCGGGCCGTCCCAGCGTGGCGGCCGCGTCGAGGATGGCGGCCACGACGGCCGGCGCGCCGCACAGGAGCGTGACGCCCTCGCGCTCGACGCGCCGCAGGATCTCGGCGCCGTCGACCTTGCGCAGCACGACGTGGCGCACGCCCATGCCGGTCACCGCGTACGGCATGCCCCAGCCGTTGCAGTGGAACATCGGCAGCGTGTGCAGGTAGACGTCGCGGTCGTTCACCCCGGAGTGCCAGCCGAAGGTGGCGGCGTTGATCCAGAGGTTGCGGTGGGTCATCTGCACGCCCTTGGGGCGCGCCGTCGTGCCGGACGTGTAGTTGATCGTGGCGGTGGCGTCCTCGTCGGGCGCCCACGGCTCGGGCTCGGTCGCCCTCGAGGTAGATCGTCGGCGTCGTCGCGCCCGAGCACGAAGCGGTGCTCGGCGGCGACACCGGCGAGCGCCTCGTCGAGCTCGGGATCGACCAGCAGCACGCGGGCGCCGCAGTGCTCGACGATGTAGCCGATCTCGTCGGCGCGACAGGCGGAAGTTGATCGGCACGAAGACCCGGCCCCAGCGCGCTCACGCCGTAGAAGCCGACCAGCAGGCGGGCCGCGTTGTGCGACACGATCGCCACCCGCTCGCCCGGCCCGACCCCGAGGCGCGTCGAGCCGCGCGGCCTGCGCGGCGGCCAGCTCGTCGATCCGGCGGTAGGTGAGGTCGGCCGAGCGGCGGGGCCGGCTGGTCGGGCTCGTCGACGCAGCGCCGACCCGGTCGCCGTAGACGAGCCGGGCCCGGTCGAGGTGGTCGCGGATGGTCAGCGGCACCTTCATAGGGAGCCGATTGTGTCAGGAACGGGGTCCGCGCGTCGGCGGCGCCGAGTGGCGTTCGGGAGATCCCCGGGCAGACTCCCCGAGTCCGCTCGACCCAGGAGATCCCCATGACGCGGCTCGGCTACCAGATCCCCAACTTCACCTATCCCGGCGTCGACTCGGCGGGCCTCTTCGAGGCGGTGGCGGCACAGGCCGCGGCGGCCGACCGGTCGGGCTTCGACACCGTGCTGCTGATGGACCACTTCTACCAACTGCCGATGCTCGGCGATCCCGACGCGTACATGCTCGAGTGCTACACAACCCTCGGAGCGCTGTCGCAACGCACGCAGCAGGTGCGGCTCGGGGCGCTGGTGACGGGCAACACGTACCGCAACCCGTCCCTGCTGGCAAAGGTGGTCACCGCGCTCGACATCGCGTCGGGTGGCCGGGCGCAGCTCGGCATCGGCGCCGGCTGGTTCGAGTTCGAGCACCAGTCCCTGGGATTCGAGTTCGGCACCTTCACCGACCGCTTCGAGAAGCTCGAAGAGGCGCTGCAGATCATCCTGCCGATGCTCCGGGGCGAGCGCGTCACCTTCGAGGGCAGTCGGTACGCGGTGCACGAGGCGGTCAACAACCCACCGCCGGTCGGACGGATCCCGGTGATGATCGGCGGTTCGGGCGAGCGCAAGACGCTGCGGATGGTGGCGCAGTACGCGGACGAGGCCAACCTGACCGCCCCGCTCGACGAGGTCAGCCGCAAGCTCGACGCGCTCGATGCGCACTGCCAGCGGCTTGGGCGCGACCGCTCGGAGATCACAGTGAGCAAGCAGCTCAACGTCTGCATCGCGCCGACCCACGACGAGGCCTACGCGGAGGCCACCGCCTACCTCAAGGGCCGCGGCCTCGACCTGGACTCGATGGACGAGGAGACACGCAACTCGTTCCTCTCGATCATCACCCTCGGCGATCCCGACGAGGTCGGCGAGCAGCTGTCCGCCGTTCTCGCACTCGGCATCGACGGCTTCACCTGCAACCTGCCCGCCAACGGCCACGATCCCGACCGCGTCGAGCTGCTCGGCCAGACCGCCTCGAAGGTGCTCGCCGGCTGAACTACCCGGCCTGGGCCGCCAATCTCGCGATCACCTCGGGGCGGCGCAGCGGCGGGACCGTCGTGGGCGGCTGCTTGCGGGGTGGCAGCTCCGCGAGCAGCGCGGCCGTCGTCTCGGTCACTTCGGCCACCGCCTGCTCGAACCGCTCGACGAGGTGCGCGGACGGCTCACGGATGCCGCTGACCTTGCGCACGTACTGGCGGGCGGCCGCCTCGATCTCCTCCGGGGTGGCGGCCGGCTCGAGACCTCGCAGGATGGTGATGTTGCGGCACATGGCACGGACCCTTCTTCCGGTGGACAGCCGTGTTGTCGACAGCGTCAGGGTGACAGCTGCGACACACTGGCAAGGTAGCCACCCTCCGCCCGGATGGTGTCGGCCCACCCGGACAACGTGGCGATGAGCTCGTCGGCGTCTTCGTCGAGCGCCTCGATGGCCGGGCGCATCTGGGCGTCGGTGGCCCGCTCGACCGCCTCGCGCTCGGCCCGACCCACCTCGGTGAAGGCGCCGTCGGCCACCAGCCCTCGCTCGGTCAGGCGCCCGAGGGCGGCGTCGAGCTGCTCGTCGCTCCACGCCCGGCTGCGCACATAGGTGCGCAGCGGGAGGCCGATGTAGAGCTCGGTCAACAACCCGATCTCGGTGGCGTCGAAGCCGGCCGTGACCCAGGCGGCGGTATGGCTGTCGCCGCGGTACTCGCGGAGCTGGTCACCGAGGCGGAAGACGTCGCCGACCGGATCGCCGGGAGCCCCTGACTCACGACTCCGGCGAACAGCGGGCGACCCTCGACCCGAAGCGGCGCGCACGCCGCGGCCAGCAGCTCACGTACTCGTCCCACTCCCCCGGGCGCCGCGCCGAGGATGCGGGTCAACTGCGCCGTCGCCCCCCGCAATCGGGCGTCGGCGATGGTCGGTGCATCGGTGAGCGTCCACCCGCGGGCGACGCAGGGCGCGACGACGGCGGGGTTGAACACCGCGAAGGCCGACGCCACCAACTCGCCCGGCGCCTGGCCGAGGGCGGACCCGCGACTGGTGAAGTAGGCGACGCCGTCGGGCATGGCCACGCCGCCGAACTCGGCCGGGCTGGCGCCGAAGCCCAACGCCTCGTACTCCTGATGGCACTCCGGGCTGAAGTACACCTGCCCGATCACCGGCTCGAGCGCGGCCGCCAACCGCCGCGCTCGGCTGCTCACCTCGTCGTCGGCCAGCGCCATGGCGGGACTCTAGGCGGCAAGCCACCCGTCGTCGCTGAGATCGCGGTAGCGCTCGTCGGCCGCCTGCAACGCCCGGACCCGCCGCCGGGCCCGGGCGACCACCTGGCGGACGCAGGCCGGGTTGAGCTCGAACTCGGCCGCGACCGTGTGCGACGGCGACGGGTCGCCGAGGGCCTGCTGTACGAGGTACTGCTCCACCACCGCCTGGTCGCGGTGGGTCGTGGACGCCTGGACCGCCCGGCGGAAGAGGTCGAAGCGAGGCTCGCGCCCGGCGAGGGCGTCGAGGTCGACGTCGTCGACCTGATCGGCGACCAGATCGACAGCGTCCGCCTCAAGGAGCCGGTCGGGGTCGACGTCGGCACACGGGTGGCCGATCTCGAGGGCGATGGCGGCGCGGATCGCGGACGCGGCCCACACCCACGGCGGCGCGCCGGCGGGCTGCCACGACGCGGCCCGGTCGTGGATCTCGAAGGCGGCGGTGAGCACCAGGTGCGCGACCTCGTCGGGATCGCGCAGCAGATCGGCGCGACCGTACGCCCGCAGCTGGCCCCGCACGCCGGAGCGGAGCCCGTCGCCGAATTCGTCGACGAGCGCGAACACGGCCCGGCCGTCGCCCCCGGCCATGGCGGCCATCAGCTCGACCACCCGCTGGCGTTGATCTCTCTTCATGACCCCATCCTCGTGACGGGGTACGACAAGTTTCACCGCTGTGATGCCGGGTCACACCACCGGCGTACGACGGACACATGCGGCGACGACGGCACCATCCGACCTTCGACATGGTTCTCGGACCGTCGCTGCTGTCGCGGCTTCGCATTCGTCTGGCCGCCTACCTGCGGGCCGTGGCGTGCCGGCTCGACCGCGGTGGCCGAGGCTAGGGAGTGGCGCAGAGGGCGTGGCGGAGCACCTCGAGCATCTCGTCGTACTGCCGCTGAGACGACCACGCCGTCGGGACGAGCACCGAGCCGTGGTACGCGCCGGCGAACTGGTGGAGCTCGACCGACACCCCCGCCTGCAACAGGCGCATGGCATAGATCAGTCCCTCGTCACGCAACGGATCGAACTCCGCCGTCGTGAGGTAGGTGCGGGGCAAGCCGGTGAGATCCACCGCGCGGGCGGGCGACGCGTACGGCGACACCTCGTCGCGGTCGTCGCCCAGGTAGTAGGACCAGCTCAGCTCCGCGTTGCGGCGGTGCCAGATGGGCGTATCGACGAACTGCCGCATGCTGGGCGTGCCCAGGCGGTCGTCGAGCACGGGGATGGCGAGGAACTGCAGGCACAACGGCGGGCCGCCGAGGTCTCGGGCCAGCAGCGCCGTCCCCGCAGCAATCGTCGCTCCTGCGCTGCTGCCGTAGATCGCCAGCCGATCGGGATCGAAACCCAGCTCACCCGCGTGGGCGTGGAGCCACTCCAGCGCGGCCAAGCAGTCGGCCAGTCCGGCCGGATACGGGTGCTCCGGGGCCAGGCGATAGTCGACGAGCGCCACCACGATGCCGAGCTCTCCCGCCATCCACGCGGCAAACGGGATGTCGTGCTCCGCGCGACCGATCGAGAAGCCACCTCCGTGGATGCACAGCAGCGCGCCGGGCGGCGAGTCCGACGAGGACCGCTCCCTCGGAGCGACCACGATGACCTCGACTTCGTCTACCCGCCCCCGGCCCGGTACATGCCGGCGGTCGACCGTGACCGCGTCGGCGTCGAACGGGCGGCGACCCGGACCGTACATCGCGTCGGCCTGCCGCCGCGCGTCCACGACGTCACTGATGTCGGACCCGCCCATCGCCGCCACCGCGTCGACGAGATCCGCGTCGAAGCCGTACTCAGCCGTCATACCGCCGCCCTGGCCGCCGACGACCCGCGGGGTGGCCTCGTGCGGGCCGGCATGAGGGGCAGGTCGAGGTAGGTACGGATGCCCGGCGCCGCCTCGACGACGTAGGGCACCGCGTTCACGCAGTGCATGGCGGTGGCAAGGATCCCCTCGTTGTGGTCGAGGTCGGCGGTCGCCACGTCCGGTGGGTGCATCCCGTGGAAGCTGGCCCGCAACGGGGGGTCGGCGTCGAACTCGACCTCGAAGCGCTCACCTTCGGGTCCGAACGTCCAGGCCGGATCGAGCGTGCGCTCCCCCATCAGCCAGTTCACCCGCACGGTCACGAACGGCTCCCCGTCGATCAGCCCCTCCCAGGTGAACCGCTGCGCCGCCACGGTTCCCGCCTCGATGACTCCTACGGGGGTGTCGAGGGCCTCGGTGGTGACGGCCATCTCGTGGGTGGTGCGCTTGTCCTCGTCCAACGTGACACCCAGCGCGTCGGCGACCATGTCGATCGACTGGCAGAAGCCGTCGCCGAGGATGCCGAGCATCGGGCTGGCCGCCGCCTCCTCGCGGCTCTTGCCGAACAACATCACCTCGCGGACGACGAAGTCCGTGGCGTAGGTCCGTATGTCGGAGAACTCCTCGGCCCGCACGTGGCGGATGTCGCGGCAGAACGCCGACAGCAGCAGCGGGATCTGCTCGGTGATGCCGCCCGGGTTGATGCCCGTGCCGTGCAGGCTGACGCCACCCGATCGGCAGGCGGCCTCGACGGCGGCGACGTCGTGGCTCTTCGGATAGATCCAACCGACCGGCGTGACGACGTTCTTGCCCGACTCGAGCAGCGCGACGACCTCCGCCGGGTTGGCCAGCATCGGGCTGTAGACCACGCAGTCGGCATCGAGGGCGAGGATGGCGTCGGCGTCGTCGGTCGCGACGACGCCGACGGGTGCGATGCCGCAGATGTCGCCGACGTCACGGCCGGCCTTGGCGGCGCTGTACACGTAGGCGCCGACCAGCTCCAGGTCGGGGTGGGCCAGCACCCCCTCGACGGCGGACCGGCCGACGTTTCCGGTCGCCCACTGGATCACGCGGTACGGCACGGCATTCCCCCTCGCTTGTACGGTTCCTCGATGATCCTCGATCTGTTCAAGGTGCCCGACAAGGTAGCCATCGTCACCGGGGCGGGCCGCGGCGTCGGCGCGGGGATCGCCGTCGCGCTGGCCGAGGTGGGTGCCCACGTCGTGTGTGCGGCCCGCACACCCGAGCAGATCGAGGCGACCGCAGAACGGGTGCGGGCGACGGGTCGCCGGGCCCTGGCCGTGCCCACCGACGTCACCGAGCGGGCCCAGCTCGAGGCGCTCGTCGAGGCCACCGTGGCCGAGTTCGGTCGCGTCGACATCCTCGTGAACAACGCCGG
This sequence comes from uncultured Microthrixaceae bacterium, assembly GCA_963776435.1. Classification (GTDB taxonomy): domain Bacteria; phylum Actinomycetota; class Acidimicrobiia; order Acidimicrobiales; family Acidimicrobilacustridaceae; genus UBA4742. The sequence goes on from CAVZMK010000010.1 coordinate 821,162, forward strand.
CGGGTGGCCACCGCAGCCCCTGCTCCGCACGAGCGAGCGCGCCTTCGAGCAGGCGCTGCGGTTCAACGTGACCTCGGCCTTTCTGCTCACGCGCTTCGCCGTGCCGCAGATGCTCGAGACCGCTGGTGGCGGGGTCATCATCAACATCTCGTCGCGCGCCGGCAGCATGGTGCAGCCCGGCTTCACCGCCTACGGCACCAGCAAGGCCGCGCTGTCGTTCATGACCCGCAACATGGCCCCCGAGCTGGCACCCGAGATCCGCGTCAACGCCATCGAGCTCGGCGGTGTCGAGACCGACGCGCTGGCGACGGTGCTCACCGACGACTCGATCCGGCGCCAGTTGGAGGAGAACACGCCAATGCGCCGCGTCGGCCAGGTCGAGGACATCGCCGCGTTCGCGGTCTACCTGGCCTCACCGGCCGCCTCGTGGGTGACCGGCAAGGTGTTCGAGATCGACGGTGGCACCGAGCACCCGTCCTTCACGGTGGCATGACGCGCGGCGTGGACGCCGACCCGGCGGCGACGGCCGTCGGGACGCCGGGCGAGTCACCCGTGCTCGTGCCCGCGTCCCGCTACACCGACCCGGCGTTCGCCGACGCTCGAGCACGAGCGGTTGTGGCCCCACGTGTGGCAGATCGCCTGCACGCGTCGACCACGTGGCGCATCCCGGCGACGTCTTCGAGCTGCGCTGCGGTTGGCTGTCCGTGCTGATCGTGGTGCGCGGCGACGACGGGCAGCTCCGGGCGTTCCAGAACGTGTGCCGCCACCGAGGCAACAGCCTCTGCGAGGGCATGCCAGCTCGGGCCGCACCGAGCTGCGCTGCCCGTTCCACCGCTGGACCTGGGACCTGCCGGGCAGCTCCGGTCGAGGTGCCCTCGCGCCGAGGCTTCGGGCGGCTCGCACCGATGACCTGCGGCGCTGGTGCCGGTGTCGGTCGACACGTGGGGACCGCTCGTCTTCGTGAACCTCGACGCCGGCGCCGAGCCGCTGGCGGAGTACCTCGACGGCGTGCCGGACGACGCCCGAGTGGGCGCGGCTCGACGAGTTCCGCTGCGAGGTGACCACCCGCACGCCGGTGCGCCGCGAACTGGAAGGTGGTGGCCGACGGCTTCTCCGAGACCTACCACATCCAGGGTCTGCACCGAGAGATGTTGGCGTCGGTCGACGACGTGCACGCGCCCCAGCACCTGTGGTCACGCCACGGCGTGTCGTACCAGCGCTACGGCGTGCCCAGCCCCCGCGCTCGGCCGCGAGGTGGACGACCAGGCGATCTGGGACTCGTTCGTGCTGACCCAGGGCGGTCGGCTGGGCCCCGAACACGTCGCCGGGAGCCGATGCCGCCGATCCCGCCGGGCGAGACCGTCCGCGACGTGATGGCCGAGCTGCTGCGCGACCGCCAGGCCCAGGTTCGGCGCCGACATGACGCGACCTCGACACCGAGCAGGTGATGGACCTCTCGCAGTACAACCTGTTCCCGAACGCGACGGTGCTGCTGTGGGGGGAGATGATCAACGTCATCCTTTCCCGGCCCGGTCCGACGCCCGACGAGGCCGAGATGGTCACGTTCCTGCTGCTGCGACATCACCACGACGCGCCGCGGCCGCGCCCGGTCGACTTCGAGGTGCCGCCGGACGGCGACCTCGGCTGGATCCTCAGCCAGGACACGTCGGTGCTCGACGTCGATGCAGCGCGGGCTCCACCAACCCGGCTTCACGACACCTGACGCTGTCGAGCGAGGAGTGCCGCATCGTCCAACCTCCACCGCAACCTCGAGCGCGCAGCTCGGCATCTCGCCGAGCGAGCTGCACGGCGGATGAGTAGGGGCTGAGGCGACCTACCCTGGATGCATGACCGAATCCCTCGTGGTGCAGACCGTGCCCCTCGGCCTGCACTGGCCGACCGTCGACCCGTTCCTGTTCTGCGCCCACCACCTCGACCACTATCCCCGCGGCAACGAGCAGCTCGGCCCGGCCGCATCGCTGGCCGGACGCGACCTCGGGCAGGACTTCGCCGGCATCGACGGCTGGCGCATGTACCACGGCGACGTCGTCCCGGGGTTCCCGCAGCACCCCCACCGGGGGTTCGAGACGGTCACCTTCGTGCGGCGCGGGCTGATCGACCACTCCGACTCGCTCGGCGCCACCGCCCGCTTCGGCCGGGGCGACGTCCAGTGGCTCACCGCCGGCAAGGGCATCGTGCACTGCGAGATGTTCCCGCTGCTCGACCCCGAGAACCCCAACCCCGTGGAGCTGTTCCAGATCTGGCTCAACCTGCCGCCCGAGGACAAGCTCGTCGAGCCCCACTTCACGATGCTCTGGGACGCGGAGATCCCCCGTCGGACCACCGTCGACAGCTCGGGCCGTGAGACCGAGTTCACCGTCATCGCCGGCGACCTCGGTGACCTCGCCGCCCCCGCCCCGCCTCCGCACTCCTGGGCGGCTCGTCCCGACAGCGACGTCGCCATCTGGCACCTCCAGCTCGAGCCGGGCGCCAGCTGCGAGCTCCCGCCCACCCTGGGCCCCGACACGGTTCGGGTGCTCTACCTGTTCGAGGGGTCGTCGATGACGATCTCCGGAGACGACGCGGACACCGATCAGGTCGGAGAATCGACGGGCGCGGTGCTGCGGGCCGGGTGCGCACCCCGGCTGCAGGCCGGCGGCGACGGCGCGTCGGTCCTCGTGCTGCAGGGCCGACCCATCGGCGCGCCCGTCGCCCAGTACGGCCCGTTCGTCATGAACACCGAGGCCGAGATCCGTCAGGCGTTCGCCGACTACCAGGCGACGGGATTCGGCGGCTGGCCCTGGCCCGCCGACGACCCGGTCCACGGCCGCGATCGGGGCCGGTTCGCCCGCCACGCCGACGGGCGGATCGAAGAGGCAGAGCCCGCGGACCACCCGCCTCCGCGATCGGTCGAAGTCAGCGCCAAGGGGAAGTAGCCTCCGCGGCATGAAGGCCGCCGCCTACGACGCACCTGGTGGCCCCGAGGTCCTGCGCTACCAGGACGTGGCGGATCCCGTCGTCGGCGAGCAGGACGTGCTCGTGCAGGTCGAGGCGATCAGCATCGAAGGTGGCGATACCCTGGCGCGCGGCAACGATCCTGCGGTCGGCGGGCCCCACGTCGTCGGCTACCAGGCGGCCGGCACGGTGCTCGAGGTCGGCGCGGCGGTGCGGGACCGCCGCGTCGGGGACCGGGTCGTGACCGTCGGCCTCGACGGGTCGCACGCCGAGCTCCGGTCGGTCCCCGAGTCGTTCTGCTGGCCGGTGCCCGACGGCCTCGACGTCGCGGCCGCGGCCTGCGTGCCCATCCCGTTCGGCACCGCGGCCGACTGCCTCTTCGAGTTCGGCCGTCTCCAGTCGGGCGAGACCGCGCTGATCCACGCCGGGGCGAGCGGTGTCGGCATCGCCGCGGTCCAGCTCGCGGCCGCGGCCGGCGCGACGGTGATCGCGACCGCATCGCGGGCCGACAAGCTCGAGCGACTGGTGGAGCTGGGCCTCGACCACGGCATCAACTACGCCGAACAGGACTTCGCCGACGAGGTGCGGCGCCTGACCGACGGCCGCGGGGCAGATGTGATCGTCGAATCGGTCGGCGGCCAGGTGCTGCAGGACAGCCTGCGCTGCCTGGCCTACCGAGGCCGGTGCGTCTCGGTCGGCGACGCGGGGCGGGCGCCGGGCCAGCGTCTCGACATCTCGACCATGCGAGCCAACAACCAGACGCTGACGGGCTACTTCCTGGGCGCGGAGCTGTTCCTCGGCGGGCGGGCGTACCCGATGATCGCCGGGTACCTCGACGACGTCGCCGCCGGCCGACTGCGGGTCGTGATCGACCGCACCTACCCGCTGGCCGAGGCAGCCGAGGCGCACGCCTACATCGAGAGCCGCCAGGCGTTCGGTCGAGTCGTGCTCGTCCCCTGAGTCGTGGAGCCCCTCTCACTGCACGCCTGTCGGGCGCTCGGGAGCCTGCTCGAGAAGCAGCGCACGGTCCCCGCGACCTACCCGTTGACCCCCGCGGCGCTGCTGGCGGCGTGCAACCAGACCACCGGGCGCGACCCGGTGCTCGCGCTCCACGAAGCCGCGCTCGACGCCGCCATCGACGAGCTGCGCGCCGCGGGCGCGGTCCGGCTGGTGCACCCGAGCCACGGCGCCCGCACGGTCAAGTACCGCCAGGTGGTCGACGAGCTGCTCGATCTCGACGCGCCCGGCCACGCCGTGCTCGCACTGCTCCTGCTGCGCGGCCCACAGACGGCCGGGGAGCTCCGGGCTCGCAGCGACCGCCTCCACGAGTTCGCGTCCGCGGATGAGCTCGACGCCACGCTGGCCCGCCTCGCCGCCCACGATCCACCACTCGTCGCGCGGCTGGACCGACAACCCGGCCAGAAGGAGGCGCGGTGGACCCACCTGCTGGCCGCGTCGCTCCCGGACCCGAACTCTGAGCCAGCCCCTGCACTCTCCCCGGCACTGGCCGGGCTGGCCGCGTTCGTGGGGGTGTGGAAGGGCGGAGGTGAAGGCGTCTACCCGACCATCGCGACGTTCGGCTACACGGAGGAGATCGAGCTGCGACCCGTGCCCGGCAAACCACTGCTCGCCTACCGGTCGGCCACGCGAGCGACCGACGACGGCCGCGCCCTGCACAGCGAGTCAGGGTTCCTCCGCGCGATTGGCGATGGCGCGGTCGAGCTGGTCGTGGCGCAGGGCGCCGGCCTGGTCGAGATCGCCGAGGGCATCGTCGACGGCGACGAGATCGTCCTCGCTTCGACCGTCGTGCGGGGCACCGCGACGGCCAAGGAGGTGACCGGCACCGAACGCCGCTATCGCGTGGCCGGGGACACGCTCACCTACGAGCTGGCCATGGCCGCGGTCGGCCAGCCGTTGCTGCCCCACCTGCGGGCCGAGCTGGTTCGGTCAGGGTGATCCGAGTCGGTTGATCCCGGGCGTCATCCGACCTCGAAGCCGAAGCCGGCGGCCATGTCGCCGACGCGCATCCACTCCCGCTCGTGCTCGCTCGGGCCGCCCGTTGCCGCCATGGTCGCGATGGTGGACCCCGCCGGCACCTCCCATTGGGGCGCGGTGTGGTCGGGGCTCCGGTGGAACTGCAGCACCCGGGCCAGGTTGTGCGCATGCGGCGTCGCGGGGGGTGAGTGGCGGCAGCCCCCACCGCCACTCGATCATGGCCAGGATCGACGTGTGGTCGAACATCTCGTGGGCGATGTGGTGGCGGCGGGCAAAGGGGCTGATCACGAAGGTGGGCACCCGGAACCCGCGCAGCGCGTGGGTGGGGTCGTTGTCGTGACCCGCCCGGGGCACGACATGGTCGAAGAAGCCGCCCCACTCGTCGTAGGTGATGACGAGCACCGTGCTGTCCCAGTCCGGGCCGTTGGTCACCGCCGTGTAGATGTCGTTGAGGAACGACTGGCCGACGCGGATGTCGGTGAAGGGGTGGTCGTCGCTGCCCGTGCCGTCGGACTCGCCGCCGAACTTCGGGTCGACGAAGCTGACCGCCGGCAGGTCGCCCGACGCGCAGTCGCTGAGGAACTGCGAATAGGGGCTCGAGATCGACAGGAAGTTGGTGCCGAAGAGCGCGATGAACGGGAAGTCGCCGTAGTAGTAGCGCCCTGACACACCGGCTGCCGCCAGCGAGTCCCAGATGGTCGGGAGGTTCGCCACCCTGGGCTCGTTCGAGATGCGGTCGGTCTGGGCCGTGTGCATGTAGAAGCGGTTCGGGAAGGTCGGTCCCATGATCGACGCGTGGAAGTTGTCGCACACCGTCCAGTACGGCGCGGCCTGGGAGTAGAAGTCGAGGTCGGACGCCTCGTAGTAGCCGATCGGGAAGACGTCGTCGGTGCCGGCCTTGAGCCACCCGTCGCAGTTGCCATGGTTGAGCTGCGTGCGCCCGCCCGTCGTAGGAGTGGTCGGGATCGCCGTACTGCAGCCCCTGGAACGTGTCGAGGTGCCAGGTCGAGTGGGACACGCCCTCGTGGTCCTGGAAGGTGAGTCCGGCCTGGACGCCGTTGGCGCCGGGCAGCCAGCCGAGGATGTGGTCGAACGAGCGGTTCTCCATCATCACGACGACGACATGCTCGATGCCGCTGCGCGTCGGGTTGACGCGGGGGTCGCCTCCGGCCGCGACGGCGGCCGCCGCCCGCGCCATCCCGGACGAGCCCACGGTCAATGCAGAGGCACCCACCGCGGCTGCGCCACCCAGCACGCGCCGCCGGCTGATCGCGCGTCGGTTGGTCGGTGTCTTCCTCGGTCATGCCCGGTTCCCCCTGATCGGCCTGTGCTCCGCAGCCTACCCATCCTCAGAAAAGCCTCATGGGCCCTCAGACCCATGCCGATAAGGGCAGGGTGGATGAGGGCGATACGGTGATCCCGCGACGCGGCCGGTCGACTGGTCTCGGTACCGGTACGGCCAACGGCAACAGCACGTTCGCTCGCGACGCCGTGCTGCGCGAGGCCATCAAGCTGGGGGTCTGCCCCGAGGATCGCGCCCGGCTCGAGACGCTGGCCCGGTTCGCCTACGGCACACCGGGCTTCCGGGCGGTCACCCCGATCTCCCTCGGCGAGGACCGCGCCCACCACACGATCTTCGAGGTGCTCTACACGCCGGAGGGGCCGACGGCCCGACCGCTCGACGACGCCGCCGACGCTCCCGCGGACGAGCCGCTTCCGGTCAGGGTCGAGCGCACCACGCCCGCCGCGGCCGAACCGCCGAGCGCCGGTTCCGAACCCGACCTGCCGACCGTGCTGGCCGACGTCGCGTCGCACACCCCCGACCTGATGGGCGCCTTCGGCTCGACCGGACGCAAGATGCTGTGGGCCAACGACAGCCTGCGCACCGAGCTCGGCGTGCCGGCGTGGGCGAGCCCGCCGCTCATCGAGCTGCTCGACGACTCGTCCCAGGGCCAGTTCGTCGTCCGCATCCTGCCGAGCCTGCTCAGCCGAGGGTGGTGGCAGGGCCAGCTCACCCTCGTCGGTCCCGACGTCGAGCCGATCGCCTACGCGGTGACGATCGTGGCGCACCACGAGGTCGACCCGACCGGGCACGTGCTCGTCGTGACCGCGCAGCCGACCCGCAAGCCCGTGCCGCCGAAACGCATGCGCGGCGCCGACGAGCACTTCGAGGCGTTGGTCGAACACGTCAGCGACCTGATCGCGGTGATCGAGCCCGGCGGCTCGGTCCGCTACGCCAGCCCGGCCGCGTCGACCATGCTCGGTCTCGAACCCGGTGAGGTCGCCGGTACCCCGTTCATGCAGCTGCTCCATCCCGACGACGCCGTCGACCAGATCGAGCGCCTCGTCCGCGTCGACCCCGACGACGGCACCGGCCTCCCGGTCGCGTTGCGGGTGCGGTCGTCCGACGGCTCGTGGCGCTCGATCGAGGCGGTCGTCACCGACCTGACCGACAACGCCGCGATCAAGGGCTACGTGCTCAACGGGCGCGACACGACCGAGCGGGTCCGGGCCAACGAGATGCTGAGCAAGCTGGCCTACACCGATGCCGAGACGGGTCTGCCGAACCGCCTCCGGCTGCTCGACCGCATGACCACGCTGCTCGAGTCCCCCACCGGTCAGCGGTCGGTCACCGCCATCGTGATCGACCTCGACGACTTCCGGGCCGTCAACGAGAGCCACGGACCCCGGATCGGCGATGCCCTGCTCTCCGAGGTCGCCCGCCGGCTGGTCGAGGCGGCCGGACCCGACGCCATCGTGGCCCGCCTGCGCAGCGTCGAGTTCGCGGTCGCCATGCCGGACGTCGACGATGCCAACGTCGGTGAGCGCGCCGCCGAGTCGCTCCGCGTCATCGTGGCCCGCTCCTTCATCTCCGAGGGCCATTCGGCCAGGGTCACCGCCAGCATCGGCGTCGCCGTCGGTTCCTCCGCGTCGCAGGCCGACGAGCTGCTCCGCCACGCCGGACGCGCCGCAAGCGAGGCCAAGCGCTTCGGCGGCAACCGCGTGGTCGTGTGGGGCGAGGAGACCGCCCGGCGCGAGAACCGCCGTCGCGCGGTCGAGCAGCGGTTGCACCGCGTGCTGGCCGAAGGCGATCTGCGGGTCGACTACCAACCGATCGTGGCCATCGACAGCGGCGAGCTCGTCGCGGCCGAGGCGTTGCTGCGGGTGCGTGACCGTGAGGACGAGCTGCTCAACCCGGCCGAGTTCGTCGAGGCCGCCGAGTCGTCCGGTCTGCTCGCCATCCTCGGCGCCCAGATGCTCGAGACCACCTGCGAGCAGCTGTCGCGCTGGGACGCGCAGCTGCGCAGCCGGGCGCCGGACCACGTCTGCGTCAACGTCTCGCCCCGCCAGCTGCTCGACACCGGCCTGGCCACGCAGGTCGTGACGGCGCTCGAGGCCAGCGCGATCGAGCCGTCCCGGCTCTGGCTCGAGATCACCGAGAGCACGCTGGTGGCCCAGGACGAGCAGCTCGCCGAGCGGATCGCCTTCCTGCACGACCTCGGCATCAAGGTCGGGCTGGACGAGTTCGGCGCCGGCCACTCGACGTTGACCTACCTGAAGCGCTTCCCCCTCGACTTCGTCAAGATCGACCGTTCGCTCGTCGCCGGCCTCGGGGTCGACCAGCGAGACGGCGCCATCGTGCGGGCCACGATCGAGCTGGCCCACAGCCTGGGCCTCGTCGTCGTGGCCGTCGGCGTCGAGAGCCAGGCGCAGCTCGACTCCCTCGCCGCGCTCGGGTGCGACCACGCGCAGGGCTACCTGTTCTCCGCCCCGGTGGCCCCCGACGACCTGCTCGGCCAGCTCGAGCTGGGCCGGCTAGCCGTCGACTCGCCGGTCTAACGGGCTGATCTAGCGAGCGGACCAGCCTCCGTCGACGACCAGGATCTGGCCGGTCACGTAGGAGCTGGCATCACCGGCGAGGTACAGCAGCGCGCCGTCGAGCTCGTGGTCCTCGCCCGCCCTGGCCATGGGCGCGTTGCGGGCGACGAACGCGGTGGAGCTCTCGTCGCTCCACATGTCGGCGGTCATCTCGCTCGGGAACCACCCGGGCGCGATGGCGTTCACCCGCACGCCGCGGCGGGCCCACTCGCACCCGAGCTGCCGGGTGAGGTTGACCACGCCGCCCTTCGACGCGGTGTAGCTGGCCTGCTTGATCGGCGACGAGGCCACCAGGCCGAGCATCGACGCGATGTTGACGATCGACCCGTGGCCCTGCTCGAGCATCTGGCGGCCCACGAGCTGGCTGAGCGCGAACAGGGCGTTGAGGTTGACGTCGACGATCTGGCGGAAGTGGTCGAGCGGCTCGTCCTCGGCCGGCATCGGCCCGCTGGATCCGGCGTTGTTGACGAGCACGTCGACGTGCCCGGCCACCTCGAGGGCGCGGGCGGTCAGCCGTTCGAGATCGGCGTCGACGGTGACGTCGCAGCGGACCGCGACCGTGCCCGGCAGCTCGTCGGCCAGGGCCTCGAGCCGGTCGACCCGTCGCGCGGCCATCACCACCTGGGCGCCGGCCGCGTGCAGCACCCGGGCGAAGCGACGACCGAGTCCGGCGGAGGCGCCGGTCACGATGGCGACGCGGCCGTCGAGTCGGAACGCGGCGAGCGGGTCGAGGTCCGGGTCCATCCGGACATGATGACCGGTAGCGTCGCCTTCGTGAAGATCCGGATCGGGTACGGCCTGGGCACGCGCACGGTGACCAACGACGGTGAGGCCTTCGGCGCGTTCGTCGACGATCTCGAACGGCTCGGCTTCGACAGCCTCTGGCTGAGCGAGCGCATCAGCGGCGAGGCCCCCGACCCGCTGATCGCGCTGTCGTACGCCGCCGCTCGCACGACCAAGCTCAAGCTCGGCATGTCGGTGCTCGTGCTGCCGGGGCGCAACCCCGTCCTGCTGGCCGAGGAGCTGGCCACGCTCGACCGGCTCTCCGGCGGCCGCCTGCTCCCGGCGTTCGGGCTCGGAGTGGCCGATCCCCACGAGCAGCAGGCCTTCGGCGTCGAGCGGGGCGACCGGGCCAAGATCTTCGACGAGGCGCTGCCGCTGCTCCGCCGCCTCTGGACGCGAGGACGCCGTCGACCACGACGGCACGTGGTTCCACTACGAGGGCATCCGCGTACGCCCGAAGCCGGTGCAGGAGCCGCTCGAGCTGTGGCTCGGCGGCATCGCGCCGAGCGAGCTGCGTCGGGTGGGGCGGCTCGGCGACGGGTGGCTGCCGTCGTTCTGCACCGCGGCCGACATCGCCGCCGCCATCCCCGTGATCGTCGAGACCGCCGACGCCCACGACCGCGCCATCGACCCCGAGCACTTCGGCGCGCTGGTGGCCTACAGCGACGGCGCGATCCCCGACGTGCTGGCCGAGTTCGTCGCCCGGCGCCGCCCCGATCTCGAGGATCCGTCCCAGCTCATCCCCGCGGGCCTGCCGGCGCTGCGCGCCCGCATCGAGGAGATGGTCGACGCGGGCGCGTCGAAGTTCGTGGTGCTGCCGCTGTCCGAGCCGAGTGCGGACGGCTGGCGTGACGAGCTCGAAGCCGTCGCCGCCGAGCTCAAGCCCCTGGAGACGTAGCCACCCCGGCCCACGACACGAACATCGCCGCCAACCCGTCGGTGGCCCGCTGCACGAACTCCTCGTCACGTCCGGGGTCCCCGACCTCGAGCCACGCCAACACGCTGTCGTTGATGTAGCCCACGACGGTGCGCGTCGCCCATCGACGGAAGGCCGGGTCGGGCACGTTCTCGCCCAGGATCTCGTCGGCCAGGGCCACCTGGACCGTGTGGACCTGCTCGGCGAAGGTCCGGAACTGCGGCTCGCGCACCGCGTGCTCGAACAGCAGCCGGTAGCCGTCGGGCTGCTCGCGGGCCACGGTGAGGATGGTGCGGAACGCGTAGCCGTGGTCGCCGGCGGCCAGGCCCTTGGCCCATTCCTCGGCCAGTCGCTGGGTGACCCGGGTCAGCACCGCCGCATACAGGGCCTCCTTGGAGTCGAAGTGGCGGTACACGATCAGGCGGGTGATGCCGGCCTCGGCGGCGACGTCTTCCATCGACGTGGCCGCGTAGCCGCCACGGGCGAAGGCCGTCGCCGCCGCCGTCAGGATCTGGGCCTGCCGCTCGTCACGGCGCATCAGTCGCCGGGTCGTGGTCTCGCTCACGTGGTCATCACTTCGGTCATAGTGACCCTTGCCAGGTGTATACGCAAGCGTTTACACTTGCGCCATGACCACCGCGCAGGTCGACTTCACCGAGGCCGAGCTCCTGGCCGACCACCACTACGTCGAGCCGCTGGTCGTCGGCGGCGTCCGTTGCCACGGCGGGTTCGACGACACGGGCACCTACGTGTCGCCCCGCACCGCCAACCGCTGGCCGGCCATCGACGCGTGGGAGGCGCAGCGCGTCGAGCAGTTCGGCACGCCGCTGCTCGACGTCCCCCTCGAGACCTGGCCCGAGAGCTTCCCCAACGTCGAGCAGACCAAGCTCCTGCTGCGCCACGGTGTGACGCAGCCCACCGTCAACGAGCTCACCCGCATCGGCACCGTCGAAGGCTTCGGCGCGCTGCTGCGGAACCTGCCGATGCCCGACGTGGTCCGGGCGTTCGACGAGCATGTCACCGGCACCGCGACCGCCCACCTCGGCCGCGGGCTGTTCGAGGCGCACGCGCGCGACGAAGCCGGCTTCGGCGACGAGGCCGGACACGACCGCATGTGGTTCGTCGCCCGCGACATCGCCTTCGAGAACCCCGCCACGCAGGACGAGACGGCGCGCATGCTCGCCCGCATGGGCATCGACCCGACCCCGAAGACGGCAGAGCAGCTGATGGCGCTGCGCGACGCCGCCAGGGCCAACCGCGTGCTCCCCGACGACGTCGACTTCACGCTCGAGATGGTCGTGGGACGGATGATCGGGCTGCTGCTGATCGAGATCTCCGCCTTCCACGGCTTCAAGTGGGCCGAGGCCGTGCTCTCCGACACCGAGCTGCTGGCCGGCGAGGGCGAGGCCGCCCGTCTCATCTCCTATGTCCGCGCCGACGAGACCCCTCACGTCGCCTATCTCCGGACCGCGCTGAGCGAGATGCGCGACCGCACCTGGGTCGGCGAGGGCGGCGAGCGCCACAAGGGCACCGAGATGATCGCGACCCTGTGGGACCGCGCGCTGCACGACTCGTTGCTGTTGCGGCGATCCGAGCGGCTCCAGATGTCGATGGCCGAGATCGACCGGGCTCTCGAAGGGCGCGCCGACGCCGCCGACATCGTCCAGGAGATGCTGACGCTCGGCACGGTGCAGCGAGGCCCGGACGGTCGGCTCGCCGACACCACCGGCGATCACCTGATCGGCTGATCACATCCCTGAGGGGGGCAAGTGAAGTTCGGGATCTTCTACGAGCACCAGCTGCCGCGGCCCTGGGCGGAGGGCAGCGAACAACAGCTCATCGCCGACGCGCTCGACCAGATCGAGCTGGCCGACAAGCTGGGCATCGACTACGTGTGGGAGGTCGAGCACCACTTCCTCGAGGAGTACAGCCACTCGAGCGCGCCCGAGGTGTTCCTGGCCGCCGCCAGCCAGCGCACCACCAACATCCGGCTCGGCCACGGCATCATCCAGACGGCACCCGACTACAACCACCCCGTCCGCACCGCCGAGCGGATCGCCATGCTCGACCTCGTGTCGGGTGGACGGGTCGACTTCGGCTCGGGCGAGTCGTCGTCCGAGGCCGAGCTCAGAGGCTTCGGCATCGATCCGATGGTCAAGCGCGAGCAGTGGCTCGAGGGTCTCGAGGTGGCCATCCGGTGCATGACCGAGACACCGTTCGGCGGCGTCGACGGGCGGTTCGTGCAGATCCCGCCGCGCAACGTCGTGCCCAAGCCCGTGCAGAAGCCCCACCCGCCCGCTGTGGGTGGCGTGCAGCCGGCGAGACACGATCCTGCTGGCCGCCGAGAAGGGCATCGGCGCGCTGACCTTCGCCTTCATCGATCCAGAAGAGGCCGAGCAGTGGATCGCGGACTACGAGCGCACGATGCTCGAGAAGTGCGTGCCCGTCGGCCTGGCGGTCAACCCGCAGGTCGCGTGCGTCACCCCGATGATGTGCGCGGCGGACGAGACCGAGGCGATCGCCCGCGGGCTCGAGGGCGGCAACTTCTTCGGGTACTCGCTGGCCCACTTCTACGTGTTCGGCGACCACGTCCCGGGCACGACGAACGTGTGGGAGGAGTTCCAGGAGCGGCGCGGGAAGATGGGCTACTCCCCCGAGGCCGCCATCGCCGCCGCCCAGGAGACGCTCGGTGCCAAGGCGGCGGCCGGTGACGAGACCGGGCTGCGCGGCGCGGTCGGCACACCCGAGCAGCTGCGCGAGTTCCTCCGCCGCTACGAGGAGGCCGGCGTCGACCAGCTCATCTTCGTGATGCAGGCGGGCAAGAACCGCCACGAGCACATCATGGAGTCGCTCGAGCTGTTCGGCCGCGAGGTGCTGCCCGAGTTCGCCGAGCGCGACGAGGAAGCCACGAAGGCCAAGGCCGAGCGCCTGGCCCCGGTCGTCGAGGCGGCCATGGCCCGCAAGACCGACGACGCCCCCCGCATGCCCGACGACTACATCATGCGGGCGCTGCCCAAGCAGATGGTCGACGCCATGCAGAACACCGAAGCCGAGAAGTGGCTCGAGGACCTGGCGGACACCTCGGCCGCCGGCGACCCCGACGGCACGCTGTCGCGGGGCATCCTCAACAACTAGAAGTTGCGCTCGAAGACGGCGATGAAGTCGCGGGAGTCGGGCGTGAGGTAGCGGTCGCCGGGCTTGTCCTGGTTGGGCAGCATCTTCGCCCCGAGCACCGAGGCCGGGTTGTCGGACTCGACCGCGCCGTAGAAGTTGAAGGTGGTGGCCGACGGGTAGACGTCGAGCTCCATCGCCCGCGTGCACCCCGCCCGCTGCATCAGCTTGGCCAGCGACGTCGCGCTCAAGGCATTGCCGTAGCCGTAGATCAGGCCCCCGTGCACGTCGACGCAGAGGGCTGAGCGCCACACGAGCACGTCCTGGCCCACGGTGTGGCCCCAGGCGTCGTCGACGTTGTGCTCGAGCCCGGGCACGACGTGACCCCGATCGACGATCAACCGCAGGTTCTGGCGCACCGCCACGACGTCATGGCTCATGCGGACGTCACGGCCCCACTGCCCCACCGTCGCCGAGCCGTCGCGGTCGATGACGAGCGACGCGGCGCCGTCGACCAGCGGCACCTGCGCGGTGCCGTCGAGGAAGAAGCCGCCACGCGCGTCGTGGATCGGGAAGCCGCTGTTGAACGCGGCCACGAGCGCGAGGCGTTCGGCCATGGGCACGTCGGGTGGCTGGCTCCACTTGCCCCCGGGCTCCTCGAGACCCGGGTGCAGCGCGAACCGCAGGAGCCTGGGGTCCATCCACACGAGTCCGTCCAGCACGCTCGTGTGCACCGCGTCGGGGCGGACCTGGGTCTCGTACATCGTGGGGATGCCGTCGATGCGCGGCCCGACCGCCAGCCACCGGCCCTCGTTGGGTACCGGGTCCGCGGCCGGCGACACGATGTCGTCGGGTCGGCGGGTGTGCGCCACCGTCGTCGGCGTCCGCACCGAGCGCGCCTGCCACGAGCCGGGCGGCGAGACGACGGCGATGGGGTGCGAAGGGCTGCCGCCCTTGCGCGGCGGATGGGTGGAGTACCACCAGTGCTGCACGCCGTTGACCACGCTGCCCATGCCGTGGTCGCGCAACCACCCCACCGCCTTCTCCGACGGGCTGAGGTTGCCGGGCGCACTCATCGCGACGGCGAACGACCACCCCGGCAGGACGAGGAACGCGACGATGATCAGGGCGAGCAGCTTCATGCGGCGCCGCGGGGTCGGCGGAGCCGGCGCCGCTGGCGCCGCGGACTCGACGGCCTCGTCGATCATCTCGGACTCGAGCGTGGGGATGGCTCGACCTTATCCGGCACCCCGCGGGCCGGCCCAGCGGGTACTAGCGGACCATCGTGCCCTTGGTCAGGCGTCCCCGGGCCTCGGTGGCGTCGGTCGGCGCGGCCACCAGCCAGGTCATGGCGTCGTGGTAGGTCATCCACACCCCACGATCGAAGTCGTAGAGCTTGCAGGCCCGGCTGTTGCGGATGAAGTCACGGAAGCGCAGCGGCTCGTCGTGGATCGTGTCCGGGAACGCATCCTTGATGGCGTCGGCCGCCGGCTCGAGCCCGTAGAACGGGATCCGCATGTCCACGTGGTGCGGGATGTGCACGAAGATCGAGTGGAAGAACAGGTCGAACCCCCGCGGCGCCCGCAGGATGGTGGTGCCCTCCATCTGACCGCGGAACTTGGTCCACTCACGCCTCGGGTACCAGCGGATCTCCGGCTGGATGTGGTGGACGTGGACCACCGAACCGATGACGAAGTTGAAGCCGAGGAACGGCACGACGACGACCTTGACCATCATCCACACCGCCCCGGCCACCGAGCCGTACATCGACCAGCCGAGCCAGCCGAACAGGGCCATGCCCAGCCCGACGCCGGCGCACATGAAGATGAGGTCGCGGCGGATCACCTTGGCCCACTTGGCCGGCGGGTTGAACGTGATCATCTTGTTCAGCCAGATCTCGCGCAGGTAGTAGGCGCCGGCTCCCCACCAGGACCACTCGACGCGGTGGCGCAGGCGGCCGAACGTGCTCATCGACGAGTACTGCTGCGGGGTGATCGGATGCCACACGAAGTCCATGCCCTCACGGACGGTGTGGCCGTGGTGGATGCGGTTGTGACCGAGCACCCAGGCCTCGTAGACGTGCCACGACGGCAACATCGCGACGTGGCCGACGATCGAGTTGAGGCGGCGCGACTTGAACAGCGCCTCGTGGGCGGCGTCGTGGCCGATGATGAACAGCCCGGCCACCGCCATCGACGCCAGCACCCACAGCGCGACCAGGAAGATCGGGTTGTTGGTGAGCACGAGACCCGCGACGGCCGCTCCGTAGATCACCAGGTCCCGGGCGAAGTAGGCCAGGCCCTTCCACGTCGGGTTGTCGTAGGCAGCCTCGGGGATGACCCGGATGACCGGGAGAAGGGATCCCGTCTCGGGCGCCCCGACCTCGTCGATGACCGTCATCCCTCCAGCCTACCGACCAGTCGGTAGACACGCCACCCATCCCCTCTGAACAGGTCTTTCGACCCAGATCAGTGCGCTGGGATCAGCCGGCGAGCGGGCGGATCGCCTCGGCCAGCGGCTCGAGGATCGCAGGGGTGTGGGGCGTGGGGAGATAGATGATCCCGAGGTCGAGGCCGGCCTCGGCCCACTCGGCGGCCGACTCGGCGAGGGCGCCGGGCCCGTCGTCGGGCGAGAAGCGCAGGTGGGTGGAGGTGGTGATCTCCGACGGATCTCGGCCCACGTCCGCGCAGCAGGCGTGCAGCACGTCGCGCGCGGCCTGCCAGTCGGCCACCGACGTGCCGGGGTGGTTCCAGTGCTGGGCCCACCTGGCCACGGCCGGGAGCGTGCGCTTCCGGCCGGTGCCACCGATGCAGATCGGCGGGTGCGGCTGCTGGACCGGCTTCGGCTCGCAGTAGGCATCGGTGACCCGGTAGTGGCGACCGGCCACGGTCGTCGTCGGTTGGCTCAGCATGCCGACGATGATCTCGCAGGCCTCGTCGAAGCGGTCGAAGCGCTCGGTGAGCGACGAGCCGAGGTCGATGCCGTACGCGTCGGCCTCCTCCTGGTTCCACCCCGCGCCGATGCCCAGCTCGAGGCGACCACCCGACACGACGTCGAGGGTGGCGGCCATGTTGGCGAGCACCGTGGGGTGGCGGTACGGCATCCCCGTCACCAGCACCCCGACCCGCAGTCGCGTCGTGGCCTGGGCCAGCGCGGCGAGTGTCACCCAGCCTTCGAGGCACGGCCCCGACGAGTCGTCGGTGAAGATCGGGTAGAAGTGGTCGAAGGTCCAACCCGACTCGAACACCTCGATGTCGTCGGCGGCCTTCCAGACCGCGAGCATGTCGGCCCAGGTCGTGTACTGCGGCGAGGTCTTTATGGCGAAGCGCATGAGCACGAAGGATACGATTCCGCCGTCGCCTTCACTCGGGCGACCCTCAGGGGGGGTAGCCATGCCGGAGTTCCCGACCATCACCCACGTCGCGCTCACCGTCAGCGATCTGGACACGAGCGTCCCGTGGTACCAGCGGCTCTTCGCCGCCGATCCCGTCCTCGACGAGGACACCGGTCCGTTCCGACACGTCGTGTGGTCGGTGGGATCCACCCTTGTCGGGCTGCACCAGTTCCCCGACGGCCGGCCCGAGCCGTTCGACGAGCGGCGGGTCGGGCTCGACCACGTCGCGTTCGCCTGCCAGGACCGGGCCGAGCTCGAGCAGTGGGAGGCCCGCCTCGGCACGCTGGGGGTGGCCAACGGTGGCATCGTCGACGCCAACTACGGCTCGGGCCTGTCGTTCCGTGACCCGGACAACATCGCGCTGGAGTTCTTCGCTCCGCCTGGCTGAAAGAAACCGGCTGAAACGAACGTTCCAGGCAGGTTCGTGAACCTGGCAGGATGAGAGCGTGGACGTCGCCGCGCTCATCGAGCAGCACCAGGACCGGCTCACCCCCGCCGAGCGGCGGGTCGCCACCGTCGTGCTCGACCAACCCCAGCTCGTCGCGTTCGGCACCGTGGCCGAGTTGGCCCGGCAGGCGTCCACCAGCGGCGCCTCGGTCATCCGCCTGTCGACCAAGCTCGGATTCGACGGCTTCTCCTCGCTGCAGGACACCGTCCAGCGCGACCTCGGCCGCCAGCTCCGCCCGGCCACGGCCCGGATACGACAGCCCGAGGCCGGCGACCTGCTCGACCGCGCGCTGCACGTCGAGCTCGACAACGCGCAGGCGACGCTCGACAACGTCGACCGCGAGCGCTTCGGGCTCGCCATCCGCGCACTGGCCAACTCCGCCACCCGCGTCTTCGTGCTGGTCGGCGAGGCCTCGAGCGGCATCGGCGTGCAGCTCGTCTCGCACCTGTCAATGCTGCGCCCCGGTGTCGTGCAGCTGAGCGGGAGCGCGGTGCGGGTGCATCGCGCGCTGGCCGAGCTGCGCCCGGGCGACACGGTGCTCACCCTCGACCTGCCTCGCTACGACGCCTGGCTCATCGGCGCCGCCGAAGCCGCCGCCTCCCGGCACGCCACCGTGATCGCGCTGAGCGACAGCGTGCTCTCGCCACTGGCCCGCTGTGCCGACCTCCACTTCGTCGTCCAGGCGAAGGGCGTCGGGCCGTTCGACAGCTACCTCGGCGCGCTGGCTCTGCTCGACGCGCTGGTGGCCGGCGTGGCCGACGCGCTGCGGGCCTCGGCCACCGAATCCCTCGACCGCATCGAGATGGCCTGGTCAGAGGCGGGCGTGCTCGTCGACGAGTGACGCCACACCGGCGGCGAAGCGCTCGACGTCGTCGGGAGTCGTGTCGAAGCTGGTCATCCACCGCACCTCGGTGGTCGCCTCGTCCCACACGTAGAAGTGGGACCACGCCTGCAGCGCCGCCAGCGCCGCGGGCGGGATGGTGGCGAACACCGCGTTGACCTCGGGAGGACGCGTGATCGCGACCCCCGGCGTGCCGTCGACCCGCTTGGCCAGCAGCTGGGCCATGTCGTTGGCGTGCGTGGCGTTACGCAACCACAGGTCGCCGGCCAGCAGAGCCTCGAACTGGGCGGCAACGAAGCGCATCTTCGACGGGAGCTGGCCCGCCTGCTTGCGCACGAACGGCGCCGCCCGGCCGAGCTCGGGGTCGAGGAACACGACGGCCTCGCCGTAGACCATGCCGTTCTTCGTGCCGCCAAAGGTGAGCACGTCGACGCCGACGTCGACGGTGAAGCTGCGCACGTCGCCACCGAGCGCGGCGGCGGCGTTGGCGATGCGGGCGCCGTCGAGATGCAACCGCATGCCGTTGGCGTGGGCCACCTCGGCCAGCGCCGCGATCTCGTCGGGTGTGTAGAGGGAGCCCTGCTCGGTGGACTGCGTGATCGCGACCACCCGCGGCTGCACGTGGTGCATGTCGCCGAGCAGGTGCAGTTGCCCGGCGACGTCCGCGGGCCGCAGCTTGCCGTCGACGGTCGGGATGTCGATCAGCTTGGCGCCGGTGAACCGCTCGGGCGCGCCGCACTCGTCGACGTGGATGTGCGCGGTGTCGGGACAGATGACCGCGTCGTAGGGCGCGAGCAGGCACTGGAGACCCACGACGTTGGCGCCGGTGCCGCCCCAGGTGAAGGCCACCTCGACCTGGCCGCCGAACACCTGCCGGAACGCGTCGACCGCCCGGGCTGTCCACGCGTCGGCGCCGTAGGCCGGGGCGTGGCCCTCGTTGGCGGCAACCAGCGCGGCGAGCACGTCGGGATGGGCCCCCGACGAGTTGTCGCTGGCGAACGACGACCGGGGCGGCGGCAGGTCCATGCCGGCACCCTACCCATCAGGTGACACGGCCCAGGGCCCCCGGGTCGAGGGAATGAAACAGACATTCCAAATCCCATTGTAGATAGAATGAACATGTCATGAATGCCGGTATCGGGGACACATATTCGGGGCTCCAGTCGCTCCTGGCGGCCATGCCGGCCCCGGTGTGGTTGGGACTCGGCCGCCTCGATGCTCCGGTCCTGCCGACGGTCCCCCTCGTGCTGGTCCTGCCCGAGCCTCCCGATCCGGACACCGTCGACCGGCTGCGACAGCACCTGCTCGGGGGCGGTCGGGCAGTCGTGGCGGTCACGGCCCAGTCGGCCGAGTTCCTGCCGGTCGGCTCGCTGGTGCTGCCCGGCGCCGAGACGCTGGCCGGTCCCGATGCCGACGATCCGCTCGTGCTCGATCCGCACCTGCGCGGACACGGCCGTGACACCGACGAGCTGCACCTCGACGGGTTGGTGCTCGAGGCCGACGACCTGATCGCGTTGCGGACGAGCGCCGCGACCCCGCTGGTGATCGCGGCCGCCGAGCCGGTCATGGTGTCGGTGCCCGTCGGCGAGGGGACACTCGTGGTGCTCGGATCGGTCGGCGCGCTCAGCAACGCCTGGATCGCGGCGTCGGACAACGCCACCCTCGTGCACCGCGCCCTGTTCGGCCGGTCGGCACCGACCGACGACGCGACCACCAACCCGAAGCGGGTCGTGCGCCGGCACCGGCCGCGCCGCGACGAGGCCACGCGGGGATCCGCACGATCGACAACGCCGGCGACGACACCCTTCTCGCGCTGCTGCCCGCGCGCGGTGTCCCGGTGGGGTCGTCCTCGTTCGTCGGATCGGCCGCCAAGGCCGGGCGCATGCTGTCGGCGCCGGTCCACGACGCGCTCTGCGAGCTCGTCGACGACGGCGCGCCTGCCGGCGCCATGTTGATCCGAGGACTGCCGGTCGGCGAGATCCCTCCCACCCCGCTGTCGCCGGTGGCCGTCACCGCCAAGGACCACGTGAGCGAGTTCGTGCTGCTCACCATCGCCCGGCGGCTCGGCCAGCCCGTCGGCTACGCACCCGAACATGGCGGCGACATCGTCCAGAACCTGCTGCCCACCCCCGACGACGCCGACCGCCAGGTCTCGACCTCGTCGGACGTCGAGCTCGAGTTCCACACCGAGACCGCGTTCCACCGCCACAAGCCGCGCTACCTGCTGCTCCTGTGCCTCCGCGGCGACCCGCGGGCCGAGACGTTGCTGTGCTCGATCCCACAGGTCGCGGACCAGCTGCCCCTCGGCGTGCGGCAGGTGCTGCGTGAGCCCCGGTTCCGCACCGGCGTCGACGAGTCGTTCGGCCCCGCCCATTCGGATGCACCCGGCGGCCGCGCCCTCGGCCATCTCGTCCCGGTGCTCGGCGGCTCGACCGACCGACCGACCTCGACCTTCGATGCAGACCTGATGGTCGGGGTCGACGACGAGGCCCGTGACGCGCTCGAGTGCCTGCGCCAGGCCATCCGGCGCGACCACATCGGCGTGACGCTGCGCAGCGGCGATCTGCTCGTCATCGACAACGCCGTCGCCGTCCACGGCCGCTCGTCGTTCCCCGCCCGCTTCGACGGCACCGACCGGTGGATCCAGCGCACGTTCGTGGTGGCGGATCTGGCGGCCAGCGCGGACGAGCGCCGAGGCCGGATCATCACGACCCGCTTCGCCTGACGGCATGCGTGTCTGATGCGGCACTAGCGTCCCGCGCCGTGACACGACTCGGACCTCCGCCGCGCCGCACTCGGCTCCTCGCCACGACGCTCATGGCCGTGGTGGTGCTGGTCGCCGCCGCGTGCTCGGGTTCGTCCGGCGGTTCGTCCGCCGGTTCCGGATCGGCCACCACCACCGCCACGTCGGCGCCGAGCTCGAGCGGGATCTCGCTGCGGGCGCTGCACGCGATCCGCGGCACCAAGCCCTCCACCGATCCTCGCATCGTCGACGACCACGGCGCCGAGGTGCAGCTGCGCGGTGTGAACGTGAACTCGCTCGGCGACTACTTCCAGGCCAACCCCTCGTATCCCACGACGGTGCCGGTCACCGACGCCGACTGGGCCGCCATGCAGGCCGGCGGGTTCGACGTGGTCCGTCTGCTGATCAGCTGGTCGACCCTCGAGCCGACCAAGGGGCACATCAGCCAGGGCTACCTGGCCACGATCCACGACGCGGTCGCCGCCGCCGCCCGCCACGGCATCTACTCGGTCATCGACATGCACCAGGACGCCTGGGGCAAGTACGTGGCCAGTCCCCCCGGCACGGCCTGCCCGTCGAGCGCCAAGCCGGGCATCGGCTGGGACGGCGCGCCGGACTGGGCGACGATCACCGACGGCGCCGACACCTGTGCGGCCGCCGGCGTGCGCGAGCTGGCCCCGGCTGTGATGCACGCCTGGGACCACTTCTACGCCGACACCGACGGCATCCAGACCGAGCTGGTCAAGTCGTGGGCCGCGGTGGCCAGCGTCGTTCGCCGATGACCCAGCCGTCGCCGGCTATGACCTGCTGAACGAGCCGAACTGGGGCACGGACGTGGCCAGCTCGGGCGCCAAGCTCGGCGCCTTCTACCAGCGGACCGTCGAGGCCATCCGCAAGGCCGAGACCAGCCGCCGGCGGGTTCTCACACATCGTCTTCTTCGAGCCGGTCGTCATCTTCCCTACGGCGGGCACGCTGCCGCCGCCCAGCGACGTGAGCGACCCGAACATGGTGTTCGCGCCGCACAACTACCACGGCTCGATCGACCCGGGCACGGTCGAACAGGGCTTCGCCCAGGACGCCACGGCGGCCGCCACCTACGGCACCACGTTCTGGGTCGGCGAGTACGGCTGGTTCGGCGACGGCGCCGAGGACGCGCCCTCGGTGGCCCGCTTCGCCAAGGCCCAGGACCAGGCCCAGGTGGGCAGCGCCTGGTGGCAGTGGCGCCAGGCCTGCGGCGACCCCCACTCCGTCGGAACGCGCGGCGGCACGCCCGCGGACACGATCGTCGAGTTCAACCTGAACGGCTGCCCCGGCGACAAGAACCTCGGTCCCGTACCCGAGTGGTTCCCGATCCTGACCCGTGGCTATCCCCGGTCGGCGCCCGGTCGGCTGACTTCGCTGCGGGCCGACGGCCCCGCCGGCACCGTCTCGCTCAGCGGCGAGGGAGCGAGCGCGTCGGCCGACGCCCGCCTCGTGGTGTGGGTCCCCGATCGTGGCCACGGTCTCCCCCACATCGGCGGCCAGGGCATCAGCGACCTGACGCACACGACGGTGCAGGGAGGTTGGCTGCTCAGCGCGCGCGTCTGCAAGGGCGGCTACTCGCTGACGGTCGGGCCGAACGCGCCCGAGCTGTCCTCGTCGTGTGCCACCTCGAGCCTCGACGACAACACCTAGGGCGGGCTCGGACATCGGCTGTGGAGCGTGCGGCCGGTGGGGGTGGTCCAGGTGAACCCGCCGTCGGGATCGGCGGTGAGGGTCCAGCCGTTGCGGTGGGTGACGCCGTGGTGGTGGCGGCATAACAGAACCAAGTTCGATAGGTCGGTGTCGCCGTCGTGTTCCCAGTAGATGATGTGGTGGGCGTCGCACCATGACGGTGGGGCGTCACAGCCGGGGAAGCGGCAGCCCCGGTCACGCACCGCCAGCACCCGACGCTGTGCAGGGGTGGCGAACCGCACCGATCGCTTCAAGTCGAGCGGTTCGGACGGTCGGATGACCAGGGTGTGCAGGATCGGGTCGCACCACAGATGGCTGCAGGTGTGGGGGTCGACGCGGTCACCGTCGGGGGTGCGGACCGTCCCGTCATCGGCGTTGATCACGAGGGTGATGTCGACGGTCGGGCCGGGCCGGGTTTCGGCCAGTCCGTGGCGGCACAACTCGACCAACGCCAGGGCTCGCAGCACCGACCGGGCCGGGATGACCAGATCCGGGTCGACGTCGCGGTCGGTCTTGTACCGGTGGAACAAGGCGTCGGTGGCTTGTTCCAACGCCTCGGTGAAACTCAGCGCGGCGTCGCCCACCAGCTGCCCGCGGATCTCGACCGCATCGCCCACCCGATCGGCGTGCAGCCGATTCCGCGACACGTCGTCGGCCGGGTCATGGCCGCCGTCCTGATCGGCCAACTCCACCAGCTCAGCCACCCCCCGCTGCCACACCGCGAACGGCGAGCTCTGCGCGCTGGCCACCAGCTCGTCCTGCACCCCGGCGACCGCCTCGGCCACCCGCGGATTGGCCGCATCCGCCAACACCCGAGCGTGCTCGAAGCTGATGCGACCGTCGCCCAACGCGGCGTCCACCCCGTCGAGCTCTCGACGCAACTTGTTGGCCACCCGCACCCGACCCGCCGCCACCCGCCCCGGCAAATGCCCCACCCACTTCAACCACGAGGTGGTCGACTGACCCAGATCGATGTCACAGCCATCCCGGGCCTCCAACTCGGCCAGACAATGCCCCTCCACCGCATCCAACGCCGCCCGAGCCCGCCTCCAGCTACAACACCGCCGCCCGCAACTCGTCATTCGACCCCAACGACACGTCCTCGACCGCCGCCTTCCGGCACCGATCCACCAGACCACTCAGTTCGACACATCCGGTCTGCCCGAACATATGATCGACTCTAGCGTGCACACGCACCGGATACAACATAGAAAGGATGAAAGATTGCGCTAGTTTGACGGCCAGACACCGCTACCCGGACTTCGATGTGCGATGGTGCAGGTCACGCAACTCGCCCGGGTGGCGAAACTGGCAGGCGCAGGGGGCTTAAACCCCCCGGCCACCGATGGTGGCGTGCGGGTTCGATTCCCGCCCCGGGCACCCTCTAGCCGACGGCGAGGGCTTCGAACTCGGCCCGGGTGGGTGAGTCGGCCGGACGCTCGAGGTCCGGCTCCGTGTCGAGGAAGGCATCGAGACGACGGGCCACCTCGGCGTCGCCGAGCGCCTCGGCCGGTGAGGCCAACAGGTGGACCATTCGCGTCACGGCCGTGCCCACGACCGGGTCGGCCTGGGCCAGGGCGAACGCGGCCGCGGCGCGCCGAGCGTTGGGGTCCGAGGCCGACGGCACCCGAGTTCCGAGGAGCCCAGCCTCTATGCGCTCGAGGCCGGCGGCATCGATCGCCCGCTGCGTGTCGAACCACACGCCGAGGTTGGCCTGGGTCCACTCGTCGTAGCGGGCGACGAAAGCCATCGGGTCGTCCGCCGCCCCCGCGGCCGCGTCGGCGAGGTGCTGGGCCTGCCACATGGCCAGCGAGATCCCGCGCCCCAGGGTGGGATTCGTGTGCAACGAGGCGTCGCCCAACGCGACGATGCCCCCCGCCACGGGACCGTCGTGATCGACGAGTCGCCGCCGCCGGTTCTCGATCCGCGCCATTGGGGAGACGTCGGTAAGTGGCTCACCGATCGCTACCAGGGGTACGGTCCGCGGGACGCGGGCGAAGAACCCGTCGAAGCGAGCGGGCTCACGAAGCGCCTGACGATGCGGGTCGCGCACCGAGAGCGTCAGCGACAGGGAGAACGTGTCGTTGTCAGCACTGAACGACAACGCGGTGCCGTAGTCCAGCTGCACAGCAGACGGCACCGGGATGATCGGTCGCTCGAAACCCGGTCGTACCCGGTAGAAGCGGGTCAGGTAGAAGAACCCGAGCTCCTGGATCTCCTCGGCGATCGGCCGCGTTCCGATCTCGCCGAGCCACCGGGGCAAGGCCGACCGACGACCGCCCGCGTCGACGACCAACTCGGCGGGAAACACGTCGCCGGATTCGGTTCGCACGCCCGTCACCACCGGGTCACCGGAACCGTTCGCCACCACCAGCGCGGCCACGGCGTCGCCCGACCGCACCTGCACGCCGGGCTCCCGCTCGACGGCGCGGCGCAGGACCCCCTCGGCCACCAGGCGTCGCGTCGAGAGCATCGCTTCGCCCGGCACCGTGCCGGCACCCACCCCGATCTCCTGTTCGTGCACGCCCCGCTCGAGCAGGCTCTGGACCACGTCGGGCGTCTCGTCGACCAGCACCCGCCGGGCCCGCGCCAGCAGCGTGTGCGACTGGCGGGCCTGGGGAACGCCTGGACGACGCCAGTCGGCGAAGTCGGCATCGGGTCCACCGTCGGGCGGAGGGCCATCGCGCTCGATCACCGTGACGACGTGGCCGCGTCGAGCCAGGAACAGGGCGGCGGTGGCCCCTGCGAAGCCCCCGCCGGCGATCACCACATCGGTCACGACCGGCTCCCCAGCATCGTCGGTGTTCGAGCGCGGGGACGTTACCTCTCAGGCCGCGCGCAGCTCGTCGGTCTGCTCGAGGGCCGACCACAGGGCGGTGCGGGCCCGGGTGGCGTCGGCGCCCACGAGGCGGTTGGCCACGATCACGCCCTCGATCATGTCGCCGAGGACCGCCACCCACGGGCGGCCTCGCAGGAGGATGGCCACCACCGACCCGCCGTCGCGGCGGCGGCGCAAGGTGCGCTCGGCGCCGGCCAGGCGGGGCGGGCTGCGGAAGCCGGGGACCTCGAGGCCCCGTTGGCGCGCCGCGACCCCGAGGGTGCGGGCCGCCGAAGCGAAGCGGAGCGAGGTGGCTGCCATCGCCGTCCATCATGCCCAGGGGGTGTGACACCGCCGTCCTACCCCCCGCCGTAGGGTTGAGCCGATGCGCGTCGAGCCCGAGCTCAATCCGGCCCAGCGCCAGATCGTCGACCTGCTCGGCGCGGGCGGCACCGAGCGCCCGACCTTCGACGCGGATCTGGGTCCCCAGCTGCGCACCCTGCTCGAACGGGGACTGGCCGGGGTCGCCGCCGGCCTCGGCCCCGACGAGGACGACCTCGTCGTCGGCAAGTACGCGCTGTCGGGCGTACACGGCTGCGAGGCCCGCTACCTGGCCGAGCAGGACGACAAGTTCGAGTGGACCGTCCCGAAGGCCCGCGGCTCGATCGCCCACCAGGCCATCGAGATGGGCGTCTGGTGGAAGGGCGAGCCGGTGCCGGCCGAGCTGGTCGCCGAGACCCTGGCCAAGCGGACCACCGAGTCCGACAGCCTGTCCGACTGGCTGCGCACCTGCACCGACGCCGACCGGGCCGAGCTCACCGGCCAGGCGGTCGAGCGGGTCACGACCTTCTTCGAGTGCTTCCCGCCGTTGAAGCCGAAGTGGCGGCCCACCCTCGAAGGGAAACTGCGGGCCGACCTGTTCGACGGTCGTATCAGCCTGCGAGGCAAGTACGACCTGTCGCTCGGCTCCGCCGCAGGGGTCCACCGCCGGCAAGGTGATCGTCGACTTCAAGACCGGCGGGTTCTCGCCCGGCCACGTCGACGAGATGCGCTACTACGCCCTGCTCGAGACCCTCAAGATCGGGACACCGCCCAGGCTGGTGGCGACCTACTACCTCGAGTCCGGCCAGCCGCACCCCGAGGCGGTGACCGTCGACGTGCTCGAGGCGGCGGTGGCCCGCACGGTCGACGGCGTCGTCCGCATGATCGAGCTCACCGCCGACCCCGAGTCGGCTCGCAAGCGGCCCTCCCGCTCGTGTCGCTGGTGCAGCCTGCTCGAGTCGTGCACCGAAGGCCGGGCCCACCTGCGCGAAGACGGCGATCTCGACACCGACGACGGGGACGACTGGTAAGTGTCCCGGCGGCGCGACGTCCTGGTCGCCCTCGGGGCGATGGCGATCGCGGCCGCGCTGGTGCTGCCACAGCTCGGCTCGCACGACTGGAACCCCACGGTGCTCCTGCGGGTGGGCAAGGACTCGGCGTCGAGGCCCTACGTCGAGCGCGCCTTCCCCCATCCGGTGCTCGTGCCCGACTTCGGCCACGACGGCCAGCAGTTCTACGTCGTCGCCTCCACGTTCCCCCACGCGCGCGACGCGATCCCCTACGTCGACCACATCCGGTACCGCTTCCGCCGGATCCTGTTCCCGCTGCTGGTGTCGCCGTTCCGACGCGGGCCGCCGCTCGTATGGGCCATGTTCGGTCTCAACCTCCTGGCCATCGGCGCGGCGGCGATCGCGCTCGGACGGCTGGCGGAACGGCTCGGCGGGTCCGCCTGGTTGGGCGTGCTGGTCGGCATCTCGCCTGCGCTCGTCGAGAGCCTGCAGGGCAGCCTCGGTGACGGGCTCGCCTTCGCCCTCGCGCTGTGGGCCGTCGTGACGTGGCGGCGCTCGATCGTGACCGCCGTCGTGCTGCTCACCCTCGCCGCGCTGACCCGCGAGACGACCCTCGTCGTCGCCGCGGCATGCTTCGTCGTGGGCACCCGCCGCCAGCGCCTGTGGCTGCTCGTCCCCCCGGCGATATGGGCGGCGTGGGCCGTCGTGATCACCGTGTGGCTGCCGTCGAGCGCGGGCCCCGGCTCGACGCTGCTCATGGGCGACGGCCAGAGCCAGTTCACATGGCCGTTCCATGCGTGGCTCCAGCTCGGCCTGACGTCGGCCTCGTCGGAGCTGGGGATCGCCCTGCTCATCGCATCACTGGGGGCCGCGTGGCAGCTGCGGCGGTCGCTGCCCGAGGTCAGCCTGTGGCTGCTCTTCGACGCGGCGATCCTGGTCGGCTCGAACATCGGGGTGGCCGAGCGTCCGCTCAACCTGGCCCGGGTCGCCGCCATGGCCCTGCCGGGCCTGGTCCTGGCCTGCGTCGACTGGAAGCAGAGCCAACGCCGGGCGACGCCTTCGCCCCGCGTGGCATCCACCTCGTAGCATGCCGCCATGACCCCGCGGCGCACGGATGACCCCTTCCGGGCCACCGACGCCGCCTCGCTCGAGAACGCCGAGCCGTCTAACGTGTCGCTGCTGCCGGTCCGGCGCGACCACGACGACCCGCCCGACGAGCCCGACGATCCCCGCCTGAGCGACGTCGACGAGTGGGGCCGGTCCGAGCACATGCGCCAGCTCGCCCGCGCGCGTCTACGACCCCATCTACCGAAGTGGTTCCGGGCCGAGTGGGAGGGGCTCGAGAAGATCCCCACCGACGGCGGCGCGCTGCTCGTGGCCAACCACGCCGGCGGCCATCCCGACCGACGCGCCGGTGATCATGCACGGCATCGAGACCGAGCTCGGCCGCCCGGTGCTACGGGCTGGCCGACCACCTCTTCAAGACGATGCCCGGTCGTCGGCACCTCTGGGCCGCGCTCGGCGGCGTGGTCGCCCACCCCGACAACGCCTACCGGCTGCTCCGCGAGCAGCAGCAGCTCGTGCTGGTCTTCCCCGAGGGCACGCAAGGGCCCGGGCAAGCCCTACAGCGAGCGCTACCGGCTGCGCCGCTTCGGGCGGGGCGGCTTCGTCGAGATCGCCATGCGCGCCGGCGTGCCCGTCGTCCCCATCGCGGTGGTCGGCGCCGAGGAGTCGATGCCGATCGTCTGGAAGTCGCAACGTCGCTGGCCAAGCGCACTCGGCTGCCCTACTTCCCCATCACCGCCAACCAGATCGCTGTTCGGCCCGGTGCTCGGCACGGTCGCCTACTTCCCGGCCAAGTTCAAGCTCCAGGTGCTCGACCCGGTGCACTTCGACGTGCGCGCCCGACCAGGAGCGCTACTCGAAGAGCCGCATCATGGACGAGTCCGAGCACATCCGCGACCAGATCCAGGACGGCGCTCTACGAGATGCTGCGCGACCGCACAGTCCGTCTGGTTCGGATGAGGTCGGGTCGGCATGGGCCGCCGGGTGCTCATCACCGGGCCTGGCGACCTTCTGGGGCGGCCTGCGTCGCCCAGGCCCTCGAGCAGGACCCGACTCGTCGACGTGATCGTCGGGCTCGACACCCGCGAGCCCGAGGTCGAGCTCGAGCGCACCGAGTACGTGCGCACCGACGAGAACTACTCGATCCTCAGCCGCATCGTGCAGGCCACCCAGGTCGACACGATCGTGCACACGTTCCTCGTCGTCGACTCCACCACGACGCGCGCCGCGACGATGCACGAGATCAACGTCATCGGCACCATGAACCTGTTCGCCGCGGCGTCGGCGCCCGGGCAGCACGGTGCGCGACGTGGTGGTGAAGTCGTCGAGCTACGTCTACGGCACGGCCAAGGAGGACCCGGTGTGGTTCACCGAGGAGACGCCGCGCAGCCACCCGCCCACGACCCGGGTCGAGCGCAGCCTCGAGAGCGTCGAGGGCTACGTCCGCGACTTCGCCGAGGACAACCCGCACGTGCACGGTGACGCTGCTGCGCTTCTCCAACGTGCTCGGCCCCGACATCGTCACCCCCATCACCCGGGCCCTCGAGCTGCCGGTCGTGCCGTCGATCTTCGGCTTCGACCCGCGCTTCCAGTTCGTGCACGAGGACGACGTCATCCGGTCGATCCTGTTCGTGCTCGACCGCCACCTGCCCGGCATCTACAACGTGGCCGGCGACGGCCTGCTGCCGTGGACCGAGGTCGCCCAGCCTCTGCGGCAAGCGCACCATCCCGCTGCCGCCGGTCGGCACCGGCCTGGCCACGCTGCCGCTCAACCGCCTCGGCGTCGCCGCTGCCGCGCCGAGCTGCTCGACCTGCTGCGCTACGGCCGCGGCATCGACAACCGCCGGCTCAAGGAGGCCGGGTTCCGCTACCAGTACACGTCGGCCGGCGCGGTCAAGGCCTTCATCGAGGCGATGCGGCTGCGCCAGACCGTCGGCTCGACCGCGCCGACGCTACCGCTACGAGCGCGACGTCGAGCAGTTCTTCCGCCACTCGCCGGCCGTCGTCCGCGAGATCGGAGGCTGACCATGACCGTCCCTGGTCCAGACCGAGGTCGACCGACGGCGTCGCCATCGTCACCCTCGACGATCCCGACCGCCGCAACGCCCTCAACCCCGAGATGGTCGGCCGACATCGGTCGACGCCTTCGACGCGGCTCGAGGCCGACGACGACGGTGCGGCGCCGTGGTCGTCACCGGCGCGCCGCCGGCGTTCTGCGCCGGCGCCGACCTGGCCACCTCGGCACCGACCGCGGCGCGAGGGCCTGCGCGACGATCTACGAGGGCTTCCTGCGCATCGCCCGGTCGTCCGCTGCCCACCATCGCCGCGGTCAACGGCGCCGCGGTCGGCGCCGGCATGAACCTGGCCCTGGCGTGCGACGTCCGCCTGGCCGGCGCGCGGCCCGGTTCGACACCCGGTTCCTGCAGCTCGGCATCCACCCCGGCGGCGGCCACACCTGGATGATGCGAACGGGCCGTCGGCCCCCAGGCCACCGCGGCCATGGTGCTGTTCGGCGAGGTGCGTCGACGGCGGCCGAGGCCGAGCGCATCGGGCTGGCGTGGCGTGCGTCCCCGACGACGAGCTGCTGACGACGGCGACGGCCCTGGCGGCCCGCGCCGTCGGCGCGCCGCGCCGAGCTGCTCGGCGCGCATCAAGGCAGACCATCGCCGGACGATGGCCGCCATCGACGACCACGACGCCGCCGTCGACCACGAGCTCGATGCCCAGCTCTGGTCGATCGGACCAACCCGAGTTCGCCGAACGCCTCGCCGCCACTGCAGCGCCACAGATCAGCCGGCTGACGCTGAGTGACGGCGATCGACCAGTCGAGTGCCACTCGCGAGCAGAGCTCGTCGCCGCGGTCGCGCCCACTCCTCGGACGGTGATGGCGTAGCGGACGTGGTCCTCCCACACGCCGTTGATCTCGAGGTAGCGCACGGCGACGCCCTCCTCGCGGATGCTCGAGCTTCTCGACCACCCGGCGGCTGCGCCGTGTTGCGGGGGATGATCGCGATCTGCATGCGGTGCAGGTGCAGCTCCTCGAACACGAAGCGGCAGCAGCACGACCAGCGCCTCGGGCATGTAGCCGTTGCCGGCCATGCTTCTCGTCGATCCAGTAGCCGACGTAGGCGCTCTGGAACGGGCCCCGCTGCACCGACGACAGGTTGATCTCGCCGGCGAACTGCGCCGTCGACGAAGATGCCGAAGCCGTAGCCGGTGCCGAGCTGGCGCTCGCGCTGGCGGGCGCTGCACCGCACCGCGAAGGCGTCGCGGTCCTCGATCGACGTCGGGCTGGCCCGGCGATGCGGGACGGCTCCCACTTCGTCAGCCAGTCGCTCGTTGCGCCGCCGCACCTCCCGCCACGCCGGGAAGTCGTTCACGCAGGGCGAGCAGGGCCGCAACACGACCCGGCGCCCGAACTGAGCGCTCGATCCGGCGGCGGCCGAGCCCGACGTCGGCGGCGTGCCCGTGCCACGTCGGCGCCGCTCGCGGCCGACGTCATCGCGCACGCATCTCGCCCGAGCGCGCCCGAGCAGCAGAGCGCGACGTTGCGCCGGCCGGGCCGTGTGGCCCATGCAGCCGATCCGCCACACCTTGCCGGCGAACTCGCCGAGGCCGCCGCCGATCTCGATGCCGTAGCGGTCGAGCAGCAGCCGGCGGACCGCCGCCTCGTCCATGCCCGTCGGGCAGGCGCTCGGCGGGCACCCACACCGTCGTCAGCTCGGGCAGCCGGTGGCCCTCGGCCGCGAACAGCTCGAACCCGAGCGCCTCCGAGCCCGGCCTGCAGCGCCTCGCCGCACTGCCGGTGGCGGGCCCACGACTCCTCGAGGCCCTCGTCGAGCAGCGCGCCGAGCCCGGCGTGCAGGGCGAAGATCATCGAGATCGGCGCGGTGTGGTGGTACGCCCGGGCGCCCTCGCCCATGACGTAGCGGGCGATCATGTTGAGGTCGAGGTACCAGGACTGCGGCCGCTCGACGAGCGCTCGACGGCCCGCGGCGCCGGCGGTGAACGGCGCCAGGCCGGGCGGCACGCCGAGGCACTTCTGCGTGCCGCTGTAGGCCA
The DNA here is from genome assembly GCA_963776435.1 of uncultured Microthrixaceae bacterium. Lineage (GTDB taxonomy): Bacteria > Actinomycetota > Acidimicrobiia > Acidimicrobiales > Acidimicrobilacustridaceae > UBA4742. The sequence goes on from CAVZMK010000010.1 coordinate 853,217, forward strand.
GGTCGACGCCCCAGCCGTCGATCTCGACCGGGATGCCGCCGAGCGAGGTGACGCAGTCGACCAGCAGCAGCGCGTCGCGTCCTTGGCGCAGTGCTGGCCGAGGCAGGCCGACGTCGTTGCGCACGCCCGTCGACGTCTCGGCGTGCACGACGGCGATGACCTCGGGCGCCGGGTGGGCGTCGAGCAGGGCCTGCGGATCGAGCGGCTGGCCCCACGGGGCGTCGACCCGCACCACCTCGGCGCCGCACCGGCCGGCCACGTCGCACATCCGCTCGCCGAACACGCCGTTGACGCCGACCACGACCACGTCGCCCGGCTCGACGACGTTGACGAACGCCGCCTCCATGCCGGCCGAGCCGGTGCCGCTCACCGGGAAGGTGAGCGGGTTGGCGGTGCGGAAGACCTGGCGCAGGCGATCGTTGGTCTCGTCGAGCAGGGCGATGAACTCGGGATCGAGGTGGCCGAGCATCGGCCGGGCGAAGGCCGCGGTCGACCTCGGGGTACGGGTTGCAGGGCCCGGGCCCCATGAGGACCCGGTCGGTGAGCGGCACGGGGCGCGCATCGTAACGGGCCGCGCGCCTGACGGCGCCGGACGTCAGCGCAGCGGACTGGCCAGGCCGTCGAGGATGTCGGCCTCGCTCACCAGGCACTCGTCGAAGCCGAGGCGCGCGCATGATCGTCGACCAGCACGCACAGCCGCCGACGATGACGTCGGCCCGCTCCTCCTCGAGCCCGGGGTTGGCGATGCGCTCGGCCCGCGGTCTCGGTGGCCAGCGTGCGGAACACGTCCTCGGCCGCCGCCTTGGTCAGCACGGAAGTGGTGGATGCGGTCGCGGTCGTAGGTCGCGAGCCCGATCTCGACCGCCGCGGCGGTCGTGACGGTGCCGGCCAGGCCGACGAACGTCGCGGCCTCGGCGACCTCGGGGATGGCCTGCGCGCACGTCGTCGCAGGTAGGCCTCGGCCACCGACAGGCACGGCGACCAGCTCCTCGGGGCGGGGCGGGTCGTGCTCGAGGAACTTCTCGGTGAGGCGCACGCAGCCGATGTCGATCGACAGCACCGGCCTCGACACTCGGTCGGTGCCGTAGGAGAACTCGGTCGAGCCGCCGCCGATGTCGACGACGAGGAACGGCCCGGCGGCGGGATCGAGCTCGGCGGTGGCGCCGCGGAAGGAGAGCCGCGCCTCCTCGTCGCCCGACAGCAGCTCGGGGCGCACGCCGACGACCTCCTCGGCCGCGGTCGAAGAAGTCGTCGCGGTTGGCGGCGTCGCGGGCCGCCGAGGTGGCGGTCATGCGCACCCGCTCGACGCCGAGCCGGTCCATCACGCTCGCGGTACTCGCGGAGCACGCCGACGGTGCGGTCGATGGCGTCGGGGTCGAGCCGGCCGTGTGGCGTCGACGCCCTGCGCCCAGCCGGGTGATGCGCATCAGCCGCTCGAGGGTGGTCAGGCGAGCCCGGCCGTCGCGACGCTCGGCCTCGGCCACCGAGGCGGACGAGCAGGCGCGACTCGAGTTCGGTGCCGACGTCGACGGCCGGCCGACCCGGTGCGCCCGTCGGCACCGATCGGCGACCCGTCGCGGCATCGGCGAGTCGAGCTGGCCGCGACCCAGCGCGCCGACCGGGTCGTCGCCGCCGGCGAGGTACCAGGCGTAGTGGGCGTGCAGGCACTTGACCCCGGGCGGGTGCCGCCGACCCCGCCCGACGGGCGCGGCCCGGCGTGGTCGGGCGGCAGACGCCGCGTCGCGCTCGGCGCGCGTAGCGGTCGTGGGCGTCGGCGCAGCGCGTCGGGGTCGACCTCGGCCTCGGCCCGGTGCACGCCGCCGGCGGCCTCGAGCCGGCCGATGGCCGCCCGCAGGCCGGGGTCGACCAGCCAGTAGCGGGTCGGCATCGGCGTGCCGTCGTCGAGCAGCGGGGCGTTGCGGATCACCACCGGGTCGCCCGACGGTCGCCCGCACGACCACCTCGAACGCGCCCTGCGGAGGGCGACCCAGGAGCTCGGCCACGCGGGCTCGATCCTGCGCGGCCAGATCGGACACGTCGGCGGGAACGCCGTCACTGACGGCGGCGGCGCCGGCGACGGCGACCGAGGCCGAAGATCAAGCACGAGCACGGTGATCGACCACGGCCAGCCCGACCAGCCGCTTGGCCACCGGCGCGCCGGCGGCCTCGAGCAGGTCGACCGGCTCGGCGTCGGGCGCTGTCGACCCGACGGACGACCGGCGTGTCGGACAGCGCCGACCTCGGGCTCGGCGCGCGACCGCGTCGACCAGCGCCTCGGCCGGCGTCGTACTCCGCCTCGTGCCGTCTCGGCCGCGGCCGCGGCGGCCTCGAGCGGATCGTCGGTGGTGAGCGCCTCGAGCTCCTCGTCGAGCCGCGTCGAGCACCAGGTCCTCGGCCAGCACGGTCGCCTCGAGGTTGTCCACGAACTGGTCGAGCAGCTTGGCGCTCACGTCGGCCATCACGCCGCGGCCGAACTGGGCCACCTTGCCGGTGACGGTGAGGTCGGTGACGCACGCTCACGTGGGTGCGGTCGCCGGCGCTCGGTCAGCTGGGCCGTGATGTTGGCCGACGGCGTTGCCGGCGCCCCGGGTGTCGCGGCCCGCGGCCTGGAGCAGCGGCCCGGTGGGCGGCGTCGTCCTTCTCGACCATCGTCGCCTTGCCCTTGTACTGCGCGGTGATCGGGCCCACCTTCACCTTGACGATGCCGCGGTACTCGTCGCCCTCGACCTCCTGGAGCTGGGCACCGGGCAGGCAGGGGGCGATCCGCTCGATGTCGGTGAGGATCGCCCAGGCCTGCGTCGATCGGCACGGCCACCTCGAACTCGTTGCTCAGCTCCATCGCCTCAGGTCCTCCACGGTGTCGATGTCGGCTGGTTGTCCCGGGCACGGTACCTCGCTCACGAGCTCGGGCCGCCGCCGGATCAGGGCCCTGGCGCCCTCGTCGCCCTCGGTCGGCAGCAGATCCCACACCGCGCGACCGAGGCGCACGGGGTTGCGCCGCTCACCGTCGTAGGTCGCCACCGCGATCGGGCGGGCGCCGGGTGCCGCCGCGACCAGCCGCCACGCCTCGGCCTCGACCAGGGGCTGGTCGCCGAGGCCCACGACGACGGCGTCGGCCCCGGCCGCGGCGGCAGCTTCGATGCCGCAGGCCAGCGAGGTCGCCTGGCCCTCGGCCCACCGCTCGTTGCGCACGAGCGTCACACGGTCGGCTCAGCCCGGCGTCGCTCGAGCGCGGCCGCCAGGCTCGACCGCCCCCTCGACCACCACCGTCTCGCCGAGACCGGCCCCGAGCGCGGCGCTGACCGCCCAGACCACCACCGGCCGCCCGCGGAACGGCGCCAGCAGCTTGTGGCCGCTCCGCTCGAACCGGCTTCCCTCGCCGGCCGCGAGCACGACGGCGCACGATCCCCTCGCCGCTCATCGTAAGGTGCCCCTCGTGAGCGACTTCGACCACAGCCCCGGCGAGATCCGCGTGACGATGCTGCTGGCCGACGCGGCCCAGGTGGCGGACAGCAAGCTGTTCATCCTGGGCGGCGGCATCAACGTCGATCCCCGCCGTCGCCGGCGCCGCTGGCCATCGCGGCGGTCATCGACGTGCCGTGGGACCGGGCCGACCGCCTGCACGACTGGAAGCTCGAGCTGCTCGACGCCGACGGCATGCCGGTGCTCATGAACGACCTGCCCGTGCTGGTCGCCGGGCCAGTTCCAGGTGAGCCGCGGCGAGACCGCGCTGCCCGGCGCGCCGCTGCCGATGCCCCTGGCGGTCAACTTCAGCGGGTTGGCCCTGCCGGCCGGCCTGCGCTTCGCCTGGCGGCTGGTCATCGACGACGACACCGAGCCCGACTGGCAGGTCTCGTTCACCGTCGCGGAGCCTCCCGCCATCGAGCTGTAGCTCACGCTCAGCGGTGGATCGCGCCCTGCGCGTCGCGCAGGCTCGGCGCGGCGCGCCCCGTGCGCTGGGCGATGATCTCGGCGCAGATCGAGATGGCCGTCTCCTCCGGGGTGCGCGACCCGATGTCGAGACCGATCGGCGCCATGATCCGGGCGATGTCCGCCGCGTCGACGCCCTCGGCCTCGAGTCGCGCCACCCGCTCGGCATGGGTGCGTCGGCTGCCCATGGCACCGAGGTAGCCGACGTCGGTGCGCAGGGCGGCGACGATGGCGGGGACGTCGAACTTGTGGTCGTGGGTCAGCACGCAGATCGCGTCGCGCGGGCCGAGCGAGGCGCCGACCCGTTCGAGCAGCCGGTGGGGCCAGTCGACGATCACCTCGTCGGCATCGGGGAACCGTCGCCGGGTGGCGAACACCTCGCGGGCGTCGCACACGGTGACGCGGTAGCCGATCACCTTGGCCACCCGCACGAGCGACTTGGTGAAGTCGACGGCGCCGAACACCAACATGTGCGGCGGCGGCGCGAACGACTCGATGAACACCGACACCGTGTGCTCGCGGGCCTCGCCGTGCTCGCCGTAGTGGCGCACCGAGGTGGCGCCCGACTGCCAGCTCGCCCACGGCGTCTCGCGCGACGACCCGGTCGAGGTCGGGGTCGCCGAGCGAGCCCGACGGCGTCGCGGTCGGGACCGACGAGCAGCTTGGCCCCGAGGTGGGGGCCTTCGATCACCGTGACGAGCGCCACGGGCTCGTCCCGTCGCAGCGCCTCGTCGAGCTCGTCGTAGATCATCTCGCCGTCACCAGTCGAGCGGCTCGATGAACAGGTGCACGGTGCCACCGCAGGTGAGGCCGACGGCGAAGGCCTCGTCGTCGCTGTAGCCGAAGGTGACGACCCGCCGGTCGCCGGTGGCGAGGATGTCGAGCGCCTCGGTGACGACCGCGCCCTCGACGCAGCCGCCGGACACCGAGCCGGCCACCTCGCCGTCCTCGTTGACGGCCATCGCCGCCCCGGGATCGCGCGGCCCCGAGCCGTCGATGTCGACCACCCGGGCCAGCGCCACCTGCTTGCCGGCGGCCCGCCAGCGGTCGAGGTCGTCGAGGATCTCCTTCATCGCCGCGCTCCTGCGGTTCGGGTGGACTCGGCCCTGATCACGTCGGCCAGCTCCTCGAGCGAGGCCAGCGAGTGGCCCTCGACGAACTCGTCGACGTAGGGCAGCGCGGCCGCCATCCCCCGGGCCAGCGGCTCGTAGTCGGGCGAGGCCTTGAGCGGGTTCACCCACACGATGCGGTAGGCGACCCGGGACAGCCGGGCCATCTGCTCGGCCAGCTCGTCGGGGTCGCCCCGGTCCCAGCCGTCGGACAGGATCACCACGACCGCGCCCCGGGCCATGCCCCGGACGCCCCAGGTGTCGTTGAAGCGGCGCAGGCCCTCGCCGAGACGGGTGCCGCCCGACCAGTCGGCCACCGCGCCGGCGGCCGCGGCCAGGGCCACGTCGGGATCGCGCGACGACAGCTCCCGGGTCAGGCGGGTCAGGCGGGTGCCGAGGGTGAACGCCTCGACCCGACCTCGCCCGGCCACGGCCGCGTGGGCGAACCGCAGCAGCGCCCGGGAGTACGGCTCCATCGAGCCGCTGACGTCGCAGAGCAGCACCACGCGGCGCGGCCGCTGGTGGTGCTCGAGGTGCCGGAGCCGCACCGCGTCGCCCTCGGTGCGCAGGGCCTCGCGCACCGTCCGGCGCAGATCGGGATGGCCCCGACGGCGCGACGGACGAGTGCCGGCGGCGGCTGCGGCGGCGGGCCCCGCTGAGGCGCAGCTCGGCCATGAGGCGCCGGGCCTCGTCGAGCTCGGCCGCGTCGTAGGCGGCGAAGTCCTTGTGGCGGAGCACCTCGTGCGGGCTGAAGCGGACCGTGAGGACGTGGTCGCGCTCGATCTCGTCCTGCTCGTCGTCCTCTGCGGGATCGGGCTCGTCGCCCTGGTCGTCGTCGAGCACCAGGGTGACCGTCTCGACCAGCACGTCGACCGGGCTGGCCGGCACGGCTCGCCAGAAGGCGTCGAACACCCGGTCGTAGGTGGCGATGTCCTCGGGCCGGCTGACCAGCGTGGCCCGGCCGGCCCAGTAGAGCGAGCGGCGTCGGCTCGCCCTCGAGGGCGCCGACCGCCTCGACGAACACGACGGTGCTGCCGACCGGCTCGGACAAGCCGGCATCGCCGCAGCGCGCGCACGAAGGCCACCAGCACCGGCCCGGGCTCGTTCATGCGGCTGGCTCTGTCACGGGCCCGACCTGCGCTGGGCGCGTCTCGACCAGCTGGCCCAGCCCGTCGTGGCGGGCACGCTGCTGGTCCTCGCGGTACTTCAGCACGGTGCCGAGCGTCGCCGACACCGACGCCTCGTCGAGCTCGTCGCGTCCGAGCAGCGCGAGCGCCTGGGCCCAGTCGATGGTCTCGGCCACCCCCGGCGGCTTGTACATGCCGGCGCCGCGGAACGACTCGGTCGCCGCGGCCACCTGGCGGGCCAGCCGCTCGGGCACCTCGGGTGCCCGCAGGCGCACGATGGCCACCTCGCGCTCGAAGTCGGGGTGCTCGACCCAGTGGTAGAGGCAGCGGCGCTTGAGCGCGTCGTGCACGTCGCGCGTGCGGTTGGACGTGATCACCACGATGGGCGGCACCTCGGCCCGGAAGGTGCCCAGCTCGGGGATGGTGACCGCATAGTCGGAGAGGATCTCGAGCAGGAAGGCCTCGAACTCGTCGTCGGCCCGGTCGACCTCGTCGATGAGCAGCACCGGGCGGACGCCGTCGGCGGTGGCGGCCACCGCCTGGAGCAGCGGTCGGCGCACCAGGAAGCGCTCGCTGAAGAGCTGGTCGGTCAGCTCGGTCGGTCGGCCGCTCTCGCCGGTCGCCCCGGTGGCCTCGGCCGCCCGCAGGTGGAGGAGCTGGCGGGGGTAGTCCCACTCGTAGACCGCCTGGCTCGACGTCGATGCCCTCGTAGCACTGGAGGCGGATCAGCTCGGCCGCCGGTCCAGCGGGCCACGACCTTGGCCACCTCGGTCTTGCCCACCCCGGCCTCGCCCTCGAGCAGCAGCGGCCGACCGCAGCCGGAGGGCCAGGAAGACGGCCGTGGCCAGCCCCTCGTCGGCCAGGTAGCCGTGGTCGGCCAGGGCGGTGACCACGTCACCGACGTCGTCGAGCTGCATGGCGCCAGTGTGGCAGGCCATGACCGGGAAACCTGACCTGGCCCAAATTCGGCGCCGATTCCTTTATGCGCCCTGTCTGCGGTCGATGGATCATTCCGGAAGTTCGACGCGTTCGAGGAGGCGCATCCGTGGCTGGACAGCCCACGTGTCCGCACTGCCAATCCGCCGTCGGCCCCTCGTGGGACTGGTGCCACACGTGCGGCTACGACCCGGCCGGGCTCAAGCCGGACGGTTGGCTCCCCGAGACCGCCACCGCCGCCACCGCGGCCCCCGCGACCGCGCCGCCCCCGACCGCCGCCCCTGCCGCGTCCGGCCCCGAGCCCGACCGTGACCCGCGTCCGCCGGGACCCCGGCCTCCGCCGCCCGCCGGCACGACCACCTGGGTCGCCCCCGCGCCCGTCGCCCGCGGTCGATCGGGGTCCGGCCCGGTCACGACGCTCGTCGATCCCGGTGCGGCCCGACCCCAGGAGATGCGCGACCCTGACTGGGTGCAGCAGGAACCACGCCACGGTCTCTCGGTGCCCACCGCTGGTCGGTCTGGTCGCCGTCGTCGCGGCCGCCGTCGTCGGGCTGGTCATCGTGACCCTGATCGTGCTGCACCGCCCGATCGGTACCACCGACGACGGCGCGCAACGCGTCGGGTCCACCCCGGTCAGCTCCGCGTCGCCGATCTGACCCTCAGCGGTCGAGGCGTTGCTGCAGCGGGGCGAAGGGCCACACGTTGGGCACCTTCAGCGGGACCTGCGGCGCCGGGAGCACGTGGTAGACCTCCTCGACCCGGCATGACCATGTCGTGGTCACGCTGCGCCAGGTGCTCGATCTCGGCCCTCGTCTGCAGGCGCTTGGCCTCGTCCTGCATCGCGCTTGTTCTCCGCCTGGAGCTGGTCGAGTTGCCGGGTGGCGGCGGCCACGTCGTCGCGCTGGGTGAGGTAGGTGCGCGTCGGGAACACCCCGACCACGAGGACGCCGAGGAACAGCAGCGTGGCCAGCACCGGCAGGAGGATGCGGCTCAGCGGCGTGCGCTGCGCCCGCGGCCAGGTGGCCGGCGCCTCCGCGGCGGACCGCACCGCCGGCCAGCGCGGCCGCTCCCCAGTAGGCGGCGGCCTCGTCGAGGTCCTGTTCGATGCGCAGCAGCTGGTTGTACTTGGCCACGCGGTCGCTGCGGGCGGGCGCGCCCGTCTTGATCTGCCCGCAGTTGGTGGCGACGGCCAGGTCCGCGATGGTGGCGTCCTCGGTCTCGCCCGACCGGTGCGACATGACCGAGGTGTACCCGGCCCGCGTGCGCCATGCCGACCGCCTCGAGCGCCTCGCTCAGCGACCCGATCTGGTTGACCTTGACGAGGATGGAGTTGGCCACGCCGCCGTCGATGCCGCGCGCCAACCGCTCGGTGTTGGTCACGAAGAGGTCGTCGCCGACGAGCTGCACCCGCCCGCCGATGGCGTCGGTGAGGGCCTTCCAGCCGTCCCAGTCCTCTTCGGCCATGCCGTCCTCGATCGAGACGATCGGGTACCGGTCGACCAGGTCGGACCAGAGCGCGACCATCTCGTCGACGCCCGAGCCGACGGTCCTCGCTGGCCAGCACGTAGGCGCCGTCCTCGTAGAACTCGGAGGTGGCCGGGTCGAGGGCGATGGCGATCTGGTCGCCGGGGGTGAACCCAGCGGTCTCGATGGCCTCGACGAGCAGTCGGCAGGCTTCCTCGTTCGAGGCCAGGTCGGGCGCGAACCCACCTTCGTCGCCGACGGCGGTGGACAACCCGCGGTCGTGCAGCATCGCCTTGAGGACGTGGTAGGTCTCGGCGCCCCACCGCAGGGCCTCGGAGAACGACGCCGCCCCGACCGGCATGATCATGAACTCCTGCATGTCGACGTTGTTGTCGGCATGGGCGCCACCGTTGAGGACGTTCATCATCGGCACGGGCAGGACGTGCGCGTGCACGCCGCCGACGTAGCGGTAGAGCGGGAGCTCGAGCTCGGCCGCGGCCGCCTTGGCCACCGCCAGCGACACACCGAGGATGGCGTTGGCGCCGAGGCGCGCCTTGGTGTCGGTGCCGTCGAGGTCGACGAGGATGCGGTCGATGTCGCGCTGGCAGAGCGCGTCGAGCCCCACGAGCGTGTCGTAGATCTCGCCTTCGACGTGGCCGACCGCGTCGAGCACGCCCTTGCCGCCGAAGCGGTCGCCACCGTCACGCAGCTCGACCGCCTCGAACTGACCCGTCGATGCGCCCGACGGGACGATGGCACGCCCGCGCGCCGCTGTCGAGGACGACCTCGACCTCGACCGTCGGGTTGCCGCGCGAGTCGAGGACCTCGCGGCCGACGATGTGTTCGATGGTGCTCACGGCGCGGACGACTCTCCGTTCCTCGAGTGGCTTCTCAGCGTTGCAGGCCGATTACGGGCGGTGGTGGACCCTGACGTCGGCCACCGACCGGCGACTCCGGCCCTCGATCACGGACCAGAACCGCTCCCGCACGCGGTCAGCCCGTAACCATCGGCCGCATGGGTGAGGTCATTGTCCAGGGCGTCGCCCTGGGTCTCGATCGAGCTGACCAGGGGCGGGTCATTGGCCCGGAACGCGGCGGCCAGCTTGTGGGTCAACACGATGAGCTGCTGGGACCGTTGGTAGAAGAGGATCAGCTGGGAGCGGTCGCCGCTCGGCTGGGTCAATCGCTGCATCTGGGCGATCCCTGCCTGGATGATGTCGGCGCCCTTGTCGATCGCCGCCGCCTGGTCGGCGGCGGTCGGGTCCTTCGGGAGAGCGGCGCCCACGGCCCTGGTCTTCGCGTTGGTCGTCTTGCAGATGCTGTTCGCCTCGCTCACGAACTCGGCCTGGGTGGCGGAACCCCCTGCCGGCGCCTTCGTCGTGGGCGGCGCCGCGGTCGAGCCGCCCGTCGTCGTGGTGGACCCCGCGCTACCCGCGGGCGGCGCCGCGGTGGTCGTGGTGGGCTTGACCGTCGCGGATGACGACCTGGCCGCGGCCGCCGGATGCTTCGCGCCACTGCTGCAGCCGGCGGCCAGCAGGGCGCCGACCACGACCGCGGCGACGATGCGGACGACCTTGCGACCGCTCAACTCAGCTCCGTCCCGAGGATGCTGACGAAGCTGACCATCTCGCCGGGGTAGCCCCCGAGGTTGTGGACCAGCCCGAGCGTGCGCCCGGCCGGTCCGGCGGTGGTGAGGATGCGGCGGTCCTCGGGCGCTTCGTCGCGCAGCTGGAGCCAGTTCTCGAAGTGCATGCGAAGTCCCGACGCGCCGACGGGATGGCCGAAGCTCTTGAGCCCGCCGTCGGGGTTGACCGGCAGCTCGCCCTCGAGGTCGAAGATGCCGGCTTCGACGTCCTTGTACGCCTCGCCCCGGTTGGAGAACCCGAGGTCTTCCATCAACACGAGCTCGGTGGGCGTGAAGCAGTCGTGCACCTCGGCCATGGCCAGCTCGTGACGGGGGTCGGTCACGCCGGCCTGCGCGTAGGCGTCGGCGGCGGCCTGGGCCACCTCGGGGAAGGTCGTGTAGTCGTAGTCGGGATCGATCAGTCCCGAGCCGTTGCCGGCCACGAACGACAGCGCCTTGATGTAGAGCGGCTTGTCCGTGTAGCGGTGGGCGTCCTCGGCTCGCACCACGATGGCGGCGGCTGACCCGTCGGCCACACCAGCGCAGTCGAACACGCCGAGCCGGCCGGCCACAGCCGGCGCGTTGCAGATGGCGTCGAGGTCCATCTCCTTGCGGAACTGGGCCCGCGGGTTGCGGGCGCCGTTGTGGTGGTTCTTCCAGGCGATGCGGGCCAGCACCCGCTTGAGCTCGTCCTCGTCGACGCCGTAGCGCCGCGGCGTAGGCAGGCACGACGAGACTGAACATGGCCGCCGCCGTGAGCGTGCGGGCGGTGCCGTCGTTCGGGATGGGGAACGCGTTGAGCCCTTGGTAGCCGCTGTCCTTGACCTTCTCGACGCCGACCGCCATGGCCACGTCGTAGGCGCCGGACGCAACCGCGTAGGCGGCCTGGCGCAGCGCCTCGCTGCCCGACGCGCAGAAGTTCTCGACCCGGGTGACCGGCTTGCCCTCGAGCTTGAGCGGCGCGGCGAGCGTGATGCCGCTCATGCCGGTCTGGGCGGTGCCGAGCCAGTAGGCGTCGACGTCGGCCTTGGCGACGCCGGCCGACGCGAACGCCTCGGCGGTGGCGTCGATCAGCAGGTCGTCGGCGCTCTTGTCCCAGTGCTCTCGGAACGGGGTGCAACCCATCCCGACGATGGCCACCTTGTCCTTGATCCCGTGCGACGACATCAGCTCACCTCCACTCGTTTCGCCTTCCAGAAGTAGTTCTGGATGCCGTCGGCCTGGTTGATGCGGCGGAACGTCATCTCCACCCGGTCGCCGATGCGCACGTCGTCGGCGGCGACGTCGGTCAGCTCCATCGGCAGGCGCCCGCCGCCGTCGTCGGCGTCGAAGTCGATCACGGCGAACACGATCGGGGGGCTCGGGGAGTAGGCCAAGCGGTCGATGGTAAAGGTCACGACGGTGCCGATGGCGTCAGCCATGGGCTGGGGCGCCATGTCGTCGACCGAGCCGTCGCGGTACGACACCCGGGCGGGCGGCAGGTGCACGGCGCCGGTGGTGCGATCGCGCGACCCCACGAAGCCGAACTTCCACTCGTCGTTGCGGGCCGCGGCCGACGCTGACGCCCGGGCCGGTTCGGGCCGGCGCGGCGGTTCGATGGTGACCATGCCCTTCCACGACAGGAAGGTGAGGTAGCGAAGGCCGCCGCGCCCGGCGGCCACCTGCTGGTCCACCGGGCTGGCCGGCCGCCACGCCGCGAGCGCGTCGGTGGCCCGGAACAACAGCACGTCGGCGCCGTCGGCCAACACGACGAGGGCGAGCACCTGACCGCGCTCGGCGTGCTCGAGCGCCCGGGCCAACAGGAGGGCGGGCTGGGCCGCGCCGGGGTTGCCCGATGGCCGAGGTGAGGTCGTCGGCGACGCCTCCGGTGCCGGCCCCGACCTTGCCGCTCACCTGGCGGACGGCCCGGGCGTGCAACCCGGACACCACCACCTGGGCGACGTCCTCGGCCGCGACGCCGGCGTCGTCGAGGGCCAGCTTCCACGCCTCCTGTGCCCAGCGCGGCATAGTGCAGCTCGCCGAATCGCTCCTCCCACTGCTTGGAGCGCGGATCGCCCGGTGTGCGCCACCGGTCGAGGAACTCCTCGGTCACCGACGCGCCCCCGAGGTGTTCGGCCAGCACCGGTGCGTCGTCGGTGCCTTCGCCCACGAGGAGCGCGGCGGCCGCGTCACCGCCCTCGCGCTCGTCGGCGCTCGTCGGCTGGCCCGTGCGCAAGTCGGACGACACGACCAGCAGCGGGCTCGGACCCGCCCAGCGCGGCGCGCAAGGCGCCGACGCCCGACCGCACCGATCCCGAGCGCGTCGAGCGCGGCCGCGTCGCGGTCGAGGCGCAGCGCGGCGTGCACGACGGTCGCGTTGGTCTTGTCGAGGTAGGCCGGCGTCGTCGTCGAGAACCAGACGGTGCGCGGCAGAGTGCGGCCACGGTCGCCGAGCGGACGCAGCGCGAGCCGAGCCGCCTCGACACCCATGGTGGTGGTGTCCTCGTCGTAGGACGCCACCGAGCGACTTCCCTTGCCGGCGTTGGTACCCGACGCCTCGCTGATGGCGCTGCGCTCCAGCCGGTGGTGCGGCACGTAGCCGGCGAATCCCAGGATCCCCTTCATCCCCGGCAGTCTAGGGCGCTGAATCTGACGCCCCGTCAGGGACCTGGCGGACCGCGTCGCCCAGCGCCCCGATCGAGCCGGTTCGACGTGCGAGCGGCAGGTCGGTGCAAGCCGATCGCAGGCGTGATCTCGGGGCAACGTGCGCGCCGGTGCCGGGCGTACCTACCGTCCGGTGATGGCCGATGAGCACGATCACGGGTACGCCGATGGGCCCGATCACGGCCACACGCACGGGCGGGTCGACCCTTCGATTCTGCGGTCGCGCGACGGGGTGAAGACGGTGGCCGTCAGCCTTGGTGTGCTGGCGTTGACCGCCTTGGCCCAGTTGGGTGTGTTCCTGCTCTCCGGGTCGGTGGCGTTGCTCGCCGACCTGATCCACAACGCGGGCGACGCGCTCACCGCTGTGCCATTGGGGGCCGCGTTTCTGTTGCGCTCTGAGCGGGCCGAGCGGTGGGCCGGGCTCGCAGTGGTGCTTGCCATCTTCGTGTCGGCCGTCATTGCCGGTGTTGAGTCGGTCGAACGTCTCATCCATCCTGTCCATTTGGACTACCTCGTACCGCTCGCGATCGCCGGGCTGGTCGGCTTCGTGGGCAACGAGATCGCCGCTCGGATCCGTCTCCGCGCCGGCCGACGACTCGACAGTCCCGCCCTGCTGGCCGACGGTGCACACGCCCGGACCGACGGCTACGTCTCCCTCGGCGTCGTCGCCAGCGCCGCGGTTGTCGCCATCGGGTTGCCTCGCGCTGATCCGATCATCGGTCTTCTGATCACCGCGGTGATTCTCCGTGTCACCTGGCAAGCCTGGCGTACCGTTCACGGTCCCGACTCGCAGCACGACCACGCGCCGTAGCTGCACGTCGGCGTTGGACGCAACGAGCGGGCGTGGCGGTCGGGTTAGTCTCCGGAGGTGACGGCTGGGGACCTTCGCCATCCGAGCGTTGTGGTCCGGGGATCGCCGGCTTCGAAGCGCCAGTGCGTCATCCCCCCACAGCGATCTCAGCGGTGATCGGCGGCAGTCGGACGACCCCGAGGAGCGCGCAGAGCTGCTCGCGCTCCTCACGCCAGGCCGGGTCCGGCTCGGGGACGAGTGCCTCCAGCGCCTGCAACGCCCGCACGACCTCGTAGGTCGCGTCGAGCTCACGGGCCATCTCGAGCGAGGCGCGCAGGTCGTCCTGTGCCCCCGGCTTCCCGAGCAGGCACGAGGCGACCGCGGCCAAGCGGGTTAAGGCGGCGCCGACGGCCGTGTCCCTCGGTCGGTCGGCGACGACCGCGAGCAGCGCGCCGGTCTCGTCGATGGCGTCGGGATATCGGCCGGCCAGGACCAACGACTCGGCGCGGTACCAGCGCAGGTACACGGCCTCGTCCACGTGACCGGCCTCGTCGAGCGCCTCGATGAGCGGCGTCAGCGATGCGATCGCCTCGTGCGCGTCTCCGAGCCATGCCCGGGCGCGAGCCGCCGAGCCGGAGGCGAACTGCTCGAGGCGGACCTGCTCCGCGGCGCGTGCCCGACGAGCCACCGAAACGAACTGATCGAGGGCGTCGTCCAGGTGGCCCTGCTCCGCGAGGATCCCGCCGCTGTTGACCTGGGTGTACACGGCCCCGAGCACGGCGCCGCACCGCGTGTACGACGCCGCCGCCGATTCGAACAGCACCAATGCCCGTGGCCATCGGCCTCGGACCATCTGGCTGACCCCCAAGTTCACGTCGAGCACGCCCAGCTCGTAGTGCTTGCCGGCACCCTCGAGAAGTGCACGGGCCGAAGTCGCGAGCTGCTCGACCTCCTCGGCCGGATCGCCTGCATCGTCGGCGTTGAGCGCCAGCTGCATGACCGCCTCACCCCGAAGGTCGGGGCGGCGCAACTTCTGTGCCTCTGCCTCTGCCCATCGGGCGTCGTCGTCGCTGCCGGCCCGGTCACCCTGGACGTCGCGGATGGCGGCCCGCAACACGACGAGCTCGGCGCGGGTCGTGCGCGCCTCCCGGTCGGTCGGCCGTCCGTCGAGCCCCTGGAACGCGATCGTCAGGCGACGCTTGGCCAGGGAGATCTGGTCCCGCCGGAACGCGAGCCACGCCAGACGAACTCGGATGGCCGAGCGGTCGGCGACAGGAGCGAGCCGGATGGCTTGTTGGAACGCCCGCTCCGCCTCGCTCGGCTGGGCCAGCATCTCGTAGCTGCGGCCGAGCTCCACGTGCAGCGGCGCCCGCTCCACGTCGGGCCAGCCCGCCCGCCGGCCGTCGTCGATGGCGAGCCTCCACAACCGGGCGGCATCCGTGAACGCGGCCTGGTCGGTGGCCTCCCGAGCCGCACGCGCCGCCCAGATCGCGGCGCGCTCGGGTTGCCGACCGCGATGGAAGTGCTGGGCCAGCGCCGCGGACGGTGTGTCGGGTCGGCGTTCGAGCTCGCCGGCCGCGGCCGCGTGCAACGAGGACCGCTCGGCGTAGGTGAGGCCCTCGTACGCGACGAGATGGAACAGGTCGTGGCGAAAGCGCAGCCGGCCGCCACCGACCGTCACGAAGTCGTCGAGCTCGGCCCATTCGTCGTGGTCGCGGAGATCGTCGTCGCCGGTGAGGCGGGCGAGCAGGTCGAGGTCCACCTCCGAGCCGAGCACGCTGGCCTGTCGCAGGCGCCGCCGGGCGCTCGCCGGCAACACGTCGAGCCGGGCTCCGATGACCCGCTCGGCCGATTCGGGCAGCGCCACGTCGGCACCGGTCGCCGCCGCCTCGACGAGCTGACCGAGGAAGAGGGCGTTGCCGTCGGCCCTGCCCACAAGGGCGTCGAGGGTCGCGTCGCTCAGCGCCTGCTCGCCCGCGGCGCCGATGGCCATCCGGCGGAGATCGTCGTCGCCCAGCGGGTCCAGCTCGAGGGTCGTGGACGGGGTGCCGAGGAACGGTCCGTCCGGCCGGCAGCTCGACACCACCAACCACCCGCGGGCGACGAGTCGGCCGGCCAGGTCGCCGAGGATCAGCGCGGAGGCCGGGTCGAGCCAGTGGGTGTCCTCGACCAACAGGAACCCCGGCCCAGGATGGGTGGTAGTCACGAGATCGGCGAGGAGCTCGAGCCGTTGCTCCGGGACGCTCCGGGGCTCGATCGCCGCCGACTCGTCGGTCGCTCCCAGCTCGAGGCCGAGCGCGGCCGCGACCAACGGGGCCAGGACGCCCACCCGGCCGGCCAGCTCCACCGCCGCGGCCGCTGGGTCCGGGTCGAGGTGGAGAAACGACCGCAGGGGCGGCGCGATCGCGGCGAAGGGGACGATGCTCTGGCCGATCTCGCCGGTGACCACCAGGTCCGGGTGGGGGCCATCGGCGGTGAAGGCGGCGACCAGGTGGCTCTTGCCCATGCCCGGCGGAGCGACGATCTCGACCACCTCGCCCCGCCCCTCGTGGTGGGCGTCGAGCGCTCGGCCGAGCACGGCGAGCTCGCGCGCCCGGCCGACCAACGTGGCGCTCTGCTCCCGCCGCCGACCCGACGCCGCCCGCCCCACCACCCGCGCCTGCACCGGCGCCCGCTTGCCCTTCACCGAGAGCCGCTGCACGCGGCCGATCTGGTACCGCGTGTGGAGCCGCTCGACGACGTCCTCGCTCGCCAGCAGATCGCCGGGCCGGGCCACAGCCGCGAGCCGCGCCGCCGTGTTCACGGTGTCGCCCATGACCGTGTAGGTCCGGCGCGACGGATGGCCGATGTCGCCGACGAACGCCGTGCCCCGATGCACCCCGATGCGCACGTCGCGTCCGCGCTGCAGGTCCAGTACACGACGGGCGACGGCGACCAGGCGCAGCTCGTCGTCGTCCGACTGGAGCGGCACCCCGGCCACCAGCACCGCCTTCGCGCCTCCGGCCACCACGTCGGTGCCGACCCAGCACACGTCGAGATCTGCGGACGCGGCCCCGATGTCGGCGCTGAGTCGATCGAGGCGCTCGGCGCGGGTCGTGTTCGGCAGGCGATCGAGTCCACCGATGTGCACGAACGCGACGACCACCTGGCGGTGTTCGCGTGGAGCGTCACCGGCCAGCAGGCGAGCGCGCAGCGCGGCCGGTAGGTGGCGGTCCGGATCGGTGCGGGTCGAGCCCGTGTCCGATGCGCCCGGTCCGCCTTCGTTCTGGCCCAGCACCGCAATCCGACCCCGCACCGGACCGATCACCGACCACGCCCCGCCGATGTCATCGAGCTTCCACCCCGAGACGGCACGAGCGGTGGCCGGTGCGACGAGGATCTGTCCGGCCGACGCCCGGGCCTCGAGGTCGACTGTGCGGGTCACCGCCGGGCCGACCACGAAGAGCGGGCGTTGGGGTCCGTCGCCCACCACCACCTGCGCCGTGCCGGAGCTGACGCCCATCGACATGGCCAGCCGCACGTTCCCCACCGGGGTCGCGATCCGTCCCTGTCGCCGCAGCACGGCTCGCATGTCGACGGCGGCTTCGACGGCGCGGGCCGCGTGGTGGGGACCGTCGAAGGCGATGAACAGGGCGTCGCCGCCGAAGAACAGGACGTCACCGCCCAGCTCGGCCGCGGGGCCGATGAGCGCGGTGAAGCTCCGGTCGATGGCCTCGCTCAGCACCTCGGCGCCGAGGCGCCCCGCGTCAGCCAGCCGCTCCGACAGCCTCGTGAAGCCCGACAGGTCCGCCGACAGGAAGGTCCCCGCCAGCGGTCGCGTTCCGGGCGAGGCGCCCGATCGCAGGAGCGCCGGGAGGTATGGCGAGACGCTCAGCGGATGCGCGTCCCGCCTGGCGCCACGCTCTCGAACTGCACATCGACCGGGCCCCCGTCGCGCGACGCGAGGTAGAACTCGCTGTAGACCTCCGGCGTGCTCCAGTACACGAGGGCCCGCGCCACCGACCCGTCGCGGAACCGGCACGAGCTGTAGACGTCGCGGCTGGGACCGTAGAGGTGCACGCGCACCTGCGGATCGACGACCGAGCGCACGGTGACGAACGTCTTCTGCACGAGACCGCCCGCCCACGTGCCGATCCCCTGTTGCACGGTGCGGATGACGTCGCGGTGCCGAAGCGGCACGAGGTTCTGGTCCTGGAGGCTCCAGCCCATGACCGAGACGGCCGGCAGCGGCGTCCCGCCCGCGCTGCACACAGTCGTCACCGGCGCGAGGTCGGCGGCGAGCCGGTAGGACACCGCGTTGCCGTCGCTGTCTCGAACCGTGTCGACGACCTGCATGCCGGTGAGGGCGCTCTGCACAGCGGCGAAGTGGCGGGGAACGTTCGGCCCGCACCAGGTGCGGAACGTGGGGGTCACCGTGATCGACCAGAGGAAGATGCTCTGCGTCTGGTCGAGCGGCGGCACGACGAGCTGCCAGGACGGCACCTCTCCCGCGGGGAAGCGGAGGGCCCAGGCGTACGGATGGTGGCCAGGGAGGAACTCCTCGGCCTGCGGGCCGTCGGACTGGTCGGTGGTGGTGTTGCCCTTGCGGTGAAGGATCTCGTTGAGGCCGTAGTCGAGAGGCGCCTCCTGGGAGAGCGGCCCGGGGTTGTCCCACCCGAAGACCGCTTCGAGCTGGCCGCGGCCGACCGAGCGCACGCAGGCCACGGTCGGCAGCACGCTCGGGGGCGACGTCGCCTCGTGGCCCGGGTAGAACGGCTCGATCGTGCGCGTGTAGCCCCGATGGACGAGTGGCGATGCAGTCGAGGCCGTCAGTGTGGCTCCTGCCGGTGACGACACGACGGCCATGGCCAGGAGGCCAACCGCGATCACCATCCCGAAGAGCCCACGAGGCGTCGTGGTGCGGTTGCGCATCTGTCCCCTCACCTCGATGCGGATCCGCGGATCGTCCCCCGGACCGAGCCCCGACAGTACCCGCGCGACCGCGCGGGACCGATTCCGGGCCTGTATACGATCGCCCGGTGCATCTTGGAGACATCGCGAACGCCGAGGCCGCGGGACACGGCAAGCCGCTCGAGGGCATCCGGGTGCTGGCGGCCGAGCAGATGCAGGCCCTCCCCTACGCCACGCAGCTGCTGGCGCGGCTCGGGGCCGAGGTGGTCAAGGTCGAGCACCCGGTTCAGGGCGAGTCCGGTCGGGGCGCGTCGCCGGCCATGACCGATCCCGAGGGTCGCGCCGTGGGCTCCACCTACCTGCGCAACAACCTCGACAAGCGCAGCGTCGGTCTCGACCTCAAGTCACCCGAGGGACGCGAGCTGTTCCTGCGCCTGGCGGCCAACTTCGACGTGGTGGCCGAGAACTTCAAGCCGGGGACGATGGACCGCATGGGCCTCGGCTACGCCGACGTGTCCGAGCGCCTACCCCGCGCCATCTACGTGTCGATCTCGGGATTCGGCAACTCGGTGCCCACGCCCTATCGCGAATGGCCGGCCTACGCCTCGGTCGTCGAGGCGATGTCGGGCATCTACGAGTACAAGAGCGGACCCGACCGACCGCCGACCACGATCCCGGTCGGCGCGTTGGGCGACATCAGCTCGGCGCTGTACGGCGTGATCGGCATCCTGGCCGCGCTGCGTCACCGCGAGCGCACCGGGGCTCGGCCAGTACGTCGACATCGCCATGTTCGACGCGATGATCGCCATGACCGACATCGTCACCAACTTCTGGTCGATGGGCGTCCGCCCCGACCAGCAGGTGCCGGTGCTGTGCGAAGGCTTCAAGGCCGACGACGGCTATGTCGTGCTGCAGGTCGTGCGCGAGCCGCAGTTCGAGCGGCTGGCCGACCTGGTCGGCTGTCCTGAGTGGAAGACCGACCCGCGCTTCGCCGACCGCTCCGGCTGGATGCCGCACCTCGACGACGTGATCCGGCCCGCGGTCGAGCGGTGGCTGACGGGCCGCACCAAGCTCGAGGCCACCTCCGAGCTGACGGCGGCCGGCATCGTCGCCGGGCCGAGCAACAGCGCGGCCGACGTCATCGCCGATCCGCACGTCGCCGCGCGTCACATGCTGGTGGAGATGCCGCGCACCGATGGCGTGGCCGAGCCGATCCTCATCCCTGGCAACCCGGTGAAGCTCTCGCGCATGGCCGAGGGTCCGGAGACCCGGGTCCCGTGGGTCGGCGAGCACACCTCCGAGGTGCTGGCCGCCGAGCTCGGCCTGTCCGGCGACGAGCTGGCGGACCTGCGGGCCAGCGGCGTCATCACCTGACTTGGAACCGGGCGCCCGTCACGAGCTGAGCAGGTCGACGCCCTGCGCACCTCCGGCTCGCTCGAACCGGTAGTGCACGTAGAGCCCGACGCTCAGCACGGCCGCGAAGAAGCACCACACCGACGAGAAGGCGACCGCGGCGACCGCCAACGTCACCGCCAACGACGCCGCCAGCGCGCCGCCGAAGCGCCGCACGAACCGGTGGCTGGAGAGCAGCAGGGCACCGCAGGTGGCAGCCACGTACGGCACGCCCGCGATCCACGGGCTCAGGCCCAGGCTGTACACGAGATGGTGCTGGTCGATCGTCACGGCGGTCGAGTTCGACCACCCGACCACGAACAACCCCACGCCCACGAAGCCGCCGAGAACCGCCAATCCGTGCATGGCGCGACGCCGGGCCGCATCCGGTTCGAACCGGGCCACCGCCAGCGGCACCCATACCGGCAGGATCGTCCAGGCGACCAGCAGCCACGCCGCCACCGCCGGGTCGTGGATCGTCGCGGCGTGACCGTCGTCGAGGCGCATCCAGACCATCCCCTCGAGAAGCTGATGGACGCCGAACACGAACACGAGTGCCGCGAACGGCCGCTCCCGCGGCTCACGGACCAACGGCATCGTGGCCACGCCGACCGCGCCGATGGCCAGCCCGGAGCTGATGCTCGCCGTTGCGTCGAAGCACATGCCGTTCCCCTACCCGGCAGTCGGGCGTCTGTCACACCCCGTTCGTAGCCTGGATGGGTCGTGACGATTCGAGGCTAGGGGAAGGATGGGCGACGCGCGGCGGAGGTGACAAGACATGGAGACAAAATGCTCGAACGGGCGGCGCGCTCGAGGGGACCTATAGTTCCTGACGCCCCGTCAGAAACTGTGTGCCGGAGATTCCGATGGATTTCGAGTTCCCGCCCGAGCAGCAGGCCTTCCTGGCCGAGGTCGAGGCCTTCCTCGACGCCCACGACGACCCCGACGTGTTCGACGTGACCCGCGAGAACATGGCCCAGATCGTCGACACGCCCAAGCGGCGCGCCTTCATGAAGGAGCTGGGCCACAAGGGCTGGCTCGGGCATCACCTGGCCGGCCGAGTACGGCGGCAGCGAGGGCGAGGGCGTCTACGAGTACCTGCTCAACGAGGCGCTCGCCGGGCCGGGGCGGCCCGCAGATCGGCAAGGGCGTCGGCATCATCGGCAAGACGCTCATCGCCCACGGCAGCGACTTCCTCAAGGAGATGTTCCTGCCGATGATCCTCGAGAACGACGTCGAGTTCGCGGTCGGCTACAGCGAGCCGAACGCCGGCTCCGACGCGGCGTCGATGAAGCTCAAGGCCGAGCGCCACACCGAGGGCGACGCAGACGGGGTGGCTGCTCAACGGGCAGAAGACGTGGACCACGTCGGCCCACTTCGCCGAGTGGTACTGGCTGGGCACGCGGACCGATCCCGACAACAAGCACCACGGCATCACCCTCATGCTGGTGCCGCTCGACCATCCCGGCGTCGAGATCCGCGGCATCTGGACGATGGGCGACGAGCGCACCAACGAGGTCTTCATCGACAACGTGTTCGTCCCCGACGAGTTCGTCGTCGGCCAGGTCAACAGCGGCTTCCAGTACATCAGCCAGGCGCTCGACCTCGAGCGCTTCACGATGTTCACCTTCTCCCCGATCAAGCAGCGCCTCGACGTGCTCACCGACTACGTGCGCACCGAGCGACGCGACGGCGTGCTGCTCAAGGACGATCCGGTCGTGCGGTCGCGGCTGGCCCGGCTGCACACCGACGCCGAGGTGGCCCGGGTGATGGGCCTCAAGGTCGTGGCCGAGTCGGTCAAGGGCGAGCGCGAGACCAAGGCGACCGGCCGACCGGCCAAGCCGCCGACGGTCGAGTCGTCGGAGTACAAGCTGTTCGCCACCGAGTTCTCGCAAGCGCCTGGCCGACGCGTCGATGGACATCGGCGGGCCCGGCACCCAGCTGCGGGTGCACACCGAGGACGCGCCGATGAAGGGCCGGGCCGAGTCGACCTACCGCTACACCGTGATCGACACGATCGGCGGCGGCGCCTCGGAGATCCAGAAGAACATCATCGCCCGGCGCGGCCTCGGCCTCCCGAAGAACTTCTGACGTGACCGAGCCCTCCCGCAAGCCGGTCGCCCGCGCTGGCCGGCATCACCGTGCTCGACTTCGCCACGGTCGGGCCGGCGGCGCGCGCCTCGCGGATGCTGAGCGACTACGGCGCGACGGTGGTCAAGATCGGTGCGGTCCCGTCGGCCGGTGGGGTGCAGATCGATCCGCCGTTCTACGCGTACAGCGGCGGGCGCGACACCAAGCGCCTGCTGGTCGACCTGAAGTCGCCCGACGGCCGCGACGCCTTCCTGCGGCTGGCCGCGGGCGCCGATGTGGTGCTCGAGAGCTTCCGGCCCGGCGTCGTCGATCGGCTCGGCATCGGCTACGACGACGTGCGGGCCGTGAACGACGACATCGTCTACTGCTCGACGACCGGCTACGGCCAGACCGGGCCCGTACGCCACGCGGGCCGGCCACGACATCAACTACCTCGGCCTCGGCGGCTACCTCGACTGCAGCGAGCGCGCGCCCGAGCGGCAAGCCTCCGCTGCCGGGCGCGACGGTGGCCGACGCCGCCGGCGGTGGCATGCAGGCCGTCATGGCCATCATGGCCGCCCTGGTGCGCCGGGCCACCACGGGCGAGGGCGCCTACCTCGACGTGTCGATCACCGACGGCGTGGTGTCGCTCATGGCGCTGTACGTCGACGAGTACCTGGCCACTGGGACCGTGCCGGGCCCGGGCCACTACATCCTCACCGGGCGGTACGCCTGCTACGACACCTACCGCTGCGCCGACGACCGGTGGGTGACGGTCGGTGCGATCGAGCCCGCGTTCTACCGCAACCTGTGCCGGCTGCTCGACTGCGAGCGCTGGGCCGACCACCAGCTCGACGACGACGTGCAGGACGAGATGCGAGCCGACTTCGCCGCCGCCTTCGCCTGCAAGCCCCGCGACGAGTGGGTGGCCGAGCTCGCCCCGGCCGACACCTGCGTCGGGCCCGTCTACACGGTGCCCGAGCTGGTCGACGATCCGCAGATCGCGGCCCGGGGGCTCATCGGCGAGGCGGCCCGCACGCTCGACGACGGGTCGACCACGAGCTTCCGCCAGCTCGGCACCCTGCTGGCCGGCACCGACACCGGGCGGCAGCCAGTTCGCGGCCCGGGTGGCGGGCACCACCGACACCGACGAGCTGCTGGCCGGCGCCGGTCTGACCGACGACGAGATCGCGGTGCTGCAGAGAGAGGGGCGTGGTCGCGTGACTCCCACCGACACCCAGTCCGACGAGCTGCCCGAGGACGTGGCCGCGCTGCATCGGCCAGGTGCAGTACCCCGAGGCCGGCGAGTTCCCCGTCGAGCAGGGCTACATCTGGACGAGCTGCGCGTCGGTCGAGAACGGCAACCCGCTGTTCTGGGACGACGCCGTCGCGGCGACGCGTCACGGACGGACCCATCGCGCCGCCGAGCACGCTGTCGGTGTGGTTCCGCCCCCACAACTGGTCGCCTGGCCGCACCGAGCCCGCCGTGCCGTTGCAGGTCCACTTCGACCTGAAGGCCCGATTCGACCTGCCCGAGGCCGTGATGACCGACAACACGATCGTCTTCCACGAGCCGGTGCGGCCCGGCGACACGCTGCGCACCCATCAGGTGCTGCGATCGGTCAGCCCACCGAAGACCACCAAGCTCGGCACCGGCCGCTTCTGGGTCATCGAGGTGGAGTACTTCAACCAGCGCGACGAGCTGGTGGGCGTGGAGAGCTACACCGGCTTCGGCTATCGGAGGGACTCGTGACCGATCCCGTGACCCTCGACCCGCTCACCATCGACCAGGTGCACGTCGGCGACACGTTGCCCACGCTCGACTACGACGTGACCGCCACGACGGTCGTGCTCGGCGCGCTGGCCGCGCGGGACTGGCGGCCCATGCACCACGACCACGATTTCGCCGTCAATCGCAACGGCACGCAGGACATCTTCATGAACACCCCGAACCAGGCCGCCTGGTTCGAGCGCTACGTCACCGACTGGACCGGACCGCTCGGCCGCCTCGGACGCATGAAGTTCCGCATGAAGGGGTCCGTGTTCCCCGGCGACACCATGCACCTCGACGCGGTCGTGCAGGACGTGTCCCGCGACGACGCCGGCTGCGGCTGGGTCGAGCTGCTCGTGTCGCTGACGGTCGACGGCGACCTCAAGACCGACTGCACCGCACGGGTCGCCCTGCCCGTGTCCCCCGACGACAACCCCTGGCGCCGCCGAGGCGACCAGTGGGTGCCCTGAACCCAGGAGCTTCCGGATGGATCTCGACTTCAGCGACGAGCAGCAGATGCTGCGGGAGATGGCGCGCGGCGTGTGCGCCGACTTCGCGCCGCTCGACGTGGTGCGCGAGCTCGAGGACGACCCGGTCGGCTATCCCGAGGGCTTCTGGAAGCAGCTGGCCGCGCTCGACCTGATCGGTCTGACGATCCCGGCCGCCTACGGCGGTTCGGAGATGACCAGCCTCGAGGCCGCCATCCTCTACGAGGAGCTGGGCCGGTCGCTCGCGCCGTCGCCCCACTTCGCCAGTGCCGTCGTGAGCGCCGGTGTCCTGGTGGCGGCGGGTTCGGAGGAGCAGAAGCAGCGGTGGCTGCCGGCGATCGCGGCCGGCGATGCCATCCTGACGCCGGCGTGGATCGAGCCCGCATCACGGCTTCGGCTCCGAGGGCGTGCAGGCCACGGCCCGGGTCGACGGCGACGCCGTGGTGCTCGACGGCACCAAGTGGCACGTGCCGTTCGCCTCGTCGGCGACGCGGCTCGTCGTGCTGGCGCGGGGCGCCGACGGGGTCGAGCTGTTCCTGGTCGACCCGAGCGCGGATGGCGTCTCGCTCGACGCAGCAGATGACGATCGCGTCCGACACGCAGTACGCGGTCACCCTCGACGGCGTCCGCGTGGCCGCCGACGACCGCATCGGCGCGGCCGGCTCCGGTTGGGACACGTGGACGACGGTGATGGACGACGCGCATGATCCTGCTCGCCGCCCAGGCGATCGGTGGCGCGCAGCACGCGCTCGAGATCACCGTGCAGTACGCCAAGGACCGCGAGCAGTTCGACAAGCCGCTCGGTGCCTTCCAGGCGCTGGCCCACTACCTGGCCGACGCCAAGACCGCGGTCGACGGCGGCACGCTGCTCGTCCACGAGGCGGCGTGGGCCCGCGCCAACGGTCGGCCGGTCGGGCGCCTGGCTCCGATGGCCAAGCTCTTCGCGTGCCAGACCTACCGCGACGTGACGGCCATGGCCCAGCAGATCTTCGGTGGCGTCGGCTTCACGGTGGAGTACGACATCCAGCTGTACTTCCGCCGGGCCAAGCAGCTCCAGATCAGCTGGTGCGACGACCGTCGCCTCGAAGAGCTGATCGCCAGCGAAGTACTGGACTGATTGATTGACCCTCCGGTCGGCAAGCCTCCCTGCGGGCGCTTCGCCATCCGGCTCTCATCGACTGAGCTGCTACGCCTGGCGGCTGCGCAGCGTGAAGGAGCATTCCATGGGCAAGTGGACACGCGAAGAACTGCAGGAGGCCCACGACCGCTACGTCGAGGCGGCCTACGAGGCCGGGCGTACGCACGACTGGAGCATCTGGGCCGACCGCTTCACCGACGACGCGACCTACGTCGAGCACCACTACGGCGACTTCGCCGGCAAGGCCGCGATCACGAAGTGGATCACCACGACCATGGGCGAGTGGCCCAATTCGGAGATGACGGAGTTCCCGCACAACTGGTGTGTGTGCGACGAGGAACGCGGTCGGTGGATCTGCGAGATCGAGAACCGCTTCGACGATCCCGGCGACGGGAAGGTCTACGAAGCGTCGAACATCACGATCCTGACCTACGCCGGCGATGGCAAGTTCTCGTGCGAGGAGGACGTCTACAACCCGGCGACCTTCGCGCCGGTGGTCAAGGCCTGGATCGACGCCAAACGCGCCAGCGAGCGGGCCTGACACCGGACGGCTTCGTCGCGACGACGAGGTCGGCGGCGGGCACCTTTCCCTCACGCTTGCGATTCGGCGTGTGCCAACGACCCTCGACCGTCGCGTCGAGATCGAGCCCGGCGCCCGCCACCATGGCCTCGATGACCTCCCACGTGTAGGCCATCGAGTATCCCACCCGCTCCGGGAACCGCGTGTAGGTCCCCTCGGCCACCTTCACGAACTGGCGATCGGCGAACACCCCCGGATGGTCGGGATCGACGATGGCCATGAACGTGACGAGCAGGCGGCCGCCCGGCCTCAGCACGCGGTTTGACTCGCGCAGGTACTGCTCGATCGCGGCCTGTTGCATGTGCGCGAACACGTCGTGGGCGCAGACGTGGTCGAATTGCGCGTCGTCGTAGGGAAATGGGATCTCGTCGGCCGCGTGGGCTCCCGCGGGCCGATACCGGTCGTTGTCCACGTCGAGCAGGTCGAACCGCAAGGTCGGACGGCGCGACGTGTACTCGCGCTGGAGCCACTCGATCGGCGCCTCCGCGATGTCGAACCCGCAGTAGGTACCGCCGTCGAGGTAGTCGGCGAGCTGATACGCGAGCCGGCCGTTCCCACATCCGATCTCGAGCACGTCGAAGGTCGGTTCGAGGCCCCAGTCGAGCATCAGCTCGAACTGTCGCCGACCGCGCCTCGGCTCCTCGTCACCGACCCAGTGCAACGACGGGTCAGGCTCCGGCAACGGCTCCGCCATGGATCGGAAGCTAGTCGCCCCGCTCCGTGGCCCGCAGGTGGTCGCGGTGGGCAGACGCGGACTTGCGGAGCGCGTCCTCGGGGTCGAGGCCGAGGCGGCGGGCCCGGTCGACCACGTCCCACAGCAGCTCGCCCAGCTCGTCGGTGCTCAGCGGCTCGGCCACCACGCCACCCATGTCGCCGTCCTCGACGCCCAGCTCGAGGGTCGCCGCCTTCTTCTGCACCTTGAGGGCGAACAACAGCGCCGGCATGGCCGCCGGGATGCCGTCGAAGACGCTCTCGCGTCCTTTCTCCGCCTTCTTGATCTGTTCCCAGTTGGCCACGACATCGTCGGCGCCGGACACGTGCACCTCGCCGAAGACGTGGGGATGCCGGCTCACCAGCTTGTCGTGCACCCCGCGAGCGACCTCGGCCAGCGTGAACTGCCCCTCCTCGGCCGCCAACCGGGAGTGGAACGCGACCTGGAACAGCAGATCGCCGAGCTCCTCCTCGAGGTGGTCGTAGCCGCGGCCTGTGGAAACGTCGAGCTCGTCGATCGCCTCGAGGACCTCGTAGCTCTCCTCGAGCAGATGGCGGCGCAGCGACTGGTGGGTCTGCTTGCGGTCCCAGGGGCACTCCCGCCGGAGGGTGGCGACCAGCTCGACGAAGCGCTGGAGCTCGGCGCCGACGGGTGCAGCCAGCTGTGGCAGGTAGACGGAGGTCAGGTGGTCGGGCACGAAGGAGCGGTCGATCTCCTCCCACGCCACGTCGAAGACCTGTTCGTCGTCGAGGCCGAGGTGGTGCAGCACCGTCACCCGCGCGCCAGGCGCCAGCGCCGGCTCGTCGCCCCCGTCGAGCGCCAACTTGATGTCGGACAGGACGTGCGCCGAGTCGCACTGGGCCACGAGCAGCGGGCCGCGCTCGCCGGCCGCCTCGACCTCGAAGCGCTGGCCGTCCACCACCCGCGCGCCGCGGGCCACCGGGTCGATGCCGAGGCGGACCCAGGCCAGGTCGAGGAACGACAGCGCGGGCACGATCTCCACCTCGAGGTCGGTCGATTCCTCCGCCTGCTCCACCAACAGCTCGACCGTCCGCTCGGCCACGACGGGCGAACCGGGCACGGCGTAGACGAGCTCCGACCCGTCGGCCAGCGCCTCGACCATCGCGGCGATCTCGTCGACGATGGCGCGGTACACGGCCGGGAGCGTCGCCTCGCGCTCGTAGACGTGGTCGAAGGTCACGGCATCGACGATCGCCGCCGCCGGGTGGTGGCGGGTGCGCAGCACGACGCGCTCGGCCCGCTCGAGCCGCTCGAGCGTGCCCGCGGTGACGAGGTCGGGACCGGCGGGTCCCAGTCCGACGACGGTGATCCGGCCGGTCACGGTGTCGTCGACCAGCCCGGAATCAGGGCGACGTCGTGGACGTCGAGTCGACCGGCAGCGTGGTGCTCGTCGAGCGCGGCTTCGAGCCGATCGAGGTGGTCGCGCCCACGGGCGCCACCACGACCCCGGTCTTGGTGTTCCAGGAACCCCACTGCGGGTCGACCGACACGTCCGCCTTCTTGACCGCCTTGGAGAGCCAGCTCTGGTAGTCGGTGACGGACTGCTGGGCAGCCGCCTGCTGGAGCTGCGACTTCACCTGCTCGAAGCTGAGGTCGCCCCGGGCCGACACCCGCACGAGCAGGTAGCCGTCGGCCACCGCGATCGGTTGGCTGACCTCGCCGACCGGCAGGCTCCAAACCGCCTTGTCCAGTGCGGGGACCTGCGTGGCGTAGGTGCCCTTGGCCGCGCACCCGAGATCGCCCCCGTTGGTGGAGCCTTCCTGCGCCGCCATCGCCGCCGCCGCCTTGACGAAGTCGGCATCGGACTTAATGCCGGCGCGGATCTTGTTGGTCTGGGTGAGGGCGGCCGCCTTCTGAGCGGCTGTCGGAGCCACGGGCTGGCCGGAGGCGGCGGTGGCGCCGGTCCCGGCCAGTACCTCGAGGACCGTCACGCAGGCCTGGTTCTGGAACGCCTTCTGGTTGGCGTCGTAGAGCTTCTTCAGCTCGGCGGTCGTACCCCGCTTCCTCGCGTAGTCCTGCTCGAGCGCGGTCTGGCCGGCGACGAACCGGATGTAGGCGGTCTTGAACAGTCCGAGCTTGTCGAGCACCGCCTTGCCCTTGGCGGGGTCGCCGGCCACCTGCTGGCCGGTCGACGGGTCGACGCTGGATCCGGCCAGGTTCGATGCGGCCGTGCTCTCGGCCGTGGCGAGGTCGGAGGCCGACAACGTGATGTGGCGCTTGGCCAGCTCGCTCTCGACCACCGCGAACTCGACCTGCTGGTTGAGCAGGGCGGTGGTGAGGCTGGTGCTGTAGGTGCCGGGCTGCGAGCTCTCGAACTGGCTCCCGACCGCCTTGGTGGAGCTGAGGACGCTCAGCCAGCTGGTGAACTCCTCGTTGGTGAGCGATGTCCCGTTGACCGTGATGGCGACGCCGGAGCGCCCGGAGCACGCCGACAGCGACACGGACGTCGCCACGGCAAGCGCGAGGAACAGGATCGGGACGGAGCGGAGGCGGGTCACAGCTGGGTCAGCCTACGGAACCGCCGCGCGGTGGGCCAGTCACGCCTCATCGACCGGGATCAGCTCGCGCAGGGCGGCCACGACAGTGGTGGCCGACTCGGCGGCCGACGCCACCGGCAGCTGCAGGTGGCGCAGCTCCTCCTTGTAGACGGTGTCCTTGTAGAGGCGCCTGAGGCGGATGACCTTGCTGGTGGGCAGCTCGACCGGGGTCAGCCGGGCGATGTAGCGGGGACCCCCGAAGCCGGGCCCCTTGGTGACCGTGACCTCGCGCACGCCGGTCCGCACGCACTCGACCCGCAGGCCGGCCACCTCGAGCAGGGCCTCGGCCTCGGGAGGGATCGGTCCGTAGCGGTCGAGCCACTCGGTGCGGATGTCGTCGACCTCGGCCTCGGTCGTGACCGCGGCCAGGCGGCGGTAGGCCTCGAGCCGCGATTCCTCCTTGGCCACATACGACGGCGGCAGGTTGGCGTCGATCGGCAGCTCGAGCTTGATCTCGGCCGGCGGGCGGACCTCCTCGCCCTTCAGCTCGGCCACCGCCTCGGTCACCATCTGGCAGTAGAGGTCGTAGCCGACCGCGGCGATGTGGCCGGACTGGCCGGTGCCCAGCAGGTTGCCGGCGCCGCGGATCTCGAGGTCGCGCATCGCGATCTTGAAGCCGGATCCGAGCTCGGTGGCCTCGCCGATGGTCTTCAGCCGCTCGTAGGCCTCCTCGGTGAGCGAGCGGTCGGGCGGGTAGAAGAGGTAGGCGTAGGCCCTCGAGCCGGCGCGGCCGACGCGGCCGCGCAGCTGGTGGAGCTGGCCGAGTCCGAGCAGGTCGGCACGGTCGACCACGAGCGTGTTCACGGTCGGCATGTCGATGCCCGACTCGATGATGGTCGTGCAGACGAGGACGTCGTACTCGCCCTCCCAGAAGTCGAGCACGACGCGCTCGAGCGACCCCTCGTCCATCTGCCCGTGGGCCACGGCGATGCGGGCCTCGGGCACGAGCCCGCGCACCTCGGCCGCCACCTTCTCGATGTCCTGCACGCGGTTGTGCACGAAGAACACCTGGCCTTCGCGCAGCAGCTCGCGGCGCATCGCCTCGCCCACCGCGCGGTCGTCGTGCTCGCCGACGTAGGTGAGGATGGGCTGGCGGTCGGCGGGCGGCGTGTTGAGCAGCGTGAGGTCGCGGATGCCGGTCAGGCTCATCTCCAGCGTCCGCGGGATCGGCGTGGCCGTGAGCGTGAGCACGTCGACGTCGGCGCGCAGCGCCTTGATCGCCTCCTTGTGGGAGACGCCGAAGCGCTGCTCCTCGTCGACGACGAGCAGACCGAGGTCCTTGAACGTCGACGTCGGTCGACAGCAGCCGGTGGGTGCCGATGACCACGTCGACCTCCCCCGACGCGATGCCCGCCGCCACCTTGCGGGCCTGCGCGTTGGTCAGGAAGCGGCTGAGCACCTCGACGCGCACGGGGTAGCCGGCGAAGCGGTCGCCGAAGGTCTGGAAGTGCTGCTGGGCCAGCAGGGTGGTGGGCACCAGGACGGCGGCCTGCTTGCCGTCCTGCACCGCCTTGAACACGGCCCGCAGCGCCACCTCGGTCTTGCCGAAGCCCGACGTCGCCGCACACGAGACGGTCCATCGGCGACGGCGCCTCCATGTCGCGCTTCACGTCGTCGACCGCGACCCGCTGGTCGGGCGTGAGCTCGTAGGGGAACGACGCCTCGAGCTCGTGCTGCCACGGCGAGTCGGCCGCGAACGCGTGCCCGGGCGTGTGCACCCGCGTCTGGTAGAGCACGACCAGCTCCTGCGCGATCTCGGCCACCGCCGAGCGGACGCGCGCCTTGGCCTTCTGCCACTCGCCGCCACCCATGCGGCTGAGCGACGGCGACTCACCGCCGGTGTAGTGGCGCACCGCGTCGATCTGGTCGGACGGCACGTACAGGCGGTCGTCGCCCCGGTACTCGAGCAGCAGGTAGTCGCGCTCGACACCACCGATGGCCCGCTTCACCATGCCGCCGTAGCGGGCGACGCCGTGCTGGTAGTGCACGACGTAGTCGCCGGGCTTGAGGTCGTCGAAGAAGCCCTGGGTCTCGCGCCGACGCGGGCGGGCCCGGCGATGGGCCCGCCGCCGCCCGGTCACGTCCGCCTCGGACAGCACGGCCAGCTTCACCGAAGGAAGCAGGAACCCGCGCTCGATCGGGGCGACCACCACGTGGCCACCCGGCTGGTCGACCCGGCCACCCGGCGCGAGGTGGACGCCCTCGTCGGCGAGCAGCGCGGCGATCCGGGTGGCGGAGCCCTCGCCGTCGGCCGCCAGCACCACGCGGTAGCCGTCGGCGAGCAGCTCGCTCAGCTGCTTCACGAGCCCGGCGCCGTCGCCCACGACCGGAGGCCAGCCGGCCGCCGCCACGGTCGCGACGTCGGGCCCCTCGGGCGCGGTGGTCACCGTCCACGCGGGGGCGGTGGTGTGGGCGAGCAGGCGGTCGAAGTCGAGGTGCAGCTGCGGGAACCCGGTCGGACCGCCGTCCCCGGCATCGGTGGACGACGCTCCCCATGTGACGGCCAGCGTGGCGGCCAGGTCGGCCTCCTCGGCCAGGATGTCGGCGGCGCGGTCGCGCATGCGGCGGGGCTCGACCAGCAGCACCTGGGCCGAGGGGCCGAGCAGGTCGAGCAGGACCTGCTCGCCGTCGGCCAGCCAGGGCAGCCACGACTCCATGCCGTCGAACACGAGACGGTGGGCCAGCCGCTCCCACTGCTCGCGCCCCCACGGCTCGGACGACACGAGCGCCTCGGCCCGCTCCGCCACCTCGTCGGTCGGCAGCAGCTCGCGGCAGGGGAAGATCTCGACCTCGGCCAGATCGACCGTCGAGCGCTGGTCGTTCACCGAGAACTCGGTCAGGCGGTCGACCTCGTCGCCCCACAGGTCGATGCGCACGGGGACGTCGGCAGTCGACGGGAACACGTCGACGATCGAGCCGCGCACCGCGACCTCACCACGATGCTCGACCAGCTCCTCGCGGCGGTAGCCGGCGCCGACCAGGTCGGCGACGAGCTGGGTCGGATCGAGCTGGT
Source organism: uncultured Microthrixaceae bacterium (assembly GCA_963776435.1). GTDB lineage: Bacteria > Actinomycetota > Acidimicrobiia > Acidimicrobiales > Acidimicrobilacustridaceae > UBA4742. The sequence goes on from CAVZMK010000010.1 coordinate 885,452, forward strand.
CCTCGCGGCCGACCACGATCGGCTCGACCTCGCCGACATGGGGACCGAGGCGCTGCACGAGGGCCCGCACGGGCGCCACGATGACCGCCGGTGCGCCGTGTCGACCGCGCTCGTCGCCCTGATCGGACTGGGTGAGCCGCCACATCGTGCGCAGCCGCCGACCCATGGTCTCGACGCTCGGGCTGACCCGCTCGAACGGCAGCGTCTCCCAGGCCGGGAACAGCTCGACGTCGTCCGCGCCGAGGAAGGCGGAGAGGTCGTGGACGAGGCGCTCGGCGTCGGTGGAGGTGGGCACGGCCACGACGATCGGCCGGCGCGACGAGAGCCGGGCCAGTCCGGCGATGGTGACGGCCCGGGCCGGCTCGGGCACGGCCAGCACCGCGCTCGACGTCCCCAGCACGCGCGTGAGCGCGGGCTCGTCACGCAGGAGGTCGGGAAGCGGGCGAAGCGCGCTCAGGACTGCGGGGCCGCCTGCAGCAACGCCAGGGCCTGCCGGGCCCGCTCCGCGTGGATCGTCTCCTCACGACCGTTGAGGCGCAGCAACCGCGCCACCTCGGGGTCGGATTCCTTCTCGGCCCACTTCTCGTAGCCGGCGTCGCCCTGCACCTCGGCCTCGATGATGATCGGGAAGAGCTCCGGGCCCACCTCTCGTGGCAGCGGGATGGGAAAGCGCTCGAGCATGTCGGCGGTCGGCTCGAACGGCTCGCCCAGCTTGATGGCGAGGGCGCGCTGGATGCGACGGGCGTGGCCGAGCTCCTCGCGCCCGTTGCGGCGCAGCAGCTCGGCGGCCTCGTCGCTCGCGACCCGGTCGGCCAACTGGTTGTAGAAGTCCTCGCCGCTGCACTCCACCTTGAACAGCAGTTGCATGGCTTCGACGTCGAGCTCCTCGGTCGCACCCAGCGCCGCGTTCGCCGACAGGAAATCGTGTTCGGTCACCCGGCCAAGCCTAGGGTCCCCCCACCTCCACCGCACCTGCGCTCTCCCGTGCCCGGTGGGCCCGGTCCGGGGGTCTGCATGAACGCCGTGTGACGTCGGCCCGACGGAGTTCCGTTACGGCTCTGGCGCGGTGTTGAATGGTGGGCCATGGCGAAGGCATCTCTGACCCACGACCGCACCGCGATCAAACCGCTCCCGCCGACCATGCGGGTCGACCTGCCCGAGACCCGGCGCTTCCGGGTCAAGTCGAAGATCCTCGGCAAGGCGCTCAACAACGACCAGTTGGCGCACGAACGGCTCGGCAAGCCCACCGCGCTGGCCGTGTTCGCCTCCGACGCGCTGTCGTCCACGGCCTACGCCACCGAGGAGATCCTGCGCACGCTGCTGTTCTTCGGTGCCGGCATCGGCTTCCTGGCCTTCAGCTACGTCGTGCCCATCACCATCGCGCTGGTCTGCGTGCTGGTCATCCTGGTGTTCAGCTACCGCCAGACGATCAAGGCCTACCCGTCGGCCGGCGGCGCCTACATCGTCACCAAGGACAACCTCGGCATCATCCCGGCCCAGGTGGCCGGGGTCTCGCTGCTCACCGACTACATCCTCACGGTGGCGGTGTCGACCTCGGCCGGCGTCGCCGCCCTCTACTCGGTCGTGCCGGCGCTGTACGCGTGGCGGGTGCCGATCGCGCTCGGCTTCATCGCCATCATCGCCATCGGCAACCTGCGCGGCGTCAAGGAATCGGGGCGCATCTTCGCCGTGCCCACCTACGCGTTCATCATCGCCATGTTCGCGATGATCATCACCGGCCTGGTGAAGGCGGTCCTCGGCAGCGGGCTCCACCACGTCGCCCCCACCGACCCCGCCGCCCTCAAGGCCACCGGCTCGGTCAGCATCTTCCTGCTGCTCCACGCCTTCGCCTCCGGTGGTGCGGCCATGACCGGCGTCGAGGCCATCTCCAACGGCGTGCCCGCCTTCAAGCCGGTCGAGTGGAAGCACGCCCGCGAGACCCTCATGGTGATGGGCGTGCTGCTCGGCACCATGTTCCTCGGCATCTCCTGGCTGGCGGCCAAGATGTGGGTCGTCCCGAGCGACAGCAAGACCGTCATCGCCCAGATCGCGCAGGCCATCTACGGCACGTCGCCCCTCGGTCACGTCCTCTACGTGTTCACGCTGGGCGCCACGATGTTCATCCTCGTGCTGGCGGCCAACACCAGCTTCGCCGACTTCCCCCGGCTGGCCAGCTTCGCGGCCGACGACCGGTTCCTGCCCAAGCAGCTGACCAAGCGCGGGCACCGGCTGGTGTTCTCCAACGGCATCATCGCCCTCGCCATCGTCGCCGCCATTCCGGTGGTGATCTTCCAGGCCGACGTGACCCGGCTGATCCCGCTCTACGCCATCGGCGTGTTCACCTCGTTCACCCTCTCGCAGGCCGGCATGGCCAAGAAGCACATCAAGGACAAGGAGCAGGGCTGGCGGGTCGGCCTGTTCGTCAACGGCCTCGGCGCGGTCACCACCGCGATCGTCACCGTCGTCATCGGCACCTTCAAGTTCGGGGGCGGCGCCTGGTTCATCATGGTGCTCGTCCCGGTGCTCGTGGTCATCCTCGTCCGCCTGAACAAGGCCTACGAGGAGCGAGCATGCCGAGCTCGAGCGCGACGCCCACCAGGCCGTCACCGCACCGATCCTGCGCTACCACACGGCCATCGTGCTGATCGAGAAGCTCGACCAGAGCTCGGCCCGGGCCGTCCAGTACGCCCGTGCGCTCACGCCCGACGAGCTCAAGGCGGTGCACATCGCCACCGACGACGACGCGGCCGCCGTGCTGGCCGAGGAGTGGACCCGGCTCGGCCTGGCGCGCGTGCCGCTCGAGGTCGTCGAGTGCCCCGACCGCCGCATCAACCGATGCGCCCTCGAGGTGGTCGCCGAGGCGGCGGCCGACGGCAACACCGAGGTCAGCGTGCTCATCCCCCGGCGCGAGTACACGAAGATCTGGCACCGGCTCCTGCACGACCGCACGGCCGACTCGATCGCCAAGACGCTGGCCGACGTGCCCCACGCCAACGTGACCTTCGTGCCGTACCACCTCGGCAAGCGCCAAGAGCCGGTGCTCGAGGCGCCGACGCCGCCCGTTCCGACCGTGAGCGCAGACCGACGGCGCGCGCAAGCCGATCGGTGAGGTCCGCTGGCGCGAGCGGGTGCGCGTGGTCGGGCGTGTCCGGGCCCTGCGCGTGCAGCCCTGGGAGGGCGGGATCGCCACCCTCGAGGCCACGCTGGTCGACGACACCGGTGGCATCACCGTCGTCTTCATGGGGCGCCAGCAGATCGCCGGACTCCGGCTCGGCGCGCGGGTCGAGGTCGAGGGCACGGTCATCGAGAGCCGCGGCCTCCTCGCCTTGATGAACCCTGAATACACCCTGCTGCCGAACCAGCCGGCACCGATCGCGAAGTAGCCGCGCCAGCACCGCGATGCCCGCGCCCGCGATCACTGCTGCGAGGCGACAAAATCCCGTTAAGAAGGGGCGGGAACGCTCCCCGTGACGGTCGCGCTCGGGTTGAATCCCGGTATGCCCTCCGGCTCGCTGACCCAGGATCGCACCGCGATCCAACCCCTCCCCCCCACGCCCAAGGTCGACATCCCCGAGTCCCGCGGCTTCCGGGTCAAGTCCAAGATCCTGGGCAAGGCGCTCAACAACGACCAGCTGGCCCACGAGCGGCTCGGCAAGCCCACCGCGCTGGCCGTGTTCGCCTCCGACGCGCTGTCGTCGACGGCGTACGCGTCCGAGGAGATCCTGCGCACGCTGCTGTTCGTCGGCGCCATCGGCACGCTCGCCTTCGGCTACCTCGATGCCGATCACCATCGCCCTGGTACTGGTGCTGGTCATCCTGGTCTTCAGCTACCGCCAGACCATCAAGGCCTACCCGTCGGCCGGCGGCGCCTACATCGTCACCAAGGACAACCTCGGGTCTCCTGCCCGCCCAGGTCGCCGGCGTCGCCCTGCTCACCGACTACATCCTCACCGTGGCGGTGTCGGTGTCGGCCGGCGTGGCCGCTCTCTACTCCGCCGTCGCCGCCGCTCTACGCCTGGCGCGTGCCGATCGCGCTCGGCTTCATCGCCATCATCGCCGTGGGCAACCTCCGCGGCGTGAAGGAGTCGGGCAAGATCTTCGCCGTCCCGACCTACCTGTTCATCATCTCGATGTTCCTGATGATCTCGACCGGGCTCTACAAGGCGCTCTTCGGCGGCGGTCTGGCCCACGTGGTGCCGACCCATCCGGCCGCGCTGGAAGCGACCGGCGCGGCGAGCGTCGTGCTGATCCTGCACGCCTTCGCCTCGGGTGGTGCGGCCATGACCGGCGTCGAGGCCATCTCCAACGGCGTGCCCGCCTTCAAGCCCGTCGAGTGGAAGCACGCCCGCCAGACACTGGTGATCATGGCCGTCCTGCTCGGCTCGATGTTCCTCGGCATCTCGTGGCTCGCCGCCAAGATGCAGATCGTCCCCAGCGACACCAAGACGGTGATCTCCCAGGTCGCCCAGGCCGTCTTCGGCAGCGGGGCCGTCGGCCACGCCCTCTTCCTGTTCACCCAGGCCGCCACCATGCTGATCCTGGTGCTGGCGGCCAACACCAGCTTCGCCGACTTCCCCCGCCTGGCCAGCTTCCACGCCAACGACGCCTTCATGCCCAAGCAGCTCACCAAGCGCGGCCATCGGCTGGTGTTCTCCAACGGCATCATCGCCCTGGCCATCGCCGGCGCCATCCCGGTGATCATCTTCCAGGCCGACGTGACCCGCCTGATCCCGCTCTACGCCATCGGCGTGTTCACCTCCTTCACCCTGTCGCAGGCCGGCATGGCCAAGAAGCACATCAAGGACAAGGAGGCCGGGTGGCGCACCGGCCTGTTCGTGAACGGCCTCGGCGCCTTCACCACCGGCGTGGTGACCGTCGTCATCGGCGTGTTCAAGTTCGAGGGCGGGGCCTGGTTCATCATGATCCTGGTCCCGGTGATGGTGTTCGGCCTGGTGCGCCTCAACCACGCCTACGAGTCCGAGAAGGACGAGCTCGAGCACGACGCCCGGGAGGCGGCCGAAGCGCCGATCCTGCGCTACCACTCGGTGATCGTGCTGGTCGAGAAGCTCGACCAGAGCTCGGCCCGGGCCATCCAGTACGCCCGCACGCTCACCCCCGACTCGCTCAAGGCGGTGCACATCGCCACCGACGAGCACGAGGCCGAGGACCTGGCCGACGAGTGGACCCGGCTCGGGCTCACGCGGGTGCCGCTCGAGATCGTCGAGTGCCCCGACCGCCGCATCAACCGCTGCGCGCTCGAGGTGGTGGCCGAGGCGGCCGCCGACGGCAACACCGAGGTGAGCGTGCTGATCCCGCGGCGGGAGTACAGCCGCTTCTGGCACCGGTTCCTGCACGACCACACCGCCGACGCGATCGCCAAGACGCTCAGCAACGTGCCCCACGCCAACGTGACCTTCGTGCCGTACCACCTCGGCAAGAAGCCCGAGGTCAGCGTCGACGTCCCGACGCCCGCGTGAGCACCAAGCCGATCGGCGAGTGCCGCTGGCGCGAGCGGGTGCGCGTGGTGGGCCGCATCCGCGCGCTGCGGGTGCAGCCATGGGAGGGCGGGGCCACCACCCTCGAGGCCACGCTGGTCGACGAGACCGGCGGCATCGTCATCGCGTTCCTCGGCCGCCAGACGATCGGCGGCATCAAGCTCGGGGCGCACCTCGAGGCCGAGGGCGTGGTCATCGAGTCCCGGGGCGAGCTCGCCCTCCTGAACCCCAGCTACACCCTGCTCCCCGCCTGACCCCTCCGTCCCCGACGTCCGGGCTGGGTCACGACACGTCGACGCTCCACGTCGTGCGGTCGGTCGGGGTGGACGAGCCCGTACCCATGGTCATGCGGACGCTCCACCAGCAGTCGGTCGCGCACGTGTAGGCGGCGGGGAGCACGATCGAGAGGCGGAGCCAGTCGCCGTTGTAGACGCCACTGCCCGTCCCGGACAGCTTCGTGGTGACGGTGCAGTTCGACGAGAAGTCGGGCGTCGCCGGGCCCTGGGTCGCCGACGGCGTGGCGTTGTAATTGCAGGGCACGGCCGAGCCACCCGACGGGATCCGGGTCAGGCCGGACGGTGGAGCCAGCACCTGGAGGGTGAACGCATCGGGTCCGGACCCGTCGCCCGGGTCGTACATGTCGACGTGCATGGTGCGGCCGGCGTCCTGCGCTCCCACGTTCGCCAGGTAGACCTGGCGTGTCGTTGCGGGCGTCTCCATCCACATCGACAGGTTGCTCAGGGCATGGACGGCTGGCTGGGTGGGTGCGCTCGACACCGCCTTGAGCGAGTAGGCGTTCCACCCGGTACCGGCGTCGACCACCCCGGGGATGTTGCTGGTCTTCACCTGCAACGGGTAGATCCCGGCCTGGGTCGGCACGAAGCGGCAGAGGGTGTACCAGTGCTCGGTGTAGTACGGCGCTCCTGTGCTGATGCCGCTGGGGAAGGTGTGCTGGCCGTCACCGGTGTCGCAGTGCCCGGCCATCGAGAGCTCGGGCGTCTCCTTGACGATCGACGAACCGCTCGGAGCGAAGAGCTCGTACGAGGTCGTGAACGTGCCGCCGTTGATGTCGAGGTTCTCATCCAACGGCGCGCCCGTGGGGCCGTTGGCCGGGTCGTAGATCTCGACGGTGACGTCGGTGCCCACCGCCGCGGCCGGCACGTCGATGGCCCAGCTGTAGCCATAGGGGTGGTACTGGGTGTTCTGCACCGAGGTGGCGGCCGGGTTGGGCGCGCCGCCGGTGGGCCAGTTCGGGTCGCACACGGTCTTGGTCTCGACGTCGCCGGCGCACATGGTGGCGAACGGGTCGCCATCCTGGTGACGGGAGAATGGCCCCTGGATGGCCGCCCACACGCCCGGCTGGACGTTCGGGCTGGGGCACGGGGCCACCGTGCTCGTCAGGCTGAGGCAACCGTCGGGCAGGTCGTTGCCGAAGACGTTGCTCGGGCCACCCAGACCCAGCTGGCACGACGCCAACACCACCGCCGCGGCCGCAAGCACCACGACGCGAACCAGTCCACCACGAGCTCTCATCGCGCCAGCTCCTCCCACCCCAGCACCGCGGCCGAGGCTACCAGCCGTCGCGGCGCCGTCGTCAGGAACCGTCGGCGGCGTCGGGCATGGCGTTGAACGCGGTTCATGGTGGATTCGACGTCGTTCTCGACGATCGACTCGACCGCGGCCGCGGCCCGCTCGACCATCTCGGCCAGCGTCTCGCGGACGGCCTTGCCGGGCCGGCTCAGCACGTGGTCGGCGCCGTGCTCCTTGGTCGGGGGCTTGCCGATGCCGATGCGGACCCGCGCGAACCCGTCGTCGTGAAGATGGGACTTGATCGAGCGCAGGCCGTTGTGGCCGGCCAGGCCGCCGCCGAGCTTGACCTTCAGCCGCCCGAGCGGGAGGTCGAGCTCGTCGTGGACGATCACCAGCCGGCTGAGGTCGTCGATGTCGTAGCGGCGCACGAGGGGCGCGACCGCCTGGCCGGACTCGTTCATGTAGGTCTGCGGCTCGGCCAGCGCGACGCGGCGGCCGGCGATGCTCACCTCGTCGGCGACGGCCCGCTCGCGACGGCTCTTGCGCAGGCGGCCGCCGTGGCGCGCCACGAGCAGGTCGACCACGTCGAAGCCCGACGTTGTGGCGCGTGCCCGGCGTACTCGGCGCCGGGGTTACCGAGCCCGACCACGAGCAGGTCGGACATGGGTCAGACGATCCTGGCCGGACGCGACGAGCGCGCCGGGCCGCTACTCGGCGTCGCCGGAGTCGGTGGACTCGGCCCCGCCGGACCCGCCACCTTCGCCTTCGGCACCCTCTTCGCCCTCGACCCCCTCGAGGCCCTCGCCCTCGGCCGGCTCTTCGTCTTCCTGCGCGGCGCGGGTGATGCTGCCGATGGCGATCTGCTCGTCGAGGTCGACGTCGGTGGTGACGCCCTCGGGCAGGGTCAGATCGCTCACCCGCACCGCGCCGCCGATCAGCAGATCGCCGATGTCGGCCTCGAGCACGGTCGGGATGGAGCCCGGCTTGGACGTGATGAGCAGCGAGTGGAGCAGCTGCTCGACGATGCCCTGGTTGATCTCGACCTCGTGGGCCTCACCGACGAGCACGACCGGCACCTCGACGGAGATGGAGGCGTCGCGGTCGATGCGCAGGAAGTCGACGTGGCTCACGGCCCGGCGCACCGGATCGCGCTGGAGCTCCTTGACGATGGTCAGGTCGTGGTGACCGTCGACCTCGAGGTCGATCAGCGCGTTCATCCCCGCCTCGGTCGTGAGGACCCGGCGCAGCTCGGTCCACGGGACGACGACCGACACCGGCTCGCGGTTGAGCCCGTAGACGACGCCGGGAACCTTGCCATCGGCCCGCAGGCGGCGGGCGGGGCGGCTACCGGTGGGCCGACCGGGTTCGGCGGTGAGGATCAGATCCATTGTGGTGAGGCTCCTGCGGGAACGCGGACGAACGGCGAACCAGCCTACCGGCCGGGCCCCCGGAGCCGAAATCAGCCTTCTGGGTCGCTCGCGGACTCGCTCAGGCCTGGTTCTCGCCGCCGAAGATCTCGCTGACCGAGGTGTCCTCGAACACGGCGTCGATGGCATCGGCGATGACCCCGGCGATCGACAGCACCTCGATCTTGTCGATCTGCTTCTCGGGCGGCAGCGCCAGGGTGTTGGTCACGACCACCTTGGCGATCACCGAGTTCTTCAGGCGATCGATGGCCGGGCCGGAGAACACCCCGTGGGTGGCCACCGCGTAGACGTCGGTGGCCCCGTGGTCGATGAGCTGCTCGGCCGCCGCACAGAGCGTGGAGGCCGTCTCGATGATGTCGTCGATGAGCACGCAGGTACGCCCTTCGACCTCGCCGACGACGTCGCGGGCCTCGACCGAGTGCTTCTGGCCCTTGATCCGGCGCTTGTGCACGATGGCCAGGTCGGCGTGGAGGATGTTGGCGTAGCGCTCGGCCACCTTCACCCGGCCGGCGTCGGGCGACACCACGACCAGGTCGTCGCCCAGCGTCGCCATGTGCTCGCACAGCACCGGCATGGCGGTGAGGTGGTCGACCGGACCGTCGAAGAACCCCTGGATCTGACCCGAGTGCAGATCGACGCTCACCAGGCGCTTGGCGCCCGCGGCCCGGAACATGTCAGCCACCAACTTGGCCGAGATCGGCTCGCGGCCTTCGGCCTTGCGGTCCTGGCGGCTGTAGCCGTAGTAGGGGCAGACGACGGTGATGCGCTTGGCCGATGCCCGCTTGGCGGCGTCGACCATGATCAGCTGCTGCATGATCGAGTCGTTGATCGACATGGTCTCGGACGCGCTGTGCGTCTGGATGATGAACACGTCGGTGCCCCGGACCGATTCGCCGAACCGGCAGTGCAGCTCGCCGTTGGCGAACACACCCAGGTTGGCGTCGCCGAGGGTGACCCCGAGCCGGCTCGCGATCTCCTCGGCGAGGGGCAGGTTGGCCTCTCCGGACACCAGGTGCAGGCGCTTCTTGGTGACGAGCTCCATCGCGGTCGTACTCCCCTGTTCGCGCCGTCAGGCGCCGGTGTCTTCGGTCGTGGTCGCAGTGTAGAACGGGCCCGTACGGGTCGAGGACGGCACGTGGCTGCCCGGCTCGAGTACGGCGAAGGGACCGACGACCGCGTGCTCGCCGACCTCGGCGTCGCGCCCGACGGTCATCGTGACCGTGGCGCCGGCCCCCACCACGCAGTCGATCAGTCGGGTGTCGGGGCCGATCTCGGCACCGGCGCCGATCAGGCAGCGTCCCTGGAGCATGGTGCCCGGGAACAGGGCGACGTCAGGGGCCAGCTCGACGGTGGCGTCGATGTAGGTGCGCTCCGGATCGAGCATGGTCACGCCGAGGCGGAGCCACCGCTCGTTCGTCCGACGCCGCAGCTCGGACTCGGCCCGCGCCAGCTGGACCCGGTCGTTGACGCCCTCGGTCTCGGTGGGATCGGCCGCCACCATGCCCTCGACGCGGTAGCCGGCGTCGTGCAGCACGCCGACGACGTCGGTCAGGTAGTACTCGCCCTGCGCGTTCTCGGGGCTGAGCCGGCGCAGCGCAGGAGCCAGCAGGCTGCGGCGGAAGCAGTAGATCGACGTGTTGATCTCGTCGATGGCCCGCTCGTCGTCGGTGGCGTCGACCTCCTCGACCACGCGCAGCACCTGGTCGTCGCCACCTCGCACCACCCGGCCGTACCCGGTGGGATCGGCCAGGCGGGCGGTCAGCACCGTGCACGCGGCGCCCGATTCGCGATGGGTCGACGACCAGCGCCGCCACCGTGGCCGCCCGCAGCAGCGGCGTGTCACCCGGCAGCACGAGCACGTCGCTGTCGTCGTCGGCCAGCTCGTCGTCGGCGAAGACGGTGAGGCCCGACGCGACGCCGCGTCGCCGGTGCCGAGCTGGACGTGCTGCTCGACGAAGTCGAGGTGCAGGTCGGGCGCCTCCTCCTGCAGCTTCTTGGTGACACGCTCGGCGCCGTGGCCGACGACCACGACGGCACGGCCCATCTCGCAGTCGCCGAGCGCGTCGAGCACGTAGAGCAGCATCGCCCGTACCGCACAGCAGGTGCAGCGGCTTGGGCCGGGTCGAGCGCATGCGCACGCCCTCGCCGGCGGCGAGGACGACGGCGGACAGCGGCCGGGAGCTCATCTCCCCTGTTCTAACGCGGCCAGTAGGCTCGGGCTACCCATTCGGGGGTGATGTAATCGGCAACATGCGTGGTTTTGGTCCACGATTTCGGGGTTCGAGTCCCTGCCCCCGAGCCGACCCGTTTCGCACCGCCGGGAAGCGCCCGCTAGATTGCCCGACGCCATGGGTTCACTGATCAAGAAGCGCCGCAAGCGCATGCGCAAGAAGAAGCACAAGAAGATGCTGAAGCGCACCCGCTTCCAGCGCCGCGCCGCGGGCAAGTAAGCCCGACGCCTTCTCCGGCCGGCTCCTACGCTGGCGCCCGATGCCGCCAGTGACCTCCAAGGTCGTCCTGCAGGCCCCGGCCAAGCTCACGCTCAGCCTGCGGATCACGGGCGTCCGAGCCGACGGCTACCACCTCCTCGACGCCGAGATGGTGTCGCTCGACCTGGTGGACGTCGTGGAGCTGGACGTGACCCAGGGGCCGTCGAGCGCGGCGAGCCTGCCGGTCGTCGCGGTCGACGGCCCGTCCGGACAGAGCCTCCAGGGCGAGCTGGGGAAGGACAACCTCGTGGCCCGGGCGCTGGCCCTGGCCGACCGGTCGGGCCGTGTGCGGATCGTCAAGCACATCCCGTCGGGCGCCGGCCTCGGCGGTGGCTCCTCAGATGCCGCGGCCGTGCTGGCGTGGGCCGGCATCCACGATCTCGATGCCGCCGCCTCGATCGGCGCCGACGTGCCGTTCTGCCTGGTCGGAGGGCGGGCGCGGGTACGAGGCATCGGCGAGCTCGTCGAACCCCTCCCCTTCGAGCCGCGCACGTTCACGCTGCTCACGCCTCCGTTCGGCTGCGCGACGCCCGCGGTCTACCAGCGCTGGGACGAGCTGGGAGGCCCCCACGCCGGCGGCGAGGGCTCGGTGAACGACCTCGAGCCGGCCGCGCTGTCGCTGGAGCCCCGGCTGGTCGAGTGGCGCGACCGCCTAGGTGATGCAACCGGCCGGGAGCCGCGGCTCGCGGGCAGCGGCTCGACCTGGTTCGTGGAAGGGGAGTTCCCCGGCGACGGGCGGGTGGTCGCCCGCACCACGCCGGCCCGCCGGCCGGCGCCTCGCTGACCTCAGGCCGACGCGTCGGCGAGCCGACCCCAGGCCTGGATGTCGAGCTCCTCGGGACGGGATTCGGGCGACACGCCGGCGGCGGCGAACGCCTTGGGAGCGATGACCCCTGCCAAGGACCGCCTGAGCATCTTGCGTCGCTGTCCGAACGCCGTGCGCACCAGCGCGAAGAGCCGCTCCGCGTCGGCGTCCACGGCCGGTGAGGGTCGGCGCACGATCTCGAGCAGCACCGACTCGACCTTGGGTTGAGGCAGGAACACCGTCGGCGGCACGCGCCCGACCACCTTGGCCGTCGCCCAGTAGGCGACCTTCACCGACGGGATGCCGTAGGCGGCCGCGCCGGGCCCCGCCGCGAGACGTTCACCGGCTTCGCGCTGCACCATCACCAGCATCCGCCCGATGCGCGGGACGTCGTCGAGCAGATCGCACAGCAACGGCGTCGCGACGTTGTAGGGGAGGTTGGCCACGAGCACCCAGCTCGCGCTGGCGCCGAGCACCACCTCCCAGTCGAGCGCCAGCGCGTCCCCCTCGACCACCGTGACGCCCTCGGGCTCGACGACCTCGCGCAAAGCGGCCGCCACCCGGTGGTCGATCTCGACCGCCGTCACCGCCGCGCCGGTGGCCGCCAGCGGCAGCGTGAGCGAGCCCACGCCGGCACCGATCTCGACCACGTGGTCACCTGGTCCCACATCGGCCAGCCGGGCCACCCGCTCGACCGTGTTGGGGTCGACGACGAAGTTCTGCCCGAGCGCCCGGCTGAGGACCAGCCCGTGCCGATCGAGCAACTCGACGACCTGGGTGCGGGTGAGCGTCACCCGACCAGCTTGGCCGACGGGACCCCGCTCAGGTGCAGGCCCCGCCCCAGGGGGCCGAGCCCATCCACTCGTAGAGGACCAGGGCCATGGCGTCCTGGGCGGCCGGCGAGGCGCGGTCGGGAAGCACCCCGACGAGGTCGTGGCGACCGGCGTGGTTGGCGGCCAGGTCCCAGCTGGACTGGGTGAACTGATAGGCGCCCCGGTACATGCCGTTGGCCGACACGGCGCGGTAGTTGCCGTGGGACTCGCGCGTCCGGATGCAGGCCAGGAAGGCCGCGGCCGAGGGCGGGATGGTCGTCGTCGGCGGCGCCGTGGTGGTCGGCGCGGCGACCGGGGCCCGGGTCGTCGGTTTGGCCTCGACGGTGGCCGGGTGGGAGGTCAGCTGCGCACTCGAGCGGGTGAGCGCTACGTGCGGGACGACCGAGGTGGTGCTGGACGAACTGGTCGACGTCGGTGCGGCCGACGACGGCGACGACGCGGAGTCCGAGCGGTGCGACCCGCTGGCGCCGTGCGGTCGGCTGACGGTGGCGGCCGCCGCCGCCTCGACGCGCAGTGGATGCGACGAAGGGGTCGCGGTCAGCAGCACCGACAGCGCGACGAGGAACGTCGCCGCCAGCAGCAGCGCGAACCAGACCCTGCGGCGCGACGCCGCGACATCGTCCACCCGGCGTCCTCCCTCTCGTGTGCCCAGGACCGGTGACGGGCGTCAACCTAGGAAGGTCGTAACGAGACCGCAACTTCCGTAACGGGAACGAGATGAGAAGGGGGTGGGAAAACGACGGCTGAGCAGCGCCGACCAACCAGACGTGACGTGTGTCACACGGGGGGATCGGAGAGCCGGTAGAGCCGCTCGGCCGCGGCCCACGTCGAGGCGGCCACGACGTCGGGGGCGACCCCTTTGACCTCGGCCACCGCTTCGCCCACGACAGTCACCAACGCGGGACGGTTGGGGCGGCCGCGGTGGGGCACCGGCGCGAGGTACGGCGCGTCGGTCTCGACCAGCAGCCGTTCGAGCGGGCACAACGCGGCCGCCGCCCTGACCTCGGGCGCGCTGGGGAACGTGACGATGCCGCTGAAGGAGAGGTGGATGCCGAGGTCGAGTCCGCGCCGCGCCTCGTCGGGCCCACCCGTGAAGCAATGGAAGACCGTGCGCTCGGGGACGCCTTCGGCATCGAGGATGTCGAAGGTCTCGGCCCAGGCCTCGCGGGTGTGGATCACCAGGGCCAGGTCGTGCTGGTGCGCCAGTGCGATCTGCTCGGCGAACACCTGGCGCTGCGTGTCGCGGGGTGAGTGGTCGTAGTGGAAGTCGAGCCCGCACTCCCCCACGGCCACGACCTGCGGCGCCTCGAGCAGCTCGGCAATGCCGTCGAGGCCCTGCCGGGCGTCGTGGGGATGCACCCCGGCCGTGGCCCACACCCCCTCGTGCCGCCGGGCTGCGCCCACCGCCTGGCGGGAGTGCTCCAGGTCGGTGCCCACGTTGACCAGGCGCTCGACCCCCGCCGCCCGGGCGTCGGCCAGGACCTCCGCCGCCTCGTCGCCGGCCGGTAGGTGGCAGTGGTTGTCGGTCCAGCGGACCGCGGCGTCGGTCACCCCGTCATCCGGCCACATCGATCCGGGGGAACAGCGGCGAGCCCTTGTCGACAGGCAGCCCACCGGGGTAGCCGCCCCACCCCGCCGCTCCGGGCAGACGCTGGTCGCCGGGCTCGCCGGCCAGGCCGATGCGCCGCCACAGCTCGGCGCAGGTACGGGGCACCGCCGGTGTGGCCAGCACGGCGACGATGCGCAGCGCTTCGAGCGCGTCGCCGAGGATCGCGTCGAGCGCGGGTCCCGGCTCGGCCTTCCACGGCTCGTTGTCCTCGAGGTAGGCGTTGGTCTCGTGGATGAGGCGCCACGTCGCCTCGAGCGCCACCGACGGCTGGACCGCGCTCCACGCCGTCGTCGCGTCGGCGAGGGCGCGCGCGGCCACCTCGGCGAGCGGGCTGTCGGCGCGCGGCGCCGGCCCGATGCCGTCGCACTTCTTGGCCACCACGGTGGCGACGCGCGACAGGAGGTTGCCGAGGTTGTTGGCGAGGTCGGCGTTGTAGCGGGCCACCATCCCCTCGTAGGAGAACTCGCCGTCGGGACCGAAGGGCGTGTCGCGGAGGAAGTGGTAGCGGACGCCGTCGACACCGAAGTCGTCGACCAGGTCGGCCGGGTAGATCTGGCCCGGGCCCGACTTGCTCATTTTCGCTCCGCCGACCAGCAGGAACCCGTGGACGCTGATGCGCTGCGGCGGTTCGAGCCCGGCGGCGAGCAGCAGCGCCGGCCAGTACACGCAGTGGAAGCGGAGGATGTCCTTGCCGATCAGGTGGTGGACCGCCGGCCACCACCGCTCGAAGCGCTCGGGGTCGTCGCCGTAGCCGATGGCGGTGGCGTAGTTGATGAGGGCGTCGTACCAGACGTAGAAGACGTGGTCGGGGTCCCACGGCACCGGGACGCCCCAGTCGATCGACACCCGGCTGATCGAGATGTCCTCGAGGCCCTGGCGCAGCAGCCCGAGCGCCTCGTTGCGCTTGCCCTCGGGCGTGACGGCGCCGGGATGGGCCTCGTACCAGTCGAGCAGCGGCTGCTCGAAGGCCGAGAGCTTGAAGAACCAGTTCTCCTCCTCGAGGTGCTCGACCGGGCGGAGGTGGATCGGGCAGTTGACCCCGTCGACCAGTTCTTCCTCGCGGTAGTACGCCTCGCAGGACACGCAGTAGAGGCCGACGTAGGTGTCCTTGTAGATCCACCCGTTGTCGTAGACGGCCTGGAGCAGCGTCTGGACTGCCCGGGCGTGTCGGGGCTCGGTGGTGCGGATGAAGTCGTCGTAGCTGATGTCGAGCAGCGACCAGGCGTCGCGGAAGCGGGCGCTGGTGCGCTCTGCCTGCTCGATGGGACTGAGGCCCGCCTCCTCGGCCGACCGCAGCACCTTGAGGCCGTGCTCGTCGGTGCCGGTAAGGAAGAAGGTCTCGTCGCCGATCAGGCGGTGCCAGCGGGCCAGCGCGTCGGCGGTGATCGTCGTGTAGGCGTGACCGATGTGGGGGATGTCGTTGACGTAGTAGATCGGCGTCGTCACGTAGAAGCGGTCGGTCACGGTCACGCCGTAGAGGCTACGGGCTGAACGGTCCGGAACCGGGCCGGATTCCGACTCCGACCCGACCGCCGGCGTGAGGACTAGGAGCTGCGGGGCACCCGGTCGTCGTAGCCGTCGTCGGCGTCGAACAGCGCGGCGTCGCGCGGCGCCACGCGCAGGGACCGCACTACGGGGGCATCGGCGTCGTCGCCTCGCCGGGTGCGCAGGTCCTCGACCTGGTCGAGCTTGCGCTGGAGCGCCCGGCGACGGGTGCCCGACAGCTCGTCGTAGGCCCGTTGCGTGCTGTCGAACGTGCGGCCGAGCTTGTCGACCTGGTCGGAGAACTTCTCCCACTCCTTGGTGAAGCCGCCCAGGCAGGTGAGGATCTCGTCGCTGGTGCGCTCGAGCCGGTAGGCGTCCATCGACTGGCGGATGACGGCCAGCACCGCGAACAGCGTGAACGGCGAGCAGAGCACCACCCGCTGGGCCAGGGCGAAGTCGACCATCTCGGGGTCGTGCTCGTGGATGAACGAGTACACGCTCTCGTTGGGGATGAACGCCAGCACGTAGTCGACCGTGGTCTCGGGGTCGATGTAGGCGCGACCCGTCAGCTCCTTGATGCGCAGGCGCACGTCCCGCAGGAACGCGGTGGTGGCCTTCTGGAGGTCGGCATCGGCGGTCGACTCGATGGCGCGGACGTAGTTGTCGATCGGGAACTTGACGTCCATGTGGAGCACCCGGCCCTGCGGGAGCAGGAAGGTCACGTCGGGGATGCCGCCGCCGGCCACGCCCGTCTGGCGCCGGTAGTTGACGCCCTCGACGAGCCCCGCCATGCGCAGCACGTCGTCGGCCATGCGCTCGCCCCACTGGCCCCGGGTCTTCGGGTTGGCCAGCACCTGGCGCAGACCATGGGTGGTCTCGGCCAGATCGCGGGTCTGCTGGGTGGCCTCGGTGAGTCGCGTGGTGAGCTCGCCGTGCTGGGCCGCTCGCTCCTTCTGGAGGCCGGCGACCAGATCGGTGACCCGGTCGAGACGCTCGGTGAGCCCGGTCGAGAGGCCGCTGACCCGCTCCTCGATCATCTGGTTGCGCAGGTCGAGCTGCTTGCTCGCGGCCGTCGGCCTGGTCGCCGAGCTTGTCGGCCGCCATGCTCGATGACGAGATCGACGGTCTGCTGGGTCGATGCCTGCCGCTCGGCGGCGAAGGCCTGACGGGCGACGTCGAGCGCGGCGTCACGGTCGGCGGCGGCCGCCGCCCGGTCGGCCGCCGCCGACTGCCGGATCGTGCGAGCCACGGCGACGGCGACGGCCACACCGATGGCGAGACCGCCGATCAAGCCCACGAGCAACGTGATGATCTCCATGTCATCGACCCTACGCAGGGGGTGTGACAGCCCGAGGGATGCCAGTGCTGGCGCGGAGATGCGGGCCCGACCGGAGCCTGATCAGCCCCGGGTGGCCAGGTCGTAGACCCGCCGGCGGGCGACCTCGAAGCGGGCGGCCACCAGGGCGACCGCGTCCCGGGTCGACCGACCGCCGTCGACCGCCTCGGCCAGGGCGGCGACCAGCTCCTCGTCGGTGGCGACGGGCGGCGCAGGGGCACCGGCGACCACCAGCACGTGCTCGCCCCGGGGCGCGGCACCCGGTGGCCCGCTCGGCCGCCGCGGCCAGCGTGCCGCGCCACACCTCCTCGTGCAGCTTCGTCAGCTCCCGGGCGATGACCACCTGGCGGGTCCCGCCGAGGACCTCGGCGAGGTCGGCCAGCGTGCGGGCCAGCCGGTGGGGCGCCTCGTACGACGACGATCGTGCGCCGCTCGCCGGCCAGCTCGGCCAGGCGCTCGGTCCGGCCCGAGCCGCGCCGGGGCAGGAAGCCCTCGAACACCCAACGACCCGTCGGGAGGCCGCTCACGACGAGGGCGGCGATGGCGGCCGACGGCCCCGGCACCACCTCGACCGCGGTGCCCGGCCGAGGCGGCCAGGCCGCACCAGCCGCTCGCCGGGATCGGACACGCCCGGGGTGCCGGCGTCGGTCACGACCGCGACCCGCTCACCGCGGTCGAGGCGGGCCAGCACGTCGCGCGCCGCGGACGCCTCGGTCTGGTCGTTGACCACCAGCAGCTTCGGCGCCTTGACCCCGGCGTGGGCCAGCAGCCGGCCGGTGCGGCGCGTGTCCTCGCACGCGACGGCGTCGGCGCGGGACAGCTCCTCGACGGCTCGGGTGGAGAGGTCGCCGAGGTTGCCGATCGGCGTCGCCACCAGCACCAGCGCGCCCTCGGTCACGTCGCGGCTCCGCCGCGACCATCGGGCGGCGCGGCGCCGCCCCGCACCTCGAGGTGGTCGCCGACCGCCACCTCCCAGCGCTCGAACGAACCCGCTTCCGCCTCGATCACCGACCGCGCCTTCCAGAGCGGCATCCCGATCCGGTTGGGCCGCATGGTGACCACCCGCAGCACGCGCAGGTCGCGGTCGCAGAAGGCCACGTCGATGGCGAACCGCATCCGGAACGTGTGCACCGAGCGGGCCGGATCGATCTGGAGCGCCCCCTCGACGTGGTCGCGTCCGAGCAGACCCCGCATGCGATCGCGGCGCGCCGTGGCGACCTCGAGGGTGGCCAGCACCTTGCCGTCGTGGACGAGCCAGGGCACGCATCGCCTCCGTCAACGGTCTCCGCGGGTGGAACTGCCCGAAGCGTTGAAGTCACCTGTGTTGGCGGACGAGGCGGCGTCCGAGCGCCCGCAGCTCGGCCTTCACCTCGTCGCCGTCGACCACCTCGAAGGTGCACCTCGAGACCGGCGAGGTACCGGGCGATCCAGTCGGCGTCGCCGCCGATCCGGACCAGGCTGGACGTGTCGGACTCGGCCTCGACGACCCCGACGGTCGGCGGGACGAGGCGCCCGGGCGCGATCCTCGGGCAGCGGCAGGCGCACCTCGACCTGCAGGTCGTAGGCCGACACCGCCACTCCCGCGCGACACCAGCTCGCCGGCATCGGGCGGGTCGTCGATGCGGCGACGAAGCGCTGACCGGTCAGGTGCAGCTCGGACATGCGGTCGACCCGGAACGTGCGCCAGTCCTCGCGCGACGGGTCGAAGGCGACGAGGTACCAGGACCGCTCGGTGTAGACGAGCCGGTAGGGCTCGACGAGGCGTTCGGTCGAGCGATCCGCCGCGTCGACGTAGGTGAAGCGGAGCCGCTCGGGGCGTCGGCAGGCGAGACTCGGCCGCGACCAGTCGGTCGACGTCGACTTCGGGGACGCCGGGCGCGCGCAGGCCGACCGTGACCGCCGCAATGGCGGCGACCCGCTCGCGCAGGTTCGCCGGCAGCACCTGGTCGAGCTTGGCCAGCGCCGACAGCGTCGGCCGACTCGGTGCCGGTCGCCCCGCCCGGCCGCGGCGCGCAGCCCCACCGCCACCGCCACCGCCTCGTCGTCGTCGAGCACGAGGGGCGGGAGGCGGCCGCCACGCCCGAGCGTGTAGCCGCCGTAGGGACCGGTGGTCGCCTCGACTGGGTAGCCGAGGTCGCGCAGCCGGGTGATGTCGCGCCGCACGGTCCGCTCGGTGACCTCGGTCTCGGCGGCCAGGTCGGCGGCGCTCCACCACGCCCGGGCGCTCAGGAGGCTCAGCAGGCGCAGCAACCGGATGGGCGTGTCCACGGCCTCAGATCTTTGCAGAGATTTCTCGGTATTGCGGACCGGAACTGTCCGCAACCAGTCGTACGTTCGGTTCAGACAGACGAAACCAGGAGCACTCGACATGGCCGCGACGAACCCCCACCCCCTCCACCAGCTGGCCGACGACCGCCGCCACGACCTCACCGCCGGTTTCGAGCGGGCCCGCCTCCGCCGCGAAGCCCGGGCGATCGGTCGGCCCACGCCAGGTCACGTCCGGCCGGCGACCACCTCGGCGCGGCGAGCGACCAGGAACTGGCGCTCGGCCTGGTTCCCCACCAGGTCGATCGCCCGGTCGTAGGCCGCCAGCGGCCTCGTCCCGACGGCCGAGGCGGCCGAGCAGGTCGGCCCGGGTCGCGTGGTAGAGGTGGTAGCCGTCGAGGTCGACCGCCTCGAGCGCCTCGAGGCCGGCACGGGGACCGCGAAGCTGCGCGATCGCCACGGCTCGGTTGAGCTCGACCACGTCGGTGGGCTGCAGCGCGAACAACTGGTCGTACAGCGCGAGGATCTGCGCCCAGTCGGTGTCGGCCGCGCTCGCCGCGTCGGTGTGCACGGCCGCGATCGCCGCCTGCAACTGGTAGGGACCCGGCGCGTTGCGTCGTAGGCAGGCCCGCACCAGATCGTGGCCCTCCGCGATCGCGGCGTGGTCCCATCGCGTGCGGTCCTGGTCGGCCAGTCGAACCAGCCCGCCGTCCGCCGCGGTGCGGGCCGGTCGGCGGGCGTCGGTGAGCAGCATCAGCGCGAGCAGGCCCTTGGGCTCCGGCTCGTCGGGCATCAGCTCCACGAGCAGCCGCCCGAGTCGGATCGCCTCGGCCGACAGGTCGGCTCGGGTCAGCGACGGTCCCGACGTGGCGGTGTAGCCCTCGTTGAAGATGAGGTACATGGCGGCCAGCACGGGACGGAGCCGGTCGGGGAGCTGGCTGGCCGACGGGATGCGGTAGGCGATGTGGTTGGCGCGGATCTTGCGCTTGGCCCGCACCAGCCGCTGCGCCATGGTCGCCTCGGGCACCAGGAAGGCCCGGGCGATCTCGCCGGTCTCCAGGCCACCGAGCAGGCGCAAGGTCATCGCCACCTGGGTGTCGGGAGCCAGCGCCGGGTGGCAGCACAGGAACATGAGTCGCAGCTGGTCGTCAGGGACCACGTCGACATCGCCGAACTCGGAGGTCATGTCCGGATCGTCTTCGGACTGGTGGAGCCGGTGGGCGGCGAGATGTCGCTCGTCACGGCTCGACTCGCGGCGGAGTCGGTCGATGGCCCGGTTGCGGGCCGTCGTGGTGATCCACCCACCGGGGTTGGGTGGGACGCCCGACTCGGACCATCGCTCGGCCGCCACCGCGAAGGCGTCGGCGACGGAGTCCTCGGCGAGATCGACGTCGCCGAGGACGCGCACCAGCGTCGCCGTGCAACGGCCCGCCTCGCGGCGGTAGATCTCACCGAGGACACCCGGATCGAGCACGGCGAGCCGTGGCCGTCAGCCCTCTTCGCCCTGGAAGGGGCGCACCTCGACCGCCCCCTCGCAGGCGGCCGCTCCCTTGCGGGCCCACTCGAGCGCGGCGTCGAGGTCGGGGGCGTCGATGACCCAGAAGCCGCCGATCTGCTCCTTCGACTCGGCGTACGGCCCGTCGGTCATCGACACGTCGCCGTCGGTGACCCGCACGACGGTGGCCGATTCCTTCGGGTGCAGGCCGCCGCCGAACACCCAGACGCCCGACGCCTGGACCTCGGCGTTGAAGGCGTCGACCTGGGCGAACATCCGCTCCTGATCGGCGGGCGCCGGCGTGGGGTAGTCACCGTCGTGCCACACGGACAGCATGTACTGGGTCATGTCGTTCCTCCTTGGTGTGGGCCGGCGCGGTGCCGGCTCACCACTACCACGAACGCCCGACGCCGAATCGACAGCTCGCGCCGAGAAATCTTCCCCGGACCGGACGAGCTAGACGTTGAAGCGGAACTCCATGACGTCGCCGTCGGCCACCTCGTAGTCCTTGCCCTCGATCCGGAGCTTGCCGACGTCGCGGGCCTTGCTCCACGACCCGATGTCGAGCAGCTCGTCCCAGTGGATGACCTCGGCCTTGATGAAGCCGCGCTCGAAGTCGGTGTGGATGACGCCCGCGCACTGCGGGGCCCGCCAGCCGGCGTGGAACGTCCAGGCCCGCGACTCCTTCTCGCCGGTCGTGAGGAAGGTGCGCAACCCGAGCAGGTGGTAGGCCGAGCGCAGGAACCGCGGCAGCGCCCCCTCGCCCAGCCCGAGCGCTTCGAGCATCTCGCCTCGCTCCTCGTCGGTGAGCTGCGCGGCCTCGGCCTCGAGCTGCACGCACATGCCGATCACCTCGGCGCGATCCCCGCGCCCCCGACGCCGGACAGCTCAGCGACGACCGGCGCCACGATCTCGTCGACGCGCTCGAGGTCGTCCTCGGCCACGTTGACGACCGCCAGGACCGGCTTGTTGGTGAGCAGGAAGTAGGGCGCCAGCAGCTCGCGCTCGGTCGCGTCGAGGTCGCCGCGGTAGATCGGCGCGCCCTCCGAGAGGCACGCATCGGCCCGCTCGAGCGCGGCCACCTCGTCGGCCAGGCCGCGGTCCTGCTTGGCCGCTTTGCGTCGCTTGTCGATCTGGCGCTCGACCGTCTCGAGGTCGGCCAGCGCCAACTCGGTCTCGACGACTCGCAAGTGCTCGAGCGGATCGGCCGGGCCGGGCACGTCGTCGTCGGCGAAGGCCCGCAGCACGAAGGTGATGGCGTCGGACTCACGGATGTTGGCCAGGAACTTGTTGCCGAGTCCCTCCCCCGTGCTGGCCCCTTCGACCAGCCCACCGATGTCGACGAACTGCACAGTCGCCGGGACGACCTTGGCGGAAGCACTCATCTCGGCCAGGCGGTCGAGCCGCTCGTCGGGCACCTTGGCCACGCCGACGTTCGGGTCCTTGGTGGCGAACGCGTAGGGCGCGGCCAGCGCCGAGCCGCGCGACAAGGCGTTGTACAGCGACGACTTGCCGGCGTTGGGCAGACCCACGAATCCGAACCGTTCCACCGACCCACCCTATTAACTTCTCTGTGTGACCCCGCTCGAAGCGCTCGATCGCGTCGTGTACCTGCTCGACCGCTCCCTGGCCCCGGCCGAGAAGATCCGCGCCTTCCAGAAGGCGGCCCAGGTCGTGGCCGGGCTCGACCC
The DNA here is from genome assembly GCA_963776435.1 of uncultured Microthrixaceae bacterium. Classification (GTDB taxonomy): domain Bacteria; phylum Actinomycetota; class Acidimicrobiia; order Acidimicrobiales; family Acidimicrobilacustridaceae; genus UBA4742. Next base: position 907,912 of record CAVZMK010000010.1, read on the forward strand.
GGGCGAGGTCGAGGCCCGGGTGGCCGACGGCACGCTCCTCGAGCTGCCCGGGATCGGCAAGTCCACCGGCGCCGTGATCAGCGAGGCCGTGCGCGGCGAGGTGCCGAAGCGGATCGTCGAGCTCGAGGCCACCACCGAGGTCCCGATGAGCGAGGCCGGCCGCCCCTACCGCGAGGCGCTGCAGGGCGACTGCCACAGCCACAGCCTCTGGTCCGACGGCGGGGCGACCATCGAGGCCATGGCCCGCACGGCCATCGAGCTGGGCCACGACTACCTGGTCATGACCGACCACTCGCCGCGGCTGACCGTGGCCCACGGCCTGTCGGCCGACCGGCTGCACGAGCAGCTGGCCGAGATCCGCTGGACGAACGAGCGGCTGGCGCCGTTCCGGATCCTCACCGGCATCGAGGTCGACATCCTCGAGGACGGCTCACTCGACCAGGACCTCGAGCTGCTCGCCCAGCTCGACATCGTGGTGGCCAGCGCCCACTCGAAGCTGCGGATGGATCGCGACGCCATGACCCGCCGGCTGGTGCTCGCCGCGGCCAGCCCCCACGTCGACATCCTCGGCCACTGCACCGGCCGCAAGCTGCGCTCGACCGTCGCCCAGGTCGGGTCCGACCCCGAGTTGGTGCGGCCCGAGTCGACCTTCGACCCCGAGATCGTGTTCGCCGCCTGCGCCCGCTTCGACACGGCGGTCGAGATCAACTGCCGACCCGAGCGCCAGGATCCGCCCGACCGCCTGCTCGACCTGGCCCTCGAGTGGGGCTGCAAGGTGAGCATCGACACCGACGCCCACGCCCCCGGCCAACTCGAATGGCAACGGCTCGGCTGCGACAAGGCCGCCCGCCACGAGATCGAGCTCGACCGCATCGTCAACACCTGGGCGGCCGACGACCTCGTCGAATGGGCGACGACCCACCCGACCGCGTAGGCCGTCAGAACAGGTCGAGCGCGGCAGCGGTGATGCGCTTGACCTCGTCGGGAGTGGCCGGGCGGGCCTGACCGGACACCCACGGAGCGCCGGGCCGGAGGCACACGGTCGACTCAGGCCGCTCGACCCATGCGCAGCGGATGATGGTGACCGTGCCCGGGATCTGGCGGCTGGCGTGCAGCTCGCCGGCGACGCTGGTGGTAGCGATCGCCGGGGCCGAGGGTGGTGGAGGTGCCGGCCAGGTGAACCGTGTCGGTACGCCGGTCGTTCTCGTCGGTCGGCGCGAATCGCGCGCGGCAGTACTCGTCACCGCTCGGGTCCTCGACGTAGCGGATGTTGGTGAGCTCGCCCACGATGACGGTGGAGCTGAAGTCGTAGGGGTGGTCGTGGATGGGCGGATCACCGTCGCAGCCTTCGGGATCCCAGACGTGCAGGCGGTGCTCGCGGCGGTCGTCGAGTCGCAGCGCCAGCAGGCCGACGCCCTGCAGCCTCCACGGGTAGTCGGCGGCGTGTTCGAGGATCGTCCGCACCAGGGCCTGGTCGAGCGCGTGATCCATCGCGACCTCCCGCGTGGTGCCGACGCAATCAGGGGTCCGCAGACTACAGGCGTGTGATTTGTCGTGCCACGTCTGCCTGCCGCCGCGACCGGGTACTGAGCGCAGGGAACCTGTGCCCGCGGGGCGTCGCCCCACTCGGAGGGACTGACCGCTACGCGAAACACCGAGAGTGCATCGACTGCGGAGCTGCTCCTGCTCGATGAGGCCGTCGACGATCTGTGCGGCGAGCTCGACGACCTCCAGTTCCTTCACACCCTGCCTTCGTCTCGCGCGAGCCCGATGCGGCCGCCCTCGGCGCTGCTCCTCTGCCTGGGCTCCGCCTGCGTCTGGCTGAGCCTCGCGCTTGGTGTCTACTGGATCAGCTCACATCTCGTCGCGTGAGCGACGTCCCGCGTGCTGAAGAGAAGGATGTGCTGTCGATGGCCCAGAGGAAGCGATGGTCGGAGCTGTCCCTCAAGACCAGGGTGGCGATCATCGTCGGCGCGGTCGCGGAGCTGATCATGACCACGCTCGCGCTTCGCGACCTGCGGCGCCGACCGTCCGGCAACGTGCGGGGTTCGAAGCCGCTGTGGGTCCTGGGCTTCTTCGTGCAGCCGATCGGCCCGCTGCTCTACTTCTGGATCGGTCGCCGCCCGACCCGCTCGTGACGTCTAGGCCGCGACCCAGGCGACGGCGTCGTCGCGCTCCGACAGCCCGAAGATCTTCACCTCACCCGGGATCATCCAGCTGAAGAACGAGGTCGCGTGCGCCATCCACTCGATGTCGGTGACGAGCGCAAGCCGCTTCCAGCGGCGGAGGTGCTCGAAGCCCATCTTCACGTCCTGCCACATCGCCCCGCCCGACATGCCGTCCCACTCGGGGATGACGAGTAGGACCCGCAACCCGCCGGGAGCCGCGTCGGCCACCGCTGGCAGGAGCACGTCTCGGTAGTCCTCGGCCCGGAGCTTCCCCGAGGTCTCGAAGCCGGTGACGCCGTCGGGCAGGTCGGACAGGACCTTGATCATGGTGGCCTCCGCTCCTCTGCGACCGGACCCTACGCCCGCCCGGCCAACCATGGTTCCCCTGGACATGAGGTGTAGATTGCAAGGCCCCGTCCAGCCCGGATCTGCGGCTGCGGGCGGCCGTCGAGATGACTCGACGGCCGGTCCCCTCAGCCCAGCACGTCATGGATATGCGATGAAGATAGGGATCGTCGGAACAGGTGCGATGGGTGCGGTGTACGCCGCGCTCCTGCGGAAGTCCGGGCACGAGGTCTGGGCCATCGATCCCTGGCGCGACCACCTCGACGCCATCGCCGCCGAGGGTCTGCGGGTCTCCGGCGCCAGCGGGAGCTACGTCGTCGACGGCTTCCAGGTCGGCGGCACACCGGCCGACGCCGGACCCTGCGACCTCTGGGTCGTCGCGACCAAGGCGGCCGATGTCGACGAGGTGGCGGCGGGAATCGCCGCGCTCGTCCGACCGAGCGACGTGGTGATGCCGTTCCAGAACGGACTCGGTGCAGGTGAACGGGTCGCCCGGTACATCCCCGAGGACCAGATCGTGATCGGGATCGCGGAGGGGTTCGGGTCGTCGATCCCCGAACCCGGATCCGTCCACCACAACGGCATGCGCCTCATCCGCATCGGCGAGATGGGCGGCGGCCTGACCGACCGGGTGCAGCAGCTCGAGCAGACGTGGCGCGATGCCGGCTTCAACGTCCGTGCGTTCGCCGACGTCGACCGCATGATCTGGGAGAAGTTCCTCTGCAACGTGACGCTCAGCGCACCGACCGCGGCCTTCGACGTCACGGTGGGCGAGCTGATGGCGAATCCCGAGACCTGGGCCGTCGCGCTCGGCTGCATGATGGAGGCGTACCGACTGGGCATCGCGCGGGGCGTCACGTTCTCGTTCGACGACCCCGTGCGGTACGTCACCGAATTCGCGTCGACCATCCCGGACGCCAGTCCCTCGATGCGTCTCGACCACTTGGCACGGCGCCGTTCGGAGATCGACGTCATCAACGGGAAGGTGGTCGAGCTCGGTCGCGAACTGGGCATCGACATGCCCTACAACGAGTCGCTCAGCGCGGTGCTGCGCGTCCGCGAGTCGCGGTTCCCCGAGACGCCGACCCGATAGGACCCGCCCCGGCGATCAGTGGCCGGAGGTCACGGCCTTCAGCTCGTCGAGCCAGGCGCGGATCAGCTGCGAGAAGTCTCGCGAGTTGCCCGCGTCGACCCAGCTCTCGAACGCGACGCGAAAGACGGCGATGCCGGCCTCGGCGGTCAACGTCGCAGCCGGGTCGGCGACCCCCCGCCGGCGCAACGCGTCGGCCAGTGCCGCCGCCAGCGTCGCCAGCTTGATCAGCTCGCGCTCCTGCAGCTCGGGGTTGGCCACGATGACCGCGTGGCGCTTCCGAGCGCTCGCTCGGCGTTCCTCGAGCAGCGCACCGGCGGCGTCGAGAGCGGCCGCGACCACGTCGATCGGTGCGGACGAATCGGGAGCGTCCATCGCCGCGGCCACCATGAGCTCCTGGAGGGCGCCCGCGCCTCCGAAGAGCACCTCTCGCTTGTCGGCGAAGTACCGGAAGAAGGTGCGCTCGGTCACCCCGGCGCGGGCGGCGATCTCGGCCACGGTCGTGTTCTCGAAGCCCCGCTCGCCGTAGAGGTCGAGCGCCGCCTGCTCGAGCCGCCCCTGGCTGTCCGGCTCCCAACGCACCATCCCGAGATCCTAGCCGAGCGATGTCAGTTCCTGACATGACCCCGGTAGGGTGATGGCAGCAACTGACATCAGAGCCACTCGAGGAGTTCCTCATGCGCGTCTTCGTCACCGGTGCATCCGGTTGGATCGGTTCCGCCGTCGTCCCCGAGCTCATCGAGCGCGGGCCATCAGGTCGTCGGCCTGGCCCGCTCGGACGCGTCCGCCGCCGCCCTCGCCGCCGCCGGGGTCGAGGTGGAGGCCGGCATGCTCGACGACCTCGACACGCTGGCCCGCGCCGCGGCGGCGTCGGACGGCGTGATCCACCTCGCGTTCAAGCACGACATCGCCTTCACCGGGGACTTCCAGGGCGCGGCCGACGCCGATCGCCGCGCGGTCGAGACGTTCGGCGACGCGCTCGCCGGCACCGGTCGCCCGTTGGTCATCGCCTCCGGGCTGCTCGGCCTCGCGCCGGGGCGGGTGGCCACCGAGGCCGACGGGCACGCCGCCGACCCGGCCCTGGCTGCGGCGGGCACCGGTCCGCAGACCCGTCTGGGCACCGCCGAGGTCGTGGTCGCCATGGCCACGCGCAACGTCCGGTCGTCGGTCGTGCGACTCCCGCCGACGGTGCACGGCGACGGGGACACCGGCTTCGTCGCCGTCCCTGGTCGGGATGGCCCGGGAGCACGGCGTGTCGGGCTACATCGGCGACGGCGCCAACCGCTGGCCCGCCGCCCACCGCTTCGATGCGGCCCACCTGTTCCGACTGGCCCTGGAGCAGGCACCAGCCGGATCGACACTTGCACGCCGTCGCCGACGAGGGTGTGGCGATCCGCGACATCGCCGGCATGATCGGGACGCATCTCGATCTCCCGGTCGCCTCCGTGTCCCCCGACGACGCGTCGGCCGCACTTCACCTGGCTGGCCCACTTCCTCGGTCTCGACAGCCCGGCCTCGAGCGAGCTCACCCGCGAGCTGTTCGACTGGCACCCGACCCGGCCAGGGCTCCTCGACGACCTCGACCAAGGCCACTATTTCAACTAGCTGGGCCCGGCGATAATCCGCCGGGCCGGCTTCGCCATCCGGGTGTCACCGCCCGAGCGCCTTCGCTCCGCTCCGTCGCGGACGACTTTGGCTTTCGCCCCGTCGCAAGCGATAGCGTGGCATCCCTATGTCGAAGAAGACCGCCAAGCGCAAGACCAACGCCCGCCGCAAGAAGGCGAACCACGGCCGCAAGCCCAACGCCGGGCGCGGCTGACCCGTCGACCGGGCCGAGCGGCACCCCACCTGCCGTGACCTGGCCGATCGCACCACCGCCGTCACCCACCCGTGACGACGGCACGGTCGAGGAGATCCACGGGATCTCCGTCGCCGATCCCTACCGCTGGCTCGAAGACGGCGATCAGCCCGAGACCAGGGCGTGGGTCGGCCTGCAGAACGACCGCACCCGGGCCGTCCTCGACCAGCTCCCCGACCGCGCCCGGCTCCACCATCGGCTGAGCGCTCTGCTGCGGGCCGGCTCGTCGGTCGCCTGCTCGACGGCCGGCGAGCGCGTGTTCTCCCTCGACCGCTGGGGGCACCACGACCAGGCCGTCCTCGTGGTCCGCCCGGCCGCCAAGCCGGGACTGGCCCGCACGATCGTCGATCCCGTCAGCGTCGGCGACGACCCGACCTCGGCCATCGACTGGTACCACCCCTCGCGTGACGGCTCGCTGGTCGCCTTCGGCGTGTCGTCGAGCGGCGACGAGCGTTCCACCCTCCACGTCGTCGACGTCGCCTCGGGCGCCCGGCTCGACGAGGCCATCCCCCACACGCGGGCCGCATCGGTGGCGTGGGCGCCGGACAGCTCGGGCTTCGCCTACACGCGCTACCCGCTGCCGGGCGAGGTGCCCGACAGCGAGCTCGAGTACTGGCGCAAGGTCTACTGGCACACCCTCGGCGAGCCCCACGAGCGCGACGCGGTGGTGTGGGAGGACCTGCCCGACAAGACCGCGTGGCCGAACGTGTCGCTGTCGGTCGACGGTCGGTGGCTGCTCGTGCACGTGTCGCTCGGCTGGTCGCGCGTCGACGTCCACCTGATCGACCGCCAGACGGGTTCGCGCACGGTGATGATCGAGGGCATCGACGCGGTGTCGTCGTTCGAGGTCGTCGGCGACCAGCTGATCGGCGTCACCACGCTCGACGCCGACCGCGGTCGGGTGGTGTCGGCCCCCATGGTGGCGTCCTGGCACGACAACTGGTGCACGATCGTCGCCGAGGGCACCGCGGTGATCGAAGCGGCCGTCACCACGCCGGCGTCGCTGCTGGTGTTGCGCTCCCGACTCGGCGGTCGCGCAGCTCGACCGCTACGACCACGACGGCACCAACCACACGTCGGTCGAGCTCCCCGAGCTGGGGTCGATCGTCGGCCTCAGCGCCAGCGACCACGCCGACCGCGCCTTCGTGTCGTTCACCTCCTTCGCCCGACCACCCACCCTGTTGCGCTGGGACGGCAGCGAGTTGTCCGACTGGAGCCGCCTCGGCGAGGGCGAAGGCGCGCTCGACGGTCCGCACGGGCGCTACGTGGTCGAGCAGGTCAGCTACGAGTCGACCGACGGCACCGCCGTGCCGATGTTCCTCATCCGGTGCGAGTCGACGGTGCCCGATACCGACACGCCGTGCGTGCTCACCGGCTACGGCGGCTTCGCGGTGACGATGGGGCCTGCCTACAGCGCCGCGATCGTGGCCGTGTGCGACGACGGCGGTCTCTACGCCGTCGCCAACATCCGCGGCGGCGCCGAAGAAGGCGAGTCGTGGCACCGCGCCGGCATGCGTGAGCACAAGCAGCAGAGCTTCGACGACTTCGCCGCCGCCGCCGACTGGCTGGTCGCGTCGGGCTCGACCTCCCGCGAACGACTTGCCATCCGCGGCGGCAGCAACGGCGGGCTGCTGATGGGGGCCACCATCACGCAGCGACCGGACCTCTGCCGGGCGGCGCAGATCGCCGTACCCCTGCTCGACATGGTGCGCTACCCGCGCTTCCTGATCGCCGAGCTCTGGATCCCGGAGTACGGCAACCCCGACCTGGCCCACGAGCTGGCCTGGCTCTACGACTACTCCCCCTACCACCACGTCGTGGACGGCACCTGCTACCCCGCGGTGCTGCTCACCACCGCCGAGGACGACTCACGGGTCGATCCGATGCACGCCCGCAAGATGGCCGCTCGCCTGCAGGTGGCGACGGCCTGCGGGGACGACCGTCCGATCCTGCTGCGCCAGGAGGCCAGCGCCGGTCACGGCCAGGGAAAGCCGGTGAGCCGCCAGGCCGACGAGTTGGCCGACGTCCTCGCCTTCCTGTGGTGGCAGCTCGACCACCGCGATCCGGAGAGCACCGTCAGCTAGTGTCCCCGGCACACAAGAGCCGAGCATTCGGAGGGCGACATGCGGCGAACGTTCAGTGGTGCCATCGCGGTCGGGGCGCTGGTCGGGGGATCCATGCTGGTCATCACGGCCCCAGCAGCCCACGCGGCGCCTGACGCACAGACGTTCAAGTACACGGGGACCGCGCAGACCTACGCCGTGCCCGACGGCGTCTGCCAGATCCAGATCGAGGCCACCGGCGCCTCCGGCGGGTCCGGCGGCAGCTCCGAGGGCTCGGATGCCGGTGCCGGAGGCACCGCCAGCGCGACCACCGTCGCCGTGACGCCGGGCGCCAGCCTCACCGTCCAGGTGGGCGGCCAGGGGGCCAACGGCACCTTCGCCACCTTCATCCCGCCGGCCGTGCGACCGCTGGCGAACATCTCGAAGCCGCTGGCCACCGGCGACCAGACCGCCACGGGCGGCAACGGCGGCTACAACGGCGGCGGCAAGGGCGGCGACAGCATCTCCCACGGCTCTGACTTCGCGGCCGCCAGCGGCGGCGGCGGCGGCGGGGCCTCCGGCGTCTACGACGGCTCGACCGCCCTGCTCGTCGCCGGTGGCGGCGCAGGTGGCGCGGCCTTCGGCGTGCGCGGCGGCAACGGCGGCGGCACGACCGGTAGCGACGGCTCGTCGGTCAGCAACGCCGAAGGGGGTGGCGGCGGCACGCAGTCAGCCGGCGGCGCGGCGGGCGGCGACGAGGGCAGTGGAACGACGGCCAGCCGCGGGCGTGTCCGGCACCGGCGGGCACGGCGGCGGCAGCCTGGTCAGCGGCGACGATCTCGAGGCCGCCGGTGGCGGCGGCGGCGGCGGCTTCTTCGGCGGCGGCGGGGGCGGCGCCGGCGAGGTCGACGGCTCCGGCGGAGCCGGTGGTGGCGGCGGCTCGGGCTTCGGTCCGGCCGGCGTGACCTACGGGGTGAGCGAGGGCCTCGGCAACGGCTCGATCACCATCACGGCCGATCCGGCCAACGGCGGGTGCACGACAACCACGACCGTTGCCCCGACGACCACCGCGGCCGCCCAGCCGGTGGCCGTCGAGCCCACCTTCACGGGCTGACCCGGAGGCCGGCCCTCGTGGGCCGGGTCTCCGACCCCCATCCGCCGTCCGGGTAGCGTCCTGGCCCATGAGGGCCAGGACGTGAGACCCCGCGAGGAGCGCGCCACCCTCGTCGACCGCCTGTCCGGCGCGCTGGCCGGCCGGATCGACCGACGCGGGTTCCTGGCCCGCGGCGCGATCGTCGGCAGCGCCCTGGCCGTGGCGCCGACCGAATACCTCTTGCGCCCGACGACGGCCTACGCCGCCGTGTGCTCCTGCGTCGGCCAGAACTGCGGTTGTGGCGCGCTCTGCTGCGACGGCTACACCGAGTTCTGCTGCACCATCTACGGCACCAACGCCTGCCCCCGGGGACGGCGGTGGCGGGGTGGTGGAAGGCGGACGGGTCAGGGTTCTGCAGCGGCCCGCGCTACTACATGGACTGCAACTCCGGATGCGGGTCGTGCGGGTGCGGCGGCTCGGGTGTGTGCGGCGGCAACTGCTCGGGCACGCCGTGCCACTGTGCCAAGGGGAACTGCAACTACCGCCGGGCGGGCTGCAACGAGTTCCGCTACGGGCAGTGCAACCAGGCCGTCGCCTGCCTCGGTCCGATCGTGTGCCGGCTCGTCACGTGTGTCCCGCCGTGGGAGATCGAACCGAGCTGCACCCACACGGTGGCCACCGACCAGTCGACGGCCCATCACGACGCCCCCTGCCTCCACGTGCCCAACGGGGGCATCGACAAGATCTCGATCACCGGCGAGAGGGTCACCGTCACCGGCTGGGCCGTCGACAACGACACGGACTCCCCCATCAAGGTCGACCTGTGGCTCGACAACCACTACCTGACGAGCGTCGTCGCCAACAAGGCCAAGCCCGACTCGGTCCCGGCCCATGCCAAGCACGGCTTCACCGCCACCTTCACGACGACGGTCGGCGCCCACACCCTGTGCGCCTATGGCATCAACGTCGACTTCGGCAGCGGCAACCCCAAGCTGGCGTGCCAGACCTTCACCGTCACGGGCAACCCGTTCGGAAGCCTCGAATCGGTGACCACCGGCCCGGGTGAGGTGACGCTCAGCGGCTGGGCCATCGACCCCGACACGACCCACCCGATCGACATCGACATCTGGGTCGACGGCGCCTTCACCGCCAAGATCACCGCCGATGTCCCCCGCACCGACGTCGCCCACTCCTACCCCGCCTACGGCCCCGACCACGGGTTCGACGCCACGATCACGGTGCCGGCCGGCAGCCACGAGGTCTGTGCCTACGCGCTCAACACCGGGCCGGGCACGTCGAACAAGTCCATCGGCTGCAAGACCGTCACCGTCGGCGGCATCCCGTTCGGCCACTTCGAAGCCGTGAGCGCCGGGCCCGACGAGGTCACGCTCACGGGATGGGCCATAGACCCTGACACGGCCGACCCGATCAACATCGACATCTGGGTCGACGGCGCCTTCACCGCCAAGGTCACCGCCAACCTCGCCCGCGCCGACGTCGGCGCCGCTTACCCCGACTACGGCCCGAACCACGGCTTCGACGCCACCATCCCGGTCGCCGCCGGCTCTCACAGCATCTGCGCCTACGCCCTCAACACCGGCAGTGGAACATCGAACAAGTCGCTCGGCTGCAAGACCGTCACCGTCGGTGGCATCCCCTTCGGCCACCTCGAGTCGGTCGTCCCCGGAACCGGGACGGTCACCCTCACCGGCTGGGCCATCGACCCTGACACGGCCGACCCGATCGACATCGACATCTGGGTCGACGGCGCCTTCGCCGCCAAGGTCACCGCCAACCTCGCCCGCACCGACGTCGGCGCCGCCTACCCCGACTACGGCCCGAACCACGGCTTCGACGCCGTCGTCGCCGTGCCCGCGGGCAACCACGACGTCTGCGCCTACGCGCTCAACACCGGCAGCGGCACCTCCAACAAGGCCCTCGGCTGCACGTCCGGCGTGCGGGTCACCTGACGCTCAACTACTAGCGTCGTCCCGTGCCCACCGTCCCCTCGACAGACCTCATCGTCGTCGACAACCCGCATCCCGGGCGTGACTACGAGGTCGTCTACTCCACGCCCGAGCTCACCTGCATCTGCCCGATGACGGCGCAGCCGGACTTCGCCACGGTCACGGTGACCTACGTGCCGGACCGCCACCTCGTCGAGCTGAAGTCGCTGAAGCTCTACTTCTGGACCTACCGCGACGTCGGCGTGTTCCACGAGGACATCACCAACCGGATCCTCGACGACCTCGTCGCGGCCGTCGCCCCGCGCCGGATGACCGTCCACACGCTCTGGAACGTGCGCGGCGGCATCACCACCGAGGTCACCGCCAGCCATCCCTGAGCCGCTGGTCGGAGGCCGTTACCTCACAGCGAGTCGAGGAAGACGTCGAGGGCGGCGTTGACCTCGTCGGGCGCCTCTTGCTGGACCCAATGGCCGGCGCCTTCGACGATCGTGGCGCCGCGGAAGTCGGTGCAGGCCGCGCCCGGATCGGCATACATGTCGGAGCCCGGGATCATGGCCCGCACGACGTCGAGCGCGCCGCCCACGAAGCACGAGGGTCGGTCGACGGTGGCGCCGACGACGGCAGCCGACGCGGCCACGTCGAACGGCATGGCGCGGTAGCGGTTGAACGCTCCGGTCATGCCGGTGCGCGCGAACGTGGCCGCGATCAGATCCAGATCCTCGTCGGCGAGGAAGCTCAGCGGTCCGTCCGGTGGCTCGGGCAGGAGCGGCAGCAGGGCGGCGTCGCGGGGCGCGTCGGGCAGCCAGCTGTTGGCCGGTGCCTCACCCGACAGGGCGAAGTAGACACGCTTCAACGCGGACCGCAGGTCGGCGTCGAACGCCGCCTCCGCCACCCCGGGCGGCTGGAAGTAGAGCATGTAGAAGAACCGATCGACGTAGAGCTGGTCGAGGAGGTCGAGCACCGACATGGGCAGCGCGGGCGTGTAGGGCACGCTCAGCCCGGCCACCGCCGACACGCGATCGGGGTGGAGGATGGCGGCATTCCACACGATGGGCGCGCCCCAGTCGTGGCCCATGAGCACGACGGGGTCGTCATCGAGCGCGGCGGCGACGGCCGCCACGTCACCAGCCAGCTCGCGCAGCGTGTAGCGCTCGGGCTCGGGTGGCGCCGAGCTCCCTCCGTAGCCGCGGACGTCGAGGACCCCGACGCGGAAGCCCCGCTCGGACAGGTGGGTCACCTGGTGGTGCCACGAGTGGGCGAGCTCGGGCCAGCCCGGCACGCAGAGCACCGTCGGTCCGTCGCCGGTGACCTCCACCCGGAGGGTGATGTCACCGTTGTCGACCAGTACCTCATCCATACGATCCACCTCTCAGTTGTCGGCCACGTCGGCCGGCTAGATCGCCCCCGGCACGTGCAGGGGCACGACGGTTCGCTCCTTGATCCGCGACGGTGGCAGGTCGTTCGGATCGGGGTGGGCCTGCGCCGCGGACAGGTCGACATACGCGCCGAGGTCGCGCAGCACGATCCACGACAGTCGCGTGCCGCCGATGTCGCTCAGGTGGATGTTGTCCTTCTGCCGCAGGCCCTGCAGCTGACCGGTGGCCGACGGCAGGTAGTGCTTGAACTGCAGGTGGGCGTCGGAGAAGTAGACCCAGGTGTCGACGTAGTGGACCCAGGGCCGGCTGCGCGCCTCGGACCAGTCGATGTGGCTGATGAGGTCCATGCCGTGCACGCCCGTCTGCGGACCCATGGGTGGAGGCCCGGGCCACATCACGATGCGATCGTTGGTCGGGCTCTTCAGCAGGTCCATCACCGCGCCCACCCGCTTGGCGTACTCGGTCTGCCACTCGGGGCTGAACGCGGTGAGGATCTTGCCGTCGGGCATGAGGATGTTCTGGCCGTCGTTGGCGCCGAACATGATCACCACCACGTCGGGGTCGGTCTTCGGGAGGACGTCCTGGGCGAGGTGGAGCGGCCAGTTGAAGTAGGTCGGCACCGAGAGGCCCGTGCTCACGTGGAAGTCGAGCGTGGTGTGGAACAGCTCGGTCGACTACGGACACCCGCACGAGCTGCGTACCGAAGGTCTCGGTGATCGAGTCACCACCCACCCACAGCTTGAGCGGCGCGGCCGGAGTCGGCGCTCGTAGGTGCGGCACGGCCGATGCAGACGTGGTGGTCGTGGATCCGCCGGCGGCCTTCGCCTGCTCCGCGCGCTGGCGGGCCAACACCTGCTCGGGCGTGAGGCTGCTGCTGTGGCGACCCATCGCGTCGTCGATCGCCCGGCGCGGCGCCGTCAGACCGAAGAGGTCGGCGACGTCGGCGACACCCGCGCGCGACGTCGGTGCGCCAGGCCGCGTTGTTGCGCTTGGCTTCGCTCTTGCGCAGGGTGGCGTCCGCGTTCACGAACATCGCCACCAGCAGCGCCGCGAGCATGACTGCGAGCACCGTGCCGGCGGGCAGGGTCGCCCCGTCCCGCGCGCCGCGCGACCAGATCGACCGGCGCCGGCGCCGCGGTGGCGGCCGCTCGAGATCGGGTCGGGTCGGGTTCACGGTCGTCCTAGAACTGGAAGTAGATGAAGGGGGAGATGCCGGCCGGACCGAGGCCGTCGACCAGCACCAGCCCGATGGCGAGGGCGGCCGCCTGCACGAACGGGGCGGTGCGGGCGAAGGCCTCCGTGGCCCGTTCCGGAATCCGCCGCGGCACGAACTGCGAGGCGAGCATGGCCACGATCGTGCCCATCAGGAGCGGCGTGACCAGCGTCGAGCTGCCGCTGCCCGAGAAGAGCCGGCCCAGCACCGCCATGGCCTGCGAGAAGCTCGGCGCCCGGAAGAAGACCCAGGCCAGGCAGATCACCTGGAAGGTGAGGAACCACTGCAGCGACCGCGACCAGCCAACCGGGCAGGCCGATCGGGTCGCGCTGCGCCCACGCCTTCTTGACCACCCGTTCGCCCACGAGGGCCACGCCCTGGATGGTCCCCCAGATCACGAAGGTCCAGTTGGCGCCGTGCCACAGACCGCCGATCACCATGGTGAGCATGAGGTTGCGGTACATGAACGCGTCGCTGCCGCGGTTGCCACCGAGCGGGATGTAGAGGTAGTCGCGCAGCCAGCGCGACAAGGTCATGTGCCACCGCCGCCAGAACTCCTGGAACGACAGCGAGCGGTACGGGCGCGTCGAAGTTCTCGGGGAAGCGGATGCCGAGCAGCAGCGCGACGCCGATGGCGATGTCGGTGTAGCCGGAGAAGTCGGCGTAGATCTGGATCGCGTACGCCCAGATCCCCCACAGCACCGCCCACCGGCTCTGCTGCGCCGGCAGGCTGAAGACGGGATCGGCCACCGTGGCCATGTAGCTCGAGATCACGACCTTCTTGAACAGCCCGCGGAAGATCAGCATGAAGGCCTCGGCCGAGCGCACGTGGCGCGGGTCGGGCACGTCCTCGATCTGCGGGATGAACTCGCTGGCCCGGACGATCGGCCCGGCCACGAGGTGGGCGAAGAACGTGAGGTACACGGCGAACTCGAGCAGCGGGACCGGTCGGGTCCACACGCCTCGGCCGATGTCGATCACGTAGCTGATGGCCTGGAAGGTGAAGAACGAGATGCCGATCGGCAACACGATCGACAGCGTCGGGTTGCCGACGTGGAGGCCGAGCTCCTGCAGCCGGCCCGCGATCGCCCCTTCGAAGAACTCGGCGTACTTGAAGTAGCCGAGCACGCCCAGGTCGATCACGACCGCGGCCGCGACGAGGGCCCGGCTGCGCGGCGTCTTCGAGCCGTCGGGGGCCAGCGCGGCGTGCACGGCCAGGCCGAAGGCCCAGTTGACGACGACCGTCCCGAGCAGCAGCGGCACCAGGCGCCAGCTCCAGTAGCCGTAGAAGTAGATGCTCGACGCGAGGATGAAGAGCCGCCAGGGGACCCGATGGGGTCGCAGCATCCAGCTCCCGGTGAAGACCACCAGGAAGAACACCGCGAAGTCGATGGTGGGGAACAGCATGTGACGGCACGACTCCTGATGCCGCCCTGCCCCTCGCTCAGGCGACGGCTGACCGTACCCGATGCCCTGCCGTCGGTGACCTCCGGGCACGTGACGAAGTGGTGTCGATCTGGCCCGGTCTAACGTCGTGGGGTGCGCACCAGGGAGACCGTGACCGGCGCCCAACGGGCGGCGTGGGCGCGCGACGGGTACTTCCGCCTCGACGGGTTCGCCGATCCGTCCGTCGGGCTGGCCATGCAGGACCGCGTGGTCGAGCTGGCCCGGCTCGCGGCCGCCGGTGACGAGGTCGGCGAGGCCCTGGTGCTGCCCGAGCAGCAACCCGACATGGGCGAGCGCCCGCATCCCGAGGACCGGCTGTCCAAGGTGTTCCTGCTCGCACGCGAGCGGGCCTTCCACGACTTCGTGACCGACCCCTGCCGTCACCTGCGTGGTGGCCGATCTCGTCGGGACCGACGACCTCGACTGCTTCCTCAGCCAGTTCATCTTCAAGAACCCCGGCGCCTGGGGCCAGCCGTGGCACCAGGACAGCTTCTACTTCCCGTTCGAGCCCGCCCGACCCGTCGTGGGCGTGTGGCTGGCGGTGAGCGAGGCGACGCTCGACAACGGGTGCCTGCACGTGCTGCCCGGCTCGCACAGCGAGCCCGTGCACACCCACGTACCCGACCAGCGCGAGGGCGCCAACTACGGCTACGTCGAGATCGTCGACCACGACATGGCCGGCGAGCGTGCCGGTGCTCATGGCGCCTGGCGACGTGCTCTTGTTCGACAGCCACCTGATGCACCGCTCGACCGACAACCTGAGCTCGACGCGGAGGGCCGCCATGGTGTTCCACCTCGCCGCAGCGGGCACGATCGACCGCACCGTCGAGCAGCGCGGCTACACGGTCAACGACTGGATCCCGGCCCGCCGGACCGACGCCACCGGGGTGAGCGCATGAGCGTGGACGTCCGACCGACCATCGCCGAGATCGTGGTCGGCGACGAGCCCGAATCCTGGCGGGCGGGTGGGTTCACCGTGGACGACGACGGTGGTTGCCGGGTCGGCACGGTGCGCATCGCACTCGTCGGGCGCGAGCAGGGCAAACGGATCCTCGCCTGGTCGCTGCGCGACATGCCGCCGGGGTCCCTCGATGACCGGCAGGTCGATGGGCTGGTCGACCGACCCGGGCGACGGGCCGACCTTGTCCCCCGCCGCCCATCCCAACGGCGTCACCTCGATCGACCACATCGTGTTGGCCACGGGTGACCCGGCGCGCACCACCGCCGCGCTCGAGCAGGTCGGGTTCGCCGCTCTGCGGGTACGCCGGACCGACACCTACGGCGCGCCGATGACCCAGACCTTCTTCCGCGCCGGTGAGGTGATCGTCGAGCTCATCGGGCCCGACGACGTGCCCACCGACGGCACGGCGGGCCCCGCCGCGTTCTTCGGGCTCGCGTTCACGGTCGACGATCTCGACGCCACCGCCCGGCTGCTCGGCGAGGCGCTGGGCACGGCGAAGGACGCGGTCCAGCCCGGCCGTCGCATCGCGACCCTGCGCCACAAGCAGCTGGACATGAGCGTCGCCACCGCCTTCATGACCGCGGAACCGGGGAGCTCGTAGAGCCGGTAGCCTCGCCTGGCCATGCTCGACCACGTCTTCACCGATGCCATCGGCGCGCTCCGCGACGCGTTCGAGAACGCGCTGCTCGAGCGGCAGGCCTTCGAGGAGCGGTACCAGGTCGACGTGCTGCTCGGCGACTCGACGTGGGAGACGAGCTACAGCCTCCCGGGCGAGGGAATGCCGCCGCGCATCCAGGCCGACATCACGCTCGGGTGGCCGACCTGGGCCCAGAGCTCGTACCGGTCGTGGTACATCGGTGAACCGATCGACGAGCCGCCCCGCATCGAGATCGAGATCGCGCTGCGGCTCCAGCGCCTGCGCAGCAGTCCCGACCCGGCCCGTCTGCTCAGCGTGCTGCCCGAGCAGAGCCCGCCCATCGGCACCCACCGGCTCGACCGGTCCGGCCCGACCATCGAGACGCTGTTCCTCGGCAACCTCGACGAGGCCGAGTACGCCATCGAGGTGTCCTACGAGGGTTCCTACGAGTTCGACGAGGCCACCCTCAAGGACGGCTCCATCCTCGACGACCACTTCTCGGCCATGGGCGGCTGGATCGCGTCGGTGCTCGTCCGGGTCGGCGACCTGACCTACGACTTCCTGCCTCCGCTGGACCTCGACGAGTCCTGAGGGGCCCGGGTCAGTCGATCCGGCTGATCACGCCGTTGTCCGGCGGCCCCACCAGGAGCGGGAGTATCCGACCGAAGTGGCCACTCGCCACGATGTTGTCCGCCATGTTCGAGTGATGCGCGTCGATCGAGTGCCACCGCTCCAGGAACAGGAACTTGTGCTCGTCGTCCTCACGTTGGAAGAGCTCGAACGACTCGCACCCGTCCGCCGCCCGGCTGATGTCGCGGCCCTCCTGGAGCAGGGGCAGGAGCTCGGCGGCCCGCCCAGGCGCAGCCTGGAAGTTGATCACGACGTCGACGCTCATGGTGCGGTCTCCGAGCTGTGCAGGCGGCGGGTTCCGCCTGGACAGCATGCCGGATCTCGTACGGCGGCGCCGGTTACCCTGCGATGCGCCCACCTGGGCTAGAACCGTTGACGGTGGAGCCCGGTGAGCGGATGCTGATTCCCTGCGAGGGCGGGCCGTCGACCAGTCGGCTGGAGCGGTTCCCGCCGCCCCTGGAGGTCGAGGAGCGCGACGGCACCTACGTGCTCGAAGACGACGGCCCAGTCGAGCAGTGGCGCTACGTCTTCGTCGCGCACATCATCTAAGGGCTGGAGGGAGGTGGAGCGATGTTCCGTCAGGTGGTCGCGACCAAATGGGCCGACGGCATCTCGGCCGAGGCCAAGCAGGAGTTTCGTGACGCGCTCGATCGGCTGCGGGACATCCCGGAGCTGCTCGCCTTGACGTGGGGGGACGACGCGGGCCACTTCGACGGCAACTTCGACTTCGTGGCGGTCATGGACTTCGCCGACTTCGCTGCCGCACGTCGGTACGTCGACCATCCGCTGCACCAGACGTACATCCGCGACCATGCGAGCCAGGTCGTCGGACAACGTGTCATCGTGCAGCACGAGTGGGCGGCTCGGGGCTCGTAGCCATCTCGGCGTCCGATCGGCGCGGCGGGCTCACCTCGTCGCCGCGCCTCGCTCATTTCTGCGGCAGCATCACGTTGCCGAACGGACCGAGCAGGTACCAGTCGGCGATGGCCGTGCCGTTCGTGTCGCCCGGCTTGGTGTCGCCCTTGAAGTAGTAGAGCAGGTGCCCGTAGTAGGCGACCTGGCCGTGGGCAACGGTCACCATGGCGGCGTTGATGCCGGACCCCGAGGTGGGTGTGCCCGTCGCCTTCAGGGCCGGCCAGAACTGCATGCACTCGCTCGAGGTGCACGCCGTCGTCGTGCCCTTGTCCTTGGTGAAGATGTAGAGCGTGCGGCCGTTGGGTCCGATGAGGAAGATCCCCTTCGGGCCCTTGGCCAGGCTGACGGTCATACCGGTGGCCGACGCCGGGCCGACCTTCGCCAGCGCGGCGACGATGCTGGCCTGGGTCCGGGCCGCCGACTGGGTCGTGGTGGGCGCAGCGGTCGTGCTCGTGCTCGCCGGAGCGGTCGTGGTCGTCGTGGTTGCGGCCGCGGTCTTCGTCGACGATGAGCTCCCGCATGCGGCCAGCGCGAGCACGGCCACCATCCCCGCCGCGACTGCCAACGGCAGGCGCCGCCGCATCCCCTGGTTGCCACTTCTCATCGTCGATCCGTCCTCCGGCCTCGTCAGGTGATGCCCTGCATACGAACGTAGGGCGCGACCGGATTGCCGATCGGGCGGATTTGTCATCCGGCGTGACCCACGGCCGGCCCGCTCACCAGATACGCGCCCGACCGGCGGATCTGCTCGGCAAACAGGGCGTCGTAGTCGTGGATCACGTTGTGCAGGTGACCGAACAGCTCGAAGCTGATCGAGCCGAACAGCTGCGTCCACACCAACAAGCCGCGCAACATCACGGCGTCGGGCACCTCTGACGCGCCGGCGTCGCGCAGGCCGGCCAGGTCGGCGCTGAGCGCGGCAGGGATCGGCTCCGCGCCGTCGCCGCCGACCGCGATCTCCCCCCTGGCCACGCCGTCGCGCACGATGCGGAGGAAGGCCAGCGCCGGACGCGCCGCCGGATCGATCGTGTCGACGGGCGCGGCGTAGCCGGGCACCGGGCTGCCGTAGATCAGCGCGTACTCGTTCGGGTGGTCGACGGCCCACCGCCGGATGGCGGTGGCCACGGCCGCCCATCGCCGCTCGGTCGACTGGTCGACCCGGCCCTCGTCGGCCTGCTCGGCGGCCAGGCCGACCGCGTCGTAGGCCTCGACGATGAGCGCCGTGAGCAGCTCGTCGCGACTGGGGAAGTACCGGTAGACCGCCGAGGACACCATGCCGAGCTCGCGGGCGACCGCCCGCACCGACAACGCCGCCGCGCCCTGCTCGGCCAGCTGCCGGCGGGCCGCGTCGGTGATCTCGGCGGTCAGCTCGGCCCGCGCCCGGGCCCGGGCTGTCAGTGGGGCGGAGCGGGCGGGGGTGGGAGCAGAGGCGGAGCGGGCGGCGGTGCTCGTCATGGGGCCAATCCTGACACGAAACGAGAGCAGTGACAAGAATCGAGAGCAATGCTCTTGACAAGACGACCGGAGCCGTCGCATCATGTGCTTCGAAACGAGAGCACCGCTCTCCCAACCAGGAGCCTGAACCATGGACGAGACCACCCACCCCCCATCGCTACCTCGAGCCCGGCTGGGGCACCCGCCACCTCTTCAACCCGATGATCCAGTGGCTGACCCGCCGGGGTCTCAGCCTGAGAGGCTCACGGGAGCTGCGGGTCCGGGGCCGCAAGACCGGCGAATGGCGGGCCGTGCCGGTCAACCTCCTGGTCCTCGACGACCAGCAGTACCTGGTGGCCCCCAGGGGCCAGACGCAGTGGGTGCGCAACCTCCGAGCCGCCGGGAGCGGCGAGCTGCGGGTCGGTCGTCGCGTCGAGACGTTCCGCCCGACCGAGATGCCCGACGACGCCAAGGTCGACATCCTCCGCGCCTACCTGGCCCGCTGGAAGGCGGAGGTCGGCGTGTTCTTCGACGGTGTCGGCCCGGACGCCTCCGACGACGAGCTGCTCGCCATCGCCCCCGGCTACCCGGTGTTCGCCATCGAGCCGGTCGCGGCCTGACCGGCGGGCGGCTCAGCCCTCGACGGCGCCGTCGACCAGCGCCCGCAGCGCCGACCCGGCGGGAGACCCCGCGACCGGCTCGAACGCCGCCCGCAGCGCGGCGCGGGCCGGGCCCACCGGGTCACGGCCGGGCACGAGGTCGGTGAGCACCGAGCGGAGACCGGCCCAGGCCTCCTCCGGTCCGACGGCGTCGAGTGAGCCGAGCAGCGCGGCGACGCCGGCGTCGAAGCGGACCTTCGCCTCGACGGCGAGCACGTCGGGGAGCAGCACCGCCGCGTCGGAGAGCGGCGAGCCGACCCGCTCGGCCGTCTCGCCGTAGATCCGGGCGGCGATGGCCTCGGCGGCGCGCTGGGGCGGCTCGGCGTGCGCAACCTCTGGGGTCGTCTGCACGTAGAACTTCAGCTTCGGTTCGGTGCCCGACGGGCGGAAGGTGATGCGTCCGCCCTCGAAGGAATACACGAGGATGTTGCGGGCCTCGCGGTCGGTGGCACTGGTGAAGTCCGGGTAGGTGCTCAGGTCCCAGTGGTCGCGGCGCCCGGTGATGGTCATGCCGCCGAGCACGGCGGGCGGGTCTTCGCGCAGCGACACCATCGCGCCCGCGATGGCCTCGATGCCGTCGCTGCCCTTGAGCACGAGCGACCGCCCGCAGTCCCCGAACTCGCCGACGTGCTCGTAGATCCGGGCCAGGTAGTCGACGAGCGTGTAGCCGTCGGCCGAGAGCTGCCCGTGGATGGCGGCGAGGTAGACCGCCGCGGAGGTCGCGTCCTTGTCGCGCAGCTCCGGTGTCACCAGGTAGCCGTGGCTCTCCTCGGACGCGAAGGCCATGAGCATGTCGGCCGGCGTGCCGGAGGTCTCGAGGTCGTGCACGGCCCGGCCGATGTACTTGAACCCGACGAGCAGGTCGTCGACGATCGGCCCGGCGCCCGCGGTCTCGGCGATGCGCGGCACGCACATGGTCGTGACGAGGGTCTGGTAGACGGCGCCGCGGAGCTGTGGGCCGGCCGGGTCGGCCATCAGGAAGTAGGCCAGGATCGACGAGATCTGGTTGCCGGTCAGGTGCGCCCAACCCGTCGACGTCATCACGTCGACACCCAGGCGGTCGGCATCAGGGTCCGCCGCCAGCACGATGCCGATGCCGGCGTGCTCGGCGGCCGCCCGCGCCGGGCCGGTGGACTCGGCCACCTCCGGATTGGGCGCCAGCAGGGGGATCTGGGAGAACGTGCCGTCGCGGCCCTGGCCCTCGGCCACGAAGACCTCGTAGCCGAGGCCTTCGAGCACCGGCACGACGCTGCGCTCGCCGCAGCCCCCGAGGGGCGTGAACGCGACGCGGCTCCCCGGTGGCGCCGCGAGGTGCTGGTTCCGGAGTCGGTCGACGTACTCGGCGCGGTAGGCGTCGATCAGCTCGTCGGGGATGCCCGTCACCAGGCCTTGCGCCCGGGCCTCGGCGAACACGCCCTGCTGCACGCTGGTCGCGGCGCCGGCCGCGTCGACGAGGTCCTGGTCGAGCGGTGGCGTGAACTGACCGCCCTGGTCGTCGTAGATCTTGATGCCGTTGTCGTCAGGCGGGTTGTGCGACGCCGAGAGGTTGACGCCGCCCACCGCACCGAGCCGTCGGATCAGGAAGGACAACTCCGGCGTCGACAGCAGGCCCAGGTCGTCGTCCGGGTCGGACATGGCCACCGCGAACCCGTTGGCCACGTAGACCTCGGCCGCCAGCCGGGCCAGCGAGCGCGACGTCGAGCTCGAACAGCGGGTTGTCGTCGAGGAAGCCGTACGCGCCGGCCAATCGTGGAACTCGCGGACATCGTTGGCGATCACGACGGTGGGCCGGGTCGCGAACGTGCCGTGGCGAGCGAGCAGGAAGTCGCAGTGGCCCTGCACGGCCAACCCGATCAGCGTGCGGTTGATGCGGTTCGGCCCGAACCCGACGGTGCCCCGCACTCCCCCGGTGCCGAACGGCACCCGCCTCCAGAACGAGTCGTGCAGCAACGCGACCGGGGCCCGCTCGACGAACTGCGCCAGCGCGTCGGTGGGGACGAGCGGGAGCGTGCCCGAGCAGCCACTCGTCGAGGTGCACTCGCGCCACCTCGGCCGTCCGCGGGTACTGCGCTTCGAGATCGGGGCGTTCGACCATCAGGTTGTCCTCATCCGGCTTGGACGTTCGAGAGTCGGTCGAGGGCGGCGCGCAGGCGATCGACGGCCTGCTGCGCCAGCTCGGCCGTGGTGGCCTCGGCCATGACGCGCACGACGGCCTCTGTGCCGCTCGGGCGGATGACCACCCGACCGTCGTGGCCCAGGCGGGCGTCCTCCTCGTCGGCCTCGGCGCGGATCGCGGCGACCGCGGCGCGCGGGTCGGCCACCGCCACGGCCACGCTGACCTGGGGCATCTTCTGCATGGCCGCGGCGGCCAGGTCGTCGAGGGTCCGGCCCGTACGGGCCACGACCGCGAGCAGCTCGATGGCGGTGAGCACCCCGTCGCCGGTCGTGGTGAGGTCGCGCAGGATGATGTGGCCGGACTGCTCGCCGCCGAGGGACAGACCGTCGCGGGTCAGGACCTCGAGCACGAACCGGTCGCCGACATCGGTCTCGACGACGTCGATGCCGCGCGTCCTCGAGCGCGCGGAACAGTCCCAGGTTGCTCCAGTGCGTCACGACGACCTTCTCGTCGGTGAGCACGCCGCGTGACTGCATGTCCTCGGCCAGCACGGCCAGCACGAAGTCGCCGTCGAGCACGCGACCGGTGCCGCTCACCGCCATGACCCGGTCGGCGTCCCCGTCGAAGGAGAAGCCGAGGTCGAGCCCGCGGGCGACGACCTCGTCGGCCAGGTGGTCGACGTAGGTCGAGCCCACGCCGTCGTTGATGTTGCTGCCGTCGGGGTCGGCCCCCACCACCACGACCTCGGCCGCGTCGACCCGGCGGAACAGCGTCGGGACCACCGAGGTCGCCGCGCCGTGGGCGCAGTCGAGCCCGATCGACAGGCCCCGCAGGTCGAGTCCGGCCAGGCGAGCGCCCAGGTGGGCGACGTAGGCATCGAGCAACGAGGGGTCGATCGCCAGCGGCGGACCGGGCAGGCCCCGATCGGCGTCGTCGGCGAGATGGCGGCTCGCCGCTTCGGCCATCGAGGCCTCGACCTCGTCGGGCAGCTTGAGCCCGGTCGCGTCGAAGAACTTCAGGCCGTTGTAGGCGCTCGAGTTGTGCGACGCGGTGATGCTGCACCCCGCGGCCGCCGTCGACGCGGCGAGGAAGGCCACCGCCGGCGTCGGCGCCACCCCAGTTGGCGCACGCTGCCGCCTCCCGCGACGACACCGGCTGTGAACGCGCGCACCAGCGACTCGGCCGACCCGCGGGTGTCCCACCCGACCACGAAGCGGTCGACCGGGAGCACGTCGGCCGCGGCCCAGACCGAGCGCGTGCGCCACCGCTGGCGTGACCTCGGACTCGATCCGACCCCTGATGCCGTCGGTGCCGAAGTTGATGCGGTTCCCGTCGGTCACAGGCCGTCGGGGCTGGGCAGGAGATCGTCGAATTCGGCTCGCGCCCCTCGCTCTTGGCCGCGAACGTCTCCATCATGTCGGCCGGCTGGAACATGCCGGTCTGCCAGGTCGCGATGTAGTTCAGGCCGTCGGCGACGGAGTGGTCGCGCGCGTAGGTGATCATCTCCTTCGAGCCCCAGATGGCGAGCGGGCTCTTCGCCGCGATCTGCGCGGCCCGATCGAGCGTGCCCGCCACCAGCGCGTCGTGGTCGTCGAACAGCTCGTTGACCAGACCGACCTCGTAGGCCCGCTGCGGCCGGCATGCGCCCTCCGAGGTAGGCCAGCTCGCGGGCGATGCCCGTCGGGCACGATCTTGGGCAGCCGCTGCAAGGTCCCGACGTCGGCGGTCATGCCGATGTTGATCTCCTGGATCGACGAAGAACGCGTCGGCCGACGCGTAGCGGAGGTCGCAGGCGGTGACCATGTCGACGCGCGCCGCCGATGCAGCCGCCCGTGGATGGCCGCGAGCACGGGCATGCGGGCCTGCTCGAGCACGGTGAAGGTGCCCTGCAGCTGCAGCGCCGTCTCCCGCAGCTGGGCCCGCCTGCGCCCCAGCTCGGTCGATCGCGTGGCGCCCCGGATCCGATCCGCTCCTGACCGCGACCCGCCGCCGGTGAACACGGACAGGTCCATGCCGGCGGAGAAGTGCTTGCCGGTCGAGGAGATGACGATGGCCCGCGCCCGACCCTCGGCGCTGATCGAGCGCACGATCTGCGGGCAGTTCGGTCCAGAACTCGGGGATCATCGAGTTCAGCTTGTCGGGCCGGTTGAGCTGGATGTGGGCGACGTGGTCGCTCTCGCTCACGTCGAAGCAGGTGTACCCCATGCCGGGGCAGCCTACGCCTCCACCGCCACCGTGCTCCCATCGTGAATGGCTCTCATGAGAGGATCGGCCCGTGCTCGAGACCGGAGTGGAGGCACCGCTCCCGACGTTCGTGATCGCCGGCGCGATGCGTTCGGGCACGACGTCGCTCACCCGTTGGCTCCGGGGTCACCCCGACGTGTGGATGTCGTCCAACAAGGAGCTCCACTTCTTCGACAGCCGCTGGGAGAAGGGCGCCAGCGTCGACGAGTACCGCCGCGACTTCGCGGGGTGGTCCCACCAGCACGCGATCGGCGAGGCCACCCCCAACTACGTCTACAACCGCGACGCGATGCAGCGGCTGGCCACCGTGCTACCCGACGTGCGGGTGGTCCTGTCGCTGCGCCATCCGGTCGACCGCGCCTACTCGCAGTACTGGGCGCGACGCAGCCGGGGCATCGAAAGCCGCGGCTTCGCCGAGGTCGATCGCCACCGAGCCCGAGGTCCCCCTCGTCGACGACGGCGGTCTGCTGGCGCGAGGTCGCTACCTCGAGCAGATCGAGCGCGCGCTGCGCCACCTCGACCGCGAGCAGCTGCTGGTCGTCCTGTTCGACGATCTCGAGCGGGAGCCGACCGCGACCTTCGCCCAGGTGTGCGCCCACATCGGCGTCGACACGACGACGGTGCGCCGCGGAGGTCGGCCAGGCCGCCAACGTGCATCGCCACTTCCGCTCCGAGCGGCTGCGGCGGTTAGCCCTGCACCTCCCCAAAGGGGTCGGCAACGCGGTCGGCCACGTGAACAGCCGGGCCGACGGCCTACCCCACCTGGACCCGACCGCTGCGGGCCGCGCTCGTGCGAGCAGTTCCGGCCCGACAACGCGCGTTGGCCGAGTGGCTCGGCCGCGACCTGTCCGCCTGGGACAGCTGAGCGAGCCGCGGCGCAGCTACAACGGCGGCTGGACTCGAGGCCGGCCAGGGTGACCTGCGGGCGGGCACCGACGTGGCTGATCACCTCGGCCGCGGCCAGCGCCGCCAGCCGACCGCACACGGCGAGCGGGCGCCCGTGGGTCAGTCCGTGCAGGAAGCCGGACGCGTAGAGGTCGCCGGCACCGGTCGTGTCGACCACCCGTCGCAGCATCTGGGCCGGCACCTCGACGCGCTCGCCGTCGTTGGTCGCGATGGTCGAGCCGTGCTCGCTGCGGGTGAGGCAGGCGATCTCCAGATGACCGGAGACCTTGTCGGCCGCCTCGTCCCACGAGTCGGTCTGGTACAGCGAGCAGATCTCGGCCTCGTTGGCGAACAGGATGTCGATCTTGTCCTTCACCAGCTCGAGGAACTCGTCGCGATGGCGCTCGACGCAGAACGAGTCCGACAGCGAGAACGCCACCTTGCCGTCGCTGGCGGCGGCGACGTCCATGGCCTTGACCAGAGCCGCCTTCGCCGCGGGCAGGTCCCAGAGGTAGCCCTCGCAGAAGACCACCTTGGCCCGGGCCACCAGGTCGGCGTCGACGTCGTCGGGACCGATCAGGCTCGACGCCCCCAGGTACGTGCTCATCGTGCGCTGCGCGTCGGAGGTGACCAGCACCAGGCAGCGCGCCGTGGAGGGCCCGTCGGTGGCCGGGGGCACGTCGAACTCGACGCCGATCGAGCGGATGTCGTGGGCGAAGACCTCGCCGAGCTGGTCGTCGCGGACCTTGCCGACGAATGCGACCCGGCTGTGGAACGACGCGAGTCCCGCCGCCGTGTTGGCGGCCGAGCCACCCGAGGTCTCGGTGCCGGGACCCATGTCGGCGTAGATCGACTCGGAGAGGTCCTGGTCGACCAGCTGCATCGACCCCTTCACCATGCCGTGGGCATCGAGGAAGGCCTGATCGGAACGAGCCAGCACGTCGACGATGGCGTTGCCGATCGCCACCACATCGAGGGACTTGTCGGGCATCGATCCTCCGTCGTCTCCTGCCCCACACCGGGCGGGAGATCAGTGGGTTGGAGATCAGTTGGTAGCACATCGGGGTGCGGTCCCGGCCCGGGCGGGTAAGACGGGGGCAAGCCTCCCTCCACCGCCCGGTCGGACCGTGCCCACCGCGCGCCTCGGTACGCTCGGTCCGTCCTGACCACCCGTACCCGGAGTCCCGCCGTGCCCGAAGCCACCGCTGCCCCCGAGACCGAGGCCGATCCCTACCGGTTGCCGCGGATCGCCGTACCGTCTCGCTACGAGCTGCTGCTCGAGCCCGACCTCGAGGCCTTCACGTTCACGGGGACGTGCTCGACCACCCTCGACGTGCAGCACGACAGCGATGTGCTCGTCCTCAACGCGATCGAGCTCGAGCTCTCCGCAGCCTCGGTGCGCGCCGATGGCGGGGCCGCCGTCGCCGCGGACCGCATCGACTACGACGAGGCCACCGAGCGGGTGACGCTGCACTTCCCCGGGCCGCTGACACCCGGCGCGTACGTGCTCGACACCGAGTTCACCGGGCTGCTCAACGACAAGCTGCACGGCTTCTACCGCAGCACTTTCACCGACGCCGCTGGCGATCCGCAGGTGATCGCCACCACCCAGTTCGAGTCGACCGACGCCCGGCGCGCGTTCCCCTGCTGGGACGAGCCCGAGTACAAGGCGGTCTTCTCGATCTCGCTGGTGGTCGATCCCGACCTCGCGGCCATCTCCAACGCGGCCGAGACGGCACGCAGCCCTCGCGACGACGGCAAGCACCTCGTGTCGTTCGCCGACACGATCGTCATGTCGACCTATCTCGTCGCCTTCATCGTGGGTCCGCTCGACCTCACCGACCCGGTCGACGTGGGTGGGACACCGCTGAGGGTCGCGTTCCCACGAGGCAAGGGCCACCTCACGCCCTACGCGCTCGAGGTGGGTGCGTTCTGCCTCGCGTTCTTCGCCGACTACTTCGGATTGCCGTACCCCGGCGACAAGCTCGACCTCGTGGCGGTGCCCGACTTCGCGTTCGGGGCGATGGAGAACCTGGGCTGCGTCACCTTCCGCGAGGCCTTGGTGCTGGTCGATCCGGCCGCGGCGACCCAGCCGGAGCTGCAGAACGTCACCGACGTCATCGCCCACGAGCTGGCGCACATGTGGTTCGGCGACCTCGTGACCATGAAGTGGTGGAACGGCATCTGGCTGAACGAGGCCTTCGCCACCTTCATGGAGATGATGGCCACCGACGCCTTCCGACCCGAGTGGGATCGCTGGGTGGCGTTCGGGCTGAGCCGCACCGCCGCCTTCGACACCGACGCGCTCGACACCACCCGACCGATCGAGTTCCCGGTGATGTCGCCCGACGATGCCGAGGGCATGTTCGACGTGTTGACCTACGAGAAGGGCGCGGCGGTCGTGCGCATGCTCGAGCAGTACCTCGAGCCGGATCGCTTCCGCGAGGGCATCCGCAACTACATGCGCCGCCACCAGTTCGGCAACACCGAGACGACCGACCTCTGGGACGCCATCGAGGAGGTCACCGACGAGCCGGTGCGCCGGATCATGGACAGCTGGATCTTCCAGGGTGGGCACCCCCTCGTCACCGTCGATCTCGTCCACGACGAGTTCGGCGAGACGCCGGCGATCATGCGCGTCCACCAGGAGCGTTTCACCTACGCCGACGACGTCGGGGAGGGCGACCGCGCCGCCCACGCCGAGCTGGCCGAGACACAGTGGGTCGTCCCCTTGATCTTCAGCCAGTCGGCGGCCGGTCTCGTCACCTTCGAACGGGCGCTGCTCGACTCCCGTGAGGCCGAGATCGAGATCGAGCTCGTCCAGCCGGTCGAATGGGTCCTCGGCAACACCGAAGGGACCGGGTTCTACCGCGTCGCCTACGAGCGCGACCTGCGCGAGGCCCTCGTCGCCAGGGCCCAGACCGACCTGTCGCCTATCGAGCGCTACGGGCTGGTCGACGATGCATGGGCGGCCGTGCTGGCCGACCGCATGAGCGCGGTCGACTTCGTCGACATGGCGCTGCAGTTCGGCGATGAGACCGACCTCTCGGTGTGGCAACGGTTGATCGCCGGCCTCCACGCCGTCGACCGACTCGTCAGCGGCGAGGCGCGCGAGGCGCTGCGGGCGGAGGTGCGTGGGCTGCTGGCGCCGAGCCTGACGCGCCTCGGCCGCGCCGCGTCGGCCGGCGAGGCCGACCGCACCCGCGAGCTGCGCGGCGTGCTGATCGACGCCGGAGGCGTGCTCGGGGCCGACCCCGAGCTGCAGGGATTCGCCCGCGAGGTCGTCGCCGGGGTCGACCACGGCGACGCCACCGACCCGAGCCTGCTGGCCGCGGCCATCTCGGTGGTCGCCGCCACCGGAGACGAGGACGACTTCGAGCTCTTCCACACGCGCTTCGGTGCGGCCGCCACGCCACAGGACGAGCTGCGCTACCTCTACGCGCTCGCTGGCTTCGACCACGCCGAGCTCGTCGACCGGCTGGTGGCGCTCACGCTGACCGACGAGGTCCGCAGCCAGAACGCGCCCTACGTGCTGGCCCGGGCCATGACCAACCGCGACAACGGCCCGTTGGCCTGGGCGTTCGTGCGGGACCGATGGGACGCGGTCAACGAGCGCTTCCCGAGCAACAGCATCGTGCGCATGCTGAGCGGCATCCGGTCGCTGAGCGTGCCCGAGGTCGCCGACGACGTCTTCGCCTTCTTCGAGCGCCACGAGGTGCCACAAGGCGACCGCCAGCTGGCCCAGCACCTCGAACGCCTCCAGGTGAACGTGGCGCTGCGGGCCCGCTCCACCGACGATCTCGAGCAGCGCCTCACGCGCTAGCCGACCCTGCGAGGCGGGCCATGATGAGCCACGACGAGGAGGACCTTGCTGAGCCGCCGCTGGCGATCGGACGGGTGGAGGGCTTCTCCGATGCCGTGTTCGCCATCGCCGCGACGCTGCTCGTCCTGAGCCTGACCGTTCCGGCCGGCACGACCGAGCACACGCTCACCTCGGCGCTGCGCCACCACACGCTGCCCTTTGCCATCTCGTACGCGATCAGCTTCGCCGTCATCGGGCGCTACTGGCTCGTCCACCACCGGCTCTTCTCGCACATCGCTCGGGTCGACACCCTGTTCCTGACGATCAACCTCGCCTTCCTCGGCTTCGTGGCGGTGATCCCGTTCCCCACCTCGGTGCTCGGCCAGTTCAACAGCCCGGCGTCGGTGACCCTCTACGCGGCAACCGTGGCCGCCGCCGGCGCGGCGAGCACCGGGCTCTGGTTGGCGGCCGACCGTCACCGCCTGCTCCGCCCCGGAACACCGACCCGTCTGCGGCGCACGGCGACGCTGCGGTCCGCGTCGGCTCCCGTCATCTTCCTGCTTTCGATCCCCGTCGCCTTCCTGGTGGGTCCGACCGCGGCCGAGCTCTTCTGGTTGGCGCTCGTCCCATCCCGGCTCGTGATCGCACGGTTCGTCCCGCCCGACCCGTCGGCATGAGCGCATGCACCTTCCCCGGCGGCGGCCGTGACCCGATCCCCACCCCTCTACACTCCGGCCCCGTGATGCTCTGGCCCGGCCAGCCGTTCCCGCTGGGAGCGACCTACGACGGCAGTGGCGTGAACTTCTCGCTGTTCTCTGAGGTGGCGGACCACGTCGAGCTGTGCCTGTTCGACGACGACGGCGTCGAGGAACGCCTCACGCTCCCCGAGGTGACCGCGTTCATCCACCACGGCTACGTCCCAGGTGTGCAGCCCGGCCAGCGCTACGGGTTCCGCGTCCACGGGCCCTGGGCGCCCGATGAGGGGAACCGCTCCAACCCGGCCAAGCTCCTGCTCGACCCCTATGCCAAGGCGGTCGAGGGCGAGGTCGACTGGCACGACGACCTGTTCGACTACGTCGTGGAGACCGGCCCCAGCGGCGAGGCCAGCCAGGGCGACAGCGCACCCCACACCCTGCGCTCGGTGGTGGCCAACCCGTTCTTCGACTGGGGCGACGACCGTCCTCCTCGGGTGCCGTGGCACGAGACGCTCGTCTACGAGACCCACGTGCGCGGCCTGACGATGCGCCATCCCGAGGTTCCCGAAGAACAGCGCGGCACGTACTCGGGGCTGACCCACCCGGCCGTCGTCGACCACCTCAAACAGCTGGGGGTCACGGCGGTCGAGCTCATGCCGGTGCACCAGTTCGTGCACGACCGGCGCCTCGTCGAGCGGGGCCTGCGCAACTACTGGGGCTACAACTCCATCGCCTACCTGGCGCCGCACAACGCCTACGCCAGCTACGGCCAGCGCGGCCAGCAGGTGCAGGAGTTCAAGCAGATGGTGAAGACGCTGCACCGCGAGGGCATCGAGGTCATCCTCGACGTGGTCTACAACCACACGGCCGAGGGCAGCGAGGCGGGACCGTGCCTCTCGTTCAAGGGCATCGACAACGCCGCGTACTACCGCCTCGACCCCGACGATCCCGGGCGCTACGTCGACTACACGGGCACCGGCAACAGCCTGAACATGCGCCACCCCCATGTGCTGCAGCTGGTGATGGACAGCCTGCGCTACTGGATCAACGAGATGCACGTCGACGGGTTCCGCTTCGACCTGGCCGCCACCCTGGCCCGCGAGCTGCACGACGTCGACAAGCTGTCGTCGTTCTTCGACCTCATCCAGCAGGATCCCGTGGTCAGCCAGGTGAAGCTCATCGCCGAGCCGTGGGACGTCGGCGAGGGCGGGTACCAGGTCGGCAACTTCCCGCCGCTGTGGTCGGAGTGGAACGGGAAGTACCGCGACGAGGTGCGCGACTTCTGGCGCGGCGTCGACCACACCGTGGCCGAGTTCGGCTACCGCTTCACGGGCAGCTCGGACCTCTACGAGTCCACCGGCCGCACGCCCTCGGCCAGCATCAACTTCATCACGGCCCACGACGGGTTCACGCTCCGCGACCTCGTGTCCTACGAGTCGAAGCACAACGAGGCCAACGGCGAGGACAACCAGGACGGTACCGACGACAACCGGTCGTGGAACGGCGGGGTCGAGGGACCGTCCGACGACGACGAGGTCAAGGCATTGCGTCGTCGGCAACAGCGCAACCTGCTGACCACCCTCCTGCTTTCCCAGGGCGTGCCCATGCTGCTCGGCGGCGACGAGCTCGGGCGCACCCAGCTCGGCAACAACAACGGCTACGCGCAGGACAACGAGGTCTCCTGGTACGACTGGGAGGACGCCGACCTCGACCTGCTCGAGCTGACGCGTCGGTTGAGCCAGCTGCGCCGCGATCACCCGGTGTTCCGGCGCCGCAAGTGGTTCCAGGGTCGCCCGATCGCCGGCGAGAAGGCCGACGACATCGAGTGGTTCACCCCCGACGGCTCGATCATGACCGGCGACGACTGGGGGGTGGGCTACGCCCGCTCGCTCGGCGTCTACCTCAACGGTGACGCCATCCGGGCCACCGACGACCGGGGCGAGCGCGTGATCGACGACACCTTCTACGCCGCATTCAACGCCTACGAGGAGCCGCTCGACTTCGTCATGCCCGAAGGCGCCTATGCAGACCGCTGGTCGGTCGTGCTCGACACGGCGCCCGACGACCTCGAGGCGGCCTTCCCGGACGACGGGATCGAGCAAAAGGCCGGCGCCACCGTGACGGTGGGCGGCCGGGCCATCATCGTGCTGCGGGCTCGACGTCCCGACTGATCGGCGTCGGCTCCGCGACGGCCGGGGCGAGCGCCGTGGCCTCGCGGGCCACCCGGTGGCGGGCCGCCACCCGCTGGCCGGCCCAGCAGACCGCTACGACGAAGGCGACCACGAACGGGCTGATCCCGTTCTGCACGTGCTGCACCGAGGCGAGCGGGCTGATGCCCGAGGGCCACACCAGTGCGGTGGCGGTGACCACCAGCACGACGTAGGTGGGGCGCCACCGGGTCACACCGGTCGCGGCGAGCAGGGCGAAACCGGTGGCCAGGTACCACGGCCACACGACCGGTCCCAGGATGACGATGACGAGCGAGCTGAGGGCGAACGCCCGGACGACGCCGATGCGCGGGCTCCGCAAGAGCAGGACGAGCGAGATGGCGCCGGCCACGGCCAGTCCCACCAGGCGGAACCCGGCGATCATGGAAGAGGTCGACGGATGCAGACCGACCCACTGCACGATGTCGGTGACGACGTAGGCCGCCTTGGTGGGCAGCGAATAGGTCGAGACCGACTGGCCCGTGCTGCGCAGTGCGGCCACCCAGCCGGGACCGACGCCGGCGATCACGCTCAGGCCGGCGATGACGGCCGCCGCCGCCCCGACGACGACGGCGGAGTTGCGCACTCGTCGGGCGAAGGTGACCGCCGGATCGTCCTGCCAATTCCATGCCATGAACACGAGTGCGGGCGCGGCCGTGAGCTTGACCCCGGTCGCGAACGCGACGAGCACGACGGCCAGCCATCGCTTGTCGCGGAGGAACGCCGCGAACCCGAGTGCGAGGAAGCCGAGCATGAGCGCGTCGTTGTGGCTGCCACCGAGCAGGTGGAGCATCACGAGCGGGTTGAGGATGCCGAGGGCGAGCGCCAGCGGCGACCGACCGCCGATACGACGCGGCGATCAGGGCCACCCCCACCCCGGCCATCACGAGCCCGATCAGGGCGATGACCCGCATGCCGAACACCGAGGCCGACGCCACGTGGTGCGTGGCCTGCACGGCCAGCTTCTCGGCTTCGATGGCGACCGGGCCGTACGGTGCGGGCGCCCAGTGCCAGATGTGGTCGGCCTGGCGGAGGTACCAGCCGTAGCGCAGGGCCTCGGGTCCGGTGGAGGTGGGGTCGATGTGCTGGCTGGCCATCTCGCCCTGGGCGGCGTAGCTGTAGGCGTCGTGGCTCAGCAAGGGGGTCGAGCCGAGGATGGGCAGACACCAGAGCGCCCCCACGACGAGGACGGCGATCGTGCGACCGCGCGGGCTGGCCGGCGCGTTGTCGGCGCGACCGATGAGCAGGATCCAGCCCGCCACCATGAGGGCGAGGCCGAGGATGAACGTCGAGATCGACGTGGTGGACGATCCGGGGTGGGGGACGAAGGGAAGGGTCAGGCGCCACGTGGGCTCGGCCAGGTAGTAGACGGGGGCGGAGGCCACGATGAGCAGCGAGCCGACGAGGCCGATGACCGCGGCCAGGCCGAATCGGCCGTAGCGGGCGAGGCGGGTCGGCGCCACGTCGGGTTCGGGCTCGTCGGCGACCGGGACGTGCGGGGACACGGCCTCGCCCGGCACCGGTCCGAGCAGCAGGGTTCGGACCAGCTGTCGCGCGCTGCGTGGCGCGTCGGTGGCGGGCAGCAGAACCGGCGGCGGGGGTGGCGCACTGGGGGGCGCGGAGGCCTCGGTGTCGGGCCCGGTCACCCCCTTCGGTTGCGTGGCCACCGCCGGCTCCTCGTTCGATCTCGTGCTGATAGGTGCAATCCGGGAGGTCACGCATGCCGCGCGAAAGCGCCTCGGTGCCGTCCCGTGCCTCATGATCGTAGCGCGGGCCTCCCGCCGGGAGAAGCCACGGTTTCGGACCCGTCCGGCGCCAGGAACACCACCGAGAGTGGCGGCAGGGTGAGCGGGAGGGACCACGGACGGCCGTGGGCGCCTGGCGCGACCGCCACGACCCCGCCGAGGTTGCCCAGCCCGCTGCCGCCGAGCTCCTGCCCGTCGGAGTTGGCCAGCTCGGCCCACCGCCCACCGACAGGGACCCCGACCGAGTAGTCGGAGCGCGGGACCGGGGTCAGGTTGGCGACGACGAGCACGTCGCGTCCACCCGCAGTGGAGGGTCGCCCCTCCGCGTCACGGCGGGGACGCCGCAGGAACGACAGGACGCTGGCGGCGGAGTCCGACGCGTCGACCCACTCGAACCCGGCCGGCTCGAAGTCGAGCTCGTGCAGCGCGGGCTCCCCGCGCACGAGCCCGTTCAAGGTCTCGACCCAGCGCCGGATGCCCTCGTGCTCGGCCCGCTGCAGGATCCACCACGGCAGCTGGTCGTCGTGGTCCCACTCCATCTCCATGGCCATGTCGTCGCCCATGAAGAGCAGCTTCTTGCCCGGCTGGCCGTACTGGTAGCCGAGCAGGGCACGGAGGTTGGCGAGCTGCTGCCACCGATCGCCGGGCATCTTCGACGAGCAGCGACCCCTTGCCGTGCACGACCTCGTCGTGGGACAGCGGCAGGGTGAAGTTCTCGGTGAACGCGTACACCATGCGGAAGGTGAGCTCGCCCTGCGCGTGGCGGCGATGGATCGGGTCCCGCTCGAAGTAGGCGAGGGTGTCGTGCATCCAGCCCATGTCCCACTTGAGACCGAAGCCGAGGCCGCCCATGTCGGTCGGGCGCGAGACCATCGGCCAGGCGGTCGATTCCTCCGCGAACGTCTGCACGTCGGGGAAGCCGCGCGTACACGGTCTCGTTGAGCTTCTTCAGGAACCGGAGCGCGCCGAGGTTCTCGTTGCCGCCGTGCTCGTTGGGCACCCACTCCCCGGCTCCCCGGGAGTAGTCGAGGTAGAGCATGGACGCGACCGCGTCGACCCGCAGGCCGTCCGGCGTGGTACCGGTCGAGCCAGAAGTGGGCGCTCGACAGGAGGAAGCTGCGCACCTCGTAGCGGTCGTAGTTGAAGATGAGGCTCTTCCAGTCGGGGTGGAAGCCCTTCCGCGGGTCGGCGTGCTCGTAGAGGTGGGTGCCGTCGAAGAAGCCGAGGCCGTGCTCGTCCTCGGGGAAGTGGCTCGGCACCCAGTCGAGGATGACGCCCACCCCGTGCTGGTGGAGCGTGTCGACCAGCGCCATGAAGTCCTGCGGGGTGCCGAAGCGCGAAGTCGGGGCGAAGTAGCCGGTTGTCTGGTAGCCCCACGATCCGTAGAAGGGATGCTCCATCACCGGCATGAACTCGACGTGGGTGTAGCCGGTCTCGGTGAGGTAGCGGGCCAGTGGTTCGGCGATCTCGCGGTAGTCGAGCGACCGGTGCGCACCCTCGACGTGGCGCCACGATCCGAGATGCAGCTCGTAGATGGTCATCGGCGCGTCGAGCGCGTTGGCCGCCCCCCGGTGCGCCATCCAGGCTGCGTCCCCCCAGCCGTATCCGAGGTCCCACGCCACCGACGCCGTCCGCGGCGGCTCCTCCGTCCGGAAGGCGAACGGATCGGCCTTGTCGACCTCGTACCCGCGCACGCGCGATCGTAGGTGGAACTTGTAGCGCTCCCCCGCGGACAGGCTCGGCACCTCGCCCTGCCAGATGCCCGACCGCCCACGTGGCTCGAGCTGGTCCACGCCGGGCTTCCAGCCGTTGAAGTCGCCCACCACCGACACCTCGGCCGCGTTGGGCGCCCACACGCCGACATCGGACCCGCCGGACGCGCGCAGCTGCGCGCCGAGCCGCTCGTAGAGCGTCGTGTGGGCGCCCTCGTTGAACAGCCAGAGGTCCTGGTCGCCGAGCAGGTCGGGACGGCTCATCGACACGCCCGCCGCGTAGCTCGCCAACCGGGCTCCCTGGAGCCGGTCGAGCAGCGCGGCCACCGACGGGTCGTCGGCCAGCTCGTCGAGGTCGAGCGGCAGCCGCAGGACCCAGTTGGGACGGTCGGGGCCCGTGCCGGGCACGTTCTGCGGCTCGGTCTCGCCGACCAGGTCGTCGATGCCCACCAGCACGGCCGGCGACTCCGACTCGCCGAGCATCGACAGGAGCCCGCCGAGCAGCGCCGGCGCCCGGCCCGCCGGCTGGACGTCGCCGATGCCACGGGCAGCGACCACCGCCGCCAGCGCGTCACAGGCCCGCCGGCGATCGGCAAGAGCCCGCGCCGCGTCGTCGTCGGGGAGCCGACCCTCGTCGCGTCGTGCGTCGAGATCTGCGCCCCGCACGAACGCGGCGAACGTCGGCGTGTCGTGCGTGTCGACCGACGCGACGCTCCGGTGATCGGGGCCGATGAAGTCGTCGCCCGTGGCGCCCGGCATGGAGAACTCCGCCACGAAGCTGCGCAGCACGCGATGGCGGTCCATCGCGTCGCGCACCTCGG
The DNA here is from genome assembly GCA_963776435.1 of uncultured Microthrixaceae bacterium. Taxonomy (GTDB): domain Bacteria; phylum Actinomycetota; class Acidimicrobiia; order Acidimicrobiales; family Acidimicrobilacustridaceae; genus UBA4742. The sequence goes on from CAVZMK010000010.1 coordinate 943,973, forward strand.
TGGGCACGGTGCCGAGATCCTCGCCCACCACTGCGCACCCGGCTCGCACCGATTCGATGGCGACCACCGCGAACTGCTCGTCGGCGGGGTAGCGCACGTACACGCCGTCGGTCGCGGCCATGCCGTCGGGGACGAAGAAGAGCCGGTGCAGACCCATGACGTGATCGAGCCGGAGCATCCCAGCGTGGGTCATGTGGTGCCGGAGGCATTCGGCGAGGTGGCGGTGGCCCTCCGCGCGGCCGACCGAGGGCCGCAGAGGCGGGAAGCCCCAGTTCTGACCGGCGGCGAAGAACTCGTCGGGGGGTGCGCCCACCGCCATCCCCCAGGCGTAGGCGTCGCGGTCGATCCACGTGTCGAAGCCGTCGCCGCCCGCACCGATCGGCAGGTCCAGGTACAGCAGCTGGCCCCGTGACGAGAGCCCGGACGACAGCTCCGCGAGCTGACGGTCCATCGACCACTGGGCATACACGTGGCGGGCCGCGACGTGCACGTCGTAGTCGCCTTCGCCGATCCGACCGTCGCGGAGCCGCTCGGGCCACTCGCGCCACCCGGCACCCTGCTGCTCGACGACGGCGCGGAAGCGGGCGTAGTCGGTCGCGAGCGGGTGCTCGTCGATCCACCGGTCGAACCCGGCGACCCCGCGAGGACCGCGTAGAAGAGCACCGTGGCCAGCTCGGTCAGCACCCCGTCGACCATGCGTGACTGCGCGACGGCGTCGAAGTTCGGGACACCACCGTTCGGCGCGGGGGCCGCGGCGCGTCCCGGCTCCTTCGAGGAGCCGGCGGGCGCGAGGCGCCTCGGCCATCTCGGGGAGCCGGGCGAGGTCCAGGTAGATCTCGTTCCAGAACCGGCGCGACACCGGCGAATAGGGACTCGGATCGCACGGGCGGTCGAGGAAGGTCGACAGCATCGGCAGCGTGGCCACGATCTTTCCGCCGTGGCCGTCGATCCAATCCGCCACCCGGGCCAACCCGCCGAGATCAGGTCCGGCGCCGGTCGATCGACGGAGCGCGTAGACCGGCGCGAACACACCCCATAGCCGCTCTCGGTCGCCCAACTGGTGCACGTGGTCGGGTGCGACCAGCACCGTCGCCCGGTGGGCCAGCCCGCCGCACTCGACCACGAGCTCGTGGTAACCGATCGGCAGGCCGCCACGCGCCGACTCGCGGTCGCTAGGCAGCGGGACGGCCCGGCTCACGACCCGCCGGCCGTCGATCTCGTCCAGTGCGACGACCTCGAGCGAGGCGAGATCGTGCTCGCGGTGCAGGCGCTCGCCGTGCTCGAGCACCAGGTCGACCGACGCACGGCCGTCCGCGTCGCCTTCGACGAGCCGGAGCGTGAACCCCGCCGGGCCGGTACCGACCGTGCACACGACGGGGTCGAGCGGCGCGGATGCAACCTCGCCGACGTGGTGGGCCAGCGCACCGACCGCGCGCTCGAGCGCGGCTTCCGATCGGGATGCGTCGTCGGCGTCGATCGGGGCGCCCAGCGCTTCGAGCACAGCCAGGACGCTCCGTACGCCGGCGTCGTGCCAGGTCCCCCCGACGTCCCAGTAGCCCGCCTCGACGCCGAGTGCAGCCGCGTGCGCCAACAGCTCGCCCGTCGCGGAAGCCCGCGTCGCGGTCACCCGGACGGCTTCGATCATGGCGGCGATCCCGCGCAGCGGGATGGGAGCCCAGGCGGGCCGGTGGCTGAGGTCGTAGCGCACCTCGTAGAGCGCCTTGTCGAGCACGTAGGCCGTCAGGAGGTCGTGGCGGTCGGCGGGCTCCGCCGGAACGAACGACTCGCCGCTGGCCTCGTCGAGGTAGCCGGCCAGGAACCGGACGGTGACCCAGGCTTGCCACGCGCTGCCCTCGCATGGCCAACGAGTCCCGCAGCTCGGGACTCAGCAGGTTGCGCTCGGCGTGGGCCCGGAGCCCGGCCTCGGCGACGTACTGGTAGGAGCGGACGATGCCGGCGACGTCGACCAGGCTCCCGCGCTTGATGCGGCGTTCGGTCGGCGACCGCGACGGCTCACCCTCGAAATCGATGATCACGAAGTCGCGCCCCGCGTGGAGCACCTGACCCAGGTGGTAGTCGCCGTGCACCCGGATGCGGGAGACGTCGTAGCGATGGCGACGGATGGCCCCGAACTGCTCCAGCAACCAGGGCTCGCTGTCGGCGAGGAGCTCCGCATCGGCTCGCTCATGACCCTCGTACTGGTCGATCAGCCGGCGCACGAGCGTGAGGGTCGGCCGCACTTGCGCGCGCATCGACTGGTAGAGCGAGCGTTGGTAGAGCGTGGTGAACGGCTCGGGCGCGAAGTCGTCGCCGCCCGGAGCGGCCAGCGCCTTGTGGAGGTCGGCGGTGCGCCGCCCGAGCATCTCCGCCGTGTCGAGGTACGGCCCGATCGCGTCGGCCTCGGCCGGCGGGGTGGGCTCGTGCACCAGCGCCGGCAGCTCCTCCCACGACGGGATCTCGAGCTCGTCGTCGGGCAGCAGACCCACAGCCGACTCGTAGAACAGGCCGAGGGCGTCGAGCGTGTAGTGCCACACGTCGCCCTCGTTCGTGACGTAGCTGTTGAGCACGCCGAGCGTGCGCGGTTCGCTCCGGCCGCGCTGGTACTCGAGCGCACCGATCATCGGGGCGCTGTGGGCGAACCCGACGTCGGTCAGGTGGCGGCCGATCTCGAGATCAGGATTCACGCCTTCCTGCGCCCGGCGGAAGATCTTCATCACGACCTGGTTGCCGAAGATCGCCGACGTGTTGCTCTGCTCGAAGGACGGGTGCCAGACCGAAAGGTCCGACGCGTCGTTCAGGATCCGGCGCAGCGCGGTCGAGCTCGTCGTGCGCAGCTCCCCACCACCGAGCGAGTCGAAGACCCGGTTGCGTCCGAACGCGCTGAGCGCCGCCTCCATGAACGAGTCGTCGACGGTCGCGTCGAACAGGAGCACCCGCTCGTCCCACGCGGCGACGTCCACCCACGCGATGGCCGCGTGCATGTGGTCGGCGAGGACGCGATCGGCGGCGACGCCGGTCGCGGCGGTGAGGGGGATGACGTAGGTCTCCGGCTCGCCGTCGGCGTACTCGACCTGGACGAGCGTGATGAACGCGGCCGGCTTGCCCCGCCCGACCGCGACGGGCACGGCGTCGAGGATCTCGGTGGTGCGCAACGACCTCGTGCGTCCCGCATACCAACGGTTGCGGGCGAAGAACGGAGGCCAGGCCCGGGCCAGGGGGCTGCGGCCGCGCCCACGGGCCGGGAAGAGCTGGCGCCAGTCGTCGGCTGCGGACACGACCGGCAGGTCCTCGGGCTCGGGCCCGCCGCCGAGCACGTCGTGGTGCTGGGGTTGCAGCGAGAACCAGTAGAAGCCGTAGGGGCCGAGGGTGAGGTGGTAGCCGCCCTCGACGATGGCGGGGAACTCCGAACCGCCGAACAGCTCGACGGGCACCGCGCCGCGATGCTCGTGGAGATCGAGGATGACGGTCTGGGCGTACCGCGACAGGTTGGCGACTACGAGTACGGTCTCGCCCTCGAAGTGCCGGGTGAAGGCCAGCACCTTGGCGTTCTCGGGCAACAGGAAGTCGATCGACCCGCGGCCGAACACCTGGTGCTGGCTGCGCAGCGCAATGACCCGGCGCATCCACCACAGCAGCGAGCTCGGGTTCTGCTGCTGGGCCTCGACGTTGACGGTCTCGAAGTGGTACTCGGGATCGATGATGACGGGCAGGAAGAGCCGCTGCGGGTTGACCGTCGAGAAGCCGGCGTTGCGGTCGGGGCTCCACTGCATTGGCGTGCGCACCGCGTCTCGGTCACCGAGGTAGACGTTGTCGCCCATCCCCAGCTCGTCGCCGTAGTAGATGACCGGCGTCCCAGGCAGGGCGAAGAGCAGCCCGTTCATCAGCTCGATCTTGCGCCGGTCGTTCTGCAGCAGCGGAGCGAGCCGGCGGCGGATGCCCACGTTGACGCGCATCTGGGGATCCGCGGCGTAGGCGCGGTACATGTAGTCGCGCTCCTCGTCGGTGACCATCTCCAGCGTCAGCTCGTCGTGGTTGCGCAGGAAGATGGCCCATTGGCAGTCGTCGGGCAGCTCCGGTGTCTGCTGGAGGATGTCGACGACGGGGAACCGGTCCTCCATGCGCAACGACATGAACAGGCGCGGCATCAATGGGAAGTGGAAGGCCGCGTGGCACTCGTCGCCGTCGCCGAAGTAGGCGACGCTGTCCTCGGGCCACTGGTTGGCCTCGGCCAGCAGCATCCGGCCCGGGTAGTTGGCGTCGACGTGGGCCCGCAGCTCCCTGAGGAAGCCGTGGGTCTCGGGCAGGTTCTCGCAGTTGGTGCCGTCGCGCTCGAACAGGTACGGCACCGCGTCGAGCCGGACCCCGTCGACGCCCATGTCGAGCCACTTGTCGACCGCCCGCAGCATCGAGCGAGCGGACCTCGTCGTTGTCGAAGTTGAGGTCGGGCTGGTGCGAGAAGAAGCGATGCCAGAAGTACGCGCCCGCCACCGGATCCCACGTCCAGTTCGAGCTCTCGTAGTCCTCGAAGATGACCCGGGCCTCGCGGTACCGGTCGTAGGTGTCGCTCCACACGTAGAAGTCGCGCCAGCGGCTGCCCGCCTTGGCCCGCCGCGCCCGCTGGAACCACGGGTGCTGGTCGCTGGTGTGGTTCAGAACGAGCTCGGTGATGACCCGCAACCCGCGGCGATGCGCCTCGCGCAGGAAGGTCTTGAAGTCGCGCAGCGTGCCGTAGGCCGGGTTGATGTCGTCGTAGGCGGCGATGTCGTAGCCGTCGTCGCGCAACGGGGAGGGATAGAAGGGCAGGAGCCAGATCGCGGTGATCCCGAGCTGCTGGAGGTAGTCGAGGCGGGCGGTGAGCCCCGGGAAGTCGCCGACGCCGTCCTCGTTGCTGTCGCCGAACGAGCGGACGTGCATCTCGTAGATGACGGCGTCCTTGTACCAGCCGGGGTCGGTGCTGCCCTCGTCGAGCACGGCGCTCAGACCGGTCCGTCCGGCGACGGGCGGTCGTCGGCCGGCGCCTGGGACACCCGCAGCACGTGCGCGGGGTGGTGGGCAGGATCGAGCTCGACCCACGGGCGGCTCCCCCGCCACGTGAAGGTGCGCCCCCCGAGCAGGTCCTCGACGGTGTAGCTGCGGACCGGGTCGAGCCCGAGCGCGCCGATGTCGAGGTCGAGCGTGCCGGACTCGGGCCGGTGGGGATCGAGGTTCACGACGACGAGCATTGTTGCCGCCGAGGGTCGGGTGGCGTCGACGCTCGGCCCCGGCGTGCGGCGTCTTCGAGAAGCAGACGAGCGCGCGGTTGTCACAGTCGTGGAACCGCAGGGTGCGCAGTGTGTGGAAGGCCAGGTGGTCGCGACGGATGGCGTTGATCTCGGCGAGCAACGGCCGGAGGTTGAGGGGTCCGTCGAGCTCCCATCGCCGAATCTCGTACTTCTCGGAGTCGAGGTACTCCTCCTTGCCGTTGCCGGCCGGCGCGTTGTCGCCGAGCTCGAAGGCCGGTCCGTAGACGCCGTAGCTGGGCGACAGGGTGGCCGCCAGCACCAATCGCACGGCGAACGCCGACAGCGGCGCGTGCTGGAGGTGCCACGGCAGGATGTCCGGCGTGTTGGGCCACACGTTCGGCCGTAGCTCGTCGACGCTCGGGGGCGTGCTCAGCTCGGTGAAGTAGTCGACCAGCTCGTCGCGCGAGGTCCGCCAGGGGAAGTAGGTGTAGCTCTGCGTGAAGCCGATCTGCGCCAGGCGGTGCATGAGTGCCGGCCGGGTGAACGCCTCGGACAGGAAGATCGTGTCCGGGTGGCGGAGCGCCACCTCGGCGAGCAGCCATTCCCAGAACGCGAACGGCTTGGTGTGCGGGTTGTCGACACGGAAGGTGCGCACGCCGTGCTCGCACCAGAACGTGGTCACCTCGAGCAGCGCGTCCCACAAACCCCGCCAGTCGCTCGACGCGAAGTCGAGCGGGTAGATGTCCTGGTACCGCTTGGGCGGGTTCTCCGCGTACTGGATCGTCCCGTCGGGCCGGTGCCGGAACCACTCGGGGTGCTCGCGCGACCCAGGGGTGATCGGGTGAGCACTGGAAGGCCAGGTCGAGCGCGACCTCCATCTCGCGGTCGCGGCGCGGCGTCGACCAGCGCGTCGAAGTCGTCCATCGTTCCCAGCTCGGGATGGATCGCGGTGTGGCCGCCCTCGCGGCGAGCCGATGGCCCACGGACTGCCTGGGTCGCCGACGTCGGCCTGCTCGACGTTGTTCGGGCCCTTGCGGAACGACGTGCCGATCGGGTGGACGGGTGGCAGGTACACGACGTCGAAGCCGTGGTCGGCCAGGTCGTCGAGCCGCGCGGTCACGTCGGCCAGCGTGCCGGGACCCGGCCCGGGACCCGCCGACCGGGGGAACAGCTCGTACCAGGTGGAGAACAGGGCGCGAGCCGAGCTCGACGACGACCGGCACCGGCGGCGACGTCTCCGCGGCAGCGGCAGGGAAGCGGGCGGGCGGCTCGCCGAGGTGGTCGACCGGCTCGTCGACCCCGGCGTCGACCTTCCGGGCCACATCGTCGCGCCAGGTCGCCCGCTCGTCGATCCAGGCCCGGATGCGGAAGTCGTGCTGACCGACGAGCTCGGGGACGAACGAGGCCTCCCACCGGTCGAGGCCCGGGTTCACCGACTGCATCACGACCTCGACCCACCTCGACGCGCCGGGCGGCCGGTGCGACACCACGACCCGCAGACGGTCGTGGCCGTCCGCGAACACCCGGGCGCCGACGACCACCGGCTCGCCGACCACGCGCTTCACCGGATGCCGACCGCCGTCGACGACGGGCGTGATCTCGTCGATCACGATCCGACTCGGCGGCGCGGTCGCACGGCTCACCCCGTAGTTCTACTCCCCGACCACGACCTCCCGACCCGGGTCGGCGTCAGGTGAGCGTCACCAGGGACAGGACAAGGCCGAACTGGGCCAGGTGGTAGGTGACCATCACCGCCAGGCGGCCGTGGCGGAAGTCGTGGACGAAGCGCGTCCAGGCGATGAGCGCGTCGGACGTGTAGAAGAGGCACGCGCCGACGATGGCGAGCGCATCCAGGGTGCCGACCGCGCTCGCCACCATCACCGAGATCACGAGCATGTACGCCGCCACCGGCACCACGAGCCCCGGATCGGGTCCGTCGGCCACGCCCGCGACGATCCTGCGCCCGAGCACGACCAGGGCGACGGCCACGAGCACCACGCCCACCAGGAAGGCGAAGAGCGAGACGCCCGCGATCCAGAAGCCCACGACGTAGGCGACGTGGGCCGCCGAGGAACGACGCCAGACCGAAGACGAACCACTGGTCGCCGGGCAGCATCAGCAGGACGTCGCCGAGGAGCGAGAACACCAGCGCCACCACGAACGCTCCCTGCACCGCGCCATCGCCTGCGTCGAGGCTGCCCGCGGCCGCGACGAGGGCGATCAGGGTCAGCGGCTTGGCCAGGTACTCGACCCCGCGGTGGGCCGACCCCACGGCCCACCAGTCGACGGCGGCGGCGACCGCGCCGAGCGCCAGCAGCAGGAACGCGGTCGCCGTCACGACCGCCAGTGTGACCGAACTCGGCGTTCGCGGTCACTTAGGCTCGGCGGACTGTGCTGCACCTCACGATGGCCAACCTCAGAGCGCGACCGGTGCGGTTCCTGGCCACCTTCCTCGCCATCGTCGTGGGCACGGGCTTCCTCGCCGGGACGATGGTGCTGAGCGACTCGCTCGGTCCCGCGACGAAGGCCAACGCGGTCGTCGCGCTCAAGGGAGTCGACGCGGCCGTCGAACCCCCGCTCGGGACCCCGACGCTGCGGGTGCGCGGGCGGAACCGCTCGCTCAGCACGTCGAGCCTGCCGGCGTCGTTGCTGGCCCAGGTGCAGGGGACTGCCCGGCGCCAAAGCGGTCGCCGGCATCCTCAACGGCACCCTCGACGTGACCCAAGGGACCAAGAAGGTGCTCAAGTCGGCCACGGGCTCACTCGTCGTCGCGGTGCCCGCGCTCGAGCCCGTACGAGTTCGTCCAGGGACGCGCCCCTCGAAGGCCGGCGAGATCACCGTCGACCAGCTGTCGGCCGGCAACCACGGATGGCACCTCGGGAGCTCGCTCGAGCTGGCCACGGCCACCGGCGCGCACCGTGTCACGGTCGTCGGGATCACCCGCTACGGCAACGAGCCCGCCTCCAGCACGCGCGGCGACATCGTCGTGAGCCAGGCAGGACGCGTTCGCCTTCCTCAACGGCGGCACGGCCACCTACGACTCGATCTACATCCAGGCCGACCCCGGGGACCACCGAGCCGCCCTCGCCGCAGCCGTGCAGCAACGCGTCGGCACCGGTACATCGTGCGGACGGGCGACGATCTCCGCAAGGAGGCGGCCGGCGAGGTAGCCGACATCGCCAACGTGCTCGGCACCGGTGCTCCAGGTCTTCGCCTACGTGGCGCTGTTCGTCGGCATCTTCATCATCTACAACACCTTCTCGATCGTGGTCACCCAGCGGGTCCGCGAGTTCGCCCTGCTGCGGGCCGTCGGGGCCACGCGGCAAGCAGCTCGGCTGGGCCGTGCGTGCTCGAGGCGCTGGTCGTCGGCGTCGTGGCCAGCGTGATCGGCATGCTGGTCGGGATCGGCCTGTTCCTGCTCTTCGGCAAGGCCGTGTCCCGTCGTCGCCGACCTGGTCGGCACCGGTTCGATCGCGCTCCACGTGCACCCCGACCGGGTGGTCGAGGTCGTGGTGGTAGGCACCATCGTCACCGTGGTGTCGGCCGCCATCCCCGCCTTCCGGGCCGCCGCGCACCAAGCCGATGGCGGCGCTGCGCACGGCCGCGGTCGACCGGAGCGGCACGAACCGCGTTCCGCGCCGTCCTCGGCCTGGTCGCCATCGGGCTCGGCGCCGTCGCTCCTGCTCGTCGGCATGGCCACCCACAACGGCACGGTCAGCGGGTTGATGATCGGCGCCGGCCCGGTCCTCCTCTTCATCGGCGTCCTCATCGGCGGTCCGGTCCTGGCCAGCGGCTTCGCGAGCGGCGTCGGGCTCGATGCTCGAACCGGTTCGGCATGCTCGTCGCGGCTCGCCGCGGCCAACTCCAAGCGCAATCCCGGCCGCACGGCGAGCACGGCCAACGCCCTCATCATCGGCGATGTTCCTCGTCGTGTTCGTGACCGCGGCCGGCGGTGGCCTCCGCGACTGGATCGTCGCCCAGGCCGACCAGCTCAACGGCGCCGACCTCTCCGTGTCCACCACCACCGGCGGCATCCCGACCGATCTGCAGCACCGCATCGAGTCCACTCCGGGCGTCGCCGTCGTCGACGGCGGCTCTACAACCAGATCGGCGAGGTCGGGGTCGGACCGACCAGCGGCGAGCGGCGACTTCGGCGACCGGGTGTCGGCCGGCGACTTCGCACAGGTCGGCAAGGTGCTCGACGCCGAGACCGAACAGGGCGACCTGGCCACCTTGCGCGACGACCAGGTCGCCTACACCAACAACGACTTCGGCGGCGGCGGCGGAGGACGCGGCGCGTTCCTGCCCCAACTCGGCAGCCCGGTCCAGATCACCTTCAAGAACGGCGTGACCCGGCAGTTCACCATCGGCGCCATCATCAAGCGCAACTTCGACCTCGGCGGCTACCTCGTGTCGTCGAAGGCCGCGCTCGCGGCCGATCCGCAGCTGCTGCGTCAACAAGATCTCGATCAACGCCGAGTCCGGGCAGCTCGGCCAAGGTCCAGACCCGGCTCGAGGACGAGACCGCGTCGTACTCGACCATCTCCGTGCAGCCCGGCAACGTCATCGCCCAGTTCGTGAAGTCCGCGTTCAACTTCATCATCTCGTCGGTCAACGCCCTGCTCGCCTTCGCCGTGGCGATGGCCGTGTTCGGCATCGTGAACACGCTCATCCTGTCGGTCACCGAGCGCACGCCCGAGATCGGCCTGCTGCGCTCGGTCGGCATGTCCCGCCGGCAGCTGCGGACCTCGATCCGGGCCGAGTCGGTGATCCTCGCCGCCGACGGCACGTTCGTCGGCATGGCCTTCGGCCTGTTCGTGGCCTGGGCGGTGACCCAGCCGCTCTTCACCGGCAGCCAGACCTTCTCGTGGCCGTGGCGCGAGATGGGCGTCATCGCGCTGATCGGCCTTCTCATCGGGATGCTCGCGTCGCTCGTTCCCGGCCTGGCGGGCGTCGCGCATCGACATGCTCGACGCCGATCGCCAGCGAGTAGCAGGGCTGGAGCGTCAGGGCGCGTCGAGCCGGGGCGGCACCAGCGCCACGTTGTCCGGGCACAGCTCGTGTAGCGAGACCCAGTCGCACAGCGTCTGGAGCGGCGACCCAGGCCGTCTCGGTGACCTCACCGTCGGCGTGGCGGAACGGACCGTCGCAGCGGGCCAGGTAGACCCGCGCCAGCTCGCGGACGTGGTCGTCCTCGTAGGCCTCCTCGCCGAGGTACTCGAGGGGGACCTGCACGCCCGCCTCCTCGAGCGAGCTCCCGCGTCGCGGCGTCCTCCCACGCTTCGCCGGCGCCGACGACGCCCCCGAAGGCCAGGTCCCAGCGCGAGGGCCAGACGTCCTTCCAGTCGGCCCGGTGGTGGACGAGCAGCTCCTTGCGCGAGCTGAGGACGACGATCGCCACCGATCGGTGGCGCAGGTTGCGGGCCCGCATCTCCTGGCGGGTCACCGCACCGACGACGACGCCGTGCTCGTCGAGGTGGTCGACGAGCTCGGCGGACGGCGATGTGAGCGTCACGCCATCGCCTCGGCCAGGCCTTCGTCCCAGGGCGCGCGGGTCTCGACCAGCTTCCGGAGACGGACGACGTGCGCCGGCCGGTTCATGCCCAGCACACCGGCGACCGTTCCGTCACGCCCGAAGAGGGCGACGAACCGACGTTCCTCGAGCGAACCTTCGACGATCTCGACGACATCGTCGGCACTCGACCGGCCGGCCAGCTGGATCTTGCGGTCGTACTGGTCGCTCCAGAACCACGGCACCGGGTCGAACCGCTCGGGCGCGTCGCCGTCGGTCCTCGACCAGCAGACGGTGGGCGGCGGCCTCGCCCATGGCGATCGCCGTCTCCCAGTGCTCGACGCGGAGGTACTCGCCGTACCGGGCCGACGGCCAGCGGGCGATGTCGCCGGCGGCGACCACGCCGGGCGCGGCGAGGAGGGTCTCGTCGCAGACGACGCCGTCGTCGACGTCGAGCCCCGATCCCGCCAACCAGTCGACGTTGGGCATCACGCCGATGCCGATGACGACGACCTCGGCCTCGATGAACGTCCCGTCGGCCAGCCGGACCCCTTCGACCCGGTCGGTCCCCTCGAGCCCGTCGACGCCGACGCCCAGCCGCACGTCGACCCCGTGGTCGCGGTGGAGGTCGGCCATGACCGACGCCGATCCTGGTCCCGAGGGCGCGTTCGAGCGGCACCTCGGCCGCCTCGAGCAGCGTGACGTCGAGGCCGCGGCCGCGACACGTCGCCGCCACCTCCGCGCCGATGAAGCCGGCTCCGACGACGACGACCCGACCCGGGTGCTCGTCGAGCGCCGTCGCGCAGGCGCATGCAGTCGTCGAGCGAACGCAGGACGTGCACGCCGTCGAGCTCCTCGCTGCGCGGCAGCCACCGGGCCGACGCGCCCGTCGCGATCACGAGCCCGTCGAAGCCCAGCCGGTCGCCGCCGTCGAGACGCACGAACCGCTCGATGCGATCGAGGCCCATGGCCCGCCGGCCGAGGTGCAGGTCGAGTCCGAGATCCTCGTTGGCGGCGGGCAGCACGATCCGATCGGGATCCCACTCGCCCGCGAGCACCTGCTTCGACAGAGGTGGACGGTCGTAGGGCGTGGCGCGGTCGGCGTCGACGACCGAGATGCGCCCGTCGAAGCCCTCGCGGCGCAGCGTGTGGGCGGCGTGCATCCCGGCGAGGGACGCACCGACGACCACGATCGAACCGATCATCCGGGCATCTGGAGGCGCCCTGCCGCCCGGATCGGAGAGGTCACTCCTCGACGATCGAGATGGCCTGCTTGGGGCAGCGTTGCACCGCCTCTTCGATCTTCGGTCGCATGTCCTCGGGCGGCGTCTCGTTCAAGCACGTAGAGGAAGTCGTCGTCGCGCACCTCGAACACCTCAGGTGCGATCCCCATGCAGATCGCGTTGCTCTCGCACAGGTCGAAGTCGACCACCACTCGCATCTCGGCCCCCTTGGCTGGCGCTGTGCCGACTACCCCGTCGGTCGGGTCATCATGGCACGTCCGCCCTCACCCGGTGTCCGGCCCGAGCCCGTCTTGCCCTCGAATCTGACGTCGTGTCAGATATGGCCATGACGAACTCGTCCCCACCCCTCGCCGGCGTCCGCATCATCGAGGCCTCGTTGCTGGGCCCGGCCGCCATCACGTCGACGCTCGTCGACCTCGGCGCCGACGTCGTGAAGATCGAGTCCCCCCAGGGCGACTACATCCGCGAGATGACGTGGCCGATCGTCGAGGGCGTGTCGCTGATGCACCTCCACCTCAACCGGGGCAAGCGCAGCATCGTGCTCGACCTGAAGACCGAGGAGGGCGCGGCCACGTTCCTCGAGCTGGCCCGCCACGCCGACGCGGTGATCGAGGCCATGCGGCCCGGCGCGCTCGCCCGCCGCGGCCTGGGGTTCGACGAGCTCCGCGAGGTCAACCCGCGCATCGTGTTCTGCACGATCTCCGGCTACGGCATGACCGGCCCCTACCGCAACCTCCCCAGCCACGGCGTCGCCTACGACACCTGGGCCGGCATCGTCATCCCCGAGTACGACGACGAGGGCCACTGCCACCTCCCCGACCACGTGTCGATCGGCATCAACGCCGGACCGCTCTACGGCGCGCTCGGCGTGCTGGCCGGCATCATCCGCGCCCGCGAGACCGGCGAGGGGTGCCAGATGGAGATCGCCCAGAGCGACGCCGCCGCCGCCTTCGACTGGTACCGCAGCGAGAGCTACAAGGCGTACGAGCGCCCGCAGTCCGAGGTGACCGGCAACAAGTCCGACGACTACGTGCGCCGCGCACCGGGCACCGCCGGCATGCACGACGGCGTGCGCTACCAGCTGTACGCGTCCTCCGATGGACACGTCCTCTTCATGGCCAGCGAGCGCGAGTTCTGGAAGAACTTCTGCGAGGGTGTCGGCCGGCCGGACCTCTTCGAGAGCCACCCCGGCTCGAAGTACGCCGACCACGCGGTGGGCGACCACGAGCTGCGCGACGAGCTCGAGAAGATCTTCCGCACCCGCACGAGCGCGGAGTGGATCGCGTTCAGCGAGGAGTTCAACACCACGATCGCTCCCGTCAACACCCCTGCCAACCTGGGTGACGATCCGCAGTTCCAGGACCGCCTCGGCTTCCTGCCCGCCTCCGAGCATGGCGCCGACATGCTGCACACGCCCATCAAGTACCTGGGGGAGCAGCTGCCGCCGCCGGCGATGGCGCCGACGGTGGGCGAGCAGACCGACGCCGTGCTGGCCGACGTGCTCGGCTGGGACGCCGCCCGCATCGCCGAGGTGCGGGCCAGCGGCGCCCTCGGCTGAGCCCGACGCCGGCGGCCCCGAGCCGGGCGCGGGACGCTGGGCCGCGTGGGCACGACGGCGCCCTAACGTTGCGTCGATGACCGCGCCCGCCCATGGACCCGGAGCTCGGCGACGGGTCTGATCCCCCGCGGGGCATGCTGGCCGGCCCCCTGCGCGAGTCCACGCTCGGGGCGACCACCCCCGCGTCCGTGCCGCCCGAGGGTTCGCCCCCACCGCCGGCGTCGCGCACGCGGATCCTGCTGCGCATCTTCCTGCTCGGCGTCACCGCCGTCACCCTCTACTTCCTGCTCCCCCAGCTGCTCGACGTGTGGGAGCAGATCCCGAAGCTGACGTCGATCAAGTGGTGGTTCGTGGTGATCCTGCCCCTCGAGGCCGGGCAGCTTCGCCTGCCAGTGGAAGCTCACCCGCACCGCGCTCCCGCAGGTCACCTGGTTCGTGGCCGCCACCGCCCAGCTGACCTCCAACGCGGTCAGCAAGGTCGTGCCGGGCGGCGCGGCCGTGGGCGCGGCGACCGGCTACCGGATGCTGTCGGTGTCGGGCGTGAACCGGGCGACCGCCGGCGCCGCCCTGGCCGCGACCTCGATCGTGTCGAACGGCGTGCTGCTCGCGCTGCCGGTCGTGGCGCTCATCGGATCGATCCTCACCGCGCCCGGTGCCCGGGCGACCTCGCGGTGATCGCCTGGGGCGGGGCGCTGCTGTTCCTCGTCCTGTTCGGGATCGTCTTCACGCTCGTGCGCTTCGATCGGCCCCTCGATGCCGTCGGGGAGACCGTCGAACGGGTCGCGGGCTGGCTCCTGCGCCACGTGATCGGGCCCGTGCGGCAGTGGGCCGGGCCGAAGCTGCACCACGGTCGCCCGGCCGAGCAGATCTCGGGTGGACCGACCGCGGCGGGCATCGTGATGCAGCGCGACATCATGGTGGCCACCCTCGGCCCGAGGTGGCGCACCGCGCTCGCGGCGGCGGTCGGCAACTGGGGGCTCGACTACCTCGCGCTGGTCGCGGCCATCTATGCGGTGACCGGGGCGAAGCCGAAGCTCAGCTTGATCCTGCTCGCCTACGGTGCCGCGGCCGTGCTGTCGATGATCCCGATCACGCCCGGTGGCCTCGGCTTCGTCGAGCTCGGGCTCACGACCGCCCTCGTGGCCGCCGGCATCCATGCATCCGACGCCCTGCTCGCCACCCTGGCCTACCGGGTCGTCTCCTACTGGCTGCCGCTGCCCGCCGGGCTGGCCGCGTCGATCCTGTTCCGCCGGCGCTACGGCAAGGTCGACGAGCTCGGCGTGACCAACGCCACAGCCTGAACCGGACTACACGGGCGCGTCGAAGGGTTGGTAACTGGTGACGCCCCCGCTCCCCCCGGGCGGTGGCGATCCAGGTCGCAAGCGGGCCCTCCGCCGGTCCGCCGTCCAGAGGGAGCCAACATGCACAACGTCATCGAGATCGATCACGAACTGGTCGAGCAGTCCCACGTGCTCCGTCAGCGGGCCCACAGCCTGCGCCACCAGGCGCGGTCGCTGACGAGCCCCCTGGCCACCGCCTACCGGCGCCGGGCCAGCGAGCTCGAGTTCGAGGCCTGGGTGTCCGAGCTCCAGGCCGGCCTGCCCTACGACGAGGTGCAGCCCGCCGCCTGACTGCGGCTCCCAAAGATCGCGCAGGGCCCGGTCTCCCTCCCTGCCCCTGCGTGGCCACGCCCGCCCGCGATCCGGGCGGGCGTGCGCATTTCCCGCCCGAACGGGCCACGGCACACAAACTAGAACCTGTTCTATACTTGCAGGATGACCCTGCCTGACGTCGGCATCATCGACCTGATGCTCGGCATCCCCGACGGTCCCAAGAAGGACTGGTACGCCTTCTTGAAGCCGCTCGTGCGCGACCACGAGAGCCGTGACGAGTTCGAGTTCCCGGTCGAGTACATGTTCAAGGACGTCCCGGACGACGGCGACCAGGACGACAACGTCGCCTTCGTGATCTCGGAGATGGACCGCCACGGCATCGACCAGGCCATGGTCGGCTACGTCACCAAGGGCGAGACGGGCCGGGCGCTGCGTGAGCACCCGGACCGGTTCCTCGTCCTCGGCCAGCGTCGACCCGAACCGCGGCATGGACGCGGTGCGCGACCTCGAGCGGGCCGTCGAGACACGGCGCGGTCGAGCGCGCAGGTCTTCCCGGCCGGCTGCAACCCGCAGGTCCCGATCAACGACAAGCGGATGTACCCGATCTACGCCAAGTGCGTCGAGCTCGACATCCCGATCTTCGTGTGCGTCGGCGTGCCGGGTCCGCGGGTGCCGATGGCGTGCCAGCACATGGAGCTGGTCGACGAGGTGTGCTGGTTCTTCCCCGAGCTGCGCTTCGTCATGCGCCACGGCTGCGAGCCGTGGACCGACCTGGCGGTGAAGCTGATGCTGAAGTGGCCGAACCTCTACTACTCGACGCAGCGCGTTCGCCCCGAAGTACTACCCGAAGGCGATCATCGACTACGCCAACACGCGCGGCGCCGACAAGATCATGTACGCCGGCTACTTCCCGATGGGCCTCAGTCTCGACCGGATCATCCGCGAGCTGCCGAACGTCCCGCTCAAGGACGAGGTGTGGCCGAAGTTCCTGCGCGAGAACGCGCGACGGGTGCTCAAGCTCGACGAGCGAGGAACACGATGACCGAGACGATCGACTCGCCCGACCCCCTCGACGGCCCGCCCGGCCGCCGATCCGATCCGGCCCGAGACCGGCCCCGACGAGCCGCGGTACCCCTTCGGGCTGCCCTGCGGATGGTTCCAGGTCGCGTGGACCGACGAGCTCGGCGTGGGCGACGGTCCTGCCCCGCTACTACTTCGGGCGCCACCTCGCCCTCTGGCGCGACGAGCACGGCGCCGCGCACCTCAACGACGCCTACTGCCCGCACCTCGGCGCCCACTTCGGCTACGGCGGCCACGTCGAGGGCGACGAGCTCGTCTGCCCGTTCCACGGCTGGCAGTTCGACACCGAGGGCTGCAACACGCTCATCCCGTACGGCAACCGCGTCAACCAGCGGGCCCGCATCCGCACCTACGCCGTGCGGGAGTTCGGCCCCTTCGTGCTGGCCTGGTACCACCCCCACGACCTCGAGCCGACCTACGAGATCGAGCCGCCGGTCGAGCTCGACGACCCCGACTTCTCCGAGTGGACCAACGTCGTGTTCCGGGTGTCTGCCGCCTGCCAGGAGATGGCCGAGAACTCGGTCGACGGCCCGCACTTCCGCTACGTGCACAACACCGCCATCGTGCCGGAGATCCAGAGCTACGACGTCGACGGCGTGCGCACGCGGATGCGCTCGATCCAGCGCTTCCCGACCCCACGAGGCGTCGTCGACGGACGCATCGACGTCGACAACCAGGGCCCCGGCTTCGCCATCACGCGCTTCAGCGGCATCGTCGACACGCTGCTGGTGGGCGCAGCCATCCCCGTCGACCTCGGCCAGTC
Organism: uncultured Microthrixaceae bacterium; assembly: GCA_963776435.1. Classification (GTDB taxonomy): domain Bacteria; phylum Actinomycetota; class Acidimicrobiia; order Acidimicrobiales; family Acidimicrobilacustridaceae; genus UBA4742. Next base: position 960,965 of record CAVZMK010000010.1, read on the forward strand.
GGAGGTCCGCTTCAGCTTCCGGACCCGCAAGGTCGGCGACGCGGCCACCACCTCGACCGTGGGCGACGCGTTCGTGGCCGAGGTGTGCAAGCAGTTCGAGGAGGACCGGCCGATCTGGGAGAACAAGGCGCACGTGGTGCGCCCCGCGCTGGCCGACACCGACCCGCCGTTCATGAAGTTCCGCAAGTGGTACTCGCAGTTCTACGCCGACGGCATCGACACGTCCCGCGACGTCTGGGCGGCCGGCCCACCGTCCGGTGACGGCCAGCCGGTGTTCATCAAGCCCGAGCGGACCGCTTCGGCCAAGTACCGCCCCGACGCCTGAGCCGTCGGTCGGTCTCGGTCAGAGGTCGCCGCTGCGCACGAGGCGCCGCAGCACGATCCATCCCGGCAGCATCGGGATCCAGAACGTCACCAGTCGCACGAGCACCATCGCGGCCACCGCTGCGCCCGCGTCGACGCCGGCCCAGACCAGGCCGACGACGAGGCTCGCCTCGACCAGGCCGGCCCCGTCAGGCGTGGGGGCGACCACCACGATCACCGGCAGCAGCAGCCCGACCAGCAGCACCGGGGCGGCCGGGGCGGCCGAGCCGAACGCCCGCGTCGCCACCAGGACCACGAGTCCGTTGACGAGCGCGAGGGCGAGCGCCGACGCGACCATGCCCCCCAGCCGCACCGGGTCGCTGGTGAGGCGACCGAGCCGCGCCAGCGAGCGCCGATCGGGTCGCACCACCAGCGTGGCGTAGCGGCGGGGGGCGTCGACCAACCCGACGACGACACCGACCAGCACGGCCAGCCACACGGCCCACTCCCAATGGAGCGCGTCACCGCTGGTGTGGGCCACGCTCGCCGCGACCACTCCGACGAGGACCAGCACCGCGGTGTGCACCAACGGCGCCACCGAATCGAGCGCGGTCAGCCGGTCGAGTGCGGTGCGCCGGTCCTCGCCCGAACGCACGAGCTGGTGCACCGCCAGACCTGCCGTCCCGTACTCGGGAAGAAGCCGACCGGTGAACGAGGCAGCGACCGAGGTCGCCAGCACGGGCAGGAAGGACCGGCGACGGCCGTCGGGCCCGTCGGTGGCGGCCACCACACCGCCGGCGGCCAGCAGGTAGGTCAGGGCGACGAGCACCGCGGCGGCCACCACCCAGCCCAGTCGCATGTGCTCGACGGCGTGGCGGACGTCGCTCCACGGACCGAGCCACACGAGCGCGACGACCGCGAGGATGCCCACCCACACCACGACGCGCACCTCACGCCACTCGATGTCGGGCAGCCGCTCCCCGAGATCGTGGACGGGGATGACGGGTTGGTCCCATGGATCCGAAGGTGCCTCCGCCGGACGCTCGCGCAGGTAGACCTCGAAGCGCGGCGACGAGCGGTAGCGGGACCGATCGTCGAACAAGCCGATCAGCGCACCGGCCAGCCCGGCCACGACCGTGACGACCACCGCCAGCCCGGAGAGGAGCAGGCGCGAGTCGACGCGCTTATGGCACGGCACCTGAGCCAACAGCTGCACATCGTTGGGCGGCGCCGTCGGCGACCCGGGGGCCGGGAGCACGACGTCGTTGCTCGTGTGCCACGAGAACACGAACGGGCTGCCGCAGGACTGGACGCCCGGGTTGGTCACCGGCACGAACCCCACCACGACCGCGAGCAGGAGCGACAGGAGCGCGACCAGCAGCAGCGCCTGTTCGAGCAGCCGCGCCGGAGCATACGCGCGTGGGGCCCGGGTCTCGGTCACGGCGAGCGACGGTACCACCGCGCCCATCGCGCGCCGCGGCTACCGTGCCGGATCGTGGACCCACTGGCCGAGTTGCTCGAGCGCTGCCGGCGCGAGGTCGACGAGGGCCTCCTGCCGTCCTGCCAGGTCGCGGTCGCCGCCGGGGACGAGCTCGTCGCCTACGAGACGATCGGTGCCGCGCCCGTCGACAGCCGTTACGTCATCTTCTCGTGCACCAAGGCGCTGGTGGTCGGCGCGTTCTGGCTGCTGCTGGGCGAGGGAGCGGTGTCGCCCGACCAGCGCGTGGCCGAGGTGATCCCCGAGTTCGCCACGAACGGCAAGGACGTGATCACCATCCGCCAGCTCCTCCTGCACGAGAGCGGCTTCCCGTACGCGCCGCTCGACCTCGTGAAGGACACGACCCGCGAGCAACGCCTCGACCGCTTCTCGCGGTGGCGGCTGAACTGGGAGCCGGGAACCCGATTCGAGTACCACCCGACCTCGGCCCACTGGGTCATCGCCGAGCTCATCGAGCGTCTGAGCGGCACCGACTACCTGACCTTCATCCGCGAGCGCGTCCTCGACCCACTCGGGCTGAGCCGGCTGCGGCTGGGTGTCCCGCCCGACGAGCAGGAGGACATCAACGACCTGATCTCGTGCGGCGAGCCGCCGACCTCAGACGAGCTCGAAGCTGCGTTCGGTGTCCCGGGCCTCACCCTCGAGGCGCTCCAGGGCGAGGTGACCGAGGCGGCTCTCCTCGCCTTCAACCGACCCGACATCCGCGCGCTCGGCGTGCCGGGCGGCGGCGGCATCTCGACGGCGGCCGATCTCGCCCTCTACTACCAGGCCCTCCTGCACAACCCAGGCGGCCTGTGGGACCCCGCGTGGCTGGCGGCCGGCACCCGTGAGGTGCACGGCGTGCTGCCCGACCCGCTCACCCACGTCCCGTCGAACCGCGCCCTCGGCACCGTGATCGCCGGCGAGGGCCGCGACGCGGCGCTGCGCGGCTTCGGCTACAAGATGTCGCCGCGGACGTTCGGACACGCGGGCGCGGGCGGGCAGATCGCCTTCGCCGATCCCGACTCGGGCCTCTCGTTCTGCTACCTGACCAACGGGCTCGATGCCAACGTGATCCGCGAACACCGCCGCACGGCCAGCATCGCCAACAAGATGGGTGCGCTCGCGGCGACCTGACCCCCGTCACAGGCTGGCGGGCAGCGCCTCCCACTGGGCGAGGTCGTGGGAGTAGACGAGGACGCGTCCCAGGGCGACCTGACCGCGGAGCCAGGCGAACGACTGCAGCTGGCGCTCGGCGTCGTGGCGGATCGGTGGGAGCGTGTCGGTGTCGAGCGCGAGCTGGCAGTAGCAGGCGTCGCCCACGAGGACGAGCCGGCCGTCGACGACGATCGACTGGTGGCCGGCCGTGTGGCCCGGCGTCGGCACGATCTGCACCGCGCCGTCGCCGAACAGGTCGAGCGGACCGTCGAGCAGCTGGACGTCGTGGCCGAGCTCGAAGTCGGCCGGGTCGTACGCACCCGACGCCTGCGCCTCCTCGTCCTGGGCGGCATCCCATTCCGCCCGCTGCACGACGAGTCGAGCGTCGGGCACCTCGACGATGCCGCCGCAGTGGTCGAAGTGCAGATGGCTGGCGACGATCACGGCCACGTCGGACGGGTCGTAGCCCGCGGCGACGAGGCCGGGCCCGACGCTGCCGTGCGGCGTGAGCTCGGGCGTGAAGAAGGCGTCGAGCCCACGCATGCGAGCCGGCGACTCGGCGATCTCGGGATGCAGGCCCGTGTCGAACAGGACGAGGCCCTCGGGGTGGTCGACCACGAACGCGGGCACCGGCATGCGGAAGTCGCCCGACTCCCCAGCGATCATCAAACCGGCGTCAGTCGTGAGCCAGCCGCAGGAGATCGGGCGCACCGATGTCATCGTCGAACGCTACCGAACGACGGGCTGTGGGATCGGCGCGAGGAAGAGCCCGCCGGGGGTGCGGACGACCTCCATGGCGAAGTCGAACCGGTCGACGCGCGATGCGAACTCGACGTCACGCGGGTCCACGTGGGGCGGGCCCAGCGCGAGCGTGTGGGCGGCTTCGTCCGAGGCGGCGAGGGCTCGCGCCGTCGCCTCGATCTCGAGATCGCGGCCGAGGCGGGCCCGTTCGATCAGCTCGGCGGTGAGCAGGTCGTCCGATCCCGAATGCTCGGTCGAGTCGGGGAATCGGCCCGAGATCACGTAGGTGGGCGTCCCGAGGCCGGCCGAGTCGACGGCTACCGCGGTGGCGGAGGCACAGACGAGGCTGGCGCACCACAGCCGATCGGCCGACTGCGCCGCCAGCGCCCCCTGCACGCCGGCGCCGGTGCGTTGCACGAGGTCCCGTCCCGTCAGGTCGGCCGCCGCCACCTCGACCGGCGAGTTGGAGAAGTCGAAGCCGTCCTGGCGCTCCCCACCGGACTCACCCATCGCGAGCACGCCGGGGTGGGCGGCCTTGTAAGCCAACGCCTCGTCGACCGACCCCACCAGGTGGATCGACCGGGCACCGGAGCCGAACGCGTAGGCCCCCGAGGTGAAGGCGCGCAGCACGTCGACGACGACGACCGACCCGCCGACGTCACCGACCTCCCACCTGGGCAGGAACCTGGCGTGCACCGCTGGAGCGTACGGGCCGCGCTCGTCGGGCAGAAACGAGAACGTGTTCTAGGATCGGTCCATGGCCATGCCGACCGGGATACCGGTGATCGAGACCTTCCTCGGGTTCCCGAGCCGCAACCGCAAGGACGTCTACAAGTTCCTGGCTCCGCACCTGCGGGACGAGGAGAGCAAGGGCATGTCGTTCCCGGCCCAGTACATGTTCAAGGACGTCCCGGCCGACCTCGAGGACAACGTCGACCCGGTTGCGGTCGTGGTGGACAACCTCGACCGCTTCGGCATCGAGCGCGGCATGATCGGCGTGGGGCGCGACCACGAGGACGCCGAGCGGGCCCTCATGCAGCATCCGGACCGCTTCTTCGCCAGCGTGGCCGTCGACCCCAACGACGGCATGGACGCGGTGCGGCTCATCGTCGACATGCACACGAAGTGGGACATCAAGGCCGTGACCACGTTCCCGGCGGGCGTGCAGGTCGCGATCAACGACAAGCGCTACTACCCGATCTACGCGAAGTGCTGCGAGCTGGACATCCCGATCTTCTCGTGCGCAGGCATTCCTGGGCCCCGCGTCCCGTTTGAACCGCAGAAGGTCGAGCACATCGACGAGGTCTGCTGGTTCTTCCCCGAGCTCACCTTCGTCACGCGCCACGGCTGCGAACCGTGGACCGACCTCGCCGTGAAGCTCATGCTCAAGTGGCCGAACCTCTACTACTCCACCAGCGCGTTCGCGCCCAAGCACTACCCCAAGGCGATCATCGACTACGCCAACACCCGCGGCGCCGACAAGATCATCTACGCCGGCTACTTCCCCGCCGGGCTGACCTACGACCGCATCTGGTCCGACATGCCCAACGTCGGCTTCAAGGACGAGGTCTGGCCCAAGTTCCTCCGCGAAAACGCCCGACGAGTCCTGAAGCTCTGGCCTAGGCCGCCGGGTGGCGCCGGGGCGCACAAGCCCTCACGACAGCGAAGCGAGCTGGGGGCGCGCCCGGTGACAGGACCCGACGCGCCGGACGCGCGGAATCAGGGCTTGTCGGCGCCGACCACCCACATGGAGAAGAACTGCGAGCCGCCGCCGTAGGCGTGGCCGAGGGCGGTGCGGGCGCCGTCGATCTGGTGCTCGCCGGCCTGGCCGCGCACCTGCATGGCCGCCTCGGCGAAGCGCAGCATGCCCGAGGCGCCGATCGGGTTGGACGACAGCACGCCACCCGAGCAGTTGACCGGCAGGTCGCCGGTCATCTGGGTGGCGCCGTCCTCGATCATCTTCCAGCCCTCGCCCTCGGCCGCGAAGCCGAGGTTCTCGAGCCACATCGGCTCGAACCAGCTGAACGGCACGTACATCTCGACCACGTCGATCTGCTCGCGGGGGTTGGTGATGCCGGCCTGCGCGTAGACGTCCTTGGCGCAGTCCTTGCCGGCCTCGGCGTGACGGTGTCGCGCCCGGCGAACATCGTCGGCTCGCTGCGCATCGCCGTGCCGTGCACCCAGGCCGGCGGGCTCGGGCCGCCGCGTCGCCGCCCGCCTCGTCGGTGAGCACCATGGCGCAGGCGCCGTCGGACGACGGGCAGGTCTCGGAGTAGCGGATCGGGTCCCACAGCATCATCGAGTCGCGCACCGTCTCGAAGCGTGATGGTCTCGTCGTGCAGGTGCGCGTACGGGTTCTTCAGCGCGTTCAGGCGGTCCTTGACCGCCACCAGGATGCCGATGTGGTCGGGCGCGCCGGAGCGCCGCATGTAGGCGCGGATGAGCGGCGCGAAGTAGCCGCCGGCGCCGGCGTGCATCGGCGGCTGGAACGGGATCGGCAGCGACAGCGCCCACATGGCGTCGCTCTCGCACTGCTTCTCGAACGCGACGGTGAGCACCGCTCGTGGATGCCCGACTGGATGAGGTCGGACGCCACGATCGCGGTCGAGCCGCCGACGCTGCCGGCGGTGTGCACGCGGAACATCGGCTTGCCCACCGCGCCGAGCGCGTCGGCCAGGTACAGCTCGGGCATCATCACGCCCTCGAACATGTCGGGCGCCTTGCCGATGACGACGGCGTCGATGTCGGACCACGTCGTACTGCGCGTCGTCGAGCGCCCGCTGCGCGGCCTCGCGCACGAGCCCGGCGATCGAGACGTCGCCGCGTGTCGACTCGTGCTTGGTCTGGCCGATGCCGACGACCGCGATGCGCTCAGCCATTCACTCACCCTCCAGGACGCAGACCAGGTTCTGTTGCAGGCACGGGCCCGACGTGGCGTGGGCCACCGCCCGGTCGGCCTCGCCGCGCGCTGATGCGGGTGGCCGCCTCGCCGATGCGGATCGAGCCCGGCGACCATCACCGGGTTGGCGGCGCAGCGCGCCGCCCGACGGGTTGACGACCGTGTCGTCGCCGAGCCCGAGCGCCTCGCGCAGGATCAGCTCCTGGTGGGTGAACGGCGCGTGCAGCTCGGCCAGGTCGACCTTGCCGTCGGCCACGCCGGCCTTCGCCGCGGCCAGCTCGGTCGACACCGAGCGCGTGAGGTCGCGCAGCCCGAGGTCGTGCGGCTCGATGCGATGGTCGATGCCGCGGATCCACGCCGGGCGCTCGCACAGCTCGCGGGCCACGTCGCCGGCGGCCAGCACGATGGCGGCGCCGCCGTCGGTGATCGGCGGGCAGTCGTGCTTGCGCAGCGGATCGACGAACATCGGCTCGGCGAGCAGCGCGTCGGCCGTCGGCGCTCGACGTGAGCTGCGCGAACGGGTTCGACGCCGGCCGCCTGGCGGCTGCGGGCGGCCACCTCGGCCATGTCGGCCTCGGTCACGACCCCGGCGTCGAGGCACGCCCGCGCCTGCAGCGCGGCGAGGGACACCGAGTCGGGCCAGAGCGGGCCGAGGTAGTACGGGTCGAGCTGGCGGGTCAGCACCCGGCGGATGTCGCCGGGCGACGACTTGCCGAACGAGTAGACGAGCGCGGTGTCGACGTTGCCGGTCTGCATCTTCACCCAGGCCTCGTAGAGCGCCCAGGCGCCGTCCATCTCGACGTGGGACTCGGAGATCGGCGGCCACGGCCCGACGCGTCGAGCGTCATGACGAACGAGAAGGCCTGCCCGGCCAGGTAGTCGGAGCTGCCCGAGCAGACGAAGCCGATCTCGTCGTGGGCCAGCCCGGCCTTGCCGAGCACCTCGACCGACGATGGGCATCAGCATCTCGACCTCGTTGTGCGCCTCCTCCTGCGCACGAGCGGCGTCTGGGCGAAGGCGACGATGGCGACATCTCTGACGCGGCCATCAGACGTTGTCCTTGTAGGTCTCGTAGTCGGCGTCGGGCTCACCGGTCGGACGGAAGTACCTGATGCTCTCGAGCGTGGGTCCCAGCTCGTCGTCCGGCACCCAGACGGCCTCGACGCGCATGCCCATGTGGACCTCGGCGGCCGGCATCTCCTGGATGAGGTGCATGAACGGGATGTCGGCGCCGTCGAGCAGGATGAGCGCGCACACGTAGGGCAGCTCCATGGCCTGGCCGTCGAACGGCACGTTCACGACGCAGAACGTGGTGACGGTGCCGCGTGGGGCAGCTCGACGCTCGTCGCGCGGTGGGCACGCCGTCGGTCGGGCACGCGCCCCGCGCCGGCACGTAGACCTTGCCGCACTCGGGGCAGCGCTGGCCGAGGATCTTCTTCTGGCGAGGCCGCGCAGGAACCGCGACGTGGCCTCGCCGGCGGTGAACGTGTACTCGAGGCGGGCGGGCGTGCGGATGCTGCGCACGAGCTCGACACCGGCCAGTCGATCGGGCAGGACGACGTCGGTCATGCCGCACCTCCAGCCGGCTCGAAGCACTCGATGTCGGTGATGCTGCCCTCGCGCTCGGCCCGCCAGCGGACCTTCACCCGCATGCCGGTGGACATGGCCTCGGGCGATCCGGCGTCGACGGCGTGCAGCATGCCCGTGTCGGCGCCGTCGAGGCGCACCAGCGCCCAGGCGAAGGGGTGGTCGAGGGGCTGGCGACTCCAGCGGCTGGGCGATCCACGCCCACGTCAACACCTCACCCTCGTCGCCGACCTCGACCAGCTCGGTCAGCGGCTCGGCGGTGTCGGCGTCGTACTCGGGCGGCGGCACGAGCACCCGGCCGTCGCTGGCCTTGATGCCGAGCACCACGCCCTCGCGCAGCCCGGTCATGAAGGCACCGATCACGGGTCCCGTCGTGCGGCTGAACGGATACTCGATGATGTTGGGCGCGGAGAGGACCTCGCCCTCGGGGGTCGGGCTCACGTCGCTCCTCAGAACTCGATGACGCTGCGGATGGTCTCCCCGCGCAGCATCTTGGCGATGGCGTCGTTCACGTCGTCGATCTTGATCCGCTGGCTGATCATGCCCTCGAGGTCGAGGCGGCCGGTCTTCCAGAGCCGCAGCAGGCGGTTGAAGTCGGAGCGCACGTCGGCCGAGCCGTAGTACGAGCCGTGGATCGTCTTCTCGTTGAAGAACAGCTCGAACATGTTGAACTCGACCATCTTGTCGAAGCCGCCCACGCCGACCACGGTGACAGTGCCGCCGCGGCGGGCGCTGTCGTAGGCGGCGCGGACCGTCTGGGGCAGGCCGATGGCCTCGAAGGTGAAGTCGAACCCGCCGGCCCCGCCGGTGAGCTCGCCCTGCGCCGTGGCCAGGTCGTCGGGCTTGCACCGCGTGGGTGGCGCCGAACCGCTTGGCCGTCTCGAGCTTCTCGTCGTTGAGGTCGACCGCCACGATGACCGAGGCGCCGGCGATGCGGCAGCCCTGGATCACGCTGATGCCGACGCCGCCGCAGCCGATGACCACGCAGGTCGAACCCGGGGTCACCTTGGCGGTGTTGATCGCGGCGCCGACGCCGGTGGTCACGCCGCAGCCGATCAGCGAGGCGATCTCGAACGGCACGTCGTCGTCGATCTTGATGGCGCCTTCCTGCGGGACGACCAGCGACTCGGCGAACGTGCCGAACCCGGCCATGCCGAACAGGTCGGTGTCGCCCTCCTTGAACCGCGGCGTGCCGGCCACCGCGAACTGGATCATCACGCAGAGGTGCGGCGACTTCTGGTCGACGCAGGCGATGCACTTCCCGCACGGCGGCGACCAGGCGACGATCACGTGGTCACCGACCGCCACGCCGGTCACGTCGCTGCCCACCTCGGTCACGATGCCCGCACCCTCGTGGCCCGGCACGAACGGCACACCCTGGGGGAGGCTGCCGTTCATGCGCGTGCACGTCGGAGTGGCACACGCCGGTGGCCTTGATCTCGACCCGCACGTCGGTGGCCCCGAGCGGGCGCCGACTCGATGCCGTCGACGATCTCGAGGAGCTCGTCCCCGGTGTTCCGTAGGACCGCTGCGCGCATGATTTCCCCCTGGTCTCGGACCTGCTCGACTCGATCTGGCGGCCCGGCGGCATCGAGTGGGCCGCCGGCCGGACTAGCTTGGGACACTACTGCAACACGTTCTACTTCGCGCCAGGCGGCGCGGGCCAAATGGCTGTGAGACAAGGGGATCGCACGATGACCGAGCTGGGCTTCTGGAGGATGGCGCAGGCCGACCCGGACCGCGTGGCGCTGGTCGCCCCGGACGGCACGGAGCACACCGCCGGCGAGCTGCTCGCCGCCGCCAACCAGGTCAGCCACGGGCTGCGGGCGCTCGGCTGCGAGGTGGGCGACACCGTCGCCTGCGTCGTCCCCAACGGGCTCGAGATGCTCGAGTACTACCTCGGCGCGACCCAGATCGGCCTCTACATCACGCCCATCAACCACCACCTCGTCGGGCCCGAGATCGCCTACATCGTCAACGACAGCGACGCCAAGGTGCTGCTGGGCCACGAGCGGTTCGCCGGCTGAGCTCGAGAAGGCGGCGGCCGAGATCGACGTGCCCGCCGACCACCGGTTCGCGATCGGCGCGGTCGACGGCTTCCGCCCGTTCGCCGAGCTCACCGACGAGCAACCGACGACGGCGCCCGACAACCGCATCGCCGGCGCGCCGATGCACTACACGTCCGGCACGACCGGCCGACCCAAGGGCGTCAAGCGCGCCCTCGTCGACATCGATCCCGACGTGCTGGGCGAGCTGTACAGCGGCTTCCAGGGCATGTTCGGCGTGCAACCGCTCGACGGCCACGTGCACATCACCGGGTTCGCCGCTCTACCACACCGCCGTGCTGATGTGGACGGCCAACGCCCTGCACATGGGCCACCCGGTGGTGCTGATGGACAAGTGGAGCCCCGAGGGGATGCTCGAGCTGATCGACCGGCACAAGGTCACGACCAGCCACATGGTGCCGACCCAGTTCCACCGGCTGCTGGCCCTGCCCGACGACGTGCGCGGCTCCTACGACATGTCGTCGCTGCGCTGCATGGTGCACGCCGCGGCGCCGTGCCCCCCGGAGATCAAGCGCCGCATGATCGAGTGGTGGGGCGACGCGATCATGGAGTACTACGCGGCGACCGAGGGCGGCGGCACGATCGTCACCGCGCAGGAGTGGATGGGCAAGCCGGGCACGGTGGGCAAGGCTTGGCCGGGCTCGGAGATCCGCATCCTCGACGACGAGCAACGCGCAGGTGCCGGCCGGGACCGAGGGCACCGTCTACATGAGCCTCGTCACCGGCCAACTTCGAGTACAAGGGCGACCCCAAGAAGACCGAGGACAACCGCACCGACGGCTTCTTCACCGTCGGCGACTGGGGCCTGCTCGACGAGGACGGCTACCTGTTCCTCAAGGACCGCAAGTCCGACATGATCATCTCGGGCGGCGTGAACATCTACCCCGCCGAGATCGAGGGCACGCTGCTGACCTTCCCGAAGATCGGCGACGTGGCCGTCTTCGGCATCCCCAACGAGGACTGGGGCGAGGAGATCAAGGCGGTCGTCCAGCCGGCCGAGGGGGTCGACGGCCGACGACGCGCTGCGCGACGAGATCCTCGCGTTCTGCCGGGAGAACCTGGCCGAGCTACAAGCGCCCGAAGACCATCGACTTCGTGGCCGAGCTGCCCCGCGACCCGAACGGCAAGCTCTACAAGCGCAAGCTCCGCGATCCCTACTGGGCCGACCGCGACCGTCGCATCTGACACCGGCCTTCGCGGTTGCTAGCGCCAGTATCGTGCTGAAACTCCCCCACCGGACGTGGTCGGCGCACGAACTAGGCCGCGGACTGCCCGTCTGGCGATGTCGAGCAGCACCCCGAGGGCGTAGTCGGGAGCGTCGACAAGCTGGCGGTAGGTGAACCGCGTCACCTCGTAGCCGTGCCGCTGCGCCAGGTGGTCACGGGCCCGATCCCGTTCGAAGTCGGCCTCGCGGGTGTGCCAGCGTCGCCCGTCAGCCTCGACGATCGCGCCGAATCGCGGGAAGGAACGCGTCCACCCGGAAGGGCGCATCGGCCACCACGGAAAGGCGGCCTGGTGAGTTCCGCGGCGGGCAGGCCCGGGGATCGTCGAGCACCGGGCGCAGCGCCCGCTCGAGCTCGTTCGCGGCGGGGAGCCCGCCGTCGACACGATCATCGAGCAGCCACCGCACCAGCCCGATGCCTCGACACTTCGTCGGAGCGAGCAGCTCGTACTCGCAACGGAGATCGTCGAGGCGAGACGTCGCTGATTGACGACGGCGTCGTCGACTACTGCCGACCACCTCGCAACCGGGAGCTGACCGGCGAGGTCGACGAGCACGGCGGGAAGCGTCGTCGACTGCGATGCCATCGATCGAGGTCATCGGAACACTGGCGCGCCGATGCACGACGGCGAACGGACTGCGACCTGACGACGTCGGCGCTGCCGTCAGCTCGATGCGTCCCGGTCGGAAACCCTCGAGGCCGTGAAGCGCCGCGGCTGCGCGATGTGACACGCCGCGCCGGGAACGCTCAACTCGGCGGCCTTGAGCTGCCGTCGCCACGTGGCCGGGTGTGCGGCGAGCGCGTAGATCGCCGCGCGCCAACCCGATCCAGGCACCGACGGCCAGCCGGATGTCGATCATGCGGACGTCATGCCGGCGTCGCTCGCCTGCCGGCGCGCCGGAACACCCCGTGCTGGCGACACGATCGAGTCGATGGTCGGTCGATCTCGTGGCTGGACATGCCGGCCATGCTGCCGAGCAGGTGTGACAACGCGGCCGACTCCCTCGGTCAGGTCTCTACTTCGTACCGTTCACCACCTCTCACGTGGTCAACCGCACGATCTAAGCGATTTAGTCGGATACTTACAAGTGGTTTCCCTCTTGTTTCGGGATATTTCAGGCCCTAGGTTGGCCACGCGGGGCGGCGGATTCCCTGCACCACGGCACAGGCGGAGGCGGACACCCCGATGCGAACGCACCGACGTCCCTGGCGGGCGATGCGGCGACCGATCGTCGTCCTGACGGTCGCCGCACTCGCCTCCGCCTGTGCCGGCCACTCGACCCCTCAGGCGCATGGAAGCGCCACCTCGATCAGCGCGACGTCGACCACCGCGCCGGACCCGAAGACCGCGGTGCTCGCCGCGTACCAACGCTTCTGGCAGGTCTGGCTGGCCGCGAACAACCCGCCGAACCCCAACGACCCCCGTCTCGCAGAGGTCGACACTGGTGCGCAGCTTGTTGGATGCGCGGTCAGATCATGCGGAGCACCAGGCTCGAAGGCGAGGTCATTCGAGGCTCCCGCGAGCCGAGTCGCTACCGACATCAGCGACTGGCAACTTCTCGGGCAGCAGCGGCCGCCGTCCATCATCGACTGCGCGATCGACGATGCGTCGTAGCTTGTTGACCGCAGGACGGGCCGGATCTGAACGATGCGACGTGTGACGCAGCTGATCTCGGCAGGACATGTTGTGCCGAAGGCGGGCGCATGGAAGGTGAGCGATCACACGACTTCGCGAAGACTGGCCGGGCGCAGACGATGCGCGGATCGGGGCCGTCTGGATCGCGTCGCCTGTGCGCTCTTCGCGACTGCGTCGCTGCGCGCGCAGGCACGGCCGGCGAGACGGCAACGACCCACCGACCCCTGGCGGGGGCATCGTGAACGGGACGCCGGAGGCGATCGTGGTGACGGGGCCGGGCGGGGAGTTGCATCGCATCGTGCACACGGGCCGTGGCCGGTCCGGAACCTGGACCTGCCACTACTACGCCACGAGGGCCGAGGTGGGTGGCACCCAACTCGAGGCCGACACCAGTCGAGGTCCCATTGTGCCCAAGCCCCATCAGGTCGTCGCCCTCCTCTGTTGGGACGACGACAACAACCTGGCCCACTCGGCCGTCTTCGTGTTCGACCCGGCCGACCCGGTCCCCGGCATCGACGATCCCGCCCAGGCGGCCGCCAACGCCGAGCGCCTCCTCCCCCTGCGCCCTCCTGCCATCGGCCTCAGCCCGCCGATCGGCGCGCGTCAGCTCGTCGGCGTCGCGACCTGGCTGTGGGTCGCCGGCCCGTGGCGACCGTTGCAGGCGTCGGCCACGCTCGGCGGGGTGACCTCCACCGTCACCGCCACGCCGACGACCGTCACGTGGACGCTCGACGACGGCTCCTCGGTCACCTGCCGCGGTCGGGGCACGCCGTACGACCCTCGCCGTCCGGCCGAGACCCAACACAGCGATTGCACCCATCTCTTCGAGGTCGCCGGCCACTTCAACCTCACCGCCACGGTGACCTACCGCGTCACCTGGACCGCGTCGACCGGGGACGCCGGAGGTCTCGGCCCGGTCACCCGCGCCAGCACCGTGCCGATCGTCGTCGACCAGGCCCAGGCCCTCATCCACTGAGGGGAAGGCGAGTCAGGCGTCGAGGGCGGTGCGGTGGCGCTCGATCTCGTCGTAGAGCGCGTTGAGGTCGTCGACCGGAGGCAGCTCGACCCGTTCGCCGGAGTTCAGCTCGAGCTCGAGGTTCCAGAACCCGGGCACCACGTCGGTGGCCAGAATGCGGTACCAGGGGATGTCGCGGCGGTACGGCCACAGCTTCTGCACCCGCAACCCCTCGGCCCGCACGATCAGGACGGGCCCGACCACGGTCCGGATGGCGAGCACGGCGGTCACCAGACCGACGAGGCACACCGCCCGCCACCACAAGCTGATGTCGGAGCTGATCACCCCGGGCACGAAGAACACCACGACGACCGTCAGCACGAACACCCGGATGGCGCGGCTCACGCGGGCCCAGGCGCCAGCGGTACTTCGTGGTGGTCACGCCGACATTCTCGCAGCGTCCGCGGGCGATGCCACACCGGGGCCCGTCGCCGCTGGTCAGACCGCCTTCGCGGACCCGCCGGGTCGACGTCCCCATGCGCTGATGGTCAACGGACCCAGCACCCGGAACTCCGGATCGCGGGCCTGCGCCAGCGCCTCGGTGACCAGTGCCTCGTCCAGGACCCCCTCCTCGACGAGCGTCGGAGCCGCCCGCTCGAGCGCCAGCACGTACCACTCGGCCGACGGGGTCCCGCCGTGCATCGTCACGACCTTGCCCCGCGAGTCGACCTGACTCGAGGCCGGCCTCGACCATGGCGCCGAGCATCCGCCGGCCCCAGTGACCGTCGTAGCCGTAGGTGGTGACCGACCGGGCCAGCGTGGTGCGCGACAGCGTGGCGAACGGCTCGGGCAGCGACTGGCTCTCGAACACCAGCCAGTCGACGTCCTCGACGACCACCCAGCCACCCGGTCGGGTGGCGGCGACCATGTTGGCCAGCGCCTGCTCACGTTCGGCCACGTGCTGGAGCACCGCCCGGGCGTGCACGAGATCGAAGTGGTCCGCCGGCAGCGGGTCACGGACGATGTCGTGCCGCCGGACCTCGACGTTGGCCGGGCTGCTCGCCGACGAACTGCAGGTCGACGTCGGTGGCCAGCACCGATCCGTCCGGCCCGACCGCGTCGGCCACCCACCGCGCCAGCGACCCGCCGCCGGCGCCCACCTCCAGCACGTGCCAGCCCGGCGCCAGGCCGAGCCGGGAGATCAGGTTGGCCGATCCCCTGTCGAATCCCGTCGCCAGCAGCCCGTGGCGGGTCGCCTCCTTGGCCGCGTCCGCCGCGTCGACCGGGCTGCCGTAGCCGACGACCTTCTCGTCGGCACCGCTCGGCTCCCCGGCGGGCCGTCGCTCACGACCGGGACAGGTCGCGCCAGGGCACGTCCTTGTCGGCCCGTGGCTCGGCCGGCAGGCCGAGCGCCCGCTCGCCGATCATGTTGCGGTGCACCTCGTTGGTGCCGCCACCGATGCGCGACGCGAACTGGCGCCATCACCTGCATCTGCCAGAAGCCGTCCTGGGGGCGTCGTGTCCGGCCAGCATGCCGGCCGCGCCCTCGAGGTCGACGGCCAGCTCGACCCGCCGCGACAGCGACGGGTGAAGAAGTTCTTGAGCACCGACGGGATCGGGCGGCGTGCCTCGCTGGTGCATGACCGCCGTCTGCATGCGCCAGCGCAGGAACGTCAGGATCCGCTCGCGGATGTAGACGTCGGCGAGGCGCTGCCGGATCACCGGGTCGTCGGTCCGACCGCACTGGCCCGGGCCAGCTCGATCACCGCCTCGAAGGTGCGCGTCTGGCCGGCCCCGCCGATCATGCCGGACTCGCTGGCCAGCGTGGTGCGGGCCACCGTCCAGCCCCCGTTGACCTCGCCGACCACGTTGGCCGCCGGGATGCGCGACGTCGGTCAGGAACACCTCGTTGAAGTGCGACAGCCCGGTGGCCTGCACCAGCGGCCGGATGTCGATGCCCGGGCGTGCGCATGTCGACGATGAAGAACGTGATGCCCTGGTGCTTGGGCGCGTCGGGATCGGTGCGGGCGATCAGGATGCCGAAGTCGGCGTGCTGGGCCTCGGAGGTCCACACCTTCTGGCCGTTGACGACCCACTCGTCGCCGTCGCGGACCGCCCGGGTGCCGAGCGCGCGCCAGGTCGCAGCCGGCGCCCGGCTCGCTGAACAGCTGGCACCACAGTCTCGTCGCCCCGCAGCAGCGGACCGAGGTAGCGGGCCTGCTGCTCGGGCGTGCCGTGGCGCATGAGCGGCGGGCCGACCAGCTGCTGGGCGGCGCCGATGAAGCCGGTGGTGACGTCGTAGCGCCGCCGCCTCCTGGTTGAAGATGATCGAGTCGCCGGCGTGCCGCCGCGACCGCCGAAGGCCTTGGGCCAGGTGATGCCGGCCCAGCCGTTGTCGTAGAGCGTGGCCTGCCACTCGCGGCACGCGCCGGAGGTAGTCGGCCTGCACGACCGGATCGGTGGCCACCGTGCCCCGCGACCAGTCGGCGTCGCTGCCGGTCTTGCAGCGAGGCGTGCGCCTCGAGGAACGCCCGGGCCTCGGCCCGGAACGCGGCCTCCTCGGGGGTGTCGTCGAAATCCACGAACACCGATTCTAGAACACGTTCTCGCGGCCCTTCCCCCCTTGACGGCGGGCCATACTGCCCCCATCCACTCGTCACCCCACCACCCTGGTGTTCGGCGGACCGGGCTCGTGTTGGCCGCGTCCACCCTCCTCGCCGCGCTCACCCTCACCGCCTGCAGCTCGAACGGGGCGGCGGCACCCAGCGCGACGACCACGGCGGACCGACCGGCCGTCGCCGCGCCCGCGCCGCCCGTCTACACCGACCCGTCCAAGCCCATCCGGGTCGCCATCGGCCGCGAGTTCGTGATCGCGCTGCGGGCCGATCCCCGCTCGGGACTGAGCTGGCAGCCGGCCGCGCCGCCGAACCGGACCATCCTGCTGTCGATCGGCAGCGCGTTCCGCAACGCCCCGCACAGCCGCAACGTCGAGCAGGTGATGCTCTACGGCGGCCGCGGCTACGGCACGACCACGATCCGCCTCTACTACAAGAGCCCGAAGCCGGGCGCGCCGGTGCTGCACGCGGCGACCTTCACGGTCACCGTGTTCGACCCGCACGCTCCGTCCACCACGACGACGTCGTCGACGTCGACGACCATCGCGGGTACGGGCGCCACCGGTCGCGACGACGACCACGGTGATCATCACCACCACGACGACGCTGGCGACGACCACGACCACGGCCGCGCCGACGACCACTCCGACCACCACGAAGAAGTAGCTCCGGCTAGCCGCGCGGGTCCGGCCTGGGGTTGGTGGTCGAAGTCGAGCTCGAACCCGGGCGCGACGCCGTCGTCGAGATCGAGCGGGTGGGCGATCAGGTCGAGGGCCGTCCAGATCGTGCGCGAGAACGGGAAGAAGACGAACGGCAGCCCGACGGCGATGATCGCGCCGAGGCCGCCGACCACCCACATGTTGGGGTTGGGATAGGTCGCCGCCACCGCGATCACGATCACCAGGACGATGGCGGCCTGGTCGACGCACAGGTTGATGAACCACGAGCCCATCCACTGACCCGGCGCGCGGTAGAAGTGCAGGCCGCACTGCGGGCAGTCCTCGGCCATGCTCACCCAGTGGCGGAAGAGGTGGCCGCCGCCGCAGACCGGGCAGCGCTTGACCAGCCCCCGTCGCACCAGGACCGTCGGCGACATCCCCACGGCGTCAGTGTGGCACCGCCGCGGGCCAGGGTCACCCGGTGGTGAGCAGGTCGGCCAGCGCGTCGGCCCATTCGTCGCGACCACCGAAGGCGGCCTCGAGGACGTAGGCCCGCTTCAGCAGCAGGTGGGCGTCGACCTCCCACGTGTAGCCCATGCCGCCGTGGACCTGGACGCAGGTCTTGCCGTTGCCGATGGCCGCCTCGCCGGCGGTGATCTTGGCGCCCGCGACGGCCCGTTCGACCGAGCCGACCACCGGGTCGTCGAGCGTCACGCCGGCGGCGTAGACGGCGCCGCGGGCCAGCTCGGCCCGCACGAACATGTCGGCCATCAGGTGCTTGAGCGCCTGGAACGCGCCGATCGGGCGCCCGAACTGCTGGCGTTCCTTGGCGTAGGCCACGGCCAGGTCGGTGCTGGCCTCGGCGACGCCGAGGGCCATGGCCGGCGGTCAGCACCGCGCCGCCGAGGCGGAGCGCGGCGACCTCGTCGGGCCCGAGCGCGTGCTCACCCTGCGGCAGCGGCGCCGCGCAGGCGCGACACCGGCGTCAGCGGATCGAGCGGCGTCGGCAAGCGGCTCGAGCTCGAGACCGGCGGGATCGACCAGCCACAGACCGGCCTCGTCGAGCACCGCCAGCACGTCGAGCGACGCGGCGTACTCGACCAGCCCGCTGGGATCGTCGCGGTCGACCGCGCCCACGACGACGCTGCCGTCCGCCGCGCCCGTCGACATGGCCGGCCAGCAGGTGCGTCCAGACCAGCGGACCCGGCACCAGCGCCCGTCCCAGCTCCTCGAACGCGAGCACCGCGTCGGTCCAACCCAGGCCGACGCCACCGTCGGCCTCGGCCAGCCGGAGGGAGAAGAGCCCGAGGTCGGCCAGCTCGCGCCAGCGGGCCCGGTCGACGCCGCCGGCGTCGGCCAGGCCGCGCACGACCGCGATCGGGAACCGACCGGTGCAGAAGCTGCGGACGCCCTCCGGCCAGCGCGACCTGATCCTCGCTCAGCTCGAAGTCCACGAGCGCTACTCCCTCGGAAGGCCGAGGATGCGCTCGGCGACGATGTTGCGCTGGATCTGGCTGGTGCCGGCCGCGATCGTGAACGACGTGCTGCGCAGGCGCTCCTCGACGAACGCGGCCCGAGGGCCAGTCGCCCGAGGTCGTCGCGCGACAGGCTGCCGCGGTCGAGCACGCGCATCGCCGTGTCGGTGATGCGCTGGTAGAGCTCGGAGAAGGCGACCTTGACCACCGACCCGAGCGGACCCGGCACGCCGGTGCGCGCCGCCTGCGAGAGGTTGCGCTTGGTCAGCGCCCACAGCGCGTCCATCTCGGCCTGCAGGTGGCCGATCTCGCGCCGCAGCGCCTGGTCGTCCCAGGCGGTGGCGCCGTTGCGCGTGACCATCTCGGCCAGCACGACCAGCTCGGACAGCAGCCGGTCGGTCTCGACCAGGTCGGACACGAAGCCGGTGCCGCGCTCGAAGCCGAACGTCACCATGGCGACCCGCCAGCCGTCGTTCTCGAGGCCGACCCGGTTGGCCACCGGCACGCGCACCTCGTCGAAGAAGACCTCGCTGAACTCGGAGCTGCCGACGATGGTCTCGATGGGGCGGATCTCGATGCCGGGCGTGTCCATCGGGAACATGACCCAGGTGATGCCCTTGTGCTTGGGCGCCTCGGGGTCGGTGCGGATCAGCAGCTCGCACCAGTCGGCGACCTGGGCGAAGCTCGTCCAGATCTTCTCGCCGGTCACGACGTACTCGTCGCCGTCGCGCACGCCCTTGCACGACAGCGAGGCCAGGTCGCTGCCGGCGCCGGCCTCGCTGAAGCCCTGGCACCACACCTCGTCGCCGCGCAGGATGCGGGGCAGGTGCTCGGACCTGCTGCTCCGGGCTGGCCTCGGCCATGATCGTCGGCCCGGCGTGCAGCGTGCCGACGAAGTTCACGCCGACGTAGGGCGCGCCGGCTCGGGTCGTCTCCTCGAGGAAGATCAGCTGCTCGACGAGCGTGGCGCCCCGCCCGCCGTACTCGGTGGGCCAGTTGATCCCCGCGTAGCCGGCGTCGAAGAGCTGCCGCTGCCAGCCCGTGTCGTACTCGCGCCGCGCCGGCCAGTCGTCGGGTCCCGGCTTGTCGGGCAGCGTCGGCAGCACGCCGGCCAGCCAGCCGCGCAGCTCGGCCCGGAAGCGCTCGTCCGATTCGGAATACCGCAGGTCCACTCGTTCACCCTTCGCGCCGAGTCTCCGTCGAACCAGAGATCTGAACCGGCGTTCGAAATCTGACGACACGTTAGGTCGGGTCCGAGCACGGGTGAAAACGCGGCGCCGCCACCTGCGATACTCGCAGGCGAGACCCCGAGGAGGCCCGGTGGCAGACACGTCGATCGTCGATGCAGACGCCCTGCTGGCCGAGATCCTGCTGACGCCGGAGGGGAAGGCCGATCCCTATCCGCGCTATGCCGCGATCCGCGAGCAGGCTCCGGCCTTCCGCAGCGCGATGGGCCTCGTCGTCGTGGGGCGCTACGACGAATGCCAATGGGTGCTGCGCGATCCGCGGTTCGGCAAGAGCGAGTACCTGGGGCACGCCTGGGAGGGCTACGGCCTCACCGAAGGGGAGTGGCTCGACCGGTTCCCGGACTTCGACTCCGACACGCGCCGTTCGATGCTCGGGCTCAACCCGCCTGACCACACTCGCCTGCGGGGCCTCGTGTCCAAGGCATTCACTCCGAGGACCGTGGAGCGCCTCCGGCCGAGCATCGTCTCGCTGACCGACGAGATCCTCGATCGCATCAGCGGGGACGTCGATGTGATCGCGGAGTTGGCACTGCCACTGCCGATGACGGTGATCGGCGAGATGCTGGGCGTGCCGCAGTCCGAGCGGGCCGAGCTGCAGCCCCTCGTGCGGACCGCCGTGGTCACGCTCGAGTTCAGCGTCACGCTCGAACAACTGGATGCGGCCGAGGTCGCGATGAAGGAGATCAGAGCGCGGCTCGACGAGCTCATCACCGCGCGACGCGCCAACCCGACCGACGACCTGCTCTCCGAGCTCGTCCACGTCGAGGAGCAGGGCGACCGGCTGAGCCACGACGAGCTGCTGTCGACGGTGATGTTGTTGTTCGCGGCCGGGTTCGAGACGACGACCAACCTGATCGGCAACGGCCTCGTCGCGCTGCTCGACCATCCTGACGAGCTCCAGCGGCTCCGGGACGACCGCTCACTCATGCGCACCGCGGTCGACGAGCTGCTCCGTTGGGACAGCCCGGTCCAGCTCGACGGTCGCGCCGCCCTAGAGGATCTCGACGTGCGTGGCGTCCCGGTGGTAGCCGGCGAGCAGGTCGTGACCCTGCTCGGGTCGGCCAACCGTGACCCGCGCGTCTTCGACCATCCCGACCGCTTCGATGTCGGCCGCGACGGCCCCGCACCGATGAGCTTCGGCTCTGGCATCCACTACTGCCTCGGGGCCGCGCTCGCGCAGGGCGGAGGGCCAGGTCGTCTTCGACCGTCTGCTGGACCGGTTCGCGACGATCGAGCCGGCCTGGGACGGGGCGCGCCCGCCCACCGCGACTCGATCGTGCTCCACGGGCTCGAGTCGCTGGCCGTGCACCTTTCTTGAGGTGTCACGCGAGGCGCATGAACATCTTCTCGACCTCGTCGAGGGGATAGCCGTCGGCCTCGGCCTGTTCGGGATGTGAGATGCAGTAGGTCAGCCCGGCGCTCACCAGCCGGAACCCCGCCTGTTCGAGGGCCCGGTTGGCGGCGGAGATCTGCGTGACGACATCGCGGCACTCCCGGCCATCGTCGAGCATCCGCTCGATGCCCTGCACCTGACCGGCAACGCGGCGCAGTCGCTTGCGCAGGTCGCTCGACGACCTCCTCGGGCAGCTCCATCACGATCTCCTCGGTTCAGGGCACCGCGGACGGCCACCAGGATACCCTAGGGGGTATGAGGGACCTTGGGGAGTGCACCGGTCGTCCCTGACCGCGGCGAGGAGGTTCCGGGTGAACAAGCAGATCAGCGCCGATGACGTGGCCGCCCGCCTGGGCACCGACCGCGAGCCGTTCATCGTCGACGTGCGCGAGCCCGACGAGGTCGCCGAATGGGCCATCCCCGGCGCGGTCAACATCCCGATGCACGAGCTGACTCGACGGGTCGGTGAGCTCCCCCGCGACGAACCGGTCGTAGTGGTGTGCGCGTCCGGCGGTCGCTCGGCTCAGGCGACGAGCGAGCTCACCCGCGCCGGCTTCGACGCCCACGATCTGGCGGGCGGGATGGCGGCGTGGGGGGTCGTGTACGACACCGCCGAGCTCCGGGCCGGCGATGCGACCATCGTGCAGATCCGGCGGCGCGGCAAAGGGTGCCTCTCCTACCTGATCGGATCCGGCGACGAGGCCTATGCCGTCGACCCATCCATCGAGATCAGCCGGTACCTCGACGTCGCGGCCGCCCACGGCTGGCACATCACAACGGTTTTCGACACGCACCTCCACGCCGACCACCTCTCCGGCGCCCGCGATCTGGTTGGGGCGACCGGTGCCACGCTCCACCTGAACCCCGCAGACCCGTTCTCCTTCGACTACACGCCGCTGCGCGACGGCGACCGGTTCGAGCTTCCGGGTCGCGTTGCGATGTCGGTGGCTGTGCTGCACACGCCCGGCCACACCATGGGCTCCACCGCCTACCTCGTGGGCGGCGACGCCGTGCTCACCGGCGACACGCTTTTCGTCGAGGGCGTCGGGCGACCCGACCTGGCCGACCATGCCGAGGCATTCGCCCACAACCTCTACCGCTCGCTCCAGGAACGCGTCCTCACCCTGCCCGATGACACCGTCGTGCTGCCCGGTCACTACAGCGAAGGCGTACCCGTGCACCCGCACCAACCCGTTGGCGCGCCCCTCGGCGAGCTGCGCCGCACGCTCGAACCGCTCCAGCTCGACGAGGATGCCTTCGTGACCTGGGCGACCGCCCGCGCCGTGCCCCGACCCCCGAACTACGTTTCGATCATCAAGGCCAACATGGGCCAGGCGGATCTTCCGACCTCCGTGCTCCACACCCTCGAGCTCGGCCCCAACCGCTGCTCTGTCTCGTGAGCCCCCTCCCTCGAACGACCCCGAAGGAAGCCCGATGGACGCGCAGCACTGGAACGAGCGGTATGCGACCGCCGAGTACGTGTGGAAGGACGATCCCAACATCTTCCTCGTCGAGGAGATCGACGGGCTGACTCCCGGTCGGGCCCTCGACCTGGCGTGCGGCGAGGGCCGGAACGCCGTCTGGCTCGCCGAGCACGGGTGGACCCCGACCGGGGTCGACTTCTCCGACGTCGGCCTCGAGAAGGGCCGTCGCATGGCCGCCGAGCGCGGCGTCGATGTCGAGTGGATCTGTGCCGACGCCACCACCTGGCAGTCGCCCGACGAGGGGTACGACCTGGCCATCGTGTTCTACCTGCAGCTCCCGGACGACCAGCGTCGTCAGGCCATCACGCGCGCCGGTCGGGCACTGGCTCCAGCCGGCACGCTGCTCGTCGTGGCCCACGACCGGCTGAACCTCACCGACGGCGTCGGTGGACCGTCGGACCCGAGCGTCCTCTACTCCCCGGCTGATGTCCTGGCCGATCTCGCGGCCGCCGGCATCCAGGTCACGGTCGAGCGCGCCGAGACCGTCGAGCGCGTCGTGTCGGATGCAGCCCGTCCCGCGCTGGACTGTCTGGTCCGCGCCCGGCGCTGAACAGCGCCCCGTCGCTCAGCTCTGGCTGACCCAGAGGTCGGCCAGCCAGGTCTTCGGCTGGAAGTTGCCGAACGGCACCTGCGACGCCGGCCGCAGCCCGTGCACGTGCTTGGCCGCGACCAGCGAGTACGGCGTCGCGGTCAGCCAGATGTTCAGGGCGTTCTCGTTGAGCTGCTTGATGAGGTCGTCGTAGGCGGTCTTGCGGGTCGCGAAGTCCGCGTTCTTGCGCCCGGTGGCCAGATCGGCGTCGATCGCGGCCGACTTGTAGTGGGAGAAGTTGATGCTGACGCTGCCCAACGGCGCGACCGTGCTCGACGACCAGAAGTACCAGTTCTGATCCGGGTCCGGCGAGCTGTAGATCAAGAAGATGGCCAGCTGGAACTTCCCGAACACGACGTCGGTGATCAGGGCCTGGCCTTCGCTGGCCGCGATGATGGTCGTGATCCCGGCTTCCTTCCACTGCGCCTGGAGGAGCTGGGCCACCCGCTGCGTGTCCTGGTCCGACGTCGACGACAAGGTCACCGCCAGCGACGAGGCACCGGTGTCGGTCTTGTACTTCTCGACCTCCTGCTTGGCCTTGTCGAGGTCGTAGGTCGGGTAACCCGCCTGGCCCTCGGGCAGACCCCACTTGCTGCTGCTCGGGAAGGGGGAATCGGCTACCTGTACGCCCTTCCCGCGATCGCGGCGAGGGCCGGACGGTTGGTGGCGTAGGCGAGCGCCAACCGGGCGTGGACGTTCGCCAGCGGGTTGGGCTTGCCGTTGACCGTCGGCAGCGTGTTGGCCAGCGCGGCGCCGGCCTCGGATCCCCAGTCCTTCACGACGGTGAAGCCTTGGCCCTCGAGCGTGTCGGCCACCTTCGGGCTCGTCGTCAGGGCCATGTCGATGTCACCCGATTGCAGGGCCGCCTGCTGTGTCGAGCTGTCGGCCAGCACCTTGAAGGTCAGCGAGCTCAGGTAGGGCTTGCCCGACTGCCAGTAGGACGGGTTGCGCGACGTGACGAAGCTGGCGCCCGGCGTCCACGACCGGAACGTGAACGGCCCGGTCCCGATCGGGTGGTCGGCCCCGCGGTGCGCGGAGGCCAACATGCCCGGCGCCATCATCAGCGACTCCTGGCCGTCGAGGAAGCTGCTCGGGAAGGCCGCCCACGGCTGGCCGAGATCGACCTTGACCGTGTACTGGCTCGAGGACCTCGGTCTTGACGATGAGCCCCTTGTCGGTGGTGGCCGTCAGCGTGCCCTTGGAGAGGTCGTCGAAGTTCGCCTTGACCGCCGCCGCGTCGAACGGCTCGCCGTCCTGGAACTTCACACCGTGGCGGAGCTCGAGGGTGTACGAGGTGTAGGTCGCGTTCGGCTTCCAGGACATGGCGAGCCACGGCACGGCGTCGAGGTTGCTGTTCATCGCCGCCAGCGGCTCGAGCACCGACGAGCCGACCAGTGCACCTGACTGTGACCAGGTGTCGTCGTGCGGGTTCCACCCGTTCGTCTCGATCCCCACGCTCACGACCATCGACCCGCCGCTCACCGGTTTGCCGTCCGGCGGCAGCGTGTTGGAGCTCGCGCCGCTGGAGCCGCCGCTCGAGCAGGCGGACGCGACCAGCGCGACGAGCACGGCCGACCGCCCAGACGGTCGTCCACCCGCGGCGTCCCGGCCGGAGATCGTGGCTCTGCATCGACTTTCTCCCCCTCGCCCGGCAACTTTGAACCGGCGTTCGAAAACTTGACGAGAGATTAGATCGTCTTGGACCTCCTAGCCCACCGCCCGCGCCCGCAGCTCGTACTTGAGCACCTTGCCGGTGGCGTTGAGCGGCAGCTCGTCGACCACCACGACCCGGCGGGGCACCTTGTAGTTGGCCATCTGCTCGCGGCTCCAGGCGATCAGCTCGTCGGGATCGATCGTCGCGCCCGGGCGCGGCACCACGAACGCCACGCCGACCTCGCCCATGCGCTCGTCGGGGACGCCGACGACCGCGACCTGGGCGATCGTCTCGTTGGCCAGCATGAGGTTCTCGATCTCGGCCGGATAGGCGTTGAACCCACCGACGATGAACATGTCCTTGGTGCGGTCGGTGATGCGCACGTAGCCGGCGTCGTCCATCATCGCGATGTCGCCGGTGTGCAACCAACCGTCGGCGTCGATGGTGGCGGCGGTCTCGGACTCGTCGTCGAGGTAGCCCTGCATCACGGTGTAGCCGCGGATGACGAGCTCGCCCGGCTCGCCCCGCGGCACCTCGTGCCCGTCGGCGTCGACGCAGATCACCTCGAGGTCGGGGATGGCCCGCCCCGATGTCGTGGCGATCGTCTCGGGGTCGTCGTCGTAGCGGCACATCGTGGCGATGCCGCACGACTCGGTGAGCCCGTAGCCGGTGATGATGTTCTCGAAGTGCAGCTCGCGGCGCATGCGCAGGATCAGCTCGACCGGGATGGCCGCCGCGCCCGTGACCGCGAGGCGCAGCGACGACAGGTCGAACGACGCGAAGTCGGGATGGTTGAGGATCGTCTGGTAGAGCGTCGGCGGCCCGGGCAGCATCGTGATGCGCTCGGCCGCGACCCGCTCCATCACCTGCGGCACGTCGAACACGAGCTGCGGATGGATCGTCGCCCCCATCATCAGCGACGCGAGGATGCCGGCCTTGTAGCCGAAGGCGTGGAAGAACGGGTTGACGATCAGGTAGCGGTCGCCCTCGCGCAGACCGACGACCTCGGCCCAGTCGCGGAAGGCCCGCAGGTTCTGGCCGTGCGTGGTCATCACGCCCTTGGGCGTGCCGGTGGTGCCGGAGGTGAACAGGATGTCGGACAGGTCGTCGGGCTCGACGGCCAGCGCCCGCTCGTCGGCCGCCTCGGCCGGCGTGGCGTCACCCGCCGCGCAGGAAGTCCGCCCACGACTCGCAGCCGTCGGGCGATCGCGCCCCGCAGCACGACGATCTGCTCGAGGCCGGGCAGGGCCGCGACGGGGCGACCTCCGCCCGGTCCACCGAGCGCGTCGCGCAGCAGCACCACGTAGTCGGTGTCGAGGAAGTCGGTCACGGTGAACAGCAGCCGGGCGCCGCTGCGCTCGAGGATGTCGCCCGCCTCGTGGCCCTTGAACCGCGTGTTCAGCGGGACGAGCACGCCGCCGGCCGAGTGCAGGCCGAGCGCGGCGACGATCCACTCGGAGATGTTCGGCGCCCAGATCGCGGCGCGGTCACCGGGCTCGAGCCCGGCGGCGATGAACGCCCGCGCCGCCTGGTGCACCGCTTCGGCGAGATCGTCGTAGCTGAGCGTGAGGTCGCCGTCGACCACCGCCGGTCGACCCGCGAACGCCAGCGCCGCCTGGCGCACCAGCCGCGGCGTCGTGCCCCAGATGAGGTCGCCGCGGGTGCCTTCGGCGGACTCGCCGCCGCTCGTCGCATCCGTCATGGGCGGCATCGTATACACGCGCCCGTCAACGGATCTGACGGTCCGTCAGGGTCTCCGATCGCGGACGGCACCGCCCGATAGCCTGCGCCCGTGACGTCGGCTCCGGAGTCCGAGGGTGCGGCCAAGGTCGCCGGCATCTTCGGCTTCCTCGCCGACCGCGACTTCCACGGCTACAGCCGGCTCTACGAGCACCTCGCCCGGCAGATCGCGCACGACGACGTCATCCCCGAGCTCGTCGCCCGCGGCTGCAACCGCAACCATGCGCCCGTCTTGTTCTTCGCCTGCGTGCACGACATCGTGCTGCGCGACCCGCAGCTCGACGCTCGCCGGCTTCTACACGGACGCCGCACGCGGCGCGGAGACCGCCCGACGCGCGAGGTGTGGCCGTCGTTCCGCCGCTCGTCCTCGAGCACGCCGACGAGATCGAGACGATGCTGTCGACCCGCTCCGTCCAGACGAACGAGGTCGGGCGATCCGCCGGCGATGCGCCCGGCTCTCGCCGCGCTGGCGTAGCGCTCGACGACCGCCCGATCGGCCTCGTCGAGCTCGGCTCGCAGCGCCGGGCCTCAACCTCCTGTTCGACCGCTACCGCATCGACTACGTGCCGATCGGTGCGGTCGGACCCGGCCGACTCGCCGGTGCAGCTGCGGTGCGAGCTGCGCGGGCACGCGCCGACCCCCGATGGCGCGACGCCCCGCCGCCGGTCGTGTCGCGCCTCGGCGTCGACCGCGCGCCCGTCGACGTGCACGACGACGACGCCATCCGCTGGCTTCGCGCCTGCATCTGGCCCGACGCGTCCAAGCGCGTCCGAGCGCGTTCGAGGCGGCCGTCGCGCTGGCCCGCGAGGATCCGCCCGAGCTGTGGGAGGGCGACCTCGTCGACGTGCTCGAGGAAGCCGTGACCACCGTCCCCGAGGACACGCTCGCCTGCCTGCTCTCGACCTGGGTGCTCGCCTACGTCCGCCTCGAGCACCGGGAGGAGCTCCACCGGCGGGTCCTCGCCATCGCCGCCCGCCGCGCCGCTCGCCTACATCACCGCCGAGTACGAGGCGATCGTGCCGTGGCTGGACCGGGCGACGCCGGCCCGAGCCATCGACAGCGGCGAGCTGCCCACCCGGCTCGGCCTCGCCCTCTGGGACCACGACCGGGCCGAGACCCGCGACCCTGGCGTGGATGCACGCCCACGCGCTGTGGCTCGAGTGGCTCGACGAGGGCTGAGCCGAATCGGGCGCCAGATGGCGGCCCATCCCCCACCGAACGGCGAGGCCATCCGTAGCTCTCAGGCGCCAAGGACTGATCCAAATGGACCGAAAGGCTCCAGTTCGACCCCCCCGACCGCCGATACCGTCCAAAGTCCTGCACACTTGATCCCGGCTGCAACCCGCTCAACGAGGAGATGGTTCCGCCCATGGATGTCCACGCCGATCCCCCCAGTCCGTCCGACGGTGACGCCGACCCCGAACCCCACGGGGCCGGCTCGGGCCACCTGGCCTGCGCCTACTCGCCCCGCTGGTTGAGCGGCCCGAGCCACTACGAGGGGCTCGTGGCCACGTTCTCGACCGAACCCGACGACCACGGGGCCCGTCCGGTCTAGCCCCGCCGCCGACCTCGTCCCCCGACCCCGAGGTCCCCATGAGCCCCTACACGCTGCGACGCCAGGCCGCCCGCGTCGTGCTGTTGAACGCCGCCGCCGAGGTGCTCCTGCTGTCGGCGTCCGATCCCGTCGACCGGGCCAAGACCCCCTGGTGGGAGATCCCCGGCGGCGGCATCGACGGGGACGAGTCGAGCGAGGACGCCGCCCGGCGCGAGCTCTTCGAGGAGACCGGCATCACGACCGCCCGCATCGGGCCGTGCGTGTGGACGCAGCACTCGGTGTTCGACTTCGCCGGCCTGCACTTCGACCAGCACGAGCGGGTGCACGTCGCCTGGTGCGACGAGGCCCACGAGGTGCGGCCGGCCCGCCTCGAGATGCTCGAGGCCGCCGCCTTCGCCGGTCACCGGTGGTGGGACCTCGACAGCCTGCTGGCCAGCGCCGAACCGGTCCTGCCCGATCCGCCTCCGCGAGTTCCTGCCCGACCTCGTCGCCGGCATCATCCCCGGCCGACCCGCTCGACATCACCCACGAGGGTCGAAGCCCAGCCCTCAGCTCGCCGCACGCGGCGGACAGAGCGAAGCCGCTCAGGCCAGCGACACCCGGAGGGCGAAGCCGCTCAGCTGGGAGGCTTCGCCGACCGGAGGGATCAGTCGTACTGGTCGAGCAGGAGGTGGGCGGCGGAGGCGAGGCGCTCGCCGGCGTCGCCGATGCCGACCCAGCCGTTGGCCCAGGCCAGCAGCGACGAGAACCAGATGTACTCGATGGCGTCGATGATGCGCTGCTGGATGTCCGGGTCGAACTGCTCGGGGAAGGCGTTGGCCTGGATGCGTCCCATGACCAGGCCCATCTCGCGCTGGCACTCGGCCACGCCGGGATCGGGCGACGACATGGCGGTGACCAGCGCAGCGGTCAGCGCCGGCTCGCGCTCCATGGCCCGGGTGGCCCGGCGGAGGATCTCGACCATGCGGTCGGCGGTCGTGTCGCCCCGTGGCGGGCGCTGCCCGACGCGATGCTCGAGGTCGGTCACCCACTCGACCTGGGCCGCCGCCAGCAGGTGGTCCTTCGAGGTGAAGTAGCGGTAGATGGTGCCGAGCGCGACGCGACCTCGGGCGGCGACGTCGCGCATCTGCACGGCCTCGTAGCCGCCCTCGGCGGCCAGCTCGATCGCGGCCCGGATCACGCGGCCGCGACGGGCGGCCTGGCTCTTGGTGAGCTGGTCTTCCTTCGGCGCCCCGTTGCCGTCGAGCGCGGCGGCGTCGGGAGCTCCCGAGTCGTCCACGACGAGATCGTCCGAGCTGGAAGCCATCGCGCCCGGAGCCTACCGGTTGGCCGCGACGCGCTCGCGGTTCGTCGCGCTCGGCGCGGGGCGGCTCCGACGCCTGCTGCTCGCGGGGAAGCCCGAGCACGCGCTCGCCGATGATCGAGCGCTGCACTTCGTTGGTGCCACCGGCGATGGCGGTCGACGGCGAGAACAGGAACCGCCAGCCGAGCACCGACGCGCCACCGTCGTCGTCGTCGAGCATGCCGGTCGCGCCCTGCACCGCCTTGGCCAGCGAGGCCAGCTGGCGGAAGTGGTTCGGAGAACGCCAGCTTCACCACCGAGGTCTCGGGACCCGGCGGGCGGCCCTGGCTGATCGCGGTGCGGGCCCGATAGCCGAGGAAAGTCGATGATCCGCATGCGGATGTGGGCCGCGGCCAGCTCCTGGCGGACCACCGGATCGTCGAGCGCGCCGAGCCGGCGGGCCAGCTCGACCACCGGCCCGATGTCGGTCATCGACTGCGAACCACCGATCATCGCCCGCTCGTTGGCCAGGGTGTGCACCGCCGCCCGCCAGCCGTTTCCGAGCTCGGCCGGACCGCCGAGGATGGCCGAGGCGGGGATGGCGACGTCGGTCAGGAACACCTCGCTGAAGTGGGACTCGCCCGTCATCTGTCGCAGCGGGCGCACCTCGATTCCCGGCGTGGCCATGTCGACCAGGAAGTAGGTGATGCCACGGTGCTTCGGCGCGTCCGGGTCGGTGCGGGCCAGGAGGATGCCGTAGTGGCTGGTGTCGGCGTTCGACGTCCAGACCTTCTGCCCGTTCACGATCCACTGGTCGCCGTCGCGTTCCGCCCGGGTCGACAGCCCGGCCAGGTCGCTCCCCGCGCCTGGCTCGCTGAACAGTTGGCACCACATCTCGTCGCCGCGCAGCATCGCGGGGATGAAGCGATGACGTTGCTCGTCGGTACCGAGCTCGAGGATGGCCGGGACCGACCATCGAATGCGCGACCGCGAACGCGCCGCTGATCACGCCGAACGCACTCGACTCCTCGGCGAAGATCACCTCGTGGGTGAGCGAACCGCCGCGCCCGTACCACTCGCGCGGATAGCTGATGCCCGCCCAACCGCCGTCCCACAGTCGCGCGCTGCCACGCCGCGTTGCGTCGCATCGTGTCGGCCACATCCGCGCGGTGATCGAAGAACGCCTCGGAGAAGTCGCCCGCCGAGCCCTTGGCCGGCGCGTTGGCCTCGAGCCACGCACGGGCCTCCGCCCGGAAGGCCGCCTCCTCGGGCGTGTCGTCGATGTCCACCAACGAACGATAACGCGTTCTAGTTTCATGGTGGGCGGGCGGCCGGGGACGACGGGTCGGGCGACGCGTCAGGATGGATCGGATGACGACGTGGACCACGCCACCGGCCCGGACGATGTTCTGGCGCGCCCTGCGCCGCCGCTGCCCGGTCTGCGGGGGAGGTCATCTCTTCCGGCACTGGTTCCACATGCACGAGCGCTGCCCCCGGTGCCATGTACGCCTCGAGCGGGTCGAGGGCAGCTGGTCGGGCAGTGTCGGCCTGAACACGATCGTGACCTTCACCTGCCTCTTCCTGGCCCTCCTCATCGGCTTCCTGGCCACCTGGCCCGACGTGTCGGCCACCACCCTGGCCCTGGTGGCCGGGCCGGTGGCCGTGCTGGTCCCGCTCCTGTTCTTCCCGCTGTCAAAGACCCTCTGGCTGGCAACAGAGCTCTCGATGCGGCCGCTGGCGGCGGACGAGACGGGCTGAGGGAGATTTTTTCCTTCTTATCGGCATCCTCATGCCGATAAGAAAAACCGAGCAGGTGCTGCTCCAGCCCCTCAGTCACGCCCACCCAGTCGGCGCCGAGCGCCGCAGGCGGAGGTCATCGAAACGTGAGCAGAGAGTCAAAGGTCCTCACCGGGGTAGGGGCGGTCATCCTCCTCGGCCTCATCGTCACCGTCGCCGTGAGCCGCACCGCCGGCCTCTTCCTGATCCTTCTCGGCATCGCCGCGGCCATCCTGTCCCTCCGGCTCGGTCGTGGTGACACCAGCGATCCGTTCGCCGACGCCCGCAGCCAGGCCGACGAGACGCAGGTCGGCAACCTCACCCCCAGCCAGCCCCTGGCGCCGTGGAGCCCCGACGGCGGCCTCAACGCCTGGACCCCGCCGGTCAGCTACACCGCCCTGCCCGACGCCGCCCCCGCTCCAGCGATCCCGCCCACCCCCCCGACCATCGAGCCCGTCGCCGAGCCCGTCGCCGAGACGAGCAACTGGACCGACAGCTGGAACAACGACGACAACTGGGCCGGCACCGCGACCTTCGATCCGGCGCCGAGCAGCACCGAGACGAACCCGCTCGACGAGCTCCAGGGCTTCGACACGGTCGACCCCATCGCCGAGGTCGAGCGCATCGAGGCCAGGACGGCCGAGGACTACGCCCAACCCCCTCCGGCCCCCGAGCCGGTCGAGGAGACCTTCGAGAGCTTCAGCTTCGGGAACGCCAACCGGGGCTTCGAATCCCCGGTGAACGAGGACGTGTCCGGCGCAGATGACATCATGGCGGCCAGTCAGGCAACTGAGCTCCACTTGGCCGACGGTGAGCAGACCGAGCTGCAGAAGCTGCTCGCCAAGGTGCAGATCCGCCTCAGCGCGTACGAGTAGAGCTCTCCGTCACCCGGGAGAGGGCGCGATGAGTGACCAAGGCTCGTCCGGATCAGAGCGCGCAGGCGTGCTCGGTCGCCGTCGACAGAAGCCTCAGGCCTCGGCGCCGGATGTGGCGCTCGACCCCAGCCGCGATGCGCTCACCGGTCTGCCGACCCGCACGGTGCTGCACGACTGGCTGAACCACGCCGTCGCCGCCAGCCGTCCGAACAGCACGCGGGTGATCCTCGCGTTCCTCGACCTCGACTCCCTGCGCGACGTCAACGACAGCTTCGGTCCCGACGCGGGCGACTTCGTGCTGCGCTCGGCCGGCGAACGACTGAACAGCCTCGGGTGGCAGGGAACCCAGGTGCTGCGCTGGGGAGGAGCCGAGCTGGCCGTGGTCGTGCCGGGCGTGGCCTCGGTCGACGCGCCCGACCAGATCGCCAAGGCCCTGCTCGAGACGATCGGTGCGCCGTATGCACTCGGCAACCAGCAGGTCACGATCGCTTGCCACGCGGGCCTCGCCATCGCCAGCGACGCCTACGCCACCGTCGGCGAGCTCGTCCGGGACGCCCACCAGGCTCTGGTGTCGGCTCGCGACGGCGGTCCGGGCGTCTACGTCGTCCACGACGAGACCAAGCGCGGCCGCTACACGACCCGCATCGACGAGGCCCGCCTCTACTCCGCCCTCGAGAACCACGAGTTCCTGCTCCACTGGCAGCCGATCGTGCGGGCCGGCTCCCACGAGCTGTTCGGCGCCGAGGGGCTGTTGCGCTGGCAGGCGCCCGGCGCCACGAACACCGGCGTCATGTACCCACACGACTTCCTGCCCCTGCTCGAGAAGTCCGGCCTCATCGTGCCGGTCGGGCGCTGGGTCGTCGAGGAGACGTGTCGCCAGGCGCTGGCCTGGTCGGCTAGCCATCCCTCCGCTCCCGCGCTCTTCGTCACCTGCAACGTCGGCGCGCACCAGCTGGCCATGCCCGACTTCGACGAGTCGGTGCTCCAGATCCTCGCCGCGTCGGGGATGCCTCCCGAGCGGCTCTGCCTCGACATCACCGAGGAGGCGTTGCGCTACAACGGCTCGTCGACGTGGACGGCGCTGCGCCGGCTCAAGGACGTCGGCGTGAAGCTCGGGCTCGGCAACTTCGGCACCGGCATGGCGTCGCTCGCCGCGATGCGCGACATGCGTCTCGACCTCGTGCGCATCGACCGCGTCTTCGTGCAGGAGCTGGCGATGAGCCACGAGGACCAGGCGATCATCCGCCACGTCACGAACCTGGCGCACGACCTGGGCATGATCGCCATCGTCGAGGGCGTCGAATCCGAAGAAGAGGCGGCCGTGCTGTCGACACTCGGTGTCGATCTGGCCCAGGGGTTCCTGTTCGGTCGACCGGACACGGCCGAGCACATCGACCTGCTGATCGACCCCGACCACGTGGTTGCCCCGGACGCGCCGGCCGAGTCGCAGATCGCACCCGGCGTGCCGAGCGGCACCGGCACGGTCGCGCCCGCTCCCGAGCCGATCGGTCGGCCGGCGGCGGCCGCCCCCGCCTACCCCGCGTATACGCCCGATTCCGTGGTCACGGCGGCGCCGGCACCGCCGCCACCTCCACCACCGCCACCTCCGGACTGATCCATGACGGTCGCCATCGATGCCCTGTTGGTGCTCGGAGCTCTCGCGATCGTCGGCTTCGGCGCGCTGAAGGCGTTCCGGCGCAACCAGCGCCTCACCCAGATCCCGGCCGTCGCGGCGGCCAAGGGCCTGCGGTTCTCCGCCGTCGATCCGTTCGGTTCGACCGACATCGCCTTCAAGCTGTTCCGCGAGGGGATGGCCGCCGCATCGAGAGCGTCATGTGGCTCGATGGCGACGCGCCGAACGACCACGCGTCCCCCACGCACGTCTTCGACTACGGCTTCTACCGCATCGACCGCGACCGATACGGGCGCGAGCAGGAGCGTTGGCAGTGGTTCAGCTGCGCCATGGCCCAGCCGGACGGCTCCTTCCCGAAGCTCCGGGTCACCCACGCCGGCTTGGTCGGCGAGGTCCTCGACCGGCTGGCCGGTGACCCGATCCACTTCGAGTCCGAGGAGTTCAACAACACGTTCCGGGTGACCTGCGACGACCGCCGGTTCGCCTCCGCGCTGATCGATCCGCAGATGATGCAGTTCCTGCTCGAGACCAAGGGCGCGGTCGATTTCGAGACGATGGGCCGGTTCGTGCTGTTGACCAGCCACCAGGTCGCGCCCGACGAGATGCCGATCCTGCTCGGGCTGGCCGACCAGTTCGTGAAGCGGATCCCCGCCGCCGTGTGGGCGCTGTACCCGAAGGCCGTCCCGGCCAACGACCCGATCTCGACGGTGCCCCAACCCGGCCCCGACGCCATCCTCGGCCCGGACGCCGACCCGGCCGACCCGTGGGACCCGACCCCCGGCGTCGACTACGACCTCGACGGCCACCCCGTCACGCAGACCGCCCACGAGGACCCCTGGCACGACCACCCCCTCCCGCCTGAGCAAACTGGGCATCTGTAGCCGTCTGAGTGACGGGTTCGCACGCCCAGTTTTCGGATCGGGTGGACCGCGGCTCGTAGCCTGCCGGGGTGGAGCGCTGCGACGTCGCCATCGTGGGGGCCGGCCCGGCGGGCTGCGCGGCGGCCATCACGCTGGCCCGGGCCGGGACGCCGGGTCGTGGTGCTCGACAAGGCTCGCTTCCCCCGCGACAAGTGCTGCGGTGACGGGCTGACCGCGGGCGCGCTGCGACTGCTGGACGACCTGGGTCTCGACCCGGCGGCGGTGCCGTCGTGGCGGGCCGTCTCGGACGTCGTGATGCGCATGCCGAACGGTCGGGTCGTCACCTACCCGCTGCCCCGGCACGACGGCCTGTTCGCGGCGGTGGCGCGTCGCCAGGACCTCGACGCCGCACTCGTCGACCTGGCACGCGAGAGCGGGGCCGAGGTCAGGGAGGGTGTCGGCGTGGTCGGGGCCGAGCAGCTCGCCGACCGCGTGCGGCTGCACACCTCGGGCGCGGGTGACGACCACGGTCGGGACGAGATCGAGGCCCACTACGCGATCGCCGCGGACGGCATGTGGTCGCCCCTGCGCAAGGCGCTCGGCGTCGACGCCCCGGGCTACCTCGGTGAGTGGCACGCGTTCCGCCAGTACTTCACCGACGTGTCCCCCGCCGCCGCGACCGAGCTGTGGGTCCTGTTCGAGGCCGATCTCCTTCCCGGCTACTTCTGGTCGTTCCCGGTCGGTGACGGCCAGGCCAACGTCGGCTTCGGCATCCTGCGCGGCGGGCGGGTCGCCACCCGCGACATGAAGCACCTCTGGCCCGAGCTGCTCGACCGACCCCATGTGCGCGAACTGCTCGGTCCCGACGCGCGACCCGAGGGGCCGCACAAGGCCTGGCCCATCCCGGCGCGCGTCGACGACCTCGTGCTGGCCGACGGACGCGTGCTCTTCGTGGGCGATGCCGCCGGCGCCACCGATCCCATGACGGGTGAGGGCATCGGCCAGGCGCTGGCCACCGGCGTCTGGGCGGCAGAGTCGGTGATCCGGGCCGGCAGCGACGAACCGATGGTCGCCTCCACCCGATACGAGTCGATCGTGCAGCGCGAGCTGGCCGTCGACCACCGCCTCGCCGGCGCGTTGGGACGTGTGCTTGCCTCACCACGCGCCGCGCAGCTCGTGCTCGACACGACCGCGGCGACGCCGTGGACCCGGCGCAACTTCGCCCGCTGGATGTTCGAGGACTACCCGAGGGCCATCCTGGCCACACCCGGGCGCTGGCACCGGCGCATGCTCACGGGCTCGGGGGCCTACGCCCAGGGCTGACGCGCTACAACGGTGCCCAGCCCGACCGATCCGAACGGAGGCCGCCGTGCCCATCGCCCATCTGCCGGCCGACACCGGGGCCGACGCGGTGACCGCCGCGCTCGCGCAGGACGGCGGCGTCATCGTCGACCGCCTGGCCCCCGCCGAGCTGCTCGACCGGATTGCCGACGAGCTCGAGCCGCACCTCGCGGTGACGCCGACCGGACCCGACGACTTCAGCGGATTCAACACGCGCCGCTGCGGCGGGCTCATCGGCCGGGTGCCGGCCAGCCGTGAGCTGGTCATGCACCCACTCAGCATCGCGGCCGCGGGCGGACTGCTGGCCCACGCCACCAACTTCCAGCTGCACCTCACGCAGGCCATCGCGATCGGTCCCGGCGAGCCGGCCCAGCCCATCCATCGCGATCAGTGGGCGTTCGACTTCTTCCCGTTCCCGGACGGCTACGAGGTGCAGTGCAACACGATCTGGGCGCTGACCGAGTTCACCGAAGCCAACGGCGCGACGCGCGTCGTCCCCGGTAGCCATCGGGCGGCGGACGGGCAGCGCTACACCGAGGCCGACAGCTCGCCCGCCGAGATGGAGCGCGGCTCGGTGCTCTTCTACACCGGTGCGGTGTACCACGGGGGTGGCGCCAACCGATCCGACGACGTGCGCGTCGGGCTGAACATCACCTACAACCTGGCCTGGCTGCGCCAGGAGGAGAACCAGTACCTCTCGGTGCCCCACGAGGTGGCGGCGACGCTGCCCGAGGACCTGTTGCGGCTCATGGGCTACGCCCGCGGCGCCTACGCCCTCGGCTACATCGACGATCTGCGCGATCCCATCGAGGCGGTCCGCCCCGACCTCGGCTCGGTCGGCTTCGGTGACCTCGACCACGCCGTGGCCACCGCCGAGCACAACCTCACCTGACCGGAGCTACGCTGCGCGGCCGTGCCGGCATGGAAGACGATCGAAGAAACGGAACCCGACTTCGCGGCGCGGGTGCAGCGGCTGTTCGACGCCGGGCGCCACAAGACGATCGCGACACTCCGGGCCGACGGCTCGCCCCGCATCTCGGGCATCGAGTGCGAGTTCGTGGACGGCGACCTTCGCTTCGGTTCGATGACCGGCGCCCGCAAAGGCGACGACCTCCGGCGGGATCCCCGTTTCGCCCTGCACGGCCCCACCTTTCACCCGGAGGAGGGCAAGGAGAGCGAGTGGTCGGGCGAGGCGAAGATCACCGGACGCGCCATCCCGGCCGGCCCGGTGGCCACGAGCGAGTCGGCCGAGGGCCCGCAGCCGGACGGGGAGATGTTCGTGGCCGACATCACCGAGGTCGTCATCACCGGACTCAACCCCGAAGCCACCAAGCTCGTCGTCGAGTCCTGGACGCCCGAGCGAGGACTGCGAAAGGTCGAGCGGGACTAGCAAGCCACGTGGTGTCAACCGATCGGCGGCTCGATCGTCTGAACTGGTGTGATCGACGACGCGAGGGTGGTCCCAGCGACTGACGCGGTCACCCCGGACCCACCCGCGCCGCTCGAGTCGATCTTCCGGACCCACTACGTCCGCCTGGTCGCCCTGGCCCGCCTGCTGCTCGACCGCCAGGTGGAGGCGGAGGAGGTTGTGCAGGAGGCGTTCGCCCGGGTCCTGGCCCGGCGAGGCGCCGGTGACACCGCCGCGACCTACGTCGAGGCCACGGTGGTGAACCTCTGCCGCGACGGGCTGCGCCGCCGCGCGGTGATTCGTCGCGTGCCGGCGACCGTCGGCGAGGACGCCCGGCCGGCCGAGGCGGTTGCGCTCGGCTCGGCCGAGCAGCAGCGGGTGGTCGCGGCAGTACGGGCGCTCCCCCGGCGCCAACGCGAGCGCGTCGCGTTGCGGCACCTGCTCGGCCGTTCGACCACGGAGACCGCGAGCCGTGCTCGGCATCGGCGAGGGATCGGTCAAGACCCATCTGCACCGCGGCATGGCCGCGCTCGAGACCGCACTGGAGGAATGGCGATGATCGACGAACTGGTACGCGACGCCCTGGAGTCGCAGGTGGCACCGCCGCCCGCACCCGGTGTCTGGCCGCGCATCGACCGAGCGGGCGAGCTGGCCCGGCAGCGGCGCCGACGTGCGCGCGTGGTGACGGTCGCGGCGGTGTCGGTCGTCGCGCTGGTGGCCGTCGCCGTGGCATTGGGCGCCCTGCGGTCCGACGGATCCGGGACTCGGATCACGGTCACGACCTCCCCACCGCCGATGGCTACGCCGTCGGTCGCCGCGGCCACGGTGCGGCTGCCGACCGTTGCCGACTGGAAGCGTCCCGCGGGGTACGCCCTAGGGCAGGTCGCGCTGTCCACCGCACGGGTTGCCGACGGTGGGCGGGCACTGGTCATCTACTGGTCCGGTGGCGGGGTGTGCGACGAACCGCAGGCCTCCCGCGTGCGCACGTCGACGGAGCGGGTCTCAGTCGAGCTCGTAAAGATCGACCAGGGGCCGATCTCTTGCCCAGCTCTCATCGGGAACACCTCGTTCCTCGTACGGCTCCCGGAGCCACTCGGGCATCGGGAGGTCGTCGATGCCACCACCGGTCGACCTGTCGCGCTTCTCGACAACGCCCCTCTGCTCGTCCCGACGATCCTCCTGCCGGGGTGGTCGGCGCAGACCGAGGGGCTGACCGACCACAACACCTGGACGCGCTGCTACGGGCCAGCGCGGTGCGACTATCAGGGGCCCGCGATCACCACAGCCCAGGGAAGCGACGTCGACGACGTCCTGTCCGCCAGCCTGGACAACTTCGACGACCTGACCATGCAGCCGGCCACGTTCGTGCCCAGCCTGGCCCAGGCCGTGTTCGCCTACGGGAGCTCGAGCCAGCGGCACGGCCAGCTGATCCCGGCCGCGGACAAGATCTCCATCGAGGTCGCCGGCACCGATGGCGTGATACTCACTAGTTGGGCCAACTTCACGGTGCTCTGGCACGTCGGGTCGACCTGGTACGCGGCCTCGACCCCGCGGCACGGCTCTGTCACCGGCAGTCCGACGACGACCGGCGTGGGGATCCCGGAGCTGATCCACTTCGCCCGAGGCCTGGTCCCCGCTGGCTGACGGGCCGACGCCGCTCGCGGCCTACGATGCCGGCCATGCGCACCCGACTGACCGACATCCTCGAGATCGAGCACCCGGTGATGCTGGCCGGCATGGGTGGGGTGTCGTACCACCGGGTGGTGGCGGCGGTCAGCGAGGCCGGCGGCTTCGGCTGCCTCGGCGCCTCGACCATGGCCCACGAGCGGATGGTCGAGGAGATCGCCCTCGTCAACGGGCTCACCGCCAAGCCGTTCGGCGTCGATCTGCTCACCGCCGCGCCCGGCGACATGTCGAAGAAGGTGCAGGACATCATCGACGGCGGTGCCCGCGTGTTCGTGGCCGGGCTCGGTGTGCCCCGTGACGTGATCGAGCAGTGCCACAAGGCCAACGTGCTCGTGGTCAACATGTGCGGCAAGGTTCGCCACGCCACCGCCGCGGTCGCGGCCGGGTGCGACATCGTCGTCGCCCAGGGCACCGAGGCGGGCGGCCACACCGGCCAGGTGGCGACGATGGCTCTCGTGCCGCAGGTGGTCGACGCGGTCGGCGACCAGGTGCCGGTCGTCGCGGCCGGCGGACTCTTCGACGGCCGCGGCCTCGCCGCCGCGCTCGCGCTCGGCGCCGACGGCGTGTGGATGGGCACGCGCTTCATCGCCACCCCCGAGGCCCAGGCCGTCCCGGGCTACAAGGAGGCACTGCTGGCCATCGGCGAGGACGGCACCGTCGTGACTCGCGCCTACACGGGCAAGACCTGCCGGGTCGTGCGCAACGACTACACGCAGTACTGGGACGAGCACCCCGACGAGCTGCAGGGGTTCCCCCTCCAGGTACTCAAGTCGATGGAGGACGGCGCCAACCACCTCGGCGACGACGAGCACGACGACCGGCATCGACCCGCATCGCGAGTTCTTCCCCAGCGGTCAGGGCGCGGGCGCCATCCACGAGCTCGTCCCCGCCGGCGACCTCGTCCACCAGATCGTCGCCGAGGCCGAAGCCGCCCTCACCCGCGCCGGCGCGGCTCATCTGACCCTTCGCTGCGAAATCTGTCAGCCGAGCGACGCCGTAGGCGTCGCTGCGCTGACAGAAAGCGCTAGGCGGGCGCGGGCGGACCGCTATTCGGACCAGGCCTTGAGCTTCTCGATCGTGCCGATGGGGTCGTTGCCGACCGGGGTGATCGTGAGCATGGTGACGCCGGCCTCCTTGAAGGCGGCGATGCGCTCCTTGACCCACCCCTCCGGGCCGCAGAGGTTGGTGAGGGCCAGTAGCTCGTCGGGCACCTTGGCCGCGGCCTCGTCCTTCTTGCCGTCGAGGTAGAGGTCCTGGATCTCCTTGGCCTCGGCCTCGTAGCCGTACCGGCAGGCCAGGTCGTTGTAGAAGTTCTTGCCCCGGGCGCCCATGCCGCCCACGTAGAGCGCCACCATCGGACGGGCGAACTCGGCCACCGCCGCCGCGTCCTCGCCGATGGCCACCATGCCGCCGGCGACCACCTCGAGCGGGCCCAGATCGGCCGAGCGCTTGGCCGCCCCGGCGGCGAGGTCGTCGCCCCACACGTCCTTGGCCCGCTCGGGCACGAAGAACAGCGGGAGCCACCCGTCGGCCACCTCGGCGGTCATGCTCGACGTTCTTCGGGCCGAGCGACGCGACGTAGATCGGGATCGAGTCGCGCACGGGATGGGTGATCAGCTTGAGCGGCTTGCCGAGGCCGGTGCCCTGCTCGGGCGGGAGCGGCAGCGTGTAGTAGCGGCCGTCGTAGACGACCCGCTCGCGCTTCCACACCTGGTGGCAGATGTCGATGATCTCGCGCGTCCGGCCGAGCGGCGCCTGGTAGGGCACGCCGTGGAAGCCCTCGATCACCTGCGGGCCCGACGCGCCCAGGCCGAGGATGCAGCGGCCGTCGCTCATCGCGTCGATGCCGGCGGCGGTCATGGCGATGAGCGTCGGCGTGCGCGAGTAGATCGGCAGGATGGCCGAGCCGATCTTGATCGTCTCGGTGGTGGCGGCCAGGTAGCCCATGAAGCTGGGCGCGTCGTAGCCGTAGGCCTCGGCCACCCATACGACGTCGAGTCCGGCCGACTCGTAGTCGCGCACCTGCGCGGCCGACTCCTTGAACCCACCGGCGTAGGACACCTGCATCGACAGCTTCATGCTGCGCTCCCTTCTCCTCCGGCCGACTTGCGGGCCGCCTCCTGCGCGAGCGCCTGCTCCCGCAGCGCCGCCCGCGCCGCCTCGCGCTCGGTGCGGCGGGCCTCGGCCTCGACCACTCGGGCCTGCTCCGCGGCCACCGCGGCCGTGGTCAGGTCGCCCGCGCTCGAACATGCCGCGCTCGGCGCCGTTGTCGAAGCGCACGCGGTAGCGCACCCACGAGAACCCGTTGACGAGCAGCACCTTGCCGGTCGTGCCGGCCGGCACCCCCGGCAGGTCGTGCGCGGCCGCCACCTTCTGGTGCTGCGCAAAGACGGGGGTGTCACTTCTTCGGGCCATGCGGGAGCTCCAAGCGGGAGGATCAGGCGGGAGGATCAGGCGGTCGTGTGGCGGGCCTCGGCCCAGGTCAGACCCACCTCGACGTCGACGTCGTGGGGGAGGCCGAGCACCCGCTCGGCCACGATGTTGCGCTGCACGTCCCCTGTGCCCCCACCGATGGTGAGGGCCTGGGAGAACAGCCAACCGTAGTGCCAGAGACCGGGGTCGTCGCCAAGCGGGCGGGGGTTGACGAGCAGTCCCTCGGCACCGCACAGGTCGTGGGCGAGCGCCATGATCGCCTGCCCGTGCTCGTCGGCCAGCACCTTGCGGATCGACGCCTCGGGCCCGGGCGCACGCCCCTCGATGGCGGCGCTGACCGTCCGCAGCCGGATCAGGCGCAGGATCTCCTCGTGGATGTGGAGCGCGGCCAACCGCTGGCGGAGGTTGCGGATCGGACACGCCACCCTGCCGGCGCACCAGCTCGAGCAGATCGGCACCCGTCGGTCCGAGGCCCCAGAGCGCGCCGCCGCCCGAGAGCGACACCCGCTCGTTGCCGAGGGTCACCTTCGCCAGGCTCCAGCCCTCGTCGACCTCGTCCGACGAGGTTGGCCGCCGGCAGGCGCACGTCGGTGAAGAACACCTCGTTGAACAACGCCGACCCGGTCATCTCGACGATCGGGCGGATCTCGATGCCGGGCGCGTCCATGGGGCAGATGAAGTACGAGATGCCCTTCTGCTTCGGCACGTCGGCGTTGGTCCGCGCGATCAGGATGCCGAACTGCGCGATCTGCGCCATCGACGTCCAGACCTTCTGTCCGTTCACGACCCACTCGTCGCCGTCGCGCACCGCCCTCGTCGACAGGTTGGCCAGGTCGCTGCCCGGCGCCCGGCTCGCTGAAGAGCTGGCACCAGATCTCCTCGGCCGCGAGCAACGGCACGAGATAGCGGTCCTTCTGCTCCTGGGTACCGGCGAACACGATCGTCGGGCCGGCCCATCCGATGCCGATCTGGTTCGACGGGCGGGCCACGCGGGCGCGTCGCAGCTCGTCGTCGATGATCAGCTGGTGCACCGGATCGGCGTCGAGACCCCAGGGTCGGGGCCAGTGCGGCGCGACGTAGCCGGCCTCGGCCAGCTCGCGCCCCGACGGCTGCGGATGCGCATCGAGCCAGGTCCGCACCGCCAGCCGGCGCGGATCGTCCTCGGCGGGCAGGTCGAAATCCATCGGCCCGAACGCTACTCAGCGCAGCTGGTAGACGGTGGCGCACCCGAACCGGTGCACCGTCGAGATCATCGAGCCGAGCGCGTGGCGGAGGTCTCCCCGTGTCCCGCAGTCGGCCAGCAGGAAGCGAGCGCCGGTCTGCTCCACGAACCGACGCGCCTCGTCCGAGCTCATCGACCCGGAGAAGAGCTGACGGGCCATCGCCGTCCGCTGCGGGAAGTCCGGCGTCCACGACGAGATCCCGACATAGGTGTGACGGCCGGTGAGGCCGGGTACGGCCTGCCCGAGCCGGAGCCGCGACAGCACCCCGCCGCTGGCCGGGTCGTCGTCGAGGTAGTCGAGCGCGCGCTGCTCGTCGGGCTGGATGAAGTACGGCGCGCCGAGGACCTGCTGCGCCACCCGCACATCGGTTCCCACCTCGCGGACGACCCGCACCCCCACGCACACGACCAGGATCGCGACCAGGACCGCGGAGGCGGCGGTATGTCGCCAGCCCGGCGACACCGAGGTGAGGACACGCACGGTCATGATGGCGATCGGGATGCTCATCCCCTGGAAGAAGTGCGGTGGGTAGGTGCCGAGAGAGCTGTACGCGGTCAGGGTGTACAGGAGGACGCCAGCCATGAGCCAGAGGCGGAGCGCGACCTCCTGATAGGTCGGCGCGGGCCGCACGAACTCGAACAGCGCGATGAAGACGATGGGAAGCAGGAAGAGCGGCAGGAGCCACCAGTCGGGACCGGGGCCGCGGTTGACGAGCCCGGCGAGGTGCCAGCCCGAATCGAAGTGACCCAGCAGCTGGTAGTAGAGGAGCGGCGCGAGACCCGCCACCAGCGGCACACCCTCCTGCCACCGGGGCCGTGTGCGGTCCCGGAGCCACAGCAACGACTCGGTTCCGACGAGCACAGCGAGCAGGGTGGCGCCCTGCCACGGTTGCAGCCACGAGCACAGCAGCGCACAGCCCGCCGTCGCCCACGGGACCGACGCGCACCGACGGGTCCGCTCCGCGAGGAGGAGCGTGATCGGGATGAGGGCCACCGCCAGCGCGGTGAACGGATAGCCCCAGAGATAGAGGATCGGCCACATCTCGAGCCCGAGGAGGCGGTCGGTGACGGCGCTCAAGCCGTTCGCGAGGTGGAGTTGGTAGAGGTCCTGCATGGGCGACAGTCCGATGAGCGCGAGCGCCAGGGCCGCCAGCCGCGCCCACGTCCCGGGCACCAGCCGATGGACGAACGCGCGAACCCCGAAGAAGAGGACCAGGACCGCCACCGGCTTCCACAGCAGGTAGCTGGTCGCCGCCGAAAGCCCGAAGCGGGTCAGGACCCCTGAGATCGCCAGCCCCGGATGCACGAAC
Organism: uncultured Microthrixaceae bacterium; assembly: GCA_963776435.1. Classification (GTDB taxonomy): domain Bacteria; phylum Actinomycetota; class Acidimicrobiia; order Acidimicrobiales; family Acidimicrobilacustridaceae; genus UBA4742. Next base: position 1,005,247 of record CAVZMK010000010.1, read on the forward strand.
ATCTCGGGCCCGTGCTCGATGCGAAAGGGGTTGCCGATCCGCAGGTTGCCCGCCGCGTCCCTGATCCAGCCGAGGTACTGCATCTGGTCGCCGATGAACGGTCCGTCCGTACCGGTCCAGTGCAAACCGAGATGGTGGGCCCGGAAGTACATCGCTCCGCCGAACCACATCGAGAGCACGGCGAGCGCGCCCAGGATGAGCCAATCGCCCAAGCCCATGCGCCCGATCCACCGCCGACGGCCGACGTGAGGCTCAGCCCCTTCGACCGTCATGACGTGAGTATCGCGCGGCGGAGAGGTCTGGATTGCTGCCCGCGCAGCTCCACGGATACACGCGAGCCCGTAGACTCGGCGCCGCTCGCGCGCCTGTACAAGGGGAACCATGACCGCCTGGAACTTCGCCACCCTGTGGGAGATCGCCGCGGACACGGCCGGGGACGCCCCCGCCGTCGTCCAAGGCACGCGCACCGTGACGTGGCACGACTTCGACCGCCGCGCCGACGGCGTGGCCCGCACGCTGCTCGACCGGGGGGCCGTCCACCAGGACAAGGTCGCCCAGTACCTCTACAACGGCCCCGAGTACCTCGAGTCCGTGTTCGCCGCCTTCAAGGCCGGCCTCGTGCCCGTCAACACGAACTACCGGTACGCGGACGAGGAGCTCGTCTACCTGTGGGACAACGCCGACGCGGTGGCGGTCGTGTTCCACGGATCGTTCGCCGAGCGGATCGAGCGGATCCGCGGTCGCCTCCCCAAGGTGGCGACGTGGCTGTGGGTCGACGACGGAGCCGGACCACGGCCCGATTGGGCCGTCGATTACGACGCCGCGACCGCCACCCCCACCGAACGGGTCGTGGCGCCGTGGGGCCGCGGCGACGACGACATCCTCCTCATGTACACCGGGGGCACGACCGGCATGCCGAAGGGCGTGATGTGGCGACAGGACACGCTCGTCAAGGCGGTCGTGTCGAGCGCCAACCCCGTCTGGCGGGGCGAGGCCGACTACGACGCGGTCCGGGCCCTGCTCACCCAGCAAGGACCCGGGCAACCGCTGCTCCCGGCGCCGCCGCTCATGCACGGCACCGGCCAGTTCACGACGTTCATCACGCTCAGCACCGCCGGTCAGGTCGTGCTGCTGGCCGACCGCAAGCTCGACCCGGTCGAGATCCTCGACGAGATCCAGGCGCGGCGCGTGCAGTCGCTCATCATCGTGGGCGACTCGTTCGCCAAGCCCATCGCCAACGCGCTCGACGCCGAGCCCGACCGGTGGGATCTCTCCAGCCTCTTCATGGTCACGTCCTCGGGCGTCATGTGGAGCGAGCCGGTGAAGCAACGACTGCTCGCGCACAACCCCAACATGTTGCTGATCGACGTGTTCTCGTCGTCCGAGGCGCTGGGGCTCGGCGCGTCGGTGTCATCGGGTCAGCGAGCCGCCAGCACCGCCAAGTTCAGCCTGGGCGAGACGGCCCGTGTCATCGACGACGACGGCCGAGACGTCGAGCCGGGGTCGGGCCAGGCCGGCCGGGTGGCGGTCAAGGGCCTGACGCCGATCGGCTACTACAAGGATCCCGAGAAGTCGGCGGCCACCTTCGTGCTGCTCGACGGCGACACGTACTCCATCCCCGGCGACTACGCCCGCGTCGAGGCCGACGGATCGCTCACCCTGCTCGGCCGCGGTTCGGTCGTGATCAACACCGGCGGCGAGAAGGTCTACCCGGAGGAGGTCGAGGAGGTCCTGAAGGAGCATCCGACGGTGCAGGACGCCGTCGCCGTGGGCGTCCCCGACGACAAGTTCGGGGAGGCGATCACCGCGGTCGTCGAGGCGCGACCGGACACCACGATCGATGCCGACGAGCTGATCGCGTGGGTGAAGGACCGCCTGGCCACCTTCAAGGCACCCAAGCACGTCCTGTCGATCGACACCATCGGCCGTGCACCCAACGGGAAGGTCGACTACAAGCGGCTGAAGGCCTACGCCGCCGACCAGCTGGGTGTCTCGCTGCCGACCTGATTTCGGCGCCGGACACCCAGATCGGTAGCCTGCCTGCCGTTCTCGGGATCCGACCGACCAAGTGAGGCACGACATGGCAGACATCGGCTACGACGGCAAGGTCGCCATCATCACCGGCGCCGGTGGCGGGCTGGGCCGCGAGCACGCGCTCGAGCTGGCCCGCCGTGGTGCTCGGATCGTGGTCAACGACCTCGGCGGCTCGGTCAGCGGCGAAGGCGGCGCCGAAGGTCCGGCCCACACCACTGCCAAGGAGATCAACGACCTGGGTGGCGAGGCCGTGGCCGACGTGAACAGCGTGGCCACCGCCGACGGCGGCAAGGCCGTCGTGCAGACCGCGGTCGATGCGTTCGGCACGGTCGACATCGTCATCAACAACGCCGGCATCCTGCGCGACAAGACGTTCCACAACATGACACCGGAACTGCTCGAGCCGGTGATCTCGGTGCACCTGCTCGGCGCGTTCTACGTGACCCAGCCCGCGTACGTGATCATGCGCGAGAAGGGCTACGGGCGCATCGTGAACACCTCGTCGAACTCCGGCATCCTCGGCAACTTCGGCCAGTCGAACTACGCGGCCGCCAAGATGGGCCTGGTCGGGTTCACCCGGGTGCTGGCCAACGAGGGGCGCAAGCACAACATCAAGGCCAACGCCATCGCCCCGGTGGCCAAGACCCGCATGACCGAGGAGCTGCTCGGCGCGGTCGGCGACAACCTCGACCCGAAGCTGGTCACCCCGGTCGTGTGCTGGCTCGCTTCCGAAGAGGTCGACGTGTCCGGCGAGATCTACTCGGTGGCCGGTGGTCTGGTCGCCCGGTTCTTCATCGGGCTGACGCCGGGCTACTACAACCCCGAGCTCACCGTCGAGGACGTGCGCGACCACTGGGGCGACATCCGCAACGAGGACGGCTACGACGTCCCCGACGGCCCGAACGACGAGCTGCGCAAGATCTTCCAGATCCTGACCGCCGGCAACAGCTGAGGTACCTACGGAAACTGGGCATTCGACCGACGGAGTTCGGGCGGCCCGGGCGATGATGGGGTGTGAGCGGCGAGCCTGAGCGCACCGAGGGACCGGCCCAGGCGGCCGGCGCCGCGCTGCTCGCGCTCTACGACCACGCGCTGCCGGAGGTCTACGGCTACCTGCTGGCCCGCTGCGGCCAGGCGCCGGTGGCCCAGGACCTGACCGCGGAGACGTTCCTGGCCGCGGTCAAGGCGGTGCAGTCCGGTGCGCCTCCCGACCCGATGTCGACGGCCTGGCTGATCGGGGTGGCCCGTCACAAGCTCGCCGACCACTGGCGGCGCCAGGGACGCGAGGAGCGCAAGCTGGCCGCGGTGGCCGACGACGGGCCGACCTCGGTCGATCCGTGGGACGTGCACATCGACGCCCTGCGGGCCCAGGCGACCCTGGCCGAGCTCGCCCCCCAGCACCGAGCCGCCCTCACGCTGCGCTACGTCGACGATCTGCCCGTGGCCGAGGTCGCGACGCTGCTCCAACGCAGCGTCCACGCCACCGAGGCGCTGCTCGGTCGGTCCAAGGCGGCCTTCCGCCGCGTCTATTGCGAAGAGGACCGAGATGACTGATCCCTTCGACGCCCTCCGCCAGCCGATCCGGCCCGTGGCCCCCGACACCGGTTTCGCCAACCAGCTGCGGGCCCGCCTGCTGATCGCGCTCGGCCTGCCCGCGTCCAGCTCGAGAGGAGCACCCATGTCCACCACGACTGCTACCGCCCCGTCCGCCCTGCCGACCGATCTCCCGGCCGGAGCGGCCATCCCCTACCTCGCCGTCAGCGATGCCCGCCGGGCGATCGACTGGTACATCGACGTGTTCGGGGCCCGCGTGGTCCACGAGCCGATCGTGATGCCCGACGATCGGATCGGTCACGTCGAGCTCGAGGTGGGCTCCGGTCTCCTGTACATGGCCGACGAGTATCCCGAGATCGGCCATGTCGCGCCGACCTCGGGGGCCGCGGCGGTCAGCCTCGTCCTGCGCGTGCCCGACGTCGACGCCACCGTCGCGACCGCCGTCGCGGCCGGCGCCGAACTGACCCGTGAGGTCTACGAGGACCACGGCCACCGGGGCGCCACGATCGTCGACCCGTTCGGTCACCGCTGGATGGTGCAGACCCCGCTAGCGGCGCCGACCCCCGATCAGGGCGTGCCGGCGCAGCAGGGGGACATCGTCTACGCCTCGTTGTGGGTACCCGACGAGGGCCGCGCCGCCGCCTTCTACGGCTCGGTGCTCGGCTGGCGCACCGAACCTGCCGCGCCGGGCCACGCCCGCCGAGTCGAGGGCGCAGTGCCCCATATCGGCATGTTCGGCAGCGACCAGCGGCCCTCGCTGTTCCTCTGCTTCGGCGTCGACGAGCTCGACGCCGCCGTCGAGCGCGTGCGAACCGCCGGCGGCCAGGCCGGGGAGCCCACCCTCGAGCCCTTCGGCCGGGTGGCCGACTGCGAGGACCCCGACGGCACGACGTTCGCGCTCTACCAGCTCGAGCCAGACGGCGTCACGCCAGTGGTCGACGCATCCGCGCCCGGCCGCCCCATCAACGGGGGTGGGCACGGTGACCTCTGCTACATCACTATCGAGACCATCGACTCGGCCCGGACGCGTGCGTTCTACGGCGAAGTGCTCGGGTGGGAGTTCACCCCGGGCCGGGTGGACGACGGTTGGGGCGTCACCGACTCCGCGCCGATGGTGGGGATGCACGGCGGCCACACCGAGGTCACCGTGGTGCCCATGTACCGCGTCGACGACATCGAGGCGGCCGTGGCCCGGGTGCGCTCGGCCGGCGGCACATCGACCGATCCGGAGGTGCAGCCCTACGGCATCTCCGCGACGTGCACCGACGACCAGGGCACGCGCTTCTACCTCGGTCAGCTCACCTGAGCCGCGTCAGGTCGCCCGCATCCGGTTGTTGCGGGCATTGTGCTCGACCTCGGCCCGGCCCAGGTGCTCCATGAGCGGCGGCACGTACATGCCGAAGCGGCCGCGGAGCCCCTTCTTCAAGCCGTACCAGCCACCGTTCGGGTTCTGCGAGGATCGGGCCCACGCCTCGACGGTCCCGTCCTTGGCCGGTTTCTGCTCGTCGGCCGAGCCGAGCTCCACCCAGTCGCCGTGCTCGGTCAGCATGGCGTGCAGATCGTCGAGGCAGCGCGCGTCGTAGAACAGGACGGTCTTGCCGACGGTGCACACCAGCACGTCGACCCCGTCACGGGTCCCCCGGTGCATCGTGTAGTCGGACGACAGCGGCGGCGTCTTCAGCCGCCAAGGATCGTCCTCGGTTCCCGAGCCGCTGCTGATCGGATCCTCCGTCACAGGACACCAATACTATTCCCGTCATGACCTCGTCCTCTCAGGAGCCCACCTTCGGCACGGGCGACGCCCGCGACTTCCTCCAGGTCGGGCGCCTGCTCGACGACGACGAACGGCTGCTGCGCGACACCGTCCGGCAGTTCGTGGGCGAGCGCGTGCTCCCCGACGTCGCCGAGTGGTTCGAGGAGGGCACGTTCCCGAAGGACATGGCCAAGGAGATGGGGGCGCTCGGCCTGCTCGGCATGCACCTCGACGGCTACGGCTGCGCCGGCACCAGCGCGGTCGCCTACGGGCTCGCCTGCCTCGAGCTCGAGGCCGGCGACTCGGGAGCGCGCAGCTTCGTGTCGGTCCAGGGATCCCTCGCCATGTTCCCGATCTGGAAGTTCGGCTCCGAGGAGCAGAAGCAGGAGTGGCTCCCCCGCATGGCTGCAGGCGAGGCGATCGGCTGCTTCGGGCTCACCGAGCCCGACTCTGGCAGCGACCCCGCCAGCATGCGGACGCGCGCCCGTCGCGAGGGCGACGACTGGGTGTTGAACGGCACGAAGATGTGGATCACCAACGGCGGGATCGCCGACGTGGCGGTGGTGTGGGCCCGCGGCGACGCGGAAGGTGGCGACGGGCCCGGGCCGATCCATGGCTTCGTGGTGCCGACCGACACCCCCGGGTTCACGGCCAACGACATCCACCACAAGCTGTCGCTGCGCGCGTCGATCACCTCCGAGCTCGTGCTCGACGACGTGCGCCTGCCCGACTCGGCGCGACTGCCCGGCGTGTCCACGATGCGCGGACCGCTCTCGTGCCTCAACGAGGCGCGCTACGGCATCCTCTGGGGCGCGGTCGGCGCGGCGCGCGCGTGCTACGAGTGCGCCCTCGACTACGCCACCACCCGCGTGCAGTTCGGGGTGCCCATCGGGTCGTTCCAGCTGACCCAGCGCAAGTTGGTCGAGATGATGGTCCGCACCAACAAGGCTCACCTCGTCGCGCTGCACCTCGGTCGCATGAAGGACGAGGGCCGCCTGAGCTCGGCACAGGTGAGCTTCGGGAAGATGGACAACGTGCGCGAGGCGTTGTGGGTGGCGCGTGAGGCCCGCTCGGTGCTCGGCGCCAACGGCATCACGCTCGAGTACCCAGTGATCCGCCACATGAACAACCTGGAGTCGGTCTTCACCTACGAGGGCACCAACGAGATCCACACCCTGGTCCTGGGCCAGGCCATCACCGGGCTGAGCGCTTTCAGCTAGTTCGTTTTACCTACAGATGGGCCTAAAGGCCCATGGGTCCGCGGTCGATAGATCCTCCGTGAGCGTGACCCACCCGACGCCGACCAGCGGCATCGACGGCATCCTCGCCGGGCTCCCACAGGACTGGGTGATCGGCTCGCAGGCCGAAGCCCGCCTGGTCATCGGGCCGTCGGGGGCCTTCGTGCTGGTACCCGGCCAGATCGACCTGACCACTGCGGCCGACCTGGCCCAGGATCTGGCGCAGCGGACCCGGGCCGTGCTGGCCCATCACATCAGCTGGGTGCCGTTCATCGACGCGGCGGTGGTCACCGAGGCCGATCGGCCGACCGAGGACGCCGCTGTGGTGGTCCCGGTCGACCTGCTCGGCGAGCTGCTCGTCGAGGGTCCGCCGGTGATCGACCGGCCGGCGCTCGGTGTGCTGCGCAACCTCCTCGCCCAGGGGAGCCTCGAGGGCTGGCAGGTGGGATTGGCGACGGTCGATGTCAATATTGACCTGTGCGAACCCGCTCCCGACCCGACGGCCGACGCCCGCCTCTGAGCCCGGTCGCGTCGACCGACCAGGTCGCCGTCGCCATCCACGATCTCGGCACTGAGGGCGGCACGCCCGTGCTGCTGGCCCACGCCACCGGCTTCCACGGCCGGGTGTGGGCCCCCCTGGCGCGTCACCTCACCGGCTACCACGCCGTCGCCCCCGACCTGCGCGGCCACGGCGACACACCGCCACCGATCGGACGCGGGCAGGACTGGAACGGGTTCGTCGACGACGTGCTCGCCGTCATCGATGCGTGGGGGGTGGCGCCGCTCGTCGCGGTCGGGCATTCCAAAGGCGGGGCCGCGCTGCTGTTGGCCGAGCAACGCCGGCCCGGCACGTTCCGCGCGCTCTACTGCTACGAGCCGGTGGTCATGCCGGCCGAAGGCTTCCCGCCCGGTGGAGAGACCGGGGAGAACCCGCTGGCCACGAGCGCGCGCCGGCGTCGTGAGCGCTTCGACTCCTACGAGGACGCGTACGACAACTTCTCGAGCAAGCCGCCGCTGTCGTCGCTCGACCCCGAGGCGCTGCACGCGTACGTCGACCACGGATTCGCCCTCCAGCCCGACGGTTCGGTGCGGCTCAAGTGCCGACCCGAGATCGAAGCCCAGACGTACGAGATGGCCGTGCAGCACGACGCCTTCCGCCACCTCGGCGATGTGCAGTGCCCCGTGACCATCGCCACCGGCGGAGCGGGCGACTTCGGGCCGGCCGCGTTCGGTCCCGCGGTTGCCGCCGCGCTCCCCTACGGCCGGCTGGTCTCGTTCGACGACCTCGGCCACTTCGGCCCCCTCGAGGATCCTCCGAGGGTGGCGGCCAACATCCTCGAGGCGTTCGAGCAGGTCGACTGAGCGTCCCGGGGGGTGTCACACCCCCGGCGTAGGGTGACGACATGGCCCTGGAGCTTCCCGCCAGCCTCTCCCCGTCGAAGGTCTCGAGCTTCACCGACTGCGCCCTGGCCTTCCGCTTCTCCAACATCGACCGGCTGCCCGAGCCGCCGTCGGCCCCGGCCACCAAGGGCACCCTCGTGCACGCGGCCCTCGAGCGGCTGTTCGTGCTGCCGGCCGACGAGCGGACGCTGCCGGCCGCCCTCACGGCGCTCGACCAGGCGATGGACGCCCTTCGGTCCGATCCCGACTTCACCGGTCTCGATCTCGACGACGAGGCCGAGACCCGCTTCCTCGACGATGCCGAACGGCTGGTCCGCCGCTACTTCGACCTCGAAGATCCTCGGGCAATCACGCCGATCGGCATCGAGCTCAAGCTCGAGGTGCAGATCGGCGCACTCCGGCTGCGGGGCATCATCGACCGGCTCGAGCTCGACCGCGACGGCCGGCTCGTCGTGACCGACTACAAGACCGGCCGGGTCCCGCGGGAGAACAACGAGCAGGGCAAGCTCGGCGGCGTCCACTTCTACGCGTTCCTGTGCGAGCGCCTGTTCGGGCAGCGGCCGTCGCGCGTGCAGCTGCTCTACCTCGACGAGCCGGTCGCCATCGTGACCACGCCCACCGAGCAGTCGATCCGGGGTCTCGAGCGCAAGGTCACCGCGGTGTGGACCGCGGTCGAGCGGGCCTGTGCCGCCGAAGACTTCCGCCCGAAGCCCTCGAAGCTCTGCGACTGGTGCGCCTTCCAGGCCTACTGCCCCGCCTTCGGGGGCAACCCGGCCGACGCCAAAGCTGCGCAGCTCGATCTCGTAGCATCTCCGGGGTGACCGACCCCGCGGCCGAGCCCTCCCCGAGCCCGGCCAACCCGACTCCGACCCGCCTGGCCCCGACGCCCTCGGCTCGCTCGGTGAGGCGGTCCGATCGGCCGAGCAGCGCCTCCCCCACCCGGTCGAGCGACTGGCCGAGCACGGTCGTCACGACCTCGAGCCCCCGCACGATCTGGGGCTGGTCGCCCGCTTCGACCGGTCGGTCGACCAGGCCTTCGACCAGCTGCGCGGCAACCCGGTCGCCGACCGCGTCTTCTACGCCGCCACCGAGCTGGGCGACTTCGGGCTGATCTGGGTGCTGATCGGTGCGACCCGGGCGCTCGGCGGCGACCGCCAGGTGGCCCGGGCCGGACGCCTGACCGCGACCCTGGCCGTCGAGTCTGTGGTCGTCAACGGCGTCATCAAGAGCTTCTTCAAGCGCGAGCGCCCGGTGTCCCAGGAACCCCGCCCCTACAAGATGCGGATGCCGCTCACGACCAGCTTCCCGAGCGGCCATTCGAGCACGGCGGTGGTGGCCGCCATCCTGCTGTCCGAGGGCAGCTCGATGTGGCCGCTGTACTGGGGCGTGGCCGGTGTCGTCGCGACCAGCCGCATCTACGTGAGGATCCACCACGCCAGCGACGTGGTGGGTGGGCTGGCCACCGGGCTGGTCATCGGGACCGCCGCCCGTGCCTTCTGGCGGCGCGTCGCCCGCTGAGGGAATGCCGGGCCGCGGGTCGACGTTCGATCGGGTATGGCCCTGACCTTCGCCGTCACCTGGGACTATCGCTGTCCCTTCGCCCGCATCGCCCACGAGCACGTGATCACGGGCCTCGAACACGGAGCCGACTGGGACGTCACGTTCGTGCCGTTCAGCCTCGGACAGGTGCACGTGGCCGAGGACGAGACCGACATCTGGGAGCGGCCGCAGGACGACACGGGTCTGCTGGCCCTCCAGGCCGGCGTCACGGTACGCGACCGGCACCCGGACCGGTTCCTGGCCGTCCATCGCGGCCTGTTCGACCTGCGCCACGTCCACAGCGGTCAGCTCAATGACGAAGACGCCGTGCGGGGAGTGCTCACCGCCAACGAGGTCGACGCCGACGAGGTGTTCGCCGCCGTCGCCGACGGCTCGGCCCTCGAGCAGATCCGCAAGGAGCACGAGGCGGCCGCCGCCGGCCACGACGTGTGGGGCGTGCCCACCTTCCTCGTCGGCGACCAGGCCACGTTCGTGCGCCTGATGCACGCACCCGAGGGCGACGCCGATCTCGCCCGGCGGACGGTCGAGCGGGTGGTCGACCTGGTGGCGGGCTGGCCCGACCTCAACGAGTTCAAGCACACGAGCATCCCGCGCTGATCGTCGCCGTCGGGGCGGCCGAGCCCTCCCCGACCCGGCGTCGGAGCGCCGCACTACCCTGCGGCCATGGCTGACGGCGAGCACCCGCCGGGACGGACCCCACGCGAGGTCCTCGGCGAGCGTCGTATGTCCGACCTCGAGGCCCTCCTCTGGAACGTCGACAAGGACCCGTACCTCAGCTCGAACTTCGGCAGCGTCACGTTGCTCGACCGCTCGCCCGACCTGGCCCGGTTCCGCCGGCGCATGCTCGTGGCCGTCTCGCCGCATCCCGCGCCTGCACCAGCGCGTGGTCCCGGCCCTCGGGCGGTTGGCTCCGCCCGAGTGGCGTGACGCGACCGACTTCGACATCGATCGGCACCTACGCCACCTCGCGCTCCCCAAGCCCGGGTCGCTGCGGCAGCTCCTCGACCTGGCCACGCTGTTCGTGCAGGACCCGCTCGACCGCACGCGCCCGCTCTGGGAGTTCGTGATCGTCGACGGGCTCCCCGATGGCCGCGCCGCGTTGATCCAGAAGATGCACCACACCATCACCGACGGCGAGGGCGGCATCCGCCTGTCCGAGCAGTTCATCGACGTGGCCCGCAAGGTGCCGATGGACCCCGAGACGACGATCTCCTCCGACCCCGGTGGAGGCGGGTCGTTGTGGGGGACCACGTCCGACACGATCGCCCATGGTTGGCGCCGGGGGCTCGGCGTCGCCGGCCGCACGATCGGGATGACCGTCGACACCGTCTGCCATCCCACCCACCTCGCCCAGGTCGGCGGCGTGGTCGAGACCGGCCGGTCGGTGGCCCGTCAGCTGACCGTCACCGACCCGCACCGATCGCCGCTGTGGTCAGGTCCGACGCTCGGCCGCCACCTCGAGCTGCTCGACGTGCCCGTTCGACGAGACCCACCGGGCGGCCAAGGCGCTCGGCGGCAGCATCAACGACCTGTTCGTCGCCGCGACCGTGGCCGGTGCCGGCGCCTATCACCGCGAGCTCGGGGTCGAGGTCGACGAGCTGCGCATGGCCATGCCCGTCAGCACCCGTCAGGGGGGATCGGCGGGCGGCAACAGCTTCGTGCCCACCCGGGTGCTGGTGCCGGCGGCCGACGTCGATCCGGTGACCCGCTTCGATCAGGTGCACGAGGTGCTCGGGCGCACCAAGGCCGAGCGGGCCATCGGCCTGGTGGCCGGACTGGCCGGCGTGGCCAACCTGCTGCCCACCTCGGTGCTCGTCCGCGTGGCCCGGCAGCAGGCCGAGACGGTCGACTTCACCACGTCGAACCTGCGGGCCGCACCGTTCGACCTCTACATCGCGGGCGCCCGCATCGAAGGCACCTACCCGCTGGGGCCGCTCGCCGGCACGGCCTTCAACCTCACGATGATGAGCTACCGCGGGATGCTCAACCTCGGCCTGCACGTCGACAGCGGGATGGTGACCGACGCGGTGCTGCTCCGCGACGCGATCGCGGAAGGTTTCGCGGAACTGATCGCCGCCGGCGCCTGAGGCGCCGGCGAGAACCGGCTAGTTGGCGGCGGCTCCGGCCCCGTCGAGCTCGGACACCGGGAGCTCGGTGGTCGAGAGGACCATGCGGACATCGAGCAGGAGATCGGCGACCTCGTCGGTGGAGACCAGCTCACGGTGCAACATGTCACCGAGGCCCTTGTCGATGATCGACAGGGCTTCGCTGATCACCTGCAGCTCGTGCGTGTCGGTCATCACGTCTCCGATCTCGTCTCTGCCAGCGGGGGCCGCTGACCTAGTCAACCTCATACCGAGGGTTCGATGTTCCACTTTGCTTTGGATTTTCTTTCGGTACTTCCTGACTGCACTGTAGCGACGGGCTGTGACGGGAATGTTTCATGTCCGTGATCTTCGGATCTCCGCTGCTCAGAGGGCTGTGCGACCACCGCACGGCTGATCGACATCGGGCCACGACGCGGCCCGGGGCCGGCCGGGCAGGCTCCGTTAGCCTGTCGCCGTGTCCTACTCGCTGCTCCAGCGCCTCGGTCGCGGCGGCATGGGCGTGGTCGACCTGGCCGTCGACCGATCCGGTCGACCTGTGGCGCTCAAGCGACTCGCGCTGCGCGGGAGCGCCGAGGAGATGCACCTGGCCCGGCTGCGCGTCCGCCGCGAGGCCGAGGTGCTCGGCGTGCTCGACCACCCGCACATCGTGCCGCTGCTCGATGTCGTCGACGACGGTGACGACATCGTGCTCGTCATGCCGTACCTCTCCGGCGGCACGCTCGGTCAGCTCGTGGCCGCCCGCGGACCGATGCCACCCGCGTACGTCGGCCAGCTCGCCGACGCGCTGCTCGACGCCTTGGCGACCGCCCACCGGGCCGGCATCGTGCACCGCGACATCAAGCCGGCCAACGTCCTGTTCGACGAGTCCGGCCGCGCCTACCTGACCGACTTCGGCGTCGCGCTCATGCGCGGCGCGACGTCGGGGCTGACCGCGGCCGAGGTCGTCATCGGCACGCCCGAGTACATGGCCCCGGAGCAGGCGAGGGGCGAGCGGGCGACACCGGCCAGCGACGTGTTCTCGATGGGTGCCACCTTGCGCTTCGCGGCTACCGGCGAACCGCCGTTCGGCCGAGGCGACGCCCGCGTGATCCTCCACCGCGCCGCCGAAGCCAAGATCGATCCCCTTCCCCGCTCGCTGCCCCGGCACCTCCGCAACCGGCTCGCCCCCCTCCTCCACAAGCGGCCCGAGCGGCGCCCGACGGCGGCCGCCGCCCGTGGCAACGGGGCCGACACCCCGGCGATGGCCCGCCGGCCCCGACGGCACACTCGACCCCGTGGCGGGCGCCTCTGGCCCACGGTCGCCGGCGCTGCGGTCGTCATGGTCGTCGCGCTCATCGCCAGCGGGATCGCGCTGGCCCGACGCGACGACCATCCAACGGCAACCGGACCGCCGACCACGACCAACCCACCAGCGACGACAGCGTCGACGGCGCCCGCCTGCACACCGCTGCTCTACCAACCGTGTGGGCAGGCAGCCGCCGCGTACACCAACGGCCGCCAGTGCGTCGCCGGTCACGCCGACTACGACGGCATCCGGGCCAACGGGTGCGAGGCCGCGCCCGACGGGCTCGACCGCACGACGCTCGACCACCCGATCAGCGCCAACCTCGTGCCCGCCACCGACGCCGACCGCTACCCGTTCCATCTCTCGCAGCACTTCAAGTTGTTCTGCGACGGATCGGTCGACGTGATCCTCACCGCTCCGGCGGGCGTGTCGATGCGCCTCGAGGTCGTGCGCGACGGCGACGTACAGGGATCGGCGGTGAGCACCGACGGCAGCCCGGCGAAGGTGAGGGTGCAGCCCGACTCGTGCTTCGGCGGGGACGGCGCCGACATGGTCGCGGTCGTCAAGTGGGTGGGCACGGCCCGCAGCGCGGCCGACTACGTGCTCGAGCGGCAGGGCTCCTGGTAGTCGTCTCGGTGATCGGCTCGATGCCCCGCCCGATCTAGGGTCAGGCGATGAGTTCCACCGACCGCCCCGCCGGCTCCGACTCGAGCCTCGGCGTCACCTACGCCAGCCTCATGACCCTCGGCCTCGAGGCCGGACTCGACACCGCCCGCCTGGCCGAGCAGCTCGGCTACGGCTCGTTCTGGACGGCCGAGACAGTGGGACCGGAGGCGTTCTCGGTGCTGGCCGCGGCCGGATCGGTCGCTCCGGGACTCGGGCTCGGAACCGGCGTGCTGGCGCTCCAGCTCCGTACGCCGGCGCTGGTCGCGATGGCCGGCGCGACGCTCCAGGCCCTGCACCCCGACCGCGACATCGTGCTCGGCATCGGCATTTCCTCGCCGGTGGTCACGCAGCGCTGGCACGGCGCGCCCTACGGCGAGCACCCGCTGGCCCGCGTGCGCGAGTACGTCACGTTGCTGCGGCTGTGCCTCAGTGGCGAGTCGGTGTCGTTCGACGGCGACTTCTACAACGTGAGCCGGTTCCGCCTCGGGGTGCGGCTCGGCGAGCGCCGCCCCAAGATCGTCGTCGGCGCCCTCAACCCGGGCATGCTGCGCCTGGCCGGCGAGGTGGCCGACGGCGTGCTGCTCAACTACCTGCCCGCCAGCCACGTGCCCTGGTCGGTCGAGCAGGTCCGTCGCGGCCTCCCCGACCGTCCCGCTGAGCTGACCCCGGAGCCGACCGTCTACGCGTACGTCCACGCCGGCGTGGCCGACCGTGGCGACGGCATCGACCACGCCCGTCGGGACCTGTTCTCCTATGCCGTGGTCGACGCCTACGCCGCCAACTTCGAGCGGGCCGGCTACGGCGACGAGGTGGCCGAGATCCGGGCCCGCCACGCCGACGGCGACCGCGAAGGGGCCCTCGCCGCGGTCTCCGATCGTATGGTCGACGGGATCGACTACATGGGCGACGCCGACGGGGTCCACAGCCTCGTGCACGCCTACCGCGACGCCGGCGTCGACGTGCCGGTGCTCATGCCCCTGCCGTGGGGCCCGGACCGCATGGGCGTGGTCGAGGCGACCATGCGAGCGGCCGCGGGTCTCGGGTAGACCGGGCCGCGAGGAGGTCAGCATGGACGTCAAGGACAAGGTCGTGGTGGTCACGGGCGCGGCCAGCGGGATCGGCCGGGGCCTCGCCCAGCGATTCGCCACCGAAGGCGCCCGGGCCGTGGTGGCCGTCGACTTCGACGGACCGGGCGCGACCGCCGCGGCCGACGAGATCCGCGCCGGTGGCGCGATCGGCGAGTCGGTGGCCATGACCGCCGACGTGTCCGTCGAGGCCGACGTCGCGGCGGTGATCGAGCGGTGCGAGTCGGAGCTCGGACCGATCGACCTCTTCTGCTCGAACGCCGGGATCCTGGTGATCGGCGGACAGGAGCTGCCCGACGACGAGTGGCGGCGCATCATCGACGTGAACCTGATGGGCCACATCTACGCCGCCCGCCACCTCGTGCCCCGCATGGTCGACCGTGGGGGCGGCTACCTGCTCAACACCTGCTCGGCCGCCGGCCTGCTCACCCAGATCGGTTCGGCGCCGTACTCGGTCACCAAGCACGCCGCGCCTCGCCTTCGCGGAGTGGCTGGCGGTGACCTACGGCGACCGCGGGCTCAAGGTCTCGGCGCTGTGCCCGCAGGCGGTGGCGTCGAAGATGACGATGGGGATCGAGGGCGGCGGCGTGGCCGGCGTCGACGGCATGCTCACCCCTGAACAGGTGGCCGACTCGGTCATCGAAGGTCTCGCCGACGAGCGCTTCCTGATCCTCCCCCACCCCGAGGTGCTGGAGTACTTCCGTCGCAAGGCGTCCGATTACGACCGCTGGCTGGGCGGTATGCGGCGACTCCAGGCCCGCTTCGGAGTCGAGATGTGACTCGCGCGGACGATTCCGCCCTCGCCGAGCTCGGCCTCGCACCTGGTGCCAAGGTGCGCTTCCGCCGCCGCGACACCGAGCGGTGGAAGGACGCGGTCGTGGTCCGGCGCGAGAAGGACGGCAGCCTCGGCTTGCGCGACACCAAGGGTGCGGCCCGGGCGATCGAGTGCGGTCGGGTCGAGGTGCAGGTGTCGGGCCCGCGGGGCGGCAACCTCTGGATGCCGGTGCCCGAGTGGGCCGCACAGACCGAACAGCTCCGCCTCCTCTGAACGCATGGCCCTGCACCGCCGGACCGTGGACGTCTACGAGCAGCAGGCCGAGGCGTGGCAGGCACAACGGCACGCGATGCAGACCGACGAGGCGGCCACGCTCGGTCGCCGCGTAGCCGAGGGCGGGACCGGCGGGCCGATCGTCGACCTCGGATGCGGCCCCGGCTGGCACGGCCCGGCGTTGAGCCAGGGCTCGGGCGGGACCGGCAACGGGGTCGTGTCGCTCGACGCCGCCTTCGCCATGCTCGAGCTGGTTCCCGACCACGCCCCGGACGCGTGGCGGGTGCAGGCCGACCTGGGTGCGCTCCCGTTCGGCCGGGGCGCCCTCGGCGGAGCCTGGGGGAGCAAGTCCTACGTGCACCTGGCCCGCAGCGAGGTCCCCATGGCCCTGGCCGACCTGCACGCCGCGCTCGCGGTTGGCGCTCCGGTCGAGCTGCACCTGTTCGCCGGTGACCTCGAACGCGGTGCGATGCAGCTCGACGACGACTTCGCCGGTCGCCAGTTCTCGCAGTGGCCCGAGCCGCTGCTCGTCGACGTCGTGACCGGCGCCGGCTTCGGGGTCGACTCCGTGTCGCACGGCCAGGTGCGCGACGGCGTCGACCTGCTGGCGGTGCGGGCCGAACGTCTGCGCACGCTGTCCGACACCGTTGCGAGCGGCATGCGCCTGCTCGTGTGCGGTCTCAATCCGAGCGTGTACTCGGCCGACGTCGGCGTGCCGTTCGCCCGGCCGGGCAACCGCTTCTGGCCGGCCGCGCTCGATGCCGGCCTCGTCTCGGTCGACCGCGATCCGCGGGGCGCACTGCCGCGACCACGGGATGGGCATGACGGACCTCGTCAAACGGGCCACGCCGCGCGCCGACGAGCTGACCAAGGACGAGTACCGGGCCGGCGTCACCCGCCTCGAGCGGCTGGGTGCGTGGCTGCGCCCGGGCGCGATCTGCTTCGTCGGGTTGGCCGGGTGGCGGTCAGCGGTCGACCGCACCGCCCAGCCCGGGGTCCAGACGCACGGGTTGGGCGAGACACCGGTCTATGTCATGCCCTCGACCAGCGGCGTGAACGCGCGGGTGTCGCCGGCCGAGCTCAGCCGCCACCTGCACGCGGCCGCCGCGCTCGCCGACGGCTGACGGCGAGGAGCGCGACGCCACCGACCACGAGCGCGGCACCGCCGAAGACCCACGGCATCGAGTCGGTGCCCGTGGTGGGCAGGGTGCCCGAGGCCGTCTGGGTGGTGGCGGGGGCCGCGGTGGTCGAGGCCGACGCGGGCGCGCTCGTTGTCGTGGTCACGACCGCGGCACTGACCGAGACCGCCAGCGACGCATCACTCGGCGGGCGCGGTCGTGTCGCCGAACTTGGCCGCCACGGTGAACGTGTACGCGACGCCGTCGGTGAGGTTCGGCAGGTCGAACGTCGTCGTCGTCCCGCTCACCTCGAAGGTCTGGCCGGTGGGTGCGACCGTGACCTCGTAGTCAGTCGACCTGGTCGGTGGTGTCCGGCGGCGACCACGTCACGTGGGCCGCGTCGCCGGTCACCTTGGCAGCGACGTCGGTCGGCACCCGGGCGGGCACGTAGGCGCCGGCAGGGCTGGTTGCGCAGCGACGGGCACGGCGGATCGGTGCTCGGCACCGCGGGGCGCAGGTTGTCGGGGAGCTGGGGCAGCACGACGCGCGAGGGCATGCCCACCGAGTGGCCGATGTCGTTCACCTGGTGGCCGACGGCCGGGAGGTACTGGAACTGCCAGAACGGCTGGTTGCCACCTGGTGCCTCGATGTTGAGCCGGAGGCGGTCACCGGGCCGCAGCACCGTGGCGAACGGGAACAGCTCGATGCGAGCCGGCACGAACTGGCCCGGCGGCAGGTCCTCGACCGCCTCCTGCGTGAAGGGGTGGAACGGGTACAGCTCGGTCGACTGGCTCGGGTCGAGCGCGCGGTCCGATGCCCGGAGCCAGCCGCTCTGGACATAGGTCTCCTGGCCGTCGGGGCGCACGATCGGTCAACGTCGTCTCGAGGTCGGTGTCGAGCGCGGTCGACCGCAGCCAGAGATCGACGCTGCCCTGGCCGGCGTAGGCGGTCTCCTTCGTGTACGGCGCGGTGACGAAGCTGAGCGAGTCGCCCTCGGTCAGCGGGTTCCAGTGGATCTGGCTGCTGGTCTGGGTCTCGGCCGTCCAGATGGCATCCGACCCGCCGTCGAAGGTCGACGGGCGCTTCGAGGTGGGGTCGTAGACGTAGCTCGAGAAGGCCCGCGGCTGGTTGTCGGGCACCGTGTCGGGCGCGGCGGCCAGCCGGCCGTCGGGCTGGAGGTACATCGGCGTGGCGATCGTGCCCGGCACCGGCCAGGCGGAGAACTGGCTCTCGGCCGTGCCCACGGGCTCGCCCGGCGACGCGCCGGCCCCGTTCTCCCACGCCAGGCGGACCTCAGGTGCCGCCTGGTAGGCGGCCAGCGCGGCCGAGTAGCTCGAGTAACCGGCGTACTCGCTCTGCGAGATCGGGATGGCCGACCCGCCGAAGATGCTCTGCAGGATCGCTGGTGCGCCGAGCAACAGGAGCGAGCTGACCTTCGGTATCCGCTTGCCGACGTAGAAGTCGACGAACTCGAGCAGGTGGGTGAAGTCCTGGCCGGCCAGGCTCTCGGTGTGGGTGCCGTTGGTCATGAAGACCTTGAGCGGCACACCGGGCGCGAAGTTCTTCAACATCGTCGACCACTCGCCACCGGTCTGCTCGTCCTGGAACGCGCCGCCCATGTAGGTCGGGACGTCGATCTTGTGGACGAAGGTTCGCGGCGCCAGCGCGTCGAGCGCGGCCGTGTAGTACTTCTCGGAGTTGATCTGCCCGACCGCGCTCACCGACTGCAGCCGCAGCTGCTGGTTGTCCTTGCAGGTCGTGATGCCGTCGCCCGCCTCGGCCGCGATCTGGTCCTTGACCCACTGGTGCGCCTCGGGCTGCGCGGACTGGTCGCGGTCCTGGGCCCACGGCACCGCGAATCCGGTGTTGAGGATGCCGCCCGGCGCCAGCGTGGAGCGCACCGTGTCGGCGATGACCGACAGCGGCGTGATGGCCCGCAGGTGCGGCGGGCGGGTCTGGGCCACGAACAGCTGGCTGATGCCCATGTAGGAGATCCCCACCATGCCGACGTTGCCGTTGGACCACGTCTGGTGAGCCAGCGTCTCGATCGCGTCGTAGCCGTCGAGGTCCTGGAGCTCCTCGAAGTAGTCGAACGCGCCGCCCGAGCATCCCGTGCCGCGCATGTTGAGACCGACGACGACGTAGCCCTGGTACGGGAACATCGCCGCCTCGGAGGGCGCGCCGCCGGGCTGCGAAGGGTCGTAGCCCGAGTAGTCGAGCAGCACGGGCCACGGGCCGCTGGAGCCGTCGGTCGGGAACGTGATGTTGGCGCTGAGCAGCGTGCCGTCACGCGTGGGGATGTAGTTGAAGCCCGCGTGCAGCGGGATGCCCTGGTACGCGCTGTCGGGCGGGTTGACGTCAGGTGACATGACTGTCAACGGCGCCGAATCGGCGCCGTCCTGCGACACCACGTAGCCCGACCCGGCGTCGACGTTGCGGAAGAGGAACGCTCCCTGCGCGTCGGCGGTGCCGCTCCCGACCACCGAGTCGGACGAGTCACGCAGCTCGACCGCGTCGCCCGAGACCAGCTTGGTGACATACACCTGGTTGACGCTGCCGTGGGCGATGAAGGTCGGCAGCGCGGCCGCTGGGGACGAGCCGACCCCGACCGAGACGGCGGCGAGCACGCAGATCGCGGCCAGCGAAGCGGTGATGCGGCGGCTGGACGCGCCCAGTCTGCTCACGTCGGTCTCTTCCCCCTTGTCGGCCGCCGGTTCGTCTCGACCGGCGCTGGTCCCCAGACCCCGGCGACGGTAGCAGGACCGCCTCTATGGTTGACCTATGCGCGTCCGCCTGGATCCTGTCGACGAGTACCTCCACGAGCTGGGACCCGAGCCCAACTTCAACGAGAGCATGTACTTCAACGTCTACGACCCTGCGGTGCGGGTGGGCGCCTGGTTCCGCCTGGCCAACCGGGCCAACGAGGGACGGGGCGAGATGTCGATCTGCCTCTATCTCCCCGACGGGCGGGTCGGGTTCATGTTCAAGCGCCCGGAGGTGCACACCAACGAGGCCTTCGACGCAGCCGGCATGCGCTTCGAGGTGGTCGAGCCCTTCGAGCACCTGCGCATCTCGTATTCGGGCAAGGTCGTGATGCTCGACGACCCGCTCGAGATGTCCGATCCCCGCGCCGCCTTCACGAACAACCCCTACGAGGAGTGCGAGGTCGAGCTCGACTACACCCGGGTGAGCGACATGTTCGGTGGCGAGCCAGACGAGTCGAGCGAGCGACCGGGCGAGGAGTTCGCCAAGGGGCACTACGAGCAGCTCGGCCAGGGCCGCGGGCACATCACGGTCGGCGACACGACATGGCCCATCGACGGCTACGGGCTGCGCGATCACTCGTGGGGCCCGCGCTACTGGCAGGCGCCGTGGTACTACCGGTGGTTGACCGCCAACTTCGGGTCCGAGTTCGGCTTCATGCTGTCGCGCATCGCGCGGCGCGAAGGAGAGGGCACCCGCGGCGGGTTCGTGTGGGACGGCGAGCGCATGCACCTCTGCGACTACGCGGAGGTGTCGACCGAGTGGACCGAGGGCGAGCCCTACCACCAGCGCATCGAGGGTCTGCTGCGCGCCCGCACCGACCCATCGGCCGATCAGCCCGACGCCGGACCACTCGAGTGGCGGGTGACGGGCAACGTCTTGAACCTGATCCCGCTACGCAACCGACGCGAAGGGCTCATCACGCGCATCTCCGAGGGCCTGACCGAGTGGACGCTCGACGACGGCCGCACGGGCTACGGCCTGTCGGAGTACCTCGACCAGATCGTCGAGGACCAGCCCGTCGGCCTGGACGAGTAGTAGCCGGCGGGTTCGGCGTCGAGCACCCGCCCCTCAACGGGCGCTCGACGCCAGACCGCAGGATCCACCAGCGGTGGATCGCCGCAGTCTGCGCCATCGGCGGGGTCTGGTCAATGACTTTGTGTGAACTATTGATTTCAACGGAATGCTCGCCAGGCCCACCCGGGCCACGTCGCTACGCTGAGCCCCGATGCACGGGGAGAGAACGGGTTCCAATTCCGACCCGCTCGCGGTCGCGCCCCCGGACTCGCTCACGAAGGGTGAGCGCACCCGCCAGCGCCTGCTCGAGCTCGCGGTCGAGCGGTTCGGCGAGCGCGGCTACCGGGCCACCTCCGTGTCGGAGATCGCCCGAGCGGCCGGCCTGACCCAGGCCAGCGCCTACGCCTACTTCGCCAGCAAGCAGGACCTGTTCATCGCCGCGCTCGACTCGGACGCGACCGCGCTCGTGCTCGAGGCGGGCGCCCGCGCCGACGGCGAGGCGATCACCGACCTGCCCCTCCAGTTCCTCGTGGAGCTCTTCGAGGGCGTCGACTCCCACCCGCTGGCCCGGCGGGTGCTGGCTGGCCAGGAGACCGAGGTCCACGTCTTCCCCGAGCTGGTCGACCTGCCGGCCATCCGACTGGCCACCGACGTCATCGTCACCAAGCTGACCGAGGCGCAACAGCGCGGCGAGGTGCGCGCCGACATCGACCCCGAGACGATCGGCGCCGGCATCGAGGGCATCATCCTGTCGATCCTCGTGACCGCGGTGCAGCTCGGCGATCTCAGCACCGAGCGGCGTCAGGCCGGAGTGGTCGCCGCGTTCGCGGCCATGCTCGCGGCCCCTATTTGAATTGGGCTCTGGTCGGCGGATCAGATCACCGAGGCGCGAGGTCGCGGACGGCCTGACGTTGGTCGACGCCGGGGAAGGGCAGGATCGCCAGCGTGGGCGTCGTGACCCCGTTGTCGAGGTAGCGCTGCACATGCGCCCGGCACTCGGCCGCCGAACCGTGCACGATGAGCTGGTCGACCACCTCGTCGGGGATCGCGGCCAACGCCGCCTTGCGGTCCCCCTCCTTCCACAGTCGCCACATCTCCGACAGCTGCGGACCCCGCCCGAGCCACTCGTGGAACGCGGCGTAGACGGGCACGTTGAGATAGGCGGCGATGGCGTAGCGACCGAGGTTGCGGACCGTCTCGGCGTCCTCGCTCGGCGCGACGAAGATGCGGGCGACGATCTCCTTCTCCTCGCCGAAGGCTCGCACCACGGGCGCAACCGTCGACACGTCGTCGGCTGACAGCCAGTTGATGATGGCGCCGTCCCCTTCGCGGCCGGCGAGGCGCAACATGCCCTCGCGCAGCGCCGCGACCAGGATCGGCACGGGCTGCTCGGGAACCACACCCAGCTTGAACCCGCGCACCGAGAACGTGTCGTAGGTCTCGGTGATCTTCTCGCCGGTCAGCGCGGCTCGGACGAACCGCACCATGTCCCGCGTCTTCTTGTAGGGCTCCTTGAACTCGATGCCGTTCCAGCGCTCGACGATCACGTCGCTGGAGGTGCCGAGGCCGAGCACGAAGCGTCCCTCGGCCGCCTGGGCCAGCGAGCCGACGCTCTGGGCCAGGCAGCCCGGTCCTCGTGTGAAAGTGGGGACGATGGCGGTACCCAGACGCAGCGTCGGACCCCACACGGACGCGAGGGTCAGCGGCGTGAACGCGTCGGCCCCGTTGGCCTCGGACGACCACACGTCGGTGTAGCCGAGGTCGGCCAGCTCCTCGATCCACTCCCGCTGCGCGCCGAGCGGGACGTTGTCGAAGGGGATGGTGATGCCGTATCCGGTCGGGGCGTCGCTGGTCATGTTCCGTCTCTCTGATCAGTCTTTGGGGTTTCGGATGATGGCGGACTGGCTGGCGGTGGCCATGAGGGTGCCGTCGGTGGCCCACAGGTACACGACGCCGTGACCGAAGCCACGGCTGACGAGATCGATGCGGATGTCGATGAGCACCCATTCGGTGGCCACGATCGGGCCGACCCGAAGTGTGTTGTCGAGGCTGTTGCTCATCGTCTCGAGCGCCAGCGCCTGGCTGATGCCCATCGGCACGTAGTCGCCGATCACCGCCAGCGCCGGGGCCGACACCTCCAGCAGGTCGGGCATGCGGCTCCACAGCACGGTCCGGCCGTGCTCGGGGTCGTGGCTGGCCCAGCGCTGGTCGAGGCGCGACAGGATCGAGTCCTCGACGTTCCACCGACCTTCACGGTGGGGCAGGTCGTCGGGCGGTTCGACCTCGGGCATGGTCGGCCACTGGCCGGTCTGGTCGAAGTCGCGCTCGCCCAACGCGGCGTTGACCGTCAGGATCTCGGTGTCGCCGACGTGGCCGACCGCCCGCGCCTGCGTCGTGTTCTTGCCGTGCGGACGCGATGGTGATGTCGATGTCGAGCACCGACGGGGGCCGGGCGTAGTTCAGGTACTGCGCGGTCGCCCACACGATCGGCCGACCCGTGCTGCCCTCGAGCGCGGAGATGGCCGCCCCGAGCGCGCACCCGCCGAACAGGAAGCGGTGCCCGGTGCAGATCCCGGGCGTGACCGGCAGGTACCACCGCATCGGGTTGTGCGTCGGTTGCAGTCCCAACCACTCACGCGCGTCCACGAACGATCACTCTACGGCGGGTCGACCGACCCCAACCGAACGCTCCGGCACGGATCCACCGCCCCGGTGGACAGATGCCGGAACGTCGTGAGCGGAGCGCAGGATCAGCTGTCGGGGATCATGGCGTAGGTGCCGAAGCACATCTCGTCTTCGGTGCCTTCCGCGAAGACGATGTACTTGGGCGCCCGGTTGGGATCGAGCGAGCGGTCCCAGCTGCAGGACATCTCGATCTTCTCGCCCCCGGTCACGTGGATCGGTTGGGCGAGCCCGTAGTTCATCTGCCAGTCGAAGTTCCACACGGGCAGATCGAGCAGGATCTTCTGCTGCGGGGTACCCGGCTCGAGCGTCAGGCGGAAGCTCTTGCCCAACGTGTGCATGTGCCCGAGCACGCCCACGATGGTGCCGTCGTAGGGCACTTGGTAGTCGCAGGTGGTGTGGGCGACCCCGTCCTTGAAGTTGGCCGCCAGCTGCTCCGAGGTCTTGCCGCACAGCAGCAGCAGACCGCCCTCGATGGCGCCGCCGCCGGGACCGTAGAGCCGGTTGTCGTCGGCGATCGCCGCGTTGCGGTCGCACAGCGGCGCGACCACACCGGGCATGCAGGGGATCTCGACCGGCGCGATCGGGTTGATGATGTCGAGCTCCTTGACCTTCTCGGTGCCCGGCGTGAGCTGGAGCGACACCGTGCTGCGGTCGGCGACCGGCGTCGTGTCGTAGTGGTAGTGGATCTGGAGGACCAGCGCGTCGCCCGGCTCCATCTTGATGCCGGAGTCCTCCGGGTAGATGACCGGGTCCTGGCCCGGCACCCAGCCGGCCACCAGGCCGGGCTGTCCCGTGAAGCCGCCGACGAAACCCTTCTTCATCTGGTTCTGGGCGTGCCGGCTGTTGAACGCCTTGAAGCCTCCGCCGTCAGGGAGCGACGGCCCGGCGTAGCACGACCATCCCGGCTTGCCGTCCTGGCCGCTCATCTGCTCGCCGGCCTTCGCCTGGGACGCGTCGATGTGGAAGATCTGGGCGTGGTGGATCTCGGTGATCTGGTCCGGCGTCACCGCGTAGCCCGTCATGTACATCGGCTTGGTGATGTGCGGGTCGAGCACGAAGCAGCGGTAGTCGTTGGGGTTGCTCAGCGATCCGGTGTAGGCCTGCGGCATCTTCATCACGACGTCGGCGCGGGGCATGGTGCCCGGCTTCGACTTGGCCGGAGTGATCGGTGTCGATGCCGGCTCGTCGAGCTTGCCGCCGGCCGCGGCCCAGGCCGCGATCGTGTCGATGTCCTTCTGGCTGAGCGCCTTGGAGTGCAGCAGCGGCACGCCGAGATCGGACGCGGGCCAGGGCGGCATGTACTTGGCCTCGGTGACGACCCGCAAGCCGTCGGCGACCTTGGCCGCGTCACCCGCGGTGGTCAGCTTGTAGTGGGCGTAGCCGACCGTGTCGGGCTGGTGGCACGACGCGCAGTTCTGCTCGAGGATCGGCGCCACCGCCTCCTTGAACGAGGGGCCCTTGCCCGACCCGACCAACCCCGCAGGAGCGGCGATCGTGGTGGGCACCGTGTACTTGGACGGGTCGAGCGCTTGGAGCTTGAAGGTGAGCGCGACCTTGTCGCCCGTGGACACGAGCCCGGCCAGGTTGATCGGCCCGACGCCGAAGGTGGACATCCTCACCGTGGTGGTCGCCGTGGCATCGAGCTTGCCCTTCGACACCTTCGCGGTGACCTTCCAAGTCTCCGGAGCGGTGACGCCGTGCACGGTCATGTTGCCCGACATGGTGAACGAGTAGGTCTTGCCGTCGACGACCGACGACGGCATGCCGATGAGCTTGGTCGTCGAGAACGTGACCAACGGGTAGGTCTCGGACTCGAGGTAGCGCTGGCGCAGCTGCTGGTCACGGAGGTTGTTGTCCGAGTGGAGCTGCTCGACGTTGGCCACGATCTTGCCGACGCGGCTGGCCGACGGATCGGCCGTGTTCAGCGCGAGGTCACCGGCGATGCCGCTGGTCGAGCCGGTGGCGTGGTGCGCGGTCTGGCCGATGAGGTTCTCGTCGACCCCGTAGGTCATCGACGAGTGGGTCGGATCGATGCGGTAGACGGTCTCGCCGTTTCCGGCGACCAGGTGCGGTGCGTCCGGCACCGTGTAGCTCACGGCCACGTTGCTCACCGACAGCACCGAGTGAACCTGCGACCACACGTACACCGCGCCGGCCAGCACCACCACGAGCACGACGGCGAACGAAGAGAGGACCCAGTGGTTGCGCGACGCCTTGGCCGCGCGCCGGAACCATGACGCCTTCGCCGGTGACGCGTCGGCGTAGCCCTCCTCGGGCAGTCCGGTGGGGTCGGATGCGGACATCGTGCCTCCAGCGCGTGTCTCGACGTGTCGGTGAGCCGTCGTTCCCCCAGGATCCCACCGGTGCTGCGGTATCCGGCGCAGATTGCACCGTTCGTGCAAGCCTAGCGACGCTCCGGCGGGAAGTCAGGACGGACGGAGCAGAGGGGCCGAACGACTCAGATCGGGTCGGATGGCCGGATAGGGGGCCTTTGTCCCTGTCTGACTGTCACACCCCCTGGGCACAATGGAGACATGGAAGCACAGCTCCACCTCCTGCCCAGCGAAGAGGACGACCGCCTCGCCGCCCGGGACTGGCGGCTCGACGAGCCCACCCGGGCGCTCGGTCGGCGCGGCGTCGCCGACGCCCGCAACGCCCTGCGGGCGGCGATCCGCCACCGCGAGGAGCTCGCCGACGAGTCCGAGCACCGCCCGTCGGCGGCTTGACCGACCGGTCCAATTCCTGGCCTAGGCTTGAGCCATGAGTGAACGCGAAGTCGTGATCGTCGAAGCCGTCCGCAGCCCGATCGGGCGCCGCAACGGCGGGTTGTCCACCATCCACTCGGCCGACCTGCTCGGCGCCGTGCTCAACGGCTTGATCGAGCGCAGCGGCGTCGATGCGGCCGAGGTCGGCCAGGTCGTCGGCGGCTGCGTCGGCCAGGTCGGCATGCAGTCGTTCAACGTCGCCCGCACGGCCTGGCTCACCGCCGGCCTGCCGCAGTCGGTGCCGGCCACCACCGTCGACACCCAGTGCGGCTCGTCGCAGCAGGCCACCAACCTCGCGTCCAGCCTCATCGCGGCCGGGCGTCATCGACGTCCGCCGTCGCCTGCGGCGTCGAGAACCTGAGCCAGGTCCCCATGGGCTCCGGCACCGCCAAGGAGATCAACGTCGGGCGGGCCATCCCGAAGAGCTACTTCGGGCAGTACGAGTTCACGACCCAGTTCGAGGGCGCCGAGCGCATCGCCGAGAAGTGGGGCATCACCCGGGCCGACGCCGACGAGTTCGGGCTTCGCTCCCAGCAGCTCGGCCGCCGCAGGCCTGGGCCGAAGACCGCTTCGGCACCCAGATCGTGCCGATCGACGCCCCCGACCTCGACGACGACCGCAAGCCCACCGGCACGACCCACCGGGTCGAGCGCGACGAGGGCCTGCGCGAGACCACGCTCGAAGGTCTGGCCAACCTCAAGGCCGTCGCCCGCGAGGACGGGGTGCACACCGCCGGCAGCTCCTCGCAGATCTCCGACGGCGCCGGCGCCGTGCTGATGATGACCGGCGAGAAGGCCAGCGCCCTCGGGCTCACCCCGATGGCGCGCATCGTCGACACCTGCCTCGTCGGCGTCGACCCGGTGCTCATGCTCACCGGCCCGATCGACGCCACCCAGCGCCTGCTCGACCGCAACGGCATGACCATGTCCGACATCGACATCGTCGAGATCAACGAGGCCTTCGCCTCGGTGGTGCTGGCGTGGCAGCGCGAGCTCGACATCGACCTCGAGGGCACGTCAACCCCAACGGCGGCGCCATCGCCCTCGGCCATCCCCTCGGCGGCACCGGGGCCATCCTCATCACCAAGGCGGTCCACGAGCTGCACCGCGGCGACACGCACATGGCGCTCGTCACCATGTGCTGCGGCGGCGGCCTCGGCACCGGCACGCTCATCGAGCGCCTGTAGCGCTCCGCCGGCCGCGGCCGGCACCTTCGCGGCCCCGGCCGCCGCCACCCATGACTCACGGAGGTGTCCGGCATGCGGCCGCGTCGCGCTCAACCCGCTCGTCCAGTTCGTCCTGCTCGTCCTGTTCCCGATCCTCGTCGCCGCGCCCCTCGTGGCGGGGCTGCGGCCTGGTGTCGTCCGCGGCGTGATCGCACCGCGTCACCGTCGGTGTCGCCCGGCCAGTCCGGCTCGGCCACCGTCACGCGGGTGATCGACGGCGACACCATCGTCGTGTCACTCGGTGGCCACGCCGAGCGCGTGCGGCTGATCGGCATCGACACGCCCGAGACCGTCAGCCCGGTCAAGCCCGTGCAGTGCTTCGGCAAGCAGGCGTCCGACCACACCAAGGCGCTCCTGCCGCCCGGCACCGTCGTGCGGCTCGTGCGCGACGTCGAGGCGCGCGACATCTACGGCCGGCTGCTCGCCTACGTCTACCGCGGCTCCGACGACCTGTTCGTGAACCTCGAGCTGGCCACCGACGGCTTCGCCTCGCTCGCTCACCTTCCCGCCCGACGTCGCCCACGCCGACGCAGTTCCGCGCCGCGGTCGCCGGTGCCCGACGACGCGACCTCGGGCTGTGGCGCACCTGCGGCGGTCCCGGCGTACCGGCCTCGGTGCGCCACTGACTCCGGCCGCCACTGTCCGGAGCACTCGCCGAACCGTTAGCGTCTGGGGCGTGACGACCCTCGCCGAACGCCTCGGCTACGACGCCGACGACCGCCTGCTGATCGTCAACTGCGACGACCTCGGCATGTGCCACGCGGCCAACGTCGGGGTCTACGAGAGCCTGCGCACCGGCGTGGCCACCAGCGCCACGCTGATGGTGCCGTGCCCGTGGGCGCGCGAGGCGTCGGCCCGCTACCTGGGCGAGGACGTCGGCGTGCACCTCACGCTCAACGCCGAGTGGGACCTCTACCGGTGGGGCCCGATCACGCAGGCGCCGTCGCTGCTCGACGGCGACGGCGGCTTCCCCCGCACGCACGACCGACGTGTGGGACCACGCCGACGTCGACGAGGTCCGCCGCGAGTGCCGGGCCCAGATCGAGCGGGCCATCCTCTGGGGCTTCGACGTGAGCCACCTCGACAGCCACATGGGCACGTTGCAGCTGCGGCCCGAGTTCTTCGACGTCTACCTCGAACTGGCCGTCGACTTCGGCCTGCCGCTGCGGCTGTCGGGCGCGTCGAGCGAGCGGCTGATCGGGTTCCCGTTCCGCCAGCTCGCCGCCGAGGAAGACGTGATCTTCCCCGACTACTTCGTCAACGTCACCAACGGGGTCGGCAGCCGGGCGCGCCATCGAGAAGGTGCTGTTCGACCTCCGACCGGGTGTGACCGAGGTGTACCTGCACCCGGCGGCCGACACCCAGGAGCTGCGCTCGTTGGCCCCCGACTGGCCCAACCGCGTCGACGACCACCACCTGCTGGTGCTCGACTCCGGACTGCGGGCCCGCCTCGAGCGCTCGGGAGCCAAGCTCATCGGCTACCGGGCCCTGCGCGACCTGCAACGCAAGGGCTGATCAGGGCTTGCGGCGCCGGTAGGTGCGGTAGGTGCGCGAGATCGAACCCCCAGCCGCGGCGTAGAAGCCCACGGGACCGATCCAGCAGATCTCGACGTCGGTGAAGCCGGCGACGCTGAGGTCGGTGCAGACCTCGCCCAGCAGGGCGAGGCCGATCGAGCGGTGGCGGTGCGACGGTGCCGTGCCCGTCGGGCCGAACCAGCCGGCCCGGTTCACCGAGTGGCAGGCGAACGCGACCGCGTCGCCGCTCGCCGTGTCGAACGCAGCCAGGCAGGTCCCCTGCTCCACGGCGCTTCGTTGCTCGTCGACCCAGTTGGGCCACTCGCGCTCGACCAGCGCGTCGACGGCGGCCGCGTCGGTGTCGGCGAGCGCCCGGCGGATGTCGACCCCGTCGGGCACCGGCCGGCGGAAGGCGGCGGGCACCGACATGTCGAACGCGGCTCCGGTCTCCTCGTAGCCCGCCGCCTCGGCCAGGCACAGCATCGCGGTGGCCCGCACGTCGACCCCGGGCCACAGGTAGGCGGGCGCGGAGCCCGACAGGTGCAGCTCGGTGGCGCCCGAGTCCCACGCCCACTGCTCGGCCGCGGCCAGCAGGGCGCGACCGTGGCCGTGACGACGGCTCGCCCGGTCGACGACGAGCAGCTTCACGAAGCCGATCGGCGTGGTCGCCGAAGTGGCGGAGCACGACCGACACCGCGCCGCGTCGCGTCGGGCAGACCGAGCACGACGCCGGGGTCCTCCCAGCAGCAGGCGAGCAGCTCGTCGGACGTCAGCCGCTCGTCCGCCATCGCGGCGTCGGTCAGCGCGACGAGATCGCCGACGTGGTCAGGACCCCAGTCGAGCACCGCGGAAGGATCGCACACCTGTGCCAGACTCGACCTCCATGCGTCGCGCCGCCTCCGCCGCCCTGGTCGCGCTGGTGCTGCTGACGTGCGCCGCCTGCGGCAGCGCCAAGGCCACGCCGACCGTGGCCAAGCAGAACTTCACGCCCGACCTGGTCCTCGACATCACGGACTGCCACACGGCCGCCACCGGCACGACCGACCTCTGCCCTCCCAAACTGGACATCGCCGCACGCGGCGGCGCCCCCGACACCCAGGCGCACACGGCGAAGGCCGGGAGCGTGCTGCTGATCCGCAACCAATCGCTTCAGGATCGCCGGCTGGTCGGCACGGTGAAGGAGGACCAGGTGTTCGACACCGGTGTCATGCACCCCGGTGACACGACGCTGGTCAAGCTGGACACGTCAGGCAAGGTCACGATCACCGAGACCGGATCGAACGCGAGCACCACCCTCACCGTGAAGCCCGCGGCAAACGCGACGAGCTGACCCGGCGCTCAGCGCAGGCCGGCGAAGAGATCGTCCTCGGGAATGATGCTGTCGACGAGCGAGCGGGCGAGCTCGTAGTCGTCGTAGGGATGCACCTCGCGCATGACCTCGGGCGGGAGCCCGAACCAGAACGGCGAGGTGGGGTCGACCTGGGTGGCGTGGGCCTTCAGCGCGTCGCCCCGGACATCGGCGTGGCGTCCCGACAGCGAGATCGAGGTGGTGATGCGCTGCTCCTGGCTCGGGCGGTTGAACCAGTTGTCGTCGAAGGGCGACTCGAGGCCGAGCTCGAGGAACTTCTCGTGCATGGCCAGCACCCGGGCCCGCGACCACATCGTGTAGTAGAGCTTCGACACCTGCCACGGATCGCCGTGCTCGGGGTAGGCGGCGGCGTCGGCGGCCGCGTCGAACGCGGGCAGGGTGATGTCGTGCACCTTGAGGTGATCGGGATGGGGATAGCCCTGCTGGTCGTCGCCGTAGGTGACCACGACGTGCGGGCGTTGGCGGCGGATGACCTCGACCAGACGCCCGACCGCCTCGTCGAGTGGCGCGTTGGCGAACGCCTCCGGATTGGCGTTGGCCTCGCTGTCGGGCATACCCGAGTCGCGGTAGCCGAGCATGACGACCTCGTCGTAGCCGATGATCTTGGCCGCGGTGGCGAGCTCGTCGCGGCGCACGTCGCCCATGCGCTCGCGCACCTCGGGCAGGTCCATCGCCGGGTTGAGGATGTCGCCCTCCTCACCACCGGTGCAGCACACGAGCGTGGTGTGCACGCCCTGGGAGGCGTACAGCGAGACGGACCCGGCGCCCTTCGACGACTCGTCGTCGGGATGGGCGTGAATGGTCAGGAGCGAGAGGCGCGAACCCATCCCTGCAACCTACCGCCGCGCCCTCCGGCTTAGGCTCGCCCGCATGGCGATTCCCCCCGAACCGGCCCGAGGCTCCCGGCTGGCCCGACGGAGCACCCTGCTGGCCGTCGCCCTCGCCGCGG
The DNA here is from genome assembly GCA_963776435.1 of uncultured Microthrixaceae bacterium. Taxonomy (GTDB): domain Bacteria; phylum Actinomycetota; class Acidimicrobiia; order Acidimicrobiales; family Acidimicrobilacustridaceae; genus UBA4742. The sequence goes on from CAVZMK010000010.1 coordinate 1,036,385, forward strand.
CCGCTCTCCTCGGCGCGTGCGGCACGACCGGCCGGACCATGCAGCCGCCCCCGCCGGGGGCCACCGCCCCCACCACGGCGTCGACCTTCGCGCCGGCCACCAGCCAGGCGGCGGCCATCAACACCGCCCCGACCACGGCCGGCTTCTTCGTGCTCAGCTCGGCCGCCTTCAGCCCGGGCGGCACGCTGCCCACGCCCTACACCTGCGACGGCGCCGGCAACCCGCCGCCGCTCACGTGGTCGGACATCCCCAAGGGCACCGTCGAGCTGGTGCTCGCGCTGAGCGACCCCGATGCGGGCGGCTACGTCCACTGGATGGTCGCCGGCCTCCCGCCGACCGCGGTCGGGCTCGCGGCCGGCAAGCTGCCTCCCGGCGCGGTCGTGCTGGCCAACAGCAAGGGCACGCACGCCTACACCCCTCCGTGTCCGCCGAAGGGCGATACGCACAGCTACGAGTTCACGCTCTACGCGCTGGCCAAGCCGTCCGGGTTGACCGCGACGTCCGACGCGAAGGCGGCCATCGCCAAGTTCGACAACCTGACGCCGGGACCGGCCGTGCTCACCGCCGACTACTCCCGCCCGTAGGGCTGACGGCGGCGGCCAGCCGTAGGGGCGGTGCGCGCCGTCGCCTACTGTGGGTGATGTCGGGAGGGTGGGGCCCGTGGAACCTGCACGCCAACCCCAGGGGGACGAGCCATGCCGCGGATCGAGCCGATCCCGTTCGACGACCTGAACGCAGAGTCGCGCCAGATCATCGACGACGGCTTCGGCGAGGGCCTGTACTCGACGCAGGTGCCGTTGCAGATCTTCGCGTACCGCACCGCGCAGCTCGCCGCCGTCCACGAGGCGCGCACCAGCCGCGGCGGCGGCACGCTGATCGGCGGACGGATCCTGGAGCTCATCCGGATCCGGAGCGCGCAGCTCGGCGAGTGCCAACCGTGCATGCAGTCACGCAAGCACGACTCGATCACCGACGAGGACGTTGCGTGCCTCCTGGCACCTGGCCACGACGAGCTCGACTCGCAGGAGCGCATGGCCATCGAGTTCCTCGACCTGTTGTCGGCCGATCACTACGCGATCGATCGCGACTTCTACGAGCGGCTGGCCGAGGTGTTCACGGCCGCGCAGATCGTCGAGCTCGGCTTCGCGTGCGCCAACACGATGGGCGTCCACCGGTTCCTGCACACCCTCGACCTCTACGGGACCGATCCCCCGGTGATCGCCTTCGACCCGTGCGAGGTCGATGCCCGCAAGCCGCTGGACGTGCGACCCACCGCCTAGCGCGGGCCTGGGATCGCGTCGGGCGGGCTCGGCTCGAGCCACAGCGTGGTGGCGACGAACGCGGCGAATCCGAGAACCCCGACCGCGACCAGGGGCAGCACGAGCTGACCTTCGCGGACGGTGCCGTTCGGGAAGTGGTGTCCCTCGCATTGCAAGGTGACGAGGCAATGGTCCCAGTTCCCGAGCACGTACATGAGCCACGACCAGATGGCGATCTGGAGACCCACGACTGCGGCCAAGACCCACCGGGGGAGCAGCCGGGCCGCCGCGGCGGCGAGCGCCACATCGATCAGCAGGAAGGCGGCGTAGGGACCTTGGTGGGTGACGGCGTCCGCGGCCGGCTTGCCGAACTCGATCACCGTCCACACGAGTGTCGCGGCGAGGCCGGCGACGGCCATCAGCCGGACGTTGCGCGGCAGTCGGCGTGCGAGCAGCAGCGGCGCGGCGAGCAGGAGCAGCCCGCCGGACCAGAGCGGCGAGTACGTGCCGAGGGTCAGGAACCGACCGCGCCACGATTCGGGGAGGTGCTTGCGACCGGGTCGCCACACCAGGTCGCGCAGGTTGTCGACGCGGTTGCGGAACCAGCTGGCGACACCGAGCGACCGGTACTGGTCGACGATCGACTGCAGGACCCCCCGATGATCGCGACGGTCGATGACCCCGGCGAGGTGTTGCTTGAGCAGCCACGACGTCGAGTGGTCGTAGAGGAGCCGGTAGAGACCCCACGGCAGCAGCAGACCGAGGAGCGCGAACGGGCCGGCCAGCCACGGGCCGAACCGCACCCGGCGCCGCCAGAGTGCGACCAGGACGACCGCGAGCACGGTCAAGGAGAAGGCGGAGCCCGGGTGGGCCAGCAGCGACAGCGCGACCGCGGCACCGACCAGCAGCCAGGTCGACCCCCGGATGGCCTCGCCGTCTTCGAACAGGGCAGCGATGGCGAGCAGCAGGTAGGCCGCGGCCAGCAGCTTCGGCCAGACGAAGATCGCGTTGTACGCGACGAAGGGCGTCATAACGACGAGGAGGAGCGCCGCCAGTCGCCTCCGGCGCGTGAGGCCGAGTTGCAGCACCAGCACCGCGACCGCGGTCACCGCCAGGCCCTGCAACGCCACGGCCGGCAACTGGTACGCCACCTCCGAGTTCCCTCCAGTGGCGGCGCTCAACGTCTCGAGCGGGAAGACGAGCGCGGCCTGCACCGGAGGGCGATCGGACAGGGGCCACCCCGGTCCGAGGGACCGCAGGTCCTGGTTGTGCTCGATGCGCAGCACCCAGTCCTGAGGGATGAGGTTGTCGCTCGTCGCGAACGTGCGCGTAGAGGCGATCTCGGTGGCGACCGCCAGGCCGCCGTGGACGTAGAAGATCGCGCTGGCGGTGACACACGCGGCCAGGCCGACCCCGAGCACGCCTGCGACCATCACGATCCGGCGCAGATCGGTGCGGGCGAGGTTCGTGGTCACGCAGACCGAGACGAGATAGATCACTCCGTAGACGAGATAGCCGAGCACCGGGTTGGCGATCGCGAACCACAGGCTCGCCCACGCGATGGCACTCGAACCGACGACCACGGTCAGCGTGGCCGACGCGAGCCCGGTGCCCCACCCGCGTCGGTCGTGCGTGACGAGCAGGAAGAGTGCGCCACCCGGCAGCATCATGGTCGCCAGCGCGGCCGTCATCCCCACGACGAGGGCCGCGGCCGACGTGACCGAGCCCGAGGCGAGCCACACGTGGGTGCAGAGGGCGTAGATCAGCGGGAGCGCGAGGAGCCCGATGCCGAGTGCGAGCGGCCACCCGAGGACCTGGCCCGGACCCGAGCGCTGGGCACCGACTTGCCCCGCGCCATCCGCGTGTTCCGGCCTCACCCTCGGACCTTAGGGCACGCCGCGCGGCACAGGGGTGTAGGCATGTCGCCATGAGCGAACTCACGATGACGAAGCCCGACCGTGAAGCCTTCCTGCAGGATCTGCACGTCGGTGTCGTCAGCGTGGCGCGACAAGACCGGCCGTCGCTGGCCGCTCCCGTCTGGTACAGCTACGAACCGGGCGGCGATGTGCTGTTCTCGTTCGAGTCGGACAGCGAGAAGATGCGACTGGTCGAGGCGGCCGGCGAGGCCAGCCTGTGCGTCCAGAACGAGACGATGCCCTACAAGTACGTCACGGTCGAGGGGCCGGCGGTCGTCGGCGAGGTCGACGGCGACGTCGAGCGCGCCCTCGCCCACCGCTATCTCGGACCAGAGATCGGCGACCTCTACCTGAAGTCGATCGAGGACAGCGTCAGCCGGGTGGTCCGCCTCACCCCGACCCGCTGGCTCACGGTGGACTACACACCAGTCGTGGAGCGCGTCCTGGGCGGACCCACCGCCTAGCGGCCGCGAGCCATCGCCTAGCCTGGCCTGGTGGTGTGGCTGATCATCGGGATCGCAGTCGTCGCGTTCGCCGCGGTGCTGTTCTTCGGCAGCTACAACCGGTTCGTCCGCCAGCGCAACCTCATCGACAACTCGTGGTCGAACATCGACACCGAGCTGAAGCGGCGCTACGACCTGATCCCGAACCTTGTCGAGACGGTCAAGGGCTACGCCAGCCACGAGGCAAGCACCTTCGGGGCGGTGGCCGAGGCCCGCAGCCAGGCCATGGCCCAGACCGGGTCGCCCGAGGAGCAGGCCCGCTCCGAGAACGCGCTCGTCGGCAGCTTGAAGTCACTGCTGGCGGTGAGCGAGGCCTATCCCGATCTCAAGGCCAACACCGGCTTCATCGACCTCCAGCACCAGCTCGTCGAGACGGAGGACCGCATCCAGGCGGCGCGGCGCTTCTACAACAACAACGTCCGCGACTACAACCAGCGCGTGCAGTCGGTGCCGACGAACGTCATCGCTGGGATGTTCCATTTCGAGTCACGCGAGTACTTCGAGATCGACGAGGCCATCGTGTCGACTCCGCCCGCGGTTGGGTTCGACTCACCCGTTCGTTCTGCCGAGCCGGACGGCCCGGGGACGACCTAGGTGCTCGACACGGTCCGATGACCACGGGGCCGGCGGCGCGCCGGTGAGCGCGCAGAGTGCCAGCAGCGGCGTGTCGTAGTTGACACGCCAGCCGGCGTAGTCGCGCCACGCCAGTTCGAGATCGGCCTTGATGGGCAGTCCCGCCTCCTGCAGCTGCTCCACCAGCGCGTCGTACTCCTCGCGATGGATCGAGATCGGCGCGTCGGGAGCGGGGTCGGGATCGAAAGGCAGACCGAAGAACTCCGCCAGCCGCCGCAGCGCGAGGTAGCCCGACCGGATGGTGATCTGGGCCTGGGGGCTGCCATCGATGTCGATCGTCGACAGGATGAGCGCGGCGGTGTCGAGCACTGTGCCCGCCGCCGTGATCCACGAGCTCTTCGGCCGGGGCGAGCGGAAGAAGACGAGGGCCGGGTTGGTGGCGTGGCTCTCCTCGAGCTCGACGAACCACTGCTCCCAGCCCTCCCACCGGTCCTGGAAGTAGTCGAGGCCGCGGATGCGGTGGACGCGGATGAGGAACTCGGCCGCGCTCGGCGGGCTGCCCGCCCGGACCTCGAGCTTCACCACCTCGGCCTCGCGCCTGGCGAACGACGAATAGATGGCCGGGAGGTAGCTGATGAGCAGGGCCACGAGTCCGAGCCCGATGAGCGCCTCGAGGAAGCACAGGACGTCGGTGGCAGCGGGCACCGGTCGCGCGAAGCCCAGCGTCGTGAACGAGGACCCGCTGGTGACCAACGCCTCGCGCCACGTCAGCCCGCAACCCCAGAACACGGGCACGAACGCGGCGATCACCAGGACCGCCCACGTCGCCGGCATCACGATCAGGGCGGTGGGCGCGTAGCGGGCCATGATCCGGTCGTAGCTCTCGAACGTCTTCGTCGGACGGGCGGCCAGCTCGAACAGGTCGCGCACCACGAGGAAGATCGAGCGGCTCAGCCAGACCGACTCGCCACGGGGGACCACGACGGTACGGAGGGCCGACCACAGCACCCAGAGGACGACGAGGAACCCGGCAACGGCGGCGAGGATCTGCACGGCGATCATGGCGACCGAAGCCTACGGGCCGATCAGCAGATGCGGCAGCTGGACCATCTGGTCGAACACCCCGCCCGACGCGTCGGCCAGCAGATGCCGGGGCGTCAGGGCCGCGTAGGCGAACACCACCATCTGGGCGGCGTCGGCCGCCGCGACCCCCGCCGGCGCGTCCTCGACCACCGCGCAGCGCGACGGCGCGACACCGAGCTCGGCCGCCGCGTACAGGAACAGGTCCGGCGCCGGCTTGCCCGCCGCGACGTCCTCCGCACTGAACATGCGCCCCTGGAACCGGTCGATCAGCCCCGCGGTGGTGAGCGTGATCCGGATCCGCTCGTGGATCGCGCTCGACGCCACACAGACGGCCACACCTGCGTCGGCGAGCGCGTCGAGCACGACGGCCACCCCGGGGATCGGCTCCACCGACTCGGCCAGCCGCGGGTAGACCGTGGCGCGGTAGTGCGTCTCGAAGTCGTCGGGGATGGCGTGGCCCAGCTCGGCCTCGACCAGCGCCCGGACGCGCCCGAGCGTGCTGCCGAGGTAGCGCTCGACGCACTCCTGCCAGGTGAGTGGGAGCCCGTAGCCGGTGAGGATCTCGGCCAGCACGGCGTTGGCGAGGGGCTCGCTGTCGACCAGCACGCCGTCGTTGTCGAAGATCACCAGGTCGAATCGCGACATCGAGCGACGCTACTCGCGCGACGATCTGGCCGTGAACCCCGGCGACCGCGTGAAGTTCGTGGTCGAGACGGCCAAGGCCGTGCTCGAGGAACGGCTCCCCATCGAGCAGGGTGCGGCCGCGGTCCAACTCCAGGCCGAGCAGCTGACGCCGCTGCTGCGCGGCGACCGCGACTCGGTGACGCGGTCCGAGTGCGAGACGGTGGCGACAACGCTGCGGCTGCTGGCCGAGCAGGTCAACGACCGTGCCTCCGGCCTGGCCGACCCGCAGGACTACGAGAACATGGCCCGCTCGATCGGCGAGATGGCCCAGGCCCTCCGCTGATTCAGGCGGCGGCGTCGGCGTCGGCGGCCGGGGCGTCCGGCTTCTTCGGCCGCCAGAAGACGGCGAGCAGCAGCAGCGCACCGCCGATGCCGGCCACCGCGGTCACCGCCAGCCCGGTCAGTCCGGCCACGTGCACCTTGGCCACGCGATCGAGCGACCACGCGCCGGGGCCGAGTGCGCCCAGGGCCAGACCGGCGATGGTCAGGTTCAGCACGTACTCGTAGCCCTCGCCGGGCCGGAAGATGAAGAAGCCGTTCTTGAAGTGGTTGGTGATGAGGGCCACGGTCATCACGCCGACCACGCCGGCCGCGGCGAGCGGGTTGAGCAGCCCGACGATCAGCAAGGCGCCGGCCCCCAGCTCGGTGAGGCTGGCCAGCCAGGCGTGGAGCAGCCCGGGCTTCAGGCCGAGGCTCTCGAACCAGCGCCCGGTGCCCTCGATCTTGCCGCCGCCCCAGATGTGGTTGTAGCCGTGGGCGATCATCGTGATCCCCAGGATGAGGCGCAACAGGAGGGCGGCGATGTTGACGCCCCGCGGGTTGTAGATGCTGTGTGTGCCGATGACGGCCAAGAGTGAGAACACGTCTGTACCGTAGGCGAACCGACCGGACCGCAGCGGGAACGTCAACGGAAGTCGCGTGACGGAATGGTCGCCGACAAGGGCAACGGTTCGAGCTTCTCGGCCACCACGTTGATCACCCCTTCGACCTTCTCGAGCCGGCCGCGCACGAGCAGCGCAGGCGCGCTGCGGGCGACGCGGCGGAACCGGGTCCAGCACCCGAGCGAGCAGACCACGTTGATGAGGCCCGTCTCGTCCTCGAGGTTGATGAACATCGTGCCGCCGGCGGTGGCGGGGCGTTGGCGGTGGGTCACCACTCCGCCGACGATGACCTTGGCCCGGTCGTCGACCTCGCGCAGCCCCGCCGCCGTGACCACGCCGAGCCGGTCGAGGTGCTCGCGCACGAAGCGGGTGGGATGGCCCTCGGGCGACACACCGGTGGCCCACAGGTCGGCGACGGCCTCCTCGCGCTCGCTCATGCCCGGCAGCTGCGGCGCGTGCACGCCGGTGACCACCCCGGCCAGACGGTCGACCCCGCTCTGGGCCACCGCCCCCGCCCCCCACAGCGCCCGGCGCCGGTCGAGCGGCCGACCGTCGGGATCGGCGAAGCACCCGAACGCGCCGGCGGTGGCCAGCGCCTCGAGCACGTCGAGCCGGACCGGGACGCGCCGGCCCAGGTCCTCCATGTCCCGGTAGGGACCGTGCGCGTCGCGCTCGGCCACGATCCGCTCGGCCAGGTCGTCCCCCACGTTGCGCACACTGCTCAACCCCAGCCGGACGGCTGGGCCTGAGCCGACTTGCTTTGCCCTCCGGTCGGGCAAGCCTCCCTCCGGGCGCTTCGCCATCTTGGTGTCATCTCGCGAGCTGCGCTCGCCTGGCGGCGGCGCAACCTCAACAACCCCATCGCACCGTTCCAACGTTGCGTTGGCCCCTGATCGGTTGAGGTCGGGGCCGCGGACCTCGACGCCGTGGCGGCGGGCGTCCTGCACCAGGGTGTGGGGCGAGTAGAAGCCCATGGGCTGGGCGTTGAGCAGCGCCGGCGCAGAACGCGGCCGGGTAGTGCAGCTTGATCCACGAGCTCGAGTAGACGAGGTAGGCGAAGCGACACCGAGTGGCTCTCGGGGAAGCCGAAGTTGGCGAAGGCGGCCAGCTTGTCGAAGATCTGATCGGCCACCTCGCCGGTGATGCCGCGTTCGGCCATGCCCGCGTAGAGCCGCGCGCGCAGGCGCTCCATCCGCTCGCGGCTGCGCTTCGAGCCCATGGCCTGGCGCAGCTGGTCGGCCTCGGCCGGGGTGAAGCCGGCCACGTCGATGGCCATCTGCATCAGCTGCTCCTGGAACAGCGGCACGCCGAGGGTCTTGTGCAGGCTGGGCTCGAGCAGCGGGTGCAGGTAGGTGACCGGCTCCTTGCCGTTGCGACGCCGGATGTAGGGGTGCACCGAGCCGCCCTGGATCGGGCCCGGCCGGATGAGCGCCACCTCGACCACCAGGTCGTAGAAGGTGCGGGGCTGGAGCCGGGGCAGCGTCGCCATCTGGGCCCGGCTCTCGACCTGGAACACCCCGATCGAGTCGGCCCGGCACAACATGTCGTAGACCTCGTCCTCCTGGGGGATGTCGGCCAGGTCGAGGTCGACGCCGTGGGCCTCGCGGATGAGGTCGACGGCGTAGTGGAGCGCGCTGAGCATGCCGAGGCCGAGCAGGTCGAACTTCACCAGCCCGACCGCGGCGCAGTCGTCCTTGTCCCACTGCAGCACGGTGCGGTTCTCCATGCGGGCCCACTCGACCGGGCACACCTCGACCACCGGCCGGTCGCAGAGCACCATGCCGCCGGAGTGGATGCCGAGGTGGCGGGGGAAGTGCTCGACCTGCTGCGGCCAGCTCGAGCACCGGCGTCGGGAATCTCGTGATCGGTCTGGGCCTGCGTGCCGGAGACCGGTGCCCACCGGTCGACCTGCTTCGACCAGGCGTCCTGCTGGCCGGTGGCGTAGCCGAGGGCCTCGCGCCATGTCGCGCACCGACGAGCGGGCCCGGTAGGTGATGACGTTGGCCACCTGCGCGGCGTGCTCGCGGCCGTAGCGCTCGTAGACGTACTGGATGACCTCCTCGCGGCGGTCGCACTCGATGTCGATGTCGATGTCGGGCGGCCCGTCGCGCTCGGGGGACAGGAACCGCTCGAACAGCAGGCCGAGGGCCACCGCGTCGGCCTTGGTGATGCCGAGGGCGTAGCAGACCGCCGAGTTGGCCGCCGAACCCCGGCCCTGGCAGAAGATGTCGGCCCGCCGGCAGAACTCGACGATGTCCCACACGATGAGGAAGTAGCCGGGGAAGCCGAGCTGCTCGATGACGGCGAGCTCGTGGTCGATCTGGGCCCAGGCGCCGGGGACGTCCTCGGGACCACCCGGTCGGGTCGGTCGGGGCCCGTAGCGGCGCGTCGCCCCCTGCTCGGTCAGCTCACGCAGCCAGGTCATCTCGTCGTGACCGGGTCGGGCACGGGATACGGCGGCAGGTCGGGCGCCACCAGGGGCAGGTCGAAGGCGCACTCGCGCCCGAGCTCCGCCGCCCGCTCGACCACCCCGGGATAGCGGGCGAAGCGGCGGGCCTGCTCGGCCCCCGAGCGCAGGTGGGCGCCGGCCGCGGCCGGGAGCCACCCGTCGAGCTCGTCGAGGCTGCGGCGGGCCCGCACCGCGGCCAGGGCGGTGGCCAGCGGCCGGCGGGCGGGGGTGGCGTAGTGCACGTTGTTGGTGGCCACCACGTCGACCCCGGCCCGGACCGCCAGCGCCGGCCAGCGCGTCGTTGCGGGCCGAGTCGAGCGGGTCGCCGTGGTCCCACAGCTCGACGGCCACGTGCTCGCGGCCGAACACCTCGACCAGCCGGGCCAGCTCGCGGCCCGCCGCGGCCGGACCGTCGGTCGCCCAGCGCGGCCGGCACCGCGCCCTTGCGACACCCGGTGAGCACCTGCCAGTGGGGCCCGGTCGTCCCGGTCGACGCGACCAGGTCGGCCAGCTCGTCGAGCGTCGTGCGGGGCGCGCCCTTCTCGCCCTGCCAGCTGGGCCCGGCTGATGGCCCGGGCCAACGGCGCGTAGCCCTGCGGGTCGCGGGCCAGCACGAGCAGGTGGCGCTCGTCGGTGCCGGCACCGGGGTCGGGCTGCTGGGCCGGCGAGCGACCGGACACGGCCTGGCGCCCGAGGGTCAGCTCGGCCCCGAACACGGTGGGCAGCCCGTGGGCCCGGGCCGCCTCGGCGAAGCGGACCACGCCGTAGAAGCCGTCGTGGTCGGTGACCGCCAGCGCCTCGAGGCCCAGCCGGGCCGCCTCGTCGGCCAGCTCCTCGGGATGCGACGCCCCGTCGAGGAAGCTGAAGTTGGAGTGGCAGTGCAGCTCGGCGTAGGCCACCGACCCGGCGTCGGCCCGGGGCTCGATGGGGGGAGGTTCGTAGGGCCCGCGCTGGCGTGACCAGGCCGGGCTGTCCCCGCCGTCGCCCGGAGTCGGCTCGATCCACGGACCCCGCCCCAGCGGATCGTCGGAGAGGTGGCGCTCGAGCTGCGACCAGGGCACGTTGGGGTTGCGGAACGACACGTCCGGACCTTATCGAACGTCTGTTCGCTCTTCCACCGGGACGAGCGGCTGGTGACCTAGGGCCCTGAACCCACGGCCCCGGGCGCGCGCACACTTGACGTGGCGTCCACACGACCGCCAGGAGGTCCACCCATGAGCGATCCACACCCGCCGGCTCCCCCACCCGTTGCCGGTGCGCGCACCTCGGTGCCGATCGGGTCCATCGTCCTCATCATCGCGGGGGCGATCATCAGCCTCGTCAGCCTGGCTCCGCTCGTGGGCGGCGGCGCGCTCCTGTGGGCCTACGGAACCCAGCGCGACGCGGGCGGCTACTTCACGGCTCCCACCGAGCGCTTCGAGACCACCACGTCGGCCATCACCTCCGAGCGCATCGATCTCGGAACCGATCCCGGCGACCACAGCCTCTTCGACACGCTCGCCAACCACACGACGGTGCGGCTCGGCGTCGAGTCCACCAGCGGGCGTGGCGTGTTCGTCGGCATCGCGTCTCAGGGGGACGTGGATCGCTACCTCGAGGGGGTGGCGCACGCCCAGGTGCAACACGTCCGCATGCAGCCCTTCGCGGTGGCCTACGGGTACCTCGACGGCACGCGAGGAGCCCCCCCGCCTGCGAGCCAGCGGATCTGGGTGGCATCGGCCCAGGGGCAGGGCCAGCAGACGCTTCGCTGGAAGCCCCGGTCCGGTGAGTGGGCGGTGGTCGTCATGAACGCGGACGGCTCGCCGGGGGTGAGCGTCGACGCCACCGCCGGAGCGAAGGCTCCCTGGGTGTTCGGTCTCGGCATCGGCCTCGTCGTCGGTGGGACGATCGCGCTCGTCATCGGCGCCGTCCTGCTCGTGATCGGCATCGTCCTGCTCGCCCGTCGGTCGGAGATCGACCTGACCGGTCGGGGTGCGCATCCAGGCCAGCCGATCAGGCTCACCGGCCGTCTCGACGGGCCGCTGTCGCGCTGGCTGTGGCTCGTGAAGTGGATACTGCTGATCCCCCACCTCATCGTGCTCACCGTGCTGTGGCTGGCGTTCGCGGTCGTCACGTTCGTCGCCTTCTTCGCCATCCTGTTCACCGGTCGCTATCCGCGGTCGCTGTTCGAGTTCAACGCCGGTGTCCTGCGCTGGACGTGGCGCGTGAACTACTACGGCTACAGCGCACTCGGGACCGACAGGTATCCACCGTTCAGCCTCGGGTCGGAGCCGACCTACCCAGCCACCCTCGAGATCGACTACCCCGAGCACCTCTCGCGGGGCCTCGTGCTGATCAAGTGGTGGTTGCTCGCCATCCCCCAGTACCTCGTGCTGGGCGTCATCGGTGGAGGGCTCTTCGTCGGATTCACCTTCGCCGCGTGGTGGGCGTCGTCGGTGCCCGCCGGCGGTCTCATCGGCCTGCTCGTGCTGTTCGCGGCCGTGGCCGTCCTGTTCACCGGCAGCTACCCCGCGGGCATCTTCGACCTCGTGGTCGGACTCAACCGTTGGGTCTACCGGGTCGTCCCGTACGTGAGCCTGATGCGGGACGAGTACCCACCGTTCCGCCTCGACCAGGGCCCGGAGGAGCCGGCCCCGCCACCGGAACCCCCGACGCCGTTGGAGCCGGCGGCCGCCGAACCGGCGGTGACGGGCGGCGCGCCGGTCCCCCACTGACTCTCCCGAAGGTGGCGTAGCGAGCGAACCGGACAGGACTGCCTGACGAAGACCAGGTCGTGCGACCGCGCCTGCGCCCCGACCTGCCCGTGATCGCGATCGCGATCGCGATCGCGGGCGTGTGGCTCGCCTGGCGCGGCGTCCACAAGATCGGGACGGCCTCGGTCGGCCCGGTCGTCGCCGCGGCGCGCGCCGAGCTGATCGGACCCGTGGTGGCCGCATTCGTCGCGGTCGTGTTCGTGCTCGAGCGGCTGCGCCCCGCGCAGCCCCGCCCCGCGCGGGCGCGGGGCCACGTCCACGACACGCTCTACCTGGTGCTCTACGCGATCGCCGTCGTGCCGCTGATCGTCCTGGTCGGCGCCGGCTTCGCGTCACTCGTGCGCGCGGCCGCCCCGTGGATCGTGCTGCCGCGGACCTCGTCGGTGCCGCACGGGGTGTGGCTCGTCGTCGCGCTCGTGGCCATGGACTTCTGCAACTGGGCCGCGCACTGGGCCAACCACCGCGTGTGGGTGCTCTGGCGCCTGCACGCGGTGCACCACGCCCAGGAGGAGATGAGCGTGCTCACCTCGTTCCGGGCCCACCCGTTCGTGCACGTGAGCTTCCTCGTCGCCGCACTGCCCGCGGCCGTGCTCGTGCGCAACGGGGTGGTGCCGGCGGAGGTGATCACCATCTACATCTGCCTGGCCACCCTCCCCCACGCCAACGTGTGGTGGGGGTCCGGGCACGTCGGGCGGGTCGTGAGCCGGGTCCTCGTCACCCCTGCCTTCCACCGACTGCACCACTCGGTCGACGGACGCATCGACGTCAACATGGGCACGATCCTCACGGTCTGGGACGCGATGGCCGGCTGCGCCGTGTTCCCGTCGCCGGACTGGACGCCGATCCCCACGGGCCCGCCGCGACCGGCCGGTGCCCGTGGAGCAGGCGGGGCGGCGCCCGGCCCACCTGCGCACCCTGGCTGTCCAGCTGGCCGAACCGTTCTTCGTGGCGAGGGCAGATGAACCTTCCGGGGCCCGACGGCGAACCAGTCGGCATGCTCTCCCGACCTGAGACCCTGGGCCACCCGGATCCTGATGTGGGTCGGCGCGGCGCTCCTGGTGGTGTCCGGCCTCGTGCACCTGCACCTGTGGGACATCGCCTACCGCCACGTCGACACCCTGGGACCGCTGTTCATCCTGCAGGGAGTGGCCGCCATCGTGGTGGGCATCGCCCTGGTGCTGTGGCCCCGCGGCGTGGTCGTGCTCGCCGGGCTCGCACTGGCCGTGGGCACGATCATCGGGTTCGTCAAGGCGCTCAACGGCGGCATCTTCGGCTTCACACTGCCAGTGGTGACGAACTGGGCCAAACTCGCGCTCGGTGCAGAGACCGGCGCGGTGCTCACCCTGGCGGCGGCCGGTTGGCTCATCTGGGCCGGCCGCACCGAGCACGAACCCGTGCCGACCCCGTCGCCGTCGGGCGCCTGACCCGCGGGTGATCGTCGGTCGGTCCGCGGCACGCGCCTGCGCGCTGGTCGCGGTCGTCGCCATCGCGGCGGGTTGCCAGAGCTCGGCTACAAATCGGACGTCGACTTCGGCCACGACCTCTGGCGCCGGCGTGTCGGCCGCACAGCTGCGCGCCTATGTGAAGGAGGTCGAAGCCGTCCGCCTTCCCGTCAACGACCTGCTCGAAGGAGCGGACCCGATCCTCGAGGCGGCCCATGACAAGAAGATCACTCCGGCGGTGGCGTCCGGCCGCATGAGCGCGCTCGAGCAGCGGTTCGCGCAGTACCTCGTCGACGTCAAGGCCATAGAACCGACCAACGCGGTGCTGGCCAGGATCCACACGCCTTACGCCCACACCTATTTCTACGAGGACAGCTACCTCAGCGCGCTGGCGTCGGACCTGAACGAGGGCGACTTCGACAACCTGCCGAACACGCAGAACGCGCAACGACTGGCCATCATCGAATGGCGCACGCAGCTCCAGATCCTCGCCCGCAAATTGGGCGTGACGCTGCCCCCGGACCTCGACCAGGCCGGCCGCGGCGAGATCGCCCCGTCCCCCGGCGGCAGTTGACCCGGGCGGCTACCCGGCCCACATCCCGAACCTGTTGCGCCAGCGACTCCTACGAGGTCGCTGACGCGACAGGTTTCGTGTGGCGCTCGCAGCGTTACCAGGGCAGGCCGTCCGGACGGGACTCGTCGAGGTATTTGCGGGGGTGCCGGCCGTCGACGTTGCCGAGGAACGGGGGGTAGACGTTCCAGCCGAGCAGCTCCTGCAGGCGCGGCGGCAGCTCGCGCACGACCTCGCGGGGCACGCCGATGAGGTGGTTCTCCTGCGGGCGAAGCCACGCGGCGATGAACTCGAGGATCACGCCGAGCCTCGCCCGGTCGGTGCGGTTGGCGCCCCCGCCGTGCAGCACCGTGCCGGGATAGAAGATCACCGACCCGGCCGGCATCTCCACCGATATCGGCTCGAGCTCGTCGAGGTGTTTCGTGTAGTCACCCTCAACGCGTCGGTGACTTCCGGGGATGATCCGCGTCGCGCCGTTGGCTTCGGTGAAGTCGTCGAAGGCCCACATCGTGTTGACGAGCACGGTGTCGTGGGGCCAGGGCAGCGGGTAGACGATGTCGTCCTGGTGGATGACCTGGGCCACCTCCCCCGGCCCGATGTCGATGCCGACCGGCGCGCTGAACTGGTAGTGGCCGAGCACACGGTCGAGCACGCCGAGCAGGAGCGGATGCAACGCGATCCCGTCCATCGCCCGCGTCTTGGCGAACAGGTTATAGATGCGCTTGGTGTGGTGACCCTCGAAGTCGTTGCGGCCGTAGGGCACCGCCTCGAGGACGCGTGCCAGGTCCGCCCGCACCGACGCGACCTCGTCGGGTGGCAGCAGGCGCTCGACCACGGCGTAGCCGTGCTCGTCCATGGCTGCGACGACCTCGTCGACGGTCGCGGTGGCGTCGAAGCGGTCAACAGCCCGGGAGGTCGTCACATCGCATCCGCGAGTGCCATGGCCCAATCGTAGGTGGATCGGGCGGGCACGACCGCCGACGATCTGGCGGCACCACCGGCGACCGGCGATGATCCAGGTGTGTTCAACCAGGTCGGGCAGGTGCACGCCGGACCTCGACCGTGCGACCCGCTTCTACGTCGAGCTGTTCGGGTTCGAGGTCGTTCGAGACCTCGAGATCCCCGACGAGCAGGCGGGCCCGTTGCTCGGCGTCGACCACCGCTCGGCCTGCGGGCCCGCTACCTGCGCAAGGGTGAGTTCGTCCTCGAGCTCCTGAGCTTCGACCGGATCGAGGAGCATGCGGCGGCACGCGTCATGAACGAGACGGGTCTCACCCACCTCTCTGTCTCCGTCGACGACCTCGACGCCGCCGCGGCACGCGTTCCGTCGCTCGGAGGCGAGGTGCTGATCCAGCTGCCGAACGCGGTGATGATCCGCGATCCCGACGGACAGCGCGTCGAGATCCTGACGGTGGAGTACCGCGCGCCCCGCCGGTGAGCCCGTGTCCCGATCGAGGGTGACCAGGTCAGTGGGTCCCGCCGGATCGAAGCCAGTCGGCGAGGTCGCGGTCAGAGCTCGATGCGCTCGTCGGGGCCGACCTCGCGGTAGCGCTCCGAGGCAGCCTGCTCGAGCGCGACCGCTTCGGAACCCGACTGGCATTCGATGAACAGGCGCCCCTCGACAGTCAGGCCCTCGGCGAGGGGCAGGTCGGCGCCCTCGACCAGTGAGCGTTTGGCGGCGGCCACCGCGCGGCGAGGCTTCGTCGCGATCGGCTGCACCCATTCGACGACGGCGTCGACGAATCCCTCGTCGGGCAGTACCGCCTCGACCAGCCCGATGCGCAGCGCCTCGTCGGCCGACACGACGCGACCCGACAGGACCATCTCGGCCGCCCGTCCCGGACCCACCAGCCGAGGGAGGCGCTGGGTGCCGCCGGCACCGGGGATGATCCCGACCGACACCTCCGGCTGCGCGAGGTGGGCGGACGCGGCGGCCACGCGGCAGGGTGCAGGCCAGGGCCAGCTCGCACCCGCCGCCCCAGGCCTGACCCCCGATCGCCGCCACCACCGGCTGCGGCATCCGCGCCAACAGGTCGAACGTGCGGCTCCAGCTCAGCGCGTCGCCCTCGACCGGCTCTCCGCGGCCGAGCGCAGCCAGGTCGTCGAGATCGGCGTGGGCCACGAAGTAGCCCGGCACCCCGCCCGTGAGCACGAGGACGGCGACGTCCTCGTCCTGGGCGACCTCGACGACGAGCTGCTCGAGCTCGCCCATGGCCGCGAAGCTCATGAAGTTGCGCGGCGGCCGATCGAAGGTGGCCAACGCCACCGGACCGCGCCGCTCGACCGTCCACCAACGTCTCTCCATCCCGCCAGCTTGCACCGTCTGAGCGCACGCCGCCCGAGCGGTCACGATCGTCGCCCTCATCCCGTTGGTCATGCTGCTGGTGCGAGGCAGCAGGAGTCAGTCGTAGGTCGCCTCGACCCACCACCGGCCGCCTTCGACGGCCAGGAGGTGGGCCCCGCCGTCGACGTCGACCACCTGGAAGCGGGCCCGGCGACGGTGCGCCGGCGGATCCCACCACCGCTCGTCGACCGGCCACGGGCCGGCCCATCCCTCGAGTTCGACCCACGAACCGCCCCGCACCGACAACCGGGCCGGCGCGCCGCTGAGCGCGCCCCGGCCGCTCACCGACACCACCGCGCCCGCCGGGTCGACGACCTCGCACGGCACCGGCGCGGCGTGGACGGTGGCCGGCGCCGGTGGCGGCACCCGACCGGGCCACGGCTGGTCCGAACCGGATCTGGCGCGGCGCAGATCGCGATGCGACAGGTCGACGGCGTGCACCGGCACCCGACCCACCTGGTCGGCCGGACCGCGGCCGCCCCGCCACTCGGGCACGGTCACCGCGTCGGGACCCAACATCCCCTGCACCCGGGCGAAGGCGCGCGACGCCCGCTCGTCGCCCTCGGCCTCGCCTCCCCAGAACCCGAGCTGGCGGCCCGACGCGGCCACCACCTCGTCGGGCGCCAACACGAGCAGGGTGATGCCGCTGGTGGGTCGCGACGCGGCCGACGCGTTGAGCCACCCGTCGAGCTGCCAGCGCACGCGGTCGGCGATCGCCCCCGACGACAGTGCACCCTCGTGGCGCCAGAGCCGCTCGAGCGACTCGCCGTGCTCGGTCTCGGCCCGCACGACGACCCGGGTGCAGGCCAGGCCCAGGTCGTCGAGGCGGCGGTGCAGCTCATCGGCCAGTGACTTGGCCACGAACGCGGCGGTGTCGACCCGTTCGGCCGGCGGGTCGAGCGCGGCCTCGACCTGCAGCTCGGGCGGGAGGATGCGGGCGTCGGGAGGGTGCTCGTCGAGCCCCCGGGCGAGGCGGTGGGCCAGGCGGCCCTCGACCCCGAAGCGGGCCAGCACGTCGGGCGCCGGGAGCGCGGCCAGGTCGCCGAGCGTGCGCACCCCGAGGCGGACGAGCACGTCGACCAGGTCGTCCCCCCGGAGACCGGTGCGGGCCAGGCCGGGCAGGAGCGCGCGCGACCGGCCGGGGCGCGAGGAAGGCCGGGGTGGCACCGGGCGGGACGACCAGGACCGACGGGTCGGTCGCGGCCAGGTCGGCGGCAAACGGTCCGTCGGCCACCCCGACCCCGGTCGCCCCGACCTCGCCGCCGGCGCGCCCGGACAGGACCTCTTCCACGCGCCGGAGGATCCCGGTGGCCAGAGCCTCGTCGCCCCCGAAGTAGCGCGACGGCCCGCGGGTGGCCAGCGCGCACACACCCGGGCGGGAGAGCTCGATACGGGGGCTGAAGGTCTCGACGGCCGCGGCCACCACCTGGAACGCCCGGGCGTCGCGGTCGGGGTCGTGGTCGACCACGACCAGACCGGGACACCGGCCCTGGGCCTCGCGCCGGCGTTGGCCGTCGTCGACCCCCTCGGCCCGGGCGGCGTCGGACGCGGCCACCACCCGGTTGGCGTGCACGACCGCGACCGCCTCGCCCGCCAGCCCGAGCGCGGGGTCGAGGGCCAGCACGGGCCAGTCGCGGCACCGCACCACCAGGGTGCGCACGACCTGATCGACCAGGTCCGCGCTCACGCGCTCGCCCGCTCCCCCACACCGCCCAAACTGGGCATCTGTGTACTCGGATTCCGGGTACACAGATGCCCAGTTTCCTGGATTGCCCGAACGGCGCCGCGGGGATCGGGGCACCACAGCTCGACGCGACGCGACTGGTCGGCCCGGCGGCGGCCCCCGACCTCGACGGCGATCCGCCGGGCCTGCACGTGCCCGTGGCCGCGCCCCACCCCCTGCCACCGCGCCTCGACCACGGTCAGGCGCAGGTCGGCCTCGAGCCCGCGCCCCCGGGCGGTCGGGAGCTGGACCAGAACGGTCCCCCGCTCCCGGGCCCGGGCCGCCAGGCGACGGACATCGGCGGCGCGCACCCGGTGGGTCGGGCCGACCACGACCACGTCGACCGCGCCGACGAGGGCGGCCACCACCCCGGCCCAGTCCCCCGGCTCGGGCTCGGCCACGAGGGCCAGCCGTTCGAGGGCCACGCCCGCTTCGGCGGCGGCGGCCAGACCCAGACCGGGACAGCCGACCACCGCCGTCCACGAGCCCGCGGCCGACGGCCCGGCCACGAGGGCCAGTGCCAGCGAGGTGGCGGCCCCGTCGCCCTCGACCACCGTCACGCTCCCCCGGACGAGCCCGCCGTCGGGAACGAGGCCCGACAGCGCGGGAAGCACCGGCACGACCTGGTCGCGGGCCAGGGTCACCGGGCGGATGGCCCGGCCGACCTCTTGCAGCGAAGCCCCCGACGAGGTGGCCGGCACAGGGGCAGCACGTGACATCCCTCCAGTATCGAACGGATGTTCGTACCTGACAAGCGCGACCCGTGCGCTAGACCCTGGACATGCCGCCCCCTCCACCCGCCCCGCCCCCCTCGTCCGATCCCGCACGGATGCACACCTACACGCCCGCCACCGACGCACCTGGCCCAGCAGGTGATCGGCTACGCCCTCGAACGCATGCGCATGGACCCCCCGCCCCTCGACGCGCCCCGGTCTCCCGCCGACCTGGCCGCCTCGATCGGCGCCACCATCACCCCGCAGGGACTCGGCGGGTCCGAGGCGCTGCGACTGTGGATCGACGACCTCGCCCCGGCGTGCATCTCCGAGGACCATCCCCGCGCCCTCTCGTTCGTCCCCACCGCCCCGACCGAGGCGGCGACCATCTTCGACCTCGTCGTCGGTGCGTCGTCGATCTACGGCGGCTCGTGGCTCGAGGGATCCGGCGCCGTCTACGCCGAGAACCAGGCGCTGCGCTGGATCGCCGATCTCGCCGGGCTCCCGGCCGGGGCCGGCGGCTGCTTCGTCTCGGGCGGCTCGGCCGGCAACCTGAGCGCGCTGGTGGCCGCCCGCGACGCGGCCGCCACCGCCCGCACCGAAGCCGGCCTCGACCGTCCCCGCCGATGGCGCATCGCCGCGTCGGCGGAGGCCCACTCGTCGATCACCTCCACCGCCAGGGTCATGGACATCGAGGTGATCGACGTCCCGGTGGACGAGCTCGGACGCGCTCACCGGCGAGGCCATGGCGCGCGTCCTCGACGATCGCCGCGCCGACGACCTCGACGGGCTGTTCGCGGTGGTCGCCACCTCGGGGACGACCAACGCCGGCCAGATCGACGACCTCGCCGGCGTGGCCGCGGTCGCGGCCGCACGCGACCTGTGGTTCCACGTCGACGGCGCCTACGGCGGTGCCGCGCTCGGCCGCACCGAGCGTACGGGAGCGCTTCGCCGGCATCGAGCAGGCCGACTCGCTCGTCGTCGACCCGCACAAGTGGCTGTTCACCCCGTTCGACTGCGCCGCGCTGCTCTACCGCCGACCGGAGCTGGCCAAACGGGCCCACACCCAGCACGCGGCCTATCTGGAGATCATGCAGGAGCGCAAGACCGACGACGCCCAGGAGTGGGACCCGAGCGACTACGCCTACCACCTCACCCGCCGCGCCCGCGGGCTGCCGCTGTGGTTCTCCCTGGCCACGCACGGCACCGACGCCTACCGCGACGCCATCGAGTCGACGCTCACGACCACGCGAGCCGGCGCCGAGCTCATCGCCGGGCTCGACCACGTCGAGCTGCTGATGGAGCCGACGCTGTCGGTGCTCATGTTCCGCCGCCTCGGCTGGTCCCCGGCCGACTACCGGGCCTGGAGCGACCGCCAGCTCGCCGACGGGCTGACCCTCACCGTGCCGACCACCTGGCGGGGAGAGACCGTGCTGCGCTTCTGCGTCGTCAACCCGCGCACAACCGTCGCCGACCTCGCGGCGATCCTCGACACGCTTCGCTGAGCTCCGCCCTGGCGGGCTGCGCCGCGCGAGCACGGGTATCCACCTGCAACTTGTCCCCCGCTGCCTAGCGTGGGTGTGCTCGACGTCGTTGGGGGCGAGCACGAAGGGGGACCCATGTCCGACATGTCTGCTGCAGACCAGGCGGCGATGGTCAAGGAGTTCGGGCGGAAGTGGTGGCTGCTGGCGTTGTTCGGCGTCATCACGATCGGCTTCGGCGTCGTGTTGACGTTCAAGCCCAGCAAGTCCGTGCACACCATCGCCGTGATCTTCGGGATCTGGCTGCTGATCCTCGGGTTCGTGCGGCTGCTCCAGGCGATCGGGGCCAAGGGCGAACGGCTCGGCCTGGTCGTCCTCGGGCTGCTGTCGATCTTCATCGCGCTGCTGCTCATGCGCCACACCACCACGACGATCGACGTCGTCGGGTTCGTCATCGGCATCTTCTGGACGGTCGGCGGTGTCGCCCAGCTCTTCTCGGGTTTCGGCGCGGACGACGGCATCGACTGGTGGTTCGTGCTGATGGGCGTCGTCTCGACGGCGATCGGCGTGCTCTGCCTGGTCTACCCGTCGCTGTCGCTCTCGATCATCTGCGTGATCGTCGGCCTGGGCATGATCGTCTACGGCATCGTCGAGCTCGTCGCCAGCCTCCAGCTCCGCAAGCTGGCCAAGACCGACGCCTGATCAAGACCTGATCAGTCGGCGGCGACGCCTTCGGGCATAGCCACCTCGACACCCTCGCGGTAGTAGAGGAAGAGCTCCTCGATGAGCTCGCGGAGGCCGGCGGTCGACGCGCCCGGCGCGAGCTGCACGGTGATCATGTTGCTGTTGACCGTCACCGAGACCACGCCGCCGTGGTCGAACAGCGTGCGGGCCAGCACGTCGGGCGGGCGCTCGTCGATCACCGCGTCGGGCGAGGCGTAACGCTCGATGCCCATGCCGGTGATGCTGCGGTTGATCTCGAAGCGGACCACGCCGGGCATGGACGACGGCTTCTCGATGACGGTGACCGGTTGTCCCATAGCTGGCGGCAGCCTAGTCAGCGTCGACGGTCTCGACGGTCACGGGCTCGACCGCGACGGCGTCGACCGAACGCCACAGCGCGACGGACAAGCCGATCGAGATCAGCCCCAGGGTCACGTGCACAGCCTTGAACGCGACCGGATGGTCATGCACGAGGATCAACGTGCCGAACACGAGCCAGACCGCGGTGGTCCAGGCGGCGAAGGCCCGCAGCACGACCGACTCGCCCCGCGACCACCGCCGACCGCGGGCCCGGACCAGCGCCACGACACCGGCCACCGCGAAGAAGAGGAAGCTGAGCGAGAGCAGGGTCGCCCCCCACTTGGAGGCCAGGCTGGCCTTGTGATCGCCCCAGGCGTTGTTGATGCGGGTCGACCACACGAACACGGCCCACGCCACCATGGCCATGGCGAGACGACGGCTGGTGCGCAGGGTCCGGTCCACCGGCCGAGGGTATCGCCGCGCCTCCGGGGCCCGAAATCGACCGGTCCGGCGCCCGCGGCTATCTTGACCGCGCGGTCAAGTATTGATTCTCGAACCCGGGGGACCCATGCCCGACATCTCCATCGACGAGTTCAGCGACGAGGTCGTCACCTTCCTCGACGCCCACGCCACCCTCAAGGAAGCGGAGAAGGCATTCAAGTGGGGCGAGGGCGCCGACGAGGTGTCGCTGTTCGAGGAGGTCGACCGCGAGACCGAGCTGGCCGCGCTGGCCGAGGCCAAGGCGTTGCGGGCCGCCCGCTACGACGCCGGGCTGGCGTGGATCACGGGGCCGACGGAGTACGGCGGCCGCGAGCTGCCCGCCGCCTACGACCGCCTCTACAACCAGCTCGAGGGGCACTACAAGGTGCCGGCGCAGACCTTCTTCGGCATCGGGCTCGGCATGGTCGCGCCCACGATCCTCGCCCACGCCACCCCGGAGGTGCGCGACGCGTACCTCGCCGAAGCTCTACCGCGGCGACCTGGTCGGCTGCCAGCTCTTCAGCGAGCCTGGCGCCGGCTCCGACCTGGCCGGGCTGCAGACGCGCGCCGATGCGCGACGGCGACGAGTGGATCGTCAACGGTCAGAAGGTGTGGACCTCCGGCGCGCAGTACAGCGACATCGGCGAGGTCATCTGCCGCACCGATCCCGACCAGCCGAAGCACAAGGGCCTGACCGGCTTCGTGGTCGACATGCACGCGCCGGGCGTCGAGGTGCGGCCGCTGCGCCAGATGACCGGTGGCGCCTCGTTCAACGAGGTCTTCTTCACCGACGTGCGCGTGCCCGACAACCACCGTCTCGGTGACGTCAACCAGGGTTGGACGGTGGCGCTGACGACGCTCATGAACGAGCGGGCGTCGATCGGCGCCGGCGGCGGCGGCGGCAGCGGACTCGGCAACGTCACCCGCCTGGCCGAGATGGTCCGCCACTTCGGGATGGACGACGACCCGATCATGCGCCAGGAGCTGATGAAGGTCTACATCGGGTTCCAGGTCTCGAAGTACACGAACCAGCGGGCCATGGACAAGATCAAGTCCGGTCAGCTGCCCGGGCCCGAGATGTCGATCGCCAAGCTCTCGCTGACCAACAACATGTGGCGCAGCGCCAACTTCGTCGCCGGCGTGCTCGGCCCCCGCACTCACCGCCGACACCGGCGAGTGGGGCACGTTCGCCTGGTCGCCAGTTCCTCTGCGGCGTCCCCGGCATGCGGGTCGCCGGCGGCACCGACGAGGTCATGAAGAACATCGTCGGCGAGCGGGTGCTCGGCCTCCCCAAGGATCCCGGCATCGACTCCAAGACCGCCTTCAGCGAGCTCAAGACGAACTAGTCGAACAGGCTCGGCGCGGGTTCCTGTTCTGGTTCCCACGTGGCCGGGCGCTGGCGGGGCACGCCGGTCCACGGCAGGTGCTCCATGAACACCCACGTGCGCCGGTGGATCGACGTCGGCCCCATGCCGCGCAGCGCGATCTTGTGCCGGGGGCAGGGGTAGCCCTTGTTCGAGCTCGAAGTCGTAGCCGGGGAAGTGCTCGGCCTCGTCCCGCATGATCCGGTCGCGGGTGACCTTGGCCAGGATCGACGCCGACGCGATCGACAGGCAGGTGGCGTCGCCCTTCACGATCCGGCGTGGTGTTGCCGCCGACCGACGAAGTCCCAGTTGCCGTCGATCAGCACCTGGTCGGGCTCGACGCCGAGACCGTCGATGGCGCGCGCCGGCCGCCAGCTTCTGCGCCGCGGACATGCCGAGCTCGTCGCACTCCTCGTGGCGAGGCGTGGCCGACCGACCAGGCCACGCACCACTCGGCCACGCGGTCGAACATGGCCTCGCGCTCGGCCTCGGTCAGCATCTTCGAGTCGCGGATCTTGTAGACCCGCCGGTCCTTCGGCACCACGGCCGCGCCGACGCTGAGCGGCCCGGCCCACGATCCCCGGCCCACCTCGTCGACGCCGACCACGACCTCGTGGCCCTCGGCCCACAGCTCACGCTCGAGCGCCAGCCCCGGCGACTTGGTCTTGATCGCCTTGCGCAGCCTCGGCGCCGTCGTCGCTCGTCCCACTGCCGGCGACCCTACCGCCACCGGTCACCTTCGGATTGGTAGCGTCGACGCCGTGCTACCCGATCGGGTCCGGACGCTCGGCCAGACCGCCTCCACGCGGGCGCGACCGATGCAGCAGCAGGCCAGCCAGCGAGCCGCCCGGGTCGCCAGGCCGCTGGTCGCCCACGGCCGCCGCGGGCTGGCCGCGGCCTGGGCCGGCGACTCGATCCGCTCGTACCGCAGCCGCGCCTCGGTCCTGTCGAACCGCTCGTCGGATCGGTGGCGTCGTCGTGGTCGTTCCTGTCGGCCGGATCGCTGCTGTCGGTGGGCAGCGTCGGGTCGATCCTGTCCATCGGGTCGGCCGGGTCGGTGCTGTCCATCGGCTCGAGCGGGTCGATCCTGTCGATCGGCGCCGCCGGTGGGTTCCTCACCTTCGGTCCGGGCCGCAGTGCGCCCGAGGGCGACGACGTCGACGACGCCGACCTGCCCGGCCCGGCCTCGCCTGATCAGCTAGCTGTGCTCGGCGGAACACCGCCGAATCACGGTTCCGCCGCGGTGATCACCCGCCTGATCTGTCGGTCATCTTGCGGATTTGCGAACGCATGTGAACGGCATGCGACGGCTCGGCGAACCCTGGGCGGAAAGGGTTTGCAGGACGACTGAAGCGGACGACACTCTGCCTGAGGAGCCGAGCCGGACCTAGCATGGAGTGACCGCAGCCGATCATGATCGTGGCCACCAGTGGAGCGATTCGAGACGATCCCTTGAGCGTCGATCTGGACGGTCAGCTCGCGCCGGGTGACGCGGTCGAGGTGCGCAACCGCTTCGACCGCCGCTGGGCCCGCGGCTTCGAGATCACCAGCGCGACCGACCGCGGGTATCGCGTGCGGCGCCTCTCCGACGGCCGGGAGCTCCCCGACGAGTTCGTGGTCGACGACGTTCGAGCCCGCCGGGAGCGCAAGCGGGGCACCTGGTGGTACTGACCGCCGGCACCGGCGCCTGATCCTTCCCCCCTGGGTCGGGCGCCGGTGCGGGCCTGGGTTCGGTTCGGCCAGGTGGGCTCAGCCGACGCCGTCGCCCAGCGCGTCGATGTAGTCGTCGATCGGGATGGCGCCGAGCGTGTGGGTCTTCAGCGTGCCGCGCGCCGCAAGAGTGGTGGTGATCCGCAGCATCGTCGCGTGATCCGGAGCCTCGATGACGGTGAGGAAGTCCCACTGGCCCATCACCGCATACTGGTGCAGCACGCGCGCGCCCATGGCCTCGACCTCCTCGTTCACCTCGCGGATCCGCGACGGATGCTCGCGGACGGTGGCGAATCCGTCGGGACCGAGGGTCGAGAGCATCACGAAGGTCGGCATCGCCCGAATCTACTGCTTGGGCCCGACCCGGCCGACGGGCTACCAGAAGCCGTGGATCGGCCCGACCAGGAAGAACGCGATGAAGCCGATCGTGTTGTTGAATCCGTGCGCCAGGACGGACGCCCAAGTGGTGCGGTAGCGATAGCGGACGACGCTGAACGCGACAGCGTCGAGCGTGACGATGGTGACGCCGACGATGCCTTGTTCGCTGTGGGCGATCCCGAAGAGCACCGACGAAGCGAGCACGGCGAGGATCATCCCGACGCGACGCGATCCGAAGAGCTGTGTCATCCGTGTCTGGAGGTAGCCGCGGTATGCCGCCTCCTCACCCACCGCGGCGAGGGTCCAGCTCAAGACGAGTAGGCCGACGAGCATGCCGATGTTGCCCTGGAGGTCCTTGAACGCGTTGAGGTCTTGCTCCTTGCCGCTCAGGTGGTTGGCGATCGGCATCGACACGGCGAGCTGGAACACGGACCAGGCGGCCGCGAACCCGAGCATCTTCACGACGAGGTGCGAACCCCGGGGCGTCCGTCGAAATCCCAGTGACGTGAAGTGCTCTCGGCGGATAAACAGCGAGACGACCGCAAGGAAGAGCAGGACGAAGGTGGGAACGACCAAGTCGAGGAGCACGGCTCCGGACGCGGCGATGACCTCGACCAGGGTGAGGATCGTCCACAGCCGACCGACACGCCGTGAGCCCCACCAGGCGGACCCGGCCCCTGGGGGTGTCGGTTGGACCTCAGTCGTCATCGATCCACCTTGCTGGGATGAGAACCTGCCTCACATCCTGTGGGTCGGGCCCAATGACGACCAGGGGCGAAGGACCCCCTTGTAGCCAAGCCGTGGCCGCTGTCTGGATTCGAAGGAAACCGGATAAACTGGCCACGAAGGGGAGTAGCCCACAATCACGTCATCGACATGCTGGGACCGTGCGGTCCCCGGTGGCTGAGCCTGATCCAGGCGGGCAAGACCTTCGACCGCGGCAAGTGCGCGCCGGGTCGGAGGCCGCGTCACCCTCCGACCCGCTCGGCGAGGAGGATGACATGACTACACCACCATCCGAGCAGGATCTGCTGCTCCGACGGGGTCTACGCCTCGAGTGGGCGACCACCGCGTGGAACGCCATGGAGGTGTTCGTCACCATTTCACTTGGCGTTGCGTCGGGTTCACTCGCGCTGGTGGCGTTTGGACTTGACTCCATGATCGAGGTGTTCGCCTCCATGGTCGTCGTGTGGCATCTCCACGAGGGAGCCAGTCCCGCTGCGCACCGAACGCGCTTCGCCCTGCGGCTGATCGCCGCTGCGTTCTTCGTGCTCGCCGCGTATCTCCTCGTCGCAAGCGTGCGCAGCCTCGTGATCGGTTCGACACCAGGAGAGTCGCCGCTGGGGATCGCCTACCTCGCCCTTACCGCCCTGGTCATGTTCACGCTCGCGGCGGCGAAGCGACGCACTGCCCGCACCCTGGCGAGCGAACCACTGGGAGCTGAAGCATCGATGACCTTCCTCGACGGCTGTCTGTGCCTGTGCATCCTCACCGCCCTGGCGGTCAACATCGCCTTCAGCTGGTGGTGGGCCGACGGGGCCGCCGCTCTGCTGATCGCAGGCTTCGCGATCCGGGAGGCGGTCGCATCGCTACGCGAGGCGGCGGACACCTGAGGCCCCCTCGGCCAGAAGTCAGCCCGGCTCGACTCTGGCGATCGCCGACGCCTCGTCCGGGTCGGCTGCCGTGGAGAGGAACGCGTCGACGATCTCGGCGGCCACCGTCGCGGTGGTGAGCCGCAGACCGAGCGCGACCACGTTGGCGTCGTTCCACCGGCGCGGCACCGCGGGCCGTCTCCGCATCGGTGCACAGGGCGGCGCGTGCACCCGGCACCTTGTTGGCCGCGATCGACACGCCCGTGCCCGTCCAGCAGCACACGACACCGATGTCCGCTCCGCCCGACGCGACCGCCTCGGCGACCTGCCGACCCACCTCCGGCCACTCGTCGCCATGGCCGTCGGCGACCACGATCAGGTCGTGGCCCTGCGTGGCGAGGTGGTGGCACACCGCCGCGGTCACGTCGGTGGCCTCGTCGGTGCCGAACGCGATGCGCACCCCCGGAGCGTACGCTCGCGGCCGATGAGCCGACAGGTGGTGGTGGTCCCCCACACCCACTGGGACCGCGAGTGGTACCAGCCCTATCAGACGTTCCGGCTGCGCCTGGTCGACCTGCTCGACGACCTGCTCCCCCGCCTCGACGCCGACCCTTCCTACCGGCACTTCCTGCTCGACGGGCAGATGGCGGTGGTGGACGACTACCTGGCCGTGCGACCCGAGGCCGAACCGGTCCTGCGCCGGCTGGCCACCGCGGGGCGTCTGGCGATGGGCCCCTGGTACATCCTGATGGACGAGTTCCTCGTCTCGGGCGAGACCATGATCCGCGACCTCCAGCTGGGCCTCGACCGCGCCGCGACCTTCGGCGGCGCGATGGCCGTCGGGTACCTGCCGGACATGTTCGGCCACGTCGCCCAGATGCCCCAGCTGCTGTCGCAGTTCGGGTTCGACCACGCCGTCGTCTGGCGGGGCGTCCCGGCCCACATGCAGACGCCCGCCTTCTGGTGGCGGTCACCCGACGGGTCGACCGTGCGGGCCCAGTACCTCCCCGACGGGTACAGCAACGGGGCCACGTTGCCCGACAGCGGCAAGGAGCTGGTCGCGCAGATCGAGCGCTTCGAGCACACGTACGGGCCGCTGGCCGGCGACGAGGCGTCGGGTCCGTTGCTCTGGATGAACGGGACCGACCACCAGGTGCCGCGCGCCTGGCTCGGCCGGGTGGTCGCCGAAGCCGACGAGGTGCAGGACCGATACGACGTCACGGTCGGATCGCTGGCCGACTACCTGGCCGCGGCGCCCACCGATGGGCTCGACTCGGTCGACGGGGAGCTGCGCTCCGGCGCCCGCGCCAACCTGTTGATGGGCGTGGCCTCCAACCGGGTCGACGTGCACGTGGCATCGGCCTGGGTGGAGCGAGGCCTCGAACGCCTGGCCGAGCCGCTGTCCGCGCTCTGGCTCCCGCCGGACCGGTGGCCGGCCGCGCTCCTGCAGGAGGCGTGGCTCGACGTGATCCGCAACGCCGCCCACGACTCGGTGTGCGCCTGTTCCGTCGACGAGGTCACCGACGCGGTGCTGCACCGCTACGCCGAGGCCCACCAGATCGCGGAAGGCCTCACCGACCGCGCCGTCGCCGCGCTCGGCCGCTCTATCGGCGGCACCCGCCCATTGGCCGTCAACCCGTCTTCGCGCCGCCGCAGCGGACTGGTCCAGATCACCGTTCCCGGCGAGGGCCCCATCCCGGGCACGCAGCTCGTGCGCGAGTTCGTCGGCGACCGCGTGCTCGACGGTCTCACCCGGGCCCAGCTCGCCGCGGCCATGCTCGGCACGCTGTACTCGGCCGAGGACGTGGTCGACGGCCGCGTCGAGCTCGGCGACGACGGCACCCTCGAGCTCCTCCTGGTCCGAGACCCACTCCGCGCCGGACACCCGTGGTCGGCCGAGGCCCGTTCGACCGTCACCGATCTTGCCGCCGCCGATCCCGACGCCCCGGCCCGCCTCGTGGTGCGCCGCCAACCGGGCCGCCGCGTCGTGGTACGCGTGCACGATGTGCCCGGGTTCGGCTGGCGGCGACTCGACGCGGTCGCCGAGGGCGAGCGGTTGTCGGGGGCCGGCGTCGCTCCGGTCATGGCCGAGCCGGTCGGTCTCGACAACGGACTGGTGCGGATCGAGGTCGACCCGACCACCGGGACGTTCTCGATCGACGGCCGTCCCGGCTTCGGCCGACTGGTCGATGACGGCGACGAGGGCGACACCTACAACTGGTGTCCGCCGGCCCGTGACCAGGTCGTCGACCGCCCCGACGAGGTCGCGGTCGACATCGTGGAGTCGGGTCCGCTGCGGGCAGCGCTGCTCGTGCGGTCGTCCTACACGTGGCCCGAGCGCATCGAGGACGGCACCCGTGTCGGCCAGACGCGCGTCGAGATCGCCACGCGGCTCGAGCTCCACGCCGGCGAGCGGCTGGTGCGCGTGACGACCGAGCTCGACAACCCGAGCCGCGACCACCGGCTGCGCGTGTGGTTCCCGCTCCCCGAGCCGGCCACCGAGTCCAGAGCCGAGTGCGCGTTCGCCGTCGTGACCAGAGGTCTCGTCGCCGAGGGCGGACCCTCGGAGGCACCTCTCCCCACCTATCCCTCCCGCCGGTTCGTGCAGGCCGGGGGGCTCACCGTGGTGCACGAGGGTCTCCTCGAGTACGAGCTGGTCGAGCGGACGCCGGACGCATCGGGGACCGAGCAGGCCCATGCGCTCGCGGTCACCCTGCTGCGGGCGACCGGCGTCATCTCCCGCGGCCCGATGGCGACCCGCCCGCTGCCGGCCGGACCGGGGACGCCGGTCGAAGGGCCGCAGATGCTCGGACACCATCGGGTGCGCTATGCGCTCCAGACCGGCGACGCCGACCCCTACGCGCTCGTGGACGACGCCTTCCTGCCGCTTCTCGTCGCCGACCCGGCGCGGATCCGCGGCATGGCCGACTCTGCATCCGCCTTGTCAGCCTCATCCGGTTCGCCCGGCTCGTCCGACTCGCCCGGAGACGAGGGCTGCGCGCTCGAGGTGCGGGGCGCCGAGGTCTCGACGGTGCGCCGCGTCGGCGCCGGCGGACAGATCGAGGTGCGGGTGTGGAACGCGAGCGACGAGCCACGCGACGTCGAGATCCCCGGCCGGAGCGGTTGGCTGTGCGACCTACGGGGTGCACCGCTCGAGCCGTTCGAGGACCGGGCCCGCCTCGGTCCGTGGCGCATCGCCACCGTCGTCCTCGCCGACTGACCTGACCGGCTGACCCGCCCGGTCGACCCGACCGTCAGTCGCGCTTGGGCTTCTTGCGTTCGGCCTTGCGCTTGGCCTTGCGCCGCGCGTCGCGCTTGGCCTGCTCGGCCTTGCGGCCCGCCTCGTCCATCGCCTTGGCGACCTTCCGGTTGGCCTCGTCGTTGGCGCGGCGTGACTTCTCCTCGGCCTCGGCCAGCGCCTCGGCGACCTTCCGGTGCGCCTCGGCCTCGGCCTGCTCCACCTTGCGGCGCGCTTCGGACTCGGCTTCGAGCACCCGGCGCTCGGCTTCCAGATCGGCCAGGTCGGCCCGGGTGCGGGCCTCGATCTCGAGCTCGTGCAGGCGCCGGGTCGCCTCGAGGTCGGTGAGCAGCTCGACCTGGAGGTCGTGGTCGATGTCGGCGTCGAGCACCGCTTCGGTGATGGCCTCGATCTGCTCGGTCGTGGACTGCTCGGTGAAGGCAGGGGTCGCGTCGAGGTCGGCCGACAGCGACGGACCGAGCGCCTGCTGCAACTGGGCGTTGGTGTCCGCCGCCGCGTCGGCCAGGAACGGTGCCCGCCGGTCGGCCCGCCGTTGACGGGCCCGGGCGTACGGCTGCTCGTCGGCGTCGGCCGCGCTGCGCAGCAACCAGAGCGGCACGCGGCCGATGTCCTTCAGGTAGTGGGACCGCAGGCTGCGGAAGAGGAACCGCTCGTCGGCCGCCAACGCGTCGTGCACGTCCTGGCTGACCACCACGGCGCCCGGATAGGCGACGTTGACGATGCGGCTGGCCAGGTTGACCACGCTCCCGAAGATGTCGCCGTCGCGCTCGAGCACGCGCCCGCTGGCCATGCCGACGCGCACGTCCGACAGCGCTTCGTCATCGCGGAACGTCGCCGCCATGTCGATGGCCAGCGCGCCGCCCGACGGCACGTCATCGGTCATGAACATGACCTCGTCGCCGATCATCTTGACCACGCGACCCGAGTGCGCGGCGGTGAGGTCGTAGGCGATCGTCTCGAACCGACCCACGACCTCGGCCAGCTGCTGATCGGGCAGCTCCTGGGTCGCGGACGGTGAAGCCCACCAGGTCGGCGAACCCGACGCACACGATCTCGCCCTCGTCCGCGCCGGCCCGCACGATGCGGCGGCGGGCGGCACCACCGAGGTGACGGCGCCACACCATGTCCATGATGTGCGGCATCAGCGGGAGCACCTCGCCCGCCTCGACGAGGTCGAGCTCGCCCGATGCGGTGGCGTCGGCGGAGCGCTGGGCCGTCAACTGGCTGTCGATGGCGTCGACGAGTGCGGTCGCCACCCGTTCCATGGCCGAACCGATCACGCGGGACATCTGCAGCGCGAGGCCGCTCTCGAGCGCGCCCTCGCGGATGAACTCGACCACCGCCGAGAGCATCTCGACGTCGGTCTCGGCGAACACGCGCTCGCCCGGCCTCGGGTCGGGGAAGCCGAGGGCCCGCCAGAACGCCCGGATCTGGCCGGCCTCGACGCCGGAGCGGGCAGCGACCTCCTCGAGGCGGAGCGTCGGCTCGTCGGTGGCCACCGCGTGTTCGAGCGCGAGCAGCTCGAGCACCCCGTCGGCCTCGGCCTGCGTCACCTCGGTCTCGGGCACGCCGAGCGCCAGGAGCGCATCACGGATCCCGTGGGGTCCCGCAAAGACGTTGCCCACCTCGGTCTCGCTCACGAGAAGGATGCTCCTTCCTCGGGACCCGCTCCGCCAGCGGGTTCGGGGGGAGGCGCCAGCAGCGCCTCGCCACGAGGATCGCGCGAGGCCCACGCGGTGTCGAGACCAGGCGCGGTGAGCTCGACCGGATCGGACGCGGCGTCAAGCGGTTCGAGCTCCCACAACAGGGCCGGACGCTCGCCGTGCCAGCGGACGGCGAACGAGAGCCGTCCGTGGGCGGTGGGCGCGTCGTGCACCTCGACGCCCTGCCCGAGCCAGTCGGCCGGCCAGACCGAGCCGAGGGCGAGACCCCCGTCCACCTCACGCACCAGCATTGCCCGCACCACCCCGAGGAAGGCCGCGCCCGCGGCCAGGTCGTGGCCGTCCCCCGCCACCTCCTGATCGCGGACGAGCCCCGGCCACGTCCGCCGGAGTCCGGCGGTGGAGACCAACCACGTCAGCTGGTCGAGCGCGGTCGGATCGCCGGTCGCGACGCCGAGGCGCGCCTGGTCGGCGATCTGGCGCGGACTCTTCCACCCGAGCGGCACCGTCTCCGGCTCGACGTCGCCGAGGCGCGTCGCGACCGCGTCGGCCTTCCGCCGCACGGCCGCGGCCGCCCTGTCCTGTCCGGTCGCGTCCAGCAACTCGGCGGCCGATTGGAGACCGGGGACGCGCCAACGATCGACGTCCGCGATCCGGCGACGGCCGAGGCGCGCCAGCCGCGACACCCCCGCCGCCAGCGCGGCCGAGAGGTGGTCGACCAGATCCCGGTCGCGCGTGAGCCGCCAGTGCTCGGCCAGCGCCACCACCGTCGCCCCGCTCAACGGTTCGTCGGCCGACGCGGCCAGCACTTGTCTGGCCTCGTCGTGGAAGCCCCACTGGTCGAGCGAGCGCAGCGTGGTCACGAGCTCGGCCGGGCCCGGACGACCGGCGAGGTGATCGCCGGCATGACCGACGAGCAGGAAGCTCCGACTGGCCTCGATCGTCGCGGCGAGCGCCTCGGCCGGCACGGTGACCCGGGTGCCGCGGCGCACCTGCACCTCCCACCCCTTGGCGACGCGCTCGGCCGAGGGCAGGCTCGCGACCGCCGGAGCAGCGGCCATTGATGGCGCCGAGCCAGTCGGCGGCAGGGGCAGGGCCACCCGGAGCGTCGCCGTGTGGGGGAGCGGGAAGATGACCGCCGCACTGGCCGCTCCGTCGGGGCAGCACACGGGCGACAGCGCCGCGGGCGCAGCTCCCCCGACCACCAGATCGACGACATCCCCGTCGGCCCCGATCCTCGCCGCCGCCCGCGCGGGCGGTTTCGGCAGCTGCACACCGAGGGCACCGTCGATCATCAGGTCGCGGCCGTCGAGCTCGACGGTGCCGACCGTCGCCGATCCGAGGGGGTTGCAGGGCCGCACCGCCAGCGCGAGCGCGAACGGCACGGCCGAGCGGTTCTCGACCTCGACGACCAGGCGGTCGGTCTCGCCGTGCACCACGTAGGCCCGGTGCACGGCGTCACCACCGGGGATGCGCATGGCCGTCTCGACCACGGGTGTGTCGCCGACGAGCTGCTGGCGGACGGAGGACTCGTCCTGTGGGAGGTGCCACCGATCGTCGGCACCGACCCACCAGTCCAGCGACCAGCCGCCGCCGTCGATGTCGGCGGTGACGAGCCCGGCACTGTCGACAGCGGCGCGACGGGGTGCGGAGACCGCGCCCAGGCACGTCCAGGCGCGATGTGGGGTCGGCTGATCCGGGGCGGTCACCGCCCGGCCACGAACCCGTGCAGCTCGTCGCGGTAGGCCCGTCCCAGCAGACCCTTGTACGCCTCGGTCGCCGAGCGGCCCTCGTTGATCACCGCGTAGACCTGCTCGGCGATGGGCATCTCGACGCCGTACTGCTCGGCCAGCTCCATGACCACCGACGCTGTCTTGACCCCCTCGGCCACCATGCTCATCTCGGCGATGATCTCGTCGATGCCTCGACCCCGGCCGAGCTGCTCGCCCACGTAGCGGTTGCGGCTCTGGGTGGAGATGCACGTCGCCACGAGGTCACCCATGCCGGCCAGCCCGCTGAAGGTGATGGTCTGGCCCCCCATCGCCACACCGAGCCGGGTCAGCTCGCCCAGACCACGGGTGATCACCGCGGCGCGGGTGTTGTCGCCGGTGCCGAGCCCGTCGGCCATGCCCGAGGCGATGGCCATGACGTTCTTCAGCGCACCGGCCACCTCGCAGCCGACGACGTCGGGGTTCGTGTAGACGCGGAAGAGGTGGGTGGCGAAGCGTGTGTTGAGCTCGCCCGCGATCGTGTCGTCGCTCATGGCCAGAACGGCCGCCGCGGCGTCACCGGCCATGATCTCCTTGGCCAGGTTGGGCCCGGTGAGCACGCCGTAGGGGTGGCCGGGCAGCACCTCGTTGACCACCTCGGTCATGCGGCGCCGGGTGCCCTGCTCGAGGCCCTTCGTGAGGCTCACCACGGGCACCCAGGCCCGCAGGTTCTCGCCGACCTGCTCGAGCGTGGCAGCGGAAGCCGTGGCTCGGCACCCCCATCACCACCAGGTCGGCCTGGGCCACCGCCTCGGCCAGCGAATCGGTGGCCCGGAGGTCGGGGTGGAGGGGGAAGTCGGCCAGGTAGCGCCGGTTCAGGTGGTCGTCGTGGATGCCCCGGGCCACCTCGGGATCGCGCGCCCACAGCACCGTCGAGCTGTTGTGGGCCAACAGGTGTGCGACCGTGGTCCCCCACGATCCGGCCCCGATGACGGCGGCGCAGATCCTCATCGCGCAACCCTAGACTTGGCTCGTGGCCCACCGCTCCGTCGCCGTGCTGGTGCCGGTGAAGGCCTTCGCCGAGGCCAAGCTGCGCCTGGCCCCCGCCCTCGACGGTCCCGCCCGCGCCGAACTGGCCCGGTCGATGGCGACCACGGTCGTGCAGGTGGCGGCCCCGCTGTCCGTCTGGGTCGTCTGCGACGACGACGAGGTTGCGGGCTGGGCGGCCGAGGCGGGCGCGAGGGTCATCTGGCGTCCCGGACTGGGACTCAACGGTGCGGTCACCGACGGGGTCGACCTGCTCGCGTCGTTCGGCTACGAGCAGGTGATCGTGGCCCACGCCGACCTGCCCTACGCGGTCGACCTGGCGTGGGTGGCCGACTTCGACGGGGTCACGCTCGTGCCCGACCGCCACGACGACGGCACCAACGTCGTCTGCGTCCCGACGGGAGCCGGTTTCACGTTCGCGTACGGCCTCGGCTCGTTCGCGCGGCACTGTGCCGAAGCAGAGCGCCTCGGCCTGCCCCTTCGCGTCGAGCGCGAGCCGCACCTCGGTTGGGACGTCGACCTCCCCGACGACCTCGCGACACCGGCCTGGCTGGCGCGGTGAGTCCGACGCGCGACCTGGCGGTGCCCGCGCGCGCACTGGCCATCGCCGCTCACCCGGACGACATCGAGTTCAACGCGTCGGCCACTCTGGCCAAGTGGGCCGCGGCCGGCTGCGAGGTGAGCCACCTCGTGCTCACCGACGGGTCGAAGGGCACGTGGGATCCGGACGAGGACATCGAGGCGTTGGTCGCGACGCGCGAGATCGAGCAACGCGCCGCCGCCGCCGCGATCGGGGCGTCGGGAGAGGTGGTCATGTTCGGCGAGGTCGACGGCGAGCTGACCTCAGGACTCGCCCAGCGCGAGCGGCTGGCGTACTGGATCCGGACGCTTCGGCCCGACGTCGTGCTCGGCCACGACCCGTGGAAGCGCTACCGCCTGCACCCCGACCACCGCCATGCCGGTTGGCTCACCATCGACGCGATCGTCGCCGCCCGCGATCCCTTCTTCTTCCCCGACCAGGGGGTGGCCCACCACCGGCCCGCCACCTTGCTGCTGTTCGAGGCGGACGAGCCCGACCACGTCGAAGATGTCACCGGCTTCGAGGACGCCAAGGTCGCCGCGCTGTCGGCACACCGCAGCCAGTTCGTGACGACGATGGAGATCGACCCCGACGACGAGGGCCCCCAGCACGAGGCCTTCCGGGCGAAGATCCTCGATCGGATGCGGGTGGCTGGTGAACCGGTCGGGGTCGCGTTCGGCGAGGCGTTCAAGGCGATCCGGGATCTCTGAGGGGTCCGCCACGATGACCACCGCCTCTGACCGGTTGCTCGCCGCACTCGGCGCCCGCTTCGAGGCCCACCGCGATCCCGAGCAAGCGGTCCGGATGGCCGCCTACATGCGCGACCAGTTCGCGTTCTACGGCATCCCCAACCCGGTCCGCGTCGCGCTCGAGCGCGAGGCCCTCGGCGAGGTCGGAGCCCGCGAGCTCGTCGAGCGCGACCTGAAGGCCTTCGCGCTCGCGTCGTGGCGGCGCGACGAACGCGAGCATCAGTACGCGGCAGCCAAGTTGCTGCGGCAGCGAGCCGCAGTTCTCTCTCCGGAGTTCCTGACGACCGCGCAACGACTTATCGCGACCAAATCATGGTGGGACACCGTCGACGAGCTGGCCGACCACGTCGTCGGTGCCATCGTGCGCGCACATCCGTCACAGCGGGCGCTGATGGACCGCTGGCTGGTCGACGACGACATCTGGCTGGCCCGCACCGCCATCCTCCACCAGCTCAACTGGAAGGCCGACACCGACGCCGACTGGCTCTTCGCCGCGTGCGTACGCCGGGCCGGCGACACCGAGTTCTTCATCCGCAAGGCGATCGGGTGGGCCCTGCGCAGCTACAGCTACATCGACCCGCTCGCGGTCGAGCGGTTCGTGTCCGACCACGCCGCACGCGCTGTCCGGCCTGTCGCGTCGCGAGGCACTGAAGGCCATCGAACGGACCCGCTCGCGCCAGTGACGCATGTTCCGATCGGTCAGTTGCCGGCCTGGGTGACCTGGTAGCCGACGTTGGTCGTGTCCACCTGCACGCAGGTGTACGTGTAGGGGCGTGAGGTGCCAGCCGCAGGCGTCGTG
The DNA here is from genome assembly GCA_963776435.1 of uncultured Microthrixaceae bacterium. Lineage (GTDB taxonomy): Bacteria > Actinomycetota > Acidimicrobiia > Acidimicrobiales > Acidimicrobilacustridaceae > UBA4742. Next base: position 1,073,111 of record CAVZMK010000010.1, read on the forward strand.
CGCAGGATCGTGCGTTCGTCGTTGGCGTCCACCATGGAGGAGCCGGTCTCGTGCCACGCAGTCGACGTCGGTTCATGCAGCGGGCTCTGCGTCTCGACGATCAACCAGGCCTCGAGTGCGTACTTCGGGTTCGGCGCCGCCCGGCTGTTCGTGACGGCTGACGCATGCGCACAAGGGGCCGGGGGAGCCGGCTGCGCCGCCGGCTTCGGCGAGAGGTTGTCACCCTCGGCGATCACGACAACGGCCCCGAGGATGATCAGGGTGGTCAACCCGAGCGCGATCCGCTCCAGGATGTCGTAGGTCGACCACTGGCGGAAGATCTTGGTCTGCTCGTCGGGATCGCTCTTTGCGTGTCGCTTCACCCACCGCTGCACCGGTCCGACGCGGGCCACCTGCCAAAACAAGACGAAGACGCCCACGGTGGCCAGGGCGGTGGCGGGCCATGACAGCGCACGGGTCGCGAAGATCGGCCCGCCGACCGGGACGCCCCGGGTGGCGAGGAAGATCCAGGACGCGCCGATGAGCCCCGCAACGACAGGGTGGCGGAGGTTGAACTTGGGATCCGGCATCGGGGGACGGGGGATCACAGATCCCACGTCGGCAACCGAGGCGCCGAACCAAGCCGGCTCCCTCTCATCTTCCGTTCATCTGTCAACCTGACCGGGCTCGAACGCGTTGAGATGGGGTGATGACGGGAACCGAGCCGGACTTCGACGAGCGGGTCGACGCGTTGGGCGCGCTCGCCTACCGCGTCGGCTTCCGGATCCTCGGTGACCGCCACGACGCCCAGGACCTGACCCAGGAGGCGTTGGCCCGGGCCTACGCCCGCTGGTCACGGGTCGGCCCCTATGACGAGGCCTGGATCACCCGCGTGGCCACCAACCTCGCCCTCGGGGTGGTCCGGACCCGGCAGCGGGCGGCGCGCCGACGCCCCGACCCGTCCCCACCCGCCACCGAGACCGGCGCGGTGGTCGCGCAGCGGCGCGAACTGGTGGCGCTGCTCCAGGCGCTGCCCAAGCGCCAGCGCGAGGTGGTCGCGCTGCGCTACCTGGCCGACCTGCCCGAGGCCGAGGTGGCCGCGGCTCTCGGCTGCTCGGTCGGCACCGTCAAGCAGCACGCGTCGCGCGGCCTGGCCGCGCTGCGGGCCGCGCTGGCCGAACCCCCCACCGCCCCGATCCCCTCTGCTTCGCCGCTCCCACCCGGAGGCACCCTGCCATGACCGACCTTCACGACGATCTCGACCGACTCGACGATCCCGTCCCGTTCACCGTCACGCCGGCACTGGTCGATTCGGCCAAGGCCCGCGGCCGCACGATGCGGCGGCGCCGGCGGGCAGGACTCGTCGCGATCGCACTACCGGTCCTCCTCGTGCTCACGGTCCTCGGCGCCGCGCTCTACGTCGACCACCGAACGAACGAAGTCCACCGGGTCAGCGTCGCGGCCGGGCTGCTGACCCAGGTAGAGGGCGGCCAGCCCTTCAACGTCCTCGTCGTCGGCACCGATGGGCCGCGGAGCCAGGCCGGCGTCCGCACCGACACGATGATGGTCGTGCACGTCGACCAGACGGCCAACCGGGTGAACGTGATGTCGATCCCCCGGGACCTCGTCTGGGACGTCAGCGGCACACGCATCAACGCGGTGCTCGGCCAGCAAGGCGCGTCGGCGCTCATCGCGCAGCTCGAGCAACACCTCGGGATCTCGATCTCGCACTTCGTGGAGATCGACGAGCCCGGTCTGGCCGCACTGATCGACCAGGTCGGCGGCATCCGGGTGAGCTCTCCCACCGAACTCCGCGACCCGCACGTCGGGCTCGATGTCCCGGCGGGATGCTCGACCCTCGACGGCACCGAGACCGTGGCGCTGGCCCGTTCCCGCATGCTCGAGAAGCACGACGACGCCACGGGAACCTGGTTGGCCGACACGACGAGCGACCTTGGGCGGGAGATCCGCCAGCAGGTGCTGGTGGCCATCATCGGCCGCAAGTTGCTCACGATGCCGGTCGACTCGTCGTCGTTCTCCACCCTGCTCGACGTCTTCGCCGACCACACCACCATCGACGCCGGCTTCGGCCGCGCCGAGCTGCTCGACCTGGCCCGGTGGGGCCACGGGCTGAACCCCGACGACCTGATCACGGTCACGCCCCCGGTGGCCCCGATCGTGACCTCCGAGGGGGCCGACGTGCTGATCCTCAAGACCGGCGCGGCGGGACTCATCCAGCAGCTGCTCGGCGGATCGGCCCCCACCCCGACGACTGCACCGCCCTCCGCCTACTTGCCCCCGATCGACCGGGGCTCCGCGTACACGATCACTCCCTGCTGAGCGCGCCCGGGTCAGCGGATGGTGGTGCCGGTGAGCGGGCATTGGCGCGGGGTGCTGGAGGGTGCGTACTGCATGGTCCCGCGTGACGCACCCGGCGGGATGGTGTAGGTCCCCCCTCCCGGCGCGATCTGCGTCTCTGGTTCCGACACCGTGTACGGCGAGCCGGCCGGCAGCCCGAGCTCCTTGACCCCAGAGGTGCCGTCGAGCCAGGCCGCGAGACGGTCCATCTCGGCCTGACCGCCGACGATGTCCACCGCGAAGGTCGACGGCAGGTCGACCGGCTGCACGCTCTCGATGAGCTGCGGCTGGTCCGAGAACAGGCACTGGAACCGCAGATAGCTGTCCGATTGCGTCGAGAACATGAGACCGGTCACATCCGGATCGGCCAGCAGACGAGCCTGGATCGCCGCGACCTCGGGCGGCCGGGCCGTCGGATTCAGGTAGATGGTCAGGTCGTAGCCCGGGTTCAGGGTCGTCCCCGGCCCGGTGCCGACCTGGACGTCGGTGCTCTCGCGTCCCGACATGGCCAACGCGGTGCCCGCCGCCAGCAACACGACGGCGGCGGCGATGCCGACCGCGGCCATCCGCTGGCGGGTCCGCCGGGCCGCCCGGCGGCGGATCTCGGTGACCGAGGTCCGGGGGATCGGCGGGTCGGCCAGCAGTGGCGCGACGAGCCGCTCGAGCTCGTTGTGCTCATCCATGGAGATCTCCTGAGGGTTCGTGGTCGTCGGCCAGTGCCCGACCCAACGATCTGGTGGCGTCGGCGAGGGTCGACGAGACCGTGCTACGGCTGATGCCCATCGCCTGGGCGATCTGCGACTCGGTGAGGTCGGCCACGAAGCGCAGCACGACCGCGGTCCGTTGCCGATCGGGGAGATCGGCCACCAGGTGCCACGCCTCACCCGCCGGCGCCGGCACCACGCCGGAGCCGATCGGTCGGGCCCGGCCCGCGAGGAGCCGCCGTTCGAGGGCCGCCCGCCTCCCTCGACGGCGCACGACGTTCAACGCCACCCGGTAGGTCCATCCGGCCGGCGACTCCATGTGCTGCACCCGCCGCCACGCCTGCAGGGCCCGGGTGAACGCCTCGTCGGTGGCCTCTCTCGCCACCTCCGCGTCGCCGGTCGCCAGCAGCAACGTCGTCACGAGTCGCCCGTGCTCCGAGGCGTAGAACGCCTCGAAGCCGGGATGGAGATCCGCCACCGTTTCGGTCATCGGCCCTTCAAGTCATGGGCGGCCGAAAATGCCGGGTCGGCTAACCCACGGGTTGCTCGGACGGCTCCGGATCCGTCTCGGGTGCCGCCCCGCCCTTGGTGGTGAGGGACGAGTCAGGCACGAGGTGGCGTGACACCCAGTTGCGACCATCGGAGTCTGCCCAGACGAGCATCGGGGGCAGGAACACGAGCGCGCTCAGCAACGCCACGGTCACGTTCATGCCGACCACGATGCCGAAGTCGCGCAGCAGCGGCATCGACGAGGTCGCGATGACCGCGACGCCGGCGATCGCCGTGAGGCCCGAGACGATGAAGGCGCGGCCGGTCCGCGACGCGGTGTGGTCGACGGCTTCCTTCGGAGCGAACCCCTTGCCGCGCTCCTCGACGAAGCGCAGCAGTATCAGCGACGTGAACTCGGTGCACACCGCGACGACCAACGGACCGCCGACCGCGGTGAGCGGGCTCAGCTTCAGGTGCAGCACGTAGGCGACCAACGACGCGGCGCCGACGGCGATGAGCACGGGGACGAGCGACAGCAACGAGCGCACGAGGCTGCGCAACCGGACGGCCAGGAAGAGCCCGACGAACAGGATCGCCAGGTAGGTGAGCAGCACGCGGTTCGACTCGAGGTTGACGAGCAGGCCGACGCCGACCACGGCCAGGCCCGAAGGCGTGGCCGAGATCCCCGCCGGCAGCAGGCCGTGGACGCTCACCCCGTCGACCGAGGTCGTCGTGCTCGTCGGCTGGAGCTGGGCTCGCATCGTCTCGACCACGTTCTTCTGCTTGTCGAGCGGCAGGCTGACGCGGTCGGGCGTGCCGGTTCGGAACACGATGTTCATGGCCCGCTGGTCGGACGTCGCCGACGAGATCTGCAGGTCGTGGGGCGCGACGGTGTAGGCGTCGAGCACCTCGTTGCCCGTCGGGACAACGTGGCTGGCGCCGGGCACGTCGTTGATGAGGTCGCTCATGGTGGCGACGATGCTCGTCGCGGTGGCCAGCTTCGCCCGGTTCTCCTGGAGCGCCTGGTAGGTGAACAGGTCGACGGTCCTCACGACGTCGTTCGAGAACACGTCCGGTGCCTGCACGAAGACCCCGAACTCGTTGGCCGAGCCTGTCCCCTTCGTCAGCGCGTTGATGTCGTGGATGACCTTCGAGTGCGGGTTCACCCACTGGACCGGATCGGTCTGCAGCGTCAGCTTGCCCTCGACCAGGATGCCGCCGAAGAAGATCACGAGGCTCAGCACGATCAATGGCACCGCCGCGCTCTTGGGCAGGCTGCCGAGCTTCACCACGACCTCCCCGAGCGCCTCGCTGCGCTTGGACACCGTCCGCTTGGTGGGCGACCGGTACTCGCGGATGCCGAGCGCGGCCAACGGGAACAGGATGCTGCACAGGCAGATCATCACGATGCCGACGGCCAGCAGCGCGCCGAACTGGCGGATCATCGGCACCTTGGCGAACCACAACGCCGCGAACGCGAACACGGCGTCGAAGGTCACGACGAGCAGCGCCGGGCAGAGGTTGCGGGCCGTCTCCTGGATCGGGTGCGCGGCCTTGTTGACGACCACCTCTTCCTCGACGCGCGCCTGCATCTGGATCGCGTAGTCGATGCCCACACCCAACATCACCGGTAGACCAGCGATGGTGGCGAGGGTCAACGGGATGTGGAGGTAGCCGGCCAGGCCGAACGCCCAGACCAGACCGACGGCGATCACCGCCAGCGGCAGCAGGCGCCACCGGACGTCGAACAGGACGAGCAGGATCAGCACCATCACCGCCGCGGCGATGCCGCCGAGCAGGAACATGCCGCCCTTGAGGTAGTCGTTGATGTTCTGCAGCAATGACGGCGCCCCGGTGGTGAGCGTGGTCGCACCGTCGTAGTGGTACTTGGCCGCGGTGTCCTGCACGTACTGGGCCGACGCGCTCTGCGCGTCGAGGGCCTGGTTGCCGTCGAGGCGCACGATGATCTCGGCGTGGGTGGTGTCGGGGATGAAGGTGCGCAGCGCCAGCCGGACGGTCGGCTTGGGCTCGTTGTTGTAGAGCAGGAACTTGACCCAGGCCGGGTTCAGCAGGTTCTTGGGACCCTTCACCGCCGCGTCGCGGGTCAGCGTCGTCACCGCGTCCTTCTGGCGGGCCGCCTTGCCGGAGGTCGAGGGATCGGCCGTCGTGGCCCGGAGCAGCGCCTTGCCGGCGATGCTCGTTGTGATGTCCTTGGCCGGCACCACCTTCCCGGCCACGACGTCTTCGGAGGTGAGGTGGGCACTGAAGTTCAGCACCGACGCCGGGTCGATGACGTTGAAGATCTGCTTCTGCTTCGCGTTCGCGTGCAGCTCGGCGACGAAGCTTGTCCATCTGATCGAGGTTGTGGGCGGTGAAGAACTGGTCGATGGTCTTGCCCTGATCCATGGTGATCATGACCACCATGGCCTGCCCACCGAAGAGGTCCTCGTAGTGGACGTCGTCCTTGTAGACCTTGTCGCTCTTGTTGAGGTAGCTCGACTGGCTGGTCTGGAACTTCAGCTGCGTGGTGCCGAGCGCCATGAACACCGTGAACATCAGCCCGATGATGGCGACCAGCCCTGCGTGCTTCCCCAACCAGACGGCCAGCCAGGACCAGAACCGTTTCATGCGCAGTTTGCCTCTCCTCGACGCCGCCGATCGACGTTACCGCCCGCCCGCGGGTGGCGCGTGACGGAGGACACAGCCGCCCTGCGAAACTGGTGCGGCGCCGTCGAGGCCGGATGACGAGACTGGTGCCATGACCGGGTCGCACTGGCCGCTGCTCGAGCTCCGCGTCACCACGCCGCGCCTCCAGTTGCGCCCGCCTGATCAGGCGACCGTGACCGCGCTCATCGACCTGGCCGGGCGGGGCATCCACGATCCCGACTTCATGCCGTTCGAGCACCCGTGGACCGCCCGACCGTCTCCGCAGTTCGAGCGCGAGTCCTTCCAGTACTTCTCGCGGTGCTGGGCCGGGTGGTCGCCCGCGGGATGGGATCTCCCGTTCGCGGTGTGGGTGGACGGCGAACCCGTGGGGGTGCAGGGGATGCGCGGCGAGCGACTTCGCGGTCCGTCGCACGTTCGACACCGGGTCGTGGCTCGGTCGCGCCCACCAGGGCCGGGGCATCGGCAAGGAGATGCGCGCCGCCGTGCTCCACTTCGGCTTCGAGGGTCTCGGGGCCTTGCGGGCGGAAACCGGCGCGTTCCACGACAACGCCCCGTCGCTCGCGGTCACGGCCGCGATGGGCTACGAGCCGAACGGCGACGGGCTGAAGATGCGAGATGGCGAACCGACGCAGTGCCTCGAGTTCAAGCTCGACCGTCGCCGCTGGCTTCCCGACCGGCGCGACGACATCGCGATCGAGGGCCTCGACGCGTGCCGCGACCTCTTCGGCGCGGAATGACGCTCCACGGCGGTCTCGACGGCTGCCGCGGCGGATGGGTGCTGGCGACGGTCGGTCCCGGTGGATCGCTCGGCGTCATGGTGACCGACGACTTCGCCGATCCGATGGAAGCGGTCGTCGATGATCGGCTCGCCGCGCTCGCGGTCGACATGCCCATCGGCCTGCCCGAGGACGGCCACCGAGCCGCCGACCAAGAGGCGCGACGGCGCCTCGGTGCCCGCCGATCGACCGTGTTCCCGACCCCGTGCCGCGCCACCCTCGACGCCACCGCCTACGACGAGGCGCTGGCCATCTCCCGCCGGGTGACCGGCAAGGGCCTGTCGGTCCAGGCGTTCAACCTGTTGCCCCGCATCCGCGAAGGTCGACCGGCTCATGCAGCCCGAGCTCCAGGACCGCGTCGTCGAGTGCCATCCCGAGCTCGCCTTCGCCCGGCTGGCCGGCTCGCCGCTCGCCCGGTCGAAGCACACGGCCGACGGCGTCGCCGAGCGCGTGACGCTGCTCGAAGCCGCACTCGCCGGCGCTCGGCGTCCCGGTCCGGTGCGGCCTGGCCGACGGCGGTGGCCGGGCCGCCGCGTGGCGCGCGGTCCGACGACGTGGCCGACGCCATCGCCATCGCTCTCGTCGCCCGGGCCGTCACCGACGGCGGGGTCGAGCGCCTCGGCGACGGCGCCCTGGACGCCCGGGGCCTGCGGATGGAGATCGTCGCCTGACCGCAGGCGGGGCAAAGGTGACAAGATCAGGTGGGCCGGCACGAGGAGGCCTGATGCAACGACTCACGGGGCTCGACGACACCTTCTTGTGGATGGAGACGTCCAGCTCGTACATGCACGTGGCCAGCCTTATCGTGGTCGACAGCGCATCGGTGGCGGGCGGGCTCACCTTCGAGCGGGTCCGCGCCCTCTACGAGTCCCGCCTCGACGAGGCCCCGCCCTTCCGCCGGCGACTGGTCGAGGTGCCCGTTCGGCATCCACCACCCGCATCTGGATCGAGGACCCGGACTTCGACCTCGACTGGCACCTCCGCGAGATCTCGTTGCCGGCGGGCAAGGGCGACCTCACCGGGCTGTGCGAGCTGGCCGCCAAGCTCGTCGCCATCCCACTCGACCGCACCCGCCCGCTGTGGGAGCTGTGGGTGATCGAGGGGCTCGACGACGGCCAGGTCGGCCTCCTCACCAAGGTCCACCATGCCGCCATCGACGGCGCGTCGGGCGAGGAGCTGATGGTGGCCATCCTCGACCTCGAGCCCGACCCGGATCCCCGACCCGAGCCCGAGGTGCCCTGGGAGCCCGACCGGGTCCCGTCCGACACCGAGCTCGTCGGCTACGCGACCTGGTCGCTGGCCCAGCAGCCGCTGCGAGCGGCCCGGGCGGCGCGGCGCACCCTCGCCGTGGCGCTCAAGGTCCGCGAGCAGAACCGCCAGCCCGCACATCACCCCGCCGCCGTCGCCGTTCAGCGCACCGACGACGTCGTTGAACGGACCGTTGACGGCCGAGCGCAGCTTCGCGGCGTCGTCGCTGTCGCTGACCACCGTCAAGGCGGTCAAGAACGCGTTCGGGTGCACCGTGAACGACGTCGTGTTGACGATGTGCGCCGGCGGGCTGCGCCGCTACCTGGACGACCACGACGAGCACCCGGACGGCCCGCTCGTGGCCATGGTGCCCGTCTCGGTCCGCTCCGAGGACCAGAAGGGCACGCACGGCAACCAGGTGTCGATGATGCTGACCTCGCTGGCCACCGACCTCGACGATCCCGTCGAGCGCCTGCGGCGTGATCCACGCATCGACGCAGGTCGCCAAGGAGCAGCAGAACGCCATCGGCGCCGACACCCTGCAGGAGTGGACCGAGTTCGCCGCTCCCGCCATCTTCGGACGGGCGGCCCGCCTCTACTCGAACACCCACAGCGCCGACCGGCACCGCCCCATCTTCAACGTGACCATCTCCAACGTCCCGGGACCGCCGTTCCCGCTCTACGTCGCCGGCGCCAAGGTGCTCGACACCTACCCGATGGGCCCGATCTTCGACGGCGGCGCGCTCAACATCACGCTGATGAGCTACCTCGACCGCGTCGACTTCGGCCTCGTCGCCTGTCCCGACCTCGTGCCGGATGTGTGGTCGATCGCCGACGGGCTGCGCGACGCGCTCGACGAGCTGGAGGCCGCGGCCGGGGTGCGCGCCGCGGCCGACGCGGCGACACCGACCAGCTAGCCCTCGAGTCCGGACCGCAGCTGCTCGGCGGTCGCCTCGGCCTCGCCCGTCGGCGTAGCGCGTGCGCGGCCAGAAGAACCCGCGCAGGCCGTCCTTGGGCCGGCGGGGCACGACGTGGGTGTGCAGGTGCGGTTGGCTCTGGCTCACACGGTTGTTGATCGCAACGAACGATCCCGCCGCGCCGAGCACACCTTCCATCGCGGCCGAGAGGCGTTGCACCCCGTCGAAGTACGGGACGACGAGGTCGACCGGCAGCTCGCTCAACACGTCGACATGGCGGCGCGGCACCACGAGCGTGTGACCGGCGAACAGGGGACGGATGTCGAGGAAGGCCACGACGTCGGGCTCGTCGAGCACCAGGAACGCCGGCGTGCGGCCGGCGGCGATGTCGCAGAACAGGCAGGTCGGCGGCTGGGGCACACCCCACTCTTGCCGCTTCCGGGCAGCGCCGTGCCAGACTTCGCCCGTGACCGGACGAGTGCGCCGAGCGGCAACCGCACCCGTGAAACGGGTCGCCGACTACATCGCCGACCGGACGGTCGAACGGGTCGAGCTCAAGATGCAGGCCGCGCAGGACGCCGAGCTACGAGCAGCGGGGTGTCGAGCGTCATCGCCGCGTACAGCGCTCGAGCGACGCGGCGCCGGTCGCCTGCGGTCGCTCGAGCACCTGCCCGAATACGCGACGCAGACCCGCGCGCTGCTGACCCGGCACGGCTTCGACGCCGACCGGGCCGACATCTGCGACGCACCACTGCGTGATGTCCGCGTCGACGGCGACACGATCCCCTGGTACGACGTGTCCGCCATCGCCGACATCGACGCGATCGACGTCGTCGTGGTCGACGGTCCGCCCGGGCCCTTGCACCCGCTGGCGCGCTACCCCGCGCTGCCGCTGCTCCACGATCGCGTCCGTTCGAGGGGCGTCGTGCTGCTCGACGACGGCGACCGCCCCGAGGAGCGCGAGATCGTGCGTCGTTGGCAGGCGGCGCTGCCCGATTGGTCCGTCGACGAGCTCGACCTCGAGAAGGGCGCGTTCCGGCTGCGCAAGCCCTAGCTTCCGCTCCCGCACGCCAGCCACCCCCGGCGACCCATCCACCCGCCCGGAGAGCGGGTGGGCTTTCATGGGCCGCGGTGACCGAACCCGCACCCGTGCCGGCCCTCAAGATCAGCGTGCCTCGAGCCTGATCGATGCCGATCGCCGCGGTGCCCGAACCCGTGGGAGCCCTGTGACCGACCTGCTCGTCCCTTCGTCGCGCCCGTCCGCCTCCGAGGGTGCCGCTGTCGGCACCACCACGAGGGTGGTGCTCGACACGTCGGTCCTGATCTCTGATCCGGAGTCGCTGTTCGCCTTTCCCCACGCCGACGCGGTGATCCCGCTGGTCGTGGTGGAGGAGCTCGACCAGCACAAGACCCGCATGGACGACGTCGGCCGGGCCGCGCGCGAGGTCATCCGCACGATCGAGGAGCTGCGGATCGCCAACGGCGGCGACATCCGTCATGCCGTGCAGCTCCCAGGAGGCGGGACGCTCCGCATCGAGACGAACGGCCTGATGGTCGACGAGGTGGCCGCCAAGGGGCTCGACCCGACGAAGGCCGACAACCGCATCCTGGCCGCCGCCCTGGGCCAGCGCTCGCACGGTCCGACGGTGGTCGTCTCCAACGACGCCGCCCTACGCATCAAGGCGGCCCAGGTGGGACTCGACGCGATCGAGCACCAAAGACGCCGCGGTCGCACCGACGACCGCCGCCCGAACGGGTGGGTCAGCCTGGACGTGTCCGCCGACCTGATCGACCGCCTCTTCGCCACACCGTCCGGCATCGACGTCGCCGAGGTGGCCGGGTTCGACGCCGACGCGGGTGAGCTCGAGACCAACCAGTTCGCCGTGTTGCGCGCGGGCAGCCAGTCGGTGCTCGTCCGCCACCACGACCACGCGCTCGTCCCGCTCGTCCGACCGGTCGAGGCGTGGGGGCTGCGGCCCCGATCGAAGGAGCAGCAGTTCGCGCTCGACCTGCTGTGCGACCCGGCGGTCACGGTCGTCGCGCTCGACGGCATGGCGGGCACGGGCAAGACGATCCTCGCCTTGGCCGCCGGGCTGGAGCAGGTGATGGAGAGCAGCGACTACGACAAGTTGAGCGTCTACCGGCCCGTCGTGCCCGTGGGCAAGGCCGAGCTGGGCTTCCTCCCCGGCACCCTCGACGAGAAGCTCGATCCGTGGATGACGGCGGTGAACGACGCGCTGGTCGCCCTCACCGACACCCGCAGCCACGCCGACGCCCGCGCCATCCTCGACGAGATGACGAGCCGGGAGAAGCTGTCGCTCGAGGCCGTCACCTACCTGCGGGGCCGCTCGCTGCACGGCACCTACATCGTGGTGGACGAGGCCCAGAACCTGGAGCCGACCACGCTGAAGACCATCCTCACCCGCATCGGCGAGGGCACGAAGGTCGTCTTCACGGGCGACACCTCCCAGATCGACGCCCCGTACCTCTCCGAGCAGAACAACGCCGTGTCGGTCCTGATCGACGCCTTCGCCGGCGAGTCGTGCTTCGGCCACGTGCGCCTCACCCACTGCGAGCGCAGCGAAGTCGCCTCGCTCGCTGCAGTGAGGCTCTGAGCGCGTCATACCCCTTCCGTAGAGTGGCCCACATGGCTGGTTCCGCTCCCCCGCTCTACGGGCTCGACATCGAGACCGACACCACCGTCGACGGGCTCGATCCGCAGGTGGGGCGGGTCCTGGCGGTGGCGGTGGCCGGCGGTGACGGGCCGGTGGTGCTGGCCGACCCCGACGAGATCGCCCTGCTGGCCCGGCTCGACGCCTACCTGGCCGACCTGCCGACTGGCGTGCTCGTGACCTGGAACGGGGCCCGGTTCGACCTGCCCTACCTCGCCACGCGGGCCGGTCGTCTTGAGGTCGACCTGGGCCTCGTGCTCGAAGCCGACCGCACGCGACGCAGCCGCCACACGCCGCTGCCGGGCCACGAGGGCGCCTACCGCGCGCGGTGGCACCATCACAGCCATCTCGACGTCTACCGCAGCTACCAGGCCGATGTCGGCCCGATGCTGCGCATGACCTGCTCGCTGAAAGCCGTCGCCCGGCTGGCCGGCCTGGCACCTGTCGAGGTCGACGCCGCCCGGGTGCATGCGCTGGCGCCTGCCGAGCTCGAGGCCTACGTCGCCAGCGACGCCAGCTGCACCCGCGAGCTGGCCCTCCGCCGGTGGCCCACGGTCGGCCCGGCGGTCGACGTGCTCGCCGATCCCGCCCCCTTCGAGGCCCTACGATGAGCCCCGTGAGCCAACCCCGGCGTCGTCCCACGTCGACGTCCAACTTCGGGGTCGGTCGCCGCGAGGGCCACGACGCCTCCGCCTTCTACGAGCGCTTCAGCGCACCGAAGCTGTCGACCGACCACACCGTGAACCCGTTCGGCATCCGCGACGAGATCTGGCACCTCGACGCGCGGCGGATGGACGACGGCGGCGAGCGCATCAAGGACAGCTCTGTCGCGCTGGTCGTCACGTCGCCTCCCTACTTCGCGGGCAAGGCGTACGAAGAAGATCTCGAGGACGATCACATCCCGGCGTCGTACCGCGAGTACCTCGAGATGCTTCGCGAGGTGTTCGCCGTATGTGTCGACAAGCTCGAGCCAGGCGGTCGCATCGCCGTCAACGTTGCCAACCTCGGCCGCAAGCCGTACCGCTCGCTGTCGGCCGACGTGATCAGCATCCTGCAGGACGACCTCGGGCTGCTCCTGCGCGGCGAGATCATCTGGAGCAAGGGCAAGAGCGCAACGGGGAACTGCGCCTGGGGATCGTTCCAGAACGCGTCCAACCCGGTGCTGCGCGATCTCACCGAGCGCGTGGTCGTGGCCTCGAAGGGCCGATTCGACCGCGCCCGCACCCGCGCCAAGCGCGAGACCGAAGGCCTGCCCTTCGAGAACACCATCTACCGCGACGACTACATGCACTGGACGACCGACGTCTGGGAGATCGACCCGGAGAGCGCTACTCGGGTGGGTCACCCCGCGCCGTTCCCCGTCGAGCTGCCGCAACGACTCATCGAGCTGTACACCTATCGGGGCGACCTCGTGCTCGACCCGTTCATGGGTGCAGGCAGCACCGCAGTGGCGTCGATCCGCACGGATCGTCACTACGTAGGCTTCGACATCGACGAGAGCTACGTCCGCGCCGCCCGGGCGCGTGCCGACGCAGCCCGGGTCGAACGCGACGACCGCGCCTGGCGCGTGGTGGCGCCTCGCGCCGACGCCGGGGGGGACACCGCGCCCGACGACGCCGCCCATGTCCGCATCGGCCCGCGACGGGAAGATGGCGACCGACCTGGCCGCCGAGCTCCTGGCCGATGCCGGGTTCGAGATCGTCGCCACCAGCCGCCGCGTGCTCGGCAGCACGACGGTCGACTTCGTCGTCCGCGACACCTCGGCGGGGGTGACGACCTGGTACGTCGACGTGGCCGGCGCCTTCACCAAGGGCAACGACCGTGCGGGGCTGCGGCGGTCCGAGGCGGTGTGGCGACTCATCGGTCGCGCCGCCGTCATCCGGCAGCGCCAGCTCGACCGGGGTGACCCGCCGAACCCCTACCTCGTGTTGACCGCCGATCTCCCGGTCCCGGCCAGCGACACCGCCCGCGCGCTGGCGGCGGTCGTCGGTCCGGACAAGCCGATCCTCGACGTGCTCGAGATGCTGTCCGCGTCCGGCCGCGAGCAGCTGCACCGGTACGCCACGCTCGGGCCCGCCGGCCGGGCCTGACCCGGCCGCGATGGCCAGCGCCAAGACCAGCCTGACCGAGCTGGCCACCGCCGTCGGCCTCGTCTACGAGCCGTCCCAGGCCGGACCGCTCGACCTCGACGGGCTCCGGGTGCCCGGTCTCGACGAGTCGGTGTGGAAGCCCGCGGTGCTGCCGGCCACCAAGGTGGGCGCCTCCGACCGCGACCTGCTGCTGCAGCGCGCTCGGCAACGGGCGCGCCTTCCGCACCCACGTGCTCGGTGGTCGCGGACCGGCCAACGTCGAGTGGCTGGGCGCGGCTCGCTCGGTGTGGACCTCCGACATCCCGAGAGACCTGGTGGTCGACGGGGTCTGGTTCATCCAGACCAAGTACGACTCCACGTGCATCCTCAACACGTCGCCCGGATCGCTGGTCGACGACCTGCTGGTCGACCACAGCATCGAGGCCCGGCAGTCGTGGTTCGAGGAGGTCGCGCTCGACCAGCTCCAGGCGCTCTACGACTGCGTCCGGCGCGAGCTCGACCCACCCACCGCGCCGACCCTGCCGAGCGACGTCCGCGATCTCGACCCCACGGCCAAGGCCACCCTCAAGACCGCAATGCGGTCGCGCGACGCCCCCGCGATCGAGGACAAGGCCTACGCCGAGCTGTGCCGCGCCGTCTCGCTCGAGACCACGTTGCGGTGGCGCCACCGGTTGGACGCCTCCACCAAGGCCCAGCGCAGCCAGATGCTGTGCCGGCTCCTGCGCATCGCCGGCGGGCCGTACTGGCTGCTCGGCGTCACCCGCCACGAGCCGGTGCGGCTCCGCGTCATGGACACCCGCACGTGGCGGGAGACCTTCGACCTGCGCAGCTTCCAGGTCACCGACGCCCACGCCGGCCAGCCCCAGGTCGACTGGCGTGCCCTCGTCACCACCAAGGCCACCGGTGCGCGCCACGTCATCGAAGGGTCGTGCGAGCTGCGCTGGTCGCACGGTCGGCTGCAGGGCAACCCGGAGTGCAAGGTGCAGGTGACCACGCCGCTCGAGTCGGTACCGGGCTACGAGCCGCTCGCCCCGGCCCCACGCTGACCTCGCCCTCACCCTTTCCCCGGGCGTCCGGACCGGCCATCATGGATCCGGGCTCGCGGTCCCCCGAGTGATCGCCTGAATCCGGAGCCGCCCCGAGGGCGGCCATCCGATCAGGAGATCCTCCGTGACCGTTCCCTGCCCGTCCGCGCTGCCGTCGCGCCACATCGACGTCGCCCATCTCCGCGCGCTGCTCGACGCCACCCTCACCTCGCCCCCCGACCATCCCGACGGCGGTGCGACCGCCATCGGGGTCCACGAGATCGACGGTGGTATCGAGGTCGCGGCCCGACCGCTGCCGGGGCCCGATCCGGTCCGCTCGCTGTACGGGTTCGTCGCGCCGCCCGAGTGGTTCGCCTTCGGGGTGGTGGCGACCGGCACCGCCCGCCGACCGGGACCCGCGCCCGACCGACGCCCGGCGGACCGCACCACGCTCGGCCGCGTCCACTTCGGCCTGCTCGTCACCCGGCTCGGCGAGCAGGTGGTGGCTGCCCGCGGCGATGACGACGTCGTCGAACAGATCCACCGGATCGACCCGTCCGACCAGAGCGGCGGACGCATCCCCGACGCCTGCCGGCGCGCCCTTCGGCTGGCGACCCCTCCGCCCGACGGCGACACCGCCGAGCTCTGGGCCACCCTGTGGATCGAGACGTTGCTCGTCCAGTCGCTCGGCGATCCGCACCCGGTCCCCTGGCCCGAGGTCGTCCGTGCCTACCCGGCCTTCGAGGCCGTCGTCGACGGCGATCCGGACCTCTGCTCGCTCGTCGGCGACCACCTCGTCGAGCTGGGTCAGGCGGCGCGACGGGCCTGGCCCTGGGACCAGCTCCTCACCTCGAGCGCGGCCGGGCTCGTTCCCGCCTGTGGCGTCGACCCCGATTCGGCCCGCTGGATGGACGTCGGCATGTTCAGCCGCGAGGTGCTCGGACAGTTCCCGCCGCTGGTCGATCTCGTGGCCGATCTCCGGGCGATCCTGGCTCCCGACGTGATGTCGCGCATCGAGCGCTGCCTCGATGCCTGGGGCCTGCGCTGATCCCCGGCGGGCCCCCATCTAGATTTGCCGCCCATGACCCCTCGGTTCCACCGGATCGCCGCCCTCGGGCTCGCGGGCGCGTTGGCCGCGAGCGCGTGCGCGAGCTCCGGTGGCCAGGCTGATCCGCTGGTGAAGAGCCCGACGACCACGATCGCCCCCACCTGCACGGTCAAGATCCCGCCGATCACCAAGGGCGTCGTCACGGTCACGGTGGCCGAGTCGTTCGACGCCCGCTCGCAGCAGGCGGCCGCGCTGCTCGTGGGCCAATTCAATGCCATGCAGAAGCGGATCAACGTGGTCCTCCAACCCCGGTCGAGCGACGCCAGCGTCGAGCAGCAGCTCACCCGACCCGGCGGCAACCGCAAGGCACCAACGCTCGTCGTCCTCGACGACATCCGGACCCAGGCCGTCGCCGACAGCCAGAAGATCCTCCCGGCGTCGCTCTGCTTCAAGGCGTCCCACGCCGACCTGAGCAGCTTCATGCCCTCGGCGAGGGCGTACTACACGGTCGACGACACCCTCCTCGCCGCGTCGGCCAACCTGACCGCGCCGATCCTGTACTTCGACCGCACCGCGTTCAGGGCGGCCGGACTCGACCCGGCCAAACCCCCGACCACGCTCGACCAGATCTACGCCGACGCGGTGAAGCTCAAGCAGGCCCGTCCGACCAGCCTCCCGCTCGCCATGAAGATGTCGTCGTGGCTGGTCGAGTCCTGGCTAACCGGCGCGGGCAACGCCATCGTGAACAACGACAACGGGCGGTCGCATCCCGCCGACCGCGCCACGTTCGACAGCAAGAACGCGGTCGCGGTCCACGAGTGGCTCCAGAAGATGTACGCGGCCGATCTGATCAACCTCGTGCCGGACACGCCCGGCCAACACGCCAACGACGCGGCCCTCGCCACCCGGCGCTCGGCCATGCTGATCGAGTCGTCGACCGCCATCAGCGACATCGACGCCCTGGAGGGCGGCTCCCTCGACCCGACCCTCTGGGGGTTCCCCGCCACCACCACCCTGCCGCGACCGGGCCCGCGGCTCGACATCGACGTCGCCCCGCTTCCCGGACTGAGCGAGGCCGGCCGCGGTCAGGTCAGCGGCAGCGCGTGGTACCTCTCGGCCGCCACCAGCCCGGCGGCGCAAGCCGCGGCGTGGACCTTCCTCACCTGGTGGAACGAGCCGGCCCAGCAGGTGGCCTGGAGCCTCGAGGGCTCGTACCTCCCCTACAACTCGAAGGCGGTGAGCGACCCCGAGCTGCAGTCGGTGTGGCAGCACACCCGGCGCGGCCGCTGGCTCGACACCGCCTACACCGAGATCACCGACTTCGACACCCAGAACCCGGGGCCGCTGATCGGTCCCTACTCGGCCGTGCGCGCGTCGATCGTCGAGTCCATGGGCTCGGTGACGCGAGGGAACATGGACCCGGCCATCACCGTCAACGAGACCGACAGCACGATCGACTCGGATCTCATCGAATACCAGCTCGCCCACGCCTGATCGCGCCTCCGGCCCTTGACGCCGGAGCGACCGGGCGCCAGAGTTCCCCATCGCCGGTTCGCCGGCCCGTCGACACCCACCCGTCGAGCGAGGCCCCATGCGATCCGACCCACGTCCACGAACCACCCTCCTTCGCGCCGGCAGGACGCTGCTCCTGCTGGCGCTCGGCTGCGTCCTCGGCGGGCTGGTACTGCTCGGCCCGGCCGCCCGCGCCCGGCCGGCCCAGGCCACGGTGGTCCACCGGTCCGGCTTCGAGGCCACCGTGCTCGGATGGACCAGTTGGTACGGCAGCTACGACATGGGCGGGCTGGGCGCCGGCTGGTGCATCGATCACGGGCTGCGGGCGCCCGACCCCGCCCTCGACTACCGGCCGACCGATCCGATGGATCTCGGAGCCGCCACCAAGGCGGCGATGGCGTGGGCAGTGACGAAGTACGGCGGGACCGATCCGGTGGGCGCCGCCGCCCTGATGCTGGTGCTGCACGATCTGCGCGGCGCGCGCTACCCCTTCGGCCGGCTCGACGTCGACACCCTGTCGGCGACCCAGATGGCCGGCTTCGGTGGCCACGAGTCCGAGATCATCGACGCGGGCCAGGGCGATCAAGGCCGACGCGCTGGCCCACGCCGGTCGCCGCGCGCCCCTCGTGCTCCGGGTCACGCTCGCGTCGGCCGCGGCCATCACGGCGAGGCCGTTCCCGATGTACGCGAGCGGCGCGCCCGTGGCGACCGGCCCGGTCACGGGCCGCGCGACCGTCTCGGTCACCGACGCGAACGGTCGACCGGAGGCCGGCGTCATCGTGCAGCTCACGGTGACGGGCGCCACCCTCGACGGCGCGAGCCATGTGGTCACCGGTCCGGATGGCCACGCCCGCGCCGGCTACCACGCCGTGTCCCCGGCCGGTGCCACCGTGCGGGCCGAGGTGACCACCGTCGATCCGACGCTGGCCGCGTACGCGCCGACCGCCGCCACCGCCCAGCGCATCGTCGTGCCGCGTCAGATCACCGTCCGCGCCCAGGCCCACGCCGGCCCCCCGCCCACCACGACCACCTCGTCGACCTCCACCACCTCGACCTCCACCACCTCGTCGACGTCCACCTCGACATCCACCACCTCGACCGCGTCGACCTCCACGACCAGCACCTCGATCGCGTCGACGAGCTCCAGCATCCCGACGACCACCACGCCCACGACGGCTCCGGCCCCCACGACGGCACCCGCCGCGGCCCGGGTGACCGTGCCGATCCGCGGTCAGCTGCCCCGGACCGGGTCGCAGACCGTCGCCTGGGCGCTCGTCGGCACCGGGCTGATCCTGCTCGGCGGCGCCCTTCTCGCCGTCGGGCCTGCATCCCCCGGGCAGCACCACGCCGGTAGGGTTGTCCCTCGTGGCGAACCCTGACCCCGACGGCAACCAGCCGACAATAAGCCGCCGCACGATCCTGCTGGGCTCAGGCTTCGCGGTCGCCAACCTGGTGTTGATCGGCACCCTCGTCGAGGACAAGGCCAAGGGCTCGACGCAGTCCGCCGCCGGAACCGGACCGCGGGCGCGGGTCGTCAACGAGCCGCACACCACCACCCCGCCCTCGGTCGCCGGGGCGGCACCGCCTCCCCCGAGAGCCACGTCTTCGACCGGGTCATCACCGGCGGTCGCGTCATCGACCCCGAGACCGGCTACGACGAGGTGGCCAACGTCGGCATCGACGGCGCCCGCATCACCAAGATCAGCGCCGACGCGCTGCACGGCAAGACCTCGATCGACGCCGCCAACCTGGTGGTGGCCCCCGGCTTCATCGACCTGCTCTCCTACGAGCCGAACGACTTCGGCACGTGGTACAAGATCGGCGACGGGGTCACGACCAACCTCGGCATGCACGGGCTCAACTCCACGCCCGAAGCCTTCTTCTCGGTCTATTCCGACCCGTCGATCCGGCCGCCGGTGCACTACGGGGGCGCCTTCGACGATCCGTGGATGCGCACCCACGACGGAATCGGCACGCACGCCGCGTACAGCTCCGAGGTCGCGCAGCTGTCCCAGCAGGTCGAAGACGGCTTCGCCGCCGGCTGGCTCGGGGTCGACTTCGAACCGGAGTACACGCCCTGGGTCACCGACGACGAGATCATCGCGATGTCGCGCGTGGCCGCCGAGCATCACATGCCGGTCTTCTTCCACGCCCGCTACTCGTCACCCAACGAACCCGGCAAGAACAACGCCACCGCGCTGGCGGAGATCCTCCAGGTCGCCGAGACGACCGGCGCGTCGGTGCACGTCGACCACATCACCAGCACCGGCGGCACCCACACGATGCATCAGAGCATCGAGACGCTCGAGAAGGCCCGCAGCCGCGGCATCGACGTGACCGCCTGCATGTACCCGTACGACTTCTGGGCCACCTACGCCGCCTCCTCCCGCTTCAACTACGGCTGGCAGCAGCGCTACGAGATCAGCTACGGCGATCTCCAGATCCCCGGCACCGACCAGCGCCTCGACGAGGCCACCTTCGCCCAGGCCCAGCGGGACAACGCCCTGGTCGCCGCCTACGCCATCCCCGACTCCGACGTGGTGACCGGCCTGAAGACCCCGTGGATCATGATCGGCAGCGACTGCATCCTCGATCCGCCCGTGGCCGGCCGACCACCCGACAACCACCCCCGCGGCGCGGGCTGCTTCACCCGTGTGCTCGGCCACTACGTCCGCGAGCAGAAGGTGCTGACACTGATGGCGGCGCTGAGCAAGATGACGATCCAGCCGGCCAAGCGCCTCGAGCGGCGGGTGCCGGCACTGCGCAAGAAGGGCCGCCTCCAGATGGGTGCCGACGCCGACATCACCGTGTTCGACCCGAAGACGGTGGGCGACCGCTCCACCGTCGACAACCCGGCGCAGATGGCCGCCGGTGTCGAGTACGTGCTGGTGATGGGTCAGGTGGTCAAGGACCAGGCCGGCGTCCACCGGGATGTGCGGCCCGGACTGCCGATCAAGTCCGAGCTGGCCTAGCCCGGCGAGCCGCAGCTCGGGTTGGCGGCGAGCACGGCGAGGATGTCGGCCTCGGCCCCTGACGCACTTGGGCCGTAGGCCGAGATGAGCACCCCGCGGGCGCCCGAGTCGGGGTCGTGCAGGCCGAGCACCAGCGACTCGTCGTCCGGGTTGCTCGCCCCCTCGAACCGGTACTGGGCGTCGATGTGCAGCCCACGCGGATCGACCGGGCCGTGGTCACGGAGCACCAGGTCGGTGCCCCGCACCTCGAAGTCGCGGTCGAACCCCGCCTCGCTGAGCGCGTCGAGCTGCGTCGACTCGTGGCGCTGCTGGGGTGGCGAGGTGAAGTCGTCGGCCATGGCGCGCTCCCGGAGAGGGGCCGATCCGCCGGTCAGCCCAGCCGTTGGCGGGGACCGAAGGCGTTGTCGGGGAAGGGTACGTCGGCCGGGGCCAACATCATCACGCGGTAGCCGCTCGACGCGGCCCGGAACTCGGTGACCAGCAACAGGGCGGCCGCCAGCGCGTGCGCGGGGGTCGCCGCCCCCTCGGCGACCCGGCCCGGCAGGAGTCGGTCGAGCGCGGCCGGCGACGCCAGGTCGATCGGCGGCACCTCGAGCGCACCCTGGGGACCGGCGAAGCGCACGCGCAGGCCGTGGCGGCGGGCGAGGCGCCCGACCTCGCCGAAGTCGACGTCCCAGGTCAGGTCGCTCGAACCCGGCGACCGGTACGGGTCGCAGCCGTGCACCTGGTCGGCGGCGTAGACCCGCAGCCGCGAGTCGTCGGTGTCGATCCCGTCGATCGTCGCATCGCCGTAGTCGACCAGCACGGCGACACCGAGCGAGCCCGGTCGGCGCAGCACGTCGGCCAGGTTGGCGATGAGGCGCGGCAACGCCGGCGACCAGTAGAGGTCGGCCGGCGCCTCGCCCGTGTCGCGGACCTGCTCGACCATCGGCACGGCCCGATCGAGGTACTCGACGAGCTCGTCCGGCACCGGCCCCGGCCGCCCGTCGGCGTCGAACCAGCCCCAGTCGAGCGGCACCTCGAGCTCGTGCCGACCCTCCGGCGCGTCGACGACGTGGACCCGCACGACGGTGCCGTCCTCGTCGACCCGGAGGCACTCGTGAGCCAGCGCGTCGAGCAGCTCGTTGGCGACGATCGCTCCCCGGAACGGACCGTCCCAGTGCAGGTCGACCGCGTCGATCGTGCACACCTCGGCCATCCCGGTCGCGATCCGGTCGCCGAGCGCGGCCGCCTGCCGCTCGCGCATGGCCGCGCTGCGGTCGCCCAGCACGTAGCGCAGCCCCTCCCGGTAGGGCTCCCACGTCTCGGTGGTCGGCGAACAGACGTGGTCGAGCACGTCGATGGCCAGTCGGCCCTCACCGCCACCGAGCTCGAGGATCGTCAGCGGGTCGACGTCGTCGAGCTGTCCGGCCCACGTCCACTCGTCGAAGATCGTGCGCACCGACTCGGCCACCATCGCCCCGAACAACGGCGAGAGGCGCTCGGGATAGGTCCAGAAGTGACCGTCGGTGCCGAAGCGGACCTCGCCGGTGCTGTAGTAGCCGGCCGCGTCGTCGTAGAGGCACCGTTCGGCGAACGCGGCGAAGCTGGGCGCGTCCGCGACCTGGGCCGGATCGGTGGCGCGCACCGGATCGAGCGGCGACAGCTCCGGCGCCCCGTCCCACGCAGCCGTGTAGACGCTGTCGGTGTAGCGGACGGCCTCGCCGTAGGCCCCGAACCAGCCGGCGTCGACCCGCCCGTGCCCACCACCCGGTGCCGAGCCGGCCAGCTGGGCGAACGTGGAGAGGTCGCCCTCTGGATAGCCGGCGGCCGCCGCCTGGACCAGCTCCCGCTCGTGGTCGTCGAGCTCGTCCGCGTCGTCGATGACGTCGAGCCGGCCGACCGCCAACTGGCGACGGGTGGCCGGATCGTGCATGGCGTCGAGCGCACGGAGGACATCGCTGACAGCCATCCGGCGAGCGTACCTGTCGCCCGAAACCGACCGGCCGAGGAGGCACGCGGCGGGGCCCGGGTCGCAGCGGTGCTACAAACAGGTCCAACAAACTGCCCGTAGAGAAGTCGGCGGAGGAGACGAGACCGATGCCCGAGACCCGCAAGGCGATCCACGCCTTCCTCACCCCGGCCTCGCACGAGGCCTGGCACGACTTCGCCGCCGAGAACGGGGTGTCGGTGTCCGCCATGATCGAAGCCATGGCCATCGACTGGCGCGAGCGCCGTGACGGTGAGGCCTACGAGCTGCCCGAGCTCGACGAGTTGGCCCGCGGACGCGCGCCGCATCGACGCGCAACGACGGCGACGGGCGCGGTCCTGACGGTTCCCGACGACGCCGAGCACGACGCCGAGCGCGACGCCGATCCTGACGTCACGCCGCCCAAGCGCTGGGCCGCCGGTCTGCCCGGCATCGCCGTCTCCGGACGCGACGCCGCTGCGGCAGATGGGTGTCGTCCGCAGCGCCCGGACCCTGCTGCGGGTCAACCAGCGCGACGGCTTCGACTGCCCGGGCTGCGCGTGGCCCGAGCCCGACCACCGCTCGCCGCTCGAGTTCTGCGAGAACGGCGCCAAGGCGGTCGCCGAGGAGGCGACCACCGCGCGCGTCGACCGCCGACGTTCTTCGCCGCCCACTCCGTCGCCGACCTGCGCGACCGCACCGACCACTGGCTCGGCCAGCAGGGCCGGCTCACCGAGCCGATGTTGCTGCCGCCCGGGCCGCGACCACTACGAGCCGATCGCGTGGGACGACGCCTTCGCGCTCGATCGGCCGACGACGCTCGCGCGGCCTCGACCATCCCGACCAGGCCGTCTTCTACACGTCGGGCCGCACGAGCAACGAGGCCGCGTTCCTCTACCAGCTGTTCGTCCGCGCCTTCGGCACCAACAACCTGCCCGACTGCTCGAACATGTGCCACGAGTCGAGCGGCGCCGCGCTGACCGAGACGATCGGCGTCGGCAAGGGCACCGTCACGCTCGACGACATCCACGCACGCCGACCTGATCCTCGTCGTCGGCCAGAACCCGGGCACGAACCACCCGCGCATGCTCACCGCGCTCGAGCAGGCGCAAGCGCAACGGCGCGCGCGATCATCGCGGTCAACCCGCTGCCCGAGGCGGGCCTGATGCGCGTTCACGCAACCCGCAGACGGTCCGCGGCGTCTGCTCGGCTCGGGCACCGCGCTCGCCGACCTGTTCCTGCAGGTCCGGGTCAACGGCGACCTCGCGCTGTTCCAGGCGCTCAACCGGCTGCTGCTCGAGCGCGACGCGGCGCACGGCGACGCGCTCGACCACGCCTTCGTCGACGCGCACGCCGACGGGCTTCGACGCGCTGGCCGCGCACCTGCGCGGCGTCGTCGTGGACCGAGCTGCTCGAGGCGTCACGGGCTCGGCGCGCGACGAGATCGATGCCGCGCGCGCGAGCTGGTCGTCGGCTCGCCGACGCATCGATCGTCTGCTGGGCGATGGGCCTCACCCAGCACCGCAACGCGGTGGCGACGATCCGCGAGATCGTCAACTTCGCTGCTGCTGCGCGGCAACATCGGCCGGCCCGGCGCCGGCGCTGTGCCCGGTGCGCGGCCACAGCAACGTGCAGGGCGACCGCACGATGGGCATCTGGGAGCAGCCGCCGAGCGCGCTTCCTCGACGCGCTCGGCGCCGAGTTCGGCTTCGACCCGCCGCGCGAGCACGGCCTCGACGCGGTCGACGCGATCCGCGCCATGCGCGACGGCGCGGTCCGACGTCTTCTTCGCGCTCGGCGGCAACTTCGTCGCGCGCCACCCCCGACACCGACGGTCACCGCGGCGGCGCTGCGCCGGCTGCCGGCCTGACCGTGCAGGTCTCGACCAAGCTCAACCGCTCGCACCTCGCACCCGGGCCGACCAGGCGCTGATCCTGCCCGTGCCTCGGCCGCACCGAGCTCGACCGCCAGCGCGGCGGCCCGCAGTTCGTCACCGTCGAGGACTCGATGAGCATGGTGCACGCCTCGCCAGGGCCGGCTCGCGCCGGCGTCGCCCGACCTGCTGAGCGAGGTCGTCGATCGTGTGCCGGCTCGCCCGCGCGCACGCTCGGCGACGGACCCGCCGCTGCCCTGGGCGGCGTTCGCGGCCGACTACGACGCGATCCGCGACCGCATCGCGCGGGTCGTGCCCGGGCTTCGACGACTTCAACGACGCGCGTGCGCGAGCCCGGCGGCTTCGCCCTGCCCCACCCGCCGCGCGACGAGCTGCGCTTCCCGACCGCCGACGGCCAGGCCCAGCTTCACGCGTCAACCGCGCTCGACGATCGTGCGGGTGCCGGCCGGGCCGGCTGCTGCTGCAGACCCTGCGCTCCCACGACCAGTACAACACCACGATCTACGGCCTCGACGACCGCTACCGCGGCATCCACCAGCGGCCGCCGCGTCGTGTTCGTGCAACCCCGACGACCTGGCCGCGCTCGGCTTCGCCGACGGCGACGCAGGTCGACCTGGTCAGCGAGCACGACGGGTCAGGAGCGGCGGGCGCCGCGGCTTCCGGGTCGTCGCCTACCCGACCGCACGCGGGTGCTGCGCCGCCTACTTCCCCGAGACCAACGTGCTCGTCCCGCTCGACAGCACGCGCCGAGGGCAGCAACACCCCGACCTCCAAGTCGATCGTCGTCCGCCTCGAACCGGTCAGCTGACCCGGATCAGGCGAACAGCTCGGCGAAGTTCCCGCTGTAGAAGCGCTCGCGCGCCTCGTCGGACACGTCCGGCATGGTCTCCTCGAACCGACCGAGCGGATCGCGACCGCCCTCGGGGTGCGGGAAGTCCGACGAGAACAGGAAGAGGTCGTCGCCGGCCTGCTCGATCAGCCAGCCCACCGGCTCGCTCGGGAACGGCGTGAACCGCAACTGGCGATGGACGTACTCGGTGATCGGAAGCGGCAGCGCGAGGTCGGGCTCGGTGCGCCGGAAGGTCCGCTGCGCCAACTCGAGGCGCTTCAGCCACGGCACCACCCACAACGCGCCCTGTTCGATGCACCCACCCATGAGCGTGGGATGCCGTTCGAGCACGCCGTCGAGGACCATCGCCGACAGGAAGATCTCCGGCGGGTGGTAGATGGCCATGTAGTCCTTCGAGCGCACGTTCTCTCCGCCGCCGATGAAGTCGGTCACGTCCTTGCCGTTGCGGTGGAACACCGGACGCATCAGTCGCCCGCCCCCACCGACGTGCAGCATGAACGGCACCTGCCGTTCGGCGAGCGTGCGCCAGACCCCGTCGTAGTCGGGGTGGGTCGGCGAGAGGTTGTCGCGCGGCGGGGCCGACGGTACGAGCACCGCCGCCGCGCCGAGGTCGATTGCCTCGTCGACCGCCGCCACCGTCTGTTCGGGCGACCCCCACGGGACGAAGCCGACGGGGAGCAGGCGCTCGTCGTCGGAGCAGAAGTCGACGATGGCGCGGTTGTGCGCCGTCGTGCCGCCGAACACGACCTCGGGATCGGGATCGCCGAGGAACTGGTCGGCGGCGAAGGTCGAGAAGACGAGCTGGCGGTCGAACCCGAGCAGGTCGAGCGCCCGCGTCCGCTCGGACGGGTCGAAGGCGCCGAGCCCACCCCAGCCTTTGCTCGTCATGAGGCCGTCCTCGAGCCGGGCGGCGGCCTCGCGGTCGCCCTTGCGAGCCTCGGCGTCGGCGACGGCCCGGTCGGCCAGGGCCCCGGCCGCGCCGAGCGTGCTCGACAGCGGGCGGATGCGGTCCCGCACCCCCGGGTCGGTGTAGCTCTCGATCCAGCCCGGCAGCTCCATGATGTGGCTGTCGGCGTCGAGGTAGACGCGTCCTTCCGCGTACGCCATGTCGGTTCCCCCTGAGATCCCGTGAGATCAGGGTCTCATGGTAGGTCGGTGAAGCTCCCGTGTCTGCCGGCTCCACGGGCGAAACGGGCTGCGCCCTCGCGTGTCTCGCCCGACGCGATGGTCCGGCGTCCGAGCTCGGTCTCGCGGTCGATGGCTGCGTCGAGCTCCAGGCCCCACTGCTCGTAGGCCGAGCGCCGGTCGCTGCGCAGGCAGAGCTGCGGGAAGGCAGCGAGCTGGAGGCCGAGCTCGACGGCCGCGGCCAGCGCCCGCCCAGGCTCGACCAGGCGGTTGGCGAGACCCATGTGCAACGCCTCGTCGCCCGAGACGCCGCGCCCGGTCAGGATCAGGTCGAGCGCGTGGCTGTGGCCGATCAGCCGCGGCAGCCGCACGGTGCCCCCGTCGACGAGGGGCACGCCCCATCGCCGGCAGTAGACGCCGAAGGTGGCATCGGTCGCCGCCACCCGCAGGTCGCACCACAGCGCCAGCTCGAGGCCACCGGCCACGGCGTGGCCCTCGACCGCGGCGATGACCGGCTTGTCGAGCAGCATCCGCGTCGGACCCATCGGGCCGTCGCCGCCGACATCGACCCGGTTGCCGCGCCCGTCGGCGATGCCCTTCAGATCGGCTCCGGCGCAGAACGTGCCGCCGGCACCGGTAAGGACGGCCACCGTCAGATCGTCGTCGGCCTCGAAGCGCCGGAACGCGTCGGCGAGCGCCTCCGCGGTCGGACGGTCGACCGCGTTGCGCACCTCGGGTCGGTCGATCGTGATCGTGACGACCGGCCCGGACGGCTCGTAGCGGACCGTCACGGCTCGGTGGGCGTGTCCGGATCGTCGGGGAGCTCGAGCAGGTCGGCCGATGCGGCCAGCGCCACTGCCACCCCGGCCGCCTTCTGGTACATCGCCTCGAGGTAGTGGGCGGCCGACCCGCTGTGGACGCCGAGCGGCGGCGGCCCGAGCGACGCCACCATGGCGGTCGGGTCGTCGGCCGGGACGACCGGCGTCGGCCGGCTCGAGCTCGGCGGTCGGTGCCCCAGAACCGGGCCGGGCGAGCGGGGCGCGGCGGACGGCTTGCGACGACGGCTCATGCCGACCGCTCCTCGGCCACGACGGCGTCCTCGGCCAGGTCCTCATGACGACCAGCGCTTCGTCGGAGAGCCCGAGGGCCTGGCGCAGCTGGGCGGCGTCGAGGTCGGCGATCGAGCTGCTCTTGGGCAGCACGAGGTCGGCGATCTGGCGCTTGCCGGCCACGACCTCCTCGACCCGCTCGTCGACGGTGCCGGGGCAGACCAGGCGGTGGCAGACGACGGTGCGGGTCTGGCCGATGCGCCACGCCCGGTCACGGGCCTGGTCCTCGACGGCCGGGTTCCACCAGCGGTCGTAGAGCACGACGTGGCTGGCGGCGGTGAGGTTGAGGCCGGTGCCGCCGGCCTTGAGCGACAGCACGAGCGCACCGGGGCCCGTCGCCCGCCTGGAAGTCGGCGATCATCTTGTCGCGGGCGCCGCGGGACAGGCCGCCGTGGTAGCACTCGACCGGCTGGCCGGTGCGCGTCGGTGAGGTGCTCGGCCAGCTTCTGGCCCCACTGGGCGAAGTGGGTGAAGATCAGCACCCGCTCGCCGGCGGCGAACACGGCGTCGACGATCTCCTCGAGCCGGTTGAGCTTGCCCGAGCGACCGGCCGAGCGGCAGGTCGTCGTCGCGGTAGGCCTGCCGGGTGGTTGCAGATCTGCTTGAGGGCGGTGATGGCCGCCAGCACCTGGCCCTTGCGGGCCGGCGAGGCTCAGCCGGGTCGGACGTGACCGCGAGCTCGTCGAGCACGGCCTGGTAGAGGCCGATCTGCTCGGGGGTCATCGAGCAGTGGTCGAGCTGGTCGATGCGCTCGGGCAGCTCGGCGGCGATGGCCGGCTCGGCCTTGGTGCGGCGGAACACCAGCAGGCCGTTGAGGGCCCGCAGGGCGCTGCTCGCCGCGCGCTCGGTGGCGGCCGCCTCGCCGTCCGCGCGTCGGCCGACAGGTTGGCGATGAACGGCGCCCGGGGCCCGACCAGGCCGGGGTTGGTGAAGTCGAGGATGGCCCAGAGGTCGCCGAGGCCGTTCTCGATCGGCGTGCCGGTGAGGGCCACCCGGCTGCGGGCCTCGATGCGGCGCAGCTGCTGGGCGGTCTCGCTGGCCGGGTTCTTGATGATCTGGGCCTCGTCGAGCACGAGCGCGCCCACTGGAGGTCGGCCAGCGCCTCGATGTCGCGGACGGCGGTGCCGTAGGTGGTGAGCACGACGTCGGCGCCCGTCGATCTCGCCGGCCAGGTCGTCGACGCTGGCCCGGCTGGCGCCGTGGTGCACGACGACCTTGCAGGTCGGGGGTGAAGCGCTGGGCCTCGGCCGCCCAGTTGCCGACGACGGCCGGCGGGGCGATCGACCAGCGTGGCGCCGGTCTCCGCGGTGGGCCAGGAGGTGGGCCAGCATCGTCGGGCGTCTTGCCCAGGCCCATGTCGAGGGCGAGGCAGCCGCCGAGGCCGGCGCCGTCGAGGAAGCCGAGCCAGGCCAGCGCCTCGGCCTGGTAGCTGCGCAGCTCGCCGACGAAGCCCTCGGGCGCGCCGCAGCGGCTCGGCCTTGATCTCCTCGGCCCGGCGCAGCAGGTCGGCCGCCCAGCTGCTGCCGGCGATGGTGAGGCCGCCGGCCAGCGGCGTTGCCCTCGAGGCCGAGGGCGTGGCGCAGCATGCTCGGCGCCGGTGAGCTGGGTCGTGTTGGCCCGCTCGGCCAGGGCCTCGGCCGCGGCGGCCAGGTCGACGTGGTCGACGGCGACCCACTGGCCGCGCGACTGCACCAGCGGACGGGCCTCGGCGGCCAGGCGCGCGATCTCGGCCGCGTCGAGCTCGACGTCGTCGAACAGCACCGACCAGCGGACGTTGGCGAGCTGGTTGGCGCCGACGACCGACGGCGTCGACGAGTCGGCCTCGAGGCGCAGGGTCGGGCGTCGGCCCGCGGGTGGCCAGCTCGGGCACCCGCACGTCGAAGCCGGCGTCGGCCAGCTGGCGACCGAGGTCGGACATGAGCTCCCAGGCCTCGTCCTGGCTGAGCACGACCTCGCCGCGGCGCTGGCCGCCCGGGCGGGTCAGCGCCGGCAGCATCCGCTCGAGGCGGGCCAGCTCGGTCTCGACCTGGCGGCGCTTGTCGAGCGGGGCGGTGACGAGGGCCCGGTCGAGCAGGCGTCGGGTGGCGGTCGACGCCGTCGACCAGCACCTACGAGCATGCCAGGCGTCGCCCTCGTCGGGCGGGTCGAGCTGCACGATGAGCTGCACGGCCGGCCGGCCTGGGTGACCGGCTTGGCCCAGCGGTCGAGGCGGTTGGCCAGCTCGGACGCCGACCCGCTTCGACGCCGGAAGAACGGCGTGCCGTCGAAGCCGGGAGAGGAAGGCCTCGGCCATGTCGGCGGCCGAGGTCGGCGCGGGCGGCGGCGCCGGCACCTCGAGCCGTTCGGCACCGACCCGGCAGATGGCGTCGACGAACGCGGTGAGCACGCTGCGGGTGAACGCCTTCGGCTCGGGGTGGCCTTCGAGGGCCGTCACCGCTCCGGGGAGCCGGTCGACCAGCGCGCCGAGGCGCTTGGCATCGACCAGGGCGGGCACCCACTGGACCGACGCCTCGACCGGCTCGTTCGGCGACGCCTTCTCGGAGCCGGTCTTCTGCGACCCGTTCTTGTCGGATCCGCCGCGGTTCGAGGTGCGGTAGCTCAGCTGCGGCACCATCCGGCCCTGCGCGACGAGCTCGACCGCCCAGATGGCCAGGTCGGCCACCCACCGGACGCTCGCCCCCAGGTCGGAGGCCTCCTCCTCGGCCGACACGTGGGCGAGCCAGCCGAGCACGGACTGCAACGGCGCGGCCAGCGAGGGAGCGCGGTCGCTGCCGGGCACGGGTACGCCGGCGTGCTCGACCCAGCCGGCGCTCGGTGCCTCGGCCTCGGCCAACCAGGCCCGCAGCTCGTCGACGCCGACGGGCGCACCGGTCGGACCGCCCACCCACACGACCAGCTCACCGCCGGCCCAGCTCGCCTGGAGCCGCGGCGGCTCGGCCGCCATCTCGAGCTCGGGGCTGATGGGGGCGCCGGTGAGCCGGGCCAGGGCCACCGCCAACCGGTCCCGCTCGGCCTCGAAGTCGGCCACCACCTGCGAGCGCTCCGGTCCCGGGAGTCGCCGGAGCTTGCCCAGCTCCTCCTCGGTGTCGTCCAGCAGGTGCTCGAGCGCCGCCTGCCACCGCTCAGGAGCGGCTTCGAGTTGGGCGCGCTCGTCGGCCGTGGCCTCGCCGGACGCATCGGCGGTGACCAGCGCCTCGAAATATTCGGAACGGTCGGGGCCCAGCGGCATGGCCGGGCCTGCCAGTTGCTGACTCACACATCCTCCGCCGGACCATCGACCAGGTAGGGACAGTCCAGGTAGCAGCAAGTGTACCCGCTGGCCGGCGCGATCCTCTACATGGGCGAACCTCGTAACGCCGGGCCCCCGACTGAGACAGTGGTCACATGGACACCGAGCTGGACGACGAACCAGGGCTGGAACGCCTGCGGGTGACCCGCCTGGGGCTGCAGACCGTGGCCGAGCACGTGCTGGCGGCCGCGTTGTACCAGGCCACGGGCCACATCGGCCTCCGCCAAGCCCCCGGCGGCATCGCCACGCCAGGCTTCCCGAGCGACGCCGGCGAGCGCACGATCGGCATCGACCATCGCGACCTCGTCGTCCTCGACGACGCCGGCGAACGCCGGGCACCCCTCACCACCCTGCGGGCGGCCGGCGAGCTGGCCAGCGTCGCCCCCGGCGCTCCGGCCGAGGTCTACCCGCCGGTCACCCCCCTCGACCTCGACGCCTCACTCGACCTCGACGACGCCGCCGCCGCCCGACTGGCCGACTGGTACGCGCTGGTCGACGCGGCCCTCGGCCAGCTGCGGACCGACGCCGACGCCGTGACGCAGTTGTGGCCCGAGCACTTCGACCTGGCGGTTCCGCTCGGCGAGGTCAACTACGGCGGCTCGCCCGGCGACGCCGCCCACCCGATCCCGTACCTCTACGTCGGACCGTGGACTCCCCCCGCACCCGACGGCGGCTACTGGAACGAGCCGTTCGGGGCCAGCCGGACGCAGGCCGACATCCGTACAGTCGACGACGCGGTCGCGTTCTTCGTCGAGGGGCAGAAGCGTCTCGCGGGCTCAGATCCGCTCGAGCGCGCCGCCGTCGAACAGCGGCTCCATGTGCTGATCGGCCACGTCGGCTTCGAGCTCGGCATCGGTGGGCACCGGTCCGGGCGTCGACGCCGCCTCGAGCGTGGCCCGGAGCAGTCCGGCGTCGCTCGAGGAGTTGAGGAACAGCCCGGTATGGCCGAGCACCCACCGCACCGACCGGGCCAGCGCGCCGGCGTCGTCGAGCGGGTCGTACCAGCTGTGGTGAGGGCGGGGGTCGCCGTCGGCCCAGCGCCGGCGGGCCAGCGACTTGATGGTCTGCACCGCGACGCCGCGTTCGGCGCAGGTCGCCAGCAGGGCCTCGACCTCGGTGCGGTAGCCCGGGTCGCGCAGGAGGACGAAGTTGTAGGGCAGCAGCACCGAGTCGAAGTCGTACGCCTCGAGGCTGCGCCGGTGCATCGCCGCGATGCGCAACCCGTGGCCCGTGACCCCGACGTGGCGGGTGAGCCCCTCGTCGCGCGCTGCGGCCAGCGCCTCGACCGCGCCACCCGGAGCGTGCGCGGTCTGCCACTCGTCCTCCTCGACGAGGTTGTGCAGCTGGACGAGATCGACGTGGTCGACACCGAGACGCTCGAGCGACTGCTCGAGGCTGGCCCGGGCTGCGTCACCGGCGCGCTCGTGGGTCTTGGTGGCGAGGAACACCTCGTCGCGGTGGACTTGCAGCCACGGTGCCAGTCGAAGCTCGGAGTCGCCGTAGTCGCGGGCCGTGTCGATGTGGTTCACGCCGAACTCGACCACGGTCGCCAGCGTCGCGTCGGCGCGCTCCTGGGACATGCGGCTCAGCGCGGCCGCGCCGAAGACGACGCGCGTGCTGTCGTGCCCCGTGCGCCCGAACGGCGCCGTCGCCAGACCCGGCGAGTCGCTCATGCGACGCTGGTGGCGACGGGCGCGAGCCGGTCGGCCAGGTCGGAGATGAAGCCGGCCACCTCGCGAGGACGTTCCTGCATGAGCTGGTGTCCGGCCCCAGGCACGACATGGAGCTCGCCGTGGGCGAGGTGGGAGACGATGCGACGGGCCATCGCGGGCGGGGTGAGCAGGTCGCGCGAACCGACGAGCACCAGCGCTGGGAGATCGAGCGCCTCGAGTGCCGCTTCGCCGTCGTAGTCGAGGAGGTCGGCCCAGAGGGGCAGGTAGTAGCGGAGGTCGACCTGCTCGCCCATCCGCCGGACCTGCTCGACCGCCGCGCCCGACGGACGCGCGCCGAACGCGACCCGAGTGGCCAGCAGCGACCGGTCGTTGGCGCCGATCACGCGGGGCATGCGCCGCCCGGCCGCCACCCGGTCGTCGGCGCGACGCCGCAGGGACTGCGTCGCCGGCACCACGCGCCCGGGCACCAGGTGCGAGATGGCCGTGTTCATCAGGACGAGCCCGGCCACGCCGCTCGGCGACCAGGTCGGGATGGTACGCGCACAGCTCCCCGATGATCATGCCGCCCATCGAGTGCCCGCCGAGGATCACACCCCGCAGGTCGAGCTGCTCGAGCACCGACGCGAGGTCGCGCGCTGCAGCGACGCGGCCGACGCCTTCGGTGCCGACCGCAGATCGGCCGTGGCCCCGCACGTCGATCGCGATCACGCGGAAACGGTCGGACAACAGGTGCATGAGCGGGGCCCACACCTCGCCCTGGAGGGTCACGCCGTGCACGAGCACGATCGGTCGCCCTTCACCCACCTCGAGCACGTGGGCCGTTCCCCCGTCGGGGGTGAGCAGGTCGTGGCGGACCACGCCGGCGGGCAGTTCGTAGAGCGGATCGAGCTCGGGATCGGAGGCGTTGCGGATGCGCGCCGCCGCCGCGTGGTTGGCCGCCCGGCTCACCGCGACGGCGACCCCGGCGACGCCGAGTCCGACCGCGGCCTTGGTTCGCGTCTTCATGCGGCCACGCTACCCACGACCCACCGGCGAGTCGCCCACGACGGTTCGAAGGATCCGGTCTACGCGCCCAGGTTCTCGGAAGGCCGCCATGCGCACGACCGACTTGTCGAGCAGCTGCCGCGCCGTTCCGAGTCGGCTCTCCTTCCCGACTTCCGGCATCGGCATGGGCGCCCCAACTCTCTGTGCACCCCAGCACGAAACGGACGGGACCGTTGCCGTCCCTGTCGACGTCGTCAGGGAGCCACGCGATCCACCGACCGCGCAGACCGTTCCGGGTGGAATTGGGTGAAATGGTAGAATTTACAGTGTATCCATGTTGATCGAGGCCTAGGGAGGCGCTAGTCTCGATCACATGTTCGACTCGACCGAACTTGCCGAGCAGTGCCGCAAGGCGGCCGGCGCCGACGTGGGTCTGGCCGGCGACGACGAGTTGTGCGACGCGATACGGGAGTTGGCGGTGGCCCGCTCGGCGTTGGACGCGGCCGAAGGCCACGTGTTGGCCGAGTTGGATGGCCCGCGGGGTGTGCGAGCGTGAGTTCGGGCTGTCCACCGGGTCGTGGGTGGCCGACCGGACCAAGGCGGCTCGGGGGATGTGCGCCGCCCGGGTACGGGTCGGCGCCAAGCTGCGCACGCTGCTCGGATCAGTGGACGACGCGCTAGCCGAGGGAACGATCCGGTTCGAGCACGCCCGGGCGATGGTCGAGGCGGCCAACCCCCGCATCGCCACCGACATCGCCGACCGGCAGGACGAGCTGGTCGACAAAGCCCGCAAGGCGCCGTTCGCCATCTGGCGGTCCGAGCTGGGCGCCCTGGCCGAGCTGTTGGACCAGGACGGCGGCTATGACCCCGACCGCGACCTGGCCCGCAACACCATGCGCATCACCCCGCTCGCGCCTGACCACATCGCCATCAAAGGCGAGCTGGTCGGCGAAGCCGCGCTCACGGTCCGCGAAGCGCTCGAGCGCGAAGCCGACAAGGTGTGGCGCCGCGCCCAACGCGACCAGAACAAGACCAACGACGTCGCCGTACCCCGCCGGCCGACCTGCCTGGCACTGGGCCTGGCCGAGCTGTGCCGCAAAGGCCAAGCGGTCGACCCCGACACGTCACACGGACCCGGCGTCGACCTCACCCTGATCGTCGACCTCGACGACCCCGACACGCTCCGCACCTCCGATGGCGAAGCGCTCCTCGCTCGGCGCTACCGCCACCTCACCTGCGACCCTCGCCTCTACGCCCTCATCGTCGACCAGTTCGGTGTCCCCCTCGATTTGGGTCGCGA
Organism: uncultured Microthrixaceae bacterium; assembly: GCA_963776435.1. GTDB lineage: Bacteria > Actinomycetota > Acidimicrobiia > Acidimicrobiales > Acidimicrobilacustridaceae > UBA4742. The sequence continues at coordinate 1,107,740 of CAVZMK010000010.1, forward strand.
GCATCGCTACGCCAACCGGGCGCAGCGCCGCGCCCTCGCCGCCCGCGACGGTGGCTGTGTCTTCCCTGGCTGTGACGCCCCCGCCACCTGGTGCGACGCCCACCACGTCATCGACTGGGACCACGGCGGCCCGACCGATCTCCCCAATCTGGCCTCGTTGTGCAGATACCACCACGGCATCACGCACCGCCGAGGCTGGACCATGACCGCCACCTCCGACCAACACTTCCAATGGACCACACCCACCGGAAGAGCCATCCACTCCCAACGCCACCGCGGCCGCAACGGCGACGTGCGGTTATGACGTGACGGGCGCGAACAGCACCAGCGCGGCATCCTCGCCGACCGACTCGAAGCGCGCTTCGACGCGCATGCCGACGCGCACGTCGTCCGGCGTCGACCTCGACCAGGTTGGTCATGAGGCGCGGCCCCTCGTCGAGGTCGACCAGCGCGACGACGTAGGGCAGCAGGTGGCGGAACGACCGCGAGTGAAGTGCTGGCGGATCACGGTGAACGAGTACACGGTGGCGAACCCGGAGGCGTCCTCCCAGTGCACCGTCGACGCGGCAGCGGATGCAGTGCCAGCGCGGGTAGAGCTGGGCGTGGCCGCAGGCGTCGCAGCGCTGGATGGTCAGCCGGCCCTCGGCGGCGGCCGCGAAGTACGGCGCCAGCTCGAGGTCGGGCGGCGGCCCTCGCGGGCTTGGCCTTCTCGGGCAGCGGCGCGGGGTCGTGCACCGGGCGGGTCACGGCTCATGGCGCTCCGTCCCCAGCACGACCGTCGCACCGGTCGAGAGCATGCCGCCGGTGCCGTGCGACGAGCGCCACCTCCGCGCCGGGCACCTGGGTCGGGCCCGGCCTCGCCCCGCAGCTGGCGCACCGCCTCGACGATCAGGAACATGCCGCGCATGCCCGGGTGGCAGGCCGACAGGCCGCCGCCGTCGGTGTTGGTCGGGCAGCGGTCCGTCGAAGGCCAGCCGGCCGCCCTCCACGAACGCGACCGCCCTCGCCCTTCGCGCAGAAGCCGAGGTCCTCGAGCGTGAGCAGCACCGTGATGGTGAACGAGTCGTAGAGCTGCAGCACGTCGACGTCGGCGAGCGTCGACGCCGGCTCGACGCCAGCGCCCAGCGGGCCCGAGCGGGCCGGCGGCGGTCACCGTCAGGTCCGCCGACTGCGAGACGTTGAGGGCGTGGCTGATGTCGTGCGCCGCGCCGAGCACGTGCACCGGGCCGGCTCGGCAGGTCGCGCGGCCCGCTCCTCGGTGGTAACGACGCACGCGCCGCCTCCGTCGGACACCACGCAGCAGTCGAGCATGTGCAGCGGGTCGGCCACCATGCGTCGACGACGAGCACGTCGTCGACGGTGATCGGATCGCGGTACTGCGCCATCGGGTTGAAGCCGGCGTGGCGTCGGATCGTCACCGCGATCTCGGCCAGCTGCTCCGACGGTCGTGCCGTACTCGGCCATGTGCCGCGTCGCCGCCAGCGCGTACGCGCCGACCAGCGTGTTGCCCCAGAGCGCGTCCCAGGTCTGCGTCGCCGTCACCGCCCCGCCACCGCCACCGCCCGCCGATGCGACGACCCATCGCCGAGAGCTGCATGCTGCCGTAGGTGATGAGCACGACCTCGCAGTCGCCCGCCTCGATGGCTCGCGCCGCGTGCTCGACGTGCACCTCGAACGACGCGCCGCCGATGTTGGTCTCGTCGAGCCAGCGCCGGGTGGATCCCGAGGTACTCGCACATGCCGACGCAGTACATCGGGAAGTAGCCGACGGTGGCGTAGCCGTCGACGTCGTCGAAGCCGAGCCCGGCGTCGGCCAGCGCGCGCGTCGGCCGCCTGGACGTGCACCGCCGGCTCCGCCCAGTCCGGCAGGCGGCGGGTAGTCCGAGGTCGCCACGCCGACGATGACCGCGCGTCGACGACTCAAGCCGCTCAACGCTTCCCCGCTTCGCCGATGTCGATGAGCTCGGCCGCGCCGGTCTTGGCTCGGCGCGCGGCGCCACCGACCTGGGCGTGACGTCGACGTCGGTCGCGCCGCGCCCGCAGCGCGCCGACGGTGCACTCGTCGCGGGCGACGGCCGAACGGGTCGAAGCGGAAGTGGCGCATCGCGTTCACGTGGGTGATCTTGTCGATCACGGCGTCGCGGAGTCCGTCGATCGACGGCCACAGCGTCTCGGGCGAGATCGGCCACGTCGAGTCGGAGTGCGGGTAGTCGCCTCCCAGCAGACGCCGGTCGATCGTCCATGCGGTCGAGGTTCGCCGACGCCGGCCGGGTCGTCGATGAAGCAGAGCACGACCCGCTCGAGGAACACCTCGCTCGGCAGCCGGCCACCGAAGTCCTGGCCGGTCCAGGCGTGGTGGCGGGTGTAGATCCAGTCGATGCGGTCGCAGAAGTACGGGATCCAGCCGATGCCGCCCTCGGACAGCGAGACCCGCAGGTCGGGGAACTTGCGCAGCACCGGCGACCACAGAGGTCGGCCGCCGCCTGCACGATGTTGATCGGCTGCAGCGTGATGAGCACGTCGATCGGCGCGTCCGGCGCGGTGATCACGAGGCGCGACGACGAGCCGATGTGCAGGCACACGATCGTCCCCTCGTCGACGCAGGCCTGCCAGAACGGGTCCCAGTGCTCGTCGTGGAAGCTCGGCAGCTTCAGCTTCGACGGGTTCTCCGAGAACGAGACCGCGTGGCAGCCCTTCGCCGCGCAGCGCCGGACCTCGGCCGCCATCAGCCTCGGGATCCCAGATGGGCGGGAGCATCAGCGGGATGAAGCGGCCGGGGGCGCGAGCCGCACCACTCGTCGATGTGCCAGTCGTTGTAGGCCTGCAGCACGGCCAGACCGGCGTCGAGGTCGGTCGATCGGCTGAACAGCTGACCGCACAGGTTCGGGAACGACGGGAAGCACATCGAGCCGAGCACGCCGTTGGCGTCCATGTCGCGCACGCGGTCGGCGATGTCGTAGCAACCCGAGCGGATCTCGTCGAACGACGTCGGCTCCATGCCGTACTCCTCGGGCGGGCGACCGGCGACGGCGTTGAGCCCGATGTTGGGGATCTCGTTGCCGTCGTAGACCCACACGTCGCTGCCGTCGGCGCGGCGCTCGACCCGCGGCGCGACGTCGCGCCAGCGCGGCCGGCAGGTGCCGCTCGAACATGTCGGGCGGCTCGACGACGTGGTCGTCGACGCTCACCAGGACCAGGTCGTCGAGCTTCATGGTTCCCCCCGCGTCGGGCCCGGCACGCCAGCCCGGAACCTGACACCTGTGTCAGGTTAGTATCCGCGGCGTCATGGGGGACATGGGCGTCGTCGAGGACATGGCGCTCGACGGGCTGCGGGTCCTCGACTTCTGCCGACTCGGGTTCGGGTCCCAGGCCACGCTGATCCTCGGCTGCCTCGGCGCGGAGGTCATCCGGATCGAGAGCACCACCCGGCCCGACCCGATCCGGGTGATGCCGCCGTTCGTCCCCGAGCCCGGCGAGCAGGGCGAGGGATTCGGCGGCGCCACCCTCGCCAACGCCAACAAGGTGCAGAGCCTCGAACCGCGGCGGCATCTTCTACAAGTACAACACCGGCGGCAAGCGCAGCATCGCGGTCGACGCCCGCCATCCCGACGGGCTTGTCGGTGCTCGAGCGGCTCGTGGCGGTGAGCGACGTCGTCACCGAGAGCTTCGCGGCCGGCACCCTGGCCCGCTGGGGGCTCGGCTACGAGCGGCTGCGCGAGCTGCGGCCCGACATCATCTACGTGTCGATGTGCGGGTACGGCCACACCGGTCCCGACTCGCAACTACGTGACGATGGGCCCGACCGCCCAGGCGCTGACCGGGCTGACCCACCTGGTCGGGCTGCCCGGACCGCGAGCCGGCGGGCTGGTCGTTCAGCTACCTCGACCACGTCGGCGGCTACCTGGGCGCGATCGCGCGTGCTGACGCGCGCTGGCCCACCGGCGGGCGACCGGCGAGGGCCAGCACGTCGACGTGTCGCAGCTCGAGCCGGCCACCGCGCTGGCCGGGGCGCTGCTGCTCGATCGCACCGTCAACGGCCGCTCGGCCCGCCGCGCCGACTTCCCGCCCGGCAACCGTCGCGCCGGCGCGCCGCAGGGCGCCTACCGGGCCGCCGACGATCCTGACGGGGCCGGCGACAAGTGGGTCGTCATCTCGTGTCGCGACCGAGGACGAGTGGCGCGCCTTCGTCGCGGCCATCGGCGACCCCGCCGTGGACCGACGACCAGCGGTTCGCCACGCTCGAGGGCCGACGGGCGACACGCCGACGACGCTCGACGAGCTGGTCGAGTCGTGGACGAGCCGGCGCGACCGCTACGAGATCATGCACCTGCTGCAGGCGGCCGGGGTGCCGGCCGGCGCGGTGCAGGACGCGGCCGACCGGCTCGAGCGCGATCCGCAGCTGGCGGCGCGGCACCACTTCGTGCCGCTCGGCAACGCCGAGGTGGGCGAGCTGCCGCTCGAAGGGCGTGCCGTTCGACCTGTCGGCCACGCCGCCCCACGCCGGCGGGCGGCTGCGCCGCGGTCCGCCGCTGCATCGACGAGGACGGCGACGACGTGCTGCGCGAGCTGCTCGAGCTCGACGACGCGGAGATCGCCCGCCTGCGCGACGCCGGAGCACTTCGGTGACCGGCACCGGCGGCGCTCGACGGGCGTCCGGGTCGTCGAGCTGGTCGACGAGCCCGTCGAGTACTGCGGGCGGCTGCTGGCCGGACTCGGCGCGGACGTCGATCAAGGTGGAGCCGCCGGCGGGTGGACGCGAGCCGGCACGAGGGTCCATGGGTCGACGGTCGCGAGGGCGATCCCGACGCGAGCCTGCACTTCGTGGCACTTCGACGTCGGCAAGCGGTCGGTCGTCGTCGACCGACGCACGATGGCCGAGACGATCCGCCGGCTGTGCAGCCGCGCCGACGTGGTGGTCCACACGCTCGGCCCGGCGGCCGCCGCCCGGCGCGGCCTCGACCACGCGTCGCTGGCCGAGCACGCACCCGGCCTCATCAGCTGCGCGATCACCCCGTTCGGCCTGACCGGGCCCTGGGCCGACTACGTCGCCGACGACCTCGTGCTGATGGCGCTCGGCGGCTCGATGGCGGCGTGCGGGTACGGCACGGCCGATCCGCCGCTGGCCTGCTGGGGCGACCAGGCCTGGCTGACGGCGGCGACCTACGGTGCCATCGCGGTGCTCGCCGCGCTCGACCACCGCGACCGCACCGGTGAGGGCCAGCTCATCGACGTGTCCGCGCACCAGGCGTCCGCGTCGATGACCGAGTGGCACGTCATGACCTACCTCTGCTCCGGCGCGCCGATGGCGCGCTTCCGCCATCCCGACGGTGACCGCGAGGGACGGCAAGCAGGTCGCCGCGCTGGTGCCCGACTTCCTCGGCCCACACGTGTTCGAGCACTTCCGCACGATGCTCGAGGCCGACGGCGTGGCCGGACCGCTGTCGGATCCCGCCTTCGAGGATCCTCGCCACCGGGCGCGCAACTACGGCGAGCTGATGGCCGCGACCACCCGGCTGGCCGAGCGCCACGACGGCGAGGAGCTCTTCCGGCTCGGTCAGCAGGCCGGCCTGCCCTGGGGCGTGATCCGCTCCCCCGACGAGGCGCTCGACGACCGCCACCTGCAGGCCCGCGGGCCACTGGGTCGAGATCGACGGCGTGACCCATGCCGGGCGCGCCGTTCGTGGCCGGCGCGTCGCCGTTCCGCTTCGACCGACCGCCGCCGACGACTCGGCCAGCACACCGACGAGATCCTGGCCGAGCTCGGGGACGCGCCGGGGACGAGCCGTGAGCCGCGCCTGCATCGTCGGGGTCGGCGAAACCGGCCTACGCCAAGCGGGGCGAGCTGACCGCCAGCGAGTACCAGCTGGCCGTTGCAGGCCATCTGCGCGGCCGTGGCCGATGCCGGCATGGACCTGGACGAGATCGACGGACTGGCGTCGTTCGCCGACGACCGCAACCTGCCGGTGTTCGTGGCCGCCGACCTCGGGCTGCCGGAGCTGCGCCACGCCACGATGAGCTGGCTGCCCGGCGGGGGCGGCGGCAGCGCCGCGGTCGGCCAACGCCGCGCTGGCGGTCGAGGCCGGCCAGGCCCGGGCCGTGGTCGTGTACCGCAGCCTGTGCCAGGGGCAGTTCCACCGGTTCGGCCAGGGACCCGGGGCCGGCGCACCGGCGCCGGGCCGAGCGCCCGCCCGCCGGGCTGCGCCGCTCGAAGGGGCCGCTCGACACGCGCGGCCGCGTTCACGATGCCGTTCGGGATGCTCAGTCCGCCCATCACCTACGCCATGGTCATGCAGCGCCACATGCACCGGTTCGGCACGACGAGCGAACAGTTGGGCAACGTGGCGGTGCGCTTCCGCGACCACGCCACCCGCAACCCGCGGGCGGTGATGCGCCGACCGATGACGATCGACGACTACTTCGCCTCGCGCCTGGTGGCCGAGCCGTTCCACCTCTTCGACTGCTGCATGGAGAACGACGGGGCCTGCGCGGTGGTGGTGACCAGCGCCGAGCGGGCGGCGGATGCGGCCCGGCCGACGGTCGAGATCGTCGCCACCGCGCAGGGCGCGCCCGGTGCCTACGGGCACGGCCAGTACGTGAACGTGTACGTCGACGACGACCTCTACACCAGCGGCGGTGGCCGTCCCGTGGCCCGGGACTTGTGGGCGCGGGCCGGGCATCGGTCCGACCGACGTCGACGTCGCCATGGTCTACGACCACTTCTCGGGGATGGTCCTGCTGCAGCTCGAGGACTACGGGTTCTGCGGACCCGGCGAGGGTGGCCCGTTCTTCGCGGAGACGGCGCTGCCCATGAACACCCACGGCGGATCGCTGTCGGAGGCCTACATCCACGGGCTCAACCACGTGGTCGAGGGCGTGCGGCAGCTGCGGGGCGAGTCGACGACACCGGTCGCGGGGGCCGAGACGTGCCTGGTGACCAGCGCGGCCGGCGTGCCCGGCAGCGGGATGATCCTGCGGGTCCCCCGGTGAGTCCTCCGATGAGCGAGCGGTGGTTCCCCGACTCGATGCCGGTGCCGGCGGCCAGCCCGGACACTCTTCCCTGGTGGCAGGCCGCGGCCGAGCACCGTCTGGTCGTCCAGGTGTGCGACGCGTGCGACCGGCCCCGCCATCCTCCGTCGCCGATGTGTCCGCACTGCCGGAGCTGGGACGCGCACTTCGTCGACCAGCCGCCCGACCGGCACGATCTACACGTTCACGATCGTGCACCAGGCCTTCGTCACCGGCATGCCCGTTCCCTACGTGATCGCGGTCGTCGACCTCGATGGCGAGCGCGATGCCGGGCGATCCGACTCGTGACCAACATCGTCGACGCCGATCCCGCCGACGTGCGCATCGGCCTGCCGGTCGAGCTGGTGTGGGAGGACATGGGTCCCGACCTGGCCCTGCCCCGGGCCCGCCTCTCATGAACCCGCCGGTGAAGTCGCCGGTGAAGTCGCCGGTGAAGATCGGAGTGCTGTACGACTTCGACCAGCTCGACGGTGGCCGCTACTTCGAGGGCGGCCTCCGACTCGGGCTGGCGGAGGTCGGGGCCGAGGCGCGGTTGGGTGGTCCGATCGAGCTGGTGGCGCGCCTGGCCGACGGGCTGCCCGGTGGCTCGGCCGAGGCGGTCGTCGACACCTTCGGCGAGCTGGTCGACGCCGGTGTGGTGGCCCTCGTCGGCCCGTCGATCAGCGACAACGGCATCATCGTCCGCGACCTGTGCGACGAGGCCGGGCTGGCCTGCATCAACTACACGGGCGGCGCCATCACCCGTAGCCGCTGCATGTTCCACTACCAGGTGGGCTCCCTCGAGGAGGAGCCATCCGTGCTGGTGGACCATCTCCGGACCCGAGGGCTGCGTCGCATCTCGGTGCTCCACGACGACACACCCGTCGGCATCAACTACGACCTGTGGCTGACCCGCGCGCTCGAGGCGGGATCCGACGTCGACGTCGTCCACCGGACGGCCGTGTCGCCCATGGCGGCGGACCTCACGGCCGAGGTGGCCGCCGCAGTCGGCGCACAGTCGGGCGCGCAGCCGGAGGCGCTGGTCTACCTCGGCCTCGGTGTCGCCGCCCGGGCGGTGGCCCTCGGCGTCGCTGCGGTCGGATGGGCCGGACCGGTCGTGGCCAACTCGGCGCTCATGTTCGGCTACAACCGCCGCGAGTGGCGAGCCGGCTGGGAGGGATGGGTGTACGTGGACACCATGAGCGACGCCAACCCCGTCCGGACCGCGCTGCGCGAGGTGTCGCCGACGCATGCCGGAGGACCCATCGGCCTCGCCGCCTACGACATCGGCCGCCTGCTCGGCCTGGGGCTCGCACTGGCCGACGACCCGATCCGCGGCGTCGGTGAGGGTCTGGAACGCATCAAGCGCGTCCCGGCCGCCAGCGGCAAGCCGGGCACGGTGATGGGGTTCGGGCAGTGGGACCACGCCGCGCTCAAGGGCGACGCGCTCGTGCTGCGGATGTGGCGCGACGGACGAAGTGTGGAGGTCTGAGGCATGGATGCGGTTCCGATGGACTGGGACGAGTGGGCGGTACGAGCCGAGGCGGCACTCGACTTCCGCCAGGAGGCGCGCTGGCGCGACCTGTTCGCGGAGGGCGCGCGAGTTCGGCGATCCGCACACGCCGAGCACGACCGACCTGCGGCGCGTGCAGAGCGGCACCGCCCGCATCTTCCCGGACTGGCGGCAGGAGATCACGTCCATCCGGGGCGGTGACGACTGGGCCGTGTTCGAGTGGATCGGCCGGGCCACCTACGCCGGCATCTCCCCCGACGATCCGGCCAAGGGGACCGAGATCGAGATGCACGGCGCCACCATCGTCGAGGTCGACGCGGCCGGCCTCGTCACGTCGTGGCGCGACTACCTCGACCGGAAGGAACCCGAGCTGCAACTGAGGGCTACGGTGCAATCGTGACCACCACGACTTCCACGACCGCCGAGTCGAGCCTGCTGCCGCAGGTCGAACACCCCAGCCCTGAGGAGCGCGCCCAGCGCGGCAAGAAGGCTCGTACGGCCGCCGCCCGGTCGAGCCACGCCGAGTGGTCGACCTCGCCCGATCGGCAGGACCCGGTCGCCATCCTCGAGGAACAGGCGGTCACCCGGATGGCCGACCTGGTGCCGATCCGCTACGGGCGCATGGCGGCGACGCCGTTCTCCTTCTACCGGGGCGCGGCGGCGGTGATGGCCGCCGACCTGGCCGCATCACCTCGCACCAACTTGAAGGTGCAGCTGTGCGGAGATGCCCACCTGGCCAACTTCGGCGGCTTCGCCTCGCCCGAGCGCTCGATGGTGTTCGACATCAACGACTTCGACGAGACCCACCCCGGCCCGTTCGAGTGGGACCTCAAGCGCCTGGCCGCCAGCCTCGAGGTGGCCGCCCGCAGCCGCGAATTCGACGCCGACACCTGCGCGGAGATCGTGCTCGAGGCGGTGCGCGCCTACCGCGAGACCATCCGCGAGTTCGCCGGTATGCGCAACCTCGACCTCTGGTACGTCCACCTCGACCGCGAGGACCTGATGACGCGGTGGGGTCGCGACCTCAGCACGACCGCAGCTCAAGAACTTCCAGAAGGCGGTCGAGAAGGCGGAGTCGAAGGACCGGCTCAAGGCCAAGGCCAAGCTCACCCACGTGGTCGACGGACAGATCCGCTTCCTCAGTGACCCACCGCTCCTGATACCGGCCGAGGAGGTCTACGCCCACGAGGACCACAAGCAGCTGACGGAGAGCATCCAGGGCGCACTTCGGGCGTACCGCCGCACGTTGCCCGCCGACCGCCGGCACCTGCTCGAGCGCTACCGGTTCATCCAGCTCGCGAGGAAGGTCGTCGGCGTCGGAAGCGTCGGCACGCGGTGCTGGCTGGCGCTGCTGCTCGGCCGCGACGACGATGATCCGCTCTTCCTGCAGGTGAAGGAGGCCGAGGCGTCGGTGCTCGAGCCGCACCTCGGCCAGAGCGGGTTCGCCAACCACGGCCAGCGGGTGGTCGAGGGCCAGCGGCTCATGCAGGCGTCGAGCGACATCCTGCTCGGCTGGGAGCGGGTCGACGGCGTCGACGGCCGCACCCACGACTACTACATGCGCCAGCTCTGGGACTGGAAGGCGTCGGCCAACCTCGAGGTCATGGAACCGGGACCGATGCGGGTGTACGGCCAGATCTGCGGCTGGACGCTGGCGCGCGGCCACGCCCGCTCGGGCGACGCCATCGCCATCGGCTCCTACCTCGGGGCCGGCGGCGTGTTCGACGAGGCGATCCGTGAGTTCGCCGAGCTCTACGCCGACCAGAACGAGCGCGACCACGCCCGGCTGGTCGACGCCATCGCCAAGGGCGAGGTGCAGGCCGAGTCCGGGATCTGAGCGATCAGGTCCGACACACCAGCAGGTGCTGGGCGTCGGCCGGGTCGTGCAGGGCGGATGCCTCGACGAACCCGCACCGCTTGGCCAGCTCGAACAGGAACTCGGTCTCGTAGGCCACCGCCGCGGTCGGCTGGTCCAACGACTCGACGTGGGCCTCGCCGAGCCGGCTCTGGAACGTGTGCCGGTCGCCGAGCGTGCCCTGCGGCAGATCGACGAAGAAGCACGACATCGCCATGACCCGGCCGGGCCGCAGGACGCGCGCGCACTCGGTCAGGTAGTTCTCGATCGTGCCCTCGAGCAGGTGCGTAAACACCGATCCGCCGTAGATGTAGTCGACGGTCGCGTCGTCGCGCGGGATGCGGTAGTAGTCGCCCGACGACCGCTCGTTGACGTACGACACGCTCTCGTGGCTGGAGTGCTCGAACTCGAACCGCCCGTCGAAGTTGGTGCGGCACCACGCCAGCAGCTCGTCGTCGATGTCGATGCCGAGGTACGAGCCCGTGTAGGTGCGCCCGTGGAAGGAGGTGTCGCGGAGGTGGAAGGCGCCGCGCCCGCACCCCACGCCGAGCTCGACGACATCGCTGTCGAGGTGGCACCAGCCCTGGTCGAACGCGTTGAGCCACTGGTCGCGACCGTGCAACAGGAAGTGGGCCTGGTTGGCGAACACCCGGTTGCGCACGCCGACGCGGCATCGCAGGTGGTTCGGGGGGAGCCGGCGGAACTCCTTGAACATCAGCCGCGGCAACAGGTCGAACAGGTCGAGCAGGACCTTGACCGAGGGGTAGTACGTGAGCCGCGAGACCGAGGGCACGAAGCGGCGCACGCGTGCGTTGAAGGACATGGGCGGCGAGTCTAGGTCGGGCTCTGATCTAGGCTCGCCGTGCCATGGCACCTTCCGGGCAGCCCGCTGCGTCCCTCGCCGAGCAGCTGAGAGCGCAGCGCTCCGAGATGATGGTCCTGGAGCTGGAGTCCGTCGCGCTCCGGGCCTTCGAGCAGCGCGGCTTCGACGTGACAGTCGACGAGATCGCGGCCGAGGCACGCATCTCCGCGCGGACGTTCTACCGCTACTTCCCCACCAAGGACGACGTCCTGCAGGTGAGGATCGACCGGCGGGCCGACCACCTCCGGGTCGCGCTCGCGGGTCGCCCGGTCGACGAGCCGCCACTTCGATCGCTGCGCGCCGCGCTCGCGGAGGTCGTCGCCGGCGAGGACCCCGAGCTCGGGCGACGTTGGATCGCCGTGGTCGCGGCCACTCCGAGCGTGGTGAGGCCGGTGCTCGGCGGGATCCAGCTGAAGAGCCACCAGGTGCTGGCCGAGTTCTTCGGCGCCCGACTCGACCTGCCGACCGACGCGCTGGTGCCGGTGATGTTGGCCGCCGCCGCGGGAGGCGTGATCCAGGCGGCTCAGACCCAGTGGTACCTCGAGGGCGGCGACCTGGGAGCGATGATGTCCGAGGGTCTCAAGGTCCTCGGGCTGCTAGACGCCGACCTGTGACGCGGCGGCGGCCGCCCTGAGCTCCACGGCATCGGCATGCAGGAGGAAGCCGGCCCGCACGTCCTTGACGACGGCGTGGTTGACGGCCAGCACGAACCGGCGGTGGTTCGGGTAGAGCGCGGCCAGTTGGCTCGGGCTGAGGGGAACGGTCGTGCCGAAGAGGCCGCAGAACGAGCCGATCGCGCCGGTTCCTCCGTTGCCGGTGCCGCCGAGCGCCGCCACCGGGGCGTCGACCTGCGGGGACCGCACCCCGCCCAGCGCGTTGCCGTTGGCGTCCTGGGCGAACACCACCGGCGACACGCTCGTCGTCTGCAGCGGCTGACCCCTCGGTGGTGGGGTGCCGTTCACCACCCACTGGTTGAGCCAGTAGACGGCCGCGTCCAGCACCCAGTGCGCGCCGCCCGTGTTGATCGGGAGGTTGCACGAGAAGCCGGGCGGGATCGTGGTCGGCGGATCCAGCATCGCGGCCAGGTTCAGGACGGCACCCTGCCCGTCGCCCGTGTCGCCCGGTCCGGTGATGAGGCCGTAGCCGTCGTAGTGCGACGTGCCGGCGACCTCCCACATCCGGAACATCGGCGTGTTGCGCTGACGGACGGCCAGATTGCTGAAGGCGACGTCGGTCTCGGTCATGAACACGAACACGGGCACGTCGAGGTCGTCGCGGATGAACAGCGTGCCCGGCGTGTTCACCGTGGTCTGCGGCGACTGCGACAGCGGTGCCCCGGCGCTGAAGCGGCTGTGCACGAGGTACCCGTCGTACACGTGGACGAGCGGCGCCACGCCGTCGATGTAGCTGGTCAACCGGATCGCGGACTGCGACTCTCCCGCCGCGATCAGCTTCTGGGGCGTCAGGCCTCCGAGGACCACCGCCGCGTCGTCGCGGATGGCCTGGCCGGCCTGCGAGTAGATGTCGTAGGAGAAGCTGTCACCGGGATGCGAGAGGGCCGCGTAGCGCACCGGATCGCTCGACTTGGCCGCGTTCATCCCGACCGCCTGGGCCGAGACCCCGACCCAGGCGAAGCCCTCCCGGATCAGTTCGTTGTGGCTCAGCGTCCAGTCCGGTGCGGCGTCGACTCCGCCGCTCACGTTGAGCCACTCGACGACGACCGTGCCGTTGAACTTGGTCGGATCGACCGGTCGGCGCACGACGATCCGGGTCGTGTAGGCAGCGGTGGTGTCCGGCGTCGCCGTCCACTTGCCGTCCGCCGTCAGCGCGGTCGCGGAGGTGTAGCTGGTGGCGTTGCCCGAGATGAAGTACTCCGACTCCTCGTAGCCGACCTGGCTCAGGGCGAAGCTGGTCGAGTACACCCCTTCGGCCGGCGTGCCGCCGCCTATGGGACCGGTGACGGTCGGGCTGGCGGCCGCCGCGGAGGCCGCCTCCACGTCTGAACACGCCGGCGGGCAGGCCGGCGACCAGCATCAGCAAGGATCCGGTCACGCACGCGAACCGGACGAAGCGGCGCATCCCCATGTGGTCTCCCCCTCGGTGCGACTCGGGGATCGTACGAACGCCGTGCCGTTCCGTCAATACCTGACAGACCTGGCAGATCATGACACCGGCGAGCCGGACCGCTCAGGTAATCGGCTCGGTCTCCTCGGCGACGGGCGTGAAGGCGTCGCGCAGCCGCAGCTCCCGCGACGGAGCCGGGAGCGACGGCGGCGCGCCCGGGACCAGCAGGGACGGCTCGGCGCCCCGGATGATGCCGCCCACGCGCCCGGGTCCTCGGCGAGGACCGGGCCCACACTCGCGCCGACGATCAGGCAGATCGCGGCGCCGGAGAACCAGGTGACGAGGGCGAGCGCCACGCCGAAGAAGCCGAACTGGTTCTGGTTGTTGGTGACGACCCGCGGCATCCACACCGTGGCCGCGAGGGCGTAGCCCGACATGGCCACCCCGGTGACCAGCCCGGTGGGGATGAGCACCCTCCAGCGCACCTGGCCGAGGAGCAGGAACCAGGCGGTGAACCACCAGAACGCGCTGGTCATGGCCAACGAGATCACGATGAAGAGGCCGAAGGTGGCGCCGTTTCCCAGATGGGCGCGGATCCCGCCCAGGAGGGCCATGTACATCAGGATCGCGAGCAGCCAGGCCGGGCCACGGGTGTAGGTGCCGATCTTCCCACCGGGAGCGCGTCGCCAGGTGCGAAGGTAGATCCGCTGGATCGCAGTCGTGAACGAACCGGCGAAGAAGAAGGTGAAGACCAGGCCGAGGATCCCCGTCGCCCGACGGATGTCGCTCGCGGACGAGAAGGCCTGCTTGGCGCTGTCGAGCGCCTTGCCGCCGATGCCCAGCCGGTGGGTGAGGGTCGAGAAGATCGACGCCCGGATGCCCGCTGGCATGAACGCCGCCACCACGATCACCAGTGGGAAGAACGACACGAACGCCTTTCCTGCCAGTGCGACGCCGCGATCGACGAACTCGATCTCGAGCATGCGCTCCCAGACCTGCCACAGGAGGGTCCGCTGGGCGCGATCCCGGACCTTCTCGACCTGCTGGCGCGCGCCAGCGATGCGCCCGGCTGGAACAGGCGCGCCGTCGGGGTCCACCCGGCGGAGCCTAGACCTCGAGCCTCACGACCGGCCGAGGGTGCGCCTCATCTCGCTGACGGGATGGTGGCCAGCGCGTCGAGGACCATCCCGGCGACGAGCGCGGGTTCCTCGTTGGGCGTGAAGAAGCTCCCACCGGACAGGGTGATCAATGTGATCTGCGGGCAGGCCTCGAGCGTTCGGCGCTCGTCGGCGGTGACGCCACCATCGCCCTTCTCCCCGTGCACCACCCACGCCGGCACGCCCGCCTCGCACAGCCGGGGCGCCACCGTGCCGTACCGGCCGAGGTAGCGCAGGTACTGGTGGATCATGCTGCGCATGACGCGGGGGTCGTTCTTGCGCAGCTCCCCCACCAGTTCGTCGAGCCGGTCCGGCGGCAGCGGGCTGCCCTTCACGGCCTGGCCGACCATCTTCAACATGGCCGAGAACGGCCAGTGCCCGAGCACACGCGCCAGCCGGTCGAGGCCCCGGAGGAACGCCGCCTCGTCCTTGCGGGAGAAGCTCGGCGCCAACAGGACCACCGGACCCGAGTAACCACCGGACCCGACCATCTCGAGCGCCACGTTCGACCCCATGCTGAACCCGAGCACGGCGTCGCAGCCGAGCTCCGCCGCCAGCCCGGACGTCAGGCGGGCGTAGTTCTCGACCGAGTCGTCCTCCAACGGCGGCGCGCCGCCGTTGCCCGGCAACGTGACGGCCACGAGACGCACGTCGGCGAGCGACGGCTCGGCCATCAGCTCGTCGTACTGCATCGCGGTGCACATGCCCCCCGGCAGCAGGAGCACCGTGGTCGTTGCGTCGGCCGGACCGGACTCACGTCGATCCCAGGATGCCCATTCGGTGGTCATGCGGCTCAGCGTCGCGCCGCCCCCGTCGGGGGTCATGGGGCATTTGCCCCAGGAACCCCGGAGAGCAGGGGACGCAGCTGAGCACCCCCAACGGGATTTGAACCCGTGCCGCCACCTTGAGAGGGTGGTGTCCTAGGCCGCTAGACGATGGGGGCCGGGACCAGCCGGGACAGCTTAGTCACCGTTCTGCGGAAGCGGAACCTGGGTAGGACGACGCCGTGGCCGTGGCCCAGCTGTCCATCACGGTGACTGCTGACACCGACAGCGTCGCCACCGTCCGCCACTACGTCGAGGCCGCGCGGCGCAACCTCGATGCCCGGGTCGACCCCGACGTGGTGGCCGTGCTCACGAGCGAGCTGGTGACCAACGCCGTCGCCCTCGGCGCCGGTGAGGTGACCGTCACCATCCGCTGCGCCGACGACCGGCTGCGGGTCGAGGTCCGCGACCACGGCTACGGCATGCCCGAGGTGGCGCACCCAGGGCCCATCGACGCGGGCGGCGGGCGGGGGCTGATGATCGTCGAGGAGCTGTCGACGGCCTGGGGGGTCCAGCAGTTCCTGCCCGGCAAGATCGTGTGGTTCGAGCTCGGCCCGGGCGTGACGATGGACCGGCGTGACACGATGCGGGCGTGAGCGCGACCCTCGACCGCACCCCCGCCGCCGACCAGTTCCACATGCCCGCCGAATGGGCCGCGCACGACGGCTGCTGGATGGCGTGGCCCGAGCGCGCCGACACGTGGCGCCTGGGTGCCGGTCCGGCGCAGGAGGCGTTCGCCGAGGTGGCCGCGGCCATCGCCCGCGCCGAGCCGGTGACCATGACCGCGTCGGCGGCCCAGTTCGGCCGCGCCCGGGCGATGCTGCCGCCCGAGGTGCGGGTGGTCGAGCTGACCACCGACGACGCCTGGATGCGCGACATCGGCCCCACCTTCGTGGTCGACGCCCACGGCCGCCGTCGGGGGGTCGACTGGATCTTCAACGCGTGGGGCGGCTTCGAGGGCGGGCTGTACGCCCCGTGGGACCACGACGACCTGGCCGCCTGCACGCGTCTGCGAGATCGAGCGGGCCGACCACTACCGGGCGCCCATCGTGTTGGAGGGCGGGTCGATCCACGTCGACGGCGAGGGCACGCTGCTCACCACCGAGCAGTGCCTGCTGAACCACAACCGCAATCCCGAGCTGGGGCGGGCCGAGATCGAGCGGCAGCTGCGCGAGCACACCGGCGCGACGACCATCATCTGGTTGGGCGACGGGGTGCTCGAGGACGAGACCGACGGCCACATCGACAACCTCTGCTGCTTCGTGCGGCCGGGCGTCGTCGCGCTCGACCTGGACCGACGATCCCGACGATCCCCAGCACGCCATCTCGACCGACGCGCTCCGCCGGCTCGAGGCGGCGGTCGACGCGCAAGGTCGCACGCTCGAGGTGCACCTGCTGCACCAGCCCGGTCCCGCTGCACATGACCGACGACGAAGCCGCCGGGATCGCTCACGCGCCCGGGGCCAAGGCCCGGGCCGGCGGGGCCCGTCTCGCCGCGAGCTACGTGAACTTCTACGTCGCCAACGACCGGGTGGTGATGCCCCGCCTCGACCCGGCCTGGGACGACGCGGCCGCCGACCAGATCGCCGCCCTGTTCCCGGGCCGGACGGTGGTGGGCGTGGACGCACGCGAGATCCTGCTCGGCGGCGGCAACATCCACTGCATCACCCAGCAGGTCCCCAGCCCCTGATCCGGCTCCGGTCAGCCGAGGGCGCGCTCGAGCTCGGTCTTGCTCATCTTCGAGCGGCCCTTGATGTTGCGGCGCTTGGCTTCTTCGTACAGCTCGTCGTAGGTGCGTCCGTGGCCGTTGCCGTTGTCGGGTCGGTGGTGCCCCGCCAGCGTGGTGACTGGGCGGACGGGCTGGTGGGGGCGCTGCCGCTCGGCGGCCCAGGCTCGTTGGGGCATGAGAGCTTCTCCTCGCTCCGGGGGCGTGTCGGGGTCTCCTACCCCTTCGAGCGGTGGCGCAGACCGGTTCGACCCACTTCTCCGGGGAAGGGTTCTAACCACTTGGCTACTCGGGTAGGGCGGGGGGATGCCCCTGTCACTACCGTGTGCGCCGTGAGCACGAACGACAGCCCGGGCCCGCTCGAGGTCGAGGTCGCCGAGTCCGCGGGCGACGAGTGCGTCCTCGTGCTGCGGGGCGAGCTCGACCCGCACACCGCGCCCCTGCTGCGGGACCAGATCGACCGGGCCACCGCCGACGGGTCGACTCGAACGCTCGTGCTCGACGTGGGCGGCCTGCGCTTCATCGACTCGTCCGGCCTGCGGGTCATCATCGGCGCGCACAAGGAGATGGCCGGCCGCTCGGGCCGCCTCGTGCTGCGGGCGCCGACCGATACGACGCGCCGCCTGCTCGACATCACGGGGCTGGCCGACCACATCGCCGTCGACTGAGAGCCCGCCGCCCGTGACCTCGGAAGTGCGCGTCACCATCCCGGCCACGGCCCGGTTCCTGCGGATCGCCCGGCTGACCGCCGCCGGCGTGGCCGGCGACGCCGGCTTCGATCTCCGCGAGATCGAGGACCTGCGCGTCGCGGTCGACGAGATGTGCGCGGTCGTCATCGAGGACGCGCCCGACGGGGCCGAGCTGGAGCTGTCCTACCAGTCCCGCGACGGCCACCTCGAGATCGAGGGGAGCTGTGCCCAGTCCGGTCCCCCGCCAGACATCCACCCCATCGCCGCGAGAGCTGCTGGCCATGACCGCCGACGAGTTCGAGGTCGGCTCCGACGGCCGGGTCCGCACCTTCCGGTTGGTCAAGCGGCGGACCGACCGGCCGGCGTGAGCTCGCCCGGCCCGACCGGTTCGGGCACGGGCGACGGCGCCGACCTCTTCGTCGAGTACGCGCCGGACCCGTGACCGCAACCTGCGCAACCGCATCGTGGAGGAGCACCGCCACGTCGGCGACTACCTCGTGCGCCGGTACTCGCGGCGCGGCGTGCCCGAGGACGACCTGCGCCAGATCGCCCTGCTGGCGATCATCGCGGCCGTCGAGCGGTTCGACCCCTCCCTCGGGGTGAGCTTCTCGACCTTCGCCGGCCGCACCATCGAGGGCGAACTCAAGCGCTACCTCCGGGACCGCACCTGGATGGTGCGCCCGCCCCGCCGGGCCCAGGAGCTCCACCTCGAGCTGCGCCGGGCCGACGAGGACCTGACCCACCAGCTCGGCCGGTCCCCGACGATCGCCGAGCTGGCGGCGTCGGTCGACGACACCGAGGACCACGTGCTCGAAGCGCTCGAAGCCGGGGTGGCCCACCAGGCCACCTCGCTCGACCAGCCCCAGAGCGGGGCGGACGACGAGTCACGGTCGCTCGGCGAGCGGGTGCTCGTGAGCAGTGAAGGGGGCTTCGCCGACGTCGAGGCCCAGCAGGTGGTGGCCGACCTGCTGGAAGGGCTCGACGAGCGCGACCGGGAGGTCGTGCGCCTGCGTTTCTACGAGAACCTGACCCAGCCCGAGATCGCCGCCCGCCTCGGCGTGAGCCAGTCGTACCTGTCGCGGATCATCCGCCGGATCCTGGTCGACCTGCGCGACCGGCTTCCTGATGCGCGCGGGTCTTGAGCTCGGGGGGGAGGACTCGAACCCCCAACAAGTGGACCAGAACCACCCGTGTTGCCAATTACACCACCCCCGAAGGTGGGGCACGACACTCTAGCGAGTCGCTCAGGCGATCTGCGAGAGCCGGCGGTAGCCGATGATCCGACCGATGGACACCGCCGCCGTCTCGCGGGCGAGGGAGTACCAGGTCGAGCTGACGCTGTCGGGCGAGACGTGGGCGGTGAGGCCCAGCTCCGACGCGATCTGCGTGATCCGGAACGAGTGGTACGGGTCCGACACCAGCAGCACCGTCGGCTTCAGGTGCTGGGCGCGCATGATGTTGGCCGCCGCGGAGAGCTCCTGGTAGCTGTTGGTGCCCTGGTTCTCGAGCTTGACGTGGGCCGCCGGGATGCCCGACGAGACCAGGTAGTCGTAGCCGGTGATGCCCTGGGTCATGCGGTCGCCCGGCTGCTTGCCGCCGGTCACGATGATCTCGCTCGCCCGACCGGCCCGGAACAGCGCGGCCGCATGGTCGAGGCGGTCCTTCAGCACGGGCGACGGCCGGCCGTTCCACTGGGCCGCGCCCATCACCACGATGGCACTGGCCGACGCCGAACTGTGCTGGCGCGACGCCCACCAGACCTGGGCGAACGTGAACGCCAGGTAGAGCACCACCACGCCGAGCAGCGCGCCGGCGATCTTGAGCGGGAGCTTCAGCACCGACACCGGATCAGAGACGAGCGCGTGCCGCTCGCAGGCGCGCCAGCGAGCGCTCGCGACCGAGGACGACGAGCGACTCGCCGAGAGGTGGCCCGACCGAACGACCGGTTACGGCGACGCGCACCGGTGCCTGCCACTGCTTCTTCGGCAGCTCGAGGCGCTCGCCCTCGCGCTGGATGACCGACATGACCACGTCGGCCTCCCAGTCGCAGGTCTCGTACTCGGCGATCACCGCGTCGAGCATGAGCGCGGCCGAGTCGGCCGCCTTGACCATGACCTTGTCCCACGCCGCCTCGTCGACGACGGGCTCGGGCAGGAACACGAAGTCGACGTAGCCGGGCACCTGGTCGAGCCGCACGACGCGCTCCTGCACGAGCGGCGCCAGCGCGGCGAACTCTCCGGCGTCGAAGGCGTCCGCCGGCCACGGCGGGGGCGGCCCGACCTCGCCCCGCAGCCACGGCCCGGCCCGGTCGACGAACTCGGGGGTCGGCAGGGCCCGGATGTACTCGCCGGCGAAGTGGTCGAGCTTCTTGAGGTCGAAGAAGGCGCTCGACGAGCTGACGTCCTCGACCCGGAAGAGCTCCACGATCTCGGCGAGCGGTCGGATCTCGACGCCGTCGGGCGCGCCCCACCCGAGCGTGGTCAGGTAGTTGACCATGGCCTCGGGAAGGTAGCCGCGCTCGCGGTAGTCGCCCACCGACACGTCGTCGCGCCGCTTCGACAGCTTCTGGCGCTTCTCGTTCACGATGATCGGCACGTGCGCGTAGCGCGGCGCGTAGTCGTAGCCCAGCGCGTCGCGCAGGAGGATCACCTTGGGGGTGGTGTTGATGAGGTCCTCGCCCCGGATGATGTGGGTGATGGCCATGTCGGGGTCGTCGATCGCGTTGGCCAGCAGGAACATCGGGACCCCACCGCTGCGCACCACCACGAAGTCCTCGAGGTTGGCGTGCTCGAAGGTCACCTCGCCGCGGATCATGTCGTCGAAAGTGGTGGCGCCCTCGGGATCGGGGATGCGGAAGCGCACCACGACGTCGGGGCCCGGGGCCACGTCGCGATCGCGGCAGAAGCCGTCGTAGCCCGGGGTTTTTCGGCCGCTGGCCGCGTTGCGGGCGTCGAGGTCGGCCCGGGTGCAGTCGCAGCGGTAGGCGGCCCCTGACGCCAGGAGGCGGTCGGCGGCCGCCCGGTACAACTCGCCGCGACCGGACTGGTGGACCGGCTCGCCGTCCCAGTCGAGGCCCAGCCACTCGAGCGCCTCGTAGATGGCGTCGACCAGCTCGGGGCGGGAGCGCTCGGCGTCGGTGTCCTCGACGCGCAGCACCAGCTCGCCACCGTGGTGGCGGGCGAAGAGCCAGTTGAAGAGGGCGGTCCGGGCCCCTCCGATGTGGAGGTAGCCCGTGGGGGCGGGCGCGAAGCGGGCCCGCACCGTTCCGGTGGGGTCGGTCACGGGCCCGATCGTACTGGCGGGGGGTGCGCGCCCGGGGCCGGGGCACGGCGGTACCCTGGCCCGTCGTGCGCCCCCGGAGTCTTCTTGTCGCTCTCTTCGTCGCGGTCGCGCTCGTCCCGGTGGCCTGCTCGAGCGGCCAGGCCAAGACCACGTCCGGCCCCGGCAACACCGACGGCACGACCGGTGCGACGGCCGCGGCCGGGCCCTCGCACCGGTGGGTCACCGAGATCGCCACCGCCAAGGTCCCGCTCGTGCAGGTGTACCGGACCAAGCCCGGCTCGCACCCGACCACGACGTCGACCGGCGCCGCCACCACCACCACGACGCCCGGCATGCCCGCGATCCCGCGGGTGGGGCTCGCCTCGGTGGGCGTGTCGGCCAACACCGACGGCTACTCCTACGCCAACCCCACCTACTTCAAGAATCCGCTGGTGTTCGACGTGGTGCGCAACCAGGGGGCGTGGCTGGAGGTCTCGCTGCTGGCCCGCCCCAACCACCAGACCGGATGGATCCGCCGGTCGGATGTCACGCTCAGCACGACGCGCTACCGCCTCGTGCTGCGGCTGTCCACGTTCGACCTCCAGGCCTTCGAGGGCGACCGCAAGGTGGTCGAGACCCATGTGGTGGTCGGCCGGCCCGACACGCCCACGCCGCTCGGCACGTTCTTCCTCACCGAGAAGATCGCCAAGTGGGAGGGCAGCGCCTACGGACCCTGGATCCTCGCCACCAGCGCCTACTCCGAGACGCTCGACTCGTTCTCGGGTGGCCTGCCCCAGGTCGCGTTCCACGGCACCAACGAGCCGCAGCTGATCGGCACCCGGGCGTCGAACGGCTGCATCCGCATGCCCGACGCAGTCGACCTCAAGCTCCACGATCTCCTCCCGGCCGGCACGCCCATCACGATCGTCAACTGAGCAACCCGGTGCGCCACGACGATCTCGCTCCAGCGATGGGTCGGGTGACACCACCGGCCTGGGCGGTGCGGCCGGCGATGCGGGCCCGGAACCTGGTCGGCCGGCTCCATCGGCGGGGGCTGCCGCCGGCACTGACCGTGCTGGAGCAGATGGACCGCATGATCGAGGTCCGGCTGGTGGCGCTGGCCG
Source organism: uncultured Microthrixaceae bacterium (assembly GCA_963776435.1). Lineage (GTDB taxonomy): Bacteria > Actinomycetota > Acidimicrobiia > Acidimicrobiales > Acidimicrobilacustridaceae > UBA4742. The sequence continues at coordinate 1,129,820 of CAVZMK010000010.1, forward strand.
TCGAGTCGGGTCTCGTCGAGGCGGTGGCCGATGGACCGCGGCCGGCCGACCAGATCGCGTCGGCGGCCGGCACCGATCCCGAAGCGACCTTCCGGGTGCTGCGGTACCTGGCCTCGAAGGGCTGGTACGAGGCGCCCGACCGGGGACCGGTCACGCCCGCCGCCCGCTTCGGGCTCACGCCCACCGGGTCGCTGTTGCGGGCCGACCACCCGGCCGGCCTGCGGGACTGGGCCCGGTTCGCGGGCGCCCCGTGGATGGCCACCATCTGGAACCGGGCCGACGAGTCGCTGCGCACGGGTCGGAGCGCGACCGAGGCGACGATGGGCGGCGAGTTCTTCGACTTCCTGGCCGGCGACGCCGAGGCCGAGAGCCTGTTCGACGCGGCGATGGCCGCGGGATCGGGGCTCCAGTCGGAGTTGCTGGCCCGCAGCTACGACTTCGCCGGCCACCGCCGCATCTGCGACGTGGGCGGCGGCACCGGCACCACGCTCGTCACCGTGCTCGACGGGGCCCCACTCGCCCGCGGCGTGCTCTTCGAGCGACCCTCGGTCGTCGAGCGGGCCCGGGGCCTGCTCGAGAGCCAGACGACCCGCGTCGAGCTCGTGGCCGGCGACATGTTCGAATCCGTGCCCGACGGGTGCGACCTCTACCTGCTGCTGGCCATCGTGCACGACTGGGACGACGAGCCGGCGACCCGGGTGCTGCGCCATGTGGCCGACCGGCTCGGCCCCGACGGGCGCGCGCTCGTCGTGGAGGCGCTGGCGCCCGACCGGCCGGAGGCCGACTTCTCGTTCATGTCCGACGTCTTGATGCTCGTGCTCACGGGGTCGGGACGCGAGCGCACGCTCACCCAGTTCCACGCGCTGTTCGCCGCTGCCGGATTGCAGGTGACCCGCGACGTCGTGCTCCCGAACCTGTTCCACGCCTTCGAGCTGGCGCGCGCCGAGCCCGTCTCAGCTGGACGGTGAGGGGCGGCGCTTGAAGAAGGCGCGCCAGTCGGTGGCCGCCACCCTGGCGATCTCCTGGTGGCTCAGCCGCAGCACCGCCTGGGGGACGAGGTCGGCGATCCGGCGCAGCTCCATGTAGTCGTGCGGGTTGGCCACCTCTTCGAACAGCGGGCGGCGCAGGCGCACCAGCTCGGCGTCGGCCTCGGCCAGGAAGCCCCAGATCGTGAAGGCGGCGGTGAGGTCGTGGATCATCGGGGCGCGCCCGAACAGCGAGGCGCGCTTCATCGCCACCGCGCAGCAGCCGACGATCACGTCGTCGACCTTCTCGCCCTCGACCCGCACCAGCCTCGACTCGAAGGAGTGGGCCAGCTTGAGCACGAACCCCTGGTCGGGACCGGGGTAGCCGAGGCGGGGGCCGAGCGGCTGGCGGCCACCGAGCTCACCGGGCCGGTCGGCCAGCCACTGGTCGCCGCTCCACGGCGGCGACGAGTAGACGCGCGTCTTGTCCGTCGGCGAGAGGGGGACGAATTCAGGAGCGGCCATCGAGGACGGACTCTATTCGCTGGTGTGGAGCAACCCGTAGACGAGCGAGTCGACCAGCGCCTGCCACGACGCCTCGATGACGTTGGTGTCGACGCCGACGGTGGTCCACACCTCCTCGCCGTCGGTCGAGTCGATCAGGACCCGCACCACCGCGCCGGTGGCCGAGCCGCCGTCGAGCACGCGGACCTTGAAGTCGGTGAGGTGGATGCGCTCCAGCGCCGGGTAGCGGCCGTTGAGCGCGGCGCGCACCGCCTTGTCGAGCGCGTTGACCGGGCCGTTGCCCTCGCCGACCGCGGCGATGCGCTCGCCGTCGACCCACAGCTTCACCGTGGCCTCGGTCGTGACCTCGACCTCGTCCTCCCTGGTCACCGGACCCTCGCGGTGGTAGCTCGACACGCGGTAGGCCTCGACCTCGAAGAACTCGTGGTCCCAGCCCGCCGCCCGCCGCATGAGCAGCTCGAGCGAGGCGTCGGCCGCCTCGAACAGCCAGCCCTGCGACTCGAGCCGCTTCAGCTCGTCGCTCAGGGTGCCCGCGGCGCGATCGTCGAGCTCGACGCCGAGTTCGCGCGCCTTCATCGACATGCCGGCGCGACCACCGAGATCGGACACCAGCACCCGCGTGTGGTTGCCGACGAGGCCCGGGATCGACGTGCTCGTAGGTGGCGCCGCCGGCGCGGCCGAGGGCCGAGGTGTGCAGACCCCCCTTGTGGGCGAAGGCGGAGACGCCCACGAATGGATCGGCGGGCAACGGCGGGACGTTGACCAGCTCGGCCACGTGCCGGCTGACGGCGGTGAGCCGCTCGAGGCGACCCTCCGGCAGCGTGGCGATGCCGAGCTTGAGGGTCAGGTCAGGGATCACCGTCATCAGGTTGGCGTTGCCGGTGCGCTCGCCGTAGCCGTTGACGGTGCCCTGTACGTGCGTCGCCCCACCGACCACCGCCGCGATCGAGTTGGCCACCGCGCAGCCGGAGTCGTTCTGCGTGTGGATGCCGATGTCGACGCCGGTCAGGTAGGCGCGCACCTCGGCGGTGATGCGCTGCACCTCGTGGGGCAGCGAGCCGCCGTTGGTGTCGCACAGCACGACGCACTCGGCCCCGGCCATGGCGGCCGCCTCGACCACCGACAGGGCGTAGCCGGGGTTGGCCTTGTAGCCGTCGAAGAAGTGCTCGGCGTCGAAGAAGACGCGCCGGCCGGCGGCCACGAGGAACTCGACCGACTCGGACACCATGGCCACGCCCTCTTCGAGGTTCGTCTGGAGGGCCTCGGTGACGTGGAAGTCCCAGCTCTTGCCGACGATGCAGACCGTCGAGGTCTCCGCGCCGACCAGGGCGGCGAGGGTGGGGTCGACGTCGACCTTGCCGGCCGGACGGCGGGTCGAGCCGAAGGCCACCAGCTCGGCGGTGACGAGGTGCAGGTCCGTGGGCGCGCGGCGGAAGAACTCCTCGTCGCGCGGGTTGGCCTGGGGGTAGCCGCCCTCGATCCAGCGCACGCCCAACCAGTCGAGCTGCTCGGCGACACGCAACTTGTCCTCGACGGTCAGCGAGATGCCCTCGAACTGGGCGCCGTCGCGCAGGGTCGTGTCGAAGATGTCGACTGCGGCCGGGGAGGGCTACACCAGGGTCATCCGACATGGTCGAGCCAGGTCTTGTACCGATCCACCTGGCCGCGGACGGCCCGTCCGTACTCCGCCGCGATGGCGGTGGTCATCGGGCCCGGGCACGGGATCGGACGGTCGTCGACCGAGCTCACCGCGCTGATCTCGGCGGCGGTGCCGCACACGAACATCTCCTCGCAGATGTACAGGTCGCTGCGGCTGAGCAGCCCGATGCGCGGTCTCGAAGCCCAGGTCGCGTGCGATGGTCATGACCGAGTCCTGCGTGATGCCTTCGAGCGCGCCGGCGGCCAGCGGTGGGGTGATGAGCACGCCGTCGCGCGCGGCGAAGATGTTCTCGCCGGTGCACTCGCTCACGAAGCCCTGCGGGTTGAGCATGATCGCCTCGTCGTACCCGGCCTTCAGCGCCTCGACCTTGGCCAGCGACGAGTTCACGTAGTTGCCGGTCGTCTTCGACGCCGGCGGCATGGTGTTGTGGTCGTGGCGGACCCACGACGAGATCTTCATGCTCACGCCCTTCGAGGCCGCGTCGTCACCGAGGTAGGCGCCCCACGGCCAGCAGGCGATGGCGACGTCGACCGTGCACGGCAGCGTGTTGAGCCCCATCTCGCCGTAGCCGTAGTACGCGATCGGGCGGATGTAGCACGATGGCAGACCGGTGGACGCGACGACGAGCTTGGTCGCCTCGACCAGCTCGTCGACCGAATAGGGCAGATCCATCATCATGATGCGGGCCGAGTTGTGCAGACGCTTCATGTGATCGACGAGGCGGAACACCGCCGGACCGTCGGGCGTCTCGTAGGCGCGGATGCCCTCGAACACGCCCATGCCGTAGTGGAGCGAGTGGGTCAGGATGTGCACGTTGGCGTCGGCCCAGTCGACGAGCTCGCCGTTCATCCAGATCTTGTCGGTCGGCGTGATGGGCATGGCGGTCTCCCTCAGAGAGCGGTCGGCGACGGCGTCGCCGATCTCGGATGTGCGGCCGGTGAGCGAGGCGGGATCCTCGCAGGCCTTGCGGATGCGGGCGGCGGCATCGGCCTCGCCCAGGAAATCGAGCATCATCGCGGCCGACAGGATGGCGGCGACGGGGTTGGCCTTCTGCTGGCCGGCGATGTCGGGGGCCGAGCCGTGTACGGGCTCGAACATCGACGGCCCGGTGCGGTCGGGGTTGAGGTTGCCCGACGAGGCCAGGCCGATCCCTCCCGATACGGCGCCGCCGAGGTCGGTGAGGATGTCACCGAAGAGGTTGTCGGTGACGATCACGTCGTACTGCGACGGCGACTGCACGAAGTAGATGCACGCCGCGTCGACGTGGTTGTAGGCGGTGGCGACGTCGGCGTAGTCGGGGCGACCTCGTTGAAGGTGCGCTCCCACAGATCGCCGGCGAAGGTGAGCACGTTGGTCTTGTGGACCAGGGTGAGGTGGCGGCGGGGGCGGCTGCGGGCCAGCTCGAACGCGTAGCGGACGCAGCGCTCGACCCCGTGGCGGGTGTTGACCGAGCCCTGCGTGGCGACCTCGTAGGGCGTGCCCTTGCGCAGGAAGCCGCCCTCGCCGGCGTAGCTGCCCTCGGTGTTCTCGCGGATCACGACGAAGTCGTGGGACAGGTCCGGTCGCGAGGAAGGGTCGCTGGTTGATGTAGAGGTCGAGGTCGAAGCGCATCTTGAGCAGCAGGCCGCGCTCGATGAGGCCGGGCGGGACCTCGGGCGTGCCCACCGCGCCCACCAGCAGCGCGTCGAGGCCGCGCCACTCGTCGACGATCTCGTCGGTCAGCACCGTGCCGTCGCGCAGGTAGCGGGCGCCGCCGAGGTCGTAGTCGACCGTGTCGAGGCTCGACACCGGCGGCGCGCACGACCTTCAGGGCCTCGGCGACGACCTCGGGACCGATGCCGTCGCCGCCGACGACCCCGATGCGGTGCGTGGTGGGTGTGTTGGATGTCTGGTCAGCTTGCGTCATGGGTTTTCCTGGCCGAGAACGAGAAAACCGCCCACCGAGGTGGACGGTCAGGAGCGCACGCCGCGGAGGCAGCGTGCGCTAGGGAATGATGGCTACGGAGGTCGTGGCGGCGGCGGTGGGAAGCGAATGCACTGCGACCAGTGTGGTGGCGGTCAGGCCGGTCGTCAACCTCGATACCGATCGCTACGATGGTCCGGTGCCCGACATCCATCACCTCTCCCAGGACGCCTACGACCGGCTGCAGGCCGAGCACGAGCAGCTCACGACCCACGGGCGCACCGACATCGCCCGCAAGATCCAGGCCGCCCGGGAGCTGGGCGACCTCTCCGAGAACGGCGACTACCACGCCGCCAAGGAGGAGCAGGGGAAGATGGAGGGGCGCATCCGTCACCTCGCCGCTCTGCTCAAGGACGCCGAGATCGTCGAGTCCACCGGCTCGGACACGGTGACGGCCGGGTCGATCGTGGCCATCGTCTACGAGGGCGACGACGAACCCGAGCGCTACCTGATCGGTTCGATCGAGGAGCGCCGCGACGACCTCGAGGTCATGTCGCCCGGCTCGCCGCTCGGTGCCGCGCTGCTCGACCACGCGGTCGGCGACGTGGTCCAGTTCGAGGCGCCGGGGGGCGCGCTCAGCGTCGAGATCGTGTCCATCGAGGGCTGAGCCGATGCCCCCGCCTCCCGGTCTGCCAGAGGGTGCTCCCCTGGAGCTGGTCGGCCGCGGCACGACCTTCTTCCGCCGGGCGGGCGAGCCGGCCGCCCAGGGAGCGGACCGGCCGACCCTGATCCTGCTGCACGGCTGGACGGCCAGCTCGGCGCTCAACTGGTTCACCAGCTTCCCCGTGCTCTCGCGTTCGTTCGACGTGGTCGCCATCGACCACCGCGGCCACGGCCGCGGTATCCGGTCGCGGCGGCGGTTCCGCCTCGAGGACTGCGCCGACGACACGGTCGCCCTCGCCGACGCGCTCGGCATCGACCGCTTCGTCCCGGTCGGCTACTCGATGGGCGGACCGGTCGCCCAGCTCATCTGGCGGCGCCACCCGGACCGGGTCCGCGGCCTCGTGCTCTGCGCGACCAGTCGTTACTTCGTGGGTGGTCGCCCGGGCGAACGGGCCGCCGCCCCGATGCTCGGACTGGCGTCGCTCGTGGCCCGCGCCACCCCGGCGCGACTGCACCGCTCGCTCGGCGACCGGCTGCTCGCCGCCCGCTACGACGAGACCGAGCTCGGGATGTGGGCCCGCGAGGAGGTGGGCCGCAACAACCCGCGCATGGTCGTCGAGGCGGGCCAGGCGCTAGCGACCTTCTCGTCGCGCGACTGGATCGGCGGGGTCGACGTGCCGACCGCCGTCCTGGTGACCGAGCTCGACAGCGTGGTGCCGCCGCGCCGCCAGCGCGCGCTGGCCGCCGCGATCCGCGGGGCGGTGACCTATCCCGTCGCGGGCGACCACGGCGTCTGCGCACTCGAGCCGGACGCGTTCGTGCCGGTGCTCGAGCGGGCCTGCGTCGAGGTCACGTCGCGGGAGCCAGCTCGGGGTCGACAGGCGGGCTGAGCGGCTCCGCGGCCACCACCTCGACCCGCAGGTCGAGCACCTCCTCGAGCAGCTCGCGGCGCTCGGTGGCGGTGTAGAGCTCGAGGGAGATGTCGGAGCCCTCCTCGTGGTCGACCTCGATGACGAGCGTGCGCCGGCGGGTGTGGGCCCGCAGCCCGGTCACGTGGCGCGGCGTGGGTGCGGTCGAGGCCGATGGCCACGCGCAGGATGCCGGCCATGGTCCGCACCGCCTCCTGGTCGCGGGGCCGTAGCGCGGCGAACTCGTCGTGCTTGGCCGACGGCGCGCTCTTGCGGTGGTAGCGGGCGACCAACGCGATCATCTCGATCTCGTGGTCGGTGAAGCCAGACAGGTGGTCCGAGTTCCGGATCACGTAGTACGTGTGCTTGTGGTGCTTGCTGTGGGAGACGAACAGGCCCACGTTGGCCAGCAGCGCAGCCGCCTCGAGCAGCTCCCGGTCTTCGTCGCCCAGCCCGTGCAGCGACGCTGTCTCGTCGAAGAGCATCAGCGCCAGGTGAGCGGCATGGGCCGAGTGGGTCGGCTCCTCGTCCATCATCTCGGCCAGGCGGACCACGCTGCGCCGCCGCAGGTCGTGCAGGTGGTGCAGCGCGGCGCCGTGGGTGCGCTGGAAGGCGTCGAGCAGCGCGCCCTCGCGCAGCGCGTAGCCCGACACGACCATCTCCTCGATCCCGAACGTCGACATCGACTGCTCGACGATGATGGCCCCGGCCAGGATGATGTCGGCGCGCGCCGCTTCGAGGCCCGGTAGGCCACGTCGCTTGGCGACCGACAGCCCGGCCAACCGCCGGACCAGCGCGTGGGTGTCGGTGTAGGTGAAGGTCGCGTTGTCGACCGTGCGGGGCTGGGGCTGCGCCGGGTCGGCGGCGTGGATCATCGAGGCCACCGCCTCGATGGTGCCCGAGCTGCCCACGGCCACCTCGTAGCCGAGCCGGTCGATCTCCCGTGCGAGCGGCGCCAGCATCGCGTCGATGTAACGACGGCAGGCGTCGACCGCGCCGGGGTGCACGCGGTCGGTGCGGAAGAACCGCCGGGTCAGGCGGATGGCACCCAGCTTGAAGCTGCGGACGGCGAGGATGTCGCTGCCCTGCCCGACCAGCACCTCGGTGCTGCCGCCGCCGATGTCGATCATGAGGTGGCGCCGGTCGAACACCGGGACGGCCTGGAGGATCCCGAGGTGGATCAGGCGGGCCTCCTCGGTGCCGGAGATCACCTCGACCTCGACGCCGGCTTCACGCCGGGCCCGGTCGAGGAAGCTCTCCGCGTTCTCGGCCTCGCGCACCGCGCTCGTCGCCACGGCGACGACCCGGGCCTCGGAGATGTCGGCCACGCGGCGGAAGCGGGTCAACGCCTCGATGCCGCGGTCGACCGCGTCGTCCTGGAGCTGCTTCATGTCGCCGCCGGCCGAGCCCAGGCGGACGGCCTCCTTCTCGTCGGCGATCACCTCGAAGTGGCCGGCCTCGTCGAAGCGCGCCACGACGAGGTGGATCGAGTTGGTGCCGATGTCGATCGCCGCAAGGTGCTCGCCCATGTCCGGCCGAGCCTACGCAAGTGCCAGTCGGCACCGAATCTGCGCAGATTCGGCGCAATGGACAAGCAGCGACATTGCGCAGAATCTGTGTCGAATCGGTGCCGAGGGGTCAGGCCGGGGGGTGCAGGCCGGCGGCTTGCTCGATCTGCGCGGCGGCGGCCGCGACCTGGTCGCCGTAGCGGAGGCCGGGACGCTTGGTCGTGCGCTCGATCGGACCCGACACGCTCACCGCCGCGACCGGCCCACCGCCCGGTCCGCGCACCGCGGCGCTGACCGAGGCGACCCCCGCCTCGCGCTCGCCGACGCTCTCGACCCATGCGGCGCTCAACCCCTCCGCCGACCCCGACAGGACACGCCCGGCCGATCCGGCGTCGAGTGGCAGCGACGCCCCCATGGGGACGATCGTGCGCAGTCCGTGCGGCGACTCGAGCGCGGCGACGCATACCCGTCGATCGCCCTCGCGGACATACAGCTGGACCGACTCACCGGTGGCGTCGCGCAGCGCCCGCAGCGCCGGCTGGGCGGCGGCCGACAACGGCAGCTCCTCGGCCGCCGCCCGACCCAGAGCCACCAGTCCGATGCCGAGCGCGAACCGGCCGTCGTCGTCCCGCCGGACCAGGCCGTGCGCCTCCAGCGCCACGGCCAGGCGGTGCGTGGTCGCCCGGGAGAACCCGGTCGCCTCTACCAGTTCGCCGAGCGAGCACGGCGACTGCTCGAGCGCGTGCAGCACGGTCACCGCCTTGTCGAGCACCCCGACACCGCTTACACTCGATCCCACGAAGCAAGACTATCGTCCTACATAGTGAGACTCAAGTGAGCCAGAAGACGCTGAGCGAGAAGATCTGGGACCAGCACCTGGTCGCCACCGGAGACGGGCAACCCGACCTGCTGTACATCGACCTGCACCTCGTCCACGAGGTCACCTCACCGCAGGCCTTCGACGGCCTCCGCCTGGCGGGGCGCACCGTGCGCCGGCCCGATCTCACCGTCGCCACCGAGGACCACAACGTCCCGACGGCCGACATCGACCAGCCCATCGCCGATCCGATCTCGCGCACGCAGGTCGAGGTGCTGCGGGCCAACTGCGCCGAGTTCGGCATCACCGAGTACCCGATGGGCGATCCCGGACAGGGCATCGTCCACGTGATCGGACCCGAGCAGGGTCTCACCCAGCCGGGCATGACCATCGTGTGCGGCGACAGCCACACGAGCACGCACGGGGCGTTCGGCGCCCTCGCCTTCGGGATCGGAACGAGCGAGGTCGAGCACGTGCTGGCCACCCAGACCCTCCCCCAGCAGCGGCCGGGGACGATGGCCGTGACCGTCGACGGCGACCTGCCCGCGGGCGTGACCGCCAAGGACGTCATCCTGGCCGTGATCGGCCGCATCGGCACCGGTGGGGGGATCGGCTCGGTGATCGAGTACCGGGGCTCGGCCATCCGCAGCCTGTCGATGGAGGGCCGCATGACGGTCTGCAACATGTCGATCGAAGCCGGCGCCAAGGCCGGCCTGATCGCGCCGGACGACACCACCTTTGCCTACCTCGAGGGCCGCCCGCACGCGCCGGTCGGCGCCATCTGGGAGCGGGCGCTCGACGCGTGGCGCTCCCTGCCCACCGACGACGACGCGGTGTTCGACAAGGAGGTCGTGTTCGACGCGACCGTCCTCGAGCCGTACGTGAGCTGGGGGACCAACCCGGCGCAGGTGGTCCCCATCAGCCAGGCCGTGCCCGACCCCGACGGCTTCGCCGACGCGAACGCGCGCGAGTCGGCGGCCCGGGCGCTCGAGTACATGGGCCTCACCGCCGGGACGCCGATGCGCGACGTCCCCGTCGACACCGTCTTCATCGGATCGTGCACCAACAGCCGCATCGAGGACCTGCGGGCCGCTGCCGCCGTCGCCGAGGGCCGCACGGTGCGGTCCGGACTGCGGGCGATGGTCGTGCCGGGGTCGTTCCAGGTCAAGCGCCAGGCCGAGCGCGAAGGGCTCGACGAGGTCTTCCGGGCCGCCGGCTTCGACTGGCGAGAGCCCGGGTGCTCGATGTGCCTGGCCATGAACCCCGACAAACTGGCCGTCGGCGAGCGGGCCGCGTCGACCAGCAACCGCAACTTCGAGGGCCGCCAGGGGCGAGGCGGGCGCACCCACCTCGTGTCCCCGGAGGTCGCCGCCGCCACCGCCATCGCCGGCACGTTCGCCACGCCCGCCGACCTGTCCTGAGAGAGAACCGAGTCCACCCATGGAACCCGTCATCGTCGTCACCGGTACCGCCGTCCCGCTCGACCGTTCGGACGTCGACACCGACCAGATCATCCCGAGCGACTGGCTGAAGCGCGTCGAGCGCACCGGGTTCGGCGCCGGCCTGTTCTCCGAGTGGCGCGACGACCGCGACTTCGTGCTGAACCAGGAGCCCTACCAGGGCGCCACCATCCTCGTCGCCGGGGCCAACTTCGGCACCGGCTCGTCGCGCGAGCACGCGGTCTGGGCGATCATGGACTACGGGTTCAAGGCCGTCGTGTCGTCCCGCTTCGCCGACATCTTCCGCAACAACTGCACCAAGAACGGGCTCGTGCCCGTGCAGGTCGACGAGGCCACCGACGAGCGGCTGCTCCGCGCCGTCGCCGACGACCCGACCCTCGAGCTGACCATCGACGTCGGTGCCCGCACGCTGTCCGCGCCCGCCATCGGGCTCGAGGTGACCTTCCCGCTCGACGACGCCACCCGCACCCGGTTCCTCGAGGGCCTCGACGACATCGGCATCACCCTGGGCAGCGAGGGCGACATCGCCGCGTTCGAGTCCGCCCGCCCGGACTGGAAGCCGTCCCTCGGGTAGACGTCGCGCTCAGGCCGGCGTGACCTCGACCACCCGGTAGCGGTTGCCGCCGGTCGCCTTCGCCCGGTACATCGCCTGGTCGGCCAAGGTCAGGATGCGGTCGCCGCTGAGCGAGGTCTCGTCGGCGAGCTGGTCGGCGATGGCCACACCGATCGAGATCCCCACCCGCACCTCGGCGCCCTCGACGGCGATGGGCTGGTGGACCGCCTCGATGACCCGCTCGGCCAACGCGGCGAGCGCGTCGGGATCGCTCGAGCCGTCACAGAGGATCACGAACTCGTCGCCGCCGACGCGCGCCACCGTGTCGTCACCGCGGATGATGGCGCAGAGCCGGTCGGCGATCTCGATGAGCACGCGGTCGCCGCCGGCGTGGCCGTGCTCGTCGTTGACCTCCTTGAAGCGGTCGAGGTCGCAGAACAGCACCGCCAGACCGCGACCGGTGCGGGCGGCGCGGCCCACCACCTCCTCGAGCAGATCCGTGAACAGGGCCCGGTTGGCGAGACCCGTGAGCGGGTCGGACGTGGCCAGACGGCGCAGGCGCTCCTCGGCCTCCTTCTGCTCGCTGATGTCACGGGCCACCATGGCCACCCAGTCGACCTCGCCCTCGTCGTCGCGGCCGACCACGCCGAGCGCGGAGACCGGGATGGTCCGGCCGGGGCCGACGTTGATCTTCAACTCGCCATGCCAGGTGTCGGCGGTCGCGACCTCCTCCAGACCGCGGCTGATGAACGCCTCCCGATCCTCGATCAGGTCGCCCAACCTGCCTGAGCCACCGGCGGCGCGGTGCGCCTCCAGCACCTGGGCCAACGCCGCGTTCACGTGCAGGATCTCGCCGCTGGCCCGGAAGATGGTCACGTAGTCGGACGTCGCATCGAGCATCTGCAGCAGCCGCTCCGATTCGGTGCGGGCCTCGACCTCGGCGGTGACGTCCTCGAGGGTCACGATCACCCCGACCGGCTGGTCGCGGGCGTCGAGGTGGGGGGCCACGCGGACGCGCAGCCAGCTCTGACCGCCGTCGGCCAGCAGGATCGGGACGGTGAGCGTCGTCGGGGCCGCGCCCACGAGGCCGCCGGCCACGAGCGCATCGACCTCGCCCCGGCGCCCGCCGGCCACCCGGTCGCGCCAGTCGGTGGCGTCGTCGCTGTCGCCGTAGCCGAGCAGGGTCCGGCCCGCCCGGCTCGCGTACATGACCCGCTCGATGCGGTTCATGAGCAGGATCCCGACCGGGGCGGCCTCGGCCATCGACAGCATCGGACCGTCGGTCTGCCCGGTGGACTCGAGCTCGGACCCGACGTCGATGTTGCGGACCTGGACCACCACGCCCCCGAGCTCGGGGTCGTCGACCCGGCTGGCGCCCACCAGCTCGATCAGCTGCCAGATGTCGTCGTGGTCGACAGCCCGCGACCGCACGACCCGGTTGAGCCGTCCTCCGGGCTGGCCGGCGAGGTCGGCGAAGGCCTCCAGCACCATCGGGAGGTCCTCAGGGTGGAGCCGCTCGACGGGATGGGTCCCGAGGTTGGCCGAACCGCCCGGCACCCGGGCGGCCAACGCCTCGGACTGCCAGAGAAGGCGGCCGTCGCGGTCGAGGACGAGGGTCGAGTCGGCCACCGCGTCGATGACGGCGGTGAGGCGACGCTCGTTGGTGAGGTCACGCAGACCGACGAGGACCCGATCGTCGGCGCCGGGTGACACGGTCATGCCCACCACGCGGCGCACGGCTGCGCGGGTCGCCACGATGATCTCGGTCGGTTTGCGTGCGCCCGCCAGCACGTCGTCGAGGACGGCGCCGAGGACCGCCGCGGCCGCCTCGTCCACCTGGTCGTCGAGGCGGGTGCCGAGGAGCGTGGACGGATCCACACCGAGCACCTCGCTCGCGCCGGCGGACGCCGCGACCACCACCCCGTCGCGCAGCGCGAGGAGGGGGACAGGTACCTCGTCCACCACGACCGACTCGTCGGGCACCGACCATGCTCCTTCCCGCGCGCCGAGGTCCCGGCACCACGCCTTGAAGGTGACTTTCGGTCAGCTCAGGAGCGAGGCTGAGCCCACGGCGGGATTGGAGCCGGACGGACTAGGCCGTCCGGATCAGCCCGTCAGCGCAGGTCAGCGGCGTGGACGGACACGATGCCGGGGGTGGCCTGGAGCCCGGAGACCACGTCGGCGGGCACGGGTGACGACGTGGCCAGCACCATGAGCGCGGCCACCCCGGACGCCGACTGACCGACGTGGATGCCGGCGATGTTGATGTCGGCCTGGCCGAGGGCCGTCCCCACCGCACCGATCATCCCGGGCCGGTCCTCGTTGCGGACGACGAGCATGTGCGGCGAGGGCGGCACGTCCACGGTGTGGTCGTCGACCATCACGATGCGCGGCTCGCCCCGCAGGCCCACCAGCGTGCCGGCCAGGGCATGCCCGCCGGCCCGGACGGTGATGAGGTTGACGTAGTGGTGGGCCGTGGTGGTGGCGGTCTCGCGCACCTGGATGCCGGCTTCGGCCGCCAGCTGCGGCGCGTTGACGAACGAGACCGGCTCGTTGCTGATGCGTCCGAAGTAGCCCTTGAGCAGCGACAGGGTCAGGATGCGCGTGTCGTAGCCGGCGATCTGGCCCTGGTACTCGACGTCGAGCACGTCGGAGGTGCGGCCGCCGAGCGAGGCCAGCAGCTCCCCGAGCCACTCGGCCATGACGAGGAAGGGCCGGACGGTCTCGGAGGCCTCGGCCGCGCTCACGTTGACGGCGAAGGGCACGAACTCGCCCGCCAGGGCCAGCTCGACCTGCTCGGCGATGGTGTCGCCCGCCTTGTCCTGCGCCTCGTGGGTGCTGGCGCCCAGGTGCGGCGTGACGACGACCGAGTCGAGCTCGAACAGCGGCGACGCCGTGGTGGGCTCCTTCTCGAACACGTCGATGGCGGCGCCGCCGAGGCGACCCTCGGCCACGGCGTCGGCCAGCGCCTGCTCGTCGACGATGCCGCCCCGCCCGACGTTGATCACCCGCAGGCCTGGCTTGGCCTTCGCCAGCATCTCCGCCCCGATGAGCCCGATCGTGTCGGGCGTCTTGGTCACGTGGATCGTCACGAAGTCGGCCAGCGCCATGAGCTCGGGCAGCTCGACCAGCTCGACGCTCATCTGGCGGGCCCGCTCGACCGAGACGAACGGGTCGTACGCGACGAGGCGCATGCCGAAGGCGAGGGCCCGCTGGGCGACCAGCTTGCCGATGCGCCCGAGCCCCACGATGCCGAGGGTCTTGTCGCTCAGCTCCACGCCGGTCCAGCGGCTGCGCTCCCAGCGACCGCCGGTCAGCGCCGCGTGGGCCTGGGGGATGTTGCGGGCCTGCGCCAGCAGCATCGCCATGGTGTGCTCCGCCGCCGAGAGCACGTTCGACTGCGGCGCGTTGACCACCATGACCCCGCGGGCGGTGGCGGCGGCCACGTCGACGTTGTCGAGCCCGATGCCGGCTCGGCCGACCACCACCAGGTCCGTGCCCGCCTCGAGCACCTCGGCCGTCACGGTCGTGGCCGAGCGGATGATGAGGGCCTCCGCGCCCTTCACCAGCTCGAGCAGCTCGGCGGGCGAGGCCCCCTCACGCACGTCGACGTCGTGGCCGGCGGCCCGGAGGCGGTCGAGTCCGCCCTCGGCGATCGGCTCGGTCACCAGGATGCGCGCCATTGGCCCATCCTGACCGGTGGGGCGCGGGCCCCGCCAACCAGTAGTCGGGAGATCAGCCGCCCGAGAGCTTGAAGGACACGAAGAAGGCGATCAGGGGCACGAGGATCAGCACCATGATGCCGACCAGCACCGGGACGAGCATCGTGCGGACCGACCGGGTCAGCTCGTCGCTGTCGTCGTCGCCGGCCTCGCCGGGCGTCTCGGGGATCCCGAGCAGCTCGCGGGCGCGGCTGCGATCGCCGGGGAGCACGGTGACCGTCCACTGCCCGTCGCCCGCGGCCTCGACGGCCGCGCCCAGTCCCTGCTGGACGAGCGACGCCGCGTTGGACTTCGCCTCGTCAGGGGACTCGTAGGTCGCCACGACGGCCATGGTCTCCGGTTCCATGCACGACGCTCCCGCTGGGCTGGTGAGGCAGGTCAGATGTTGTCGATCGGTACGGGATCTATCGGCTCGGCCAGCTCGAAGTCGAACACCTTGGCGTAAAAGTACAACTCGGCCTCGAGAGCCCGTCTGATCGTGGCCGCCTGGCGGAACCCGTGCTGCTCGCCCTCGAAGGTGAGGTAGGCGACCGGGAGGCCCTTGGCCCGCACCGCGTCAGCGATCATCTGGGACTGGGCCGGCGGCACGATCTCGTCCTCGAGCCCCTGGAGCACCAGCAACGGGCAGCTGAAGCCCTCGACGTGGTGGATCGGCGAGCGGGCCACGTAGCGGTCGCGCGCCTCCGGGTAGGGCCCGACCAGGGAGTCGAGGTAGCGCGACTCGAACTTGTGGGTGTCGCGGGCGAGGGCCTCGAGGTCGGCCACGCCGTAGAGGCTCGTGCCGGCGCGGAACTCGTCGCGGAAGGCGAGGGCGCACAGGGTCGTGTAGCCGCCCGCGCTGCCGCCGCGGATGGCGATGCGGTCGCCGTCGGCCTCGCCCAGCGCGACGAGGTGGCGGGCCACGGCCACGCAGTCGTCGACGTCGACCTCACCCCACCCACCGGCGAGCGCCTGGCGGTAGGCCCGCCCGTAGCCGGTGCTGCCCCGGTAGTCGACGTCGACCACGGCGAAGCCGCGGGAGGTCCAGAACTGGACACCGAGGTTGAGCTGGGGTCGGGCGGCGGAAGTGGGGCCGCCGTGGCTCAACACGAGCAGGGGCGGGGCCGTGCCGTCGGCGCCCACGGCGGTCGGGTGCGTCGGCGGGTAGTGGAGGGCGTGGGCGACGCCGCCGTCGGCGGTCGGCACCACGAGCGATCGGGGCTCGGAGATCCAGCCCGCGTCGAGACCCAGGTCGCGCGGCGGGCGGATCACCGCCATCGTCGCCCCGCCGCCGGCCGAAACGTCCGTCGGCAGCTCGATCGTGGTGACGGCCGCCTCGGCGTTCGCGGTCGCGCCGACGAACACGAGGCCGTGGCCGTCGGCCTGCAGGGCCGACAGCGCGACGTGGTCGGTCTGCAGATCGATCAACGACGCGGCCCGGCGGGCGCCATCCGGGCCCTCGGAGGCGGGCGTCAGCACGGCGAGGTGGTCGGACCCGTTCGCCGCGTACGCCAGGGCCACCCGCCCATCGGCGAGGAACGTGTAGCGCGACTGGCCGAACACCCAGGCGGGCACGCCGACCTCGCCGTCGATCGGGGCCACCGCCTGGGCCGGGGGCGGTCCGGCCCGCCCGTCAGCACCGAATCGGCACCGATTCGGTAGAGGTTCCACCAGTCCGTGCGGTCGGACACGAACCAGAGGGAGCCGTCCGCGTGCCACTCCGGCTGGGTGATCGACTCGTCGCGCCCTCCGGCGACCACGCGCGGCTCGCCGACACGACAGCCGTCCGGTCCGCTGGCGAGGCTGGCCACGACCAGCTCCGTGCCGTCCCACGGCATGTCGGGATGGATCCACTGCAGCCAGGCCAGCGCCAGGCCGTCGGGGCGGACCCGCGGCGCGGCCACGAAGTCGGGACCGGTCACCAGCACGTGCGGATCGCCGCCGACCTCCGCGTCGAGGGCCACGATCTCGTTGAGGGCCTCGGTCCGCCCGGGCGCCCCGTGCAGCTCGCGGACGCAGATGATCCACCGGCCGTCGGAGCTGGTCACGCCGTCGGCGTAGCGGGCGGCGTGGGGCTCGTCGGGCTCGGGGGTCAGCGGGTACGGCGCCCGGAACGTACCGGGATCGACGTCGGGGACGATCTTGTACAGGCGCTGGTCGCTCCAGTTGGCGAAGACGAGGGCGTCGTCGTGCAACCACCACGCCCCGCCGCCGTACTCGTGCACCCGCGTGCGGGCCGAGTAGCCCTCGGGGACGGCGTCGACGGTGGCGCCACCGGGCGTGTGGCGGACGACCACGACCGCGCCGCCCTGCTCGGGACGCAGCTCCGACCACCAGATGTCGTCGTCGCCGACGGCCACCTCGCCGAGCCCGACCGCGCCGGCGAGGACCAGGTCGGTGGTCAGCAGGGACGGCCAGCTGCCGTAGGGCACCGTGGTAGCCATGGCTCAGGAGGCCTGGGCGAGCAGTTCGGCGAGGCGCGAGACGCCTTCGACCAGGTCGTCGTCGCCGAGCGCGAACGACAACCGGGCGTAGCCGGGCGCGCCGAACGCCTCGCCCGGCACGATCGCCACCTTCACGACGTCGAGCACGACCTCGGCCAGCTCGAGGGTCGTCTGCGGTCGATGGCCCTTGATGTCCTTGCCCAACACGTCCTCGAACGAGGGGAAGGCGTAGAAGGCGCCCTGCGGCAGCATGCAGCTCACGCCGGCGATGTCGTCGAGCATGGCGTGGATGGTTCGCCGACGACGGTCGAACGCGGTGCGCATCATCTCGACCGCGGCGAGATCGCCCGCCACCGCGGCGAGCGCGGCCCGCTGGGACACGTTGGCGACGTTCGAGGTGGTGTGGGACTGGAGGTTGGTCGCCGCCTTGATCAGGTCGGCGGGGCCGATCATCCAGCCCACCCGCCAACCGGTCATGGCGTAGGTCTTGGCCACGCCGTTGAGCACGACGCACTGGTCGGCGAGCTCGGGGACGAGCGTCGGCATCGAGGTGAAGCGGTGCTCGTCGTAGGTCAGGTGCTCGTAGATCTCGTCGGTGACCACCCAGATGCCGTGCTCGTGGGCCCACCGGCCGATCGCCGCCACCTCGGCCTCGGGGTAGACCGCGCCGGTCGGGTTGGACGGCGAGACGAACACCAGCGCCTTGGTGCGCGGCGTGCGGGCCGCCTCGAGCTGCTCGACGCTGACGCGGAAGCCCGAGCCCACGTCGGTGGGCAGTGCCTTCACCACCCCGCCGGCCAGCACGATGGGCTCGGGATAGGTGGTCCAGTAGGGCGCGGGCAGGAGGACCTCGTCGCCCGGGTTGATGAGCGACTCGAACGTGTTGGCGACCGCGTGCTTGCCGCCGTTGGTCACGAGCACCTGCCCCGGCAGCACCTGGAGGCCCGAGTCACGGAGGGTCTTGGCCGCGATCGCCTCCTTCAGCTCGGGCAGGCCGCCCGCCGGGGAGTAGTGGTGGTTGCGCGGGTCGCGGCAGGCCGCCACGGCCGCCTCGACGATGTGGTCGGGCGTCGGGAAGTCCGGCTCGCCGGCCCCGAATCCGATCACCGATTCGCCCGCCGCCTTCAGGGCCTTGGCGCGGGCGTCGACCGCCAGCGTCGCCGACTCGGTGATGGCGCCGACCCGGCGCGAGATCCGGTCGGAGGAGGGGTCGGGGGTGTCGGAGGTCATGGGGTTCGACGCTAGCGGCAGCGGGCTGGTATTGGATTTCGTTGCACGTCGCCTCGACCGCGATAGTGGCACCGATGACCGACACCCTCCCCGACATTTCGATCCCGGCCGAGCTGCGGCCCGTCGACGGCCGTTTCGGCTGCGGCCCCTCCAAGATCCGGCCCGAGGCGGTCGCCGCGCTGCAGGCGGCGTCGGGGTCCTATCTCGGCACCAGCCACCGCCAGGCGCCCGTGCGGGAGATGGTGGGCCGGTTGCGCCGCGGGCTGGCCGGGCTGCTGGCCCTGCCCGACGGCTATGAGATCCTCATCGGCAATGGCGGCTCGACCCTGTTCTGGGACGTCGCCACGTTCGGGCTGATCGACCGGCAGCAGCCAGCACCTGAGCTTCGGGGAGTTCTCGTCGAAGTTCGCAGCCGCAGCTGCGGCGGCACCCCACCTGGACGATCCCGAGGTCATCGAGTCAGCACCGGGCACCCATCCGCTGGCCGTGGGGCGCCCGGGCGTGGACGTGTACGCGCTGACCCACAACGAGACCTCCACCGGTGTGGCCATGCCGCTGGCCCGCCCGGCGGGCGCCGACCCGGACGCGCTCGTGGTCGTCGACGCCACCTCGGCGGTGGGCGGGCTCCGCTTCGATCCCCGCGAGGTCGACGTCTACTACTTCGCGCCGCAGAAGTGCCTCGCCTCCGACGGCGGGCTCTGGCTGGCGGCGGTGTCGCCTCGGGCGGTCGAGCGGATCGAGCGCATCGGCGGGTCGGGCCGCTGGATCCCGACGTCGCTCGACCTGGCCGTCTCGCTCGAGAACTCCCGCAAGGACCAGACCTACAAC
Organism: uncultured Microthrixaceae bacterium; assembly: GCA_963776435.1. GTDB lineage: Bacteria > Actinomycetota > Acidimicrobiia > Acidimicrobiales > Acidimicrobilacustridaceae > UBA4742. Next base: position 1,148,985 of record CAVZMK010000010.1, read on the forward strand.
ACGCCGGCGCTGGCCACGGTGTTCCTGGCCACCGACCAGGTGGAGTGGCTGAACGGCAACGGCGGACTCGAGTGGGCGGCCGGGCGGTGCGACCAGTCGGCCGCCACGATGTACTCGTGGGCCGAGGCGTCGTCGTTCGCCACACCGTTCGTGGCCGACCCCGCCGACCGCAGCCACGTCGTCGCCACGATCGACCTCGACGACTCGATCGACGCCGCTGGCGGTGTCCAAGGTGCTGCGGGCCAACGGCATCGTCGACACCGAGTCCTACCGCAAGCTCGGGCGCAACCAGCTGCGGATCGCCATGTTCCCCGCGATCGATCCGGGCGACATCGAGGCGCTGACCGCGTGCATCGACCACGTGGTGGGTGCGCTCGGCTGAGCAGCCGTCTCGGTCTGTCGGGCAGACTGCAGCCATGCCGACACTTGCCGAGGTTCGCGTCCAGCTCACCGGTCCGGGTGGTCCGTTCGAGGTCGTCACCGAGGTGATCGGCGGCGTCGAGATGAAGGTCTACAAGGAGCGCTTCGCCAACCTGCGGGCCATCGCCGAGGTGGCCGCGGCGCGGGGGGACGACGAGCCGTTCCTCGTGTACGGCGAGCGGCGGGTCGGCTACGGCGAGTTCTTCCGCCAGGCCGACGCCGTCTCGGCCGCGCTCGTCCGCGACGTCGGTGTCGGCCACGGCGACCGGGTCGCGGTGCTGTCGGCCAACAACCCCGAGTGGTGCGTGAGCTTCTGGGCGACCGTCGACCTGGGTGCGGTCCTGGTCGGGCTCAACGGTTGGTGGAAGACCGACGAGATCCTCTACGGCCTGCGCGACAGCGGGTCGAAGGTGCTGATCGCCGACCGGGGCCGCTTCCAGCGCATCGCCGGGGAGCTCGATGACCTGCCAGACCTCGAGGCCGTCTACCTGATCGACGCCGACCCCTCGGACTTCCCCGGCGTACCGAATCTGCATCGATTCGACGAGCTCACCGCGCAGCCGGCCGATGGCGCCCCGACCGCCGAGATCGACGAGGGCGACCCGGCGGTGATCTTCTACACGAGCGGGACCACGGGTCGGCCCAAGGGGGCGATCTCGACGCATCGCAACATGCTCGCCAACCTCCAGAACACGATCTTCAGCACCGTCTCCACGGCCATGGCCTTCCCCGCCCCCGCCGGCGCGGCGGGCACCCCCGGCGCCGGGCAGACGACGGCCCTGCTCACCTCTCCGCTGTTCCACGTCTCGGGGTGCCACTCCAGCCTCGTGGTGGGCACGCTCGGCGGCATCAAGCTCGTCATCCCGGAGGGCCGCTTCGAGCCGGCCCACGCGTTGCAGCTGATCCAGGACGAGCAGGTGACCATCTGGGCGACCGTGCCCACCATGGTGTGGCGGGTGTGCGAGTACGCCGACCGGTTCGACTACGACCGGTCGTCGGTCACCAACGTGGCCTTCGGCGGGTCGCCGTCGGCCGACGAGCTGCAGCGGATGGTGCACGAGACGTTCCCCAACGTCACCAGCACGAGCAACGCGTACGGCCTGACCGAGACCAGCTCGGTCGCGACCGTGATCAGCGGGGCTGACGCGCTGGCCAAGCCGACGTCGGTGGGCCCGCCGATGCCGGTCGTCGACGTGCGCATCGCCGACGTCGACGGAGCCGAGCTGCCGCAGGGCGCCACGGGCGAGATCCTGATCCGCGGTCCGATCGTCATGCCCGGCTACTGGGGCAAGCCGGAGGCCACGGCCGAGACCATCCGGGACGGATGGCTGCGCACGGGCGACATCGGCCACCTCGACGAGGACGGCTACCTGTATGTCACCGACCGGGCCAAGGACATGATCATCCGGGGCGGTGAGAACGTCTACTGCGTCGAGATCGAGCAGCGTCTGGTCGACAACCCGAAGATCGCCGATGCTGCGGTCATCGGGGTGGCCCACCCGGAGCTCGGCGAGGAGGTCAAGGCGGTGGTGCAGGTGGCGCCGGGAGCGTCGATCACCGAGGACGAGGTGCGCCAGTGGGTGGCAGAGACGCTGGCCAACTTCAAGGTGCCCACCTATGTGGAGCTCACGGATGAGAAACTGCCCCGGAACGCCTCGGGCAAGCTGCTGAAGAACGTGCTGCGCGGTCAGGGCGAGGTGAGCTTCTCGGAGACCATGTGACCCCATGACGGCCGAATCGACCGCAGGCCGGAGACGGCCCTTCGTGGTGTTGCTGGTCGCGGCCGGAGCGGTCACCGCGATCTGGCTGATCGTGGTGGTGGCATGGCGTGACGCGCCGTTCAGCCTGACCTTCGACGACGCGTTCTACTACTTCGGGATCGCCCGGAACGTGGCCCACGGGCACGGCTCCACCTTCGACGGGATCGACCTCACCAACGGCTACCACCCGCTTTGGATGCTGATGGCGGTGCCGGTGTACGCACTCGGGCTGGACGGCACCTCGGCGGTGCGGGTGCTGCTGGTCGTCCAGGTGCTCTGCTACGGCGGCGCTCTGGCGTTGGTGGGTTGGACCTGCGCCCGCGCCATCGACGGTTGGCCGAGGTTGGTCGCCAGGCGCGGCTCGGACGCGGGGCGGGCCGGCACCTGGTGCGCCGTGGTCGTGGCCCTGGCGCTCGTGGCCGCGGCCGCCGATCCGTTCATCGTCAAGGTCTTCGTGAACGGCATGGAGTCCGGTGTGCTCGTGCTGCTCGACGCGGCCGTGCTGGCCATCGGGGCCACCTGGCGGGGGCGGTTCCTACGGCGCGGGACGCCGTCGGCGCGGTGGGCGACCGGGCTCCTGCTGGCCGGACTGGTGCTGGCCCGGACCGATTCGGTCCTGCTCGTCGCGGTCATGGGGTTGTGGGCGCTGGCGGAGGCGCGGTCGTCAGGCTGGCGACGCTCCGTCGTGCCGCTCGTGCAGCTGTTCGCCCTCCCCGCGGTGGTCCTGATCGGCTACCTCGTGTCGAACCAGTTGCTGTTCGGCGTGCTGCTCCAGATCAGCGGATTGACGAAGCGGGCGCCGTTCACGCTCGAGCGGGTGATCTGGTTCGGGTTGGCCGCGCTCGTCGCGGCGCTGATCGGCCGGTGGGGCTATCGGCGTGCACGCACGACGCGTGCGCGCTCCCGGTTCGGCCGCGTCGGTGGGTTCGCGGCGTCGACGGCCTGGTTCGCCTCGTTTTGCGTCCTGCTCGTCGCCTATTACCAGGTCTTCCAGACCCAGCAGTGGCTCTGGTACTACGTGCCCTTGGCGATCTACCTGCTGTTCCTGCTCGTGATCGGCGTGGCCGACTTCGCCGAGGCAGCGGTGGTGGAGGCACCCGACGCGGGGGTCGGCCCGCGGCACTGCTGCCGGTCAGCGCCATCCTGCTGGTGCCGCTGCTGGCGGGGGTCGTGTTCGAGACGCGTGAGTTCGCTGATCCGCACGGTCATTCGATCGCCATCGCCGACCGGGACGCAGGCGTGTGGATCGACCGCCACCTGCCGGCGGGATCGGTGCTGGCCTCGTGGGACGCCGGCGTCGTCGGGTACTACGCCAACCGGCCGGTCATCAACCTCGACGGGGTGGCGAACTCGTACGCCTACTACCAGGCCAGCCGGAACGGGACGGTAGGCCGGTTCCTGTCGGATCGACACGTCGCCGGCGTCGTCAACCTGGGCACGCCGATAGCCGGTCAGGATCCCGGGATCGTCGGCTTCGTGCGCGATTCCCTGGGGGCGCACGCGGCGGCGGGCCTCGAGCTGGCGAGGTCGTGGCCGCTCACCTACTCGGGCACCACGACCGGTTCGGCCGGCGCGACGTCGGGGACGAGACGACTGGCGGTGTTCCTCTACCTCCTCGGAACCCCCACCCCCTGACCCCACCCCGAATCTGCCCCTTGGCACCGATTCGGCGCAGATTCTGCGCCAAGGGGCACCCGGGCGGGGAGTGTCACACCCCGTGGGCAGACTCGGGGGATCGGCTGCTCCGGCGCCCTCCTGGTCGCTTCACCGAGGAGACTCCCCGTGAGCATCCACCACCCGCTGCCCCAGCCGCCTGCTCCCCAATCGGATGGCGTCAGACCTGCGCCCACCCGAACGCCACCGCCTCCAGATCGAGCGCGACGAGCTCCTCACCGAGCTGCTGGCCCTCGATCACGAGCTGCACCGCCTCCATGACCGCCGAGTAGCCGTGCTCACCCCGCTCGAAGAGATGCGGGAGCAGCTGTGGCCCCGCGTCCCCTGGTACCACGGCCGGCGACCCGAGCCCGATGGCGGCCCGGCCCTGCGCCCGTTGCCCGCCGACCACCGCCTCCTCGGCGGTCGCGCCCTGCCGCGCCTCCTGCCTCGCCATCCTCGGGCGCCACGGGCGGCTCACGCTCACCGAGCTCCACTCGCTGCTCCACCTGTACGGGTACGGGGTGGCCGGCGAGCATCCCGTCAAGATCCTGGCCGACGCGATGGGCTACGAGACTCGCCGACACCACGCGTGGCGGGTCGCTCGAGGCGTCTACGAGCTCGACCGCCGCTTCCGGCCTCGTCGTGGCCGGTTCGGCCACCCCGACGGGCTCCCGCCCGTCGATCCCGTCATCCGCGAGGCCGCGCTCGAGGCCCCCTCAGGTCTTGGCGGCGCGGAACCCGGCGTCGAGGTCAGCGATGATGTCGTCGATCGATTCGAGCCCGACGGAGAGCCGCACGAGGCCCGGATCCACACCGGTGCTGGTCTGCTCCTCGGGCGTGAGCTGCGAGTGGGTGGTCGACGCGGGATGGATGACCAGGCTCCGCACGTCGCCGATGTTGGCGACATGGCTGTGCAGGCTCAGGCCTTCGACGAACCGCTTGCCGGCGTCGAGCCCGCCTTCGATGATGAACGCCGGCACCGAACCGGCACCCCGTCCCGCGCTGTAGCGCTGGCCTCGCTCGTACCACTGCGAGTCGGGCAGACCCGGCGTACTGCACCGAGACCACCTGGTCGTGGGCGGCCAGGTAGTCGGCCACCGCCTTGGCGTTGGAGATGTGGCGCTCCATCCGCAAGCTCAGCGTCTCGAGTCCCTGGAGGAACAGGAACGAGTTGAACGGCGTCGTCGCCGCGCCGATGTCGCGCAACAGCTGGATGCGAGCCTTGATGATGTAGGAACCGGCCCCGAGAGCCGGCCAGTAGGCCAGCCCGTGATAGCTCGGATCCGGCTCGGTGAACTGCGGGAACCGGTCGCTCGCCGCCCCGAAGTCGAAGCTGCCCGCATCGACGATCAGCCCGCCGATCGACGTGCCGTGACCGCCGATGAACTTGGTGGCCGAATGCACCACGATGTCCGCACCCCACTCGAAGGGTCGGATCAGGTACGGCGTCGCCACCGTGTTGTCCACGATGAGCGGAACGCCGTTGTCGTGGGCGACGCCGGAGACGCCCTCGAGGTCCAGCACGTCGTTGCGGGGATTGCCGATCGTCTCGCCGTAGAACGCCTTGGTGTTGGGGCGGATCGCCGCCTGCCAGGCGTCGAGGTCGTCGGGATCGTCGATGAAGGTCGTCTCGATCCCGAGCTTCGGCAGGGTGTAGTGGAGCAGGTTGTACGTGCCGCCGTAGAGGGCGGCCGATGCGACGAGATGGCTGCCCGCCTCGGCCAGGTTGATGATCGCCAGCGTCGATGCCGCCTGGCCGCTGCCCACTGCCAGGGCCCCAGGGATCCCCACGGCGGTGGCCGTGGCCCCTTCGAGGCTGGCGATCCGCGCCTCGAATACCGCCTGGGTGGGGTTCATGATGCGGGAGTAGATGTTGCCGATCTCGGCCAGTGCGAAGAGGTCCGCGGCGTGGGTCGTGTCCCGGAACGTGAACGACGTCGTCTGGTAGATCGGGACGGCCCTCGCGCTGGTGGCGGCGTCGGGCTCCTGGCCGGCGTGGATCTGACGGGTCTCGAAACCCCACTCGTCATCGGCCATGATCACCCCTCCTGTTCGGTGTGGCGCACACGGTAAACGGCAAAAGCCGACCTGTCGAGTCGGGTTTTACCCTGGCCGCCGGAGGCGTCCTGGACCCGCGTCTTGCCGGCCGAGATCCACGGCATCATCGCCCGCAGCTCGGCGCCGACCTGCTCGATCTGGTGGTCGTGCCCGGCCTTCTCGAGCTCGAGGAAGCGGGGCCGTCCCGCCTCGCTCTCGGCGATCCACTCCTCGGCGAACTTGCCCGACCGGATCTCGTCGAGGATCGTGCGCATCTCGGCCTTCACCTGCTCGTTGATGACCCGCGGGCCACGGGTGAGGTCGCCGTACTCGGCGGTGTCGGAGATCGAGTAGCGCATGCCGGTGATGCCCTGCTCGTACATGAGGTCGACGATGAGCTTCAGCTCGTGGAGGCACTCGAAGTAGGCCGACTCGGGCTGGTAGCCCGCCCCCACCAGCGTCTCGAAGCCGGCCTGGACGAGCGCGGTCAGGCCACCGCACAGCACCACCTGCTCGCCGAACAGGTCGGTCTCGGTCTCCTCCTCGAACGTGGTCTCGAGCACGCCGGCGCGGGTGCCGCCGATGGCGTCGGCGTAGGCCAGGGCGAGGCCACGGGCGTTGACCGGACGCGTCCTGGGCCACCGCGATCAGGCACGGCGTGCCGCCGCCCTCGTCGTAGGTGCGCCGCACCAGGTGGCCCGGACCCTTGGGCGCCACCATGGCCACGTCGACCCCGGCGGGGGCGACGATGCGCCCGAAGCGGACGTTGAACCCGTGGGCGAACAGCAGGGCGTCGCCGTCGGCCAGGTTGGGGGCGATGGCCGCCTCGTAGATCGCCTTCTGCTCGGTGTCGGGCGCGAGGATCATGATGACGTCGGCCTCGGCGGTCGCATCGGCGATCGACCGCACGGCGAGCCCGGCCGCCTCGGCCTTGGCCCCCGAGCCTGATCCCTCCCGGAGCCCGACCCGGACGTCGATGCCCGAGTCCTTCAGGTTCAGGGCGTGGGCGTGGCCCTGGGAGCCGTAGCCGATGACCGCCACCTTGCGGTCGGCGATCAGGGAACGGTCCGCATCCTGCTCGTAGTAGACGTTTGCCACGTTGTGCTCCTGGGTCCGTTGGCACCGATTCTGTGCAGATTCGGTGCCAAGTGTCAGCGGGTGAGCTTGGCCAGCGCCACCCGGCCGGTGCGTTGCAGCGCCACGATCCCGTAGGAGCGCAACAGCTGCTCGAAGTCGTTCACCTTCTGCGGTGACCCGTCGAGGCACACCGTCAGCTCGTCCGAGCCGACGCCGAGGATACGGCCCTCGAACACCCCGACCAATTCGATGACCTGGCCCCGCAGCTCCGGCGACGCCGAGACCGTGGCCAGCAGCAGCTCGCGCTGCACCGACTCCGCCGCGCGCCAGCTCGGTGATCTCGACCACGTTGACCAGCTTGTCGAGCTGCTTGACGACCTGGTCGAGCAGCTCGGACTCGACGTCGACCACGATCGTGATCCGGCTGAACCGGTCGTCGTCGGTCGGCGCCACCGCCAGCGAGAAGATGTTGAAGCCCCGCCGGGCGAACAGCCCCGCCACGCGGGCCAGCACGCCCGGCTTGTTCTCGACCAGCACGGTCAGCGTGTGGTGGGTCGGGCCGGCCACGGCGACCGCACGTGGCGCCGCTCATCGACCCCCCTCGCCCTGGCTGGGGTCGACCACGATCTGGTCGTTGCGTCAGCCCCGACGGCACCATCGGGTACACCTTCTCGCGCGAGTCGGTGCGGAAGTCGATGACCACCGGCCGGTCGTCGATCTGGTTGGCCTTCTCGATGGCGGGCAGCACCTCCTCGGGCGACTCGACCCGCATGCCGATGCAGCCCATGGCCTCGGCCCACATCTTGTAGTCGGGCAGGTCGGGCGAGAGGTAGACCTCGGAGTAGCGCTCCTCGTAGAACATCTCCTGCCACTGGCGCACCATGCCCAGGTAGGCGTTGTTGAGGATGGCCACCTTGACCGGGATGCGCTCGCTGGCCGCGGTCACCAGCTCCTGGGCCGTCATCTGGAAGCAGCCGTCGCCGTCGACGGCCCAGACCATGCGATCGGGTCGACCGACCTTGGCGCCGATGGCCGCCGGCACGCAGAAGCCCATCGTGCCCAGGCCACCCGAGTTGACCCAGGTGTAGGGGTGGTTGAACTTCCAGTACTGGCTGGTCCACATCTGGTGCTGGCCGACGCCCGACGCCACGATGCAGTCGTCGGGCGTGTTGTCGCGCAGCGTCTCGAGCACGTACTGCGGCTTGAGCGCGTCGCCCGGCTCGGACATGCTGGTAGGTCAGCGGGTAACGTCTCCTGCCAGCCGCTGATGCGCGACTTCCAGGCCGACCGATCGGGCTGGGCCTCGCGCACCGCCCAGGTCGCGCACGGCCGTGATCGAGCTCCTCGATCACCAGGCGGCAGTCGCCGACGATGCCCACGTCGGGTCGGCGCACCTTGCCCAGCTCGGCCGGGTCGATGTCGACGTGGATGATCTTGGCCTCGGGGGCGAAGCCGTCGACCTTGCCCGGTGACCCGGTCGTCGAACCGGCTGCCCAGCGCGATCAGCAGGTCGGACTGCTGCATCGACGTGACCGCGGTGTAGTTGCCGTGCATGCCGGGCATGCCGAGCGCCAGCGGATGGTCGTCGGGGAAGGCGCCCCGCGCCATCAGCGTGGTGACCACGTGGATGTCGCACAGCTCGGCCAGCTCGCGCAGCGCCTCGGCCGCCCGGGCCTTGAGGATGCCGCCGCCGGCGTAGATGACCGGTCGCTCGGCGGCCAGGATCAGCTCGGCCGCCTGGCGGACCAGCGCCGGGTCGCCGTGGGTCACGGGGTGGTAGCCCGGCAGGTCGACCGTCTCGGGCCAGTACCAGTCCATGGCCGAGCGCGGGTTCTTCGGATCGACGATGTCCTTGGGCACGTCGACCAGCACCGGCCCCGGCCGTCCGGTGGTGGCGATGTGGAACGCCTCGCGGATCGTCCGGGGGATGTCCTGCGCCTCGGTGACCAGGAAGTTGTGCTTGGTCACCGCCATGGTGATGCCGGTGGTGTCGCACTCCTGGAAGGCGTCGGTGCCGAGCGACGAGGTCGGCGACCTGCCCGGTGATGACGACCATCGGGATCGAGTCCATGTAGGCGTCGCACAGGGGCGTGACGATGTTGGTGGCGCCGGGACCGCTCGTCACCATGGCCACGCCGGGCCGGCCGGTGGCGTGGGCGAAGCCCTCGGCCATGTGCCCGGCGCCCTGCTCGTGGCGCACGAGGATGTGGCGGATCGGCGAGTCGATGATCGGGTCGTACACCGGCAGGATGGCGCCGCCGGGCAGGCCGAAGATCATCTCGACGCCCTCCATCTCCAGGCTCTTGATGAGGGCTTGACCACCATCGAGTTTCATTGCGGGCTTCCTTCTCGGATTCGGTCGCGAGATTCGGGAGCGAAAAACGAAAGCGACCTCCCGCTGGGGAGGCCGAAGGGCGCACGCGGGGTGCAGGCCGCGTGCGCTACGTGAGTACGAGAATCCGGGTCGAGGTGCTCATGGGACGAACAGCGTGCCACGCGCGCCGCCCGTTCGGCAACCCCGTTGTCAGGGCTCCGTGATGGCGCCCTTCTCCGCCCCCTGGGCCAGCCGGGCGTACTTGGCCAGCACGCCGCTGGTGTAGCGGGGCTCGGGCAGCTTCCACTCGGTGCGCCGGCGGGCCAGCTCGGCCTCGTCGACGTGCAGGTCGATGGTGTGGGCCACCGTGTCGATCGACGATCCGGTCGCCGTCGCGCACGAAGGCGATCGGGCCCGCCGTCGACCGCCTCCGGGGCGACATGGCCGATGCAGAACCCGTGGGTGCCGCCCGAGAAGCGGCCGTCGGTGATCAGCGCCGCGTCGCCGCCGCGCCCCGCGCCCTTCATGGCGCCGGTCACGGCCAGCATCTCGCGCATGCCCGGCCCGCCCTTGGGCCCCTCGTAGCGGATCACGACGACGTCGCCGGCCTTGATCTTGCCGGCGAGGATCGACCTCCATCGCCGCGTCCTCGCCGTCGAACACCCGGGCCGGTCCCTCGAACCGGTCGAAGTCGATGCCCGGCCACCTTGACCACCGACCCCTTGGGGGCCAGCGAGCCCGTCAGCACGGCGAGGCCCCCGATGGCGTGGATCGGCGCGCTCAGCGGGTGCACGACCTCGCCGTCGGGACGGGGCGGGTCGAGCTCGGCCAGGTTCTCGGCCATGGTGCGGCCCGTGACGGTCAGGCAGTCACCGTGCAGCAGCCCCGCCTCGAGCAGCTCGCGCATGACGACCGGGATGCCGCCGATGCGATCGACGTCGGCCATGTGGAACCGACCGTGCGGCTTGGTGTCGGCGATGTGGGGCACGCGGGCGGCGATGCGGTTGAAGTCGTCGAGCTCGAGGTCGACCCGCGCCTCGTAGGCGATGGCCAGCAGGTGCAGCACGGCGTTGGTCGAGCCGCCCACCGCCATCGTCACCGCGATCGCGTTCTCGAACGCCGCCTTGGTCATGATCTGGCGCGGACGCAACCCCAGCTCGAGCAGGTGCACGACGGCGCGGCCCGACTCGTAGGCGATGTCGTCCCGGCGGCGGTCGACCGCGGGGGGCGACGCCGAGCCGGGCAACGACATGCCGAGAGCCTCGCCGATCGAGGCCATCGTGTTGGCCGTGAACATGCCGGCACAGCTGCCCTCGGTCGGACAGGCCTGGCGCTCGATCTCGGCCAGGTCGTCCTCGGTGATCGCTCCCGTCGCGCAGGCGCCGACCGCCTCGAACACGCTCACGATGTCGAGCGCCTCGCCGTTGCGGTGACCCGGCAGGATCGAACCCGCCGTAGACGAACACCGCCGGCACGTTGCAGCGGGCCGAGGCCATCAGCATGCCGGGCAGCGACTTGTCGCACCCGGCGAACGACACCAGCGCGTCGAGCCGCTCGGCGTGGATCATGAGCTCGACCGAGTCGGCGATGACCTCGCGGCTCACGAGCGAGGCCCGCATGCCCTCGTGGCCCATCGAGATGCCGTCGCTCACGGCGATGGTCGTGAACTCGAGCGGGAAGCCGCCGGCCGACCGCACGCCCTCCTTGGCCCGCTTGGCCAGACGGTCGAGCGGCAGGTTGCACGGCGTGACCTCGTTCCACGACGAGGCCACCGCCGACCTGGGGCTTGTCCCAGTCGTCGTCGGTCATGCCGACCGCCCGCAGCATCGCCCGGGCCGGCGCCCGCTCGAAGCCGTCGGTGACCTCGTAGGAGTGGGGCTTCATGCCGTGCGAATGCTCCGGATCGGTCATGAGGCCAGAGGTTACGCTCGGCCGACGCCGGGTCACCAAAGGGATAGACGACCGGAGAGTTGGGTCACCACAGGGATGAGCAGCCCGTTCCGCCGCGACCCGCACGACCGCGAGATCCTCCGGCTGGCCGTGCCCGCGCTGGGCGCGCTGGTGGCCGAGCCGCTCTACATCCTCGGCGACACCGCCGTCGTCGGCCACCTCGGCACCGACCAGCTCGCCGGCCTGGCCGTGGCCAGCAGCATCCTGCTGCTCCTCTACTCGATCTTCATCTTCCTGGCCTACGGCACCACGGCTGCGGTGGCCCGCCTGCTCGGCGCCGACCAGCCGGGCGAGGCGGCCCACCAGGCGGTGCAGGGGATGTGGCTGGCCTTCCTCATCGGCGTCGTGCTGATCGGCGTCGGGCTGGTCACGGCCGAGCCCCTCGTGCGGGCGCTCGGCGCGACCGGGGCGGTGGAGGACTACGCCCTGCTGTTCCTGCGCATCAGCCTGTTCGGCATCCCCGCCCAGCTGGTCGTGCTGGCCGGCACCGGCTACCTGCGGGGCCTGCAGGACACCCGCACGCCCGCTCGTGGTGGCCGTGGTGTCGTCGGTGGGCAACCTGATCGCTCGAGCTCGTCCTCATCTACGGGCTGGGCTTCGGCATCGGCGCCTCCGCCGCGTCCACGGTGCTGGCGCAGGTCGGATCGGCGATCGTCTACGTCGTCTGGGTGCACCGCGCCGTGCGCCGCCACGAGGTCCGCCTGTCGCCCCACGGACCCACCCTGCGTCGCCTGGCGGTGGTCGGCGGCGACCTGTTCGTGCGCACCGCCGCGCTGCGTGGCGCGCTCGTCGTGTCGACCGCTGTCGCCACGCGGCTCGGAACCGTCGCGCTCGCCGCGCACCAGATCGCGTTCCAGATCTGGAACCTGCTCGCCCTGTGCCTCGACGCGATCGCGATCGCCGGCCAGGCGATGATCGGGCGCTTCCTCGGCGCGCAGGACGAGGCCAGCGCCCGCCGGGCCGGCCGCCGCATGCTCGAGTGGGGCCTGGCCGCCGGCGTCGTGTTCGGCCTCGTCACCGTCGCGCTGCGGGGCGTGCTCCCCCACATCTTCACGACCGACCCGGCGGTCATCGCGGTGACCAGCTTCGTGCTGCTCTTCGTCGCCGCCATGCAGCCGCTGAACGGGATCGTGTTCGTCCTCGACGGCCTGCTGATCGGCGCGGGCGACCTCCGCTTCCTGGCCGTGGCGATGCTGGTCCCGGCGGCGATCTTCGTCGTCTGCGCCGCAGGGGTGCTCGCCCTCGGGCTCGGCATCGGATGGCTCTGGACGGCGCTGACGATCTTCATGCTCGCCCGCATGGTCGGGCTGGCCGTGCGGTGGCGGGGTGGCCGGTGGGCGGTGACCGGCGCCACGCGCTGATCGACGGACGGTTCAGAAGTGCGTGAGGCAGAACGGGATGCGCTCGGACGCGAACATCCGGTCGGCCACCGCGAGTGCACCGGTGGTCGATTCGACGATGCGCCCGGCCGCGCCGAGGGTCGACGGGCGGACGCCCCCGAGGTAGATCGCCCCCAGATCGGCGATGTCCATGGCCAGGTCGGCCGGCTCGTCGGTGCGCGCCACCGCCGCCGCGGCGACCTGCCCGCCGGCGTCGGTGCCGACCGAGATCCGGTAGCGCCCGGCCGTTGCCGGCCGGAAGGCGTCGCGCAGCTCGATGACGAGATCGCCAGGTGCGCGGTAGCCGCCGGGCCCGCAACGCGGCGACCGGATCGAGCACCCGCACCCACAGGAAGTCGCTCTGGCCGGTGACCCGGTAGGCCCGGTCGTCGACCAGCCGCCATCGCAACGCCGGCGTCGACCGCGCACCGCTCCGACCTCCAACGAGCTGGTGAGGTCGACGTCGAGCAGGTACCGCCACAGCACGGCCTCGGCCTCGGGATCGGCGGCCACCACCTCGGAGGTGACCGCGGTCCAGTGACCCGCCGGCGTCTCCCGCCTGACCTTGTAGATGGCGTAGCCACACGGCGGACCGCCGGCCCGGCCGCACACCACCGTGAAGTGCTCACCCCCGCCGACCCAGCTCTCGGAGGCGGAGAAGACCGCCGGCCAGAAGGCGTCGGGACGGCGTGAGCCCGCCAGGACACGACGCCACGTGGGCGTCGAACACGGCCGGCGCCTCTTCGACCGCCTCGGCGTCGTCGACCAGGCGCAGCCACCACTCGCCCGGCACGGGCACGGCGAAGCGTCGAGCGCGCTCGCGGTCGACCCGGGCGTACTCGAGCCGGGTGGCCACGCCGTACCCGAACCGCCGGTAGATGGTCGCCTCGGACGCCGTCAGCACCGCCATGGCCTCGCCGCGGTCGGCCACGTCGTCGAGCTGGTGGGCCATCAGCGCGGTCAGCACGCCCCGGCGGCGATGGGTCGGCAGCACGCCGACGGCGGTGACCCCGGCCACGGGCACCCGCGCGCCGCCGGGCAGGGTCAGGTTCTGCGAGAAGGCGCCGGTCGTGCCGCAGAGCACGCCGTCGGCGTCGAAGGCACCGAGCATCCTCGGCCACTCGATGGTGGCGGCGCTGGCTGCCCGGCGGGTCGCGTCGGACCGCACCGAGAAGGCGGCGTCGTCGAGATCGATGAACGCGTCGACCTCGGTCGGGTCGAGCGGGCGCAGCGTCAGGTCCATGGGCCGGTTCTAGCCCGTGGACCGCTCAGCTCTGGCAGTGATTCTCGAAGAAGCTCGAGATCTTGGACGAGGCCGCCGTGACGTCCGAGTTGGTCAGGTCCTTCTCGGCCGCCTGGAGCTTGCCCATCGAGCTGGGGTCGGTCAACGACACGCCCTTGATGTCCTTCTCGAACTGGGCGTAGGCCTTGGCCACCGTGTCGTAGTCGTCCTTCAGGCCGCTCGGGATCGACGCCCCGAGCGCGTCGTACTCCGACTGCAGCTCGGAGAGGCCGGCGGTGTTGCCCGTCCCGGCGGCGAGGGCGCCTGGCCAACACCTTGCCGTAAGCGGCCCCTGCCGAGGCACACTGTGCCGCGGAGAGCGAACCGCCCGACGAACCGCCGGAGGTGTCGCCCGACGAGCCACCGCTGCCGCTGCTCGGCGCCGCCGTCGTCGTGGTGGTCTTGCCGGCCGCGTCGACGGTCGTCTTCTTGGTGCTCGAGCAGGCCGCCACCGAGCCGGCGGTGAGCAGGCAGGCCAGTGCCAGCCCGCCGATCTTGTTCAGGTGCACGATCGTCTCCCTCGGTATCGCTTCTGCCGTTGATCGGCGACCACCCTACGCGTCGGAGCGACGCGCCTGCGAGGATTGCCGTGGCCGCCCGGCCGTCGGCCTTGCCCTGCGTGGCCTTCATGACCTTGCCCATGAAGGATCCGGCCAGCTTCTTGCGCTTCTTGTCGTCGCCGGCGACGAACTCGGCCCAGTCGTCGGGGTTCTCGGCGATGATCGAGTCGACGACGGCCTCGAGCGCGGAGGTGTCCATCGCCTCGAACCCGTGGGCGGCGGCGATGGCGGCCGGCGAGTCACCGGTCCCGACCATCTCGCCGAGCACGACCTTGGCCTGGGTGGCGGTGAGCTCCCCCGTCATCTCGAGGCGCACCAGCTCCGCGAACGCGCCCGGGTCGAGCGTCGCCGCGCCGTCGACGGCCAGGTTGTGCTCGACGTGGGTCAGCACGCGGCCGGGATCGGCACCGAGCCCGATGGCACCGAGCGCGAGCCCGTCGAGCCCGCGGTCGACGTGGATGGCCACATCGGCCGACGCCACACCCGCCGCCTCGGCGAGGGCGGCGCGTCGCGCCGCCGGCAACACCGGCAGGCCGGCCGCGATCTCGGCGATCCATTCGGGGGACGGATCGAGCACGACGAGGTCGGGCTCGAGGAAGTAGCGGTAGTCCTCGGCCTGCTCCTTGGAACGACCGGCGCGGGTCCGGCCGGCCTCCTCGTCCCAGTGACGCGTCTCCTGGTGCACCCGGTCGCCCGCCTCGATGACGTCGACCTGGCGGTGCGCCTCGAACTCGATGGCGCGGCCGAGCGAGCGCAGCGAGTTGACGTTCTTGATCTCGCAGCGCAGCCCGAGCTGGTCGGACCCGACGGGGCGCACCGACACGTTGGCGTCGACCCGCATCGACCCCTCCTCCATCTTGCCGTCGGACGCGCCGATGGCCACGAGGATGGCCCGCAGCTCGCTCACGTAGGCCCGGGCGTCGTCGGCCGAGCGGAGGTCGGGCCGCCCGACGATCTCGATCAGCGGCACGCCGGCGCGGTTGTAGTCGACGAGCGACGACTCGGCGCCGTGGATGCGGCCGTCGCCGCCCTGGTGGCTCGACTTGCCGGTGTCCTCCTCGAGGTGGGCCCGCTCGATGCCCACCTGGGTGCCGTCGGGCAGCTCGAGCCATCCGTCGACGTTGAGCGGCTCGTCGTACTGGCTGATCTGATAGTCCTTCGGCATGTCCGGGTAGAAGTAGTTCTTGCGGGCGAAGGTCGAGCGCTGCACCGTGCAGTGCAGTGCCAGCCCCACCCGGATGCCCAGCTCGACCGCCCTGCGGTTGACGACCGGCAGCGAACCCGGCAGGCCGAGGGTCACGGGGTCGATCTGCGTGTTGGGTTCGCCGCCGAAGACGTTGGGGGCGCCGCTGAACATCTTGGTGGCCGTGGCCAGCTCGGCGTGGACCTCGAGGCCGATCACGACCTCCCAGCGGTCGCCGGTCGTGTCGCTCGTGACGATCAGCGGCTCGCTCACGATGTCACCCCTCGGGCCGGCGCGGCCGCCTCGAGCACGGCCGCCGCCCGCAGCATGCGACTCTCGCCGAGCGACGGGGCCAGCACCTGCACGCCGATCGGCAGGCCGTCGGCGTCGGCACCGAACGGCACCGACACGGCCGGATCGCCCGACAGGTTGCTCGGGATGGTGCACACGTCGTTCAGGTACATCGCCAGCGGGTCGCTCTTGGCCCCGAACGGAAACGCGGTGGTGGGCGAGGTCGGGCTGAGCAGCAGGTCGAAGCGCTCGTAGGCGGCGGCGAAGTCGCGGATGATCAACGTGCGGACCTTGAGGGCCTTGCCGTAGTAGGCGTCGTAGTAGCCAGCCGAGAGCGCGTAGGTGCCGAGCATGATGCGCCGCTTCACCTCGGCCCCGAAGCCGGCCGTGCGGGTCGCCGTCATCATCTCGGCCGTCGTCGGCGCGTCGACCCGCAGGCCGTAGCGCACGCCGTCGTAGCGGGCGAGGTTGCTCGAGGCCTCCGCCGGGGCGATGAGGTAGTAGGCGGACAGCCCGTAGACCGCGGCGGGGACCGACGCCTCGCCCACCTCGGCGCCGGCCGCCTCGAGCGCGGCGGCCGCCTGGTGCACGCGATCGGCCACCGCCGGCGCCACCCCCTCGGCCATGAGCTCGGACACCACGCCGATCCGCAGCCCGGCGACGCCGTCGGCGAGCGACGCCGACACCGACTCGGCCGGCTCGGGGATCGAGGTCGAGTCGAGCGGGTCGGGCCCGGCGATGGCGTCGAGCAGCGCCGCCGCGTCGGCCACGGTCGTGGCGAACGGTCCGATCTGGTCGAGCGAGGAGGCGAACGCCACCAGCCCGTAGCGCGAGACCCGCCCGTAGGTGGGCTTCAACCCGACGACGCCGCACAGCGCGGCCGGCTGGCGGATCGATCCGCCCGTGTCGGAGCCGAGCGCCAGCGGCACGAGTCCCGAGGCCACCGCCGCCGCGCTGCCACCGGACGACCCCCCGGGCACGCGCCCGACGTCGTGGGGGTTGCGGGTGGGCCCGAAAGCGGAGTTCTCCGTCGAGCTGCCCATGGCGAACTCGTCGAGGTTGGTCTTGCCGACGATGATCGCACCGGCGGCGCGCAGCCGGTCGACGACGGTGGCGTCGTAGGGCGGGCGCCAGCCCTCGAGGATCTTCGAGCCGCAGGTGGTCGCCACGCCCCGCGTGCAGAGGTTGTCCTTGAGCGCGACCGGCACGCCGGCGAGCGGTCCCGCGGCGGCCCCCTCGGCGATGGCGCGGTCGAGCGCGTCGGCCTCGGCCCGGGCCTCGTCGGCGGTGACGAGGTTGAACGCGTGGAGGGCGGGATCGACCTCGGCGATGCGGGCCAGGTGCGCGTCGACGACCTCGCGGGCCGACCGGTCGCCACGGCGCACCGCGTCGGCGATCTCCACCGCGGTGCCAGCTGGCGGGGCGGCGACGTAGCTCGTCGCCCCGGTCACGGCTCCTCCCCGAGGATGGCGGGCACCCGGAAGCGCCCTGATTCGGCCTGGGGCGCCTGGGCCAGCACCTCGTCGCGCCCGAGGACCGGCCCGACGACGTCGTCGCGCAGGACGTTGGCCAGCGGGTAGGGATGGGCGGTCGGCTCCACCCCCGACACGTCGAGCGCCTCGACGTCGGCGGCGTGGTCGAGCACGGCGGCCAGCTGGCCCGTGAACTCGTCGAGCTCGTCGTCGGTCAGCTCGAGGAGCGCGAGGTGGGCCACGTGGGCCACCTCGTCGCGCGACAGGCGCGCCGGCGCCGGGCACGTTCGTGGGGTCGCTGGGCATCTGCTCATCGTAGGTGGGCCGTCGAGACGGCCCGACACGGCTTAGCATCCGGCCATGGCAGACGCCGATCCGGCGGGGGCGCTCGCGGCGGTCAACGCGCTCGTCGACGAACAGCAGTGGACCGAGGCGTTGAAGGCGCTCGGGCCGCTGCGGCGTTCCCAGCCGTCGGACCCGGCCGTGTGGCGGGCCCAGGCGCTCGCGCTGCGCGGCGCGGGCGAGCTGCAGGAGGCGCAGTACGCCGCCGACCGGTGGGCCAGCCTCGACGAGGAGGACCCCGAGCCCCTGCGCCTGCGCATCGAGCTGCTCACCGAGCGCAAGAAGCACTACGCCGCGGTCGAGGTGGCCGAGCAGCTCACGGCGCGCACCCCCGACGACGCCGACGCGTACTTCCGGTTGGCCGAGGCCCAGCGGGCGGCCGGGCTCGTCACCCGCGCCCGCGACGCGATCGACCGGTCGCTCGTCCTCGACCCGCTCCGCTGGCAGAGCCACGAGCTGGCCGGACTGATCGAGATGGCGGCGGCGCGACCCGGCGACGCCGCGCCGCACTTCCGCGACGCGCTCCGCCTCGACCCCGACAACGGCCATCTGGCGCAGAGCCTGCAGCGCGCCCTCGAAGCGCAGGACGCCCGGCAGGCATCGGCCCGCTCGACCGATTCGAAGCGCAAGAAGGAGACGAAGCGGCGGGCCCGCGACCTCGACCGCGAGCGACAAGGAACGGTCCCGCCAGCAGGCCAAGGCCGAGCGCCAGCTACGCCGCGGGAGCCCGCCGGTCGACCGCGTCCGGCCAGCCGATCTCACGGTGGCGGCGGGCCCGCACCTACATCGCGGTCCTGGTGATCATCGCGGTGCTCGTGTACCTGCGCTACCGCTCCGCCGGCTGACCCGCGCGCCGTCAGGAGTAAGGGTCGTCGAGGTCGGGCTCGTCCCACCAGTCGGCCGGCGCCGGCTTCCAGTCGGGGTCGTCGTAGATGCAGTCGACCGGGCAGGGGTCGAGGCACTTCCCGCAGCCCGAGCAGAGCTCGGGGATGATGATCACGTCGATCCCGTGGTTGAAGATGGCCCCGAACTGGGGCGGGCAGTGGCGGATGCAGGTGTCGCAGTTGATGCAGATCGACATGTCGATGCGCAGCGGCACGTGCTGCCACTTGGGATTGCGCTCGTGGCGCTCCAGGCGTACGGCCCGGTTCGACGTCCGGTTGGCCGGGTCGGTCGAGGTGTCCCCCACGGCCTCACCCTAGCCACCGGCTCTCTCTTGACCGAGCGGTCAAGCAGAGTCGGGCCGGGCGCTGTAGGGTGCGCGACACCTCCCTGCGGGGGTCCGATCGTCAGCCGACGCCGCCCGGCGTCACAGTCCCGAGGAGTCGCTCGTCATGGCGTACCAGTTCCTGACCCAGGAGTGGATCGACGAGGCCAAGCGCCTTCGCGACGAGGTCGGCCCGCCGGCCACCCCGCCCGCCCACACGGTCCGCATGAACCAGGTCATCACCGACGTGCCCTTCGGCGACGGCGAGGTGAAGGTGTTCATGGACACCTCTGGGGGCGACGTGAACCTCGACCTCGGCGAACTGGACAACCCCGACCTCACCGTGACCGTCGACTACGAGACGGCCAAGGCGATCATCGTCGACCAGAACCCACAGGCGGGCATGCAGGCCTTCATGGCCGGCAAGGTCAAGGTGCAGGGCGACATGACCAAGCTCATGGCCATGCAGACCCAGCAGCCGGATCCGGCTGCGGTCGAGCTGGGTCAGAAGATCAAGGACATGACCGCCTGAGCCGGTCCCCGGCTCAGCTCTCCTCGGGAGCCGACTCCGGCATCTCGAACAGCGGCTGGCGGATCAGCTCGACCTGGATGTTGTCCGGGTCCTTGAAGTAGATCGACTCCTCGACCCCGAGGTCGGGACCGCGGTAGAAGACGCCCGCGACCTCGAGGCGCGCCTTGGCCGCCTCGAACTGCTCGGGGCGTGACCGAGATGGCGACGTGCTGCACCCCGCCCAGGCCCTCGGGCACCGGCTCGAGTCCCAGGCCGGGGAAGTCGAAGAAGGCCAACATGTTCTCGTGGCCGATGTCGAAGAAGAAGTGCGTCGAGCCCGGGTAGTCGCGGTTCTCGAACAGCTCGACGAGCGGGAAGCCCAGCAGGTCGGCGTAGAACATGATCGTCATCTCGGGGTCCGAGCAGATCAGCGCCAGGTGGTGGACGCCGCGACCCGTCGATGGCGGACGTTCGGCCGCCGGCTTCACGAAGCGCTCCCGCAGGTCACGGCGGCGGTCGGCCAGCTGGGCGAGGGTGTCGGCGTCAGGCATGAGGTGCATCTCCTTCTACTTCCGCTTTGATCCGTTCGAGGGTGGTGCGCATGCCGTCGCGGTTGGTGCGACCCCTCGTCCAGCCGAGCAGCGCCCAGTAGAGGCGCAGCCATGCGGTCGGTGTGAGCTGGAACGACTCGGTGACGTCGGTGCCCTCGCCGGCCGGCTCGAGCTGGTAGCTCCAGATGTTGAGCGGCCGGTCGGACGCCCCGACGCCGAACGCGAACTCCCGGCCCGGCTGGCAGGCGGTGACGGTGCAGGTCGTCCAGTAGACCGGTCCCTTGCCGTTGCGCTTCACGTGGCCTCGGAACTTGGCGCCGACCGCGGGCCCCGTTGCTCCTTCGAGCCACTCGGCCTCGAAGGTCTCGGGGCTGTAACGCCCGATCCGGGTGACGTCGCTCACCAGGTCCCAGATCTCGTCGGCGGGAGCGGACATGTGGACGGTGACGGCGTCGTGCATCGCGCCACCCTAGGGCAGCGGCACGGCTCGGGATCAGCGGTCACCGGTGGGTGATCAGGACGACCGGCGTCCCCTTGCGCACGGTCTTTCCCACCCCCGGGTCGGTGCCCTTCACCTTGCGCAGGGGCGAGCCGTGGATGCCGTGACCGTCAGGCCGAGGCCCTGCAGGACCGCGGCCGCCTGGGTGACGCGTCTTGCCGATGATCTTGCTCGGGATCACGACGGTCGGCGGACCGCTCGAGACGATCAGGTCGACGGTCGCGCCCTTCGGCACCTGCGTGCCCGCGGCCGGGACGCTGAGCACCTGACCGGCGGGCACGTGCTCGTCGCTCTTCGCCGTGGTCGTGACATGCAGACCGAGCGCGTTGAGCGTCGCGGTGGCGGTGGCCACCGGCGTGCCCACGGCGATGGAAGGCACGGTCCGCGGCTTGGCGCCCTTCGACACCACCAACGGCACCTTCGCGCCCTTGGGCATCTGCGAGGGCACCCCCGGAGCCAGTCCGAGCACCACCCCCACGGGCTTCTCCTCGTCGAACTGGTAGGTCACGGCGCCGAGCGCCAGCTCGTCGGCCTGCAGCTCGGATCGGGCGGCCACGAGCGTCCTGCCGGCCAGGTCCTGGGGCACCGGCACCGGCGGCGGGCCGGTCGACACGACGAGCGTCAGGACGCCGTTCTCCTTCAGATGGGTGCCGGCCGCGGGTGACTGGGCCAGGATCTGGCCCGGCAGCGTGTGGTCGCGGCTGACCGCGGTGCGCTGCACGACCCAGTGGTCGGATCCGATGCGCTGCTGAAGGGTGGCCACGTTCGTCCCGCGCAGGCTGGGCACGGTGTGGGTCGGGACGCGCACGTCGAACCACCACACTCCCGCGGCCACCACCAGTGCCGCGACCAGCAACAGCGAGAGCGTGACCACGCGCCACTTCCGCCGACGCCGCGGCGCGCGCTCGGCTCCGCCGCTGAGGTCGTCGCCGTCGCCGTCGGGGACGAGGCGGGTGAGCGGCACCGCGCCGCCGGGCGCGGGAGCGTCGCCGCGATCGGGGATCACGCGGATGCCGTCGATCACGGTGCCCGGAGGCGCCGACAAGATGTCGGGCTCGCTGCCCGGCGCGGGATCGGACCGGAGCATCACCGTCGGATCGCGGTCGGCGACCACGTCGTGGTCGTGCACCGTCGCGCCGGCCAGCACGAGGGGCGCCGGCCGGTCGAGCTGCTCGGCGGCGATGAGCAGCATGCGGGTGAACTGGGAGGAGTCGGGCCGGTCGTCGGGGCGGGTGACCCCGGCGGCCAGGAGCGGCGCGCGCAAGGCCCCGAGGGAGACCGGCACGTCGACGGGCCGGTCGACCGCGCGCCATCAGCGTGCCGATGGTCGTGTCGCCGGAGAACGGCACCTGACCGGTGACCGCTTCGATCATCACCAGCGCCAGCGAGTACACGTCGCTGCGCCCGTCGAGGGTCTCGCCGCGCGCCTGCTCGGGTGAGGCGTAGCGGGCCGTGCCGAGGACCGCGCCCTGCGGCTCGGTCCATGCCGCTTCGGCCAGCGCCCGGGCCAGACCGAAGTCGGCGATGCGCAGGCGCGCCTCCTCGTCGAACAGCAGGTTGGCGGGCTTGATGTCGCGGTGCACGAACCCGCGCCGATGGGCGTAGTCGAGGCCGCGGCTCGCCTCGAGCCCGACCATCAGCGCCTGCGCGGGCGACAGGAGCCGGCCCTGGTCGAGCACGGTGCGCAGGCTCCCGCCCCCGAGGTACTCGGTGACGAGGAAGGGGACGTCGTCGTGGCCCCAGTCGTAGACGGCCATCACGTTCGGGTGGTTGAGCGCGGCCGCGGCGCGGGCCTCGGCGCGGAAGCGGCGCAGGAAGGCCTCGTCCTCGGCCAGGGCCGCGTGCAGGATCTTGACGGCGACGCGGCGGCGGAGGGTCACGTCGTCGGCCAGGTACACCGAGGCCGAGGCCCCCGTGCCGATCGGCGCGAGGATGCGGTAACGGTCGGAGAGGACCTGACCGACGCGATCGGTCAACCGCGAAAGCGCCATGGGCGACAGGCTAGTAGTTACTGCCATGTCGTTCCGGCCACCGGTCCGCCACCGACCTGGGGCACAATGACCGGGTGACGACCGCCGATCCGGGCTCTCTGGCCGACGAGGACGGCTCGATCCGCCCCCCCACCAAGGTGCCCGGCGTCTGGAGTCAGATGCCGATGGCCGTGCGGATCCTGCTCGTCGGGCTGCTCGTGATCGCGGTCGGCGGCATCGCGATCCTCTCGCGGACCTCACTCCAGAGCTCGGCCGACCTCGACAACGGCACGGTCGTGCTGCTCACGCCCACCGACGGGTCCAACATCCTCCAGCAGGACGCGATCGGCATCGACCTCAAGTCCGGCTACTCCGCGTCGTTGCGGGTCAACGGCACCGCCATCCCCGGATCGCAGGTGCGGGTCGTGTCGTTCTCCGAGCAGGTGTCGTACCGGTTCGAGCCCGGTCAGGGCAAGGTGTTCACCGCATGGCCGGCCGGCAAGAGCTGCATCGACGCCACCTACTGGAAGACGTCGGACGGGCCGTCCAAGGCATCGGTCGAACATTGGTGCTTCTCCGTTGTCTAGCCCTTCGGTCGGCAGCGTCAGGTGAGCAGCGCGTCGAGCGAAACGATGGCGTCGAGGTAGTCGGCGGTCACGAGCACGCCGCGCATGCCGCACGCCTCGGCCGCCGGCGATGTTGCCGGGGTGGTCGTCGAGGAAGATCGCCCGAGCCGGCTCGGACGCCCAGGCGGTCGAGCACCAGCGTGTAGATGCGCGGGATCGGGTTTGCGCATGCCCACCTCGCTCGAGTCGACCACCACCTCGAACAGCTCGTCGAGCGGGATCATCGCGCGCCAGTAGTCGCGGAACTCGACGACGTTGTTGGTGATCATGGCGGTGCGCACCCCGTCCGCGCGGAGCCGGCGCACGCGCTCGACCATCTCGTCGCGGATGCCGGCGCCACCCATCGAGGCCAGCAGCGAGAACACGTCGAGCTCGTGGCCGGCGGCCCTCGTGTCGGTGAGGATCAGCTGGCGGGCCTCCTCGAGGGTCAGCTCGCCGCGCTCGGCGCGGTGCCACGGGTGGTCGGTGTCGCGTTCGTAGGAACCGAAGACGTACTGGAGCGCGAGCTCGGGTTCGACCCCCGCCACCGCGCTCCCCGTGGCCACCGCGTCGAACGGCGACGCGGTGAACACGCCCCCGAAGTCGAACACCACGGTGTCGTAGCCGGTCACGGGGCCACCTCGCCCGTCTCGAGCAGGTGCACGAAATCCGGCCTCGTCGAGCACGGGGACGCCCAGCTCGGCCGCCTTGGTCACCTTGGCCGCCCCCGGCCCCTCGCCGACGCACCACCGCCGTCGTCTTCTTCGAGACGCTGCTCGGCGCCTTGCCACCGTGGGCCTTGATCACGGCCTCGACCTCGTCCCGCGTGTAGCGCTCGAGCGTGCCGGTCACGACGACCGACAGGCCGATCAACGTCTGCGGCGCGTCCGGCGGCGGGCGGCCCCTCGAAGTTGACGCCGGCCGCCCGCAGGCGCTCGACGACCGCGCGGTTGGCCTCCTCTGCGAACCAGTCGTGCACGCTCTGGGCGATGACGGCGCCGACGCCGTCGACCGCCACCAGCTCGTCGACCGTCGCGTCCATGATCCGGTCGAGGTGGCCGAAGGCGCGAGCCAGGAGCTCGGCACCGGCGTAGCCGAGGTGACGGATGTTCAGGCCGACGAGGAGGTTGGGCAGCGGACGGGTCTTCGACGCCTCGATGGCCGCCTGGAGGTTGGCGATGGAGATGTCGCCGAAGCCCGTCGAGCTGGCGCAGCCGGTCGTAGTCGAGCGTGTAGATGTCGGTCAGGTCGTCGAGCAGGCCCAGCTCGAGGAAGGTGCCCACGCTGCGCTCGCCGAAGCCCTCGATGTCCATCGCGCCGCGGCTGGCGAAGTGCTCGATGCTGCCGGCGACGCGCGCCGGGCAGGACTCGTTCGGGCAGCGGTGGTCGGCCTCGCCCTCGGGTCGCACGAGCGGCGTGGCGCACACGGGGCACTTGGTCGGGAACTTCCACGCCGCGCAGGCCCTTGGGCCGCTCGGCCAGCACCGGGCCCGACCACCTCGGGGATCACGTCGCCGGCCTTGCGCACGATCACCGTGTCGCCGGGGCGCACGTCCTTGGCGTTGACCTGGTCCTGGTTGTGCAGCGTGGCCGCTCCGACCGTCGAGCCGCCCACGAACACCGGCTCGAGCACGGCGAAGGGCGTGGCCCGACCGGTGCGGCCGATCGAGACCTCGATGCCGTGCAGCAGGGTGGTGCGCTCCTCGGGCGGGAACTTGTAGGCGATGGCCCAGCGCGGCGCCTGCGAGGTCGAGCCCAGCTCGTTGCGCAGCGCGAGGTCGTCGACCTTCACCACCACGCCGTCGATCTCGTAGTCGAGGTCGTGGCGGTGCTGCTGCCAGTGCAGGCAGTGCTCGTAGACCTCGTCGAGCGACGCGAGGTCGCGCACCTCGGGGTTGACGGGGAAGCCGAGCGTCGCGCAGCCACGCCAAGCGTCTCGCCGTGGGTGCGGAAGTCGGGACCGCCCTCGACCTGACCCAGCTGGTAGCTCCAGAACGACAGCTTGCGGCGAGGCGGTGATCGACGCGTCCTTCTGGCGCAGCGAGCCGGCCGCGGTGTTGCGGGGATTGACGTAGGTGCGCAGCCGGCCTCGAGCTGGGCCTGGTTGAGCCGCTCGAACTCCGCGATCGGCATGTAGATCTCGCCGCGCACCTCGAGCACCTCGGGCGCGCCGCTTGGCGAGCGTCCGGGGCAGGACCTCGATGGTGCGCACGTTGGCGGTGACGTCCTCGCCCGCCCGACCGTCGCCCCGGGTGGCGGCCTGCACGAGCCGACCCCGCTCGTAGCGGATCGACACGGCCAGCCCGTCGATCTTGAGCTCGCACACCAGACCCACCTCGTCGGCCGAGTCGCCCAACTCGGCCAGGCGGCGAGCCAGCCGGTCGCCCCAGGCGTGCAGCTCGTCGGCCGACATCGCGTTGTCGAGCGACATCATCGGCACCGCGTGCACGACGGTGGCGAACGTGGTCGACGGCGCGCCACCGATGAGCTGGCGTGGGCGAGTCGGGCGTGATCAGCTCGGGGAACTGCGCCTCGAGCTCCTGCAGCTCGCGCATGAGCGCGTCCCACTCGGCGTCGGGGATCTCGGGCGCGTCGAGCTCGTAGTAGCGCTGGTTGTGGTGGCGGATGGTGGCCCGCAACTCGTCGACCGCGCGGATCGCTCGCCGCGGCCTCACGACCGGCGTCGCGATCGGCCTTCGGCACGCCGCGAGGCATCGCGTCACCCTACCGAGAGGGTGTGACGCTCGAGCCGCGTCAAGCTCCCACGGAGAGGCGCACGCCGATGGCCTGGTCGTGGAGGCGCTCGGCCAGGCGGTTGGTGAAGGTGAGCACCTGCTCGGCCTGGGTGACGCCGTGGCGGTAGAGACCGCACGCCGGGCGTGATCATCGCCTGGGTGCGCAACCGCACCGGGTCGCAGCCGCCGCTCGTCACCAGCTCGCACCACACACGCCGAGAGCTGGCGCCACAGGCGGTCGACGGTCGTGCCGATCGGCCGGTCGGTCGGCACCGCGCCCCAGGCCAGCCAGCCGCCGCGCTCGAGGAAGCCGGCCACGGCGCCGGCCGACGTCTCGATGCCGGCGTCGAGCGGGAGCGAGAGGATCTGGGCGCCGGCCTGCATCAGCAGCCGCCAGTCGGCGGGACCGCAGCAGTGCAGGCCGGTGATCGACGAGCCGCTCGAGCGCGGCCAGCGTGCCCGACACCAGGTCGACCGCGTCGAGCGGCGGCGATCGGGAAGTCGGGGTGCATCGCGCCGGTGAGGCTGGGCTCGTCGACGAACACGACGAGCTGGGCCTGCGGGACGCGGGCCGAGACGTACTGCACGAGGGCGTGGGCCCGGCGGGCCACCGCCGCGCCCGACACGCGGAAGGCCAGCTCGGCGGGGACGCCGGCCGCGTGCAGGGCGACACCGAAGGTGACCGGCCCGGTGATCGAGACCTTGATCGGTCCCCGGCGGTCGGCCACGGCGGTCAGGAAGGCGCGGAGGCCGACGAAACCGTCCGACGAGAACCCGGGATCGGTGAGCGGCGCCTCGGGGTCGAGCGCGTCGAGCGTCGACGTCGATCGAGCCGTCGTCGTGCAGGCGGACGCCGGGCACGCCCCACGCGGCCTGGGCGATCATGCCCTCCGCGCGCGACCGCGCCGGCAGCGACGGTGCCGCCGGCAGGCCGTGCTGGTGGCGCAGCACGAAGTCGACCGCGTCGCTCGGGTCGTAGTGCGGGAGGCTGCCGATGGACGTCGCGAGCCCGACGGGCAACGGCACGACTCGATCGTCTGGCACGGAAGGTCCCCCACTGGATCTGCAGCCGAACGGATCGATCAGCTGAGCTATGGAATAGCCACGCACGTCGCGGATACGCAAATCTTCGGCGATGACCCGCCGTCACTTGATCGAACGATGGGCCTTCCCCGTCGTGTGGGTCATCCTGCCGTTCACGATGGGACCGGCCCTCGCCACCGCCCTGAACCCCTGCGCGCCGCTGTTCCGCACTGCCTGCTCGGTCGGCCTGTGGCTCGTCTGGGGCGTCACGCTCGGCGCCGCGCTGATCCCGCGCACCGTCACGCTCACCGGCGTGCGCATCGTCGCGCCCGCCACACTCGTCGCCGCGGTGTGGGCCGCGGCCGCGACCACCGATCCTGGCGCGTCCGACGCCGTCGCCCTCGCCACCGCCGCACTGGTCACTGTCGTCGTGCTCGCGGCCGGTACGGGCGCCGTGTTCGTGAACGGATCGGCCTACGGCCTCGAGCACCGGCTGCCGCTGCGCGCGCCCGGGCCGCTGCTGCTCGGTCCGATCGAGTTGGCGTGGATCGCCGGCGTCGCCGGGGCCACGGCCGGACCGCTGCTGCTGGCCGACCAGGCCTGGATCGCCGGCGGGCTCGCGCTGGTGGTCGGTTGGCCGCTGGCGTGGTGGGCGTCGCGCGCGCTGCACGTCCTCAGCCGCCGCTGGTTGGTCTTCACGCCCGCCGGGCTCGTGCTGCACGACCAGCTCGCGGTGCTCGAGGCGGTCCTCGTGATCCGTCGCCACCTGCACGCGGTCGGTCCCGCGCTCGTCGGCACCGACGCCCGCGACCTCACCCTCGGCGCGCCCGGCCTGGCCCTCGAGATCCGCTTCACCGAGCCGCTGGCGATCACTCCCACACCGCCGCGCCGCGGCAAGACCATCGACCCTGTCACCTCGGAGGACGTCCCCGCGGTGCTTTTCACGCCGACGCGCCCCGGTCGGGTGATGGCCGAGGTCGCTACCCGGGGATGGCCGACATCGTGAACCGCGATCAGACCGCGATACCGCCGCCGACCACCTCGTCACCGTCGTAGAGCACGACGCTCTGACCCGGCGCGACCCGTGCATGGCGGTCGTTGCGGTCGGCCCAGGCGACGGTGACGGTCCCGGGTCGGGTACCCGGCTCGACGAGCACCGGCGCGGGGCTCGCCGTGGGCGCTGCACTGCGCCAGCAGCGACGCACCGGCACGCGGAGCCGGCGCCGGCTCGCCCGCCCACACCAGGTCGCCCACGACCACGGCTCCGGCGTCGAGGTCGTCGCCGGTCGCCGACGGTGCACGGTCGCCGCGGCGACGTCGACCGCGCAGGGCGTATCGGGGGACGCCACCGCCGGACGCACCGAGGCCGCGTCGCTGACCGACCGTGACGAGCTCCACCGCGTCGACCGCCGCCGACGTCGTGGCCGTCGAGATCGACGAGGCGACCCGGGTGCAGGCCGATGCGATCGCCGAGGAACGTGCGCCGGCCACCGGTGGCGGTGATGAAGCAGACGTCCTGGCTGTCGGGCTTGGCCGGCGGTGCGCAGACCCGAGCCGAGCGGCGTGCGGCCCGCACCTCGGCCTTGGTCATCCCTCCCACCGGGAGCAGGACCCGCTCGAGGGCGGACGGCTCGACGACGTAGAGCACGTAGCTCTGGTCCTTCGCCCGATCGGCCCCGCGGGCGATCCGCGGGCGGCCGTCGGCGCCGCGCACGATGCGGGCGTGATGGCCGGTCGCCACGGCGTCGAACCCGAGCGCCTCGGCGCGGCGCAGCAGCCGGTCGAACTTGAGGTGGCGGTTGCACTCGATGCACGGGTTGGGGGTGCGACCGTCGCGGTGCGCGTCGACGTAGGGCTCGACCACATGGGCCTCGAAGTCGTCACCGAAGTTGAACACGAGGTGGTCGATGTCGAGCTGCTGCGCCACCCGGCGCGCGTCGTCGACATCGGCGACCGAGCAGCAGCCGCGGTCGCTGGCGCCTCCCCACAACTTCATCGTCACGCCCGTGACGCGGTGACCTGCATCGCAGCAACCGGGCGGCGGCCACCGACGAGTCGACTCCTCCGGACATCGCGACGAGGACGTTCACGCCGCGAACCTCCGCAGCCGCTCGACCGCCGGCGGCACCGCGGCGAGCGCGGCGTCGACGTCGGATTCGGTGCTCGACCACCCGAGCGACAACCGCAGGCTCCCGCGCGACCGCCGCCGGCGGGATGCCCATCGCAGCGAGCACGTGGGACGGCTCCATCGCGCCGCTCGCGCACGATGCCGCCGCCGACGCGAACACGTCGTCCTGCTCGAGCAGGTACAGCAACGACTCGCTCTCGATGCCCTCGATGCAGACGTGGACGATGCCCGGGATCCGTTCACACCGCGCCACGCCCCCGGTCACCTCCGCCCGGCCCGTCTCGACCAGCCCGGGCACCCGGGCCCGCAGTCCCGTCGGCCAGCCGATCGCGCAACGCGGTGACCCGGTCGACCACCGCGTCCCGCTCGGCGATGGCCAGCCGGGCGGCCACTCCCATGGCGACGATGCCGGCGACATCGGGGGTGCCGCTGCGGCGCTCGCGCTCCTGACCTCCGCCGACCTGGCGCGGCGACAGCTCCACGCCGTCGCGCACCGCCAGCGCGCCGACGCCCTTGGGTCCGCCGAACTTGTGGGCGCTGACCGACACGAGGTCGGCCGCACCGGCCCGCGCCGCCACGTCGAGCCAGGTCGCGGCCTGCACGGCATCGGTGTGCACCACCGCGGCAGGCGCCAGCTCGCGCACCAGCGCGGCGACCTCGTCCACCGGCTGGACCGTGCCGACCTCGTTGTTGGCGAGCATCACGGTCACGAGTCGGACATCGGCATCGAGGGCCGCCGCGCAGCGCGTCGAGGTCGACCCGACCGTCAGGGTGCACCGCGACCAGCACGCCCACCGCGGGCGCGCACGGGATCGAGGACGGCGTGGTGCTCGATCGCAGAGGCCACGACCACCCCGCCGGCGCCGTCGTGGACGCCGAACACGGCCAGGTTGTCGGCTTCGGTCCCGCCGCTCGTGAACACGATCTCGCCCGGCTGCGAGCCGGTGAGCTCGGCCATCGTGTCGCGCACCTCGTCGATGGCACGACGGGCGGCGCGCGCCGGGCGGTGGGCGCCTGAGGGGTTGGCGTAGGAGTCGCGCAGCTGCGCCACCATGGCGTCGACCGCCTCGGGCCGCATCGGCGTCGAGGCCGCGTGGTCGAGATAGGCGGCCATGGCCCTAGAGGGTACCGAGCCGGGGCGGCGGACCCGGCGGCCGCGGGGAACCGCCAGACTGAGCCCGTGAGCGACACCGGAGCCGCGTCCTACGGCGACGCCTTCGCCGACGTGTACGACCGTTGGTACACCGACGTGACCGACGCCGCGGCCTGCATCCGATGCGTCGCCGATCTCGTCGAGGCCGCGGGGGGAGGCCCCGTGCTCGAGTTGGGCGCGGGTACCGGTCGGCTCGCGCTGCCGTTGTCGGCGCGCGGCTTGTCGGTCACCGCAGTCGACGCCTCGGCCGCGATGCTCGACGAGCTCCGCGCCAAGCCTGGGGCAGCGCGGCTGCAGATCGTGCAGGGGGACATGAGCCGCCTCGACGACGCGCCGCTCGACGATCGTGTCGCGTTCGCGGTGGTGCTGATCGCCTACAACACGCTGTTCAACCTCCCCGACGACGACGCGCAGCGCGCCTGTCTGGCGGGGACGGCCGCCCGACTGGCTCCCGGCGGGCACCTGGTGGTCGAGGCCTTCGTGCCCGTCGACGACGCGGAGCCCTCAGACGACGTCACGGTCAGCCGCGTCGACGCCGACGAGACGGTCCTCACCGCGACCGTGCACGACCCGACGCGGCAGCTGATCACCGGCCAGCACATACAGATCACCGACGGCGGCACACGGCTCCGACCGTGGCGGGTGCACTACCTGCGGCCCGACCAGCTCGACGCCCTCGCCGCGTCCTGTGGCCTCGCCCTGGTCGACCGGTGGTCCGACTGGAACCGCACGGGGTTCGACGACGACAGCTCCGTCCACGTCTCGACCTACACCCGGATCCGGCCCGCCGACCCCGAACCTACGATGCAGGGGTGACCTCGATCCGGGTGCGCGTGGTGATCGACGCCTCGCCGGCCGACGTGTGGGCGGCGGTCGAGGACATCCCGTCGCACGTGTTGTGGATGCACGACGCCGCGTCGATCACCTTCACCTCCCGGCGCACGTCCGGAGTCGGCACGGCCTTCGACTGCGTGACCCGCCTCGGTCCGATCCGCGTCACCGACCGCATGGAGATCACCTCGTGGCGGCCCCGGCGCCAGATGGGCGTGCAGCACGTCGGGGTCGTGTCCGGGAAGGGGGCGTTCACGCTCAAGCCGGTCCGGCGCGGGCGCACGAAGTTCACCTGGAAGGAGCGCCTGCGCTTCCCCTGGTACCTCGGCGGCCCGTTCGGCGGACTCGTCGGCGGCGAGGTGCTGCGCCTGGTGTGGCGGCGCAACCTGCGGACGTTGAAGCGGCTGGTCGAGGCGGGCGCGCTCTGACGGCCGCGGGCCTCGGTGAACGGTCGGGTGACGAGACCGCTAGGGAGTCGACCGCCGGAGCAGGAGGCACACGAAGCCGAGGACACCTCGGTACCCGCCGAGCCAGCCCTGGCGATGATCGCGGCTGATGGTGAGCGCGTCGGGGGCGTCGGGGTCCTCGGGATGGTCGAGCGCCCAACTGGCCAGCGACCCGCACCAGGACCACTCGTAGTCGTCCCACTCGTGCGCGCTGCTGACATGGCCGTGCACCGGTGTCCAGCCACTCCTCTCGACCAGATCGAGCGTGGCGACGAGATCCAGGAGGTCGCCTGCATCCGCGCCGAGCGCCTCGAGGGCCGGCGGGCCCGGAGGTGTCTCCCAGAAGCCTTCGCCGACGAGGAGGAAGCCGTCGGGCCGAACCCGTCCACCTGCAGCCACCAGCGTGCTCGCCAGGCCGCCGAAGGCATGCGTCGCGCCGACGCACAGGACGAGGTCGAAGTCCGCCGCGACCGGGAAGTCGTCGACGTCCGTCTCGTGCAGCGTGAGGCGATCGGCCACTCCCTGCTCGGCGGCGGCGTCCGCCGCCCGACCGAGCGACCAGACCGACGTGTCCACGCCGTCGGCGGTCGCGTCCGGATGCAGCTCGAGCGCGCGCCGCAACCAGCCGGCCTCGCCGCAGCCCAGATCGAGCATCCGCATCCTCGGTCGGGAACCCGCCGCTTCGAGGAGCGCGGTGACCGACGAGTCCGCGACGGGAGCCGCAATGGGATGGTGTCGGTGCGCGATGCTGCTCAGCCGCTGTCGATCCACGCCCGCGAGTATCTCTCAGGCCAGCGCGCGCAGGCGCCGGGGTCAGAGCATGCCGTGGCCGGTGATCGCCACGTGCTGGATGGCGAGCACGCCGCCGACGGTGAGCGCCAACAGCAGGACCGCGGCGCCCGTGACCACCACCCACTCGGGAGTCCGTCGTTGTTCGAGCTCGAACATGAGGAACCCGGTGACGGCGCCGGCCAGGAGTCCGCCGACGTGGGCGGCCATCGAGATGCCCGCCTGGAGGCTGAAGATCAGGTTCAGCACGATGAGCATCGCAAGACCCGACTGCAGCATGTTGATGTGGTTCCTGTACTGGTAGGCGGCGGCCGCGCCCAGCAGTCCGAAGATGGCGCCCGACGCGCCGAGGGCCGACTGACCCATCAGCACCACGGCCAGGCTGCCGCCCACCAGCGCCACGAAGTAGAGCGCGAGGTAGCGCGCCGCGCCGAGCACCCGCTCGAGCTGAGGCCCGATCAGGAACAGCACGAACATGTTGAGGGCGAGATGGATGACGTCGGCGTGCAGGAAGCCCCCGGTGAACAGCACGTACCACGGTGCCTGCTGCGCGGGCACGCCGGCATGGGTGCTGAACACGATCGGCTGGATCAGATAGTCGTTCGTGATCGTCGAGTGGTCCATGCCCGTAAGCGAGCCGCCTGAGCTCAGCTGGGCGAGGAACACTGCGATGTTGGCGGCGACGAGACCGTAGGTCGCGATCGGCGGGCGGTTGGCGAGAGCTCGCGGCGGTGATCGTCGGACTCGCCTTGGCCGCCTTCTTCACGCACTCGGGGCAGTGGAAGCCCACCGACGCGGCGGTCATGCAGCTGGGACAGATCGGCCGGTCGCAGCGCTGGCAGACCACACCCGCGCGGCGACCGGGATGGCGATAGCACGTCGCCACCTCGGGGGGCTCTGGCGGACCCGTCGGCAACGGGGGGATCGGAGGCGTGGCGTCGGCCATGGCCCTTCGACGCTACCGGGAGACCGCGGCGCCCGGTCGGCAGTCGGAGGTCGAGCTCAGCGCCCGGTGAAGGTCGCCTTGCCCGGTCCGTGCTCGAGGAAGGAGGCCACACCGATCTGGCTGTCCTCGGTGCGGAACACGTCGACGAACGCCTCCTGCTCGAGCGCGAGGCCGTCGGCCAGGGAGAGGTCCAGGCCGTCGTCGATGGCCCGCTTGGCCAGCGCCTGGGCCGCCAGGGGGCCCTTGGCCAGTTCCGCGGCGTAGCCGAGCGCGGTGTCCATCAGCTCCCCCGGTTCGACCACGCGATCGACGAGCCCGATGGCCAACGCCTCGTCCGCGTCGACCTGGCGACCGGTGAGGATCAGGTCCTTGGCGCGGGCTGGACCGACCAGCCGGGCCAGGCGCTGCGTGCCGCCACCGCCGGGGATGATCCCGAGCAGGATCTCGGGCTGGCCGAACCGGGCCTTGGTCGACGCGAAGCGCAGGTCGCACGCCAGCGCCAGCTCGCACCCCCCACCCAGCGCGTAGCCGTGCACCGCGGCGACGACCATGCGGGGGATGGCGGCCACCGCGTCGAGGGCCTTCACGAACCGACCCCCGAGGACGGCCGCGTCGTGCGGGCCGCCGAACTCGCTGATCTCGGCCCCCGCCGCGAAGATGCGGTCGCTGCCGGTGAGGACCACGGCGCCCGGTGGCTCGGCGGTGAGCTCCCCGGCCACGGCGATCAGCTGGTCGAGCAGGGCGCTCGACAACGCGTTCACCTTCGGATGGTCGAGCGTCATCAAGGCCACGCCGTCGTCACGGCGCTCGAGGTGCACCAACTCGTCAGGAGCCGCTTCTGCTGTCATGCGACGCACGCTAGCTCCGCCCATGAGCGCAGGTGCCGTAGCTTGGCGCGCCATCCGAGCACTCGAGGAGAGGACCCACATGAAGAGCATCGTGAAGGAGTTCAAGGACTTCATCATGCGGGGCAACGTCGTCGACCTGGCCGTCGCGGTCGTCGTCGGGGCCGCGTTCACCCAGGTCGTGAACTCGTTCGCCAAGGATGTCCTGATGCAGGTCGTCGGCATCTTCACGGGCAAGCCCGACTTCAAGCAGATGACGGTGACGGTCCACGGGTCGATCATCCGATACGGCAACTTCTTGACCGCGTTGGTGAACTTCGTGATCGTCGCGGTGGCGATGTTCCTCGTGATCAAGGCGCATCAACACGATGCAGAGCCTGCGCAGCCGCGACGAGATGGAAGAGGCCCAGCTCACCGAGGTCGAGCTGCTCACCCAGATCCGCGACAGCCTCCAGGCGCCGCAGCGGGTGAGGATGCGGACCGGCCTCAGGCCGAGCCGACCAGCCGGTCGGCGGCCACCCAGGGCGACAGACGCCGTTCGACCACGTCGGTCCTGGCCTGCTCGTAGGCCTCGCCGGCGGACAGCTCGCCGATGCGCTCGGCGAGGCGGGCCGCGACGACCCGCTGCAGCTCGGCGTCGAGCCGGGCTCGGCGGCGCCGGTCGAGCTCGCCCGCCGACCGCAGGTGCGCGAGCGCGTCGTCGACCGCCGTCCACAGCTCGTCGATGCCCTCGCCGCCGGTGGCGACGGTGGACACGATGGGCGGGCGCCAACGCTCGCCCGCGTGGTCGGGGGGTGCAGTGCGACAGCTCGAGCATCTGCTCGAGGTCGCGCCGCGGTCTCGCTGACGCCGGGCCGGTCGGCCTTGTTGATGACGAACACGTCGGCGATCTCCATGAGCCCGGCCTTGTTGGCCTGCACCGCGTCGCCCCAGCCCGGGTTCACGACCACGACGGTCGTGTCGGCCTCCCCCGCCACCTCGACCTCGACCTGGCCGACGCCGACCGTCTCGACCAGCACCCAGGTCGTAGCCCGACGGCGTCGAGCACGCGCACCGCCTGCGGGCGTGGCCAGCGCCAGGCCGCCGAGGTGCCCACGGGTGGCCATCGACCGGATGAACACGTCGTCGTCGAGCGCGTGCTCGCCCATCCGCACCCGGTCGCCGAGGATGGCGCCGCCGGTGAACGGCGACGACGGGTCGATGGCCAGCACGGCCACCTTCTCGCCGTCGGCCCGCATCACGCCGCACCAGCGCGCGACGCAGCGTCGACTTGCCGGCTCCGGGTGACGCCGGTGATGCCCGACGGTCGTGGCGCCGCCGCCGGGGGAACGACCACGGCGTCGACGTCGCGGCCGCGGCGTCGCCGCCCTGCTCGACCATGCGACAGCAGCCGGGCCACCGCAGCCCGGTCACCGGCGCGCCTGCGTCCAGCAGGAACGCTCGGCGCGGTCGATCGGGCGCGGGGCACGGCGAGACGCTACGACCCGGCGCCGACGGTCGGGACGGCGGGACCTGGCTCGGACGCCAGGATCAGAGGCTGACGACGGTCTCGCTCACGCCGGCGGCGGATCGAGCGGGCTCTGCTTGTCGCCGCCGATCACCTCGGCCTCCTCGCCGACGTTGACGACCTCGGTGACGCCCGGCACACGGTCCTTCAGGATGCGCTCGATGCCGGCCTTCAGGGTGACGGTCGAGGCCGGGCACGACACGCAGGCGCCGATCAGCTCGACGCTGACCACTCCGGTGTCCTCGTCGACGTCGCGCAGGTAGATGTCGCCGTTGTCGGCCTGGATGGCCGGGCGGATCGACCTCGATGATCTGCTCGACCTGCTCTCGCATGGTGCTCCTGGGTTCCTGCGGACGGCTCTTCGATGCCGTTGGGTGTCGACGCATGGTCGCGCGACACCGTCACCGGCAACAACCACCCCACCCGCACCGATGTTCCCGGAGACCAGCGGTCGGGTCAGCCCCAGGCGACCTGGGCGCCGACCGCGGTGAGCTTGCCCACCAGGTCCTCGTATCCCCGCTCGAGGTGGTGGGCATCGGCGATCACCGTCTCGCCCTCCGCCCGCAGGGCCGCCACCACCAACGCGGCACCGGCGCGGATGTCGGGGGCCCGCACCGGCGCACCCGAGAGGGTCGATCGGCCGCGCACCACCGCGTGATGGCCCTCGGTGCGCACGTCGGCGCCCATCCGGACGAGCTCGTCGATGTAGCGGAACCGGCCCGAGAAGATGTTCTCGGTCACGATGCCGACGCCGTCGGCGGTGGTCAGCATCGCCACGAAGAACGGCTTGTAGTCGGTCGCCAGACCCGGGTACGGAAGCGTCGAGACGTCGGCGGCCCGCAGGCGCTCGCCGGCGACCGCGCGCACGACGGGAGGGTCGGCCAGTGCGTCGACCGAGATGTCCATGCCCATCTCGGTGAGCTTGCGGATGAGCATCTCCATGTGATCGGCCCGCGCGCCCTCGAGCACGATCTCGCCACCGGCCACGCCGACCGCGGCGAGGTAGGTCGCCGCCTCGATGCGGTCGGGCACCGCGCGGTGGCTGGTCGGATGCAGCTCGTCGACGCCGTCGATGGTGATCGTCGAAGTGCCCGCGCCAGTCACGCGCGCGCCCATCGAGTTGAGGAAGTCGGCCAGGTCGGCGATCTCGGGTTCGCGCGCCGCGTTGTCGATGACCGTGGTGCCCTTGGCCAGCACCGCCGCCGTGAGCGCGTTCTCGGTGGCGCCGACGCTCGGGAACTCGAGCAGGATCGGCGCACCGGTCAGTCGGGGCGCGGACGCCTCGATGTACCCGTGCGCCGACGCGAAATGCGCGCCGAGCTGCTCGAGACCGCTCACGTGCATGTCGATCGGGCGCGGACCGAAGTCGTCGCCACCTGGGAGGGCGACCCGGGCGCGGCCGTATCGGGCCACCAGCGGACCCAGCACGTTGATCGACGCCCGCATCCGCTCGACGAGCTCGTAAGGCGCCTCGGGCACGATGCCCGCGGGGTGGTGGATGCTGAGCCGGTGGCGCTCCTCGCGCCGCACGGTCATCCCCATCGACGACAACAGCTCGCTCATGGTGGTGACGTCGGAGATGTCGGGCACGTTGTCCAGCTGGTAGGTGCCCTCGGCCAGACAGGTCGCCGCCATCAGCTTCAGGACCGAGTTCTTGGCCCCGCCGATCTCGACGCGTCCCGCCGAGCCCGTCGCTGGGGCGAACGATGATCCGGTCCACCCGGTCAGTATGCTCCCGCGCGGCACCCTGGTGATCTCACCGGCACGGATCGCACGGCCCGGGGCGCCCGACGAGTCGACGTGATCGGGGAACAGCGCCCGTGCCCAAGGTCGTGACCACCCACGTCGTCGGAACCGGTGACGTCGAGCGCTACCTGGCGCCGCGCTCGGATCTCGTCGTCGAGCGGGCCGTCGGTCCCCAGGAGTTCACGCTCGAGTCGGGTCCGTTCCACCGGTACCACCGCGACGTGGTCGTGGCCGGGCCCGCCGCCGATGACGACCGCGCCACGATGCGGGTGACCGAGACGATCACCTACCGGTTGGCGGTGCCGGTCTGGGGGTTCCTCTTCGAGCTGCCGCTCCGGCGGGCGTTCCGCCAGCCCCGCCCGCCCGCCGACGCCACGCCGACCCGACGGCCGTGGTGGGCGCCGCCCGACCACCTCGACGCGCGGGCGACGGTGGGTCTGTCGCTGCTGTGCCTGTTCTCGGTGCTGGCCGGGTACCTGGGGACGCTCCTCAGCCAGACCAACACCTACTTCAAGCAGGACTTCGGGGTCACCGACGGCGCCGTCGGCGTGATGCTGGCGGCCACTCGCGTCGGGGCGCTGCTGGCGCTGGCCATCGTGGCCCTGGCCGACCGCCGTGGCCGGCGGTGGGTGCTCATCTTCTCGGCGGTCGTCGGCTGCGCGCTGACCGCCACCGGCGCGCTCTGCCCCACCCTCGCATGGCTCGGCGTCAGCCAGACGTTCGCCCGGGCGTTCTCCACCGCGCTCACGCTGGTGATCAGCATCATCGCGGTGGAGGAGATGCCCGCCGGCTCGCGGGCGTTCGCGGTCTCGGTGCTCACGGCAACCGCGGCGCTCGGCGCGGGCATGGCGGTGATGCTGCTCAAGGTCGCCGATCTGAGCATCGGCGCGTGGCGGCGTCCTCTATGTCGTGCCGCTGCCGGCCATCCCGGTCGTGCTCCTCCTCGGTCGCCGACTCCCCGAGACCGAGCGGTTCACGCGGCAACGGCGCAGCGGGCCCCGGCTGGGATGGCGCGAGCAGTTGGCCACGATGGACCGCGGCCGCCTGCTGCTGCTGTCGGGAGCCGGCTTCCTACTGGCGCTGTTCGTGTTGCCGGCGAGCTCGTTCCTGAACGAGTACCTCCGGACCGATCGCGGCTTCTCCGCGGGATGGATCATCGCCTTCCAGATCCTCACCAGCACGCCCGGCGGCATCGGGATCGTGGTGGGTGGACGCCTGGCCGACCGGCGGGGGCGGCGCCTCATCGGTTCGGTCGGCGTCGGCCTCGGAACCGGCTTCACCGTCCTCATGTTCCTGACCGCTGGGCCGGGCATGTGGGCCTGGTCGCTGCTCGGCACCGTGGCGGGAGCCATGGCCGTGCCGGCACTGGCCGTCTACGGACCGGAGCTGTTCCCCACCCACTCACGTGGGCTGGCCAACGGGCTCATCAACCTGTTCACCGTGTTGGGCAGCGCCAGCGGCCTCGCCCTGGCCGGTTGGCTGGCCGACCGCACAGGCGGCCTCGGCACGGCCATGGCGGTGCTGGCCGTGGGTCCCGCCGTCGTCGTCGGACTGATCCTCGTCCTGTTCCCCGAGACAGCCTCGGTCGAGCTGGAGGAGCTCAACCCCACCGATGCCGGCATGGCCGCCGCCGCGTTCGCCAGCGGACTCGGCGATGCGCCCTTCGGCCATGAGCTGCTCTCCTTCGACGGGCTGGCCGTCACCGACCCGCCCGACGACCCGGAACCGCCGGGCTGACCCGGAACACCACCGCGGGACCGGTACGATGCTCGGCCGTGCTCCCTCGCC
Organism: uncultured Microthrixaceae bacterium; assembly: GCA_963776435.1. GTDB lineage: Bacteria > Actinomycetota > Acidimicrobiia > Acidimicrobiales > Acidimicrobilacustridaceae > UBA4742. Next base: position 1,187,988 of record CAVZMK010000010.1, read on the forward strand.
GCCTCCCCGCCTCATCGCCCGCTCTCGGCCGCTCAGGCGCCGCCCGCCTCGCCGCCTTCGTGCTCACCGCGGCGCTGGCGCTCTCCGCGTGCAGCAGCTCGGGGAACCGTCCCACCCTCTCCGCCGACGCGAGCCAGCCGGCCGCCACGGGCGTCGTGGCGACGCCGTCGACGCTGCCCAAGACATGCTCCACGCTGAAGAAGGGCGAGAGCCTCGTGGCCACCGCCGCCCGCACGGGCGCGCTGAACATCTATGCCCGGCCGGGAGCGCCGCGACCGGTACGCACGATGGCCAACCCGTTCCTGGTCAACAACGACCCCGGCGCGCCGGTACCGCTGACCTTCCTGGTCAAGTCCTACCCGACCGCCAGGCGGTGCGCCTGGCTGCTGGTGTACCTGCCCGTGCGGCCCAACGGCAGCACCGGCTGGGTCAAGTCCACCGACGTCATGGCGCTGCCGAACCCGTACAAGCTCGAGGCCGACCTCAACGAGTTCACGCTCAAGGTCTTCAAGGGCGGCCACCAGATCGACTCCATCAAGATCGGGGTGGCCAAGAACAACACGCCGACCCCGGGTGGCATCTACTACACGACCGAGCTCATCAAGACGCCCAACCCCGACGGCGACTACGGGCCGTACGCGTACGGGCTGTCGGGCTACTCCGACACGCTCACCAGCTTCAACGGCGGACCGGGCCAGCTCGGCATCCACGGCACCAACGAGCCGCAGTACCTCGGCACGCGCGTGAGCCACGGCTGCATCCGCATGAGCAACGACGACATCACGAAGCTGGCCCACCTGTTGCCGCTCGGCACGCCGGTGCAGATCAACACCTGATCCACGCCTGACCGACGGGGCGTCCGCGGCGGGCGGCGTGGGTCAACCGAGAGCGCGAAGCCAGTCGGCCACCGCGGTGGCGACCGCGTCGTCCTGGCCCTTCGGGTCGTGCGCGCCCGGCACCCACACCTGGGTGACCGGACCCGGGATCGCGGCGACCGCGGCGGCGAACTCGTCGGGCGAGCCGAACGGATCGCGCTCGCCGGACACGAACAGGCACGGCAGGTCGAGCGCACCGAGGTGCTCGACGCGCAGGCGGTCGGGCTTGCCCGGCGGGTGCAGCGGGTAGCTGAGCAGCACCAGGCCCGCCGCCGGAAGCCCTTCGGCCACGGCCATCGAGCACATACGTCCACCGAACGACCGGCCGCCCAGCACGAGGCGTCCGGGCTCGATCCCGGCCGAGGCGACCAAGGCCTCGGCCTCCTCCCGCACCGCGGCGATGGCCACCGGCGGCCGGTCGGCGCCCGCGTCGCCCGCCTTGCGGGCGGGGAAGTCCATGCGGGCGGTCGGCATGGGGGCCACCGCCTCGGTCACCGCGACGAGCGTGTGGTGGTTGCGATCGGCACCGGCGCCGGGGGCGAGGAGCAGCGCGCCCGGCCGGCGGCGCGTCGCGGTGCGGGCCATCAACCGAGCAGGATGCGCCGAGCCTCGGTGAGCTCGGCGATCCGCTGGGCGGCCGCGTCGACATCGCCGCCGTGGTCGGGATGGGCGGCCCGCACCTGCTCGCGGAACCGGCGCTGCACCGCGGCGCGACCCGTCGTGGAGCCGGCGGACCCACCGTTGGACGAGGGTGGGTTCGGGCGTTGCGAGAGGCCCAGGATCCCGATCGCCCACGACCGTGGGTCCTCGAGCGCGTGCGTCGAGAGCGGTCGGCCCACGCCGACACCGGCCAGCACGGAGATGAGGTCGTCGCCGACCGTGCCCTGCCACCGGATCGCCCGGCGCACCGCGGTCATGACCCCATGGCGCACGGACGGGTCGAGGCGACCGGCGGCGTACATGGCGGCGAGCACCTGCTGGGCGGGCAAGCTGTGCGAATCGTCGAACTCGAAGTGCAGCGCCTCGCCCTGGCCGATCAACCGGTGCCGGCTCCGCTGCAGACCGATCTTGTCCTCCTGGAGGCGGTGGCGCAGCCGCGGCTGGGGGATGCGCCGGCCGTCCTCGAGCTCGGTGGTCAGCCGCGTCAGATCGGGGACGAGATCGGGATCGATCGCGCCGATGTGGTTGGCGACGATGCCGCCGAGGAGGATGCCGCCGAAGCCAGGCGGCGGGTCGGCCGGGAGCATCATCTTGCCGAGCGACACGCGACGGGTCGGGGCGATCGGGCGCGAGTGGTACACCTCCAGCTCGGCGACGATCATGCGGTCACGCTAACCGGGCTCCTGACGATCGCGAGGGTCGGACGAGCGCCCGACGGCCCACGGATCAGACGTACTGGCGCAGCAGGGCCCACAGCTCGAGGGCCTGGCTCTCCAGCTCCTCGTCCTCGGCGTCGTCGGCATCGAGCTCGTCGCGCAGGCGGCCCGCCCGGGTCTGGATGTCCTTCCACACCGACGGCACGTAGCCGAAGGGCAGCGGTCGCCCGTCGAGGCGCTCCGCCGACGACACCACGCCCAGCACCCCTTCGTGGTCGGTCGCGCTCTTCTTGAGACGATCGCAGGCCACGAACAGATCCGAGAGGATCGAGGCGGTCTCGAGGCCGTCGTCCGCGTCGTCGGTGTCGCCGTCTTGCGCCGCGGACTCGGTGGGACCGAACTCGATGCCGTCGAGCAGCGCCTCGACCTCGTCCTCGGCGCTGGCCAGGACCACGAGGTCGCCCTCGATGTCGAACTCGTAGGCGATGCCCTGGTCCGCGAGCCCGTCGGTGAGCGCAGCCAGCTGCTCCGAGCTCCAGTCGTTCACCTCGAACACGAGCTTGTCGGCCTCCGGATCGAGGACCGGCTGGTCGGTCGCCCGCACCTGCTCGACCAGCTCGTCGACCAGCTCCTCGTCGGCGGCCCGTACGACGAGATCGGTGCCCTCCCAGGCCCGAGCCACATTTGCGCCGGCCAGCAGCTGCTCGAGCAGCACCCGGTCCTGGCTCGACCATTCGCTCAGCTCGTAGGCGACCTGCTCGCGTGCAGGATCGTCGGATCGTCATCGGAGTCGTCGTCCGCATCGTCGTCCTCGTCGGGCGTCACGACGGCGTCGTGGGCCGCATCGACCGCCGCTTCGGACCAGGTGTCCCCGGACGCGTCACCGGCGAGCGTCTCGACCAACTCGGCGTCGTCGACCGTGCAACGGGTCGCGCTCAGGGCGTACTCACGCCCGCACTCCGGGCACTGCATCGTCGCCATCGGTGCATCCTTGCACGCGGCGCCCACGGCCGCGCCGGGTCCCCGCCGGCCGGCCGCTCAGATGACGGGGGTCTCGACGTGGCGACCGAACACGTCGGCCAGCGTCGCCATGATCTCGCCCTCGGTCGCATAGGCGAGGACCGCGTCGATCAGCGCGGGCATGAGGTTCGTCTCGGCCCGCGCCGCGTCGGCCGCGACGCGCGCCAGGCTCGCCCGAACCGCCTCGCGCGTCGCGATCGGCCTTGACCTCGCCGAGCCGCTTGATCTGCGTCTGCTCCTGCTCGGCGGTGATCTGGAGCAGCTCGAGCCCCTCGTCGTCGCCCCCCTCGGTGAACGCGTTGGCACCGACGAGGATGCGCCGCCCGGCGTTGAGCTTGCGCTCGAACTGGTAGGCGGCGTCGGCGATCTCGCCCTGGAACCAGCCGTCGTCGATGCCCTGGTACACGCCTTCGAGGATCGAGCCGCCACCTCGCTCGGCCAGCGTGGCGAAGATGTCCTCGGCCTGGCGCTCGAGCTCGTCGGTCAGGGCCTCGACGAACCACGAGCCGCCGAGCGGGTCGCTGACGTTGGTCACGCCGGTCTCGTAGGCGATCACCTGCTGGGTGCGCAGGGCGATGCGCGCCGCCTTGTCGGTGGGCAGCGCCAGCGCCTCGTCCATCGAGTTGGTGTGCAGGCTCTGCGTGCCGCCGAGGACGCCGGCCAGCGCCTCGATCGCGGTCCGGGCGATGTTGAGCTCGGGCTGCTGGGCGGTGAGCGACACCCCGGCGGTCTGGGTGTGGAAGCGCATCGTCATCGAACGGGGATCGGTCGCGCCGTAGTGGTCACGCATCCACCGGGCCCAGATGCGGCGGGCGGCGCGGTACTTGGCGATCTCCTCGAAGAAGTCGATGTGGGCGTTGAAGAAGAAGCTGAGCCGCGGGGCGAACTGGTCGACGTCGAGGCCCGCGGCCCGCGCCAGCTCCACGTAGGCGAACCCGTTGGCCACGGTGAACGCCAGCTCCTGCGCAGCCGTCGAGCCGGCCTCGCGGATGTGGTAGCCGGAGATCGACACGGGGTGCCAGCGCGGCATCTCCGCCGCGCAGAAGCGGATGGTGTCGGCCACGAGGCGCATCGACGGCCGCGGCGGGAACACGAACTCCTTCTGCGCCTGGTACTCCTTCAGGATGTCGTTCTGCAGCGTGCCGCTCAGGTGGCGACGCTCGACGCCGGACTTCTCGCCGACCGCGATGTACATCGCGAAGATCACGGCGGCCGGCGAGTTGATGGTCATCGACGTGCTCACCGAGCCGAGGTCGATGCCGGCGTAGAGATCCTCCATGTCGGCCAGCGTGTCCACTGCCACGCCGCACTTGCCGACCTCGCCCTCGGCCAGCGGGTCGTCGCTGTCGCGGCCCATGAGCGTCGGCAGGTCGAACGCGGTCGACAACCCGTCGCCGCCGGCGGCCAGCAGCTCGCGGAACCGCCGGTTCGTGTCGATGGCGGTGCCGAACCCGGCGAACATCCGCATCGTCCAGAGCTTCGAGCGGTACATCGAGGCGTAGGGCCCGCGCGTGTAGGGGAACTGGCCGGGCCAGCCGAGCTCGTCAGGGGCCTCGCCGCCGTCGCTCGGGCCGTAGAGCGGGTCGAGCGGCACCCCCGACATGGTCTCGAAATCGATATCGCGCGTCTTGGCCGACTCGATCGCGGCCCGCCACTCGGTTGCACCCATGGCCACCAGTATCGCCCACCCCTTCGCGAGTGGTCAGCCGACCATGGGCTCCACGGGGACGAACGGCGCCTCCTCGGGCACCGATCGGCGGATGAACGCGGCCGCCAGCACGCCGAGAGCGGCCGCCGCCGCGCCCACCAGGTAGGCCTCGCTGAACGAGCCGACCACCCCGGCGACGTGCTGGCGGGCGACCTGCACGGTCTCCATGATCTGGATGCCGGCCACCGCGCCCACTTGTCCCGTCATCTGCATCGCCGCGCTGGCCGTACCCATCCGCGCCAACTCGACCGCGTTCGCCAGGCTGGCCGACAGCGACGGTGCGGCCACGCCCATGCCCATGCCCGACAGGGCGAGCGCGATCACGATCACGACGTCGTTGCCGGGGGCCTGGAGGCTGGCGAACAGCAGCATCGAGAGCACGATCACGGCGACGCCGCTGACCGACGCCGCCCGCTCGCCGGTGCGGACGGCGAGGTAGCCCGCCACCGGCGCCGCGATCGAGAAGGTGAGCGGACGAGCGATCTGGAGATAGCCCGCGTGCGAGACGCTGTAGCCGAAACCGCGCTCGAGCAGCAGCGGCGTGAGGAAGAAGCCGCCCATGTACGCGAAGTTGGCGCACAGGCTCGAGGCGCACGGCAACGAGAAGTTTCGGCGCCCCAGCCATTCGAGTGGCAACAGCGGATCGGTGGCGCGGCGCTCGACGAACACGAACGTGGCCAGAGCCAGCGGACACAACGCCAGGCTCACGAGCACGCCCGTGCTCGTCCATCCCCAGTCGGTGCTCTTGTTCAATCCGAACAGGAGCGAACCGATGCCGAGCGCCAGGAGCGCGGCGCCGGCCACGTCGAGGCGTTCGCCCTCGGTCGGTTCGGTCTCGCGCAGCACGACCGAGTTGACCAGCAGGGCGACGGCGATGAGCGGCGCCTGGACGACGAAGATCCAACGCCATCCGAACGACTGGACGATCGGTCCACCGAGCGCGACGCCCAGCACGGGCCCGCCGGCACCGACGAGGGACCACCACCCGAGCACCTTGGTCCGGTCCTCGGGAGGGAAGACCCGGAACAACAACGACCACGACGCCGCGGTGGTGCACGCGCCCTCGATCCCCGACAGGAGGCGAGCGCCGATCAGCCAGCCGACACCCTGCGCGCTCGCCGTCAGCACCGCGCAGAGCAGCGCACCGCTCAGCCCGAAGAGATAGAGGCGACGGTGACCGTGCAGGTCGCCGATGCGACCCGCCGTCGGCGCGGCCACACCGACCAGCAGCAGCGGCCCCGTGATGGCCCAGGTCAAGGTGTTCTGGGTGGTGTGGAGGTCCAGCGCGATCTCGACGAGCGCGACGTTGAAGATGGTGAAGGTGATGTTGACGCTGAGCAGGCCCAGCAGGACGCTGACGAGCACGATCCACCGGTAGTTCCGGTTGGCGATCAGCCTGGCCCGGAGGGCCGCGCGTGTCCCCCTCGCGCCGGCCGGTCTGCAGTGATCGCCACGGTCCCTCCCCGACCCGCCGGCGGCTTCGGGCGACCACCGGCACGGGTAGACTACGGGTGGCGTTCGATGGTTCGAAACTGCGGTCCGATGCCGCGGGTCGAGGCGGACGACGCCGGCGGCTCAAGCCCCTGCGGGTGGCGGTCGATGACGATCCGAGGCTGGGGAAGGCCACCGGAGGCAGGGGTTGAACGACAGCGGGACGGACGGGACCGAGGCGCGACGGCACGCGGCGACGCCGGGTGCAGGTCGTCGCAGCAGCAGTCGCATTGATCGTGCTGGCCGCGGCCTGCGAGGCGGTGCCGGGCGACTTCACCGGCGACCGCAAGGCCGACCTCGTGTACATCCACTACGACTACCCCGACCAGCTCCACCGGATCCCGAGCTACATCGATCCCGGCCAGACGACGCCGCTGTTCGTGGGCCAGGCCGACGACACCCCGGTCCCCGGCGATTACGACGGCGACGGCAAGTGGGAGCCGGCCGTCCTGCGGGGCACCTCGTGGATCTCGACTGCGCTGGCCGACCCGATCGTCTACGACCCGGCCGGCATGCCCGCCGGCCCGCCCGGAATCCCTCTCACGATGTCCACACCGCCACCGACGTTGCTCCCCGTGCCGGGCGACTACGACGGCACCGGCAAGACGGTCCCCGCCTACTACGACCAGGTCAACGGCTCGTGGTGGATCATGGGCCGCAGCGGCTCGGTCCGGTTCGGCCGTTCTCCGGTCGCCGGCGGCAATATCGGCTACGACGTCCCCGTCCCCGGTGACTACGACGGCGACGGCAAGACCGACATCGCCGTGTACCGACCCACCGACGGCACCTTCTACTACGTCTCGTCGAAGACGGGCACGACGGTCAAGACCCTGGCTCCGGTCGTGACGGTCGGCGACCCTGCGGTCATCCCCGTCCCCGCCGACTACGACGGGGTCGGTCACGCCCAGGCCGCGCTCACCGAGCAGAACGGCGGCAACTGGTACGTCGCCGGGCACGCGACCAAGGTGGCGGCGTTCGCGGTCAACGGGGTCGTCGATCCGTATCTCCCCGCCGCGGCCGACTACGACGGGGACGGCAAGGCCGATCCTGCCATCATGGACAACACCAACGGCGACCTCTGGCTCGCGGGGCAGGCACAACCGCCGGTCACCGAGACGATCTCCTATGCGGACCAGCCCACGGTCTTGCCCTACGCCGTCATCGTCAACATCGTCCGGCTCGTCCTCGACTTCATCTGCATGCAGCACCCCGGCAACTACCCGCCTGGCACCTGTTGACCCGTCGCAGCCCGGTCTGACGGCCCTCCATCGGCCGCCCGACTACCTTGTCGGGCCATGGCCGACAGCGTTTCGACCCAACCCGACCGCAACCTCGCCCTCGACATCGTCAGGGTCACCGAGGCGGCCGCGATGGCCGCGTCCCGGTGGATGGGGCGGGGCGACAAGGAGGGCGCCGACGGTGCCGCCGTCGACGCCATGCGGATCACGCTGGGCAGCGTGCCGATGGCCGGTTTCGTGGTCATCGGCGAGGGTGAGAAGGACGAGGCGCCGATGCTGTTCAACGGCGAGCTGGTCGGCGACGGCACCGGTCCGGCCACCGACATCGCCGTCGACCCGATCGACGGCACCACGCTGACGGCCAAGGGCCGGGGCAACGCCATCGCCGTCATCGCCGTCAGCGAGCGCGGCACCATGTTCGACCCCGGTCCCTGCGTCTACATGGAGAAGATCGCGGTCGGGCCCGAGTGCCGCGGGGTGATCGACCTCAACCGCACCCCGACCGAGAACCTGCAGGCGGTGGCCGAGGCCAAGGGCGAGTCGGTGCGCGACGTCACCGCCGTGATCCTCGAGCGTGATCGTCACGACGCGCTCATCGAAGAGGTGCGCCGCGCCGGGGCCCGCGTCCGGCTCATCCCCGACGGCGACGTGGCCGGCGCCATCTCGACCGCGTGGTCCGACTCGGGGGCGGACATCCTGTTCGGCATCGGCGGCACGCCCGAGGGCGTGATCACTGCTGCCGCGCTCAAGTGCATGGGCGGAGAGATCCTGGGCCGGCTCTGGCCCCGCGACGAGACCGAGCGCCAGGCCGCCATCGAGGCCGGCTACGACCTTGATCGGGTGCTCGGCACCGACGACCTGGTCGCCGGGGACAACTGCTTCTTCGCCGCCACCGGCATCACCGACGGTGAGCTGTTGAAGGGCGTCCACTACGACCGCAACGGTTCGACCACCCAGTCGCTCGTGATGCGGTCCAAGTCGGGCACGGTCCGCATGATCAACGCCCGCCACAACCTGTCGAAGCTCGGCGGCTTCAGCGCCATCGAGTTCGACTGATCAGACGCGGCGGAGCAGAGCGCAGCCGCACGAACGGTGAGACCCGGATGCCGAAGGCGCCCGCAGGGAGGCTTGCCGACCGAAGGGCATAGCGTCAGCGACCTTGGTCGCCGCGGCGGGAGCGTTCGGCCGCGGACAGGACGGCGCGCAGCGAGGCGGTGACGATGTTGGGATGGGTACCGATGCCCCAGCGGGTCACGCCCTCGGCGTCGATCGTCTCGACGTAGGCGACGGCCCTGGCGTCGGCGCCGGCGCCGATGGCGTGCTCGTGGTAGTCGACGACGCCGAGCTCGAGGCCGAGACCGGAGCGGAGGGCGACGACGAGCGCGTCGATCGGCCCGTTTCCCTGCCCGTGGATCGTGACCGGCTCGCCGTCGACGAGAAGCTGGGCGGTCAACGACGCCACCTCGTCGGCATCGGTGACGACCTCGTGGCTGCGCAGCTCGATCGACGGCTCCTCGGGGAGGTAGGTGTGGGTGAACGTGTCCCACATCGCCGTCGGGCTGATCTCGGTGCCGGTGTCCTCGGTGATGGTCTGGATGCTGCGCGAGAACTCGATCTGGAGCCGGCGGGGCAGCTCGAACCCGTGCTCGTACTCCATGATGTAGGCGACGCCGCCCTTGCCGGACTGGCTGTTGACGCGGATCACCGCCTCGTAGTCGCGCCCCACATGGGCCGGATCGATCGGCAGGTACGGCACACCCCAGGTCTCGTAGTCGCGACCGTGACCGGCCGCCTCGGACTCGGCGTAGAGCGCGGCGAAGCCCTTCTTGATGGCGTCCTGGTGCGAGCCGGAGAACGACGTGTAGACGAGGTCGCCGACGTAGGGATGGCGTTCGTGCACGGGCAGGCGGTTGCAGTACTCGGCCGTGCGCCGCAGCGCGTCGATGTCGGTGATGTCGAGCTCGGGATCGACGCCCTGGCTGAACAGGTTCATGGCCAGGGTGATCAGGTCGACGTTGCCCGTTCGCTCGCCGTTGCCGAACAGCGTGCCCTCGACGCGGTCGGCGCCGGCCATGACACCGAGCTCGGCGGCCGCGATGGCCGTCCCCCGGTCGTTGTGCGGGTGCAGTGACAGCACCACCGAGTCGCGGTTGCGCACGGTGCGCAGGAACCACTCGATCGTGTCGGCGTAGACGTTCGGCGTGAACATCTCGACGGTGGCCGGCAGGTTCATGATCAGCGGCCGCTCGGGCGTGGGTTCGATCACGTCGGCCACCGCCTCGCAGATCTCCACCGCGTACCCGGTCTCGGTGCCCGTGTAGCTCTCGGGCGAGTACTCGTAGCGCACGTCCGTGGCCGGGATCGTCTCCTCGAGCTTGCGGCACAACCGGGCCGCGTTGACGGCTATCTCGGTGATGCCGGCCTGGTCGAGGCCGAACACGACCCGGCGCTGCAGGACCGAGGTCGAGTTGTAGAAGTGGACGATCGCCCGGGGCGCGCCAGCGATGCACTCGTAGGTGCGCTCGATGAGGTCCTGCCGGCACTGGGTCAGCACCTGGATGACCACGTCGTCGGGGATCATGTCCTCTTCGATGAGCTGGCGGACGAAGTCGAAGTCGGGCTGGCTGGCCGACGGGAACCCGACCTCGATCTCCTTGAAGCCCATCTTCACCAGCACGTCGAACATCCGGCGCTTGCGCTCGGGATCCATCGGGTCGATGAGCGCCTGGTTGCCGTCGCGCAGGTCGACCGAGCACCACCGGGGTGCCTTGGTCGTGCGCTGGTCCGGCCAGGTGCGATCGGGCAGCGTGAGCGGGAGGAACGGCACGTACTTCTCGAACGGCATCTTCTTCGGGTGTACGGGCTGGGGTGGCATCGAGGTGTACCTCTCGCTGGGACGGGTTGGTCGGTGTATCGGGCCTGGAAAACGCAAGAAGCTCCCGGCCCGGAGGCACAGGAGCTTCGGCGAGCGCCGGTATGTGGCGCTCGCCTACATGAGAAGGAGGAGTCCGGTGGTCGCGGGCATCCCTAGGAGTATCGGCAGGAACGCCCGCGGAGTCAAGTCATCATCGCGAGCTGGCCCTGGGCTCGACGGCACAACCGTGCCACGCTGGCCACGACGACATCGGTGGACGAGGGGGTCTGCGATGCGCAGGTTGCTGGCCGCCGTCGCAGTGGCATCCATGGTCTCGACGACCATGGTGGGGACGGGCGCTGCCGGCGCCGCCCGCACCGGCGGACCACGTCGGGCGTGGACGGTCGCGGGGACGAGCACCTCCGACGACACGACGCCGGCGTGCGACGTCTACCACGCGGTTATCGAGGGACACGTGGTGATCGACGTGACCGTCGGGACCGCGCCGCGACCCGGCTCCTTGCACCTCGACCTGTGCATCACCTCGGTGGCCCTCCCGTTCAGTCGCCCCACGCGATCGACGACCAGGGGCGGCGTGGTCGAGCCCGACCTGATCAACATCTTCGTGGCGGGGACGTTCACGCTGGCCGAACCCGACGGTCGCGCCAGCTCCGGGACGGCCACGGGGACCGAGTATGTCCCGAGCGGGGCGAGCTGCCCGTCCGGGCTGGTAGACGTCTCTGAGAGCTTCGTCCTGACACAGACCGCCCGGCATCCCGGCGGGGTCCCCCGCCGGAGCCTCTCGCTGCAGCTCGCCTGGTGCTCCGCGGGCGGCGTCGAGCCGACCGACTCGGTCGGCGGCACTCTCGGCTGGGTTCCCGCCGCGTAGACGGCTCAGACACTCACCTGCAATGACTTCAGGCCGCGGAGCACGAAGTGGTCGCGGTGGACGGGCTGCTCGACCAACTCGATGCCCGGGAAACGCCGCACCAGGCTGCCGATGGCGATTTGGCCCTCGAGCCGGGCCAGCGCTGCGCCCAGGCAGTAGTGCATGCCCTGGCTGAAGGCCAGGTGGTGGTTGTCGGCCCGACCCAGGTCGAGGCGGGCGGGCGTGTCGAAGCGGGCCGGATCGCGGTTGGCCGCCGCCACCAGCGTGATGACGCCGGTGCCCTTCCGCACCGGGTGACCGTTGACAACGATGTCCTCGGTGGCGGTGCGCCCGGTGATGTGCGCCGATGGATCGAACCGCAGCAGCTCCTCGATGGCGGGGGCGTCGAGCGAGGGATCGGCGCGCCAGCGCCCCAGCTGGTCCGGCTGGCGCAGCAGCGCGAGCGTCCCGTTGCCGATGAGGTTCATCGTCGTCTCGTGCCCGGCGATGAACAGCAGCACCACGATGCTGCTGAGCTCCTCGGGGGCCAGCCGGTCACCGGCCTCCTCAGCCGCGAGCAGCGCGCTGATGAGATCGTCTCCCGGCTTCTGGCGGCGTTCGTCGAACAGGGTGTTGAAGTAGGCGAAGAAGCTCATCGCCGCCATGAGTCCGGCCTGCAGCTCGTCCGGGGTCATGAAGCCGTCGAGCAGCCGCGACGCGTCGGACGACCATCCGGCGAACTGCGAGCGGTCGGCGAGCGGCACTCCCATGAGCTCGCAGATCACCGTGACCGGCAGCTCGTAGCCGAGGTCGGCGACGACGTCGAGCGACCCACGCTCGGCCGCCTCGTCGAGGATGCCGTCGACCAGCTCCTGTATGCGTGGCCGAAGGCGCTCGACGGTTCGCGGGGTGAACGCCTTGCTGACGAGACCGCGCAGACGGGTGTGGTCGGGCGGATCCATGAACAGCAGCACGTGTGAGTCGACGGCGGCGAGATCCGGGAACGAGTCGTCGAAGACGATCGGCGGGTCGCGGTGCACCGGATTCGAGCTGAACCTTGGGTCGCGCAGCACGGCTTCGCAGTCGGCGTGCCGCGTCATCACCCATTCGCCCAGGTCGTTCATCCAGACGGGCGCCTCGGTCCGCATGCGGTCGTAGGTGGGCCAGGGATCCTCCCAGTCGAACTCACCGAACTGGTCGGAGACGATGGCGGCGAACACCGACGCCGGCGCCGACGGGGCCGCGTCCCGGTCGTCGACGATCTGAGGATCGCTCATGTCCCCATCATCGACCCCCGTCCGCCCGGACTCAACTCCCGGGCCGACCCCGGTTCAGCTCTCGAGGCCGAGCTCGCGCTGGCTCACTCGGCTGGCCCGGGCCAGCTCCTCGGCCGACTCGAGCGACGAGTGCACGAAGCCCTCGAGCGACTGCTTGCGGGTCGCCAGCGCCTCGCCCGCGGTCACGCGGCCGTCGTGGACGACCTGCACCACGTGCGAGCTCGAGACGGCTCTGGTCGCCTTGCCCCAGTGGGCCCGGAACATGCCGATGTCGAAGGTGCCCTGGGCGACGCGGTTGACGGCGCGAACCCGCTCGGGTGGCGTGCGCAGGCCCCGGACGATGTGCAGCCAGCTGAGCACCTTGAGCACGTAGAAGGTCGGGTCCCACTCCCACCAGAAGAAGCCCTGACGGGCCGACGCCTGGTAGTAGTGGTGGTTGTTGTGCCAACCCTCGCCCATGGTGAGGGTGGCGATCAGCACGGAGTTGCGGCTCGTGTCCTCGGTGGCGTAGCGCCGGCGGCCCATGACGTGCGCGAGCGAGTTGACCGTGAAGGTCGCGTGCCAAAGCAGCACCGTCGACAGGAAGAAGCCGATCAGCAGGCCGCTCCACCCGCCGATGAAGAAGCAGGCGAAGCCCAGCACCCACGGCGCGATCCAGTCCTGCTTGTTGAGGAACACGAGCTCGGGGTACTTGGCGAAGTCCTTGATGCGGTCGTAGTCGGTGGCCGCGTACTTGTCGCAGAGGATCCAACCGACATGGCTCCAGAAGAAGCCCTTCTGCGTCGGTGAGTGGACGTCGCGAGGCGTGTCGCTGTAGCGGTGGTGGTCGCGGTGGTGCGACGCCCACCAGAGCGCGCCCTTCTGCGCCGCCGTGCCACCGCCGAACGCGAACACGAACTGCCAGAACCGGTTGAGCCGATAGCTGCGGTGGGAGAAGTAGCGGTGGTAGCCGGCGGTGATGAAGAACATGCGCCCGAAGTACAGGACGACGCACAGCACGACCGCCGTGCGCGACACGCCCGTGAAGATCACGAGCAGCGGCAGCAGGTGCAGGATGACGAACGGGATCGAGGTGATCCGGTTGACCCGCTCGTCAGGCGACCGCTCGGCGGGGTCCGACGCCGCCGCGCTCGGGGGCTCAGGGCTCGGGGAACGGTCGAGGACCGCAGGCGTGGAGGGCATCCGTAGGCATCCTGGGGGGAGCGGGTTGACCCCTCGGATTCTAGCCTACCGACCAGTCGGTAGGTAGGTCACCGAGCCGGAATTTCCGCCCGTCCCACCGGTTCAGGGTGCGGGGGCGTCGACCCGCAGCCCGCGACGCAGCACACCGAGCAGCTCCGCCGCCCCTCGCCGGGACACGGCCGCCGTGGGCATGGCCGCGGAGCCGTGGAAGGTGCCCGGATAGGAGTGGAGCTCGACCGAGACGCCGGCCTCCATCAGCCGCAGCGCGTAGAGGATCCCCTCGTCGCGCAGCGGGTCGAACTCCATGGTCGTGACGTAGGCCGGTGGCAGTCCGTGCAGGTCGGCGGCGACGGCCGGCGAGGCGTACGGCGAGACCTCGCCCGGCTCCGGACCGAGGTAGTACTGCCAGCTGAGCTCGGCGCTGGGGCGGTTCCACAGCGGGGTGTCGACGAAGGTTCGCATGCTCGTCGTCTCGAGCCGGTGGTCGAGCTCGGGGATGCCGAGGAACTGGAAGCACAGCGGCGGGCCGCCCCGGTCGCGGGCGAGCAGGGCCGTCGCGGCCGCGAGCCCGCCCCCGCGCTCTGACCCCCTACACCGATGCGGCCGGGGTCGACGCCGAGCGGCCCGGCCTGGTCGTGGAGCCAACGCAGCGCGGCGTAGCAGTCCTCGAGTCCCGCCGGGAACGGATGCTCAGGAGCCAACCGGTACTCGACGGTGACGACCACGACGCCGAGCTCGCGGGCGACGGTGACCGCGAACCCGTGCTCCATCTCCAACGTGCCCGACACGAAACCGCCGCCGTGGATGTCGAGCAACGCCGGTCGACCGCGGTCGACCTCGGTTTCGGGAGCGTGCACCCGCACGTGGACGGGAGCCGCGGCGTCCGGTCCGGGCACCTCGTGGTCGGTGATCGCGACACCGGTCGTGTCGATGCCGGCGTTCAGCGGTTCGATCAACGCCGCGAGGCCGGACCGGGCGGACTCGAGATCGGCGATGCCCGTGCTCGGCAGCATGTCGAGGAGAGGGCGAAGCTCCGGGTCGAAGGCGTAGCTCACCTGCCGTGCTCCCAGGTCGCGGTCGTGGTGCCGGCGGGCACCGTACCGCGGCGTTCGTGGCTCAGCCGGTGAAGCCGGGCTGCCCGGCAACGGGCTGAGCCGTCGCGGTGGTCACCGTCAACGTGGCGGAGATGCCCACGTTGCCACCACCGCAGCGCATCCCGATCGAGTAGGTCCCGGCGGGCGTCGAGCTCGGCACCTGGTAGGTGACCGAGAAGGAGCCGGACGCCGACCGCGGCGCGGTCGGGCCGAAGCCACCCTGGGGGAACAGCGCCTCGGTCGACGTGAGCGTCACCCCGTCACCAGCCGGGCACGACCCCGCACCGCTGGTCGGGATCGAGCCCGAGACGGTCACCGTGACGCCGGCGGCCACCGACGACGGGGTCACCGAGATGGTCGATCCGGCTGCCGCCACTGGCGCCGCGGCCGCCACGACCACCGGCAAGAGGAGCGCCAGCCCGACCCCTGCAACCCGCAGTGCACGAACCATGGTCCCAACCTCCGTTCCCTCCGGGACCGCCCCGCCTTGAGCGGCCCCGGAGGCGAACGTACACCGGCCGCGCAACGGGCGGTGGTCACACGTCGGCCAGCAGCCGGGCCAGCGGGCGTGGCACCTCGACCAGCGCGAGTGCCTCCACGAGCACCGACGCGTAGTGGGCCTTGCGCCCGCTGCGGGTGCCCATGAAGCGGCGGAGCTGACGCTCGGTGGCGCGACCCTGCTGGGCGGGCTGCTGCTGGAAGATCCGGAACGACCGCAGTTCGCCTTCCGCATCGAGCAGCTCCTCGACACGAGCGGGTCCGAGGGCGCGGATCAGCTCGTCCTCCAGATCGTCGACGCAGACGTGGAAGCCCACCGTGTCGAGGTCGGCATGCGGTGGATCGGGGGCCAACCCCGCCCGTTGGAGGCCGCGCCGGATGGCGGGCGCCTCGTTGGCGTCGTACAGCCCCGCCAACCGGAGGTCCGGCCGTTCCGTGGTGAGCAGATCGAGGAAGTGGCCGATGTTGGTCGCCCCGCCCATCGGGACGACGACCACGCCTTCGGCGGCAAGGTCGCGGCCGAGCCGGCTCGCAAGCGTCTCTACCGCGAGCTGGTCGCTCGCACCCTCGACGAGCACGACCGTGCGCGCGTCGGCGCGGGCGTCGAGGAGGCGCGAGGCGTCGATGACGACCGGGTTCACCCGGCCAGCCTGGCACCGCCTGTGCGATCCACCCTCACCGATTCAGGGCGAGCGGCGATCAGGTTCAGTAGCCGTAGCCACCGCCGGTCGTCGTGGTCGTGCCGTGGGTCGTGGTGGTGGTCGGCCGGGTCGTGGTGGTCGGCGCGTGGGTCGTCGGCGGGGCGGTGGTGGCCGGCTGGTGCGCGGGCATCGTCGTCGGTGCCATCGTCGTGGCCGGCGCGGCCGTGGACGACGACGAGGCGGCCGACGTCGTCGTCGGCTTGGCCGTCTTGGCCGGCTTGGCGGTGGAGCTGGACGCGGCGCTGGTGGCGGCCGAGGTTGCGCCCGTCGACGTCCCCGAGGTCGAGCCGGTCGACGTCTTGGAGCCGGACGAACCGCAGGCGGCGGCGAGCAGGATCAGTCCGACGGCCAGCGCGACGAGGCGCCAGCGTGCGCGGTCCAGCGGCTTCACCGACATGTCGAGGTCCTTTCGGGGCAGGTCACATCCAGGATCCACTCCCCGTCGTCTACGCCGCCGGTCTCACATCGGTTCGCCTGTCGCCACGGATCGGTCCGACGCCGGATCGGTTGACAGGGTGGGCGACGCCGTGTCGACTGACGACCAGCCCGCGCGGATGAGGAGACCACCATGGCGATCGACCTGCCCGAAGCCCACGCCCGAGCCCTGGCCGCGACCGGCGAGCTCGTCGCCGGGGTCGGCTCCGACCAGTGGGGTTCGCCGAGCGTCTGCGACGGTTGGACCGTCCGCGAGCTCGTGAACCACCTCGTCGCCGGCAACTGGTGGGTGGCGCCGCTGGTCGAGGGCCAGACGATCGACCAGGTCGGCGACCGCTACGACGGCGACGTGCTCGGCGACGACCCGGCCGCGGCCTATGACGCCTCCGTGCCGACCGCCTCGGCCGCGTTCCGCGCCGCCGGCGCTATGGAGGCACCGGTCGCGGTGTCGTACGGCCCAGTGCCAGGCGAGATCTACTGCGGGCATCGGTTCCTCGACGTCCTCGTCCACGGGTGGGACGTCGCCGCCTCGACCGGCCAGTCCACCGCCCTCGACCCCGACCTGGTCGCGACGGCCCTCGAGGTGGTCGAGCCGCAGATCGACCTGCTGGCCGCGAGCGGCATGTTCGGGACGCGCGCCGAGGCCCCGCCCGGATCGTCCGAGGAGCAACGGCTGCTCGCCATGCTCGGGCGGGCCTGACGCCCGCCGGCCCTAACGATCCGGGAAACATCTGGCTCGTGACGCCTGATCCTGAGGCGGCTCTGGCACCGTAGAGATCCTGTGACGGTCGAATCCGGGGTGAGCACGCGGAATCAGGCGGGACGTCCCGTCACCGACGGCTCACCGGGTCCGAGCATCGGCCAGGCCCGCCTCGCCGGCGCGGTCGCCGCCGGGGTGGCCCTCGGCGTCGGCGAGATCGTCACCGGCCTCGGGAGCCGCAACCAGTCGCTCGTCGGCAGCGTGGGCAACGAGTTCATCCGCGACTCCGGCGGCGGCGTGGCCCGTACCGCCATCAGGACGCTCGGCACGGCCGACAAGCCGTCGCTCGTCCTCGGCATCGTCGTGGTGTCGCTCCTGCTCGGCGCACTGCTGGGCGGAGCCGCTCGGCGCCGACCGTGGATCGCGGTCGTCGGGTACGGAGCCTTCGGGCTGGTCGGTGTGCTGGCCAGCGCCAATGATCCGCTGGCGTCGACCGGACTCGCGGTCGTCGCCGCCCTGTTCTCGGTGGCCGCCGGCCTGCTCGTGCTGTTCGCACTGCTCCAGGTGGCCCGGTCCGGTCACCTGCTGCCCACCGCTCCCCCGCCGTCCAACTCCTCGAACCGCCCCATCAAGGCGCGACCCACCGACACGACCGCCAGTCGGCGAGCGTTCTTCGGCTGGGCGGCGGCGGCCGGCGCCTTCGGCGTCACCGCCGCACTGGCCGGTCGCTCCCTGCGGGCCCGGTCCTCGATCGAGGCCATCCGGGCCAAGATCCGCCTCGTGCGGCCGACCAACCGGCTGGTGCCGGCCGACTCGCCCGCCGCCTTCACCACCCCGGGCACGCCGTCGTTCCCCATCGACGGGCTCAGCCCCTACATCGTGCCGAGCGGTGACTTCTACCGCATCGACACGGCGCTCGTCGTGCCGCAGGTCGACGTGGCCCACTGGAAGCTGTCGGTCACGGGCAAGGTCGACCATCCCTTCACGTTGACCTTCGACGACCTCCAGGCGTTGGACCAGGTCGAAGAAGCCGTGACGCTGTCGTGCGTCTCGAACGACGTCGGCGGCGATCTGGTCGGCAACGCGCGTTGGCAGGGCGTCCCGCTGCGGACGCTGCTCGCGCGCGCCGGCGTGCAGAAGGGCGGGACGCAGATCGTCGGGCGGTCCGTCGACGGGTTCACCGTCGGCTTCCCGACCGCAGCCCTCGACGACGGCCGCACCGCGCTCGTGGCGGTGGGCATGAACGGTGAACCCCTGCCGACGGTTCACGGGTTCCCGGCCCGGCTGGTGGTCGCGGGTCTCTACGGCTACGTGTCCGCGACGAAGTGGCTCAGCGAGATCGAGCTCACCGGGCTCGACGACTTCGACGCCTACTGGGTGCCGCTCGGCTGGAGCAAGGAGGCCCCCGTCAAGACCCAGTCGCGCATCGACGTGCCCAAAGGATCCACCGTGAAGGCCGGGACGACGCCGATCGCGGGGGTGGCCTGGGCCCCCGACCGGGGCATCCGCAAGGTCGAGGTCCAGGTCGACGACGGTCCGTGGACCGAGGCCCAGCTGGCCCACGTGCTGTCGAAGGACACGTGGTGCGAGTGGATGCTCCCCTGGGACGCGACCCCCGGCACGCACACGTTGCGGGTCCGCGCCACCGACGGCACCGGGGACACGCAGACCAGCAAGGAAGCTCCCCCGGAGCCCGACGGCGCCACCGGCTGGCACACCCGCAAGGTCAAGGTCGTCACCTAGCGCCACTCGCGCGTCCTCCAGAAGTCCGCTGTATCTGGCCCGCAGTTGGACGCTCCTTGTGTCGTCTGGAGATCGCGTTCGAGCGTCTCCATCGATCTGGTGCAGCACGAGAGGAGACACGATGCTGGCACGAGTCCCGACTGGCGTCGCGAGGTCGCTCGCCGACATGCCGCTCTTCTCCAACTGCACCCGGCGCGAGATGGCCGCGGTGGCCCAGCTGGGCACACTGGTGCACGCCAAGCCCGGCGTCACCCTCACTCGGCAGGATCAGCCCGGCCGCGAGTTCGTGCTGGTCATGGACGGCCTGGCCGAGTGCGTGATCAACGGGCACACGGTCGCCACCTATCGCCGCGGCGACTTCTTCGGCGAGCTCTCGCTGCTCGACGGAGGCCCGCGGACGGCCACCATCGCCATGGTGAGCCCAGGTGAGCTGCTCGTGCTCGACGGTCGCGAGTTCTTCCAGATGCTCGACATCGCGCCGTCGATCGTCAAGACGCTGCTCGTCGAGGTGGCCCGCCGTCAGCGCGTCACGACCGGGATGCTGATCACGGCCTAGCTCGCCGTTGCCCTGACGGCTCAACTTGTATTGAACTTGTGTTGTCTTTTGGACGGGCGAGCCGTAGGTTCGAACCATGGCCGAATCGGCGTGGGACCCCGCCCAGTACCTCCGCTTCGCCGCCGAACGCCGGCGGCCGTTCGACGACCTCCTGGCCCAGCTCGAGCCGGTACCGGGAGGTCGGGCGGTGGACCTCGGGTGCGGCACCGGCGAGCTGACCGTCGAGCTCCACGGCCACCTGGGCACGGCGGAGACGATCGGGATCGACGACTCGGTGACGATGCTCGAGCGGGCCCGCGATCTCGACGCGCCGGGCGTGCGCTTCGACCTCGGCCGGCTCGAGGAATGGGCACCGGCCGCGCCGGTCGACGTCGTGTTCGCGAACGCGTCCCTGCAGTGGGTCCCCGACCATCCGGCGTTGCTCGCCCGACTCGTCGCCGGGCTGGCCGGCGGCGGTCAGCTGGCCTTCCAGGTGCCGGCCAACCACGACCACCCGTCGCATCTCGCCGCCGCCGCGCTCGCGGCCGAACGTGGGCTCCAGGTACGGGGTGGTGCCGTCAGCGTGCTCGCGCCCGAGCAGTACGCGACCGTGTTGCACGATCT
The DNA here is from genome assembly GCA_963776435.1 of uncultured Microthrixaceae bacterium. Lineage (GTDB taxonomy): Bacteria > Actinomycetota > Acidimicrobiia > Acidimicrobiales > Acidimicrobilacustridaceae > UBA4742. Next base: position 1,208,147 of record CAVZMK010000010.1, read on the forward strand.
GGGCCTCACCGACATCGACGTCGTGCTGCGCGTCTACGGATTCGAGCTGCCGTCAGCGGCCGACGTCGTCGAGTGGACGAAGGGAACGCTGCTCACGGGGTACCGCGCCCAGCTCGACGACGCCGGGTACGCCGACTTCGAGCAGGCGTACCGCGACCAACTGGTCGACGAGCTCGGATCCGACGGCCCCTACTACTACGCGTTCAAGCGCATCCTGGCCCGCGCCCGCCGCCCCTGACCGCCCCCGGCGCGGAACCTGTCAGCCCAGCGACCTCCCTGGAGTCGCTCCGCTGACAGGTTCAGGTGGGGGTGCGCGGGATGGGGTGGGCGGCGCGGGTGAGGCGGTCGCGCACGGTGTCGCCCATTCCGCCCGGCGCGGGGGCGACCGCGACGATCAGGTCGACGCCGAGGCGGTCGGCCTGGCGCAGCCGGTCGTAGAGGACCCGTGCGTAGTCCTCGGGCGGGCCCGTCGGCTCGAGCTCGACCGCGCCCGCGGGCAGGCCCACCAGCGCCTCCGGTGCCAGCACTGCGACGCTCCCGCCACCCACCGCGCCGCGCTCGACCTGGTGGGCCACGCGCTCGACCAGGCCGTCGCCCGGCTCGACCAGCACCAGGTGGGCCTGCGGGGCGTAGTGCGACGCGAGCATCCCCGGCGCACGCGCGCCGGATCCTGCCGCCGGCTCGGCGTCGGGCGCGGTGACCACCGATGGCCGCTCACCGAGCACCTCGGCCAGATCGGCGACGTCGACGCCGCCGAGCCGCAGCACCTCGGGGCGGTCGCCGGCCAGATCGACGATCGTCGACTCGACACCCACCGCGCACGGGCCTCCGTCGAGCACGAGGTCGACCTCGTCGCCGAGGTCGGCCCGCACGTGGTCCGCGGTGGTCGGACTCACCCGGCCGAACCGGTTGGCCGACGGCGCCGCGATGGCCGCGTCGCCCGGTCGCAGTCGGTCGACCGCGGCGAGCAATGCCAGCGCCACCGGATGGGCGGGCACGCGCAGACCGACGGTCGGGCGGCCGCCGGTGACCACGGGGGGCACACGCGGGCTGCGCCGCAGGACCAGCGTCAAGGGCCCGGGCCAGAACGCAGCCGCCAGTCGGGCCGCCTGATCGGGCACGTCCTCCGCCCAGCGGTCGAGATCGCCGCCGTGGGCGATGTGGACGATCAACGGATGGCCGGCCGGGCGGCCCTTGACCGAGAAGATCCGCGCCACCGCATCGGGGTCGACCGCCCAGGCACCGAGGCCGTAGACGGTCTCGGTCGGCACGGCCACCAGACCGCCGGTCACCAGCAGCTCGGCCGCGCGTTCGATGTCCTCTGTCGTCACGGACCGGACCCGACCGTGCCCTCGGTGATGACCACGAGCACGCGGGCGGAGGGACCGAGCGGGATCGCCTCGTTGCCGTCGGCCCGGTCGGCCAGCGCCTGCAGGACGCCGGCGAAGGCGGCGGCTCCGGTCGGGCTGGCGAGCACGCCGTGGGTCGCCAACCGCGCTTCGGCCTCGATCGCGAGCGTGTCGTCGACCGCGACCACCGCGTCGAACGCCTGCGACACGACCGACCACGCGAGCGCGGAAGGCAGGCCGCGCGCCAGTCCCTCCATCACGGTGATGCCCGTGGCGGGGAGCGTGATGCGCTCCGACGCGATGATCGATGCCGACCAGCACGCGGCGGCGGTCGGTTCGGCTCCGAGGAGCCAGAGCTCGGAGGAGAAGCGGTCGGTGCGGTACCACGAGCCCGCCGCCGACGCGAACGCCCCGATCCCCAGGGGCGCCACCACCGCATCCGGGGCGGGACGGCCCCGGGCCTCGAGCTCGTCGTCGACCTCCTCGAACACGGTCGCGTAGCCCTCGGTCACCCAGGTCGGTACCTCGTCGAAGCCCTCCCACGACGACTCGCTCAACAGCACCACGTCGTCAGCCGTCTCGGTGGCCGCCGCCGCCATGGCGTCGTCCCACGACGTGCCCACGGCGACCGCGCGAGCCCCTTCGCGTTCGACCGCCGCGATCCGCTCTGGCGCCGCGGTGGCGGGCAGGTACACGGTGGCGTCGAACCCGAAGAGCCGGGCGGCGCGGGCCACGCCGGCACCGAATCCGCCGTCGGTCGCGGCCACGACCTTCAACCGGCCGAGCGGGGCGAGCGCACCCCGGAGCTCGTCGACCCCGTTCCACTTCGGCGGGCGGCGGCCGAGGCGGCTGAGCGACTCGCGGTAGAGCGCCCAGCCGGCACCCAGCACCTCGTAGCCCTGCAGCCCCAGCCGGGCCGACTCGTCCTTCACGAGCAGGCTGCCGAGGCCGAGCTCGTCGGCCAGCGGCCGCAGTTCGAGCAGGGGGGTCGGCGCGGCGTCAGGCAGGCGCGTGTGGAAGGAGCGGGCGAAGTTCAGCCGGGCGGCGTGGAGCGCGGGCTCGCGCAGCGGGTTGGCCCGAACACCCGGTTCCATGGCGGGACGTTAGCGACTTCGGCCCGCTTGGCGGTTCAGGAGACGCCGTCGATCTCGAACCGGTACCCCATGCCGGGCTCGGTGATGAAGTAGCGCGGCCGGCCGGGTTCGGGCTCGAGCTTGCGCCGCAGGCCGGCGAGGTACACGCGCAGGTAGTTGGCCTCGGTCTCGTACTCGGGACCCCATACCTCCTGGAGCAGCTGGCGCTGCGTGACGAGCTTGCCGCGGTTGCGCACGAGCTGCTCGACGATCCCCCACTCCGTCGGGGTGAGGTGCACCTCGTCACCGTCGCGCACGACCTTCTTGGCCGCCAGGTCGACCCTGAAGTCCTCGGTCTCGATCACGGGCAGCTCGTCGATGGGCGTCGCCCGGCGCACCGCGGCCCGCAGGCGGGCCAGCAGCTCGTTCATGCCGAAGGGCTTCGGCAGGTAGTCGTCGGCCCCCGCATCGAGCGCCTCGACCTTGTCGTGCTCGTCCTCGCGCACCGACAGGATGATGATGGGCACCGAGCTCCACCCCCGCAGCCCGCGGACGACCTCGATGCCGTCGATGCCGGGCAGGCCGATGTCGAGGATGACGACGTCGGGATGGCGCTCGGCCGCGAGACGCAGCGCCTCCTCCCCCGTCGCGGCCAGGTCGACCTCGTACTCACGCGCGCGCAGATTCGTCGCCAGGGCGCGTCGGATCTGCGGCTCGTCGTCGACCACCAGCACGCGGGTCATCGCGCGCCCGCCCCCGATCCGGCGACGGGCGCGACCGTCGGGTCAGCCGTGACGGTGGGAGGTGGGGCGGCTGCGTCGGGGGCGGTGCGCAACGCGATCACAGTCGTCAGACCACCTCCAGGGGTGTCCTCGATGGAGAGCTCGCCGTCCATCGCGTCGGTGAACCCGCGCGCGACGGCGAGGCCCAGGCCGACACCCGTGCCGGTGGCCCGGTCGCCGAGGCGTTGGAACGGCTCGAAGATGCGATCACGATCGGCGGGGCGGACACCAGGCCCCTGATCGATGATGCGGAGGTGCACGTGGCTGCCGACCTCGCCGGCTTCGATGCGCACCGTGCGGTCGTCGGGCGAGTACCGCAGCGCGTTCGAGACCACGTTGGCCACGACCCGCTCGAGCAACCCGGGGTCGGCCACGACCGGCGGCAGCCGCTCGGAGACCTGGACGTCGAGCGGGCCAGACGGCGGGCTGATGCTGTCGAGCGCCCGGGCCACGACCTCCTCGAGGGCGACGGGGCGCAACGCCACCTCGAGCACGCCGCTCTCGAGTCGGCTCATATCGAGCAGGTTGCCCACGAGCACGTTGAGCCGGTCGGCCTCCTCCTCGATCGTGGCCAGGAAGACCTGCCGGGCCTCCGGCGTCCAATCGACGTCGTCCTGCAACAGGCTCGTGGCCGACGCCTTGATCGACGCCAACGGGGTGCGCAGGTCGTGCGACACGGCCCGCAGGATCGCGGTTCGCAGCTCGTCGGCCTCGGCCAGCGCGGCCGCCTCGGCGGCGTCGGCGCGCAGCCGCCGGCGTTCGAGCGCGGAGCTGAGCTGCGCGGCGAACACCCGCAGCACGCGCTCGTCCTCGACGGTCAGGGCCGGCCCGTCGTACACGACCATCGCGCCACCGGCGAGGCTGAGCGCCTGGTGTCCGGCGGGCGTGGCCGGCGCCGGGTCACCGGCCTGGGCCTCGACCCGCCAGCTCGTCTCGCCGCGTGCGGTTCGTGGCGCGTCCCCGTCGGGAACCAGCAGGCTGACCGCGTCGAGCTCGAAGGTGGTGCGGAGATGGACGAGCATCTCGTCCACCGCGTCGTCGTTGCCGACCAGGCCTCCGGCCACCCGCGCCAGCGCCTCGGCCTCGGCTCGGGCATGCACCGAGTCGGCCGAACGACGGGCCAGCTTGGTCACCAGCGTGCTGACGATGACCGCCACGACGAGGAAGGTTCCGAGTGCAACGAGGTTCTGGGCCTCGGCGATGGTGAAGGTGTGGACGGGCTCGGTGAAGTACCAGTTGACCGCGAGCGACGCCACGACCGCGGCGAGCAGCGCCGGCCACAGCCCTCCGACCACCGCCACGACGATGACCAGCACGAGGTACAGCATCATGTCGGTCGACAGGTTGATGTGGCTGCGCAGAGGCACCAGCGCGAGCGTCAGCAGGGGGATGCCGACGAGCGCCAGGAGGAACCCCGCGACCTGGCGACGTCGCGACAGGCGCACCCGCCGGCGACGCACGAGCGAGAGCGACGGCTCGGTCTGCTGGGCTGAGTCGAGCTCGGCGTCGTCGCTGATCACGTGCACGTCGATCGAGCCCGACTCGCGGAGCACGGCGTTGATGACCGACCCACGAGTGAGCTCGACCCAGCGGTTGCGACGTGTCGCACCCAACACGAGCTGGCTGGCGTTCTCGGCCCGAGCGAACTGGGTCAGGGCTCGGGCCACTTCGGTGCCGATGACCTCGTGGTACTCACCACCGAGGTCGACGAGCAGGCGTTGATGGGCCTCGAGCAGGTCGGACGGCCCGGCGGCCAGGCCGTCGCTCGACTGCACGTGCACGCCGAGCAGGTCGGCCTTGGCCCGATGGGCCATCCGCGCCGCGCGCCGGATGAGGTGCTCGCCACTCGGGGATCCCGTGACCGCGACGACGACGCGCTCGCGCGTCTCCCACGGCCCCTCGATGCCCTGAGCCTCCATGTAGTCCTGCAGGCCGGCGTCGACCTTGTCGGCCACCCAGAGGAGGGCCAGCTCGCGCAGCGCCGAGAGGTTGCCCACCCGGAAGTAGTTGCCCAACGCGGCGTCGACCTTCTCGGCCGCGTAGATGTTCCCGTGGGCCATGCGTCGGCGGAGGGCCTCGGGGGTCATGTCGACCAGCTCGACCTGGTCGGCCGCCCGCACCACCGCGTCGGGCACCGTCTCGCGCTGCTTCACCCCGGTGATGCGCTCGACCACGTCGTTGACCGACTCGAGGTGCTGGATGTTCACGGTCGAGATGACGTCCATGCCCGCCTCGAGCAGCACCTCGATGTCCTCGTAGCGCTTGGCGTGGCGTGAGCCGGTCACGTTGGTGTGGGCCATCTCGTCGATGAGCACCACCTGTGGCTGGCGGGCCAGCACCGCGTCGACGTCGAGCTCCTCGAAGGTCACGCCCCGATGGGTCATCTCCCGTCGAGGCACGATCTCGAGGTCGCGCAACTGGCCGGCGGTCTTGGGCCGACCGTGGGTCTCGACGTAGCCCACGACCACGTCGGTGCCCCGGCTGTGGCGGCGCCAGCCTTCGTCGAGCATCGCGTAGGTCTTGCCCACGCCCGGCGCCGCCCCCAGGTAGATGCGCAGGTGACCGCGGGCCATGGGTCGAGTCTACGAACCGGAGAGTCGGTCGAGGGCGAGGTTCAGCTCCAGCACGTTCACCCCCGCGTCGCCCAGGAAGCCGAGCGAACGGCCGTCGGTGTACTTGTCGACGAGCTGGTCGACCTGCGCGAGCGACAGGCCGCGGGCCTTGGCGACGCGCGGCGCCTGCAGCCGGGCGTTGGCCACCGAGATCTGCGGGTCGACTCCGGAACCAGAGGAGGTCACCGCGTCGACCGGGACCGGGGTCCCGGGGCTCAGGCCGTTGAGCTTGCGATAGGCGGCGACGCGCTGCGACACGTCGTCGAGAAGGGTCGAGTTGGTCGGGCCGAGGTTCGAGCCCCCGCTGTTCATGAGGCTCTTGTCACTCGGATCACCGGCTTGGCCCTGGTCGTCGAGCGAGCCGCTGGCAGTGATGCCCGCGGCGGACGGCCGGCCCTGGAAGTACTTGTCGTCGGTGAACGTCTGACCGAGGCGCCTCGAGCCGACGACCTTGCCGTCGACCTTCACGAGGGACCCGTCGGCCGTCGAGTGGAAGAGGGCCTGGGCGATGCCCGTTGCCGATCAGTGGGTAGGCGAGACCGAGGAGCACGGTCAGGACGAGCACCATGCGGAGGGCGGGCACGAGTTGTCTGCGCATCACTTGACTCCCAGCGCGGTGATGATGACGTCGATGGCCTTGATGCCGACGAACGGGGCGATCAGTCCGCCGACGCCGTAGATGAGGATGTTGCGCCGCAGCACCGCGGCCGCACCGGCCGCCCGGAACTTGACCCCCCGCAGCGCCAGCGGGATGAGGGCCACGATGATCAGTGCGTTGAAGATGACGGCGGAGAGGATGGCCGAGTTCGGACTCGACAGGTGCATGATGTTCAGGGTGTTCAGCGCGGGGAACACGCCCGACGAACATCGCGGGGATGATGGCGAAGTACTTGGCGACGTCGTTGGCGATCGAGAAGGTGGTGAGCGAGCCACGGGTGATCAGCAGCTGCTTGCCGATCTCGACGATCTCGATGAGCTTCGTCGGGTTCGAGTCGAGGTCGACCATGTTGCCGGCTTCCTTGGCCGCCTGCGTGCCGGTGTTCATGGCCACGCCGACGTCGGCCTGAGCCAGCGCCGGCGCGTCGTTGGTGCCGTCACCGGTCATCGCCACCAGGAAGCCGCCGGCCTGCTCCTGCTTGATGAGCGCCATCTTGTCCTCGGGCGTGGCCTCGGCCAGGAAGTCGTCGACGCCGGCTTCCTCGGCGATTGCCCGGGCCGTCATCGGGTTGTCGCCCGTGATCATGACGGTGCGGATGCCCATTGCCCGCAGCTCGTCGAAGCGCTCGCGCATGCCTGACTTCACGACGTCCTTGAGTTGGATGACGCCGAGGATGCGGCCGTTCTCGACCACCGTCAGCGGCGTGCCGCCCTGCGTGGCGATGGCCTCGACCTCCACGTCGAGTTCGGGTGGGATCGTGCCGCCCGACTCCTCGACGTAGCGCTTGACCGAGTCGGTCGCGCCCTTGCGCACGTCGCGGCCCTCGATGATCACGCCGCTCATGCGGGTCTGAGCGGTGAACGGGATCAGCTCGGCCCCCTCGAGCTCGCGCTCGCGCAGGCCGTACTTCTCCTTGGCCAGCACGACGATCGAGCGACCTTCGGGCGTCTCGTCGGCCAGCGACGAGAGCTGGGCCGCGTCGGCCAGCTCGTTCTCCTTCACGCCCGGCATCGGGATGAAGGCCGCCGCCTGCCGGTTGCCGAGGGTGATGGTCCCGGTCTTGTCGAGCAGGAGGGTCGAGCAGTCGCCGGCCGCCTCGACGGCCCGCCCCGACATGGCCAGCACGTTGCGCTGCACCAACCGGTCCATGCCGGCGATGCCGATGGCCGACAGCAGCGCGCCGATCGTCGTCGGGATGAGGCACACGAGCAGCGCCACCAGCGTGATGATCTTCTGCTGCGCGCCGGAGTAGACCGCGAAGGGCTGCAAGGTCACCGTGGCCAGCAGGAAGATGATCGTGAGCCCGGCCAGGAGGATGTTGAGCGCGATCTCGTTCGGGGTCTTCTGCCGGCTGGCCCCCTCGACCAACGAGATCATGCGGTCGAGGAAGGTCTCGCCGGGCTTGGCCGTGATGCGCACCACGATGCGGTCCGACAGCACACGGGTGCCGCCGGTGACGGCCGACCGGTCGCCGCCGGACTCGCGGATGACCGGTGCCGACTCGCCGGTGATGGCCGACTCGTCCACCGACGCGATGCCGTCGATGATCTCGCCGTCGCCGGGGATCAGCTCGCCAGCGACGACGATGCACTCGTCGCCCACCTGCAGCTGCGGGCTCGGCACCTCCTCGATCGACCCGTCGGCGCGCTGCACGTTGGCGACGGTGTCGGCCCGCGCCTTGCGCAGCGAGTCGGCCTGGGCCTTGCCGCGGCCCTCGGCCATGGCTTCGGCGAAGTTGGCGAACAGCACGGTGAACCACAGCCACGCCGCGACCATCCCGGCGAACCAGTTCTCGCTCGCGGTCGACGAGCTCAGGTCACGGAAGAAGAGGATCGTCGTGAGCACCGAGCCCACCTCGACGACCATCATCACGGGGTTCTTCGCCATGAGGCGGGGGTCGAGCTTCTTGAAGCTGTCGCCGACGGCGCGACGCATGATGGTGGGGTCGAAGAGGCTGCGCGACTTCTTCAGCGACGGCTCGCCGCGCCCCGGGTTCGGGGGCCTCGGGCTGGTTGACGTGCTGGATGGCGGTCACGTCTCTCCTACAGGCTCAGGTGCTCGACGATGGGGCCGAGCGCCAGGACGGGGAAGTAGGTCAGGCCCACCACGATCACCACGACGCCGACGAGCAGGCCGGTGAACAGCGGGGTGCCGGTGGGGAACGTGCCGGCCGAAGGGGGCACCGGCTGCTTGCGCCCGAGCGATCCGGCGATGGCCAGCGCCGGCACGATCAGCACGAAGCGTCCGACGAGCATGCAGATGCCGAGCGTCGTGTTGTACCAGTCGGTGGCGCCGTTGAGCCCGGCGAACGCCGAGCCGTTGTTGTTCGAGGCCGACGTGAAGGCGTAGACGACCTCGCTCAGGCCGTGCGGACCGGGATTGAGGATCGACGCCTTGGCGCCGTGGAGGATCACCGAGGCGCCGGCGAAGCACAGCACCACCAGCGGCACGGCCAGGATGTAGATCACGACCAGCTTCATCTCGGCCGCCTGGATCTTCTTGCCGAGGTACTCGGGCGTGCGACCGACCATGAGCCCGGCGATGAAGACGGCCAGCAGGACGAAGATCAACATGCCGTAGAGGCCGGCGCCGACACCGCCCGGGCTGACCTCGCTGAACATCATGTTCACCATCGGGGCCATGCCGCCGAGCGGCGTCATGCTGTCGTGCATGGCAGATCGACGGCGCCGGTCGACGTGCCGGTGGTGGTGGCGGCGAAGAGACCGCAGGTCGCCGGCCCGAAGCGCACGTCCTTGCCCTCCATGTTGCCGCCCGACTGCGTGGAGGTGGCCGCCTGGTTCGGCGCCGCGCTGGGTCAGCAGCGGGTTGCCCGTGGGTCTCCATCCCCATGGCGAGCGCGGCCGAGGCCGAGCCAGAGCACGAACATGGCGGTGAAGATCACCCAGCCCTGCTTCTGGTCCCTCACCATGCGGCCGAAGGCGTAGGTGAGGCTGAACGGGATGAGCAGCAGGGCGAGGATCTGGATCAGGTTGGTGAGGCCGTTCGGGTTCTCGAACGGGTGGATCGAGTTGGCGTTCAGGAAGCCGCCGCCGTTGGTGCCCGAGCTCCTTGATGGCCTCCTGGCTGGCCATCGGACCGCCGGGGATCACCTGGATGGCGTGCTCGAGCGTGTGGGCGACGACGTTGCCGCCAGGTTCTGGACGACGCCGAGGCCGGCGAACACGAGGCGAAGCACGAAGGCGAGCGGCAGCAGCAGGCGGATCACGCCACGCACCAGGTCGACCCAGAAGTTGCCGATGGTCGAGCTGCGACGGCGGATCAGCCCGCGGATGAGCGCGACGGCCACGGCCAGCCCGACGGCGGCCGACACGAAGTTCTGCACCGCCAGCCCGGCCATCTGGGTCAGGTAGCTCATCGTCGACTCGCCGGCGTAGTTCTGCCAGTTCGTGTTGGTGAGGAAGCTGACCGAGGTGTTGAACGAGAGCGGTGCGGGTACGCCCTTCATGCCGTTGGGGTTCAGCGGCAGCGCGCCCTGGAAGCGCTGGAGCGCGTAGAGCACGAGCACCGAGACGAGGCTGAACGCGAGCAGCGAGAGCGCGTAGACGCTCCAGCGCTGCTCCCGGCTGTCGTCGATGCCGCACAGGCGGTAGATGAACCGCTCGACGGGCAGGAACACCCGATCACCCGGCGCCTTCAACGAGCCGAGCTTGGGTGGGGCCGGCGCGTCGGCGACCGCGACACCACCGGCGGTGGGGCCGCGCGATCTCGGACGCCGACCGTGTGCGCGGCGGTGCCGGTCGCCTCGCGGCTGGCCTGGGCGGCGGCGGCATCGGCGGGCATGGTGAAGATGCCGGCGATGTAGGGCCCGAGCAGGCGGGTGCCGCCCAGGATCAGGACGATGAGGACGGCGAGCTGGAGCCAGCTGGCGGCGGTCATCAGAACTTCTCCGGAAACACGAGGGCCGCCACGAGGTAGACGGTCAGCAGCACCGCCACCACCAGACCGGCCAGGTTGTCGCCGCTCATGGCGCCGTCTCGTCGCCGGCGTCGGCCGGGCTGGCGGTGCGGTTGGCGGTGACCAGCTCGTCCGGCCCGATGATGCGGTCACAGGCCTTCACCAGCAGGACGGTCAGTGCGAAGAAGCCCACGATGAGGGCGAGGAACACGACATCAGCCATGCATGAGGTTCTAACGCCCCGGATCCGTCACGGATAGGGGCTTAGCGCCGCATTGTCGCGGGTCTTCGTCCTCTTGACGGAGCCTTAGCAATCCTCGGCCGTATGGCCGCGAGGATCGATCAGATCGTCTGGTAGCCGGCGAGGGCGGCACCGACCTGGTCGGCCAGCGCGACGGCCACCAGCAGGCGGGCCTCGTCGACGACGACCCCCGGCGTGGGCAGCAGGGTGAAGGTGCCGAGCACCTGGCCCTGGCCGTGGGCGGCGAGGGTGACGCCCTTGGACGGCAGGCCGAGCGTGTCGGTGCCCCAACCCAGATCGCCCCAGCGCACCTGGCCGTCGTGGCCGAGCGAGGGCAGCTGGTCGTCGACGACACCCGAGCTGAACCGGCAGTCGCGCAGGAACAGCAGGTCGCGCAGCTCGAGCGACACGGCCATGATCAGGTGATCGACCGACTCGCCCTGCGCGGCCAACTCGGCCGCGTAGTGGATGCGGCCGATGTCCTCGCGACCACGCCGGGCGGCCTCACGTTGGGCCAGCGCCCACGCCGCGAGCTGGCCGACAGCCAGACCGACGACGAGCAGCAGCGCCGCCGTCAACGCGTCGTCGCCGCTGGCGATGCGCGGCGAGTAGTACGGCACGGTGAAGAAGTAGTCGAACCAGAACGCGGCCGACACCGCCGCGAGAGCTGCGGCCACGCGACGTCCCGTCACCGCGACGGCGACCACGGCGACGACCAGGATCAGTGCGACGTTGGCCTGCTCGATGTGCGAACGCAGCGGGATGAGCGCGACGGCGACCAGGGGAACGCCGACGAGGGCTCCCGCCATCGCCAGCCGGTTCGTGGTCACCTGCTTCATGGTTCCGTTGTACCGCTGACGGGGCCCCCGCGGGCCCGGCTTAGCGAGATCTTGACGCGCCCGAGCCGTCTCGCGACTAGGAGGAGATGCCGGCCAGCACCATGTCGACGATCCGGCCGACCGCGGCGGCATCGGCGGGACGGCCGGAGACGAGCTGGCGGTAGAAGAGCGGGCCGATGAGCAGGTCGACCACCTCGTCGGCGTCGATGCCGGCGCGGATCTCGCCGCGTTCGGCGCCACGAGCGAGGATCTCGGCGGCGACCTGGCGACGCGGACCGGCGAACCGCTCGCGGTACATCTCGCCCATCTCGGGGCTGCGCTGGAGCTCCATGCACAGGCTGACCAGCAGCCGGGCCGAGTCCGGGTCGTGATCCTTCCCCGGCGCGGCGCCGAAGAGCTGGATCAGGTCGTCGCGGGTGCTCCCCGTGTCGGGATGGACCAGCGGAGGCTTCAGCGAGCCGAGCGCGTCGACCACCAGGTCGCTCTTCGACGACCAACGCCGGTAGACGGTGGCTTTGCCGACACTCGCGCGGGCGGCCACGCGCTCGATGGTGAGCTCGTCGTAGCCCACCTCGACGAGCTCGTCGAGCACCGCAGCCAGGATGGCCTCGTCGGCCTCGACGCTGCGCGGGCGGCCCACCCCACGGTGGACCGCCTCGACCTCGGTCATGCGGTGGCTCCCTCGAGCAGCTCGGCGTCGTCGCCGACGACGAGGTCGAACACGTTCGGCTCGTCCGGCTCGATGCCCTCCTCGGCCGCTTCCGGAGCGCGGGCGGGCAGGAAGGCCAGCGCCACGAGCGCACCGACGACCGCGACGGCCGCGCCCACGACGACGCCATGGTGCATGCCGGTCACGAACGCCTCACGGGCCCCGCTGGCCAGCGCCTGGCCCGTGGGTCCACCGATCCTCGACGCAACCTCGAGCGCGCCCCCGACCGAGTTGTTCGCAGCCGAAGCGGCCGAGGCGGGCAGGTGCAGAGCGGCGACATCGGAGGTGACGTGGCTGGCGTACACCGACGAGAACACGCTGCCGACGATGGCCACGCCGAGGGCGCCGCCGACCTGGCGAGTCGTGTCGTTGACGGCCGAGCCGACGCCGGCCTTGTCCCGGGGAAGCGAGCCCATGATCGACTCCGTGGCCGGCGCCATGGTGAAGGCCATGCCCGTGGCCATGACCACGAACGATACGAACACCGGCAGGTAGCCCGAGTGGGCGGTTGCGGTGAGCAGGACAAGCAGACCCGCGGCCACTGCCATCAGTCCCCCGGACACGACGAGCTTGGTGCCGAACCGTTCGGCCACCTTGGCGCTCTGGGGCGCCAGCACCATCATGACCACTGCGAAGGGAAGGATGCGCACACCGGCGGCGAGGGCCGAGTAGCCGAGCACCGTCTGTAGGTACTGCGTGACCACGAACAGCGAGCCGAAGAGAGCGAAGAAGACCAGGGTGACCGCCTGGCTGGCTGCCGTGAACCGGGGGTTCTTGAAGAACTCGACGTTGAGCATCGGGTGGTCGCTGTGCAGCTCCCAGGCGGCGAAGCTGCCGAGGACGGCCGTAGCCAGGATGAGTCCGCCGAGGACCGGGGTCGAGCCCCAACCCTTGCTGGGCGCCTCGATGATCGACCACACGAGCGCGGTCAGACCGACGATCGACAGGACGGCACCGACCGGGTCGAGCCGCGGCGCCGAGGGGTCCTTCGAGTTCGGCACGAGGTACCAGCCGGTGACGAGCGCGGTGATCACGATCGGCACGTTCACCAGGAAGACCGAGCCCCAGTAGAAGTGCTCGAGGAGGTAGCCGCCGGCCAACGGCCCGATGGCGATGCCCATGGCCGAGAACCCGGCCCAGATGGCGATGGCCCGGGCCCGCTCGCTCGGGATGGTGAACACGTTGGTCACGATCGACAGCGTGGCCGGCATGATCAGCGCGGCACCGACGCCCATCACGCAGCGGGTGAGGATGAGCTGGCTGGCGCTCCCGACAGTGGCCGACAGCACCGAGCCGGCGCCGAAGATCAGCAGGCCGATGCTGAGCGCCCCTTTGCGCCCGAAGCGGTCGCCGAGCGACCCGGCGGTGAGCAGGAGGCCGGCGAACACCAGGGTGTAGCCGTCGACGATCCACTGCAGCTGGCTGGTGGAGGCGTTCAGGTCCTTCACCAGGGTCGGGAGGGCGACGTTGAGGATCGTGTTGTCGACGCCGATGACGACCAGGCTCAGGCACAGCACGGCCAGGGTCCACCACCGGCGCTGGTACACGCGGTCGGAGGACGCCGGCGGGACCGGGTCGGTTCCGCGAGTCGGATGGCTTCGGGGGGTCAGGTCGGTCACTGTCATGTCCGCGTCACCTTTTCGATACGGCGGTGTCTCGATATACGGGAACCGGACCGTACCGACGAACATTCCGGAACGCGCCCGTTTCGGAATGTGACATCGATCACGCCTCCGTTGGCCTACGATCGGCCGGCGGACAGCGAGGGAGCCGGAATGGACGACGTGAGCACCGCGGGAGCCCGGGTGCTCGCGGACGAACCCCTGGCACCTGACCAGGAGGTCGCAATCGCCGAGCCGGCCCTGGCCCATGCCGCGCGCCCCGGCGGCTCGTCGAACAAGCGCACGCTCGACGTGCTGCGCGGTCTGGCGGCCATGGCCGTGCTGATCTTCCACCTCGGCGCCCCGATGGCGCTGCTCGGAGTGAAGATCCCCGGCTACCTGGCGGGTGAGGCAGGCGTGCAGATGTTCTTCGTGCTGAGCGGCTACCTCATCGGGGCATCGATCCTCAACCCGCGCCAACTCTCGCGCCGCGAGTACATCTGGAAGCGGGTGTTCCGCATCCTGCCGCTCTACTACTTCTCGATTGTGGTGGCCCTGCTGCTGGTAAACGCCAACCCGCTCATGAGCCGCAGCGGCATCAAGGACATCATCGCCCACATCCTGCTGATCCAGATCTTCTTCGCGAAGTACCGGACCGCGATCAACGGCGTCTGGTGGACGCTCAGCATCGAGTGGCTCTTCTACATCTTCATGCTGATCGTCGCCAAGGCCTTCCGCGGGCCCCGGTCGGGCTGGCTGGTGGCAACGGGCATGCTGGTGCTCGGCGTCGTCTGGAGGGTGTGGATGTGGGAGACCTACCAGGGCCACCCGACCTCCCTCAACAACCTGTACAAGCAGCTCCCGGGCCTGGCCGACATCTTCGCCTGCGGCATGTTCCTCGCGTTGATCATGCACGATCCCCGGATGCGGGCATGGTGCAGCCACAAGACGCGCGCCGCGATCGGGCTGGCGGTGTCCTCAGTAGCCGTCGTCGCGCTGCTCTGGAAATACGACGCCGAGTCGCCGAGCGTGGCCCCCCAGCTCTACTGGCACTCGCCCTGGATGGTCATCGTCTGGCCGCTCGCCTTCGGGGTGGCGTGTGCCGGTGTCGTGCTGTGCATCCAGCGCTTCGAGGATCCGCTGCGGCCCGTGCTCAAGTGGACCGGGCTCGCCTACCTCGGGATCATCAGCTACAGCCTCTACCTGATGCATCCGTTCGTGCTGGGGACGATGTTCAGGGCGTACCGGCACAGCCAGCCCGCCGCCGCCGCCTGGCTCATGATCCCGTACGTCATCACGATGACCATCGTGTTGTGCAGCGTGACCTTCTACCTGGTCGAGCAGCCGTTCATGCGGATGCGCCGCCAGTGGACGAGCGGGCTCCGGGTGCCCCGACGGCCCGGCCGGCGAGTGGAGCCGCCCACCGCGCCCGACGACGGTGGCGATGTGAAGACGGGCGCAGTGGGCGACGTCGGGCCGGAACCGGGAGGGAACGGCTCCGGCAGGTGCGATCAGGAACCTACGGGCGCACCTTGAGAGCTCCCTGTGGATCCCCTCAGCGGTAGCTCGACCCGGAAGCGCGCCCCTTGCCCCGGCGCGGACTCGACCCAGGCCTGCCCGTGGTGCGAGGCGGCGACCGCGGCGACGATCGACAGCCCGAGCCCCGCACCGGTGCTGTCGCGGACCCGGGCCGGGTCGCCCCGGTAGAAGCGCTCGAAGACGCTGGGCCGTCCTCGGCGGCGATGCCCGGGCCCTGGTCGGCCACCTCGAGCAGGGCCCGCCGTCGGCCACCGGACACCGACACGTCGACGGCGGCGTCGGCCGGCGTGTGCTGGCGGGCGTTGGCCAGCAGGTTGCCGATCACCTGGCGCAGTCGCTGCTCGTCGCCGGTCACGATCGACCGGCGCCGTCGGCATCTCGCAGCGTGATCGGCCGCTCGGGCTCGACGGCGCGGGCGTCGGCCACGCTGTCGCGGGCCAGCGCGGCCAGGTCGACCGGCTCGGCGTCGAGCGGGCGACCCTGGTCGAGCCGGGCCAGCAGCAGCATGTCGTCGACCAGCTCGCCCATGCGCGCCGACTCGCCCTCGATGCGGCGCATGGCGTCGGCCAGCTCCGGCGCCCTCGGCTGATCGCGCCCGAGCGGTAGAGCTCGGTGTAGCCCCGGATCGAGGTGAGCGGGGTGCGCAGCTCGTGGGACGCGTCGGCGACGAAGCGGCGCAGCCGGTCCTCCGACGCCTGGCGCTCGCTCGAAGGCGCCCTCGATCTGGTGGAGCATGCCGTTGAGGGCCAGCCCCAGCCGGCCGACCTCGGTGCGTCGGCGGGCCCACCTCGACCCGGCGGGAGAGGTCGCCCTCGGCGATGGCGTCGGCCGTCGCCGCCATCTCGTCGATCGGGCGCAGCCCCGAGCCGGATCACCCAGAACGCGACCAGCGCCAGCACCACGCAGCACCGCGAGCGGTGGCCGCGACCTCGACCCAGATCAGCCGGCTCGAGCGTGGCGTCGGCCTCGCGCAGCGAGATGCCGACGACCGTGTAGCCGCCGTCGGTGCGTCTGCTGCGACCGGCCACCCGGTAGCGCAGGCTCGACCGTCGCCCTCGGCCCCGACGGTGAAGGGCTGCAGCGGCGTGCCGGCGCGACGGCGCTCGGCGCGACGGCGAGCGGCGCGTCGATGCTTCGGCGCCGGGTCGCCGTCGCGCAGGTCGGCAGGCTGCGTCGCGCACGACCGTGCCGTCGCTCGGCGAGCACGGCGACGAAGAACTCGGTGAGATCGCTCGAGGACCGGTTCGAGCTCGCCGTGCCCGAGGTCTGCGGGTTCCCGGTGAGCACCGGGCGCCGGCCGGGCGGCGGCCCGGAGCCGGCGAAGCCGCCGAAGCCGCCGGGATGAAGCGGGCTCGATGCGCGCCGTCGAGGCGCCGGTCGACCTGGTCGATCAGCGACTTCTGCACGTTGGACCGACACGAGGTCAGCGACGATCGGCGCACGATCGAGCAGCGAGCGGCGATGGCGCAGGAACCCGCAGCAGGGCACGCGGACATCGGCGCAGCGACATCAGGGCTTCCGCAGGGCGTAGCCCGACGCCGCGCACGGTCTGGATGAGCGGCGGGCCGAGCGGGTCGAGCTTCTTGCGCAGGTACGACACGTAGGTCTCGACCACGTTGGCGCCGCCGCCGAAGTCGTACTCCCACACGTGGTCGAGGATCTGCGCCCGCGACAGCACCCGGTCGGGGTTGAGCAGGAAGAAGCGCAGCAGCTTGAACTCGGTCGGCGACAGCTCGACGAGCTCGCCGGCCCGCCACACCCGGTAGGCGTCCTCGTCCATCTCGAGGTCGGCGAACGCGAGCCGCGAGTTGGCCGTCGGGGTCGATGCCGATGCGCCGCAGGACCACCCGCACCCGGGCGACGACCTCCTCGAGGCTGAACGGCTTGGTGACGTAGTCGTCGCCGCCCGAGCGTGAGCCCCCGCACCTTGTCCTCGGTGGCGTCGTGGGCGGTCAGGAAGATGACCGCGGTGCGGTCGCCGTCGGCCCGCATGCCGCCGGCACACCTCGAACCCGTCGAGGTCGGGCATCATCACGTCGAGCAGCACGGCGTCGGGGCGGAAGGCCTTGACCTCGGTCGAGCGCCTCCCGCCCGTTGTCGGCCGTCGGCCACCTCGAAGCCGGAGTGGTGCAGGGCCGACGACAGCAGGAAGCGGATGTTCTCCTCGTCGTCGACGACCAGGACGCGCGGCACGCGGTCGATGACGGCACACGGCTCCCATCCTGACCCGCGATCCTGGGAGATTGCTGTGCACCCCCTGGGAACGGTCTCAGCCGAGCCGGTCAGGGGGCGGCGGGCGGTCCGGCGAGGATCTCGTCCCAGTCGATCTCGGTCTCGAGCGTGGCGCGGCCGCCCCGCAGGCCGAAGAGGTGCTTCGCCCAGACCAGGTAGACGAGCACCGCCAGGTTCACGACCAGTGCTCCGACGCGCAGCACGGTGACCCGGTCGAGCAGCTCACGGACCTCGAACGGAAGGAAGCCGATGGTGGCGACGACGGTCAGGTACTCGGCCCAGCGCCGCTCGCGCCACAGCCCCACCGCCTCGACGCTCTCGACGACGGCGTAGATGATCGCCGTCGCCAGGAGGATGTCGACGGTGCCTCGGTGGACATCGACCAGGCGGGCCAGGCCGTCGGCCAGCCGCGTGTGGCCGGAGCCGCCCGTGTTGGCGATCGTTCCGGTGAGGTCGGTGCGGATCGAGGCCGCCCAGCGCTGGATGCGCCCGAGGTCGAGCCGGACCAGGATCAGCACCACCGCCAGGATCGTGAAGAGGACCGCGTGCACGGCGCGCTCGACGGCGATGAGCCGCAGCACGATCGCGTCCTCGAGCGGCTTGCCCCGCCGCGGGCAGGTCGATCTCCGACCGAGCGGGAACCCGTTCACGATCGGCGTCCTCGGGCGCCGGAGCCGGCGCCGAGATCCACGCGTCGCACCGGAGGCACCGCGACAGCCTCCGGGCGCCCGCCACGTCGAGACCGAGCGCGGCGTCGTCCGGACCGAGGCTCGCCACGGCGGCGGCAGGCGTGACGTGGCCGCGGATCGAGCAGATCCACGTCTCGTTGGACCAGTGTCGCGGGACGACGCGCACCTCGGCCCTCAGCCCCGGCGGAGGGCCGGCAGCACCTCGTCGCGCAGCAGCCGATTGGCGAGTCGGGCGTCGTCGGGGGCGGCACCGAAGCTCGGGCCGGTGATGACGAGACGGTCGAGTCCCAGATCCACCAGCTCGCAGAGTCGGGCGGTGCAGCGGTCGGGATCGCCGACGACCGCGAAGCGCTCGACGTAGTCGTCGGGCACGAGCTGGCTGTGCTCGGCCTGGTTCACGAGGTGCAGGTTGCTGTCGTAGCGGCGACCCACGTCGGCGACCAGCGCGCGATCCTCCTCGGCGATGCCCGCCCCCGTCGAACCGGGCATCGCCGAGAAGTGGGTGAACGCGGCGACCCCACCGCGCACGAGCTGCCGCGCCGCCGCAACGTCCGGATGGCAACCGACGGTCACGTACGCGCCGTAGGACACGTCCGCATCGGCCCGGCCCGAGTCGGCAGCGGCCGCACGAGCCTCGGCCAGCGCCCAGCCGACCCGGCTCGTCTCGGCGCCGACCGCGAACGTGACCCGTTCGACCGACCTCGCCGCGATCGCGATGACCTTCGGCCCGGCGGCGGCCACATCGACGGGCACCGCGGGCTGCGAGGCGCGGTCGAGCCAGCGGAGCCGGCTCGGGTAGCCGTCGAGATCGACCGTGCCGCCCTGCAGGTAGGTGTGCACCTGCTCGAGCGCGACGCGCGAAGGCGGCGACCTCCATCGGTGGTCTCCCGAGGTGGAACAGCGCCGTGTCGCCGCGACCGATCCCCAGCACGGCCCGCCCGCCGGACTCCTCCTGCACCGTGGCGATCGCGGTGGCGAGCGCGGCGGGATGCCTCGTAGCCGGGTTGGTCACCCCGGTCATGAGCCGCAGCCGCCCGGTGGCCCTCGCCATCAGCGCGAGCGACACGAACGGGTCGCCGACCAGATTCTGCGAGTCCGTGACGGCCAGGCCGTCCCATCCGGCTGACTCAGCCCGCTCGGCCATGCGCTCCGCCCGACCCGCCTCGGGGATGGTCACCGTCCAGAGCTCGACAGCCATGTCCGAGCTTGCCACGGCGGCCACCCGAGGGACCCGGACACGGGAGCGCGCCAGGGTCGTAGCATTGCGACGGACGACATCGAGGGGGAACCGTCGTGACCGTGACCGATGTGCCGATCATCTCGGCCGACTCGCACATCACCGAGCCACCGAACTGCTACGTCGACCACATCGACCCCGCCTACCGCGACCGGGCGCCCTACCTGCACCACGACGACAAGGCGGGCGACCTGTTCGTCATCCCGGGCATGTCGCGGCCCGTGCCGATGGGTCTCGTGGCCGCGGCGGGCAAGCCGGCCGAGGAGATCACGGTCCTCGGCGTGAACTTCGACGAGCTGCACCGAGGCGGTTGGGACCCCGAGGCCCGCCTGGGCGACCAGGACCGTGACGGGGTCAGCGGCGAGATCATCTACCCCACCGTCGGGATGGTGCTCTGCAACCACAAGGACCTCGACTACAAGCACGCGTGCATGGAGGCCTACAACCGCTGGATGGCCGGCTACTGCGGCGCCCATCCCGACCGCCTCTTCGGCGTCGGCCAGACCGCGATGCGCACCCCCGAGGAGGGGATCGCCGATCTCGAGCGCATCAAGGCCATGGGGTTCAAGGGCGTCATGATGCCCGGCATCCCGGGCGTCGAGGACTACGACTCCCCGATCTACGACGAGTTCTACGAGGCCGCGATCGAACTCGGGCTGCCCCTGTCGTTCCACATCCTGACCGGCCCGTCGGAGGCGCCGCGCGGGCCGAAGATCAACGGGTTCATCACCATCGTGCGCGCCTGCCAGGACGTCATGGGGACCTTCGTCTTCGGTGCCGTCTTCGAGCGCCATCCGGAGCTGCGGCTCGTGTGCGTCGAAGCCGACGCCGGCTGGGTCCCCCACTACCTCTACCGCATCGATCACGCCTACAAGCGACACCGCAACTGGCTCCCGCACGGCGAGCTCACCCGCATGCCGAGCGAGTACTTCCGCGAGAACATCTACGTGACCTTCCAGGACGACTGGGTGGCGTTCAAGATGACCCACCTCATGAACGTCGAGCGCCTGATGTGGGCCAACGACTTCCCGCACTCGGACGCCACGTGGCCGTGGTCGCAGGAGATGCTGGCCGAGCACACCGCCCACCTCACCGAGTCCGAGAAGCGCCGGATCCTCCACGACAACGTCAGCGAGCTCTACGGGCTCGACGACCCACCGATCCCGGTCGACCTGACCACCGACTCCGGAGCCGACCGTGCTTGACCTGACCATCACCGGTGGCACCGTCGTCGACGGCACTGGATCGCCCGGCCAGATCGGCGACGTGGCCATCCACGACGGCAAGGTGGTGGCGCTCGGGCCGGGCGCGGCCGCCGGCACCGAGTCGGCGGCCTCGATCGACGCCACCGGCCGCGTCGTGAGTCCGGGCTTCGTCGACATCCACACCCACTACGACGCCCAGGTGCTGTGGGACCGCATGATGACGGTCTCGCCCTGGCACGGAGTCACCACCGTGGTGATGGGCAACTGCGGCTTCGGTGTCGCGCCCACCCGCGCCGAGCACCGCGATCTCATCGTGCGCACGCTCGAGAAGGTCGAAGGCATGAGCGCGGCCGCGCTGCGGGCCGGGCTCGGCGAGCAGTGGCCCTTCGAGTCGTTCCCCGAGTACCTCGACGCGCTCGAGGCCCGCCAACCGGCGATCAACGTCGGCGCCATGATCGGCCACACGCCGGTGCGGCTCAACGTGATCGGCGAGGAGTCGACCGAGCGGGCCGCGACGACCGACGAGATCGCGCGGATGCGCGCCATCGTGGCCGAGGCCATCGAAGCAGGGGCTGTGGGCTTCGCGACGTCGAAGTCGCCCACGCATGTCGGCTTCGAAGGTCGACCCGTTCCGAGCCGCTCCGCCGACATCGACGAGATCCTCGCCCTGGCCGGCGCGCTGGGCGATGCCGGGCGGGGTGTCATCCAGGCCACGATGGGCTCGGGCCTGCTCTTCGACGAGTTCACCCGCATCACGACCGAGACCGGTCGGACGATCTCGTGGACGGCGCTGCTCGTCGGGCATGGGCGGGGGACCGCAGGTGGCCGAGTGGATGCTCGGCGAGTCCGTGCGCCTGCTCGACGCCGGCCTCCCGATCCACCCGCAGGTGAGCTGCCGACCGCTCAACTTCGAGTTCACCATGGCCGAGCCGTTCCCGTTCGAGAGCATGCGCCTGTTCGCGCCGGTCTCGTCGGCCCCCGACTCGGACACCAAGCTCGCGATCTATCGTGATCCCGAGTTCCGCGCCGCGCTGCGCGAGAAGTTGCACGAGGGCAAGGGCGGCGCGCTCGGTGGTAGCTGGGAGCGCACCGTCGTGTCGTGGTACCCGCCCGACCACGGGATCGACGAGCGCAACGTGGCCGAGCTCGCCGACGAGCGCGGCCTCGATGCCACCGACCTCGTGCTCGACCTCGCGGTCGAGTCCGGCCTCGAAGCCCGCTTCCGCATGGCCGTGCTGAACTACGACGAGGACGAGGTCGAGACCCTGCTCACCGATCCGCACACGATGATCGGCCTGTCCGACGCCGGGGCCCACGCCAGCCAGCTGTGCGATTCGTGTTTCTCGACCCATCTGCTGTCGCGGTGGGTGCGGGAGCGCAAGGCGCTGTCGCTCGAAGAGGCCGTGCGCAAGCTCACGTCGGAGCCGGCCGACATCTTCGGCCTCACCGACCGGGGCCGCCTGGCGGTGGACCGACCCGCCGACGTCGTCGTGTTCGATCCCGCGACGGTGGGATGCGGTCCGCTCGAGCGGGTGGCCGACCAGCCGGCGGGAGCGGAACGACTCATCTCCCGGGCCGAGGGCGTCGACGCGGTCGTCGTCAACGGCGTGGTCATCCGGCGCGACGGCGCCGACGCCGTCGATCCGACGGGCCCGCTACCCGGACGTCTCCTGCGCGGCGGATCGGCCACCTGACCCTCCCACCGCCTCGGCTCAGTCCGACCGGGGCGATTCGGCCATCCGGTACCCGCCGCGACGCTCGTGCTTCGCGTCGTAGAGCGCGGCGTCGGCCGCTTCGACCAGCGCGTCGACCGAGCAGGCTCCCGGCGGGGCGAACGCGATGCCGACGCTGGCCCCGACGGTCACCGACTCCTCGCCGATGATGACCGGACGGCGCACCGCCGCCGTGAGCCGCTCGGCCACGGCCGCCAGCGCCCCTTCATCGGGGGCACCGGGACAGACCACCGCGAACTCGTCACCGCCGAGGCGGGCAACGAGGTCGTGATCGCGCACCGACTCGGTCAACCGCTTGGCGACCTCCTCGAGCAGGATGTCCCCGGCGCGGTGGCCGAGGCGGTCGTTGACCGGCTTGAACTCGTCGAGGTCGACGTAGAGGACGGCCACCAGCGGACCTGAGCGGTCGTCGTCGATCACCTGGCGGAGGTGCTCGAAGAACCGCGCCCGGTTGGCCAGACCGGTCAGCACGTCGTGGTTGGCGGCATGGCGCAGGCGGGCGGCCTGCTGCTCGCGGTCGAGGACCAGGCTCGTGATGCGCACCAGGTTGTCGAGCAGCCACCGGCACGTGTAGTCCGGTTCCTCGTCGTCGGTCCGCCAGAGCACGAGGCAGGCCTGCCCCCCACTGGACCCGCGTGCGGGCCACGCCCAGCACATGCGGTAGCCGTGCGCCTGCGCCGCCGAGCGCAGCGGCTCGGCCAGCTGATCGACCGCCACCCAACGTGGCTCGCCCGTCAGGGTCGCCTGGTGCCACGGCGTGCCGACCGAACCGTCGTCGACCGCCAGCACCGCGGGCAGGTGCGGGCCCGCGACCACGCGGAAGAAGCGGCGCGGCGAACGGCTGGAGGAACACCGCGCTGTCGGCCTCCAGCGTCTCGGCCCCCATGACCTCGACGAGCAGGCCGATGGTCTCCTCGAGGGGCGACCCGCCGGCCAGCTTCTCGATCACGAGGTCGAGCAGGTGGCGCTCGTCCCACCGGCGCAGGTAGGCCACCAGCCCGCCGACGACCGGATCGTCGAGCTGCGCGTTGGCCGTCGCCTCACCGATGAACGTAGAGCCGTCCTTGCGGATGACCTTGAACAACATCGGGCGCTGCAGGCCCTGGCGGGTGAAGGCGTAGCCGACCGATTCGAGCGCGGCGGGGTTCCACGAGGTGTCGAAGTGGTCGAGGATGTTCGTGCCGACCAGTTCGTCGGGCGTGTAGCCCGTGAGCCGCTCGAGGGCGCCGCCCAACCACGTGATCGTCCCGACCCCGTCGAGCGTCATGATGATCACCGGCGCGCAGTCGACCGCGCGCCGCAGGAGCAGGCTGTCGTCGGGCACCGGGCCGCCGCGCTCGTCCCCGGACGGCGGCACCTCGACTTGCTCCATCAGCCGAGATGGTACGGGACGGCGGCCTCGGCGCCCGGCGTCATGCCGGCTCGGGCTGCGGCCCGTCACGTCACGGCGGTAACGTTCGCGTCCGCCGAGACGCCGGGGAGGCTCCAGCCAGATGTTTCCGCTGTGGGAGGACGTCGTGGGTCCCGTGCTCGGCGCGGCGCGTCCGCGCCTCGTGGTCGAGATCGGCGCGCTGCGCGGTGAGAACACCGAGCTGCTGCTGTCGCGCCTGCCCCACGATGCCGAGCTCCACGTGGTCGACCCGCTCCCCGACTTCGACCCGGCCGAGCACGAGGCCCGATTCGCGGGTCGCTACGTGTTCCACCGCGACCTGAGCCTCAACGTGCTCGGCCAGCTCCCGGCCATGGACGCCGCCATCATCGACGGCGACCACAACTGGTACACGGTGTTCCACGAGCTGCAGCTCCTCGCGGACACCAGCCGCCGCGACGGAGCGCACGCTGCCGCTGCTCGTGCTGCACGACGTCGGCTGGCCCTACGGCCGGCGCGACCTCTACTACGACCCCGACACGATCCCCGAGGAGTTCCGCCAGACCTGGCACCGCGCCGGCATGCGGCCCGAGCGGCCCGGCCTGGTCATGGTGGGCGGGCTTAACCCGACCCTCGCCAACGCGGCACGCGAAGGCGGCGAGCGCAACGGCGTGATGACGGCGCTCGACGACTTCATCGAGGGGTACGACCGGCCACTGCGCCGCGTGGTCGTACCGATCTACTTCGGTCTCGCGATCGTGGCCGACGAGGCGCTGCTGGCCGAGCGTCCGGAGCTGGGCGCCGAGCTCGACCGGCTCGAGAGCCCCGAGGGCACGCGACAGCTGCTCGAGCTCTCCGAGCGGATCCGCCTCGACGGGCTCATCTTCCAGCACGACGTGTACTTCGACCGCCAGCGTTCGGTCGACCGCGCCGCCGACCGCTACCTCGACAGCGTCAAGCGGGGGCTGCATCGACGAGTACTACCTCGAGAACGAGCTGCGGCTCTCGATTCTCGCCTTCCACGTCGACCGCGGCACGCCGCCCGACCTCAACCGGCTGCGCGATCCCGCACGGCGCGACGCCGAGGCCTTCCGCCGCCTCCGCGAGTACCGGCGGACGGGCGTCCGCCCACCGGGCGAGCCGTCGCCGGCCTCGGGCTACGCCTGGTCGCCGCTCGGTCGGGTCGGCCTCGATCAGCTGCACGAGTGCCTGGACATCCTGCGCCACGACCTCGTCCGCGGCGACCTCGTCGACTGCGGGACCGATCGCGGCGGCGCGGCCATCTTCCTGCAGGCCTACCGCCTGGCCCAGGGCAAGCCCGAGCGCGGGCTGTGGGTGGTCAGCCGGTTCCGGGCCGCCGCCGACGACCGTGACGGGCCGGACGCGCGCGACGGGCTGCTCGACCTGCGGGCGGACCTCAACCAGGTGCGCGACGGGTTCGACCGCTTCGGGGTGCTGGACGACTCGGTCCACTTCCTGCAGGGCGACCCGGCCGCGACGCTGGTCGACGCGCCGATCGAGCAGGTCGCGCTGATCCACGTCGGCGCTGGGATCGGCGCCGATCTCGGTGCGACCCTCGCCCACCTCTACCCGAAGCTCGTGGTCGGCGGCTATGTCGTGATCGACGACATCTCCGATCCCGCCGACGCCGAGGCCGTCGAGCAGGCGCGGCACGACCACGGCATCACCGAGTCGGCCGAGCGGATCGGCACCGTCGGGCTCCGCTGGCGACGGACGGCCGAGGCCGACGCCGTCCCCGAGGTGGCTCCTGCGCCGCCAGGGGCGAGCCGGGCACCGCTGGCGAGGCCGGTGCCGACCGGCACGTGCGACCTGTCGGTCGTGATCGTCGTCTACAACATGCGCCGCGAGGCGACCCGCACGCTGCACTCGCTCTCGCGTGCGTACCAACGCCAGGTGGATGACCTCGACTACGAGGTCATCGTCGTCGAGAACGGCTCCGCCCCCGACCAGCGCCTGGGCGAGGACCTCGTGCGCAGCTTCGGACCCGAGTTCCGCTACCTCGACCTGGGTGATGACGCCGACCCCTCCCCGACCAAGGCGCTCAACGCTGGGATCGCGCAGTCCGTGGGGACGTCGCTGGCACTCATGATCGACGGCGCGCACGTCGTCACCCCGGGCGTCGTGCACTACGGCATGGCCGGCCTCGCCACCTACGGGCCGGCGGTCGTGAGCACCCGCCAGTGGTACCTCGGTCCCGGCCAGCAGGGCGACGCCATGCGGGACGGGTACGACGAGCCCTACGAGGACGAGCTGTTCGAGAAGATCGCGTGGCCGGCGGACGGCTACCGGCTGTTCGAGATCGGGCACTTCATCGGCGACGGCGACTGGTTCGACGGCACGTGGGAGAGCAACTGCCTGTTCGTGTCCCGCAAGCTGCTCGAACAGGTCGGTGGGTTCGACGAGGGCTTCGCCATGGCCGGCGGGGGTTACACCAACCTCGAGCTCTACGAGCGGCTCGCGTCCTCGCCCGACGCGCAGGTCGTCACCATCATCGGCGAGGGCTCGTTCCACCAGCTGCACGGTGGGACGACCACCAACCTGGCGTCGCCGGCCGAGCGCCGCGAGCGGGTCTTCGCCTACGGCGACCACTACGCCGAGCTGCGGGGCCGGCGCTTCGCCAGCCACGAGAAGCCGGTGCAGTTCGTCGGCGCGTTCCACACCGAGTCGGCGCGCCGGACCCGCAGCCGCCGCATGACCGCCACCGCCTTCGCGGTCGACCCGGCCCGCGAGGCGCCCGACGCGCAGGAGCTGTCGCCCCGACCGGTGGCCGACGAGCTCAAGCACGCCTTCGTCGAGGCCTACTGGCAGAGCCAGGCCTGGCGTCGCACGCGGTGGCTCGGGCGCACCCTGGCCAACGCGCCCGCCGACCTCGTGACCTACCAGGAGATCCTCGACGAGGTGCAGCCGGACTGGATCATCGAGACCGGCACCGGCAACGGCGGGCGGGCCGCCTTCCTGGCCTCGATCTGCGACCTCGAGGACCGGGGCCGGATCGTCTCGGTCGACCGGCGGGTTCCCGACGACGTCCCGTCGCACCCGAGGATCACCTACCTGACCGGCGAGTCCCACGAGGCCGACGTCGTCGACCAGGTGCGGGCCATCGTTGGCGACGCGCCCCGGGCGGTCGTGATCCTCGGATCACGCGGCAAGGCCATGCGCATGCACCGCGAGTTCGACGCGTACGCGCCGTTCGTGCCGGTCGGCTCGTACCTGATCGTCGAGCACACGGTGCTCAACGGCCATCCCGTGCAGGGCTCGTTCGGCCCCGGACCGCACGAGGCCGTGCGCCGGATCCTCACGCTCAATGGCGACTTCGTGGCCGACAACGAGCGCGAGCGCCACGGCGTGACCTTCAACCCGAACGGGTTCCTCCGCCGGGTCCGCTGAGCTCGGTCAGCCCCACCGGTCGGGCGCGACCGTCAACGCACCGGCCGGGCCGGCGATCCGACCACCGTGACGCCGGCCGCCACGTCGTCGACCACAACCGCGTTCGCGCCGACCACCGCGTCGTCGCCCACGACCACCGGACCGATGACCTTGGCCCCAGCACCGACCTGCGCACGGCGCCCGATGGTCGGGCCCTTCGACTCGCCGGCTCGGAGACCGACGACGACGAACGGGCTGAGGACCACGCCCGTGCCGAGCTCGACGAAGCCGTCCACGACGACCTGGCCGTGCGGTAGGTACACACCCGGCTGCACGAGCACCGGCGGACCGATGCTGACCTGCGCGGTCGTCATCGAGAGCCGATGGAGCAGGTCGGGCAGCACCGGGATGCGGCGGGTGCGGCAGCGCGCCTCGACGCGGTAGCAGCAGAGGGCGAAGAACGAGTCGCTGATGAGGGCCAGGCGGAAGATCTGCCACGCGGCATCGATGGTCGAGCGCGGAGCGTAGTTCTCGTGGCGGTACGACGCCGCCGCCCGGGCGTCGGCCTGGATCGCCTCGACGACCCGCGGGTGGCGCCGCTGCACGTCCGCCAGCAGCGGCCGCGGCGTGCGGCTCGCGAGCAGCTCGGACCGCGCCGCCTCCCACGACCGGCGCCAGTCCCGTCGCGGTGCGGTCGGGTCAGGTGGAGGCTCGGCCATGGCTGGGCGAGAATACCGCCGTGACCACCGATGAGTCGCCCCTCAGGTTCTTCATAGCCCACATGCAGAAGACCGCCGGCACGACCGTGCGCGACCGCCTGCGGGCCACCTTCGCCGACGAACCAGATCTACCCCAACAGCAGCGATGGCTCCGACCCACGGCACGCGGTCGTGTCGGTCAGCTACCTCCAGGAGCGGTGGAAGGCCCGCGGCGACGAGATCCGCCTGCTCACCGGGCACTTCCCGGTGCGGACCGTGGAGGTGCTCGACGCGCCGTTCGTGCGCCTGACGGTGCTGCGCCACCCCGTCGAGCGCACGCTGTCGTTCCTGCGCCACCAGGCGGCCCGCCGCCAGCGGGGCGCGACCGAGGACACGCCCCTCGACGAGATCTACGACGACCCGTTCCGCTTCGACGCCATGATCCACAACCACATGGTCCGGATGCTGTCGCTCGCACCGGAGGAGTGGGGCCCCGGCGACGGCGTGCTCACCACCGTGCCATACACGCGTGAGCGGTTGGAGATGGCCCAGGAGGCGCTGGCCGGCATCGAGCTGTTCGGCCTGCAGTCCCGCCTCGACGAGTTCTGCGACGAGCTCGGCGCAGCGCTACGACCTGGTCCTGGCGGAGCCGGTACGATCCAACACGACCGAGCCGACCGAGGTGCCCGCCCGGGCTCGAGGACCGCATCGCGGAGGACAACGCCCTCGACATGGAGCTCTACGACTTCGCCCGCCGCCTGTACGAGGAGCGCCACCCGTGAACACGGGGACCCAACCGACCGCCCGGGTGGCCGAGGCGGTGCGACGAGCCGACGAGCTGGTGGCCGAGGGTCGCGCGCTCGAGGCGATCGAGCTGCTGCGGGCGGCCAACCTCGCGGGCGCCGATCCCGACGCTCGAGCGACGGCTGGCCATGGCTCGCTACGAGGCCTACCCCGAGCTGCCGACCGACGTGGGCTTCGCCCAGTGGCCCGTCCCGGTGCGCGACCTCGACACCGAGGGTCCGGCCCGCATCCCCGAGCTGGGGCGCGACGAGCTCGACGCCGAGGCCGTGCGCCGCAACATGCTCAGCCACGGCTGCGTCCGCGTGAACGGCCTCCTCGACCGCGAGCGGGTCGACGAGTTCGTCGACGGCATCGACCGCGCCCTCGACGCGCGCACCGCAGGCGAGGGCTCCGAGGTGCAGCGAGACGACCTCGTGGTGCAAGCTGCTGCCGGTCCCGCCCGACGACGCCAAGGTGCTCGCCCGCCACTGGGTCGCCGGCTCCGGCGGCATCCTCACCTGCGACTCGCCCCGGATGTTGTTCCGCCTGTTCGAGACCTACGAGCAGGTCGGCCTGCGCGACGTCGTCACGGGCTACCTCGGCGAGCGCCCCGTCCTCGGAGCCAACAAGTGCACGCTGCGGCGGGTGCCCCTCACCGCCAACACCGACTGGCACCAGGACGGCGCCTTCCTCGGTCGACGGCATCCGCGCCCTGAACATCTGGGTCGCGCTCTCCGACTGCGGCGTCGACTCGCCCGGGCATCGATCTGCTGCCCCGCCGGCTCGACCACGTCGTCGAGACCGGCACCGGTGGCTCCATCTTCGACTGGGCCGTCGGTCCGGCCGTCGTCGAGACGCTGGCCGTCGACGCACCCGTGGTGCGACCGCAGTTCGGTGCCGGCGACGTGTTGCTCTTCGACGACCTGTTCCTGCACCGCACTGGCATCGAGCCGGGGATGGTGCGACCCCGGTACGCCATCGAGTCCTGGTTCTTCGCCCGCTCGTCCTACCCCGACGGCCAGGTCCCGCTGGTCTGGTGACCGCGGGGCCGCGTCGCCGCCCGCGGCGGGCTCAGCCGGCGGTCAGGGGCGCAGCTCGTAGAGGAACTGGTAGGCGAACAGCTGCGGCCAGAGCGCGACGCCGAGCGCGGTCGACGCCGTCGACGAAGCCGGGCCGGGCCGCCGACCGGGCGTCGCCGTGCCGGCCGCCGCGTCGACGACCTCGATCGGCAGCCCGGTGCCGTCGACAGCGAGCCACCTCGAAGCCGGTGCGCGGTCGACGAGGCGCTCGAAGCTGCCGCCGGGTGAAGAAGCGCACGTGGTCGCGGTCGAGGATGCCGCGGCGGTCGTAGTCGAACCGGCCCGACAGCGACCCGCAGCCGCGGGTACCAGTGGCCGAAGTTCGGCACGCTGACGATCAACGACGCCGCCGGGCGCCAGCAGATCGCGGGCCTCGGCCGAGCACGTCGCCGGGCTCGCGCACGTGCTCGAGCACGTCGGCGGCCAGCGATCGACGTCGTAAGCCGCCGCCGACCTCGGCGCGGGATGCCCTGGTCGAGGTCGGCCTCGACGAACTCGGTCGAGCCGCTCGCCCACGCCGTCGTCTGCGACGACGTCGACGCCGGTGACGTGGTGGCCCGAGCGCGCGCAGCCGCTCGCCGAGCCGGCCGTCGGAGCAGCCGAGGTCGAGCACCCGCGACGGCGGCCGCGTCGCCGAGCCAGGCCGAGCAGCTGGCCGTGCGAGACGTGTCGGCGCCGTCCTTGAGCTCGTAGTCGTCGGTGGCGAACGCCAGCTCGCCGGTGCCGAAGCCCATCTTGTGCGGCGCGGTAGCGGGCGACGTCGCGCGGTGACGTCGCGGGCGTAGCTCGATGCCGTTGACGTAGCAGATCTCGTCGCCGTAGTAGGTCGGGATCGGGATCTCGGCGATCCGCTTGCCGGCCTCGTGAGCTGCAGGATGATCTCGGTGTCGAAGTCGAAGCCGTCGGAGTTGCGCTCGAACGGGATCGTCGCGCAGCGCGTCGACGCGTGTAGGCGCGGTAGCCGGAGTGCCACTCGCGTCAGGTCCATGCCCGGCGACCGCGTTCTCGAACGGGTGAGGATCCGGTTGCCGACGTACTTGTAGAGCGGCATGCCGCCCTGCGCGGGCGCGCCCGGCGTCCATCATCCGCGAGCCGAACACGGCGTCGGCCTCGCCGCGCTCGAGCGGCGCGACGATCGTCGGGCAGCACCTCCGGCGCGTACTGCCCGTCGCCGTGGAGCAGCACGACGATGTCGAGGTCGTGCTCGATCGCCCAGCGGTAGCCGGCCTTCTGGTTGCCGCCGTAGCCGAGGTTGCGCGGATGGCGGATGACCGCGATCGGCAGGTCGGTCGGCGAGCTGCTGGTAGCCGAGGCCGACCAGGTAGGTGGCGTCGTCGCTGTCGTCGTCGCCGACGAGGACCTCGTCGATGCGCGGCCGGAACTCGACCGGGATGCGGTCGAGCACCTGGGCCAGGGTCGACGCCGCGTTGTAGGCGACGACGAGGATGCCGATGCGCTTCTCGGTCACGGGACCCCCGGGTGGGCGGCGACATGGGCGGCAGGGTAGCCGGACCAGCCATGACTGCCGCCCGATCAGCTCTGCGCCAGCCCGGCCTGGGTCCGGGCCCACCGGTACAGCTCGACGTCCAGATGGTTGTCACGGGCCACCCGGGCGCGGAAGTCGTCGCTCACCTCGACCGGCGACGTCGTGTTGGTCACCCACGGGCTCCCCAGGTCCCACTCGAACCGGCGGTCGAGCCGCCCGCAGAACTGGCCGAACTCCTCCTGGAACCCGAACAGGTCGATGCGCTCGACGAGGTTGCGCTTGGCCGTCTCCAGCCGCGCGTCGTCGAACTCGACCATCGTCATCGCCCCGGCGTCCATCTCGTCGGTGGTGAGCGAGAGCATCTTCACCATGTGGTTGTGGATCAGGCCGAGCAGGCGCAGGGGGTCCGCGTAGATCTCCTCGAGCGGCCGGCCGTGGAGCGGTCCCGGCACCTCCTGCTGCTGACGCAGGAACGAGAGGGTGCGCTCGACGGGCTCGCGCAGCACGGTGAAGGTCGAGAATGGCGCGTCGAGCAGGTCGCAGGTGCACAACGGGAAGTGGCCGGTCAGCACGCGCAACTGGTCGCGGTCGGCCGCGAAGCGGGCGCGGAGGTACTCGACGTCGATGACCGCGTTGCGGTTGCCCTCGTCGACCGGACCCGGGTACACCGCGTCGGCCCCGAACTGGCGACGCAGCAACCCCCACAGCGCGGTGCCGGCCGTCTTCTGCAGGTGCACGAAGAAGAACCGAGCCGGCTCGACGTCGTGCGCCGCCTCGTGGCCACTCCCGGGCTGATCAGTCAGGGCGCTTCATCCGCTTCAGGTAGCCGCCCTTGTTGAAGGTGACGGTGTAGCGCTCCCACCGCGGGTCGGAGACGAACTCGCGGTGACGCTCGAGGATGCCGTTGACGGCCTCCCACGGTCCGAGCCCGAAGTTCGACGCGACGGGCCGACCGTGCACGACGGTGTTCTCGACGACGACGTAGGAGCCGACGCCCACCAGCGGGGCGTAGCTGCTCGAACGCCTCGATCACCCGCGACGACGCGCCCAACCCGACGAACACGACCGCGTTCCGTCCTCCGGCCCACCTGCGTACGGCACCTCGGACGCTGTCTCCGGCGTCTCGGCCGCGCCCACGATGCGGGTGATGCGGTCGTGGGTCGGCGCGTCGCCCGCGGTGTCGCGACCCACGGCCAGGACCCGGCCGCGGCCCAGCTGGTCGCAGACCGACGCGGCGAACAACGCCCGCCCGCCCAGGCCCGGATCGTCGCCGATCACGACCACCACGTCCGGGCGCACGTCGGCCAGCAGCTCCTGGTAGGCGTAGAGATCGGACGGGCAGGCGACCGACCGGGTGACCGAGCCAGGTCGCCTCGCGCCACGCCTGGTGGTTCCAGATCGCCTCGATCGCGGCCAGCTTCAGCTCGTCGGACACCGGCGGCGGCGGCAGCGGCGCGCTGTCCGCGTCGACCGGGTCGCGCAGGGCGTCGAAGCGCAGGGTGATCTCGCGGCGCGAGCGGGTGCGGCGGGCCGCCTTCGTGCCCATGGCCCCGACGTAGTGGACGGGCTTGCTCGGACCCGGCCAGGTCACGACCGCGCAGCTCGCGGAAGTGCTCGGTGTACGAGTGCACCGTCTCGCGGCGGGCGTCCTCGTCGGCCACGTTCGTCGTCGTGCCCGCCGTGGGTCTGGTGGAACGTGGCCTCGCCGAGCAGGCTGGCCGCCCGCACGTCGGGTGAGAAGACGAGCCGCTCGTAGAGGTCGAGGTTGGCGTAGCCGCCGGCCGGCATCGAGAAGCTGTCGTCGAAGCCACCGACCTGCTCGTAGCAGGGAGCGCGGGGCGATGAGGCAGTTGCTCTCGACGAAGCTGTCGAACCAGTCGCGGTCGCCGATGAAGTGGCCGATCTCGAACAGGCGGTA
This sequence comes from uncultured Microthrixaceae bacterium, assembly GCA_963776435.1. Classification (GTDB taxonomy): domain Bacteria; phylum Actinomycetota; class Acidimicrobiia; order Acidimicrobiales; family Acidimicrobilacustridaceae; genus UBA4742. The sequence continues at coordinate 1,241,281 of CAVZMK010000010.1, forward strand.
GCCGTCCTCGGGCCAGCGGATGCGGCCATCAGCCGGTCCTCGGTCGCCTGGTCGTAGCCCGCGTGCAGCGCGTCGCCCTGCTGGCCGGGTCCGAGGTACCACTGCTGGACCGCGACCACCGCCGGGCCGTAGGCCGACAGTCGCGGTCAGCGCCATGCGCCAGGACGCCTGGCGTGAGCACGTGGGCGCCGTCGATCATGACCGCGATATGGTCGCCGCGGGCCATGGCGATGCCGCGGTTCAGCGCGACCGTGGGCGAGGCCGACGCCTCCGGCCCAGGTCGACGAAGCGGAACTCCGGACCGTAGCGCGGTCACATCCTCCTCGGTGAGGCGCTGGTCGGGGTCGGACCCGTTCTCGACCGCGATCACCTCGTAGTCGATGCCGTCGATCCCCCGCTGGTACGACCGGGACAGCGAGTGCAGCGTGCGGGCCGACTCGCGGCGCATGTTGTAGAAGACGACCACCACGCTGATGGCCACCCGCTCGCCCTCCACCGCCGAGGCCATCGGCACCCGCTCGAGCGTGGGCGCCGGTCCGTCGGACGTCGTGGTCGCGGTCACGGCCGCGTCGTCCGGCACCCGCCAGGTCACCGAGTTCCAGTCGATGCGGGTGAACGGCGTGGAGACCCCGAGCCGCTCGCGGGTCGCGATGAGGGCGGCTTCGACCTTGGTGTCGCCGACGCCCTCGACGATCACCACCCCGCCGGGAACGACGCGCTGGGAGCAGTCGCTCGAGCGCGACGGCCATCGAGCCGCCGGCGCCCTCGCCCACCCGCAGCACGGCCAGGTCGCCGATCGGCGCGTCGGCGAGCGCGTCGGCCAGCCGGCCCTGCACGAAGCGGACCCGCTCGTCGAGCAGGCCGAAGTTGGCGAAGCCGTCGCGGACCTGGTGGAGGTTGGCGTGGAACCGGGCCATCCGGGCCGAGAAGTCGAGCGATTCGACGGGGGTGTCCGGGTCGGAGGCGACGAAGGGGTCGACCACCCAGACCTGGCGGTCGGGGACCTCGTGCGCCTCGAGGAAGGCGCGCAGGAAGATCGCGCCGCCGCCGCGTCCCACCCCGCACTCGGCAAGGTCGCCGCGGACCTCGTCGGCCAGCACGCCGTCGAGCGCGGCCCGCAGCTGGCGCAGCTGCACCTCCCCCATGTCCGTGTAGGGGAAGAAGGCCCGGTTGTCCTTGACGTCGGACGAGCGCCCCGCGGTGCGGGCCTGGCGCAGCCAGTCGTAGCGGACTGAGAGCTGGCGGACGGGATCGCGCAGGATGCCCAGGTCGGGGCGCCGCGCCGGACGCGGCCATGTTGCCGAGGTACTCGACCCGCAGCTCGTTGTCGAGGTAGTGCTCGTCGAGCAACGCGGCCGCGACCGTGTCGAGGTAGCGCTCGGCGCCGCGTTCGATGCGCTCCTGCATCACCCGGGTCCAGTTCTGCTCGCGGACCGTGGCGTCAATGCGGATCTTCTCGGACAGCTCGAGCAGCTCCTGGCGGCCGTCGGCGCTGGCCAGGTGGTCGAGCACGGCCGCCAGCTCGGGGTTCGCCGCGAGGCGCGACTCCTCGGCCACGATGGCCAACCCGAAGTAGAAGGGCAGCACGAGCCGGCGCAGCGGCCGGTCGTAGCCCTCGACGAAGTCGTCGAGCGCGGTCATGACGCCGTTGCGGGACCCGCCGGGCATCTCGGCGTTGTTGAGCGTGGCGTTCATGCCGCCCACGTCCCAGAGCTTCTTCAGGTTCGGGTCCAGACCGGCCCGGCGGTAGGGCTGGCGGAACTCCGGCGGGATGCGAGATGGCTCGTAGTACAGGTCCCGACGGCCGTAGGGCCAGCACACGTCGTGCAGGATCAGCACCGGCAGCGCCTCGCCCGCCTCCCGGGCGGTGCGGCTCAGCATCTCGAGCTCGTGGAAGACCGTGTACCAGTTGTGGTCGCCGTCGATGAGGGCCACGTCGACGGGGGGGAGGCCCGGCAGGACGTTATGGCTGATGTCGCGGTGGAAGAAGTAGCGGCCCGGGAAGCGCTGCTCGTGCTCCGCAGGGTCGAAGAGCGGGAGAGGGTCGATCACGTGAAGCTCGACCTCGGAGCCGAGGCCGTCGAGCATCTGCACGGTCGTCTCGCCGCGCAGGGCGCCGACCTCGACGACCCGCCGTGCTCTCGTGGCTCGGATCACGGGCTGCATGGCGATCTCCCAGAACGGGAACACGGTTGTTCCCCACCCCCTTGGCTTCGCTGGAGTGGAGACGGTACCAAAGGCGCTCCGGGACGACTCCCGGCCGAGCTGGGGGCTCGGATATGCTCAGCGGCCGACCTGGCCTGTTCGAAAGGGGACCCGTGACGGCCGCCCGCTTCCTGGCCGGGATCGTCCTGGCGTTCGTCGCCTTCGGCCCCCTCGCGGTCGGCACCGACCGGTTGCGCCGGGCCGCGCTCCCGGGCTGGCGCGGCCTCGAGGCCGCGCTGGCCGACGCCGTGCTCCTGTTGTCGGCGACCGTGGTGGTCACCGAGGCGCTCGGGACCGTCGGTCTGTTCTCGGCCGTGCCGGTGGCGCTCGGGTTGGCGCTGGCCGGCGTCGTGGCCTGGCTGGTCGCCCGGCGGTGGGTGCGGGGCCGACCGGCCCACCGAGCCACGCCGATCGAACCCCCGCCCGATCGCCTGCCGGGCGGGCTCCGCGCCGCGTCCGTCGGCGGCGTCGCGCTCGTGGTGGGGTCGTGGATCTCTCGCACCGTCGAGGCGATCCAGCACGGCATCACCACGGTCGACTCGCTCTGGTACCACCTCCCGATCGCCGTCTACTGGCTCCAGACACGGCGGACGAGCGGGGTGAAGTACTTCGACAGCGACCCGGTGACCGCGTTCTACCCGGCCAGCTCGTCGCTGTTCCACGCGGTCGGGCTCCTCTTCTTCCGCATCGACCTGCTCTCGACCGTCCTGAACCTGGGTTGGATGGCGCTGGCGCTGGCTGCCGCCTGGGCCATCGGGCGCGCTTTCGGCGTCGGCGCGGCGTCCGTGCTCGGCTCGGCCATCCTGCTCGGCACCGCCGGTTTGGTCGGCACGCAGCCGGCGGGCGCCTACGACGACATCGTGGGCGTCGCCCTCCTCCTCACCGCCATCGCGTTCACGCTCTACCGCCGCGACGAGCCCCGCCGGCTGGCCCACCTCGCGCTGATCGGGTTGGCCCTCGGACTCTGCGTCGGCAGCAAGTACACGCTGGTCGCACCGGCCGTGCTGCTCGCCCTCGGCATCGTGGTCACCGCCGGGCGCGGGCAACGGGTGCGGTCGGCCGTGACGATCTTCCTCGCCGCGCTGGTCACCGGGTCGTACTGGTACGTGCGCAACGCGATCGTGGCCGGCAACCCGTTGCCGTCGCTCACGGTCCACTTGGGGCCGATCTCGCTGCCGTCCCTCCCGGCATCGGGCCCCACCTCGACGGTGGCCCACTTCCTCTTCGACGCGAGGGCGTGGCGGGCGCAGATGCTGCCGGGGCTACGTCTGTCGCTCGGGCCCGCCTGGCCGGCGATCGTGGGACTCGCCTTCCTCGGGATGATCGCGGCGATCGCCGATCGCCGGGAGCCCCTGATCCGGATGCTCGGCATCGTGGCGCTCCTCAGCTTCGGCGCCTATCTGGTCACGCCGCAGTTCCTGGTGGCGTTCGGCCGGCCCATCTACTTCGGCGTCAACGTGCGCTACGCCAGCCCCGCGCTGATCATGGGCCTGGTCCTGGTTCCCGTCGCGCTCCGGCGCTGGGCGGTCTGGGTGACGGGCGCCTTCCTGACCACGCTGGTGGTCACCGAGCTCGACCCGTCGTCCTGGCCCACAGGCTTCGGATGGGCCACGTTCGTCCCTCGCATCGAGTGGGGTGACGCGCTCTGGGCGATCGCCCTGCTGCTCGTCGCCGCGTTGGTCGGCGTGGCGGCCGCCGCGATCTGGCGCCGTGCCGACCGCGAACCGTCGCGCCTGCGACGCCAGGGCATCCGCTGGGCCGTGCTGGGCGCGGTGTCCCTGCTCGTCCTGCTGGCTCTGACCGGCGTGCGGGGTGAGTACCTGCACGACCGCTACGCCAACCTGCAGCCGTTCCCGCCCGTGGCCAAGTGGATCCGCACCCAGCACCGGCAGCGGATCCTGGTCGCCGGCCTGTTCTCGCAGATCCAGTACCCGCTGGCCGGCAACGACCTGTCGAACTACGTGCAGGTGGCCGGCATCCGCCGGTCGGGTGGCGGCGTCCGGGTGCCGCGCAGCTGCGACGAGTTCGTACGCATGCTCGAGCAGGGCCACTATGACGACGCGGTCATCTTCCCGTCCGAGGACTACGCGAAGTGGACGCAGACCCAGCCGGACGCCCGTTCCGTGCTCCCTCCGGTGCGCGGCCCGGCGAACGAGCGGTTCTACGTGTTCCACCTCGACCGGTCGCGCGTGGGCCGGCGGTGCTGAGGCGGCGCGGCGGAGTCCCCCGGTGGACCGCTCAGCGCCGGCGGGCCACGACGTAGTACTGCGCGCCGAACGGGATCGGTCCGAGCGCCCGGTCGAGCGACCTGGCCCAGCCGGCCGCCGACGTGGTGTAGATGATGCCGCGGGCCTCGACGAGGTCGAGTCCGGACGCGCTGAGCAACCGCTTGCTCGCGCCCTGGGTGAGGAGCTGCACGCCTTCGTCGAACTCACAGCGGCTGACCGCCACCCGAGTCGCGGGGTTGAACGGGTTGTGCTCGAAGATGACGACGAGGCCGCCAGGGCGCACCACGCGCCGCAGCTCGGCCGTGACCGCGCCGCGATCGGCCGGCTCGATGTGGTGGAGCACGCAGATGACCACCGCCGCGTCGAAGCTGGCATCGGCGTAGGGCAGCTGCCGGGCGTCACCGGCCGCGTATCGGGCACCGGTCCCGCGTGCGGTGGCCTCGCTGAGCGCCTCGACCGCCGGCTCGATGCCGAAGGCCGCCCCCACCCGCGGGGCGAGCAGCGCGTCGGTCAGGCCGATCCCGCAGCCCACGTCGAGCACGGAGCTCGATCCGGCCTCCCCGATCCACCGGTTCAGCAGCTCGACCAGCACCTCCACCTTGCGGGCGGTGAAGAACTCGTGCTCACGCCCACCGAACGCGATCGAGGACTGGACCTGCGCTTCGTAGGAGCCAGTATGCGTGTCGAAGGTCGCCACTACGACCAGTCTGGTCGCGCCGGAGGATCGCTGCTCGGGGCTGAACCCGGGCGCGGTACATCGTCGCGGACGAAGTAGAGCGGCCGTTGCTTGACCTCGTCGTAGATCCGCCCGACATAGGCGCCGATCACCCCGAGGACGGTCAGCTGGATGCCGCTCAGGAACGAGATGGCCACCACGAGGGACGCCCAGCCAGGCACCTCGAAAGCACCCACCACCTTGAGCGTGATGGCGGCAACGGCGGCGACGAACGACAGCACGGACACCGCGAACCCGAGGTAGAGCGTCATCCGCAGCGGGACGGTCGAGAACGAGACGATCCCGTCGCCGGCGAAGTTGAGCATCTTGCGCAGCGGGTACTTGGTGCGCCCGGCGTGGCGCGGGGCGCGGGCGTAGTGCACGCCGGTCTGGCGGTAGCCGACCCACGCGAACATGCCCCGCAGGTAGCGGTGGTGCTCGTGCATCGCGGTGAGGGCGTCGATGGCACGGCGGTCGACGAGGCGGAAGTCGCCCGCGTCCCTGGGGATCGGGACCTCGCTCAGGTGGCCGAGCAGGCGATAGAACCAGCTGGCCGTGAGCCGCTTGGCCTGCCCGTCGCCGGCCCGCTGGTCGCGGATGGCGTAGACGACCTCGAACCCCTCGCGCCACCGCTTGGCCAGCTCGAGCGCCACCTCGGGCGGGTCCTGCAGGTCGGCGTCCATGATGATGGCCGCCGCGCCGCGGGCGTGGTCCAAGCCGGCACTGATGGCTACCTGGTGGCCGAAGTTGCGCGACAGGCGAACCGTGCGCACCCGCGGATCGCGCCGGCTGAGGTCGACCATGACGTCGTAGGAGCCGTCCGTGGAGCCGTCGTCGACCAGGACGACCTCGGCCGGCCCGTCCATCTTGTCCATCACCGACGCGAGTCGCTTGTACAGCTCCTCGAGCGTCTCGACCTCGTCGAGCACGGGCACCACGAAGGAGTAGTCAGGGCTCGACGACTCTCCCACGGGCGCCATCCTTGCAGATCCCCACGCGAGGCGGCGGGCGTCGCGACCGTCCTGCGCCGTGCCCGACCTGCCGGTTCACATGCAGACCGACACCACCGAGCGCGGGGGCACGGCGATCTGCAGGTCGAGCGGCCCACGGAGCACTCGCAGCACCCGATCGCCGGCGATGTAGCCGAGACCGGCGGGTCGGCCTCCGCCCGACGTGAGCGCCTGGGTCACCTGCGAGATCCCGGTCGGCAGCTCGATCTCGTCGCCGGTGTCGACCGTGATCGTCCCGGCGCTCGACACCGGGTGGCAGTCCCGCCGCGTCCGCTTCGACACCTGCGAGAGCGAGAGCGCCAGCGACGCCCCCCGGGCATCGGCCGGCGTGACGGTCGCGTCGGTCGCGATCTTGCCGTCCGCGACGGCGTTGCGCAGCCACCCGGCGGTCATGCCCGGGAACAGGAACTGGCTCGGCTGGGCGGAGGCCGGTGTCCCGGCCAGCAACGGCGACCCGGCGATCGCGGCTACCAGCCCGGGGCTTCCCAGCGTGAGACGGGCTACGCCGCGAGGCCAGAGCTGGTCGACGTTTCCGGGCAAGCCGACCAGCAGGAGCACACATGCGAGCGCCACGAGCAGCGGGCGCCGCCGGGCGAGCACCGTCGCCGCGGCGGCGATCGTGGGGAGCACGAACGCGGCATCGACGTAGACGTACCGCGACGCTCGAGCTCCTCCGTCGGCGCCCAGGTGGGCTAGGGCCGCACGACTCACCGTCGTGACGAGGATGAACACCACCAGACCCGCGAGCAACCCGATCGTGGCGCTGAAACGATCCCGCAGCTCGTCGCGCGGCAGCGTCCGGGCCGCCACGATCGCGCCGGCCACGAGCACCGCGGCCAGCACCCACCCGAGCAGGGGCACCTGGCCCAGCTGCCCGAACGGGTTGGAGAGCGCTCCCCACACGAAGACCCGGATCTCGGTGAGGGTCGGGCGCCCCGGCTGCCGGGCCTGGGTGCCGTAGGTCAGGTACCACACCACGTACACCGCGGCGAGGGGTCCGACCAGCGTCAGCGCCACCTTCCATCCCCGCCGGAGCAGCACCGCAACCCCGGTCGCCGCGACGACGGCCACGCCGACGCCGGAGCAGAGCAGCGCGGCCAGGCCGCACACGACACCGACGACGTCACGCCGGCGGTCGGGCTGCGGATGGTCGACGAGCACGAGGAAAGCCAGGCCGAAGGCCATGGCGCCGGTGAACCCGATCTGGAATGCCGATTCGATGTCGGACGCGCCCGCGCCGAAGAAGAGGAACAGGACCCCGGCCGCCGTCGCGATCCACGGATGCACGCGCGCCCGGCGCATGACGAGGTACAGCAGCACGGCGACGGTCAGATGTCCGAGGACGGCGACGACCTGGTACGGCCAGTAGTGGTTGAGCCCGACGACGTTGTAGAGGGTGCGGTACTCGATGATCGGCAGCGTCGACCAGTGCCCGTTGTGTGGCTGCATGAGGTCCGACCAGCTGCCGAGCCGCCGCACCGCCAGGAAGTCGAAGTCGTCGAGGAAGAACCACTGGAGGCGACCCTGGTGGAGGATGACCGGGAACGCCACCGCCACCGCCGCCCCGAACACCCAGGTGGGGAGCGAGCGGACGAACGATCGGCCGCCCTCGCTGGTCTCGGAGGCCGCCGCCCCTCCGTCGGCGAGCTCGCTCGTCACGCGGGTTGGCGCGTCAGATGCGACCGTCGGCCACGGCCTGGCGGATCCAGGGGATGACCTCGTCGAGCATGTCGTCGAGCGAGGTGGTCGCCTCGAAGCCGAGGACCTCGCGGGCCTTCTCCGTCGACGGGCACCCGGCGCTGCACGTCGTGCTCGAAGGCGTCGTCGGAGACGTAGCGGAGCGGCTCGTCGCCCCGGATCTTGCGCCAGATGATCTCGGCCAGCTCGAGCACCGTGGTCGACCGGTCCGTCGAGAGGTTGAAGTCGTCGTTGCGGGCGTCGGGGTGCTCCATGGCGGTGACGATGCCGCGGGCCAGGTCGCCGCCGTAGGTGTAGTGGCGGATCTGGGTGCCGTCGCCCAGGATGTGCAGCGGGTCCTGGCCCTTGAGCACCTTCTGCACGAGGTCGGGCACGACGTGGCTCATCGCCAGCTTCACGTTGCCGCTGAGCACCTCGACGTCGCCGAGCGCCCGCTCCTCGCCGATGCCGACGCAGTTGAACGGCCGCACGATCGTGTAGGGCAGCTCGTACTGGTCCCACGCGGCCCGGGCGAAGTACTCGACGGCGAGCTTCTGGAAGCCGTAGGACGACAGCGGCGGCGGGACCTGGCGCTCCTGGCCCTCGACCGACGGCCACGAGTCGGTCGACTCGAACACCATCGAGGAGCTGAGGTAGGTGACCTTCTGGAGCCGCCCGTCCTCGTGGGCGCGGATGGCCGCGTCGCACGACGCGGCGATGATCCGCTCGTTGGTGGCCAGCAGGTCGTAGGCGTAGGTGTGGAAGTAGGAGATGCCGCCGATCATCGCCGCGCCGGCGATGAAGTGGTCGCAGTCGGCGAGCAGCTCGGTCATCAGCGTCGACGTCGCGGGCGTCGCCCTCGACCAGCCGGTAGTCGGGGTCGTCGTCGTAGGAGCGCGCGACCGGCCCGTACTTCGAGTGGTTGTCGATGCCGATGACCGCGTGGCCCGCGGCCAGCAGCTCCTGCGACGACGTAGCCGCCGATGAAGCCGGACGACCCGCTGACCAGAACGGTGCTCACGGCAGCCTCCTGTCCGAATGCGTAGCGGTACCAGCGGAGGTACTTGCGGGATCCAGGCCCGGAGCTGGAAGTTGGACTGGCCGGCCCCCCGGTCGAGCCAGATGGTCGGGAGCTCGGCCACCGGGCAGCCGGTGGCGCCGGGCCTTGGCCACCAGCTCGATGCCGATCTCGAAGCCGGCGTCGGACTCGATGCCGACCTCGCGGACGAAGTCGGCGATCGTAGGCCTTGAACGAGTTGGTGGCGTCATGGGTGCCGACCCGGGCGAACCAGTAGAGCGAGAGCCCGGCCAGCCGCGACATCATGCCCTTCGAGGAACGGGCCGCCGACCTGCTGGCCGCCGTGCATGTAGCGCGACGCGGCGGCGACCACGACGCCCCGCTCGACCAGGCGGACCAGCGGCTCGATCTGCGTGCGGGTCGTCGCTGCCGTCGGCCATGGTGACGACGACGACCGGCGCCCGCGGCGCGGTCGAAGCCGAAGCGCAGCGCGTGGGCCGGGCCGCGGCCGTAGGTGTTGAGCGTCGGGCACGAGCCGCGGCTCGTTCTCGGCGCACTTCTCGAGGTAGCGGCCGGGTGGTGTCGTCGGGCGAGTCGTAGACGACCAGCACCTCGCACGGCAGCGTGATCGAGCTCGAGCAGCCGGTCGAGGAACGGCACGACGAGGCTCGCCCTCGTTGTAGACCGGGACGACGACCGAGACGCGGGGGCTCATACCGTGACGCCTCCGCCGTCGAGGAGGTTCCAGACGTCGACGACCGGCACCGACGGCTCGGAGGTCGGCGTACGCCCGGTGCGGGGCGCCGATGACCAGCAGGTCGGCCTGGGCCAGCACCTCGTCGAGCGGCGCCAGGTCGTCGTCGTCGCTGACGTAGCGGATCGGTGCAGAGCACCCGGTCGGCCTTGAACCGCAGGAGGCGCTTGAGCTTGTAGCTGAGGCTCGACGCGGATGTCGTCGCTCTCGGCCTTGAACGCCATGCCGAGGATGCCGACGGTCATCGGCGCCAGGTCGTAGCTGCTGCTCGAGCCGGGCGACGAGGTAGAGCGGCAGGCCCTCGTTGACCATCATGCTGGCGTGGCCGAGCGTGAAGTTGTTGTTGTTGAACGCGGCCAGCTGCATCGTGTCCTTGAGCAGGCACGGCCCGGCGGCGAAGCCCGGCGCCGGGCATGTCGGCCGCCCGCGGGTAGTCCTGGGTCATGGCCGCGCGGATGCGCTCGAAGTCGAGCGCCGAAGTCGTTGGCGATCATGTAGAGCTGGTTGGCCGCCGCGAACTTGATGTAGCGCCAGGTGTTGGTGAACAGCTTGGCCAGCTCGGCCTCCTCGACCTCGAGCGTCGACGATCGAGTCGGTGAGGTGCCGGAACAGCTCCGCGGCCCGCTCGCACGGCCCGGTCGGTGCGCGACCCGACACGATCTGGGGCAGCTCGCGCAGCTCCGTCCATGGCCTTGCCCTCGGCGATGCGCTCGGGGCAGAACGACACGTCGATGTCGACGGCCCGACGCGGCGAGCAGCCGCTCGACCATCGCCGGTGACGCCCGGGTAGACGGTGCTGCGCAGCACGAGGAGCTGGCCGTCGCGGAGGTGGTCGAGCATGCGCTCGATCGGCGGTGAGCACGAACTTCGGGTCGGGGTTGAGGTGCTCGTCGACCGGGGTGCCCGACGACGACCACGACGTGCTCGGCCGCGCCGACCGACTCGGGATCGGTGCTGGCGTCGAGGCGGCCGTCGGCCGAGCACGCGCTCGAGGATCTCGTCCGCGCCCGCGCTCGAGGAACGGCATCTTGCCCGCGCCGCACCCGGTCGACCGCGGCCGGGTTGATGTCGAAGAGCACGACCGACAGGCCGGCGTCGGCGAAGGCGAGCCCGAGCGGCAGGCCGACGTGGCCGCAGCCACCGACGATCGCCACGCTCTGACTCGATGCTCACCGAACTCTCTGCCTCTCCCGGGGCTCGTGAATCCGCTGAGAGTGGCAGGTCCGGACTTCCTTGGCAACTACGCCCCGCCCGCGGATGCACCCACTAACGTCTGGCCCGTCATGGCGCCGATCGATCCGGAAGCCGCCGAAGAGGCGCCGGACCTCCCGGCCGACGACCGGCGATCGCCGGGCCGACCTCAGCCGCCGGGCCGCGTTCTGGACCTTCGTCGCGTTCATCGCGGTGGCGTTCCCGCTGATCCTGTTCCACCTCGGGGCGTACCACTGGTTCCTCCGCGACGACTTCTTCTTCCTGACCGACCGCGGCCTGACCTCGATCCGGACGATCTCTTCCGGCCGCACGATTCGCACTGGTCGACCGTCCCGGTCATCGCGTTCCGCGTCCTCTGGAAGCTCTTCGGGCTGAACAGCTACAAGCCGTACCAGGCCTGCGTCGTCGCGCTGCACCTCGCCGTCGCCGTGTTGCTCCGGGTCGCTGATGCGACGGGCCGGCGTGGGGCCCTGGCTCGCCACGGCTGCCGCCGGCTCGTTCGTGCTGTTCGGGCCGGGCTCCGAGGACATCGTGTGGGCGTTCCAGATCGGCTTCACCGGCGCGCTCGCCTTCGGCCTGGTCCAGCTATGCCTGTGCGACCACGACGGCGGCATCGGTCGGCGGGACGTGCTCGGCGTCGGCGCCGGCCTGCTCGCGCTGATGTGCTCGGGGTCGGTGTCGTGATGGCCGTCGTCGTCGGGCTCGCGGTGCTGCTGCGGCGCGGGTGGCGGGCGGCGGCGGTCTGCACCGGGCCGCTGGCCGCCGCCTACGGGATCTACTGGCTGACGGAGCGGCCCCGCACCAACTCGCCGCTCGGCGGCCGTCCGTCGCAGACGGTCCTGCGATGGGTCCGCAGCGGCGAGATCGCGACCTTCGACGGGATCGGCCACTGGGCGCCCGTCGCCTGGCTGCTCGTGGCGATGCTCATCGCCGGCCTCGTGCTGGTCGTGCGCACGGAGGGGTGGCGGTCACTGCAGGGTCGGCTGGCCACCCCGGTCGCGCTGCTGGTCGGCGGGATCGTGTTCGAGGTGCTGACCGCTCAGGGTCGTTGGTGGCTCGGCGAGCAGGGCGCGCGGGCCAGTCGCTTCGTGTACCTCGACGTCGCGTTCGCGCTCCCGGCGCTGGCCGTCGCGGCCGACGCGCTGGCCCGGCGCTGGAAGCTGCTGACGCCCGTCCTCGCGCTCGTCTTCCTGGTCGCCGCGCCCGTGAACATCGCCGTGTTCGGCGCCCCGCCCTTCAACGCGAAGTTCTTCGACCAGGAGCAGCGGGTGCTCACGACGGTCACGCGGATGCCCTTCGCGGCACACGTACCTGCCAACACCCGACCGCTGGCCGACGTCTACCTGCCCACGTCGCTCGACATCGGCTTCCTGTTGCGGGCGGCGAAGACGGGCCGGCTGCACGTGTCCAAGGGACCGATCCCGAACGCCGAGGTCGACGAGTACCGGGTGCGCCTCGGGCTCGATCAGACGAGCGTCACCGGCCTGCCGAGCGGCTGCCAGACGCACCCGCAGGGCGTCGACATCGAGCCTGACAAGGGCGCCAAGATGCGGTTCGGGACCCCGATGTGGGTCACGCTCGTCGACGGGGACACGACGCCGCACCTGGTGCACCTCGACCCGGCCAACGGTCAGCAGCTGCTCGTCACGCTGAGCGGCCTGCACCTGCGCCTCCGTCCGGCGGTGCCAGGCAAGGGCGTGGTGCTCTGCGACGGCTAGTCGTCCAGGTCGTCCAGTCCGGCGATGCGTTCGAGCCGCCGGGCGGAGCGGGCCTCGACCCGGCTCTCGTAACGGAGGATCTCCGCCACGTCGTCGTGCGTCATCTCGTCGTCGCCCGCGTCGACGCCCTCGATGGGCAGGATCTCGAAGGGCACGACCTCGTAGTCGAGGTCCTTCCAGTAGTACTGGAGCTCGTCGGAGTCCCATCCCTCGTAGATCTCCGCCCAGGTGAGCCGCTGGAAGTGCGGTTCGAGGCAGCCCTCGGTGAGTGCCTCGCCCCTCGAGCTGGTAGCGGAAGTCGACCGACAGCCGCAGGTGCCACTCGGAGGTGTTGTGCAGCGACGCGTGCACCGTCGTGGACGGGAAGAGCACGACGTCGCCCATGGCGAAGTCGGTCGTGACCCAGCGGCAGGCCTCGGCCATCTCGCTCGGGATCACGGCGCAGCGGTTGCCGGCGCCGAAGTGGCGGGCCAAGCGGCAGCACGCCCCAGCTGGCTCGATCCCCGCAGGATGGCCAGTCCGCCCAGCTCGGGAGTGATGTCGCACGCCGGGATCCATGCCGCGGTGAGCTCGGTGGTGCCCTGGTTGTTGGGCCAGTCCTGGTGGGGTGGCGTCGAGGCCTCGTAGTGGTCGGGGAACGCGACCCGGGCGATCTTGAGCGGGTGGGGGAACGCCGACTCACCCAGCACCTTGCGCATGATCGCCGAGCAGGACCGCGATCGTGGGCCATGCTCGTGGAAGGTCTGGAGCCGCTGGATCTCCTGGTAGCCCTCGACGAACGCGCTCGTCGGACTCGCGCAGCGGCGTCACGATGCACACGTCGGTGCCCGGCTTGAGGCCGGGCTCGGTCCAACCGAGCTTCCGCGTGGCCCTGGCCATCGCCTTTCCGACTTCCGCGATCCGCTCGCGGTCGAGCACCTGGCGGAAGTAGAGGTAGCCGTCGGCGGCGAGGCGGGCGCGCAACGCCGCCGGGTCGTCGAGGAGGTCGTTCGAGACCTGCATCTCCAGGAATGCGAAGCGGTTGTTCACCTGATCTCCTGACGGGCCCGGTCCCTGGCGCGGTCCGACCCGCCGGGTCGAGCCTACCGAGGATGGCGGTCGCCCCTAGGGCCGAACGACCCATGTGGATCACTTCCCTCCACGCCGAAAGTCCGGGGATCGCTCCCGCCACCCCCGGGCGGATCGACCCGATGAGGAGAACGCATGATGCAGTCCCCCGCTCGCATACCGGCGCGGCGCGACTTCGTGTCCGCCGCCGCGACCTGCCTCGTGCTGGCTCTGGTGGCGACCGCCTGCGGATCGACGTCCAAGAGCGCGACGTCGGCGGAAGCCACGTCGACGACGACCAAGCCCGTGAACGGTGGCAGCATGGTGATCGGCATCAACGGTGAGAGCGGCGGCTGGGCACCGGCGGACTTCTTCTGGTCCGACAACGGCAACCTGGTCGTGTCGAGCGTGATCGAGCCGCTGGCGACGCCCGGCGCCGACAGCGGTGCCAAACCGTGGTTGGCCAAGTCGTGGATCGCCAACAAGACCTTCGACAAGTGGCTCGTGAACCTCCAGCCGAACGTGAGGTTCCAGGACGGCGAGCCCTTCGACGCCGCCGCGGTGAAGCTGAACCTCGAGACCGCCGAGGCGGGGGCCATCACCAGCCAGGCCCTCGGCACGATGCTCAAGGACGTGAAGGTCGTCAACCCCCTGACAGTCGAGATCGACCTCAACCAGCCGTGGGCCGCGTTCCCGAACAGCATCCTCGACAGCCAGGCCGCCTACATGGCGGCGCCGGCCATGATCAAGAGCCCCAACCACGGCTCCACCCACCCGATCGGCACCGGACCGTTCACGTTCGCCAGCTGGACCCCCAACGGCGACTTCCGGGCCACGAGGAACCCGACCTACTGGGGCGGGCTCGACGCCGGGGGGCACCGGCGCAACGGTCCCCCCCACCTCGATTCGATCGACTTCCGCGTGATCCCCGACAACGGCACGCGCGAGGCCGCGCTCCAGGCGGCCGACGTGAACATGATCACCACCACCGATGTGGCCAGCGCCGACAAGCTGTCGTCGCAGTTCGACGTGATCAAGGACTGGACCGAGACCCCTGAGTTCGTCGCCCTCAACACCGCGCCGACCCTCCACGACAAGCCCAACCCCTTCCACGACATCCACGCTCGCAAGGCCCTGGCCTACGCCACCGACACGAAGGCGGTGGCCGCCTCGATCGGCAAGGACGTGCAGGTGCCCACCGGCCCGTGGTCGCCCGACAACCCGTGGGGACTGCCCGACGCGCAGAACGGCTATGTCAGCTTCGACCTGGCCAAGGCAAAGTCAGAGGTGGCCGCCTACGAGCACGACACGGGCCAGAAGTCGCTGACGATCAGCCTGTCCGGGCTGGCCGACATCGACACGCAGAAGCTGCTGCAGGTGCTCCAGGCGCAATGGAAGGCGGCGGGCATCACGACCACCGTCGACTCGAGCGACCAGACGAGCTACATCGTGAAGGTCGCGACGTCGGACTTCCAGGCCGCGGCGCTAGCCAACTACGGCTACCCCGACCCCGACTTCGACTACTTCTACTGGTCGGCCGAGACGGCCAACGGCGTCGGCCACATCAGTGCCAACTTCGAGCAGTACACGACGCCCCAGATCCAGCACGACATCGTGACGGGGCGCCAGAGCGGCTACCCAAACGTCCGGCGGGCCGCCTATCACGACCTGGTCACGCAGATGAACGCCGGCTTCACCAACATCTGGCTCTACCGGGTCCCGTACACGATCATCGCGGCCAAGAACGTCCTGGGCCTCGACCAGGCGCGGGCGATCCCGTTCGGCAACACGATGCCACGCACCTGGCTCGCCGACCTCTGGATCCAGCACTAGGCGTACTCGTCGGCGTCTCGACGAGGCGGCACCTGCCTACCGAATCGGTACACAGGTGCCGCCTCGTCGGATCAGGAGGTGACGAGGTCGAGGTCCAGGTCCTCGAGCTCGGGATGGTCGAGGATGTCCTCGACGAGCTCCTCGGCGCGTGACGGGGCCCGCAGGGCGACGTAGACGGCGCCGAGCAGCATGGCCACACCGCTGATGAGCAGGGCGGCGTGCAGACCGCTGACGAAGGCGTCGTTGGTGTGCGCGACCAGGGCCTGGCCGGCTCCGGGCAGCTTTGCCGCGGCGGCGTAGGCGGTGGCCGGGGCCTGATGGGCGAGGGCGGCGACCTGACCCGACAGTCCGCCCAGGTGCTGGTCGATGCTGCTGCGGTAGCCGGTGTTGAAGGCGCTCCCGATGATGGCCACGCCGAAGGCCGAGCCGAGCTCGCGGCTGAGGTCGTTGATGGCCGAGGCGACGCCCTGCTTCTCCGGCGGCAGCGACGCGACGATGGCGTTGGTGGCCGGGGTCATGGCGAGGGCGATCCCGAGACCGAGCACCAGCGAGGTGGCCAGGAACAGCCAGAAGCTGCTGCCGGGGGTCACGGTAAGGAACAGCGCGAAACCGCCCGCGGCGATGAACAAGCCCGGTGGCGCTCACCACCCGCTGGCCGAGGCGCTCCGACAGGGTGGCCGCCACGGGCGAGATCGACGACGAAGACCACCGACATGGGCAACAGCGCGAGGGCCGCCTTGAGGGCGTCGTAGCCGTGGCAGCAGCTGCAGGTACTGCACGCCGATGAAGAAGAAGCCGAACATGGCCAGGAACATCAAGAAGATGGCGGCCGAGCCGGTGGCCATGCCGCGGTGGCGGAACAGCCGCGGGTCGAGCATGGCGGCCCGGTTGCGCAGCTCCCATCCGACGAAGGCGGCCACCATCACCACGCCGGCCACGATGGCGGTCGACGGTGAGCGAGTCGGACCAGCCGCGGTCGGGGCCCTCGATGATGGCCGAGCACCAGGGCGCCGATCCCGACGGCGGCCAGGACCGCGCCGAGCGGGTCGAGGCGCACCACCTCCGCCGCCTTGGTGCTGGGCACGAGGAACGATCACCGCCAGCAGGGCGACGACCGCGAGCAACGCCGCTCACGACGAACACCGAGCCCCAGTAGAAGTGGTCGACGAGCACGCCCGACATGAGCAGGCCGATGGTGCCGCCGGCGCCGGCGAAGCCGGCCCAGATGCCCACCGCCCGGGCCCGACCCTCGGGCGGGAACACGCTGGTGATGGTGGACAGGGTGCCGGGCATGATGAACGCGGCGCCGAGGCCGGCGACCACCCGGGCGGCGATCAGGCTGTTGGCGCTGCCGGCGGTGGCCGCCCACACCATGCCGACGCCGTAGACCACGATGCCGCCGATCATGGCCCCCCGCCGACCGAACCGGTCGCCGATGGCCCCGGCCGGCAGGAGCAGGGCGGCCAGGGCGACCGTGTAGCGCGTCGACCACCCACTGCTGGCGGGACTGGCTGAGGGCCAGGGACTCGGCCAGGTGGGGCAGGGCGTTGTTCAGCATCGAGACGCCGCTGACCACCATGACCAGCGCCAGGCACATGGCCGCCAGGACCAGGCCTCGCCGTCGGGGCGACAGGGCCTCCGCTGGAGCAGGAGATAGAGCGGAATCGGAGCTCAGGAGGTCTACCATGAAGAGTCCACCAATCCGGTAGGGACCACTTTCGGAAGTGAAGGCTTCAGTATGTGGAGGGGTGGCCGGCGCGCCAACCCCGACCCGAGGAACGTCCTATGAAAATGGTCACACCACCGAGCGGTGCCCCGTCCGAGGCGCGAGGCCGTCGAGACCGAGGAGGCGCCGGCCCGCGGCCGGCCCCGCTCGGCTGACCGGACCCCGGCGATCCTCGCACGCCGTCATCGAGCTGATCGACGAGGACGGCTACGACCGGTTGACGCATCCAGGACGTCGCCGATCGCGCCGGCGTGGGACTGGCCACGATCTACCGACGGTGGCCGACCAAGCAGGACCTGGTGGTCGAGGCGCTCCGGGCCAAGTCGGTCGACCTCCCCGACACCGGCGACACCCGAGCCGACCTGCTCACGATCTTCACCCTGATGGCCACCGCGTTCGCGGGCAGCGGCGCCCAACTCGTGCCCGGGTGCCTGGCCGTCGCGCGCGACGAGCCCGAGATCCTGCAGGCGCTGCGCGACAACTCGCTGCGTCGCGTGCGCGACCACCTACGAATGCTCATCGCCCGCGAGGTGGGCGATGACGATCCCGACCTCGACCTGCGCGTCGACTTCGGGCCCGGCGTGCTGCTCCAGCGGGCCATGCTCCTCGGCGAGCCCATCGACGACCCGGTGGAGCTGGCCCGGCTGGTCGACGTCGCGTTGCGCCCGGGGCCGGGCTCCGCCAACCGGACCTGACCGATCAGACCGGAGCTACGAGACCGGCGTACACCTCGTCGTAGTCGGGTCCGACAGACCTGACCGAGGTGCGAGTCGCCGACGTGGCTTAGAGTTGTCGGCGCCGCTGGGGCTCACGTCGATTTCGATCGCCGAGGAGTGCACGTTGGATCGACAGCTCGATCGCTGGGGACGAGCCGGCGCGTTCGCGAGCCGGGGACTTCGGAGAGCGACTGCCTCCCGACGCGCCCTGCCGCAGACGCTCATCATCGGCGTGCAGAAGGCGGGGAGCTCCTCGTTGCGCGATCACCTCGCCAGCCATCCCGACATCTTCTGGGCGACCCGAGACGAGATCCACTACTTCGACTGGTCCTTCGACCAGGGCACGGATTGGTACCGGGCCTGGTTCCCGCTGCGTTCGGAGCTGGCGCGACACGAGCGGGCCGTCGGGCGTCCGGCGGTGGCGGGCGAGAAGACGCCGTACTACCTGGTGACCCCCGGAGTGGCGCAGTCGGTGCGGGAGGTTCTCCCGGACGTTCGTCTCGTGGTCACCCTGCGGGAGCCGGTGGATCGTGCGTACTCGCACTGGCGGATGAACTACGACAAGGGGGCAGAGTCGCTCTCGTTCGAGGACGCGCTCGCAGCTGAGCCCGATCGCCTGGCGGACGTGTCGCGCACGCCGCCGAACGGCAGCTACCAGGGGTCCCCCTTGACGAGGATGGGGTACCTCCGCCACGGGCGCTACGGCGAGCATCTCGAACCGTGGTTCGAGGCCTTCGATCCTTCGCAGATCCTGGTGCTGCGCAGCGAGGACCTCTACGCGGATCCCGAGATCTGGGTGCCACGGGTCCTCGAGCATGTGGGAGTCGATCCCCATGGGTTGGACGGTGCCGCGTACCCCACGGTCAACGCCGGGGAGGTCGACTACCCCGACCTCGACCCCGCGCTACGTGCCCGGGTCAGCGAGCAGTTCGTCGACGACGACGCGCGACTCTTCGAGCTGACCGGCCTCTCATACCGCTCCGACGTGGGACAGCGCGATCGGAACTGAGGACATCACGATGTCCTTGGCGAAGACGCCCTGGTGCGCGTCGACCTGAGCCAGCACGTCTGTCGTGGCGGGCTCGAGCGCAAAGCTCGGCAGCCGGACGCCATACACGTAGGGAGCCTGGGACAGGTCGAGCGGCGCATGACGTCCGAAGTGCTCGACGAGGCCCATCCACGAATCGCACGCGCCGAGCGTCGCCGTCATGCCGGCGAGCACCTCTGCCTCCAACCCCTCGACGTCGATCTTGAACAGGCAGCGGTGACCCCGCGGCACGAGGTCGTCGATGGGCGCGGTGTGCACCTCCACGGTGCGGTCCGCCGTCCTGCCGGGCACGAGGCTGGAAGCACCCGATGTCCGCGCGTTGATGTTGAGCGTCGCGACTCCCGTAGCCCTCGTCGCCGCGATCTCGTGGACCGTTCCCGCGAGTCCAGCCTCCTGCAACGACCGCCGCAGGTGAGGAACCAGGACGGGGTTGGGCTCGAACAGATGGATGTCTGCTCCCGACGGATAGCTCGCCGACAACAGGACCTCGCCGTAGTTGGCTCCGACATCGAGTACCAGATCGGGATCGGCGATCTCGGTGAGCTGCTGCCAGACCCTCACCGCGTCTCCGTCGAGCGCGCCGTGGCGAACCGCCATGCGCCAGGCCCGGTGATCGGTGCGGTCGACGTAGATCCGCCGACCTTCGGCGTTCGTGACCCAGGGGCGGACCCGCAGCCGGGCCGCCGCGACCCGCGACCCGGGCATGCCTGCCGATGCGATCGAGGTCCACGAAGGGAAACGTAGTGCTGGAGTTGCCGCCATCCCCGTCATGGCCCGTGATTCGCCTGAGAACGACCCTGCCGGCCGTCGCCCTCTCAGGCCGCTCGATTCACCGGAGCGGGAAGAAGAGCCGGCGCTTGCCGACCTCGGTCCGGCTGAGGTGCGGTTCGACATCGATCTCGACGTCGGGATCCGACAGCCCGGCGCGGGCGAGCGCGGCCTGAAGGTCGGCAGCCAGCCCGTCGAGGTCGGTCGCGCCGCGCACTTCGGGCGCACGCCGCGGATCAGCTCCACACGTTGCGATCGTGACCGTCTGGAGTGGAGGTGATGGGATTCGAACCCACGGCCTCCTCGATGCGACCGAGGCGCTCTAGCCAACTGAGCTACACCCCCAGAGGGTCCGGTCAGCCTAGCCGAGCGACCTGATGCCTCCGAACGGGTAGCAGCGTGCCTCAGCGGGCCTCGAGCGCCCGCTGCAGCCGGACCTGCAGCACCGTCGTGGTGACGTCGCCGCGGGTGCGTTCGAGCACGGCCCGCAGCGCGTCGAGCGTGCGGCGCAGCCCGCCGGTGAGCGCGTCGGGGAAGTCGACGACGACGAGCGCGTCGTAGACGTCGTCCATCACGGCGAGCAGCTGCTCGCCCGCGCTCGAGGTCGCCGTCGCGCAGCCGGTCGAGCAGGTGGCGGCGCAGCTCGCTGGCCGCCTCGGCCAAGCCCCTGCATCCACGAGGCCGGGTCGACGCCCAGGTCGGCGGGGCCGCAGAGCGGAAGCCCGGCGACGAGCGAGGCGGTGCAGCCGCGCCTCGACGTACTCCTTCTCGGCGTCGTGCAGGAAGCCGGCGTGGGCCACCGACGGGAAGCCGGCCACGGCGATCTGCGCCTCGCGGAGGGCCACCTCGGCCTCGTCGGCCAGCTCCGGCCGCCCTCTCGTGGTCGAGGCGGTGCACCGCCCGGATCGAGCTACCCGACGGCGCGGATGACCCGCCGGCACGCGGGCAGCGCCAGCTCGCGGGCCGCGTGGGCCGCCGAGAGCCCGGCGCGGATCTCGTCGACGAGCCGCGTGAGCTCGGCCCGGTCGGCGCCTCGGTGGTCGCCGTCGTCGAGCACGACGACCCGGACTACTGCGCCGACGGAGTGCTGGAGCAGGAGCGCGGCGTGCCCGTCGGTGAGGTCGATCTCGTCGCATCGTAGTCGATCGCCGGCTGGCAGGTAGCGCACCTTGATGCTGGCGCTCCGCGGCCAGGCGCTGGGTCTGCACCAGCAGCACGACGTAGCCGGCCGAGCAGCAGCGTCGGCGAGGAGGTTGCAGGTAGAGCAGCCGGACCACCGATGCACGACGGCCAGCAGCGAGCGTGACGCAGGGCGACGCCGGCCAGGCCGAACGAGGACGTTCTTGCGCCGCTCCGCGGCCTGGCGGCGGGTCATCGTGCGGCGGCCGGACCGCGCGGTAGGGCGTCGGGCGCGAACGCGGGCCGGGCCAGCGACGCCGGTCGAGCGCTGCGGAGCCGGCGACCGGCGATGCGGGTCGGCGCCGACGCGGCGGCCCGGGCGTGGTGCGCTCGAGGACCGAGAGGTGCTTGCTGAAGCTGGAGATCGAGTTCACGCTGCGGTGCTCGGTGCGACTCCGGGCCCAGGAGACCAGGTAGACCGCCCACGACAACCGCGAGGATGAACAGCACCACGAACGTCACGCTCCGGCCCTACCTTCGTTGTCTCGGGACCGTAGCCATCCCACCGCGTCGGGCAGGTGGATACGGCAGGGCCGGGGCGGCGAGTCGGGTGGGCGACCAGCCGACGATCGGACGCTCTCGGCCCGAGGTTACGGTCAGGTTGACGATGTTACGGTTCTACTACGAACGGGCGACCCCGGCCCGCCAGCCCGGTCTCGGGTCGTTCGGCCCGATGGGCCGGGTCGCCCGGTGCGGCGGTCACGTCGAGCCGAGCGTCGTCGGCGTCGGCGGGTCCGCCGGTAGGTGCCCGAGCGGCCGCCGGTCTTCTCCCACAGGGCGACGTCGCCGATCACCATCGAGCGGTCGGCCGACTTGCACATGTCGTAGATGGTGAGGGCGGCGACCGAGCAGGCGGTGAGCGCCTCCATCTCGACGCCGGTGCGGTCGACGGTCTCGACCTGGGCCTCGACCTCGATGTAGGTGTCCTCGATGCGGAAGTTGACGAACACCGAGCCCGACCAGCAGCGGGTGGCACAGCGGGATCAGGTCGGGGGCCCGCTTGGCCGCCTGGATGCCGGCCACCCGGGCCACGGCCAGCACGTCGCCCTTGGTGATGGCGCCCCGGGCCACGAGCGAGGTGGTCTCGGGCTGCATGAAGACCTGCCCCGGGCGATGGCCCGCCGGTGCGTCGGGTCCTTGGGCGTGACGTCGACCATGCGGGCCCGGCCGAGCGGGTCGAGGTGGGTGAGGCCGCGATCGGACATGGCTCGGCAGTGTAGGCCGCGGTCGGACACGGCCGCAGTGTCGGCCCGCCGACGCGGCCTCGACCGGCGAGCCGTCGGCGGTCAGCCGCCGATCTGGCTCATGCTCCGCCGCGGCCGGATGAACTGCACCTGGTCGATCGGCGTGGCCCGCCCACTTGGCCGCGCACCGCCTCGGCGATGACCGCGGCCAGCTCGTCGTCGTCGGCACCGGCCCGCAACGGCGCCGCGCAGGTCGTGCTCGTCGAGCGCGAACAGGCAGTTGCGCAGCTGGCCCTCGGCCGTGAGCCGCACGCGGTCGCACGAGCCGCAGAACGCGTGGGTCACGCTGGCGATCACGCCGACCTCGCCGCGCACCGTCGCGGTAGCGGAAGCGCTCGGCCGGCTCGGCGCCGCGCCCGCCGACCGGCTCGAGCGGGTAGACGCGCGTCGATCGCCGTCGACGATCTCGTCCTGGGTGACGCACCTGGTCGTCGGTCCAGTCGCCCTGCGCGTCGAGCGGCATGAACTCGATGAAGCGCACGACGACGCCCGCGCTCGCGGCCGAACGTGGCGAAGTCGACGATCTCGTCGTCGTTGACGCCCCGCATGACGACGCACGTTGACCTTCACCGGGTCGAGCCCGGCGTCGATCGCGGCGTCGATGCCGTCGAGCACCGCGTCGAGCGCGTCGCGCTGGGTGATCGCGGCGAAGCGCTCGCGGCGCAGCGAGTCGCAGCGAGATGTTGATGCGGCGCAGCCCGGCGTGCGGCGAGGTCGTCGGCGATCAGCCGCAGCGTCGCGCCGTTGGTGGTCAGCGCGAGGTCGACCGGCTCGCCGGCCGACGTGCGCAGCTGGCTGAGGCGCTCGACGAGCACCGGCAGGTGGGCCCGCACCGTCGGCTCGCCGCCGGTGAGGCGGATGCCGTCGAAGCCGAAGCGCTCGACGAACACCGGCGCCAGCCGGTCGATCTCCTCGTAGGTGAGCAGCTCGGCGCGCGGCAGCCACGGCATGCCCTCGGCCGGCATGCAGTAGGTGCAGCGGAAGTTGCAGCGGTCGGTGACCGAGATCGCGCAGGTCGCGGTGCACGCGCCCGAACGTGTCGACCAGCGGCGGTCGCCCATGCGCCCAGGCTACGAGCGACCGGCGTTCGCGCCCACCATTGCCGGATGATCTCGACCTTCTCGTCGAGCGCCGGATCGAGCCCCGGCCCGAGCAGCGACCCCCCGGTCAGGGGCACCGGCAGCACCGACCGGCCGCCGGCCGGTGGCCAGCACGATCCGCCGGGCGGTCCCCCGCTCGCGCACCTCGACGGCCTCCACGTCCGACCAGCGCGACCGTGGCCTGGCGAGGTCCCCAGCGCCAGTGCGACGGCATCGTCGTCGAGCACCACCACGCGGCTGCACCTGGCGCACGAGCACCACCACGACGCCGAGCAGCGACGGCCAGGACCAGCGAGCCCGACCCAGCCGGCGAGGTCGTCGAGCCGATGCGTGACCGCGAGGCGCACGACGCCCGACCGACCAGACGATGGCCGCCACCCCGGCCAGACCGCGGCGCCGAGCGACGGCGTTGGCGTTCGGTGAGGCGGAACTCGAGGGCGGTCGCCCGCTTGCGGATCGCTCACCGGGTGAGCAGGACCTCGACGTCGTCGCCGGCCTCCACGCCGTCGCCGTCGGGCAGCACGGCCAGCGCGTTCGCCCCGACCAGCGCGCTCAGCTGGTGCGAGCCCTGCCCACCGGCCGAACGCACGTGCTCGCGCCCGTCGGCACCCAGCTGCGCCACCACCCGGGCGAAGTGGATCTTGCCGTCCGGTCGCCGGCGCGAGCGGCTCGTCGGCGATCGCCACGACGCGGGGCCGGTCGAGGTCGTCGTCGCGGTGACCCATCATCTGGCGCAGCGCCGGGCCGGGCGAACAGCTCGAAGGACACCACCGACGACACCGGGTTGCCGGGCAGGCCGAACACCGGCACGCGTCGCGACGCGCCGTCGTCGCCACGTTGCACCGTGCCGAAGGCGAGCGGCTTGGCCGGGCGGATGGCCACCTGCATCCAGCGCATGTCGCCCATGCGGTCGAGCACGACCTTGACGAAGTCGAAGTCGCCCATGCTCACGCCGCCGCTGGTGAGCAGCGCGTCGCAGGTGTCGACGCCGTGCGCGGATGGCGTCGGCGATGGCCGCCTCGTCGTCGGGGACGCGACCGAGGTCGACCGCCATCGCACCCGGCCTGGGCCAGCAGCGCCAGCAGCGTGCGCCGGTTGGAGTCGCGGATCTGACCCGGCGCGAGCGGCTGCGGTCCCTCGACCAGCTCGTCGCCGGTGGACAGCACGCCCACCCGCACCGGCGGCACGACCGCGCACCTCGGTCGACGCCGAAGGTGGCCAGCACGCCGAGGTGACCGGCGGTCAGCACGTCGCCGGCGGGATAGACCGCGTCGCCGGGACGCAGGTCGTCGCCGGCCGGGCGCACGCGCGTCGCCGGGCGCGACCGCCGCGAACAGCTCGACCGACGCCGTCGTCGCCCGGGCCGCGCGGACTCCTCGACCATGACGACCGCGTCGGCGCCCGGCGGGCATCGGGCGCGCCGGTCATGATGCGCACCGCCTGGCCCGGGCCCGGCTCGACGTCGGGGGCCATGCCGGCGCGGATCGTGCCGATCACCTGCAGCCGGCACCGGCGTCGCGCGCGACGCGCCGGCCGACGTCGGCGGCCCGCACGCGCGAACCCGTCGACCGCGGTGTTGGCGAACGGCGGCACCGCCTCGGTCGCGACCATCGGCGTCGACCGCCACGCAGCCGAGGGCCTCGGCGATCGGCAGGCTCGTGCTCGGCAGCGGCGCGCAGGCGCCGAGGACGTAGGCCCGGGCCTCCTGCAGGTCGATCACACCAGGCCCCGGTCCTTCACGAACTGGGTGAGGAAGGCGCGGAACTCCGGCCCGAGGTCCTCACGGTCGATGGCCATCTCGACGGTGGCCCGCAGGTAGTCGAGCTTCTTGCCGATGTCGTAGCGGCCCGCCGCGAAGCAGTAGCCGTAGACCGTCTGCTCGTCGAGCAGCAGGGCGATGGCGTCGGTGAGCTGGATCTCGCCGCCGCCGCCGGGCGTGACCCGGTCGAGGGCGTCGAAGATCTCGGGGGTGAACACGTAGCGACCCATCACGGCCAGGTTCGACGGCGCCTCGGCCGGCGACGGCTTCTCGACGATGTCGAGCACCCGCACGAGCTGGTCGTTGACCTGCTCGGGCTTCACGCAGCCGTAGGACGAGATCTCCTCGGGCGGGAACTCCGTGAGGGCCACGACCGAGCGGCCGTACTGCTCGTAGGTGTCGATCATGCCCTCGAGCACCTGCGACCGGCGGTCCATGATGTCGTCGCCCAGCAGCACCACGAACGGGTTGTCGCCGACGTGCTTGCGGGCCACCGACACGGCGTGGCCGAGGCCGAGGGGCTCGCCCTGGCGCACGTAGTGGATGTCGGCCAGGTCGGCCAGCGCCTGGATCTCCTCGAGCTGCTCGTGTCTTGCCCCGCTGCTCGAGGTAGTACTCGAGCTCGAAGTTGCGGTCGAAGTGGTCCTCGAGCGTGCGCTTGCCCCGGCCGGTGATGATCAGGATGTCGTCGATGCCGGCCCGGACGGCCTCCTCGACCACGTACTGGATGGCCGGCTTGTCGACGACCGGCAGCATCTCCTTGGGCTGGGCCTTGGTGGCCGGCAGGAACCGGGTGCCGAGGCCGGCGGCGGGGATGACTGCCTTGGTCACCGTGCGCTTCATGGCGCTCACTGTAGGACCGCTGCCCGTGAGCCGCCACGGACTGGCCGCAGGGTTCGCACCGGATCGCGCTGGTGCCGCCGCACGACCGGGTCGGGCAGGCGCACGATCGGGCCCGGCCGGTATGCTGGCACTCTCCCTGTCCGAGTGCCAGGCCCCGGTCGCTCCGGCCGGTGAGGCGGGCCACCACCCAGCCGCCGGAGGCCGACCGATGCCCACCTACGAGTACCGCTGCAAGGACTGCGGCGAGCCGCTCGAAGTGGTCCAGTCGTTCAACGACGACGCCGCTCGAGGTGTGCCCCAGCCTGCGGTGGGTCGCTGCGCAAGGTGTTCGGCGCCGTCGGCATCTCCTTCAAGGGCTCCGGCTTCTACAAGACCGACAGCCGGGGCAAGTCGTCGACCACCAGCGTCGTCCACGCTCGAGCTCGTCCGAGCTCGCGGCCCGTCCGACGCCGGGTCGTCGAGCTCGTCCGAGCTCGTCGGGATCCGACGGACTCCGGGGACGTCGACGAGCTCCAGCTCGAACGGATCGGGCGACTCGACGAGCTCCTCGAGCTCGACCGGCTCGACCGGCTCGACGCTCGTCGGGGGCGGCCGCCTCGGGCGCCAAGACCCCGGCCTGACCGGTCGTGGCGGACCTCGACGCCGCCGAGATCGGGGTCTTCGGCGGGTCGGGCCTCTACTCCCTGCTCGACGACCCCCGCGAGATCGAGCGTGACCACGCCCTACGGCCGCCGAGCGGTCCGGTGCACCTCGGCACGCATCGGCGACCACCGGGTCGCCTTCCTGCCCCGGCACGGGCACGCCCACGAGCTGCCCGCCGCACCGCATCAACTACCGGGCCAACCTCTGGGCCTTCCACGAGCTCGGCGTCACCCGCGTGCTCGGCCCGTGCGCGTCGGGCTCGCTGCAGCCCGAGATCGAGCCCGGCCACTTCGTGGTGTGCGACCAGCTCGTCGACCGCACCTACGGACGCGAGCAGACCTACTTCGACGGTCCGGGCGCCACCCACGTGTCGTTCGCCGACCCCTACTGCCCGCAGCTGCGCCGCGTCGCCGTCGACGCGGTCGCGGCCGAGGGCATCACCGTGCACGACCGCGGCACGGTGGTGGTCGATCCAGGGTCCACGGTTCTCGACCCGGGCCGAGTCGACCTGGTACCGCCAGGCCGGCTGGCACGTGGTCAACATGACCCAGTACCCCGAGGCGTACCTCGCCCGTGAGCTGGGCATCTGCTACGCCTCGATCGCGCTGATCACCGACTACGACGTCGGCGTCGAGGGGGTCGACGGCGTCGTGCCGGTCACCCAGGCCGAGGTGTTCGGCTTCTTCGAGCGCAACGTCGAGCAGGTGCGCGACGTGCTGCGTCCGGCCATCCGCGCGATGCCGCGGCGCATGCACCGCCGAGCGCGACGCGTCGACTGCGCCGGACCAGCGTGCATCTGCCTGCAGGCTGCCCGGTCCGTACGCGATCAGGTTCCGTTCCCCCTCGGGCTCGGCGTGACCGCGGAGATGCGTCACCTGTGCCCGGTGGTGTGGGCTGGCGATCGAATCGCCGCACCTGCTCGCGGCTCGGCGCCGTCGTGGTCGGCGCGCCGTGGCCGCGCGGCGCCGCGGCCGATCGCCGCTGCGCCTGCGCTGGCGTTGGTCGCGACCGCGTCGGTCGGCTCGTGGTGTCGCTGGGCGAGCGCGCCGAGCACGTGATCCGGGTTACGGCCGGCTCCGACGGGTGCCGGTCGCGACTCGACAGCCTCGACATCGGCCACGAGGTCGGCGGCGACGATGTCGCCTGGCGGCAGCTGCCTGCGGCCGCCGTCCCTGAGGGCGCGCTCGAGACGCTCCCCGAGGGCCGCGGTCGTGACCGAACCCATCGGGCGGGGCGAGATCGTGACCGGCCTGCACGTCGCGCCCGGGCGGGCTGCGCGGACTGGCGGCGCTCGTCCCGGCCGGTCACCGCGCGGTGAGCCTCCCGATCCCCGACGGCGGGCTGCGGCTCGAGACCGGGGACCGCGTCGACGTCCTCGCCCCCGAGCGCTGCGAGCCGTCAGACCTCGATCTCGGCGACCACAGGCGGTGCGGCGGTGGTGGCCCACGACGCGGCGCGTGATCGCCGTCGGTCACGACGACGTCGTGCTCGCCGTGAGCACCGACGAGGCCAGGGCGGTCGCGGGCGCCCTGGCCCAGGGCACTCCCGTGCTCGTCCTCGCCGGCGCCGGCTGACCTCCGAAACTGGGCGCACGAACCCGTCAGCGAGACGGGCACAGATGCCCGGTTTGCGGCGGGTGGGTCAGGTGCCGCTGAGGGAGACGTCGTCGATGACGAGCGTCACCGATCCGGTGCCGCGACGGCAGCCACTCGAGGTCGCCGCCGACCGCCTCGATGTCGAGCAGCAGGCGCTGCAGCGTCGAGGCGATGGTGATCTCGCGCACCGGCTCGGCCAGCTGCGCCGTCGCGGATCATCAGGCCCTCGGCCCCGACCGAGAAGTCGCCGCTCACCGCGTTGACCCCCGAGTGGAGGCCGGTCATCGAGTGGACCAGCAGGCCCGAGCTCGACGCCGGCGACCAGCTCGTCGGGCGTGCCCGTGCCCGGGCACGACGAGCAGGGCCTGGCAGCCGACACCGGGCGTCGAGCGGTAGCCCCGGACGGCCGAGCCGGTCGAGGCCAGCCCGGCCCGCCGGCCGGTGTAGCTGTTGTGCAGGAACTGCTGGAGCACGCCGTCGACGATCAGCAGGTTGCGCCGGCAGGCCAGGCCCTCGCCGTCGTGGCTGTCGGCGGCCAGCGACGCCGGGTTGGTCGGGTCGTCGACCAGGGTGAGCAGCGGCGACGCGATCGCCTCGCCCAGCCGGTCGGCGAACGGCGAGCGACCCTTGAGCACGCGCTCGCCGGTCAGCGTGCCGCCGGCGAGGCCGAGGATGGTCGCCGCCATCCGCGGCTCGAGCACGATCGTGAGCCGTTGCGACGGCACCGGCTCGGGCCCCGAACAGCCGCACGGCCCGCTCGACCGCGTCGGCCGCCGCCACCTCGACGTCGAGCTCGGTCGGGCTCGCGGCCCGACGTCGACCCCGCCGCCGATCTTGGTCTCGTCGCCGTCGACGGCCAGCGCGGACACCGACAGCTAGCAGGACGTGCCGCGGCCCGTAGGCCGGCATGCCGGTGCTCGTCGGCGATCGCCGCCTCGCCGGCGCAGTCGCCGTAGACGGCGGTGCGCACGCCCGGTGACCCGCGGGATCGCGGCCCATGCACCGCCCGCTCGAGCGCGAGGGCCAGCTCGACCTTGGCGTCGGCGGCGAACGACGACCAGCGCCTCGTTCCACAGGTCCTGGTCGATCGGCCTCGACGCCGTCGGGCTCGGCCAGCGCCGAAGCACTCGTCGGGCTCGCCGAACGCGACGTTGTCGCGCGCCTCGGCCAGGGTCTCGGCGATCACGTCGCTCGTCGAGCGTGCCGGCGTGGGCGAAGCCCTGGCGGTGGTCGCCGATGACCCGGATGCCGACGCCCGACGACTGCGGCCGAGGTGAGCGACTCGACCTCGCCGCCGTAGGCCTTCACCTGCGTCGGCGGTGCCCCGGGCCACGAAGACCTCGACCTGCTCGCCGGGTCGGCCGGCCATGCGCCGGCGAGCCGCGCAGCGATCCGCGCAGCTCGGCCAGGTCGACGCCGTCAGACGCCCGAGACGGTGACGTCGCCGATGACGAGGCTCACGCCGGCCGCGCTCATCGGCAGCCACTCGAGGTCGTTGCCGACGGCCTCGCACGTCGAGCAGCATCCGCTGCAGCGTCGAGGCGATGGTGAACTCGCGGACCGGCTCGGCCAGCTCGCCGCCGCGGATGCGCAGCCCCTCGGCGCCGGTCGAGAAGTCGCCGCTGACCGGGTTGACGCCCGAGTGCAGCCCGGCGACGTCCTGCACGAGCAGGCCGTCGCCGACGCCGGCGAGCAGCTCGGCCTGGGTGCGTCGTGCCGGGCAGCAGCGGCCAGGCCATGCAGCCGACGCCGGGCGTGGACTTGAAGCCGCCGCGCACGGCCGAGCCGGTCGACGCCGTGCCCGCCCGGCGGGCCGTGTAGGCGTTGTGCACGAACCTCTGCAGCACGCCGCCCTCGATGAGCGACGTTGCGCCGGGTGGCCAGGCCCTCGCCGTCGGTCTCGGTGGCGGTGAAGGCGGCGGGGTCGGTCGGATCGTCGACCAGGGTGACGAGCGGCGACGCCACCTCGTCGCCGAGGCGGTCGGCGAACAGCGACCGACCCTTCAGCACCGCCTCGCCGTTGAGCGTGAAGCCGAGGATGCCGAGGAACTGCGCGGTGACCCACGGGTCGAGCACGACGGTGAGCCGCTCGCTGGCCGGCTTGGTCGCGCCCGAGCAGGCGGGTGGCCCGCATCGCCGGCATCGGCGCGGCCGCGGCTCGACGTCGAGCTCGCCCGGGCTCGCGCCCGACCGAGAAGCCGAACCCGGTCTGGGTCTCGTCGCCCTCGGTCGGCCATCACGTAGGTCGACAGGTAGCAGGCGGTCTCCGCGCCGACGGTGCGGATGCCGGTGGTCGACACGATCGCGCCCTCGAGCCAGGGTGTCGGCGTACTCGGCCGACTCGATGCCCGAGATGCGCGGGTCGGCGGCCAGCGCGGCCCGCTCGAGCTCGAGGGCCATCTCGACCTTGCCGTCGGTCGGGAACGGCTCGAGCGCCTCGTCGGTAGAGGTCGAGCTCGGCCACCGCCACGCCGTCGGGCTCGGCCAGGCCCTGGAACTCGTCGGGCGTGCCGAAGGCGGCGTTGTCGCGGGCCTCGGCCAGCGTCTCGGCCAGCACGTCGTCGTCGAAGGTGCCGGCGTAGGCGAAGCCCTGCCGGCCGTCGACGATGACCCGGATGCCGACGCCCTGGGACTGCGCCGACGACAGCGACTCGATCTCGCCCTCGTAGACCCGGATCTCGGTGTCGCGCCCGTGCGACGACCACGGCCTCGACCTGCTCGCCCGGCTGCGCCATGGCGACCACCACGGTCGCCGACTGTCCAGCAGCTCGTCGCTCACGCGGCGGTGCCGCCGATGGTGAGGCTGGTCACCCGCAGGGTCGGGACGCCGTCGCCGACCGGCACGCCCTGGCCGTCCTTGCCGCAGGTGCCCGGCGGGCCCATGGCGAAGTCGTTGCCGACGGCGTCGATGCGGGTGAGCACCTCGGGGCCGTTGCCGATGAGGTTGCCCTCGCGCAGCGGCTCGGTGATCTCGCCGTTCTCGATCAGGTAGGCCTCGGTCATGCCGAACACGAAGTCGCCGGTGGCGGTGTTGACCTGGCCGCCGCCGAGGTGCTTGACGTACACGCCGTGGTCGGTCGAGGCGACGATGTCGTCGGGGTCGTCGTCGCCGGCCAGCAGGTAGGTGTTGGTCATGCGCACCATCGGCAGGTGCTGGTAGCTCTGGCGCCGACCGTTGCCCGACGACTGGCCCGACCCTCCTTGCGGGCCCGCAGGCAGTCCCACATGTAGTCGGTGAGGACGCCGTCCTCGATGAGCACGTTGCGCTGGGCGGGGTGGCCCTCGTCGTCGATGGCGAAGCAGCCCCACTCGCCGCCCATCGTGCCGTCGTCGACGAGCGTGACGCAGCGGCGATGGCCACCTGCTCGCCGACCCGGCCCTTGAACACCGACGCGCCCTTGCCGACGAGGTCGGCCTCGAGGCCGTGGCCGCACGCCTCGTGGAACAGCACGCCGCCGCCGCCGGAGCCGATCACGACCGGCATCTGGCCCGCTCGGCGCCGGACGGGCGGCCAGCTTGGTGAGCGCCCGGTGCGGCGGCGCGGCGGGCCAGCTCCTCGACGTCGTAGCAGGTCGAACAGCTCGAAGCCGACGGTGTGGCCGACGGTCTCGCGGCCGGTCTGCATGCCGGTGTCGCCGGTGGCCACGCACGAGACGGCGAACAGCGTCTTCACCTGGTCGTCGCCGGCCAGCAGCGCCGTCGCTGTTGGCCACGAGGATGCGGCGGCGGCTGTCGGCGTAGCTGGCCGCCACCTGGGTGATGGCGCCGCCCTGCGGCCCGGGCCGCCTCGTCGGCCCGCGGTGAGCAGCTCGACCTTGCGGGCCTTGGCCACGTCGCCGGGGTAGATCTCGACCACGTTCGGCGCCGGCGCCGTGCTGCGCGGACCAGCGTCGACGACGCGTGTGCCGCCGCCGCCGCCGCGGGCCGCGGCCGCCGCCGCTTCGGCCGCCGCGGAGCAGGCCCGGCCTCGGAGAGGTCGGCGGTGTGGGCGAAGCCGGTGGTCTCGCCGACCACGACCCGGATGCCGGCGCCCCGGTCGCGGCCCGAGGTGAGCTCCTCGACCTTGCCGTCGTCGAGCAGGGCCGACGACGAGCGCTTGTCCTCGGCGAAGACCTCGGCGAACTCGCCACCGGTGCGCAGCGCGGTGCCGAGCACCCGGGTGATGACGGCTTCTTCGATCACGGATGGGCCTCCTGCGGCGCGGTGTCGGGCTCGTGACGGGCGATCGGGCGGGTCCGCTCCCGGCTCGCGAGGCGAGCACGTGCGCATTGGCCGCACCGGCGCGGAGTGCTTATCGTACCCCGGTGCCCGTGAAACCTGGCCTGAGCGCCGACGTCGAGCTGGTCGTGACCGACGCCGACACCGCCGTCGCCATGCGCTCGGGATCGGTGCCCGTGCTGGCCACCCCGCGGCTGATCGCGCTGTGCGAGGAGGCCTCGGTGGCGGCGCTCGAAGGCCACCTGGCCGGGGCGAGACCTCGGTCGGCACCAAGGTGCAGATCGACCACCTCGCCGCCGACCGCGCGTGGGCCAGACGGTGCGGGCCGAGGCCACCGTCGAGAAGGTCAACGGGCGCCGCATCATCTTCACGGTGTCGGTCAACGACGACCGCGGCCTGGTGGCCGTCGGCCGGGTCACCCGGGTCGTGGTCGACGTCGAGCGCTTCCTCGACAAGGCCCGCTGACCCGGCGGCATCGTCGGGCCGAGGCGGCGATCGACCGTCGGCGGACCAGGTCGACCCAGCGCCGGTCGGGACCGTCGTCGGACCCGGTCCCCTCGGGCTCGGC
Organism: uncultured Microthrixaceae bacterium; assembly: GCA_963776435.1. GTDB lineage: Bacteria > Actinomycetota > Acidimicrobiia > Acidimicrobiales > Acidimicrobilacustridaceae > UBA4742. The sequence continues at coordinate 1,274,104 of CAVZMK010000010.1, forward strand.
CGCCGGCTCTCGGGTGCGACCACGCAGCGCGACGACGGGATCTGAGCGCGGCGGCCAGGCGGCGGCACCACCGCGGGGGAGGCCTGGCGACGACCGGACTCGATGTTCGACAGGTGGGGCTGGCTGATCCCCGCCTGGCTGGCCAGGACCGAGATCGACAGGCCCGACCGTTGCCGGATGACCCTCAACGCGTGTCGGTTGACCATGCCCGCTAGCTAACCAGTTCTACCAGTAGATAGTCAAGGATCCGGACGGTTGGCGCCTCGCTTACTGCGTATGTGCTATGCCTGATGCACAGCCAGCCGGCGGGCGCCGCTAGTCATAGCTCTTCATTTCAGGGAGAATGGGGCCCGTGGACGACCAGGACGATCTGAAGGCCCAGTGGACCCGGGTGGGCAACGCGGTCAAGGACCGGCGCCTGGCCCTCGGCTGGACCCAGCAGGAGGCCGCCGACCGGGCCGGCGTGTCGCTGGCGACGTGGCGGCTGATCGAGCTCGCCGGGCGGGAGCGCTTCCAGGAGCTCACCCTCCGCGGCCTGGTCAGGGGACTCGGCTGGCCGGTGGGATCGATCGAGCGGCTGCGGGCGGGCGGTCCGCCGCCGGGACCCGACGAGACCACCGACCCGCCACCGAACCCCCACGACCCCGATGTGGCCACCCCCACCCGGCGCCGCGCCTTCGACTACCTCCAGCCCGAGCAGAGCCTGCCGGCCGGCTTCGCCCGGAAATACCTCGACCTGACCCCCGAGGAGCAGGGCATGGTCCAGGGCTTCATGGAAGGCCTCTTCGCCCGCCGCGGCGACTGACCCTCCCTCAGCAAACTGGGCATCTGCGTACTCGGTTTCCGATCGACTCCATGCCCAGTTCTGGACGGCGGGAGGGTGTCGCACCGCGTCGCTAGGTTGGGCGGGGTGATGGGCCGGACTTCGATCCGTGGCAGGCGGTCGACGATCACCCCGACCTGTCGGTGCTGTTCCATCCCGTCGCCGGATTGATGGGGGGCGGGTTCCACGCCCGCGCCGACGGTCACGCGGTGATCGTGCTCGACCCCGATCTCGACGGTCCCCTGCGCCGGGCGGTGCTGACCCACGAGCTCGTCCACCACGAACGCGGGGCGGGCCCGGGCGGTCGGGCGCGCCCGCGACCCTCGACCTGCTCGTCGAGCGCGACGAGCAGGCGGTCGACGCCGAGGTCGCCAGGAGGCTCGTCCCGGTCGACGAGCTCGATCGGGTCGTGGCCGAGCTCGTCGACTGCACCGGGGCGGCGTCGGTCGCCGACGTCGCCGCCCACTTCGCCGTGCCCGCCGCGGTCGCCCATCGCGCGCTCACCCAGCTCGCCACGACGACCCGGCCCGTCTGATCCCCGAAGCGGGGTCGAACGGGCCCGAACGCGGGTCAGGTGCGTCAGGCGGGGTTGGTGGCCGGGGCCAGCGAGGCGAGGAAGTCGGACATGACGGCCCACCAGGCCTCGGGCGCCTCGAACTGGGGGCTGTGGCCGCCGCCGGGCAGCACGACCAGGCGCGCGCCGGGGATCGGCCTCGGCCATGCGCCGGCTGGCGCCGAGGAACGGCGCGTCCTCCTCGCCCACCATCACCAGGGTGGGCGACGGCGATCGACGCGCAGCTCGGGCGAGACGGTCGGCGCTGGTGGCTGATGCTGCAGCATCATGGCGACGAACATGGCCGGCGAGGACGCCGCGCAGGTTGCGGTCGCCGCGCTCCTTGTAGGACGGGTCCTCGGCCACCTTGCGGCGGTAGGCGTCGGTGGTGAGCGGACCGTCGTCGGCCGCGGCCATGAAGTCGGCCACGACGTCGATGCCGTGCTCGCGCGCCGTCGTCACCGCCAGCTCGATGAGTGCCGGGTCGACCTCGAGCGAGCCGTGGCCGGTGTCCATCAGGATCAAGCGCCTCGACCCGCTCGGCGTGGCCGAGCGTCGAGCACCTGGGCGATCATCCCGCCCATCGAGTGGCCGAGCAGCGACGAAGTGGTCCCAGCCGAGCGCGTCGGCCAGCGCCAGCAGGTCGGCGGCGAAGAGGTCGAAGTGCGTAGGCGGCCTCGTCGGTCGGCTTCGAGCTGCCGCCGTGGCCGCGCAGGTCGGGGGCGACCACGTGCCAGCCGAGCCCGGCGAGCGGCTCGACGAAGTCCTCGAAGTCGGAGCCGCGCGCCGGTGTAGCCGTGCACGAGCAGCAGCGGGCGCCCACCCGCGCCGGCCTCGACGATCGCGAGCTGCACCTCGCCCAGGTCGACGACCCGGTCGGTCGCGGCCATGACATCCCCCTCGTCCGCGTAGATCCGGCGCGACCCTATCGGCCGCATGCGCACGGCTACCCGGCCGTGGCGGTGGTGGCGCTCGCCGGCGCGAGCGTGACCGATGGCCGGCCGAAGCGCGAGTCGGAGGCTCGTAGACTCCGCCCGTGCACGACTCGTCCACTCGTGAGCGCGCCCGCGCCGACCGCCAGGGCCTGCGACTGGTGGCAGGAGCTGCTCTTCGTCGGCTGCTTCTACGGCGTCTACACGGTCATCCGCGAACCTGTTCGGCTCGGCCGGCGGTCGGCGACCACGCACGCGCTGCACAACGCCGAGCGGGTCATCCGCGCTCGAGCAGTGGCTCGGCCTCTTCCACGAGCAGACGATCCAGAGCTGGTTCCTCGCGCTGGCCGTGGTTCATCCGGCTGCTGGAACATCTACTACGGCACGCTGCACTTCGTCGTGCCGATCGTCGTGCTGATCGTCGCTGTTCCGCCGCTGGCCCGCGGCCTACCGCCTGTGGCGCAACACGCTGGCCGTCACCACCGCGCTGGCCCTGATCGGCTTCAGCCTCTTCCCGCTGATGCCGCCCCGCCTGCTCTGCGACTGCGCGTACGGCGCCGGGCCGGGCGTCCACTACGGCTTCGTCGACACGCTCGACCGCTACGGCGGGCTCGTGGTCGTTCGACTCGGGCGCCGATGAAGTCGATCTCGAACCAGTACGCGGCCATGCCGAGCCTGCACGTCGCCTGGTCGCTGTGGTGCGCGTGCGTGCTGGTGCCCCGCCTGCGCCACCGGCTGGGCCAAGGCCCTGGCCGTGCTCTACCCCGTCGTCACCCTGTTCGCCGTCGTCGTGACCGCCAACCACTACCTCCTCGACGCGGTCGGCGGCGCCGTCGTCGCTGGCTGGTGGGCTTCCTCATCGGTCGGGGCATCACCGAGATCGGCGACCGGCAGCGCCGGCGGGCGCCCGATCTGGCCTCGCCGACCGCAGCCGTCGACGGCATCCTCGACGGGGCTGGGCGCGGAGCATGCCTGGTCCGCCGGGCGGGTGAGCCGGTAGCGTTGAGCGCAGTGATCCTCGAGAAGATCCACGTCGCCCGCCGACCTCCAGGCCCTCACCCCCGACGAGCTCGAGACCCTGGCCGTCGAGATCCGCCAGTTCATCGTCGACTCGGTGACCCAGGCCGGCAGCGGCCACCTCGGCTCGAACCTCGGCGTGGTCGAGCTGACGCTGGCCCTGCACCGGGTGTTCGACTCGCCCGACGACATCATCCTGTGGGACACCGGCCACCAGGCCTACGTCCACAAGATCGTCACCGGTCGCCGCGACGACTTCGCCACGCTGCGCCAGGCCGGCGGCCTCTCGGGCTACCCGAGCCGCGCCGAGAGCGAGCACGACTGGATCGAGAACAGCCACGCGTCGACGGTGCTCAGCTACGCCTACGGGCTGGCCACCGCCGAGCAGAGCGAGCACGGGCACGCGACCGCCGCGTCATCGCGGTCATCGGCGACGGCTCCATGACCGGCGGCATGGCCTACGAGGGCCTCAACAACCTCGGCCACAGCGGGCGCGACTGCATCATCGTGCTCAACGACAACGGCCGGTCCTACGCCCCGACCGTCGCCGCCTCGGCGAGAGCCTGGCCCGCATCCGCAACAACCCCGTCTACATGCGCCGCCAGGCCCGCATCGAGAAGCTGCTGCAAGAGGTGCCCGATGCTCGGCGACCGCCTCGAGCGCGGCCTCGAGGCCACCAAGGCCGCCATCCGCGAGATGTGGGAGCCGACCGCGTTCTTCGAGACGCTCGGCGTGCGCTACACCGGCCCGTTCGACGGCCACGACATCGCCGCCCTCGAGGAGGCGCTTCCGCAACGCCGCCGAGATCGGCGGCCCGCAGGTCGTCCACGTGCTCACCCAGAAGGGCCGGGGCTACGGCCCGGCCGAGAACGACCCGATCAAGCGCCTGCACGACATCGGCCGAGCCCAAGCCGGGCAGCTACACCGCCGCGTTCACCGAGGCGCTGATCAAGGAGGCCGAGGCAGCACCCCGAGCTGGTGGCCATCACCGCGGCCATGCCCGACTCGACCGGCCTGCTGCCCGTTCGCGCGAGCGCTTCCCCGACCGCTGCTTCGACGTCGGCATCGCCGAGCAGCACGCCGTCACCGCCGCCGCCGGCATGGCCATGGGCGGCCTGCGCCCGGTCGTCGCGATCTACTCGACCTTCCTCACCCGGGCCGTTCGACCAGGTCAACCTCGACGTCGGCCTGCACCGCCAGCCGGTGATCTTCTGCCTCGACCGGGCCGGCATCACCGGCGACGACGGCCCGTCGCACCACGGCGTGCTCGACATGATGCTGCTCACCAAGGTGCCGGGCATGACGATGTTCGCGCCGTCGTCGTACCAGGAGCTGCAGCAGATGCTGCACGACGCCCTCGACCATCACCGACGGCCCGGTGTCGATCCGCTGGCCGAAGACCGCGGCCCGCCAGGAGTCGCCCGAGAACGTCGGCCACGGCCTCGCACGGCCGCCGGCTGCGTCGAGGGCGACGACCTCTGCATCATCGCCGTCGGCAAGATGCTCGACGCCGCCGAGGCGGCCGCCGACCGCGCTCGCCGCCGACGGCGTGTCGGTGACGCTGTGGGACGCCCGGGTGGTCAAGCCGCTCGACCCCGAGATGCTGGCCGACGCCGCCCGCCACCCGTGCGTGCTCACCGTCGAGGACGGCGTCCGCGAGGGCGGCGTCGGCAACGCCATCCAGCGATCAGCTGGCCGAGCACACCCTCGGCGAGCACGAGCCGCGGGTCCGGGTGCTGGGCACGCCGATCGCGTACATCCCCCACGGCAAGCCCGACGCCATCCTCGCCGAGCTCGGCCTCGACGCCGACCGGCATCACCGCCTCGCGCGCTGAGCCTGCTCTCCGCCGACCACCTGCCCCTGAGCTGACTCGCGTTCAGGACGTGGGTCAGGTGTAGAAGGGGTTCTCGCCGGCGGTGTGGTCGGTGACGTCGATGACCTCGGTCACCTCGGGCAGCGCCTCCTTGATGGCGACCTGGATGCCCTGCACCAGCGTGGCCGCGCTGAGCGAGCAGCCCTGGCAGCCGCCGCCCATGGTGAGGAACACCTTGGTGTCCTCGACGCCGACCAGCGTGGCGAAGCCGCCGTGGGAGGCGAGCGACGGGTTGATCGACTGCTCGAGCAGCTGGCCGACCTTGTCGGCCAGGTCGCCGGTGAGCTCGAGGTCGACGCCGCGCAGCGGGTTGGGCCGGTTCGGGTTGCGCAGCACGAGGCCGCCCTGGTCGGCGGTTGGCCGGCAGGTCGAGGGTGGCGCCGCGGAGCGCTCGACGCTGCCGGCGGGGATGGCCACCATGAGCTCGCCGAGCGAACTCGAGGTGGTCGGTGTCCTCGAGGTCGGCGATCGTCTCGAACGAGAGGTCGTAGGTGTAGTCGACGCCGTTGGCGCCGGTGACCTCGATCCAGAGGCACAGGCGTCGTCGGGATCGTCCTCGGCGCCGCGGATCTCGAGCACCTTGGCCAGCGCCGACGGCGGTGATCGGCGAAGACCGGCTCGACCTCGGGGATCACGTCGGCGTCGCCGGGGTCGGTTGTACCGGTGTCGAGCGACATGCCGTCCAGGGTAACGCCACCCCGGCTCAGACCGACCGTTGCCGCAGGTAGGCCTCACCCCGGGGCGACAGGCGGTAGCCTCGCTCCAGGCTGATGGTGAGGCCGAGCGCCTTGAGCTTGCGCACGTCGAGCTTGAACGGCGCCCGTTCCCGACCGAGCTCGGCGGCCAGCTCGGTCGACACCGTGGCCGGGCGCCGCCCGATGAGCTCCAACGTGGCCCTCGTCCAGGGACCGGTCGGGCTGTGGCGATCGAGCCGGTCGAGGCGGCGGTCGAGGTCGGCCACCGCGTCGGCGTCGACGGCGGAGACGGCCAGCTCGGCGCGCGGATCCGGGTCGGCGCGCCGGACGGAGGCGGAGCCGGTACACCGGCGTCGCCGGATCGCCCCGGAGATCCGAGACCACCGCCGCGACCGACGCGTAGCCGGCGCGGCCGGCGTCGGCCGTCGGTGATGGAGGCCGGATCGACCTCGTCGACCGTGTCGACGACGACCCGGCCGGCGGCCGTGCGGTAGGTGTGGCCGGCGACGACCTGCCGCCGCTTCCACCGCCGGAAGGTGAGCGTGATCGACCCGTCCGCGATGCCCGCCGCGTACCGGGCCTGGATCTGCATCGGCTCAGACGTCAGGGAGGCCCGTACCGGGCGCGCTCGGCCTCGTCGGCGGCCTCGGCCTCTGTCGCCAGCTCGAGCCAGCGCTCCTCGGCCGACGCCAGCTCGGCCCCCACCGCGGCCAGCTCGGCACCGAGTCGCGCCAGCGCCTCGTGGTCAGCCGCGGCGGCGGCCGAGCTGCGTCGCCCAGCTCGTCGCGCCGAGCCTCGAGCGCGACCATCTCCTTGTCGATCTGGCGCAGCTGGTGGCGCAGCGTGCTCGGCGACCGCGGTCGCACCGCCGGAGCCGGGATCGGGCGGCGCACCGGTCGCGCCGGCCGATGACGGTCGTGACGCCCGGCTCGGGCCGGGCGGACGATCGCCGGGCCCGCCGCTCGGCCTCCCAGCGCCGCGTACCCGCCGGGTCGGCGCCCGGCTGCGCCGGTGCCGTCGAGCACGATGACGTCGGCCACGGTCCGCTCGAGGAAGGCCCGGTCGTGGCTGACCACGACCAGCGCGCCCGGCCAGTCGTCGAGGAACTCCTCGAGCACCCGCAACGTGTCGATGTCGAGATCGTTCGTGGGCTCGTCGAGCAGCAGCACGTTGGGCCGCGCCGCCAACGTCAGCAGCAGCTGCAGACGGCGACGCTCGCCGCCCGACAGCAGACCGATGGGCGCCCACTGGGCGTCGTCGGAGAACCAGAACTGCTCGAGCAGCGCGGCGTCGCGCCAGTCGGGGACGCGGGCGCCGCCGGTCACCGCGTCGCGCACCCGCTGGGCGGGATCGAGGGTGTCGCCGAGCTGGTCGTAGTACCCGAGCTGGACGGTGGGCCCGCGCACGACCCGGCCCTCGACGGGCGCACGGCGACCGGCGATGAGGTCGAGCAGCGTCGACTTGCCCGACCCGTTGGGCCCCACGATGCCGAGTCGCTCCCGCCGGTCGAGCAGCAGGTCGACGCTGGCGGAACAGCGGCGGTGCTTCGCCGTAGCGGAAGCCCACGCCGTGCAGCTCGACGACCTTGTCCCCCAGACGGGGCGTGCCCAGGTGGAGGTCGGGGATGCCGATGCGGGCCGGCGCCTCCGGGCGCCCCTCGACCGTGGCTGTCGCCGCCTCGACGCGCGCCTTCGGCTTGCGCGTGCGTGCGGGCGCGCCGCGTCGCAACCAGGCGAGCTCCTTGCGGGCGAGGTTGCGCCGCGTCGATTCGGCGTCGGCGGCGCGCTCGTCACGCTCCGCCCGGGCCTCGAGGAACGAGGCGTACCCGCCTTCGTGCACGTAACCACGGCCACGGTCGAGCTCGAGGATCCGCGTGGTCACGCGGTCGAGCAGGTGACGGTCGTGGGTGACCAGCACCAACCCGCCGCGGAACGTCGGCCAGGCGGTCCTCGAGCCAGTCGATCCCGTCGATGTCGAGGTGGTTGGTCGGCTCGTCGAGCACGAGGAGGTCGCTCGGCGCGACGAGCGTCCGGGCCAGCGCCACGCGTTTGGCCTGGCCGCCCGACAGCGTCGTCAGGTCGGCGTCGGCCGATCCCGCCCAGGCCGATGCGGTCGAGCACGGCCGCGACCTCCCAGGGTCGAGGCGCCTCGCCGATCCGCCGGCGCCCGTCCCGCGCACGGCGTCGACCACGCGGCCGGTCCCGAGCTCGGGACGCTGCTCGAGCGCCGGCCACCCGGACCCCCTTGCCCCGCCGGACCGTCCCCGACTCGGGCACGCCCTCGCCGGTGAGGACCCGCAGCAGGGTGGACTTGCCGGCGCCGTTGAGGCCCACGACGCCGAGCCGGTCGCCCGAGGCCAGGGTGAGCGACAGGTCCTCGAACAGCGGCCGGCCGGGTCGGCTGGCCGACACGCGGTCGAGGTCGACGAGGATCACCGTCGCAGGGTACGCAGGCGGGACGATTCCTGGGCTCGGGTCGGGACCGGTAGATTGGCCGGTCGTGATGGCCGACCCCGCCGCCGCTGGCGCGCTCAAGGACCTGCGGCGAGCACGGCGTCACAACCGGCTCGAGAGCATCCACTGGATCGACGCGCTCTACAACGTCTACCTGACCGCCGCGGCCGGCATCATCCTCGTGATCTTCCTGTCCGGCAAGGTCGACCAGGCCAAGCTGCCACGGCGCGTCGCTCCAGCACTTCATCGACCACGGCCCCGCCGTGCTCGGCCTGCTCATCGCCGTCGCGGTCGCCTTCGGCCTGCGCTCGGGTGGCCGGGGCGGACCGCTGACCTTCGAGGCGCCGGTCGTGCAGCACGAGATGCTGGCGCCGGTGCCCCGTGAGCTGGTGGTCCGCGGCCCGGCCATCAAGCAGCTGCGCTTCCTGTCGTTCGCCGGCCTGGTCGTCGGCGCCATCGTCGGCCTGGTCGCCTCCCGACAGCTGTCCGGCAACCCCGTGCTGCCCGGTCGTGCTCACCGCGATCACGTTCTCGCTCAGCGCGGTGCTGGCCAGCGGCTGCGCCATGATCGCCTGCGGTCGGCGGCTCGGCTGGTGGGTGGTCAACCTGCTGGCCGTCGCCGTCCTGGCCTGGTCGGTGGCCGACGTCGCCACCGGGCTGCGGACCTCGCCGCTCACCTGGCTGGCCAGCCTGGCCTTCTGGAGCCTCCAGTTCACGCCGATCGCCATCGCCGCGCGTCGCGATGGTGGCCGGGCTGGCCGTGCTCGGCGTGCTGGGGATCGGGTCCCTCTCCCTCGAGGCGGCCCGCCGACGCTCCGGGCTCGTGTCGCAGCTGCGCTTCGCGGTGACGCTCCAGGACGTCCGCACGGTCGTGCTGCTCCGCCGCCAGCTGTCGCAGGAGAAGCCCCGAGCCAGGCCGTGGATCCGCCTGCGCCGGGGTGGGCGCCTGCCCGCCCATCTGGCGACGGGACGTGCCGCGGCCTGCTGCGCTTCCCGGCCGTGCGCATGGTGCGGATGGCCGTGCTCGGCGTCGTCGCCGGGCTCTGCATCGGCATGATGTGGCGCGGCACGCCGGCGCTGATCGTGGTCGCCGGCCTGGCGCTGTACTTCGCCGGGTACGACGCGGTCGAGCCGCTGGCCCAGGAGATCGACCACCCGACGCGCTGGGACAGCTTCCCGGAGGACAGCGGCCGCGTCCTCCTGCTCGCACCTGCCCGCCGCAGTCGTGGCCATGTTGTTCGTGTGCGCGGTCACCGTCGCCACCACGTTGTTCATCGTTCCCGGCGCCGTCGTCGGCTCGCTCATGATGCCGCTGGTGATCGTGGTGGCCATGGCCGCCGCTGCCGGCGCCGCGGTCAGCACCGCGCTCGGCGCGCCCAACCCGTCGAGCATCATCGGGCTCGGTCCCGAGCTCATGGGCATCGTCCTGGCGCTGCGCCTGCTGGTCCCGCCGGCCATCGTCGTCGTGAGCCTGACGCCGTTGCTGCTGGCCGGCCACAACCCCCACCTCGTGCAGACGGCCCGGGTCGGCAACGCGGTCCCGTACGTCCTGTTCGCCGTGTTCGGGGCCGGCCTCTTCCTCCGCTACCGGAAACCGAGCCACGTGTGACCCGACGACGCAACCGCCCCACCACCCGCCCGGCCGACGCGGCCGCGGCCGCCGAGCCGGTCGACGACGCGCCCGTCGAGGACGAGCCGGTCGAGGACGAGCCGGACGAGGAGGAGGAACCGGTCGTCGAGGCGCCGAAGGCGATCGACGCCAAGGACGTCCCCGAAGGCGCGGTGCTGGTCGCCTCGAAGCTCGGCAAGGACTACGGCGACGGCATGGGCCTCGTCGCGCTCGACCTCGAGATCGGCCCGAGCGAGCTGGTCATGCTCGTCGGACCGAACGGGGCCGGCAAGTCCACCTTCCTCGGGCTCGCCGCGGGTCTCATCGAGCCGAGCAACGGCGACGCGTGGGTGCACGGTGCCGCGCTCGGCACCATCCGGGCCCGGGCCGGCCACCTCCTACCTGCCCGACACCCCGGTGCTCTACGACGATCTGAGCCTCAACGAGCACATCGAGTACATCGCCCGCATGCATCGCACCCAGGACTGGGAGGACTACGCGGACGACCTGCTCGAGCTCTTCAACCTGACCGAGCGGGCCGACGACCTGCCCTCGCGCTTCAGCCGTGGGCTCAAGCAGAAGACCGCGCTCATCCTCGGGCTCATCCGGCCGTTCTCACTGCTGCTCATCGACGAGCCGTTCGTCGGGCTCGACACCCCCGGGCAGGAAGCACTGGTCGACATCCTGAGCGATGTCGCCGAGCAGGGCGCGGCCGTGCTGTGCTCCACCCACCAGCTCGATCTCACCGGCCGGGCGACCCGCTGCGTCGGGTTGCGCGACGGCGAGCTGTCCTACGACGGACCGGCCAAGGCCGAGACGATCCGGTCCCTCGTGGGCGGCTGAGCCGCGCCCGCATGCCCGACGACGCCTTCTACGACCGGGGGATCCTGAGCGGACCCATCGACCTCGATGGCCAACCGAAGCGCCGGGCCCATCCCCGGGTCGAGGCCATCCCCGGACTCGAGGTCACCCAGCGCGGCACCGGTCTGCGGGGCGTGGTCGTGTCGACCGGCAGCGGCACCGTGACGCTGCGCGACGCCCACGGGCGAGACCGGGTGATCCGCCTCCGGGATGGCGGCTTCGACGTCGAGCGACGCCAGGTGACCCTCGTGCCCCCGACCTCGCCGGCGGCGGCGTCGGGAGCTCGCACGGCGTCGGGTTCGGTGGCGGTGGCCGGAGCGCGCGCCCGGATCGCCCGGGCCAGCCGCATCCTCGTCGAGGGCACCCACGACGCCGAGCTGGTCGAACGGGTGTGGGGCGACGACCTGCGCGTCGAGGGCGTCGTCGTCGAGCTGCTCGACGGCGCCGACCACCTCGCCGAAGTGGTCCGGGGGTTCGGGCCGCGACCCGGCCGCCGTCTCGGCGTGCTGCTCGACCACCTCGTCGACCGCTCGAAGGAATCGCGGCTGGCCGAGGCGATCGACCATCCGGACGTGCTCGTGTGCGGCCACCCGTTCGTCGACATCTGGGCGGCGGTGAAGCCGTCGGTGATCGGCCTCACGGCCTGGCCCGAGGTGCCCGCGCGGCGAGGACTGGAAGACCGGGATCTGCACGCGCATCGGCGTCGACGACCCGCGCCTGTTCTGGACGCGCCTGCTCGGGTCCGTCACGAGCTACGCCGACCTCGACCCGTCGCTGGTGGGCGCGGTCGAGCAGCTCATCGACTTCGTCACCGCGCCTGGCTAGTGCCGTGTGCGACTCGATGTGCTCGCTGCTACCGGACGGGACGCTGTTCGCCAAGAGCTCCGACCGACCGCCGGGCGAACCGCAGGTCGTCGAGCGGCGCCGTCCCCGCCCACCGGGGGGCCGGCTGCGAACGCAGTACCTCACCCTCGACGACCGCGGCGCGTTCGCCCTCGTCGGCTCCCGCCCGATCTGGACCTGGGGACTCGAGCACGGCGTCAACGAGCACGGCGTGGCCATGGGCAACGAGCAGGTCTGGACCGTCGACGACCCGCGCCGGGCCGCGGACGCCCTGACGGGGCTCGACCTGGTGCGTCTCGCCCTCGAGCGCGGGCGCACCGCGGCCGAAGCCGTCGATGTCGTCGTCACGCTTATCGAGGCGCACGGCCAGGGCGGGATCGCCGATCGGGACGAGCAGAAGGCCTACTTCTCCTCGTTCCTCGTCGCTGACCCGCACGAGGCATGGACCCTCGAGACGAGCGCGCGCTCGTGGGCCGCCCGCCGCACCGATCCCGACGAGCGGGGGCTGGCGCTGTCGAACCGGATCAGCCTGTCGACCCACTGGACACGGGCGTCGAGCGACGTGGAGGGAGCAGGTGACTTCGATCGGTGGCGCCGCGCATCGAGCCCCACCGCGCACGCGGACAAGCGCCTGGCCGTCACCGGAGCGTGCGTGTCGTCGGCCACCGACCAGCCCACGCCCGCCGTGCTGGCGGGTGTGCTGCGCGACCACGACGGCGACGCGTGGGGTCGACCCGACCGGGAGGACGCACGCGTGGCACCGCTGCCTCCCCCGGTGATCGACCGGCTCGGCACCGGCGTCTCGGTGTGCATGCACCTGCACGACGTGCAGGCCACCACCGCGTCGATGGTCGCGTCGCTGCCGCGCGGCGGCGAGCCGATCCGGGTGTGGTCGACCCTCGGATCGCCCTGCGTCGGCGTCTTCGTGCCGTCGTTCCCGTTCGACGATGTCGACGCCGCGCCCACCGCCTGGGCGAGCGCGACGACGTGGGCGCGGTTCCGCGGGCTGCGCGACCGCGTCGAGCAGGCCCGGGCGGACGATCCCGCCTCGGTCGACGCGCTCGCCCACATCCGGTCGGTGTGGGGTCCGCTCGAGCAGGACCTGTGGACCGAGGCCGACGCCGTGGCGTCGTCTTCGCCCGCCGAGCGGATGGCCTGGACAGCGACCATCTGGCCCCGGATCGAGGAGGGCATGCAGTCACTGGGGGTCTGAGCTGTCATAGGGGCTGCATACGATCCTGGGATGGCCTTGTCGGTGCGGGTGGTGCGCGTCGGTCCCGACGCGATCGGCGCGCTGGCCGACGAGATCGGCGTCGCCCAACGCGACGATCCGCTCCAACCGGTGACGGTCGTCGTGGCCCGCAGCCCGGTCGGTTTGGCGCTGCGGCGCCATCTGGCGGGCCTCGGCGCCGGTGTGGTCAACGTGCGGTTCGCCACCTTCGCCCGACTGGCCGACGACCTCGCCGGCCCGGTCCTGGCCGCGGCCGGCCGGCAGCCTGCGTCGCGGCCGGTCGTGGCGGCGGCGGTACGGGCCGGCCTGGCCGACGTGACGTCCGGTGCGTTCCGGGCCGTCCGTCACCACCCGGCCACCGAGCGGGCCGTCGTGGCGCTCGTGCACGACCTGGCCGCCGCCGACGCCGACGCGCTCGATCGGCTCAGCCGACTGGGCTCGCGGCCGGCGGAGGTGGCCCGGCTGGTCGCGGACGTCCGCCGACGGCTGTCGCCGTGGTACCTCGACCACGACGCGATCGTCGCGGCCGCGTCCGTGGTCACCGATGACCTGCCCGCGGCGCGCGCCCGGCTCGGGCAGGTCGTGGTGCACCTCCCGGCCGCGCTGGGCCCCGACGAGCGACGCCTCGTCGACGCCCTCGCCGGTGCCCTGCCGGTGACGGTCCTGATCGGGGCCACCGGCGACGCGACGGCCGACGAGCCGGCGGCCGAGCTCGCCGACCGTCTGCAGCCCGGGGCGGCATCGACGTTCCCGCTCGGCGGCGTGGTGGTGGGCACCGAGGTGATCGGGGCCCCGAGTGCCGACAGCGAGGTGCTGCTGGCGCTCCGCGGCGTCATGCAGCGCAACCGCGACGGCGTCGCGCTCGAGCGGATGGCGGTCGTGCACGGTGGCGCCGACCCCTATCCACGCCTTCTGCACGAGGCCTTCGCCCTGGCCGGCATCCCCACCAACGGGGCGGGCGTCCGGTCGCTCGCCGCCACCATGGCGGGTCGCACGCTGCTCGGCGCCCTGGCGCTGCCCGACCGCGGGTGGCGGCGTGACGACGTCATCGGCTGGTTGTCCGGCGGCCCGCTGCACGACGCCGAGGGGCCGGCGCCCGCCACCCGGTTCGATCGCATCTCGCGTCAGGCCGGCATCGTGTCCGGCCTCGAGCAGTGGACCGATCACCTCGCCGCCCACCTCGTGTCCCTCGACGACCGCCTCGCCCGACTCGACGATCGCGACGACGAGGACGTCGAGGTCCTCCGCACGCGCCTCGTCGACGAGCAGGCGCTGACGCGCCGGCTGGCGGCGCTGGTCGACGCGCTGGCCGCCGAGCTCGAGCCACCGTCCGCCGCCCGAGAGCTGGGTGGCGTGGGTCGCCTGGGCCCGCCGGTTCCTGCGTGAGCGCCTGCATCTGCCGACCGACGCAGCCGGCGTCGACCTGGGTGACGAGCTCCAGGCCGAGCTCGAGCTCGACGACGTGCTCGGCCGGCTCTCGGTGCTCGACACGGTCGATCCGGCCCCTGACATGGGCCGCTTCCGTCGTGCGCTCGAACACGAGCTGTCGGCGCCGGCCCCGCGCACGTCGCGCTTCGGCCGCGGTGTGCTGGTGGGTCCGATCGACTCGGTCGTGGGCCTCGACCTCGATGTGCTGTTCGTGGTGGGCATGAGCGAGGGCGTGTTCCCCGCCCGGGTGCGCGACGACGCGCTGCTCCCCGACGACGAGCGTGCCGCCGCCGGCAGCGACATCCCCTTGCGCAACGAGCGGCTCGCGCCACGCCCATCGCACCTACCTCGCCGCGCTGGCCGCCGCCTCCGAGCGCGTGCTGTCGTTCTCGCGCGGCGACCAGCGGCGCGGCCGGGCGGTGCGTCCGTCGCGGTGGCTGCTCGACACGCTGGGCGAGATCGAGGGCCGAGGTCGCCGCCTGTTCAGTCGCGATGTCGACGCGCTCGACCACGTCCCGGGGTGGACGTCGGTGCCGTCGCTGGTGGCGGCGGTCCGGTCGCCGCTCGAGCCCGCCTCGCCGGCCGACCACGACCTGCGCAGCCTCCTCACCTGGTTCGAGCGCGAGCACCACCTCGACGGCCACCCGCTGGTCGACGCCGACCCCGTGCTCCGCCTCGGGCTACGCGCCCGCCACGACCGCTGGCGCCACGGGTTCACGCGCTTCGACGGCCGGGTCGACCGGGTGGCGACGCCGTCCCCCACTGACGGCGGCACGCTCGCGCCCACCAGCCTCGAGGACTACGCCGTGTGCCCCCGGCGGTACTTCCTGCGCCAGGTCGTGCGCGTCTCGGTGGCCGAGCGGCCCGAGGACATCCAACGGATCAGCCCTCGCGACAAGGGCAGCATGGTCCACGAGATCCTCGAGCGGTTCCTCGCCCTGGAGACCGCCCTCGAGCGCGACGAGCGGATCCGCCCCGGCGAGCGTTGGTCCGAGGAGCACGCGGCCGCCCTCGACCAGATCACCGACGCCGTCTTCGACGACTACGTCCAGAAGGGCCTGACCGGGCGCGCCCTGCTGTGGGAGCTCGACCGGTCCTCGATCCGCCGCGACCTCCACCGCTTCCTTACCGCCGACGACCGGCGCCGGGCCGAGCAGGCGTGCGTGCCCGAGGCCGTCGAGCTGCGCTTCGGCCCGAGCGATGCCACCCCGGTGGCGGTGCACCTGCGCGACGGGCGCACGCTCGCGTTCAAGGGAGTGGCCGACCGCATCGATCGGACCGACACGGGCCGCGTCGTGGTGGTCGACTACAAGACCGGGGGAGACCGGGACTTCTCCGACCTCGTCGACGATCCGGTCATGAGGGGCACGAAGCTGCAGCTACCGATCTACGGCCTGGCGGCGCGGGCCCGCTACGACGAGGTCGACGTCCGGACGAGCTACTGGTTCCTCAGCGAGAAAGCCGGCTTCAAGGAGCGCGGCTACGACCTCGACGACGCAAGGCTCGATCGGTTCGGTGACGCACTCGAGGTCATCGTGCACGGCATCGAATCGGGCTCGTTCCCGGCGCGGCCCGGCGCCGAGGAGCCGTTCCGCTCCACCTTCACCAACTGCACGTACTGCGACTTCGACCCGGTCTGCCCGAACGACCGGGAACGGGCCTGGCAACGGGTGAAGGACGCCCCGGTGCTGGCCGGCTACGTCGAGCTGAGCGAGGGTGCCGATGACACCGGCGGCGGGCGCGGCGGCGGCGAGGTCGTCGAACCGTGAGCACCGCGTCGCCCCACGAGCTCGTCGACGACCAGCCGGCGCGCGATCGCATCCGCCAGGACCTCGACGAGACGCTGTTCGTCGAGGCCGGCGCCGGGACGGGCAAGACGACGGCCCTCGTCGAGCGCATCGTCGAGTTGCTCGCCACGGGTCGCGCCGAGCTACACGACATCGCCGCCATCACCTTCACCGAGGCCGCGGCCGGCGAGCTGCGCGACCGTGTCCGCCAGGAGCTCGAACGCGTCGCCGACCAGGAATCCGGCGAGCGGGGCCGACTCGCGGCCGAGGCGGTTGCGGAGATCGACGCGGCCGTGCTCACGACACTGCACGGGTTCGCCCAACGGATCCTCGCCGAGCACCCGTTCGAAGCCGGCCTGCCACCGACGTTCGAGGTGTTCGACGAGATCCGGTCGGCCGTGGCGTTCGACGAGCGGTGGCAGGCGTTCCTCGACGAGCTGCTCGACGACGAGGCG
Source organism: uncultured Microthrixaceae bacterium (assembly GCA_963776435.1). GTDB lineage: Bacteria > Actinomycetota > Acidimicrobiia > Acidimicrobiales > Acidimicrobilacustridaceae > UBA4742. The sequence continues at coordinate 1,290,665 of CAVZMK010000010.1, forward strand.
ATGCGGCCCACGCTGCAGCGGGCCCTCGTCGCGGGCGTCCGGCTCGACCAACTCCGGGCCGTCGCCCGGGAGCTGAACCGCAACTGGGACCTGGTCGTCGACCATCCGCCCGCGCCGGTCGCGCCGCCACCGATCGACGCCGGCCGGGTGCTCGACCCGCTGCGGCGGGCAGCTGCGTGGATGGACATCTGTGGCGACCCGGACGACCGGCTGTTCGAGCACCTGTCCGGGCTCGACGGCTACATCCGGCGCCTGGGCCGAGGCGGACTCCGAGCTCGAGGTGCTCGAGCTGCTCGCGAACGCGCCCCGCCTCAAGGCGCCCGGCGGCCGCAAGGAGAACTGGGACGGCCACGCCGACGACATCAAGGCCCTGCTCGTCGAGGCCAACGCGGCCAAGGACGGCATCGTCGAAGCCGTGGTGCAGTCCGCGCTGGCCAACCTCCTCGTCGGCCTCGCTGAGCTCACGGTCGCGGCGGCCGAGGAGCGCCGACGCGACGGTGGCCTCGAGTTCCACGACCTGTTGGTGCAGGCGCGCGCGTTGCTGCGGACCCATCCCGAGGTGACCGCCCGGCTGCACGCGACCTACACCCACCTGCTGATCGACGAGTTCCAGGACACCGATCCCATCCAGCTCGAGCTGGCCGTGCGCATCGCGTCCGACGGGCCGCCCGATGGCTCGCCGCACTCCGCCGCTCGGGCGGGCGAGGCGACCGCCGACTGGCACGACTGGCCCGTCCCGCCGGGGCGCCTCTTCTTCGTCGGCGATCCGAAGCAGGCGATCTACCGCTTCCGGCGGGCGGACGTCGCCGTCTTCCTCCGCGCCCGTGACGCGTACGTCGACCGGTCGGTCCAGCTCACCCGCAACCACCGTTCGGTGCCCGCCATCGTCGGCTGGGTCAACGAGGTGTTCGGCGACCTGATCGGGGACGGCACCGAAGGATCCCAGCCCGCCTACTCCGCCCTGGCCGCCCACCGCGAGCCGCCGGCAGCCGGCGACCGCGACGGCGGTCCCGCGGTGCTCGTGCTGGGCGAGGCCCACGACGACCTCATGGCCGAGGTGCGGGCCGTCGAGGCGGACGAGCTCGCCACCACCATCGCCCGCGTGCGCGACGAGGGGTGGGCCGTCGGCGAGGGCGACACCCGGCGTCCCGCCCGGTTGGCCGACGTGACCGTCCTCATCCCCACACGGGCTTCGCTGCCCTCGCTCGAGCGCGCGCTCGAGCGGGCCGGCCTCCCCTACCGGGTCGAGTCGAGCTCGCTCGTGTACGCCAGCCCCGAGGTGCGCGACCTCCTGCACGTGCTGCGGGCGGTCGACGATCCCACCGACCAGGTGTCGGTGGTCGCCTCGCTGCGTTCACCCTGGTTCGGCTGCGGCGACGACGACCTGCTCGAGTTCCACCAGGCCGGTGGCCGGTGGGACCCGCGGCCCGACCCGCCTGCGTCGCTCGCCGACGACCACCCGGTCGTGGCCGGTCTGCGGTCGTTGCGGTCCCTGCACGAGCGTCGCTGGTGGCACGACGCGTCGGGGCTCATCGAGCTCGTGCTGGTCGAGCGGCGGGCGTTCGAGCTCGGCCTCGACGAGCGCCGCCCCCGCGACACGTGGCGCCGCCTGCGCTTCGTGGTCGACCAGGCCCGCGCCTTCACTGACGCCTATGGCGCCGACCTGCGGCACTACCTGGCCTGGGCCGACCTCCAGAGCGCCGACGACGCCCGCGTCGTCGAGGCGATCCTGCCCGATACCGACGACGACGCCGTGCGGATCATGACCGTGCACGCCTCGAAGGGCCTCGAGTTCCCGATCGTCGTGCTGGCCGGCCTCAACACCGAGGACCGACCCGCCGGCGGGGTCGACGTCCTGTGGGGACGCACCGGGGCCGAGGTCAAGCTGGTCAAGGGGAAGGCCACCGCCGGCTACGCCGAGTTGGCAGTGGGCGAGTCGCTCCAGCAGGCCGACGAGCAGATCCGCCTCCTCTACGTCGCGGCGACCCGGGCCCGTGACCACCTCGTGGTGAGCCTCCACCGCAAGGCGACCACGAACTGCCACGCGCAACGCCTGGCCCCCATCTGCGCCGCCATGACCGGCGGTCTGGCCGACCACCCCGACCCTGGGCCAACCGACGCCGTCCAGCTGACCCTCGCCGTCGACGACGCCGACCAGGCCGAGGCCGACCCGGTCCGGCCGCCGGATCCCGCGACCATCGCGGCCGACCGCGAGCGGTGGATCCTCGAACGCGCCGACCGCCTCCAGCGCGCGGCCGTACCGCGAACCATTGCAGCGACGAGCGTGGCCCGGCTGGGCCGCGGCGGGGCGGACGATCGGTCCGACCTGGCCGATGAACTCGACCCGGCCGCCGACGAGGCCCGGGCGTCGTCGCGCCGCGGGCGGGCCGGCACGGCCGTCGGGCGGGCGGTGCACGCCGTGCTCCAGATCGTCGACCTGGCCACCGGCGCGGACCTGGCCGAAGCTCGCCCGGGCCCAGGCCGCCGCCGAGGGCGTGGCCGACCGGGCCCGCGAGGTCGAGCGGCTGGCGCGGTCCGCCATCGAGGCCGAGGTCGTCCGCACCGCGGTCGCGAGCGGACGGTTCTGGCGGGAGCTCTACGTGGGCACGCCCGTCGGAGATCGCGTGCTCGAAGGGTTCGTCGACCTCCTCGTCGAGGGACCCGACGGCTTCACCGTCGTCGACTACAAGACCGACGCGGCAGGGACCGAGGGCGAGCTCGACGACGCGGTCGCGCGGTACCGGTTGCAAGCGGCCGCCTACGCCGTGGCCGTCGAGCAGGTGGTCGGTCGGCCGGTCGCGCGCTGCGTGTTCCTGTTCCTCCGCCCCAACGGGGCGGTGGTGCGCGAGGTGGCGGATCTCACGGCCGCCAAGGCGGAGGTACAGGCGGTGCTGGCGCGGTAGAGCCGCTCCCGCCCGGCCCCACGTCGACTGCGGAAGATCTCACGGAGAGCGCATATGGGCCATCTGGTCCATTCCGGTGGATCGCCCCGAGGCGTACCGTCATGACATGGGGCGAATCTCCAACAGCTTCGCCATGGCAGGCGCGTCCTGGCGGGTGCTGCAGTCCGACCGGGAGCTCTTCGCGATCCCCGTCATGAGCATGGTGTCGACGGCCGCCACCGCCCTCCTCGGGGGCGGCGCCATCTACTTCTCGCTGGACCGTCATGTGGTCCACGCCGACGGCACGACCGGCCTGGCCCCGACGCCGTTCACCTACGTGGTCGGCGCGGCGGCCTACCTGCTGATCAGCTTCGTGGTCACCTTCTACACGGCCGCCCTCGTCGCCGGTGCCCGCGAGCGCCTGCTCGGCGGCCGGCCCACGCTGGGCTCGGCGTTCTCCGCCGCCGCCGCTCGACTGCCGGAGATCTTCCTGTGGTCGCTGCTCACCGGCACCGTCGGCCTCGTCCTGAACGCGATCCGCAATCGCGCCGGCATCTTCGGCCAGATCGGTGCCCGCCTCGTCGGGATGACCTGGGAGGTCGTCACCTGGCTGGCCGTGCCGGTCATCGTCGCCGAAGGGACCGGACCCTTCGAGTCGTTGCGGCGTTCGGCCGGCCTGTTCCGCCACACCTGGGGGGAGAACCTGGTGGGCCAGCTCGGCTTCGGCCTCATCGGGATGCTCGCCCTGGTGCCGGGGGTGGTGATCACGGGGCTGCTGATGGTCACCATGCCCGCGGTCGGCATCGTGGTCGGTGTCCTGTGGGTGGTGATCACCTCGGTGGTCATCACCGCGATGACCGGGATCTTCCGCACGGTCCTCTACCAGTACGCCTCGGGCGCACCCATCCCCGACGAGTTCAGCCACACCGACCTCGCCACCGCCTTCCGGTCCCGCACCAACCGCACGAGCCTGACCTCGGCCCGCGCCTGACGGGCGCCGGGCGCGGGGTCGATGCCGGCGCCAGCGCGTCGCTAGGGTGCTCGCCATGAGCGACGCGCCCGACCAGACCGACCCCGCCATCCGCTACGAGCTCGACGGCAACGTCGCCGTGGTGCACTTCGACGACGGCAAGGCCAACGTGCTCACGCACGCCACGATCGCGGCGTTGCACGACGCGCTGTCCTCCGCCGAGCGCGATGCGGCCCGCGCCGTGGTGATCGTCGGGCGACCCGGCAAGTTCTCGGCCGGCTTCGACCTCAGCGTGATGACCGCCGGTCCCGACCAGGCGCGCGACCTCCTGCGGGCGGGTGCGGAGCTGGCCCGCCGCGTCTACCTGTTCCCGATCCCGGTCGTGCTGGGAGCGACGGGCCACGCCCTGGCCATGGGGGCCATCCTGCTGATGGCCGCCGACGTGCGCGTCGGGGCCGACGGGCCGTTCAAGGTCGGGTTGCCCGAGGTCGAGATCGGCATGCCGCTCCCCCGGTTCGCCGTCGAGCTGGCCAGGGACCGGTTGGCCCGCCGCCACTTCGTCCCGGCGACCCAGCACGCCGTCGTCACCCCACCGGTCGACGCCGTCGAGGTCGGCTTCCTCGACCAGGTGGTCGCGCCGGACGAGGTCGAGGCCGTCGCCGTCGCGATTGGCCACGACCTGGCTGACCGGCTGCACGCGGCGCCGTTCGTGCTCACCCGGGAGAACTGCCGCGGCGCGGTCGCGCAGACCATCGACGACGCGCTCGACGCCGACATGGCCGCGTTCACCGTCGAGAGCTAGCGAGCAGGTCTCTCGATGGTGGGCCAGGCGCGGGCGCCGAGGTAGGGCTTGAACACCCCGGCGATGTGGCGTTGGTCGTCGTTCGACTTCGGACGCTTGATCTCGTAGAGGTGCGGGAAGTCGCGCCAGCCGAGGGTCAGGTCCCACAGGCGTTCGGCCTCGTCCCCCTCCGGCGCCGGCGCCACGACCGGTCCGAACAGCGCCTGGCCGTCGGGGAACAGCAGCGTGGGGACCCCGAACGCGCCCTTCTCGCCGACGATCCAGTCGTGGTCGGCGCGCACCTCCGTGCCGGTCGTGGGATCGGCCAGCGCCTCGTCCACCACGTCGGCGCCGACGCCGAGCTCGTCGAGCAGGGCCCGGTGCACGTCGATCTCGTGGGTCTTGCGCCCCTCGACGTGGAAGGCGTGACCGACGGCCGCGTACCAGTCGTCGACCTCGGACTGACCCCGCCGCCGCAGCAGGGCGCCGACGCGCATCTGGCTGTAGCCGTAGGCCCAGGTCCGCTCCCATGGGTGGGGCCGATCCTCCGGCCGGTTGATCTCCTCGAGCGAGAAGAACCGCCAGCGGATCTCGAGACCGGTCAGCCGGCGGACCTCGCGGATCCACAGCGACGTCTGATAGGCCCACGGGCACATCGGGTCGAAGAAGAACTCGATCGACTCAGGACGATCCCCCACGCCGGTAACCTACCGGCGCCATCGCCCGGCCGGGCTGCCACTGACCTTGGGGGACCACCATGACCGATACCCGCGGTGAGCCGGCGATCGACCTGCTCGACGAGGTCTGGACGTCGATCGACGACCTCGGGGCCGGCCTCGACCAGTCGCAGTGGACGCGTCCGACCGAGCTGCCCGGCTGGTCCGTGCAGGACAACCTGAGCCACATCGTCGGCACCGAGCGCACGATGCAGGGGACCCCCACGCCGGACAACGAGCCACCGCGGACCGATCACGTGCGCAACCCGATCGGGGCGATGAACGAGCACTGGGTCGAGCACTACCGATCGATGAGCGGAGCCGACGTGCTCGAGGAGTTCCGCCGGCTGCGGACCGAGCGCCTGGCCGAGCTGCGCGCCCTGCCCCCCGAGCGCTTCGACGAGATCGGGCCCACGCCGGTGGGCGAGGCGCCCTACCGCGAATTCCTCGCCGTCCGCGTCTTCGACTGCTGGATCCACGAGCAGGACATGCGCCGGGCGCTCGAGCGGCCCGGCCACCTCTCCGGTCCGGTGGTCGACCTGTCGATGGGACGCATGACCAAGGCGATGCCGTTCGTGGTGGGCAAGAAGGTGGGCGCCCCCGACGGCACGTCGGTCGTGTTCGTGGTGACCTCGACGTACCGCCGGGCGTCGACCACGCGGACCATCCCGGTGGTCGTCGACGGCCGCGCCGCGGTGGTCGACGAGTCGCCGCCCGACCCGGACGTGGTCATCCACCTCGACCTGCAGGCGTTCACTGCGCTCAGCACGGGGCGATGGGATCCGGGCGACGCACTCGCCCGGGGCGAGGTCACCCTCGAGGGCGACGAGGCCCTCGGCCGCGACGTCGTCGGGCAGATGAACTTCATGGTGTGACCCCACCCCAGCGGTCGGCCCGGCTCGGGGATCACGACGAGAGGGGGATAGCATCCGCGTCGTGGCCCCTTCCGCCGACCCCCGCTACCGCGCCGTGCACGCCTACCTCTCCGACGATGCCCACGCCACGTGGCACGACGTGTCCACGGAGTACGGCGTGAGCGTGTCGGGGTTCATCGAGGCCATGGGTGCCGATCTCGCCAAGCCGAGCGAGGACCGCCTCCTGGCGCCGCAACTCGACGGCCTCGTCGCGCGGGCGCGTCAGGTCGATGCCACCCGCCGCCGGCGCACGGGTCGCCGCCGCTCCGCCTGACGGACGGTCCCCGGCGCCGACGTCGACCGTTCAGCCGGGGCGGACGATCACGGGGCGCACGGCCGTGGTCACGACCTTGGTGGCGAACGCGCCGAGCCCACCGGCCTTGCCGTGGTTGGAGCTCATGATCACCACCGCGTCCTCGTGGGCCGCCGCCAGCTCGATGAGCCCGTCGGCTTCGTCGTCGCCCTGGATCAGCGCGGTGCTCACGCCGCCGGGTGACTCGAGGCGGTCGACCCGCTGGTCGAGGTACTGCTGGAGGTCCGGTCGGGTGAAGTTCGTGCCCGGCGCCGGCGCCGCCGTCACCACCATGCGGAGCTTGAAGTCCTTGCACCAGCTCACCGCCGAACGCGAGCAGCTCCTCGGAGCTCGGCGTGCAGTCGAGGACGACGAGCGCCTCGGTCATGGCCAGCCCCCGGGCGACGTCGGCCGCCGGGCCGATCACCAGGATGGGGACGGTGCAGCGCGAGGTCACGTCGAGCACGAGCTGACCGAGCCCCTTTCGCCGCCGACGCAACCCACCCGCCGGACGCGGCGATGCGACGCACACGAGGGGATCCTGGCGGTAGGCGATGGCCTTGAGGGCGGCGTCGGCCAAGGGGTGGTCGAGGTCGATCCAGAACTCGACGTCGGCCCCGCTCTTGGCGATGGCCTGCAGCTTGACGGCCGCCTTGGACGACTTGTCGCTCGCGTCGGTGTTGCTCACGACCACCATGCGGGCCCCGCACGCGCCACGCCAGATCGCTCGCCGGCCCGAGTACGACCCGCCCTTCCAGTGACCCCTCGAACGGGACGATCACATTCTCGTACACCTCCACATCATGGCCGATGGCACGACGCGGCGCGGCCAGCCGACCACCCAACCCGAGGCGCAACGGTGACGGCTCCTACACTCCTGGGGAAGACCGAGACCATCGAGAGGCGTAGAACGCGTGGAGATCGTCGTGCTGGCCCTGCTGGCCCTGTCGATCGTGATGATCGCGGTGGCCGCCACCGCCCATCGGGCCGCGTCGCGGGCCCACGCCGATCTCGAGCGCACGACCCGCTTCGACGTGCTCACCGGCCTCCCGAGCCGGGCCGAGCTCGAATCGACCCTGTCGACGGTGCTCGACGCACAGCAAGGGGGAGCGCAGCGGGGCGCTGATGCTGATCGAGCTGAACCGCTTCGCGGCGATCAACGACACCTACGGCCACGAGGTCGGCGACGGCCTGCTCGTGGCCGCGGCCGACCAGCTCGGCCGGGCGCTGGTCGACGGCGAGCAGCTCTTCCGCCCGAGCGGTCCCCAGTTCGCGGTCATCAACCGCGACGCCGTCGAGGCCAGCAGCGCCCAGCAGCGCGCCGAGCGAGCTGCAGGCCGCCCTGCACGTCCCGTTCCGCATCGGCACCGACCACCTCCAGGTGGCGACCGACAGCCGGCGATCGCCATGATCGACCGGCGCGCCACCGAGCCCGGCCGACCTGCTCCACGACGCGACCATCGCCCTCCAGCAGACCCACGACGACCGGCGCGCCGAGCTCGGTCGTCTTCGACCTCTCGATGCAGCCGGCCACGAGCGGCAGCTCGGCCGAGCGCCGGCTGCGCGAAGCGCTCGAACGCGAGGAGTTCTGGCTGCTCTACCTGCCGGTCGTGACGCTCGACGACTACGAGCTGGTCGGGGTCGAGGCGCTGCTGCGCTGGGCCGATCCCGAGCGGGGGCTGGTGAGCCCGACCGAGTTCCTGCGCCAGCTCGAGGAGTCAGGTCTCATCGTCCCGGTCGGCGACTGGGTCATCGAGCAGGCCTGCCGCCAGAACGTCGCGTGGCAGCGCGCCTTCCCCGACCGCGAGCTGCTCACCACCATCAACGTGTCGCCCCGGCAGCTGACCCGCCCCGACTTCATCGACCGGGTGCCGCGAGACGCTCGAGCGACCGGCGCCGACCCGGCCCGGCTCTGCCTCGAGATCACCGAGGGCATGGTCATGCGCGACATCGAGTCGTCCTGGGGCATGTTGCGCGACGCCAAGGACGCCGGCATCAAGCTGGCCCTCGACGACTTCGGCACCGGGTACTCGTCGCTCGGCTACCTGCGCCGCTTCAACCTCGACGTGCTCAAGATCGACCGGACCTTCGTGACCGGACATCGCCGACAGCCGCGAGGACGCGGCCATCGCCCAGCAGCTCGTCGCCATGGCCCACGCGCTCGAGCATCGCGCCGGTGGCCGAGGGCGTCGACTCGGTCGACCAGGCCCAGACCCTGCACGGCATGGGCTGCGACTTCGCCCAGGGCTACTGCTTCAGCCCACCCCAGACCGGTCACCGCCATCGAGCCATCTGCTCACGAAGCGCACGGTCACGCCGGCCGCCGAGGGCCCGGCATCGACTGGAGCGGCGGCGGCGCACCGGCCACGGAGTGACTCGACTCCGGCACCCGGCATGCGGCGAACCTGTCAGCCCAACGACTCCACAGGAGTTGCTCCCATGACAGGTTCCGGGTCTGGGGCGGTCAGTCGAGCAGGTTCGCCCGGAGGGCGTCGACGACGTCGGCGTCCGACACCGATGGCGCTCGACGTAGCCGGCCATCGAGCCGAACTCGGCCCGCACCTCGGCCAGCAGCTCGTGCATGGCCTGCGGTGGCGCGTCGAGGAAGCACCGCCGGCTGGTCGGTCATGGCGTCGAGCGCCTCGGGCACGTTCGTCCGCATCCACTCGACCAGCGACTCCATGCCGGCCCGGCTCAGCCCGTAGTCGACGGCGATGGTGTCGTCGTCGACGCCGAGCAGCGCCGAGGATGACCGCGGCCAGCACGCCGGTGCGGTCCTTGCCGGCGGCGCAGTGGAACACGGCCGGATAGGCATCGGGCGTCGGCCAGCACCTCGAGCGCGCCGGCCAGCGCCGCCGCGCCCTCGTCGAGCATCTCGTGGTAGCGCTGGGCCAGGAAGCACGGCGCCTCGAGATCGGGATCGACGGTCCCAGCCCTCCCAGGTCTCGCGGAGCACCGGCAGGTGGTGGTAGGCCACGGGAAGCCGGTCGACGGGGAACGAGCCCCGCTCGCTCGAGCTCGCCGTCGGTGCGCAGGTCGAGCACGGTGCGCAGACCGAGCGCCTCGAGCCGGTCGAGGTCGTCGCCCTGGGCGCGGTTGAGCCCGTCGGCCCGGTAGAGCGTCCGCCACCGGGTGTGCGCCCGTCGGCGGTGCGGTAGCCGCCGAGGTCACGCACGTTGAAGAGCGCGTCGAAGGCGTCAGATGGCGGGGAGGCTCGGTCGACGTCGATGGTCACGCGTCCCAGCATGCCAGCGACGAGGTGGACCGTGCGGTCCCGGTCGGCGTGGCGCGGACGTGAACGTCCAGGTGTCAGGAGCGGGCGCCGCCGACGGCTCCGGCCACCTGGTCGGCCGGCAGCGGCGGGGCGAACAGGTAGCCCTGGGCCCGGTCGCAGCCGAGGATGCCGCAGCGCCTCGAGCTGCTCCTCGGTCTCGACGCCGACGGCGATCACGATCAGACCCGAGGTTGTGGGCCAGCTCGATGGTGGCCCGCACGATGGCGGTGTCCTGCTCGTTGATGCCGAGCCCGGCGACCAGCGACCGGTCGATCTTCACGAAGTCGAGCGGGAACCGCTTGAGGTAGCCGAGCGACGACTGGCCGGTCGCCGAAGTCGTCGAGCCCGATGCGCACGCCGAGCGACGCGCAGGTAGGAGATGCTGGCGTCGACGGTGGGCTCGGCGCCGATGAGGATGCTCTCGGTGATCTCGAGGCACAGGCGCGCCGGCTCGACGCCGGTGGCGACCAGCACCTCCTGCGACCTGGCGCGGGCAGGTCGGGGTCGGCGAGCTGGCGGGGCGACACGTTGACCGACAGCTCGGCAGGGCGCGCGCCTCGCCGGACGGTCGCGGCCCAGGCCGCCAGCTGCTCGCAGGTGATCTGGAGCACCTGCAGCCCGAGCCGGGAGATGAGCCCGCTCGACTCGGCCGCCTCGATGAACTCGGCCGGCGAGAGCAGCACGCCCTCGTCGTCGTGCACCCGCAGCAGCGCCTCGGCCGCCGACGACCTGCTCGGTCTCGATGTCGACGATCGGCTGGAAGTGCACCCGCAGCCGTCGTGCTCGAGGGCCCGGCGGAGCTGCTGCTCGATCGGTCTGGCGGCGGCTGTCGGCTTCGGCCATCGCCGTCGTCGAACACCTCGGTGCGATCGCCGCCGTTCTGCTTGGCCCGGGCCATGGCCCGCTCGCCGCGTCGACCAGCAGTCGTCGGGCTCGTCGCCGGGCGCGGCCTCGGCGATGCCGACGCTCAGGCTCAGCTCGACGCTCCGGCCGTCGACCTCGATCGGCGCGCCGACGCCCGGCGCGGATGCGGTTGGCGAGGCGCGAGCGCCTCGGCCACGTCGGTCGGGCCCGGCAGCACGACGACGAACGTCGTCGCCGCCGAGGCGGGCCAACGTCACCGGCTCGCCCACGGCCGCCCGCAGGCGGTCGGCCACCGCCCGCAGCACGCTGTCGCCGCCGTCCGCGCCCGACCACGCGTGTTGAGCGCGCTTGAACTGGTCGATGTCGCACACCATGGCGACCGACCGGCGTCGGCGCCGGAGGCCGGGTCGAGCGACCGTGGCCAGCCGGTCGAGGAGCCGCACCCGGTTGGGCAGGTCGGTGAGCGGATCGGTGAACGCCTGGTCGGCCAGCGGCCGCGCCGCCTCGACCCGCTCGGTGACGTCGCGGGCGTTGAGCACGATGCCGCCGATGGCCGGGTTGTCGGTCAGGTCGGTGACGATCGACCTCGAGGTGGCGCCACGAGCCGTCGCTGGTCCGCAGCCGCAGCTCGACCGGCGAGCCGATGCCCTGCTCGTCGGGCTGGGCCAGGGCGAGCAGGTCGGTCGGGGACGTCGTCGGGGTGGACGAGCGTCGAGCAGGTCGGCGCCGTCGAGCTCGCCCTCGCCGTAGCCGAGGATGCGGGTGACCGCCGGGCTGAGGTAGCTGGATGATGCCGTCGGGATCGACCACGACGATGAGGTCGGCGGCGTTCTCGACCAGCGCGGCGAACCGGGTCTCGGTCGCCGTCGACGTCGCTCCTCGGCCGTCGCGCAGCTCGGAGCAGGTCGCGGGCCACCAGCGACACCTGCACGATCTCGCCGCTGGCGGTCGCGGTGGGCCACGATGACCGCCGACACCGGCACCGGGCCCGTCGTCGGAGACGAAGGTGAGCCGACCGCGCCAGCGCCCGAACTTCACCAGCGCCGGCAGCACCTTGACCTCGTAGTGGCCCTTCGACCACTCGTCGAGCAGCTCGACCAGCCAGATCTTGTCGGCCTCGCGGATCGGGATGAGCGTGACGAAGGCGTCGTTGGCCCACAGCGCCTCGCGCCCGACCGACGCGAAGACGGCCACCATGTCGGGCGTCTCGACCAGCGTGTCGGTGAGGATGGTGCGGACCTGCTCGCCGTCGAGCTCGTCCTCGTCGTCGACGAGCTCGACCTCGCTGTCGGCCGGCCCCGAGACGAGCGGCCGACCGACGCCGACCCCCGGTCCCCCGACGAGACGGATCACGACCCCGGACTTCACGGAGGCGATCTCGTAGGTGAGATCGACCGATCCGCCTTCGCGGTCGGCCTGCACGAGCAACGTGGTCCGGAAGCCCTCGTGTTCACGCGCGACATGGGCCAGGGCCAGCAACGCGGCCTGGTCGGCGTCGCTCACGCCGTCGGCGACCGCCCCGGCCAGCAGCTCGGCATCGGCCCCCGTGCGCGCCCGACCCGCCACCGTCGGGCGGGCGGTGGCCACCGAGACGCGACGGCTCCAGGAGCTCATCGCGAGGTGTCTCGGCTGTCTGGCGTCACTCGTGCTCCTCCACCTGCGACTCAGCGGATCGGGTCGCGCCCGTCCTGCTCCCCGGGATCCCGTCCCGCCACCAGTCTCCCTCATCGGCACCGAACGAGGTGTCCTCAGTCCTGTTGCGAGCCAAAGCATCGCGCCCCGCGCGGGCGCGACCGCGGCATGTGCCGCACGGTCCGATCGCCGATTTCGGTCGGGCTTCGCCGCCCGACGGGCCGGATATGGGCCGAACGAACCAGCCGCCTGGGCCGAACGACCCAGAGAAACCGTCGACGGCGGCCGCCGGATGCGTCAGACTGTGGCCATGACGGTAACGGTGCTGGTCTGTGACAGCGATGAGCTGGCTCGCCGGGCGTTGGGGCGGGTCGTGGTGGAGCGGGGTCTCGAGCTGGTCGCCGAGGCCACTACGGCGGTCGAGGCGGTCACCATGCGTGACGCGCTGGGCGCCACCGTGATCGTGCTCGGCAACGAGCTCCAGGGCATGGCCGGGCTCGAGGTCGTGCCCGAGCTGGCCGAGTCGGGCGCGCGGGTGATCCTCATCTCCAACGACCCCGACGCGCTGGTACAGGCCCGTGAGGCCGGCGCCTTCTACGCCGTCGAGCGGGGCGACCTCGACAACTTCGTGCGGGCCATCGACGCACTGGGCGAGGCCGACGACCCCGACGAGCGCCGCACGGGCATCGACCGCCGATCGGGTGCCGACCGGCGCGAGCACGAGGACTGGGGCAAGGTCACCCGCGAGCGGCGCACGGGTGCCGACCGGCGCCTGGCCGACCGGCGCCAGCGCGGCGCGGCGCCCGCGGCCGTCTCCGCCTGACCTCGACGCCTGACCGGTTCAGTCCGGAGTCGGTCGGCCCCGCCGGCGGCGCAGCCACGCCCACGCCAGCACCACTACGGCGACGACGGCCACCGCCAGCACCACCGGGCTGACCGGCGCGGAACGAGTGGCCCCGGGCGTGATGCCACTGTCGCCCCAGGGGGATCCGCCCGCGCCCTTGTGCGCGGCGGCCCCGTCGACGGGCCGGGACGAGCCGCCGGCGTCGGTGAGGTCGATCAGATCGAGCGGCTCGACGGGCAGGTCGGGCGGTTGGGACGGGTCGGCGCTCCCGGTCGCTCCGAGGAGGGCGTCGACCGGAGCCGGGCCCTCGTCGTCACCACTCCGGTGCCGGCTGCGCGACCGTTGTGGGTCGTACTGCGCCATCGCTGACTCCGTTCGCGTGGTCGTGGCCGTTGGCCCGCTCGGGACCGGCGGGGGTGGGCTCCGGGCGGAGGTCGACCGCCTCGGGCGCGGCGTCACCGTTCGAGGCGGCTTCACGGCTCGGCGCCGCGTCGCCGAGCGGGACGACGGCGGTGAGCAGCGCGTCGAACTCCTCGGCCGCCTCGCTGGCCCCGGCGCGGGAACCGAGGCCGTGGATGGGCAGGGACTGCGCAGCCGACTCGGGCACCGCCGCCCGCAGGTGGACCGGCGGCAGGACCTGGTCGGCGTAGGTCTCGACCAGCTGGTCGTACCAGTAGCGGGCGTCGCGCGTGCGCCCGAGGCGGTTGACGACGATGCCGGCGACCGCCAGGCCCTCGGGACCGCGCCGGGCGCTGATCCGTTCGACGGTGCGCAGGATCTGCGCCACCCCGTCGGAGGCCCAGGCACCGGGCTCGGTCACCACCAGGGCGCAGTCGGCGGCGAACAGACCGTTCACCGTGAGCAGCCCGAGCGACGGCGGGCAGTCGATGAGGACCAGCTCGTGGTCGTCGCCCTCGATCGCGGTGCGCAGCCGGTCCTGGGCGCCGATGGGGTCGTTGGCCAGCTGCGGTTCGCGTTGGGCCAGCAACGGCGAGCTGGCCGCCACGTCCGGGATGGTGCCGTCCCCGGTGGCGGGCCAGGCGGAGGGCGTGATGACCTCGAGCAGGCTGCCGGACCGGTCGGACTCGAGGGCGTGGTCGACGGTCAGGGCCGGTTCCCAGATGCCGAGGCCGGTGCTGGCGTTGGCCTGCGGGTCGAGGTCGACGACCAGGACGCGCCGCCCGGCGGCGGCCGCCGCCGAGGCGAGGCCGAGCGCGACGGTCGTCTTGCCCACGCCACCCTTCTGGTTCACCACGGCGATGCGCACCATGTCCGCCAAACGTAGTTCACCGGCTGGGGGAACACGGCTGGGGCAACAAGAGGGGAATACGACCGGCCCGGGGGGCGCTGGACCAACCATGACACTTCAGGAGGGTGACGCCGCGCCCGACTTCGAGCTCCCGTCCCAGACCGGTGACACGGTCAAGCTGAGCGACCAGCGGGGCCACTGGGTCGTCGTCTACTTCTACCCCGCCGACGACACGCCCGGCTGCACGACCGAAGCCTGCTCGTTCCGCGACAACTACGAGGACTTCACCGACGCCGGCGCCACGGTCATCGGCATCAGCGGCGACTCCGTCGAGTCGCACGTCAAGTTCGCCGACAAGCACAACCTGCCCTTCACCCTGTTGAGCGACGGCGACGGCGAGCTGCGCAAGTCGTGGGGGGTCGGCAAGTCGTTGGGCATCCTGCCCGGGCGCGTCACCTACGTCATCGATCCCGACGGCGTCGTGCGCAAGCGCTTCTCGTCCCAGCTCCGGGCCAAGCAGCACCACCAAGAGGCGCTCGCCACCATCCGCGCCGGGGCGTGACCGACGAGGCGCGAGACGCGCCGACCCGCCGACGCGAGCGCGACCCAGCTGGCGGTGCTCGACATGGCGGGCACCACCGTGCGCGACGACGGCCTGGTCGAGCGGGCGTTCGTGCAAGCGATGGAGACCACCGGGGTGGCGAGCGACGACCCGGCCATGGCCGACCACCTCGCGTTCGTGCACTCGTCGATGGGGCTGTCGAAGATCGAGGTGTTCCGCGCGCTGCTCGGCGACGAGTCGGCCGCGACGTCGGCCACCCGCGCCTTCGAGCGCGCCATCGCCGATGCGGTCGAGGGCGGCGGGGTCACGCCGATCGACGGCGCCGAGCCGGCGCTGCGACGACTGCGCGCGCGCCGGCGTGCAGATCTGCCTGACGACCGGCTTCTCCGCGGACACCCAGGCCCTCCTCGTCGCCGCCCTCGGCTGGTCCGACCTCGTCGACCTGGCGCTGGCACCGGGGCCGGGTCTGCGGGGCCGGCCCCACCCGGACATGGTCCTGCAGGCGATGCTCACGTTGCGCATCGACGACGTCGCCGCGGTGGCCACCGTGGGCGACACCACCAGCGACCTGCTGTCGGGATGGCGGGCCGGCGCCGGCGTGGTCGCCGGCGTGCTGACCGGCGCGCACCGCCGCGCCGAGCTCGAGGCCGCCCCGCACACCCACCTGCTCGCCTCGGTCGCCGACCTCCCGGATCTCCTGCTCCCACGCTGACGCGACGCTGACGGGAGCGGGAGGGGTACGGTCACCCGATGAAGGCCGTGCAGACGTTCACCGTCGTCTCCGATCTGCCCGAGTCGCTCGAGCCGCTGCGCGAGGTGGCCATGAACCTCGGGTGGAGCTACGACGAGCGCGCCACCGATCTGTTCCGTCGTATCGACCGGCAGGGTTGGGACTTCGAGGGTCGCGATCCTGCGCTCATGCTCGCCACCGAGTCGCAGGAGCGTCTCGACACGTTGGCCGAGGACGCCACTTTCACCTCGCTGGCGCGAGGCGTGCGCGACCAGCTCCGCCAGTCGCTCGACGCGCCGCGGTGGTTCCAGACCGACCATCACAGCGACCTCCACTCGATCGGCTACTTCTCCCCCGAGTTCGGGTTGGCCGCCGCCCTGCCCCAGTACTCGGGTGGGCTGGGCGTGCTGGCCGGCGACCATCTGAAGGCGGCCAACGACCTGGGGCTGCCCCTCACCGGCGTCGGGCTGCTCTACCGGCACGGCTACTTCCGCCAGGAGCTCGACGGTCGGGGCTGGCAGCAGGAGCGGTTCCCACGGCTCGACCCGCGCGCCATGGCGCTGTCGCCGGTCAAGGACGTGCTCGTCGGCGTCGAGCTGGCCGGCGTCCGCGTCTACGCCAGGGTGTGGGAGGCGCGGGTCGGCCGCATCTCGCTCTACCTGCTCGACACCGACATCGACGAGAACGACGACGAGGACCGGCTGGTCTGCGACCGCCTCTACGGCGGCGGACCCGAGGAGCGCATCCGCCAGGAGATCGTGCTCGGCATCGGCGGTCTGCGCGTGCTGCGCGACCTCGACAAGGTGCCCGAGGTGTTCCACCTCAACGAGGGCCACGCCGGCTTCCTGGCCCTCGAGCGCATCCGCCGGGCGATGCTCGACGACGGGCTCAGCTTCGCCGAGGCCCGCACGGCGGTCCGACCAGGCGCCGTGTTCACGACCCACACCCCCGTGCCCGCCGGCATCGACCGCTTCCCGCGCGAGCTCATGGAGAAGTACTTCTCCAACTGGTGCCGCGACTGCGGACTGACCCTCGACGACCTCATGGCCCTCGGCTACGAACCCGGCACGCCCGAGGGCGAGATGTTCAACATGGCCGCGCTGAGCCTGCGCATGGCCGGCAGCAGCAACGGCGTGTCCGCGCTGCACGGCGACGTGAGCCGGCGGATGTTCGCCGGCATCTGGCCCGGTGTCCCCACCGACGAGGTGCCCGATCTCGTCGGTGACCAACGGCGTGCACGCCCGCACCTGGACCAGCCCGGACATGGCCGCCCTCTACGAGCGGACGCTCGGCGCCGACTGGCCCGAGGCACCCGGCCGAGGACTGGGCCACGATCGCGGCCGTGGCCGACCGCGACCTCTGGGCCGCCCGACGGGCGTCGCCGCGAACGGCTCGTCGTCCTACGCCCGCCGCCGCCTCCACCAGGCCGCGCTGCGGCGCGGGTCGAGCGAGTCGCAGGTGGCGTGGACCGACCAGGTGCTCGATCCCGATGCGCTCACGATCGGATTCGCCCGACGGTTCGCGACCTACAAGCGGGCCACGTTGCTGTTCCGCGACCCCGACCGCCTGCGGGCGCTGCTGCTCGACCCCGAGCGCCCGGTGCAGCTCATCTTCGCCGGCAAGGCCCACCCGGCCGACGACGAGGGCAAGGCGCTGCTGCAGCAGGTCGCGACGATGGCCGCCGACCTCGACCTGCGCCACCGCCTCGTGCTGCTCGAGGACTACGACATCACCGTCGCCCGCATGCTGGTGGGCGGCGTCGACGTCTGGCTGAACACGCCCGCTGCGCCCGCTCGAGGCGTGCGGCACGTCCGGCATGAAGGCCGTCTTCAACGGCGTGCTCAACTGCTCGGTGCTCGACGGCTGGTGGGACGAGATGTACGACGGCGACGTCGGCTGGGCCATCCCGTCGGCCGAGTGGGAGGACGACCTCGAGGCGCGCAACGAGATCGAGGCGGCCAGCGTGTTCAGCCTGCTCGAGCGCCAGGTCGTGCCGCTGTTCTACAACCGGGCCGAAGGGCTGCCGGTCGAGTGGCTGCGCAAGGTCAAGGCGTCGATCGGCCGCCTCGGGCCCACGCGTCGGCGCCGACCGCATGCTGCGGGAGTACACGACCGAGCTCTACGAACCCGCCGCCGATCGCACCCGCCTGCTGCGGGCCGACGACGATGCCCGGGTCAAGGCGCTCGTCCGCTGGCGGCGCCACCTCGACCGTGGCTGGCCGTCGGTCGCGGTCACCGGCACCTCCTACGAGGAGCTGCCCCAGCCGTCGGGCACCACCTACCGCGTCACCGCGCAGGTGTCACTGGGCGACCTCGACCCGACCGACGTCGAGGTGCAGCTCGTGTACGGCGCCGTCGACCTCGACGACGAGCTGCGCGACCCGACGGTCTCCGCGATGGTCGAGACGGGCGGCGGCGCCCACCCCGGCTGGCGCCGCTACACCCACGAGCTCGACTTCGACCGGGCCGGCAACTTCGGCTTCACCGTGCGCATCGTGCCGAGCCACCCCGACCTGCGCAGCTACGCCTACCTCGGCAAGGTGGCCTGGGCCCCGCACGCGCACGGCGCCGAAGCCTGATCAGGTCTGATCAGCCCCCGGGCTTGCCGGCGCTGCGGGCGCCGGAGCCACCGCAGACCAGCACGCGGATGCAGACGTCGCTGATCGGCATCGACCAGTGGATGACGGCGTCGTCGTAGCCGAGCGGGTGGTAGGCCAGCGACGCCACGCCGATCACCTTGCCGTCGACGTTGATGATCGGCCCGCCCTGGAAGTCGGACCCAGCGGCGCGGTGTGGCGGAACCCCTGCGAGGTCTGGTCGATCAGCTCGCCGTAGGTCAACGACGCGCCGGCGCCACCGGTGCCGCTGATCGGGAAGACGACCGAGCCGAGCGCCTTGGCCTGCGCCTTCTCGTCGGCCCAGTCGAGCACCTTGACCCCGCCCTGGTCGATCTGCAGCAGCGCCAGATCGTGGGCGGCGTCCCAGCTCAGGAGATGGGCCGGGATCTGCGCGCCGGCCTTGGTCAGGGTGATGCGCGGGACCCGGCGCCACCGTCGCCGCCGCCACCGTCGTGTACGAGGTGACGCAGCAGCGTGCTGTTCGAGCTGCTGGTGCACCGCGAACGCGGTGCCGACCGACGGCCGACCGTTGTTGTCGAGCGTCGCCACCGCGTAGACCGATGGCGAGAAGCTGGCCGCCAGCTGCGGGATCACCTGGTCTGGGCCTGGATCCCGTTCAGCGGTGCCGTGGCGGCCGCGATCTCGGCCAGCGCCTTCTTGCGCTGGTTGTCGATGTTCGACGCCGCGCTCTGCGAACGGGCCTCGAAGTCCTGCGTGTCGGATCGCAGCTGGCTCACCTGGCTGTTGAAGTTCGCCCACCAGAACGCGCCCGTGCGCGCCGAAGGCCAGGCCGGTGAGGGCGAAGATCATCATCCACAGCAGCACCGAGCGGGTGAAGATCGGGAAGCGCACCGAGTTGCGCGCCGCGTAGCGGCGGGCCTTCTCGGCACGGCGCCACTCGCTGCGCCGCTGGCGCGCCGACCGCGGTGCCGGCGGCGGCGGCGACGACGTGGGCCCGGTCGGCTGCGTGCGGCGGTGGTTGGACGGATCGATCCTCGACGGTCATTACCGGCGTCTCTTTCGGGTGGTGGTGGTCGTCGTCCCCAAGGTCGTCGAGGTGGTCGAACCGGACCCTGGCGAGGTGGTCGACGTGGTGCTCGTCGTGGCGGCGTCGTCAAGCGTGGTCGTCTGCGAACAGGGTCCATCACAATCGGTGGACAGCTGGGGGATGGTCAGCGTGTTGGCTCGGCGGGCGCTCGGGTCGAGCGCGGCAGAGGCGTCGGCCGCCGCGTTCGGCGGCGGGAGCGGCCCGGGCTTGGGGAAGTCGAGCGGCGGCTGGTTGGCCATGGCCAGCTTCATGAACGCGCCCCAGGCGGTAGCCGGGACGGTGCCGCCGAAGATCTCGCCGAAGCCGTCCGACGCCTCGCAGCGGTTGGATGCCCCCGTCGTGGCCCATCCACACGGCGGTCGACAGCTGGGGTGTGTAGCCGACGAACCAGGCGTCGCTCTCGTCGTTGGTGGTGCCGGTCTTGCCGGCGGCGGGCCGACCGAAGTTCGCCAGCGGCCCCGAGGCGGTGCCGTGCTCGATCGGCCCTCTCAGCATGTCGGTGACCGTCTCGGCGATGTCCGGGTTGAGCACCTGCTCACCCTCGGGGTTGGTGTGGTCCTCGAGCACCGAACCGTCCGGCTTGGTCACCTTGACCACGGGGGTCACCGGCACCTTGACCCCGTGGTTGTCGAACACGCCGTAGGCGGCCGCCATGTCGAGCGGCGAGACGTCGTACTGGCCGATGCCGATGTGCTCGTCGAGCTGCGGGATCTTGTGCCCGGGCTTGAAGTCGAAGTGCGTGATGCCCAGGCGCTGGGCCATGGCCACGATGTTGGTCGGGCCGGCGTCGCCGCGCCAGCGGCGCGAAGTAGGTGTTCACCGACGCGGCAGTGGCCTGGTACATGTTCAGACCGCCGGCCGACTCGCCGTCGGCGCTGTTGTGGATGGCTCCGGCGCAGCTGGGGCCGATGGACTCGCACCACGCCGGCAGGTAGACGCTCCCCACGTTGTAGGTCTTGGAGGGCTTGATGCCCTCCTCGAGCGCGGTCGCGATGGTGAAGGGCTTGAACGACGAGCCGGGCTGCACGCCCTGTGTGCCGCCGGTGGCCAGGTTGACCTGGAGGGCCTTGTAGTTGCGGCCGCCGGCCATGTCGGTGATGTAGCCGGTGGACGGGTCGACCGACACGATGGCCATGTCGACCGGGTTCGGCTCGTACTTCTGCGTCTTCGCGTCGAAGATCTGGTCGACGGGGGCGTTCGCGGCGTACTTCTGCTCGACCTGCTCGGCCTCGGCCTGCAGGCTCGGCACGAGCGTGGTCTGGATCTTGAGGCCGCCCGTGTAGATGGCGTCGCCGTACTTCTGCTCGAGATAGAGACGCACGTAGTCGACGAAGTACGGGTACTTCGACGGCCCGTTCGTCGGGAGCGGGTACACCGGCGTGGTCGGCCCGGCCGGCTTGCCGAACCCGGCCGGCCAGAGGAAGTGCGCGCTTGGCCGTCGTCGTACTGGGCCTGGGTGATCATCCCCTGGTCCTTCATCTCGTCGAGGACGTGCACGCGGCGGGTCTCGGCCCCGAAGAGGTCCTCGCGGGGGCCGTAGCGCGACGGCGAAGGGATGATCGCGGCCAGCGCGGCCGCCTGGGCGATCGTCAGGTGCGCGACGTCGGTGTGGAAGTAGCTCTCGGCCGCGGCCGCCGCCCCGTAGGCGCCGTCGCCGAAGTAGGTCGTGTTCAGGTAGCGGTAGAGGATCATCTCCTTGGCCGCGTGCTGGCTGCCGAGCTTCTTGGTGAGGTCGCGCTCGAGTCGGGTGGCCAGCACCGCCTCGTTGAGCTTGCGCTGCACCGTCTTGCTGTCGTTGAGGTACACGGCCCGCACGTACTGCTGAGTGATGGTCGACGCGCCCTGCTCGACCTTGCCCGACGTGTAGTCGGCGATCGCGGCCCGCACCATGCCCTCGGGGTCGACGCCCTTGTGGGTCCAGAACTTGCGGTCCTCGTTCGGCGATCACCGCGTCCTTGAGGTCCTGCGGCACCTGCTTCTCGGTCATCGGCACGCTGATGTCGAAGCGCGCGGAAGGTGGCGATCTGGTTGCCGGCGGCGTCGTACACGATGCTCGGCTGGGCCTCCTTCGGCGGGCGGGCCTTGCGGGAAGGTGCCCGGGAGGTTGACGTAGAGGAGCATGGCGAAGGCGGTGACGGCGGCCACGCCGCCGAGCAGCGGGATGCCGACGAGCAGGATCACCCCGACCCGCACCGAGGCCCGCGTGGCGCGACGCCAGCGCGGCCGGCGCTGCGCGTGAGGCGGAGCCGGGCGCCCGCGTCGGGGGCGGGGGTCACGGCCGACGTCGGGCGGGGTGGCGACGGTCACGAGAGCCTCGTGTAGGTGCAGTCGGGCGTGCCCGGGTCGGGCTGGAACCCCTGGCCCGGGCCGTCGAGGACGAGCGTGTCGCCGGAGCTGTGACCGTCCTTCCAGTGGCCGTGGACGTAGACCTGGTAGGAGACGGCGCAGTCCGACGACGAGGCGGCGTAGGTGCCGGCCGGGTAGGGACCGGCGTCGGGCGTCGTGAACGAACCGCCGATCGGCAGCTCGATGACCACCGGTCCGGTGGTGGTGGTCGTGCCGCCGGAGCCGGTGCAGGTCGGGCAGCGCGGCCGTCGCCTTGCCGCGTGGAGTGGTCACGGTGGCGGTGAAGCTGCCCGCGGTCTTGCAGGTGAGGGTCCACGTGGCGAAGCCGTCCGCCCCGGTCTTGGCCGGGTTGTGCACCGTCGATCGACACGGCCGAGTCCACCGAGAGCCTCGCGGGCACGTTCCCGACCGGTCCGTCGATCACCACGCCGTTGCCGTCCACCTGCTCACGGGTCACCAACGCGGCGATGCCGAACCCCGTGCCGACCGTCGCGGTCGGCGAGGTCGCCGCCAGCTGCACGGTGAACGCGTCGTGCTGCTCCATGACGACGTTCACCTGCAGGCGACCGCCGTAGGGGACGAAGCCGGTCGCGGCGTCGAAGGTCGCCAGCGACGGCTGCTGCCACGCCCGCACCTTGTAGTGACCGCCGAGCAGCCCCGCCGCACCGAAGTGGCCGCCCCCGTCGGTGCTCACCATGATCGCCCCGCTGGCCGAACCGACCCACCGCTCGATGCGCACGACCGCACCCCCCACCGGTCCGTTGGGGCCGGTCACCACGCCCGAGACGGCCGAGGTTCCGCCGCGCACCGGGATCGGCGGCACCGGCTGGGCCTTGCCGGGGACCGGCAGGAGGGAGACGAATCGGGTGTCGGGCAGCTGGAACCCGTCGGGCAGGCGCAGGACGTGCGTGTCGATCGAGGTGCTCGTCGTCGACTGGAGCGGGTTGAACGAGCGGCTCGACGCGGCGTGCTTCGAGCCCGAGCAGGCCGCCAGGAGCAGGATCCCGACCACGGCCACCAGCAGGCAGACTGCCGACCGTCGCGTACGCAGTTGTGGGTGATCCATCGAATCCTCGGCCCCGGCGCGCCGACGCCGGTCTCGTGCTGGCATCCTGAGGGGAAGGTAGAACGATGCCACCCTGGGACCGCGAATCGGTGGCAGGAGGTCGCCGCTTCCGGTGATCTCCGTGCACTTCGGGGCGCCCGGGCCCCATTACTGCACAGATTTCGGGGGGAACACATGGCCGAGCCGAGCACGACGACCACGACCGGAACCGTCCAGGGCCGGGAGAAGGACGGCATCCTGCTGTTCGCCGGGATGCCGTACGCGGCGCCCCCGACGGGGCCGCGGCGGTTCCGCCCGCCCGAGCCGGCCGAACCCTGGTCCGGGCACCCGCGACGCCACCCGGTTCAGCCCGGTGTCGTGGCAGGCCGCCGGCGCCCTCGGCGGGCTGCTGTCGGGCCCGGCCCCGCACTGCGACGAGGACTGCCTCACGCCTCAACGTGGTGACACCGGCGCTCGACGACGGCGCCCGACCCGTGATGGTGTGGATCCACGGCGGCGGCTTCGTCGGCGGCAGCGGATCGACGCCCTGGTACGACGGCACGTCGTTCGCTCGGCGGCGGCGACGTCGTCGTCGTCACCATCAACTACCGGCTCGGCGCGCTCGGCTTCCTGCACCTCGGCGAGGTCGGTGGCGAGGCGTACGCGTCGTCGGGGCTGTCGGGCATCCTCGACCAGGCG
Source organism: uncultured Microthrixaceae bacterium (assembly GCA_963776435.1). Classification (GTDB taxonomy): domain Bacteria; phylum Actinomycetota; class Acidimicrobiia; order Acidimicrobiales; family Acidimicrobilacustridaceae; genus UBA4742. The sequence goes on from CAVZMK010000010.1 coordinate 1,314,131, forward strand.
CGGCGCTGCAGTGGGTGCACGACAACATCGCCGCGTTCGGCGGCGACCCGGACAACGTCACCATCTTCGGCGAGTCCGCCGGTGGCATGAGCGTGGCCACGCTGCTCGGCCTGCCCGAGGCGTCCGGGCTGTTCCACCGGGCCATCGCCCAGAGCGGCGCGGCCCGCAACCTGCTCGACCCCGCCGGCGCGCGAGTCGGTGACCGACGTGTTCCTCGAACAGCTCGGCACCGACGACCTGACGGCGCTGCTCGAGGCGACGCCGCGAGCAGATCCTCGCGGCCCAGACGGGCGTGGCCGCCGACATGGCCGCGCGTCCGGAGCGGTTCGCGGGCGACGAGCGGCGAGCCCTCGGGCTCCCCTTCCAGCCGGTCGTCGACGGGGTGCGCCTGCCCGCCCGCCGCTCGACGTGGTGCGCGACGGCCAGGCCGAGGTCGACCTGATGGTCGGGACCAACGCGGACGAGTGGAACCTCTTCGCCGTCATGGCCAAGCCCCCGGCCGACGACGCGGCCGCCGCCCGCCGGCTCGACCGCGCCGGCGTGGACGGAGCCGAGCTGGTCGAGGGCTACCGCCGCGGCCGCCCCGACGTCACCTCGTCCGCGCTCTGGTCGGCGATCATGACCGACCTCGTCTTCCGGATCCCGGCCATCCGCCTGCTCGAGGCGCACGGACCGAACCGGCCCGACCACACCTTCGGCTACTGGTTCTCGCTGGGCGGCGTCGACCTTCGACGGGCGACTCGGCTCGTGCCACGCCCTCGAGATCCCGTTCGTGTTCGACACGATGGACCAGCCCGGCGCCGACATCCTGCTCGGGCCCGACGCGCCGCAGTGCCCTGCTCGCAGGCCATGCAGGACGCCTGGATCGCGTTCGCCCGCACCGGCGATCCCAGCCATGGAGGCGCCGACGGGCGCTGGCCGGCCTACGACGCCGGGCGGCGGTCGACCATGGAGTTCGGCGACCGGGTGGGCGTCCTCGACGACCCCGGCGCCGAGGAGCGGCTGCTGTGGGAGGGCCGGCTCTGAACGCACCTGACAGCCGCCGGCCGGCGGTGGTGCTGCTGAGCGGGGGCCTCGACAGCGCGACCTGCCTGGCCGTGGCCCGGTCGGAGGACTTCGAGGTCGTCGCCCTCAGCTTCGCCTACGGCCAGCGTCACGACGGTCGAGCTCGACGCCGCCCGCCGGCTGGCCGGGCCAGGCCGGCGTCGACCACGTCGTGTGCCAGATCGACCTGCGGACCTTCGGCGGCTCGGCGTTGACCGCGGACATCGACGTGCCCAAACAGGACGGCGCCGACCCGGCCGACGCCCGCGGCCACGACACCGACGAGATCCCGGTCACCTACGTCCCGGCCCGCAACACGATCTTCCTGTCGTTCGCGCTCGCTCTGGCCGAGGTCCGGGGCGCGGATCGACATCTTCATCGGGGTCAACGCGGTCGACTACAGCGGCTATCCCGACTGCCGGCCCGAGTTCATCGAGGCGTTCCAGACGCTGGCCAACCTGGCCACCCGCGTCGGCGTCGAGGGCGGGACCCGGGTCACCATCCGCACGCCGCTGATCGCGTTGTCGAAGGCCGACATCGTCGCGCTCGGCACCGAGCTCGGGGTCGACTACGCCTCCACGATCAGCTGCTACGACCCCGACGCCGAGGGACGCGCCTGCCGCCGGTGCGACGCGTGCCACCTGCGCGCCCGGGGCTTCGCCGACGCCGGTCTCGACGACCCCACCGCCTACCAGCCGGCCTGACGCTCCCGGATCAGGTCGGTCAGGTCAGGTCGATCTCGGGCTCGGGCTCGGGCGCGTCGGGAACTTCGGGACCCACCACCTCGAGCGCCTGCACCTCGCGCCACGCCCGGTGGGCCGAGGCGAGCTCGCGGCGGGCGAAGTCGATCACCTCGGAGTCGACCACCTGGCTGCCCTGCCTCCGGTCGGCGCGGGCCCGGTACTCCTCGAAGCTGGCCACGCCGAGCCGGTCGAGCACCAGCCGCTCGGTGCTCTCGAGCTCCCTCACGCGTTCACGGGCCGCACCCTTGGCGAACTTCTTGGCGGCCTTGCCCTTGGCCTTGGCCAGCTGGGCGTGGACCTGCTCGAGCCGCTCGCCGTCGGCCGGGTCGAAGCTCGCCGTGTCCGCCGCCACCTGCGCTTCGGCCGCGGCCAGCTGGGCCTGGGCCCGGGCCAGGCGCCGAAGGGCATCGAGGACCTCGCTCTCCGCCCAGGTGAGGGTCGGAGCCGCCGTGGCGGGTTCCGGCTCGGCTGCCTCGTGGCCGTCGGCCGGCGCTGCGTCCCCGCCCGCAACCGGCGCGACCGGCTCGACCGGGTCCGTCACGCTCACGTTCGTCGGATCGTGGGTCATCGCCATGGCATTCCTAGCGTCGCGCATCAGGGTAGCCAGGTCGAGAGCGACTCCCGCCACCAAGTGTGGCGGGATGCAGACCAGGGCCCTTCAGCGCAGGGCCAGGATCTCACTGACGGCGTAGACCACCGATACGGCCAGCAGGAATCCCCCGAAGAGCCGCCGGATCAGCAACTCCGAGGTGCCCAGGGTCAGGCGGGCGCCGACCTGGGCGCCGGGGACGACCCCGACCATGATCGGGAGGGCGAAGCGCCAGTCGATGTTGCCCAGCCAGGCGTGGGTCACCAGTGCCGGCACCGAGAAGATCGCCACGGCCACCAGGCTCGAGCCGACCGCCAGGCGCATCGGGAGCTTCAACAGGCCGGTGAACGCCGGCATCATCACGATGCCGCCGCCGACCCCGAGCAACCCCGCCAGCGCACCGGCACCCGCCCCGACCACGACCAGCAGCCCGAAGGACGGGGACGGTCCGGTCGCCTCGGCCACCGGGAGCTCCGGGCCGGTGGGCACGACGACGGGAGCCGGCGACTCCAGCGCCGAGTCGATCACCCGGGTCGACCGGATCTGGGACACGCCCGTGAAGGCCAGGAGACCAGCGGTGAGGATCATCAGGTAGTGGGCGTTGACCACGCGCGTCGCGGACGCGCCCGCCACCGCGAAGAGCGCGCCGCAGCTCCCGCACGTGATCCCCACCCGCCAGTCGACCGACCCGGCCTTCGCGTACCGGTAGGCGCCGGAGATCGAGCCGGGCAGGATCGCAGGCACCGTCGATCCGACCGCGTGGATCGGCGTCGCGCCGAGCGCGCGGATCGACGGGGTCGTGATGACCGCGCCGCCGATGCCGAACATCCCGGCCAGCACCCCCGAACCGAAGCCGAGGACCAGGCTGGCAACGACGACCCAGCTCAACTCTTCACCGCGTGCACGCCCCTGATCGGGACCATGACCGGGCCTCAGTCATGCGATCCGGTCCTCCACAGCGGCGATGAGCCTCGTGGGCGAAGAGCATCGGACCGATCGGGATCAGACCGTGAACCGGTCGAGCCACGCCAGCAGATGGGCGGTGATCTCGTCGCGGTTGGTCTCGTTGAAGACCTCGTGTCGGGCGGCGTCGTGGTAGTCGGTCGTGATGTCGGTGACGCCGGCGTCGCGGTAGCGGTCGACCACGATCCCGAGCATGGCCAACTCGAGGTTCAGCGGGTCGGCCGAACCGGCCACGAGGTAGATCGGGAGGTCGGGTCGGATCGCGGCCAGCGCAGCCGGGTCGGCCAGGCGCGGCGCGCCCGCGATGAGCGAGCGTGTGCCCGCCGGGTCGAGACCGAAGCCGCACAGCGGGTCGGCCACGTAGAGGTCGACCTCGACCTCGTCGCGGCTGAGCCAGTCGAAGTCGGTGCGGGCCGGCTCGAAGCCGGCGTTCATCGCGGCGAGGTCGGAGCCGGCGTCGGGATCGAGCACCGTCGCGGCGACGTCGACCGCCGTGGTGCCCGAGAGCACGAGTCCGTCGATGTCGCGGCTGTGGTCGAGCGCGAACTGCTGGGCGGCGAACGACCCCATGCTGTGGCCGAGCAGCACCCGCGGCACTCCTGGATGCTCCGTGCGGAGATGGTCGTTGATCGTGGCGAGGTCGCCGACCAGCCCGTCCCATCCTCCGGGTCCGAGGTCACCCAACTCGCCCATCCCGGACGTACCCGAGCCGTCCTCGCCGAGGGCGGTGCGGCCGTGGCCGCGCTCGTCGTGCGCGTAGGTGGCCCAGCCGGCTCCACACAGGGCCTCGGCCAGCCGTGCGTACCGGGCCGAGTGCTCACCCATGCCGTGGGCGATCTCGACCGAGCCGACCACGCCCTGGCCCCCGGCGGCCGGAGGGTCCGGGAGCCAACGCCGCAGGAACAGGCGCGTGCCGTCGGGCACCGCGAACATCGAGGTCGTCATCTGCATCGGGTGAGCGTACTGCCGGGTTCCTCGACCGGTTCAGGCCGGCGGTCAGGCCCCGCCGTCGGCGTCCCGGCGTTCGAGGCGGGCGCGGGCGATGGCCAGGTAGTCGGGGTTGACCTCGATGCCGACGAAACGTCGAGCGGTCGCCGCCGCGACGAGCGCGGTCGTCCCCGAGCCGAGGAACGGATCGAGCACGAGGTCGCCCGGTCCCGACGCGGCGAGGATGCAGGGCTCGACGAGGGCCGGGGGGAAGGTGGCGAAGTGGCCGGCCGCGTCGGGATCGGCCTGGGTGGGGACCTCCCACACCGTTCGCTGACGCCGACCGTTGGGACCGGTCACCGCGTCGACGTCGTAGCGGTAGCGCTCGCTGCGCGACAGCAGGAAGAGGTGTTCGTGGCTGCGGGTGGGCCGGTCGCGCACGCTCTCGGGCTGGCAGTTCGGCTTGTTCCAGATGATCTCCGAGCGGAGGTACCACCCCGCGGCCTGGAGGGCGAAGGCCACCCGCCACGGCACGCCGATCAGATCCTTCGGCTTCAGGCCCTCCGGCGTGGGCGGCCGCCGGTCCATGGCCCGGGCCCGGTTGCGGCGGTCGGGCGCCCGCCATGTCCGTCCCCCGGAGGTGTAGGAGTCGCCGAGGTTGAGCCACAGCGTCCCGTCCTCCCGCAGCACGCGACGGACCTGGTCGAAGACGAGGGTCAGCTGCTTGACGAACGCCTCGAGATCGGGCTCGAGGCCGATCTGGCCGTCGATGCCGTAGTCGCGCAGCGACCAGTACGGCGGTGAGGTGACGACCGTCTGGACGCAGCCGTCAGGCAGGGCCGAGAGCACGGCGGCGGCGTCGCCGGCCACGAGGGCCGAGCCGGCGCCGACGTCAGCCAGGTCGGCGTACGCATCGGGACCGACGGTGGCGTGGTCGATCAGCCGCCAGGACACCCGCCCACCCTACGACTCCTCCCCGACCGACCCCGGGTACCCGGTTCGGGAGGCCGCAGGGTGCCCGCCTAGGGTTGCGGGGTGCGACGGAGACGCGTGATCGGGCTGGGACTCGCCGCGTCGGCGGTGGCGGGGGCGGCGGTAGGGGTGGGTCTGATCCGCTGGTCGCGGGCCCGCCAGGCCGGGGCGTTGCGCCACACGAGCCGGCTCGCGCGCAACGTCCACCTGGCCCGCCTCGGCGCTCGGACCGGGACCTCGTTCGCCGCCCACCGGGCCCGGCGGGTCTTCGCCGACGCCGAGCGGCGCGACGCCCTCGACACCGCCTTCGAGCTGCGCACCGCCGAGCAGGTGGCCGAGACGCTCGGGCAGATGAAGGGCGCCCTGATGAAGCTGGGCCAGATGGCCAGCTACCTCGACCAGGGCCTGCCCGAGCACGTGCGGACGGCGCTGGCCGACCTGCAGTCCGACGCGCCGCCGATGAGCCCGGAGCTGGCCGCCGGCATGATCCGCGCCGAGCTGGGCGACGAGCCCGAGCGGGTCTTCGCCGAGTGGGACCCGGTGCCGATCGCGGCGGCGTCGATCGGCCAGGTCCACCGGGCCATCACCCACGAGGGCGCAGGCCGTCGCGGTCAAGGTGCAGTACCCCGGCGTCGAGGAGGCCATGGCCGCCGATCTCGACAACGTCGGGCTGCTGTTCGCCGGGATGGGCCAGATCTTCCGCGGCCTCGACCACGAGCCGCTCGTCGCCGAGCTGCGCGATCCGGCTGGTCGAGGAGCTCGACTACGTCAACGAGGCGGCCAACCAGCGGCTGTTCGCCGACTACTACGACGGCCATCCGACCATCCACGTCCCCGCGGTGCGTCGACCGGCTACTCGACCGCGGCGGGTGCTGACCACCGAGCTGGCCACCGGGGTCCGCTTCGAGGAGGTCGTCGGCTGGGACCAGCACCAGCGCGACCTCGCCGCCGAGACGCTCTACCGCTTCGCGTTCGGCAGCCTCTACCGGCTCAAGGTGTTCAACGGCGACCCGCATCCGGGCAACTACCTGTTCCGGCCCGACGGCCACGTCACCTTCCTCGACTTCGGGCTGGTCAAGCACTTCACCGACGACGAGATCGAGCTCTTCGGCGACATGATCAAGGCGATGGTCATCGACCGCGACCCGCGCCGGTTCCGCCAGGTCGTCGAGGACATCGGGCTGCTCCGGCCCGGCATGCCGCTTCACCGACGACGAGGTCGTCGACTACCTCGGCCACTTCTACGACTTCGTGCTGCGAGGACGAGCCCTACACGATCACCCCCGAGTACGCCTCCGAGACGGTGCGGCGGTTCTTCGACACCACCGGGCCCTACGGCGAGATCAGAAGGCGGCCAACGTGCCGCCGTTCATGGTCATCATCCAGCGCATCAACCTCGGGCTGTACGCCTGTTCGGCGAGCTGCACGCCACCGGCAACTGGCGGCGGCTGGCCGAGGAGCTGTGGCCGTTCGTGGACGGTCCGCCGTCGACGCCGATGGGCGCGGCCATCGAGGCCTGGCGACGCTCACGCCATCCCCGCCCGCGTCCGGCTGAGCCCGACCGCACGAGGACCAGGGCATCGTGACGCCGCCGCGACCCGACGACGACCCGGTCTGAGACGAGACGCCAGCGACGGTCGTGGGCGTCGCGCGACGCCGCAGTCGGTGTGGCACGGCTTCACCCAGATGTCCTGCTACGAGGAGAGCTCGCCGATCATCGTCGAGCGGGCCGAGGGGCGCGAGCTGATCGGCGGTCGACGGTCGGCGCTACCTCGACGCCATCTCGTCGCTGTGGGTCACCACGCTCGGCCACCACGTCACCGAGCTCGACGACGCGCTGCGCGACCAGCTCGACCGCGTCGCGCACTCCACGATGCTGGGCAACGGCAACCGGGCCACGATCGAGCTGGCCGAGGCGCTCGCCCCCCGCCTGCCGGTCGACCGCGCCCCACCTCATGTTCGCGTCCGACGGCGCCGCCGCGGTCGAGCAGGCCCTGAAGATCGCCTTCCAGTACTGGACCAACCGGGCCGCGGCGGCCGGCGAGGACCCGCGGGCGACCGCGCGCACGACCTACCTCGCGCTCGGCCACGCCTACCACGGCGACACCGTGGGCGCGATCTCGCTCGGCGCCGGGCGGCTTCGGCACCGACGTGTTCGATCCGCTCCGCTTCCCGGTGCTGCGGGCGCCCGGCTACGACGACCCGGCCTGGGCCGACGCCGCCATCGCGCTGCTCGACGAGCACCACGAGCAGCCTGGCCGCGCTGGTGCATCGAGCCGCTGGTGCAGGGCGCGGCCGGCATGCTGGTCACCGATCCCGGGTCGGTGCGGCGGGTGGTCGAGGCCGCCCAGGCCCACGGCGTGCTGGTGATCGCCGACGAGGTGGCCACCGGGTTCGGCCGCACCGGCACCCTGTTCGCCTGCGAGCAGTGCGGCGTGCAGCCCGACCTGCTCGTCATCGGCAAGGGCCTCACCGGCGGCTACCTGCCGCTGTCGGCCACCGCCGCCAGCCGACGGGTCTACGACGCCTTCCTCGGACCCGACCTGAGCGAGGCGACCTTCTACCACGGGCACTCCTACAGCGGGAACGCCCTGGCCTGCGCGGTGGCGCTGCGCCACCTCGAGCTGCTCGACGAGTGGGACGTGCTGGCCAACGTGGTCGCCCGCGTCGGCGCAGCTCGGCGACCGGCTGGCCGAGCAGATCGCACCGCTGCCCGGCGGTGGCCGCGGTGCGGCGCCCGCGGGCTCATGGTGGGCGTCGAGCTGGACCCGCCGGCCGACGGCCTGCGCTGGGGCCGCCGGGTGTGCGCCGGCGGCGGTGGCCAGGGGGGTGCTGCTGCGACCACTCGGCGATGTGGTGGTCTTGATGCCCATGCTCACGTCCACCACCGACGAGATCGACCGCATCGTGTCCGTGCTGGCCGACGCCATCGAGGTCGGTGACCAGCGACACCGCCGGGGTCGCCCCGGCATGACCCTGGCCCGGCGCGGGGCCGCCGTGGTGGTGGCTCTGATCATCGTGGGCGCGCTCGCCGCCAGCCCGGCCGCGCAGGCCCAGACGGCGGCGACGCCGGGCACGCCGCTGCCCGCCAGCGACGTGAAGGTCACGCAGCCAGGTCGAGTTCGCCGAGGTCGGCGGGATCACGCTCACCCTCGACGTCTACCAGCCGAACCGGGCGGCCACCGGGCTGCCGGCGGTCATCCTGGTCCACGGTGGCGCCTGGGGCAACGGCAAGTCCCAGGACGTCGACGACGAGGCCAAGCTCGTCGCCCGGGAGGGTTGGGTGGCGTTCAGCGTGAACTACCGGCTGGTCGGCGCACACCCCCACCCCGTGGCCCGACGAGCTCACCGACGTGCAGCGCGGCATCCGCTGGGTGGCCGCCCACGCCGCCGACTACGGCGTCGACCCCAACAAGCTGGCGATGCTCGGCGTGTCGGCCGGCGGCCACCTGGCCATCATGGCCGGCCAGATCGGCACCACGGTCGACGGCACCGGCCAGACCATCGACGACCCGAACCCGCCGGCGAGCGTGCGGGCGGTCGCGGCCTGGTCGCCGCCGACCAAGCTGTCCGGACTGACCACCCCCACGGACGCCGACGCGCCGCCGGACTGCACCGACAACAAGGCGTGCACCGAGTTCTGGCGGCTGCCCCTGGTCAGCAGCTTCATCGGGTGCTCGATCGAGAAGTGCCCGAAGGACTACGACGCCGCGTCGCCCTACTACCGGATCAACGCCGGACGAGGCCCCGGTCTGGTTCTCCAACGGCACCGACGAGCTGGTCCCGCTCATCCAGGCCCAGGAGCTCGACCGGGCCATGCTCGAAGCCCAGCGTCGACCACCACCTCGAGGTGATCGACGGCTCGGGCCACGCCGACCAGGACGAGTCCAAGGTCTGGAACGACATGATGGCCTGGCTGGCGGCCCGGCTCGGGGTGCCGGCGCCGCCGCCGATCAGCTTCGCCGGCCGGAACCTCCTGCTCAGCCCGGTCGTGGTGATCTCGGTCATCATCGGGCTGGCGCTGCTGATCCTCCTGTTTGCGATTGCGCTGCGCGACGACGAGGGTGATCTGATGATGACAGGGGTCGATCGGGCGTGGCCCGAGTGGCATGGGCGACCGAGCGCGCCGAGGCCATCGTGCGCGCCGGGCAGTGGCGCACCGTGCGGTCGTTCGACGCCTCCGGCCCGACCGGACGCCTCGCCGAGCACCCGGGTCAGGTGCCTCGGGAGGTGACCTCGTTCGCGTCGAACGACTACCTCGGGCTGTCGAACCATCCCGGCGCTCGCCGCCGCGGCTGTCGACGCCATCGGGCGCTGGGGCACCGGTTCCGGGGCGGCCCGACTCGTGGTCGGATCGCGGCCGGTCCACCACGACCTCGAGGCGGCGCTGGCCGAGTGGCGCGGCACCGAGGCCGCGCTCGTGCTGCCCACCGGCTTCGCCGCCAACCTCGCCGCGCTCACCACCTTCGGCGACCGCCGTACCCGCATCGTCTCCGACGAGCTCAACCACGCGTCGATCGTCGACGGCTGCCGCCTGGCCCGGGCCGAGGTGGCGGTGTACCCACACGGTGACACCGACCGGCTCGCCGCCGAGCTCGACCGGGCCGAGCGCGACGGCGTCGACCGCACGATCGTGGTGACCGACACCGTCTTCTCGATGGACGGCGACGTCGCGCCGCTCGAGGCCATCCTCGACTGCTGCCGCGCCCACGGTTCGCTTGCTGATCGTCGACGAGGCCCACGCCGTGCTCGGGCCATCGCTCGCTCGACCACGACACCGACGGCGTCGAGATCGTCCGCGTGGGCACGCTGTCGAAGGCACTCGGGTCGCTCGGCGGATTCATCGCCGGCCGCACCCGCCACATCGACCTCGTCGTGAACCTGGCTCGGCCGTTCATCTTCACCACCGCACCGACGCCCGGCCGACACCGCGGCCGCGCTGGCCGCGGTCGGCATCGTGCGTTCGAGCGAGGGCGACGAGCTTGCGCGCCCGCCTCCGCCGCCACATCGACCGGCTCGCCCCCGGTCATCCTTCGCCGATCCTGCCGGTGATCGTCGGTGACGAAGCCGACGCCGTCGCGCTCGCCGCCGCGCTGCTCGAGCGGGGGATCCTCGTGCCGGCCATCCGCCCGCCCACCGTGGCGCCGGGCACGTCCCGCCTGCGGATCGCGCTGTCGGCGGCCCACACCGACGACCCAGATCGAGACCCTGGCCGCCGCGCTCGACGAGCTCGTCGCCGCACCCGTGTCGTGAGCCGCCCGACGCCCCGCCGGCTGGTCGTGGTCACCGGCACCGGGACGGAGGTCGGCAAGACCTGGGTCTCGGCCGCCGTGCTGCGCGACCTGCGGGCCGGCGGCGTGCGCGTCGCCGCGCGCGCAAGCCGGCTGCAGTCGTTCGATCCCGGCGACTCGAGCACCGATGCCGATGTGCTCGGCGCGGCGACGGGCGAGGATCCCGCCGACGTCTGCCCGTCCCACCGCTGGTACGAGGTGGCGCTCGCCCCGCCGATGGCCGCGCGAGGTGCTCGGCCGACCCGCCTTCACGCTGTCCGACCTGGTCGACGAGATCACCTGGCCCGAGGACATCGAGGTGGGTCTGGTCGAGACGGCCGGCGGCGTGCGCTCGCCCCTCGCCGCCGACGACGGCGACGCGGTGGCCCTGACCGCCGCCCTCATGCCCGACGTGGTGGTCGTCGTCGCCGACGCCGGCCTCGGCACGCTCAACAGCATCCGGCTCACCCTCGCCGCGCTCGGCGATCTGCTCGACTCGCGCGACGACCTCGAGTGCGTCGTCGTGCTGAACCGATTCGATCCCACCCTCGAGCTCCATCGCCTCAACCTCGCCTGGCTCCACGACCACGACGGCATCGACGCCGTCACCTCCCCCGACGACCTCGCCGCGCAACTGCGCGGCTGAGCTCGATCCGGGTCTGCGCTCACGGGTCCTGCCACCGGGCCCGCCGCCGTGCTCGCTTCGCTGCGCGCGGCGGCTAGTGCGCCCCGGCGTCACCCGTTCGCTTCGACCCGGCTACTCGGCGATCTCAAGGGGGTGTACGTCTGTACGAGCAACCCATATGTTGGTGACTCATGTCATGTGGATATCAGCATTACTAGTCCTATTCGATGGATCCGTTGTGGTCCTGCTCCCCCACGAGCCGGACGGCCGCGATCGGCACGCTGAGCTGTCCCGACTCCCAGTCGGCGAACACCCATCCGTCCTCGACGCGGGTGACGGTCCCGCGGTCGCCCCGGACGATGAGCTGGTCGAAAACGCCGCTGCGCAGATACTCGACGACGTCACCCGGGCGGAGCTGTGCCACGGGCAAGAAGCGAGGCGCGACTCAGGTCCTTCAGCCTGGGGATCGGCCGGCGGCCTGCTCCTCGGCGATCCAGGCGATGAGCCCGTCGACGTCGCCCTCGTCGGCGCCACCGGCCGACGACACGTAGTAGGCGTTGGCCCAGGCATCGATCTCGTCGTCGTCGAAGCCGTCGGCCCGCAGCCGAGCCCGAGCCTCGTTGCCGAGCAGTCGGGCCCCCTCGATCTCGACCGTCCGGAGCTCGGGCTGGTCGACCCCGTCGTCGGCCGGCATGTCGGGGATCAGATCGTCGGACTCGCCGGGCATGGGACTCCTCGTGGGGACGGCTCGGGCCGGCCACGGGTGGCCGGAGCGGGGCTGAGATCCATCGTGGCACCTCGTGGCCATCCATGGCTACCCGGATCGCGCCCGGTTTCGGGCCCGGATGGTCCCGCGAACCCCAAGTTGGGGCTCAACTGACGCCGTGGTCGGGCCGAAAGATTCCTGACGACTCCCGCATGCTGCCGCTGCGGGGCAGGCATGGCTGTGACGAGATCGGAGGCTACGCAGGTGTTCGCCGAGCATCTCCGCCACACCACGATCGCCCCCGCCCCCGCGCGCCTCCCCCGCCCGCCGACCGTCGTGCCCCCGACCCGGAGGAGCCTCGACGCGTGAGCGACACGTCGATGGGTCCGGGTTGGTGGGAAGCCTCCGACGGCAAGTGGTATCCACCGCGCGAGTCCGACGAGGCCCCCGCGCCCGGCTGGTGGCTCGCCGCCGACGGCAAGTGGTACCCGCCCGCCGACGCCGACACCCCGCCCGAGCCGGGCTGGTGGCTGGCGGCCGACGGCAAGTGGTACCCGCCCGCCGATGCCGATCACGAGCCGGAACCGGAACCGGAACCGAAGGCTGACGCACCCGAACCCCAGCCGGCGCCGGTCGCGGCGAAGCCGGCGCCCGAGCCCACCCCGGTCGCCTCGGCGGCCGCGGCCACTCCCGCACCCGCACCCCGCAACGGATCGAACGGATCGAACGGGCTCGCCCCGCCGACCGATGCCTCGGAGCAGATCCAACGGCGGAACCAGGCGTCGCGCGACGACGCCGTGACCCAGTTCCCCTCCCGGTTCCTCGCCGCGGCGCGGGCGGTGCAGCTGCTCGAGTCCGAGCTCGCGCTGGCGGGCGCCGAGCCGGCCGAGCACGAGCCGAAGAAGCACGAGCGCAAGGGTCGGGCCCGGGCCGAGGCCATGGCCGCGGAGGCCAAGGCGGCCGGCGACGGTACAGCCAAGGCGAAGCCGAGCGCAGCCGCAGCCACCAACGGCGCACCGGTGGCGGAGCCCGTAGGCGACTTTGCCACCGACCCCGCACTGGCTGCCGTCGAGCCGCCGGCACCGCCTCCCGAGCCACCGCCTGAACCACCCACCGTGCCCGTCGGTCGCCCGACCACCCGCCCCGGAGAGGAGCAGGGCTGGCCGGCGCCGCGACCGGCACAGCCTGCCCACCCCCACGGCGCGCCCCGAGTGGGCGAGCCCGGCGGACCCCTCATCGAGCTGCGCCCCTCCCCGCTCGGCGCCGACCTCGACCACCTCGGCGACCGGTTGCTCGTGTTCGAGGACCGCGTCGAGCTGCGCGACCGCGGCGACCACATCCGACAGGCGGTGGCCGCGCCCGACATCGTCGACGTCGGGAGTGCAGCGCAAGTTCACCGGAGCGGTGCTGACCATCGCCGGAGCGCGATGCGCGAGCCGATCGTGGTCAAGGGGCTCAAGCCCGAGCAGGCCGACGAGGTGGCGCGGCTCGTCCAGACCCGCCTCCGTCACTCGGACGACGCCCCCACGGTGCGGACGCCGAGACCGCGGCGGCTGATGACGCGCCGGCGCCCGATGCGCCACCTGAGGAGTCGGCGCTGGCGGCTCCCTCGCCCGACGCCGTGGCCAACGCCGCCGACCGCCTGGCCATCCTGAACCGCAGCCGGCTCAACGAGGCCGACCTGCTGCGCAAGCTGGCCGACCTGCACCGCGCCGGCGTGCTCTCCGACGCCGAGTTCGCCGAGAAGATCACCCTCGTCGGCCGCCTGGTCAGCGGCGAGACGATCGTGGTTGTGTAGTCACACCACGGTCGCGGCCGCTCGCGGCGGTACCGGCTGGTCGAGTGCTCGGGGTCGCGGTCGAACTCCGGGATCACCTGGGTGCCGAACAGCTCGACCGCCTCGGCCATCACGTCGTGGGGCCAGGTCGTCGAGCTCGGCCCCATCAGGAGCTGGTCGCAGCCGACCGCCTCGAACTTGCGCAGGGCCTCGATGCACTCCTCCGGCGTGCCGACCAGGCTCACGTTGGCCTCGATGCGCTTGTCGATCTCGGCGCGGGTCGGCTCGGGCAGGATCTCGGGCCACGGCGGGATGCCCTTCGGGCGCGGGAACGTGTCGAGGTACCGGAACAGCAGGCTGTTGTGGTAGGCGGTGCCGCCCCGGGTCACCCAGTCACGGGCGGCGTCGCCGTCCTCGAGGCACAGGAACTGGCTCACGATGGCGACGTTGTCGTTGACGTAGGCGCCGACGGGCTCGGCCTCGGCCACCGCCGCCTTGTAGACCTCGATCAGCGGCGCCATCTGCATCGGGTTGCCGGCCGTGAAGCACAGGACGCCGAGGCCCATGCGCCCGGCCTTCTCGAAGGTCGACGGGTTGCCGGCGGCCACCCACATCGGCGGGTGCGGAGCGACCCACGGCTTGGGCAGCACGTTGCGGGTCGGCATCGAGAAGAAGCGACCCTCGTGCGAGTACGTCGGTCGACGACCACATCTTGCACGAACTCGCCGATGACCTCGTCGTACATGTCCTTGGTCAGGTCGGGGTCGTCGATCCCGAAGCCGGCCTGCTCGGTGGTCGACGAGCCCCGGCCCGTGCCGAACTCGAACCGCCCTTCGCTGAGGTGGTCGAGCATGGCGACGCGCTCGGCCACACGGGCCGGGTGGTTGACCGGCGGCGTGATGTTGAAGATGCCCGATCCGAGGTGGATCTGCTCGGTCAGCGCGGCCACGTAGGGCAGCAGCACCTCGTTGGCGGAGATGTGGGAGTACTCGTCGAGGAAGTGGTGCTCGGTGGTCCACCAGTACTTCCAGTTCGTGCGGTCGGCGAGCTGCACGAGCCGCACCTCGCTCATGATGCGCTCGTGCTCGGCCGTCGCCGGGTCGAGATCCCACAGGCCCTTGGGCACGAAGCCCCCGCAGAACAGTCCGAACTCCATCGAGCGAGACTAGAACAGGTTCTCGCGCCCTCGCCCATGGCCGGGCCGGTACTTGAGGATGTTGACCGCCCGGGCGATGACCAGTGCCACGGTGGCGAGCGAGACCGCCGACTGGAGCATCATCGTGAGCTTGGCCCATCGGCTGAACGGCATCGTGTCGGTCGGGCTGAACGCGGCCGCGTTGGTGAACGACACGTAGAAGTAGTCGACGAAGGTGGGTTCCCAGTCTGGCGAGACCAGCTCGGGCGACGTCATCTGGGGGAACACGAAGTCGGGGTTGGGCAGGTCGCCGAGGGCCCTGGCGACCGGACCTCCTCGATCGAGCTCCCAGTACCAGAGCGCGAACACGATCACGTTGGTGAGCCAGATCGCGCCGCCCACGACCAGCAACGGTCCGGCCGACTCACCCTCGGTGCCACGGATCAGCCCGACGATCAACCGCAACGCCGCCGACGCATTCGCGGCGCTGATGACCACGATCAGACCCATGCTCGCCACGCGCAGCGCCTTCGACCGGCGCTCGAGCCGGCCGGGGTTGGCGACGACCAGACCGAACAGCAGCAGGACCTCGAGCACCGGCAGCAGCCAACGGGTGTGCGGGCTGAAGCGGGGTGGCAGCAGCACCTGCAGGCCGATGGCCACCAGGACGGCGAGTGAGACCGGCCACCGCGCCTCACCCTTGGTGGTCCGGCGCCAGGCCGGCTCGTGCACCATCCGCTCCGCCCGCTCCACCTCGGGTTGGACGATCCGTTCGACGCGGCGGGCCGCTGTCCTCGAGCTCGCCCTCGACCCGGTGGGCCTCCGACGCCTGCCGCCGCGCCCGGCGTCGCTCCTCGTCGTCAGGTCGGACCGGATCGTCTCCGTCTCCGCCGGCGGCCATCGTCAGCGGTTGGCGTACCCGGCCACCACCACGAGCAGCCCCATCACGAGGATCAGGGCCGTGACCAGCCAGAGCCACCGCCGGCCGGTCGGGGTGTCGACCGGGTCGATGGTGGCCAGCGTCCGGCGGGTGGTGGTGAGCTGGTCGTTGAGCTTGATCGACTGGCTCTGGAGGGCGACGAGCGCGGCCTCGGTGGACGCGAGCTGCTCGCGCACCGACGAGGTGTCCTCGAGGGCCGCCTCCCGGGTGGAGCGCTCGTCCTCGAGCTGGCGCTGCATGAGCCGGTACTGGTCGCGCAGGCCGGCAACGGCCGCGTACTGCGTCTGGAGCTCGGCCAGCTGACGCGACACCGCCCGGCTACGACCGCTGGCGCTCTGGGCCGCCTCGCGCGCCGCGCTCGAGCTGCTCCTGCAGCTCGCGGTGCTCGGCCTCGAGCTGGGCCATCTGGTGGAGCACGGCCTCGGTCTCGGTCATCCCCTCTTCGCGCGCCACCTCGCGGACCGACTCCCAACGCAGGCGGTCGCGCAGCTCGACCATGCGGTCGACCTGGGGTGAGCCGATCGCCCGCAACAGGTCCTCGGACTCGTTGACGACCTGGGCCGCGTACTCGATGTCGAACGGATGGTCCTCGTCGGGGTGGGCCCAGTGGTTGCGCGCCGTGCGCAGCTCGCCGATGGTCGAGCGCAGCGTCTCGGCCAGCGGAGGGCAGAACGCGGGACCCCACCAGCGGTTCATGACCTCGAGCTGGAAGTGGGGATCGGACAGCGAGACCAGCACGTCCGGGCGCTTGCCCAGCTTGGTGGCCGCCATGAGGATCCAGTCCTGGCCGGGATAGGTGGCCGACATGCGGCCGTCGACGAAGGGCGCGAGGCCCTCGGCGAGGATCTCGAAGGCGACGGCCACCTGGGCCCGATAGCTGATTCCCACTGGGTCGATTCTTCCTGACTGGACCCCTGTCCGCACGGCATGCCCCGACCTTCGGCGGGTTCGGCGCGCGTGGCGCTGCTACAAAGCGCCCATGACCGACACCGCCGAAGCCCTGCCCCGCTGGGATGTGCGCACCTTCTTCCCCTCGGTGCAGTCACGGGAGGTGGCCGTGGCCCACGAGGGCGTCGTCGCCGACCTGTCCCGCCTCGTGGCCCTGTACGACCGCCACGACGTGCGGGGTGGCGATCCCCGCCCGCCCACCGACGCCGACCTGGCCGCGCTCGACGAGGTGATCGGCGCCACCAACGAGCTGCTCGAGCAGGTCCGCACGCTGTCGGCCTACCTCTACACGTTCATCTCGACCGACGCGACCGACGACGATGCGGCCGGCACGCGCAGCCGGCTCCAGACCGAGCTGGCCGACCTGACCAAGCTCACCAAGCGCTTCGACGCGTGGATCGGCCGCTTCGGCGCGGAAGGGCTCATCGCGGGCAGCACCGCCGCGGCGGAACATGCCCACCCGCTGCGACGGGCCGAGGCGGCCTCTGCCCACCAGATGGGCGAGGCCGAGGAGAGCTTGGCCGCGGAGCTGCGACTGTCGGGCAGCGTCGCGTGGCAGCAGCTCCACGGTGAGGTGACATCGCGGCTCACGGCCGACGTCGACGACGGGCACGGCGGAACCGAACAGCTGCCGATCACCGTCGTGCGCGGCATGGCCCACGACCCCGATCCGGCCCGCCGCCGAGCCGCCTATGACGCGGAGCTGGTGGCGTGGGAGTCGGTGTCGGTCCCGCTGGCCGCCGCGCTCAACGGCGCCAAGGGCGAGCTCAACGTCGTGAACCGGCGGCGCGGCTGGACCGATGCGCTGGCGCCGGCGCTGTTCACCAACGGAGTCGACGCCGAGACGCTCGACGCCATGCACGAGGCGGTCGACGACGTCGATGGCCGACTTCCACCGCTACCTGCGGGCCAAGGCCCGCGTGCTCGGCCACGCCGGTGGGCTGCCGTGGTGGGACCTGTTCGCCCCGGTCGGCGACACGGCCGACGAGCGCATCCCCTGGACCGACGCCATCGGTCGGGTGCACGACGCCTTCGCCGGCTACTCGCCCACTTTGGCCGGACTGGTCGAGCGGGCATCCGACGACCAGTGGATCGACGCCGAGCCGCGAGCGGCCAAGGTGGGCGGCGCGTTCTGCATGCCGATGCGGGGAGCGGAGTCGCGCGTGCTGCTCAACTACGACGGCTCGGCCGACAGCGTGCAGACGTTGGCCCACGAGCTGGGCCACGCCTATCACAACACCAACCTGGCCGAGCGCACGCCGCTGCAGCGCCAGACGCCGATGGCGCTGGCCGAGACGGCCAGCATCTTCTGCGAGACGATCATGGTCGAGGCCGGTCTGGCGGCCACACCCCCCGAGCGCCGCCTCGGTCTGCTCGACACCGACCTCCAGGGCGCGTGCCAGGTGGTCGTCGACATCCGCAGCCGGTTCCTGTTCGAGCGCGAGCTGTGCGCGCGGCGCGAGCGCCAGGCGCTGTCGGTGGCCGAGCTGTGCGAGCTCATGCTCGACGCGCAGCGCACGGCCTACGGCGACGGCCTCGACCACGACGTGCTGCACCCGTGGATGTGGGCGGTGAAGGGCCACTACTTCACGCCGTTCTACAACTGGCCCTACACCTACGGCCTGCTGTTCGGGCTCGGCCTGTACTCGCGCTACCGCGACGACCCCGACCGGTTCCGCGCGGCTACGACGACCTGCTGTCGTCGACGGGCATGGACGACGCGGCCGGGCTGGCGGCGCGCTTCGACATCGACGTGCGCGACACCGCCTTCTGGGCCGCCAGCCTCGACGTCCTCCGTGCCCGCATCGACGCCTTCGAGGCGCTCGCGGTGCCCGAGGGCTAGCGCCTAGTGCCGTTCGGCGTCCCCCCCAACCGGCCACTGGCACACCCGTAGGCCGTGCATCCCGGCCAGTTGCGTCGGCGGTCAGCCAGTCGCACACTCGGTTGCGACGCGGTGCAGGGGCACCGTTTCGCCGAGGCCAAGCTCCAACTCATAGGCCGTGGGACGAAGCCACCGCCGCACGATCTTGACGCCCTCCACGCCTTGTATGGTCGCCTGGCGTAGCGATGGTCCGCTTGCCGGCGCTTGGAGCACCACCACAACGCCGTGGCCGCGCCACCGATCCACTCGTACCGGTTGGTCCCGTGGAGCGGGCGCACCCCGACAGTCCTGCCATTGAAGCTCGAAGGTGATTGCTGGTTGCTGGGTAGGCAGGCTCGCGTAGACGGTGAGCGGCACCATGGTTGACGACCCGACGACGGCACCCCGCCAGAGCGCCACACCGGCCCCAACCAGAACGAGAACCACAACCGTGGTGATCCCTCTCCTCCGTCGTGACATACGAGAGTTAGCGTCGGCGTGTTCCACGGCGGCCGCCTCATCGGCTGCTCCAGCCCGCGCGGCCCGACCTACGTCTGCCTCCATAGTTTGAGAGTAGATCGACGGTTCGGACGCATCCCTGAAGGGCCGTTCTGGGACGATCCCTAACCGGTGCTAGGGCGTGCGCCTACGTGCCGTTCGGTGCGGGAGCGCACCAGGGCTCGTCACCCGAAGGGTCGTATGAAGGCCAGCAGGACGGCGAGCATGAGCAGCACCATCACAACACCCGTCAGCACGTTGGCACGGGTGCGTCGAGCTGGCCGTCGGTCATACAGGTCCTTGTCGGCCAGGGCATGGCGTGCGAGCCATCGGCGGAACGGGGAGTGTGGTCGCCAGCAGAACCAGAAGAGCGGAGTCGCCGCGGCAAACACGACGAGTGCGGACACGTTGCGGACCCCGACGTATACCCACAGTCCGACCAGCGCAGCAGCGATGACCGCCGACACGAGCGGGTGATCGCAAACCAAGGAGCCCACGCCACGTTGCGGCCGTCGGTCGGGTCCGGCTTCGCTCGGGCTCACGGTTCACCGTCGGCTCCAAGGGCAGAGAGATGAACTCCTAACCGGGATTCAGACTCACGCCGAAGTGCCGTTCGGCGCTTCCGCCTAGGGCACCTTCGTGGTGTTGAAGGTGTAGTCGCAGTTGCCCCCGAAAGGGCCTTCCCCTAGGTCCCAGCCATTGCTCGTGTGCACCCCGCACCAAGTATTCGAGTGGGCCGAAGTCGGTGCTTCGAGCGTCACGCGGTAGTTGTTTCCCGGACGGACTGCAATCCGTGAGCTGTACCAGGGAAGGGTGACTGTCCTAGAGACCGTCTTTCCGTCGGCTGCCATGTAGGTCACTCTCGCCGTTGCGTGAATGCTGTAATCCGCGTAGCGAGCCTCGTAGGTGAGGCTTCGTGCGGCGTGTGGGCTCTCCCGTCCGCCAACCCATCCGCACGACGTGGTCGCCAGCGACATTGCCACGAGGCAGATACCCAGCCGTCGATGACCACGCGAGCTGATCTTCGCCACGATCGCCGACCTTAGGTGACCAACCCCAGGTCCCGACCAGCCTCCGCGACTCGGACGCCCGAAGTGCCGCTCGGCGTGCCGACCGAACCGGCCATCTGAGACACCCCTTGCTGTCAAAGGCAGGAGACACTCCAGTATCCGTGACCGTGTAGGTCGTAGAGGGGAATCACCTCGCCGCTGGTGGCCAGGAAGACGTATTGGTCCGGGTGAAACCACCGTCTCGTTCGACGAACCTTGTCTCCGGCCGGTAGTGCGGCCGACGCCATCGGCCCGTACTGGCTGGCGGTCGCGGTGACATAGCTGTGGCCGCCTGCGACGATGCCGAGCGGCTTGTCAGTCCCGCAGGTGGTGGCGCCCCACACAACGGGCCCGGCCGCCTCAGGGGTATTGGGAGTGATCGCCATCGTGGTTGTAGTTGCGACGAACGTGCCTCTGGCGAGCACAGCGATCGCCACCAATGCCGCCGAGGTGCCGATCGCTAGGCACCACCTCCGACGCCGATCGGCGTCGACCCGACCTACCGACGCGCCACCCTCCGAGGCAGGATCCCCGGTCAACTGCTCATTCCCCACCCAATCACTATCGGGTCGCGACCGACATACGTAAAGCACCGAACGGGCGCTCGGCGCACGCCGATGTGCCGTTCGGCATCGGTTGATCAGCGAGGAGGTTGCCTACTCCCGGTCAGCTAATTGCTCCCGGGCTTGCTCGATCTCGACCTGAAGTCCGTGCCGCCCAGCTTCTGTCTGACGGGCAACGTTGATGTCGAGCACGTGGTTGGCCTCCTGCTCCGAGAAGCCGAACGGGGCATCGCACAGCGCTCGCACTGCGGCGGGACGGTCGGCCGAGGCGCGAACCACGGCGTTGATCTCCTCCATCCTGTCGAGTGCGCTGGCCACCGCGACCATCAGATTCAGGCGCTGGCGGATCGCCCAGCGTTCCAACTCGGGGTCGACACCACCTGCCGTCATGTTTGCAGTGTGCTCGATCGACGGAGGGGGAGCACGGTCTGAACCAGCGCTTGGCCGCAGCGCCGACGTGCCGTTCGGGCGTGTTAGTAGCGACACACCGCGTAGTCGATGCGAGTCTGATGAGGTGGACATCGTCTGGACGCCGGCAGGTACAGATCCGAACCAAGACCCCGGCTGGGAGTGGTATGGCATCCGCAGGCCCGGACCGGGCTTTCATGTACGGCCACGCCAGGACGCCCGGAGGGACGAGTGGGCGTGGGTCGGTTATACGGAGGGGGACGATGGACAGCACTACGAGTGGTGGAAGCGACCGCGCATGCGCTAGCACCATTCTCTGTCGTGCACGAGATTCGCACCGAACCGGCGCTCGGGCGTGCGCGTAAGTGCCGTTCTGGCATCCGGAAGACGCCTGCAGCCGCGCCAGTTTGTGCAGTTGACCACCGTGGAGGTAGGTAGCTGCACGAACTAGATCGACCCGAGGCTCCCGAAGCCCCTACTCCGAACCGGGTTAGGGCATTCGCCCAGGCGGCGCGCCTCGACGTGCTCCCGCCGCCCCGCATCGACGCCTTCGAGGTGCTAGCGGTGCCCTAGCCAGACCGCCCGACCCAGCGGCGTAGCCTCCGCGGTGAAGCAGGCCGGGCAGCGTGATGAACTGGACGCGTGACGCCATCGCTCGCACTCGCGGCTGCAGTCGCGTGCGCGATCTGTTACGGGGTCGGCTCGGTGCTCGAACAGGTGGGGGCCCGGCGCGGGGCGGCGGCCACCTCTATCGACCCACGGCTGTTCCTCCGCCTCGGGCGCGAGCTGCCCTACGTGGCCGGTCTCGGGCTGGACGCGCTCGGGTGGGCGCTCTCGCTGCTCGCGTTGCGGACACTCCCGCTCTTCCTGGTGCAGTCGGCGGTCGCCAGCAGCATCGCGGTGACGGCGCTGATGGCGTGGCTGATCCTGCACATCCGGCTGGTCTGGCGTCAGGGCGTCGCCATCGCGGTCATCGTCTTCGGGCTCGTCCTGCTGGCGGTGGCGGCTGCACCCGACTCCGCGGCACCGGTGGGAGCCGTCTTCCGCGCGGCGATGGTGTTCGGCGTGATCGCCCTGGCGATAGCGGGCGGGTGGCTGGCGCGGTCCGCGGTGCTCGCGCGGGGCCGTCGGGCTGGCCGTCGTCTCGGGACTGGCCTTTAGCGGCACCGCTATCAGTGCGAGGACCCTGACGCTGGGACACGGCGTGGTCGGGCTCGTGCACGAGCCGCTGGCGTGGGCGCTGGTCGGCTACGGCGTCCTCGGTCTCCTGCTCTTCTCGATCGCGCTGCAACGAGGATCGGTCACGGTCACGAACGCGGTGCTGTTCGCGGTCGAGACGGTCGTGCCCACGGTGATCGGCGTCGCGCTTCTCGGCGATCGGGCCCGCGCAGGACTCTGGCCGCTGATGGTGGTAGGCACGATCGCCGCCGTCGCCGGGGCCGTCTTCCTCGCGCTGTGGACCGAAGCCGACGCCGGCACGTACGTCCCTCACAGCCCGACCGCGAAGGTGACCACCTCGGGGCGAGAGAGCGGCGCCGAGGTTCCAGGCCCTTAGGCTCGAACCGTGCCAGACCAGTTGGCCGACGCGGAGCTCAGCGCCTTCATCGAGGAGTTCAACGCGCTCGGTCTGCCGCCCGCGGCCGAGCTGGGTGCCGCGTCGATGCGGGCCGCGGCCGAGGCCCGGGCGTCGACTCGCCCCAAGGGTCCCGAACTGAGCTCGGTGCGCGACCTGACCATCGAGCCCGGCCAGGTGCGGGCTCGGCTCTATCGGCCGACCGCCGGAGCCGGCACCGATCGTGCTCTACCTACACGGAGGCGGCTGGGTGATCGGCGACCTCGAGACGCACGATCGAGCCTGTCGCCGGCTCGCGTCCAGCTCGGGAGCGTCGGTCCTGGCCCTCGACTATCGCCGAGCCCCCGAACATCCCTGGCCGGCGGCAGTCGACGATGCGATCGCGGGGCTGAGGTGGATCGCATCGCAGCCCGTCGAGCTCGAGCCGCAGCCGACATCGGTGGCGATCGCGGGTGACAGCGCCGGCGGTACGACCGCCGCACTGGCCTGCCTACGTGTTCGCGACGAGGCGCCCACGGTGGCACCGGCGGTCCAGGTGTTGCTCTACGCCAATACCGACCTCCTCGGGTCGGGCGCCTCCATGCAGGAGAAGGGGCACGGGTTCGGTCTCGAGCTCGCCGACATCGAGTGGTTCAACTCGCAGTGGGTGCCCGACCCCGGGATGCTCGCCGATCCGCGCGTGAGTCCGCTCCACGAGCCCGACCTCTCGGGTCTGCCCACCGCGATCGTCATCACCTGTGAGCACGATCCTCTGCGCGATCAAGGGGAGGCCTACGCACGACGCCTGTCCGACGCCGGGGCGCCCACCACCCTGCGCCGGGAAGCGGGGATGGTGCACAACTTCATGCTGTGGGACCTCATCTCTCCCGCGTGCGCGGCGGCGGCCGACCGGGTGGCCGACGACCTGCGCGTCGCGCTCGAGCTAGCGCGACGCCAGCGTCTCGATGACCGCGGTCGCCTCGTAGGGCGCGGGCATCGCCGCGATCTCGTCGGCGACGGCGTGCGCGGCGCGGCGTTCGGAGCTCCCCGGCGCGATGACGGCGAGGACGGCGTCGCGCACGGCGGATGACTCGACCTGGTCGGGTTGGAGGACGCGCGCCGCACCGGCTCGCTCGCACGCGAGCGCGTTCTCGAACTGGTCGGCGCCCTGCGGCACGAGTACGAGCGCGAGGCCGGCGCGCAAGGCCGCCAGCGTGGTGCCCGATCCGCCATGGCAGACCACCGCGTCGCAGACGTGTGAGCAGAGGACGAAGCGGCAGCCACTGGTGGACGTGCACGTTCGCGGGAAGGGCGTCCAACGAGGCCGGGTCGTTGTTGGGGCCGATCGTCACCACGACGTCGAGGTCTTCGGCGGCGACGGCCTCGAGCAGCACGTTGAACGTCGTGAGCTGGTTGAACAACGGCACCGTGCCGAGCGACACGTACAGGACGCGGACGTCCCCCGAGCGCGTCGATCTCGGCCGGAAGCGCGGTCGTCGCTGCCTCCCGCGATCTCGGGCCGCAACGCCTGCACCACCCGTGCCGGAGCCGGATCGCCGAGCCGCAGGCTGGGCGGGCACGGATCGAGGTAGCAGTCGAGATAGATGCCGGCGTGGGGGTCGGCGGCGAGTCCGGCCGCCTCCCAGAGGGGCGCCACGCGTTCGGCCGACGCCTGCACCATCTCCGCGGGCAGGACCTGGCCGAACCCGTAGGTCACCGACGGGATGCCCCGCTCGGTGGCCACGATCGGCGACGCCAGCTCGACCGGGGGATGCACGATCGCGTCGGCACCGAACTCGTCGGCGACGCGCTGGAGCTCGGGCAGCAGCGCCGGCGCGAACACCCCGCCGAACATCGCCGCCGCGAAGATCGGGCCCGCGCCCTCAGCTGCGGCGACGGCCGGATCGCCGAACGCCTGCATGACGGCTTCCATCGCGGCCGGACCCACGACCGTGACGTCGAACCCCGCGTCCTCGACACGACCAAGGACGTCGGGACCCACGGCGAGCAGCACGTCGTGCCCGCGCTCGCGCAACGCTCCCGCGATCGGCAGCAACGGGAGCACGACGCCGTCCATCGGTGTGGACGTGCACAAGATGCGCATGGGTCTCCCTCGGTCGTAGGGCTCACGGAGTCCGCCCGATACGCGAGGAAGACCGCAGGAGAAACGTAGCCCTCCGAACGTTCTTCTGAGGATCCGCCAGCGACAGCGGGGTGGATCCTCAGAAGAACGGGTGCGTGCGCGGGGCGCGGGGTCAGCCGATGCGGGGATCGGCGCGGTGGGCGACGCCGAGCGGGGTGAGGTGCATGGTGGACAGCGTGCGGTCGGTGTGGCGCATCCGCCAGGAGAGGAGCCGCTGCGCGCACTCGGCCATCGCGGCCGCGCAGGTCGGGTCGGTCGAGCGGTCGACCAACTGGTCGGGATCCTCGGTGAGGTCGAACAGCAGCGGCGCCATGCCCGCGAAGTGGACGTACTTCCACCGCTCGTCGCGCAGCACGTCGAGGTTGCACTGCTCGGTGGTCAGACCGAAGGCGTCCTCGGCCATGTGGCCGGCCGGATCGCCGAAGTCCCACTGCCAGTGGGCCTCGGTGCGCCAACCGTCGACCCCGTCGGCACCCGCGACGAACGCGGCCATCGACCGTCCGTCGCACTGATCGGGCACCTCCAGCCCCGAGCCACTCGAGCACCGTCGGCATCACGTCGACGTGCTCGGTGTAGGCCGTGACCCGCCGGCCGTGCGCATCCGCCGGCGCACGCGGGTCACGCACGATCATCGGCACGTGGTAGCTCTCGTCCCACCAGCCGAGCTTCTCCATGAGCCAGTGGTCACCCATCTGGTCGCCGTGGTCGGAGGTGAGCACGACGAGCGTGTCGCCGGCCGCGCCGGTCTCGTCGAGCCGGTCGAGCACGCGTCCGAGGTGGTGGTCGACCTCGGCCATCATCCCGTAGTAGGTCGCCGTGGTCTGGCGGAGCTCCGCCTCGTCGGGGCAGCGGATGCCGGGGATCGCCGAGCGCGGCCGCGGCGAGCGGATGGATCGCCTCGAGCTCGGCGGTGGCCGCCCGCACCGGCGCAGGCACGTCGGCCGGGTCGTAGCGATCGTGGTACGGCGCCACCGCGCGATAGGGCGGATGCGGACGCAGGTAGCTCAGGTGCACGAACCAGGGCCGGTCGCCGTGGGTGCCGAGCCAGTCGAGCAGGCGATCGGTGAGGTAGGCGGTCTCGCTCAGCTCGGCCGGGTAGACCGGCGGCGCCCAGGTCGACGCGTGGTCGGCCGCGCCCGGGCCAGCGCGGGGTCGGCGTCGAAGATGTCGTTCGGTCGCTTCGGGCGCTCGAAGCCCTGGTCGACCAGCCAGTCGAGCCACGGCGTCAGCGGCTCGGAGCGGAAGTCGACGACCGGCTCGAAGCCCGGCAGCACGCCCTCGTAGCTGAGCAGGCGCGGATCGTCGGGCGCGACCGTCCTGGGATCGACGCTGGCGTCGGTGTAGCCGAACAGCACCGGGTCGTAGCCGACGGCGCGCGCCTCGAGCGCGACGTTGGTGAAGCGGGCATCGAGGGGCGTGCCGTTGCGCACGGCGCGGTTGTTGAACGAGTAGGTGCCGGTGTAGAGGCAGGCCCGGCTCGGTCCGCACGGGGCCGCCTGGGCCCAGTGGTTCGAGAAGAGGGTGCCGGCGGCGGCCAGCCGATCGAGCGTCGGCGTCTCGACCACCGGATGGCCGAGGGCGGACAGGCAGTCGCCCCGCCACTGGTCGACGGTGACGAACAGGACGTTGCCGGGTGGGGACGACCGGTCCGGCTCCGCGCGCACCGCCCGAGGCTAGCCGTCGATCCCGAGACGTCAGGGATCGGGAGCGGGGTTCGACCGGCGGAAGCCGTAGTGGAACCAGAGGTCGCCGAGCGTGTCGATCGTCGAGCCAGTCGTCGTCGGCGAGCACCACGCCGTGGTCGGCCAGCGCCACCGCCAGCTCGACGTAGCCGAGCGAGTCGAGGTGCAGGTCGTCGCGCAGACGCGCCTCCATCGTGAGTAGACCCGCCCGCCGTCCCAGCTCGGTGTGGTCGTGCAGGTCGGCGAGGAAGGCGTCCGGGCTCTCCCACGGGCGCGTCATGTCGGCGCCTCTTCGGGTGTGCCGACGACGATCGGCAGATACCGCTGCCGGCTCACCTGCCAGTCGTCGCGAGCTGACCGCGAGGATGTGCTTGTCCCAATGGCGGCCCATGTAGAAGTCGTGGCCCTTGAGCAAACCCTCGCGCTCGAAGAGCACCGGCACCGCTGACGCGTACTGCGCGAACGCGAAGCCCGGCGCCTCCGCGTACACCTTGCGCAACGGCCACAGGCCGAAGAGGTAGTCGAGGAACAGCACCACCGCGTCGAACGCCGGCGACGGCCCCGGCGGAAGGTCCGGGATGCACGCCAGGCCGAAGCTGCAGTGCCCGTTGCGCAGATCGGCGCCGTACGCGGCGAGGACCGCGAGCGGCTCACCCGACGGGCGCTCGGCCAGCAGGACGACCAGCGCGCCGTCCCACAGCGACGAGATCAGCCGGTCGGGACTCGGCGTCGTGCCCCGGTGGCGCCAGCGGAAGTGCACGTCGGGGTGGGTCTCGAGCGTGGCCACGAACGCGTAGTCGGCCGGGCCGACCGGTCGCAGCCGCACGCGCCGTCCCCCAGCCGCGGGCGCGGCACGTCGTCGTCCCGGCCGCCGGATCGATCCGCTCGCTCGTCGGGCCGTCGGTCTGGCTGCTGGTCGGGCTGCTGGTCCATCGCCGCCTCCTCGGTCGACCGCCGCCGTCATCCTTGCAGATCGAACCGCAGTCGCGGTAGGTTTCTCCCCATAGATCAGGGTATCTACCCTTTTCTATCCATACACGGGCTGCGGCTCGGCCGAGGCCCAAATCGAGAGGCGGTGGTGGCGATGCGGTACGTACGTCCGGTTCGCGTGGCACGGAGGGCTCGACGAGGCGTCGGCCTGGGGGCATCGGTCGCACTGGCCGCGGGCCTGCTGGGTCCGGCCGCCGGCGCGGTCTCCCCGGCCGACGTCGGCCCGCCGATCGCGGTCAGCGGCACCCTCACCGACGGTCAGGGCGCCCCGGTCGCGGGCTCCGTCCTGCTGCTGCTCCAACCGCCGCCCGGTGCACCCGGGACGACCACCTCGGTCCCGGTCACCGCCTCGCAGCAGGTCGGCGCCGACGGCCGGTACTCGCTCGCGCTCGACCCGGCCGCGCCCGCGGTGGCTCAGGCACTCACCGACGGCAACGGCTGGGTCACCTTCACGCTCGTCGCCCAGTCGCAGGGACTCACCCTCGACACGATGCTCTCGCGGGCCTACGCGCCGAGCGTCGCCGGCCAGTTCTCACCGGCGAGCGCGGGCGGCACCGTGACCGCGGGGTGGCGCACCCGCACCGGCGCACCCACATCGGTGCGACTCGTCCTCCGACCCGGTGCACCCGGCGTGGCCCGCATGACCCCGGCTCAGATCCACGCCGCTGCCGCGACGGGGTGGGTGGGCCCACCCCGACGAGGCCTACTGCAGCGAGACCGTGCTGTCGTCGACCTCCGCAGCGACGGTGGTGGGCGAGCTGCACAAGTGGAAGGACGCCACTGCCTCGTTCACCTACGGCCAGACGGCCGACTCCGACATCGGCGCGCAGTCGCGCGAGAGCAACGGCGACTGGACCGTCGAGTCGGCCATCCACATCTCCAACTCCCGCAGCGCGTCGGTGAGCTGGGGTGGCGGCGCGGCCAACGGCAACTTCGGCCGCCAGCTGACCACCAACTTCCAGTACGAGCACCAGCTCTGGGGCGGGGCGTACTGCTCCTTCGAGTACGTGCGCTCGGTCAGCTGGAACGGCGGGGCGGCGTGGGGTGGCGACGTCAGCACGTGGGACGGCACGCTGCGACACGAGCCCCTACGGCGACGTCTACAAGGCGGGCACGTCGCTCGACCGCTCGTCGTCACGGGCCCACAACTACCGGACCGGTGCGACCGTGTTCGGGCTGGGCCTCACCGCCCAGAGCGGCTACTCGACCTACGTCAAGCAGCACTGGAGCTTCGGGAACGCCTACACCAACCACTGGATGTGCGGCGGCAACGCGCACGAGACGACCTCGTCCATCGTCTACGCCGGTCCCGACAGCTGATGTGCCGCCGCCGCCGAGGGCGACGGACATCGTGGCGGCGTGGGGCGGCGACGGCAGCGATCGTCGCCGCCCTCCTCGGGCGCCTGCTCGTCGCCGGCGGCGCCCCGCGTCGCCCTGCCGGACGTGACCCTGCGTCTCGACCAGGACCACGCGCCGCTGCAGGCGCCCGGCCACGACGGGGTGAGCGCCCGGGCCGACGTGCACGAGCCGGTGTCGTTCGGGCCGCTCGTGCTGACCAACACGACCGGCCAGCCGATCACCATCGTGGCGGTGGAGCCGGGCCGGCGCGACGCCGGTCTCAGCTACCTGGGCGTGCGGGCGTCGGACAACCAGGCGCGCCGGGTGTTCTCGCTCGGCGCGGCGCCTGGCGCCTTCCCCTACCCCTCGGGCGGGCGCCGACTGGCGGCCGGTCGCCGGGGTGGTGGTCCGGCCCGAGCACGGCGGTGGCGCCCGCGGGGTCGAGCTGCTGGTCGGCCTGGCCGCCGACCGGCCCGGGCCGGTGGGCGATGCGCGACGTGTCGGTCACCTACCGCATCGGCTCCCAGCGCTACGTCACCACCTACGGCGACACCTACACGGTCTGCGCGCCGAAGACCGTCGCCGAGCTGCGACCCGGTCGATCCGAGCTGAGCAGTGGACGACGCCTCGCTGGCCGCCGCGCTGGTCGACGGACTCGGCCACCTCACGATCCAGATCTGGCCCGGAGCGCGCCGGTCGCCCCGGGCCACGAGCTGCTCGAGGCCGGCGCGCCGAGTCGCCGGCGACCTGTCGCGGCGGGGTCTGGCCGACCGTCCGCTCGGCACCGTGCTCGACACCTCGTGGGACGGGCTCGCCTTCCTCGTCGGGCTCGGTGCTCGCCGGCGCGCGCCTCTGCTCGCTGCCCGACATGCCGCGGGCCACGGCCGCCGACGAGCACCGCCGCCTCCTCGAGCGGATCGCCCGCCGGCTCGACCTCGCCGCGGTCGTGACCGCGGGCCGGTCGCCGGCCGCCGCCGGGCGACCTCACGTTCGCCGAGCTGGGCCAGAGCGTCGCGCCGACCACCGAGCGCGGTGGGCGGGTTCGAGCTCGTGCAGTTCACCTCGGGCAGCACGGGCGAGCCCAAGGGCATCGTGTTGCCGCCGCGTGGTCATGGCCAACGTGGCCGCGCTGATCCCGTCGGTGCTCGGTCCCGAGTTCGTCACGGTGTCATGGCTGCCGCTGTCGCACGACATGGGCCTCGTCGGCGCGACGCTCACGCCGATCGTCGCCGCGGGAACCACCTGGTTCGGCCCGGGCACCCTGGCGCTGATCCCACCGAGGGCGTTCGTACGCCGCCCCGGGCCTCTGGCTCGACGCGTGCTCCGAGCTCGGGGCCACCCTCACCGCCGCACCCGACTTCGGGTATCGCATGGCGGCGCCCGCTCGTGGCTCGCGGCCACGATCTCGTCCCGGCTGCGCTGCGCGGCCACCGGCGCCGAGCCGGTGCGACCGGCGACGCTCCGGGCCTTCGAGCGGGCAGCGGCCGGCGTCGGGCTCAGCCCCACTGCGCTACGACCCTGCTACGGGCTGGCCGAGGCGACCCTGGCGGTGACCATGACCGAACCCACCCACCCCTGGCGCAGCGTCTGCGTCGACCGGGACGGACTCGACGCGGGCGAGGCGTCGCCCGCCCGCGACCGAAGCGGCGAGCGTCGAGCTGGCCGGCGTGGGCCGGCCCCTGCCCGGCTTCGGCGTGCGCATCGCCGGTGGCGGCGTCGGCCCGATCGAGGTGCGAGGTCCGTCGATGCTCGACCGCTACACCGACGACTCGGTGCCGGTCGGCGCCGACGGGTGGCTCACCACCATGGACCTCGGCTTCGTGCACGACGGCGAGCTCCATGTGGTCGGCCGTCGCGACGACGTGCTCGTGGTGGCCGGCCGCAAGCTCCACGCCCACGACCTCGAGGACGCGGCCGCCGCCGCCGGCACGCGGCCCGGCGCGGTCATGGTCGTGCGCGGGGTCGACGGCCACCCGGTCGTGCTGTTCGAGCCGGCGCGCGACACCTCACTCGACCCGTCGGCACTCAATCGGCTGTGCGCGGCGATCGGCGGGCGTGTGCTCGAGGCGAGCGGCGCCACGCCCGGCGCCGTACTGGCCTGCCGGCCGGGCACGCTGCCGCGGACGCCGTCGGGCAAACCGCGGCGACGGGTCGCCGAGCGGTGGCTGCGCGAGGGCTCGTTGCCGATCCTCGCCGTCGGCCCGCCGGCCCCGAGCGGGCCGTGATTCAGCCGGTCAGCCGGGGCGCTGACCGCGACCGGCTGAGCCACCGGGGCGACCACCGGCGGGAACGAAGTCGGCGGCGGCGCGGTCGTCGACGTCGACGTGGGCGCCTGGGTGGTCGTCGTGGTCGGAGGCGGCAGGGCGACGACGACCTGGAAGGCGGCGGGCGGCGTGAGCGGGTCGACGGTGCCTGCATCGACTGCCACGGTTCCCGTCTGGGCCGGCGCGGTCGAGCGCGCCCGAACTGGCGACACCTCCCGCATCGGACACCGCGTCGACGGTCGCGCAGCTGCACGAGACGAACATCAACGCCGGACCGCTGGTGCGCGCGAACGTCACCGGCACGCCCTCGAGGGGCTCGTCCAGGCTGTCGGTGACGCGCACCACGAACGGCGAGACCCCGGCGCCCGGCGGACGCACCTGCGCGCCACCCGACACCACCTGCAGACCGACCGCGACGGGATCGTCGACCGCGGCGCCGACCACCGACGGCGTGGGCAGCGGTCGTGTCGAGAGCGTCCAGTCGGCGTCCAGTCCCTCGATTGAGAGGGACTGCACCTGCACCGACGCCGCGGCCGACGCGGGGAACACCCGCACGCGCACGCTGGTGATCGGGTGGGACTCCCAGTCGGTGGGCAGCTTGACGACCGTCCGGACCTGCCCGACGCCGTGCAGGGGGTAGCCACTGCCGAGGTCGCCCCGGTACCACGTGGCCGAACCCGACAACTGGACGTCCACGCTCGCCGACGCGACCCCGGACCCGGTGGCGGCGAGCTGCACGTAGCCGTACTGGCGGGCATCGCCCGGCTGCGGCGAGCGAGGGTCGAGCGAGACGTCCGTGTACCACCGGCCCATCTCCTCGCCCATCACCTGGTAGGTCCACGGGTTGGCGTCCATGACCGCCTCGCGCGGCGCACCCGGCCCTGGTGGCGCCACGGGTGCCTGCTGGAAGCGGAAGCGCAGTGGTGCCCTGGTCGGAGAAGTCGTTGTTGCCGGTGGCGTCGCGCAGGATCGGGTGGTGGCCCCAGTAGGAACCGGCGAACGGGACATCGGTCTCGCTCACCGCTCCCTGCGTGTCCGGGTACCCCGGCGGTTGACCGCCCCAGAGGTAGCTGGCGTCGCTCACCGAACCGTCAGTCGCCACCGTGAACGACATCGCGTTCTCGATGTCGGTGAAGCGACCCCAGGAGCCGCCGAGCAGGAAGGGCACGAAGCCGGTGCCGGCGTCCTCGTGCGACCACACGATCGTGTAGCTCAGCCGGACCGCACCACCGCCAAGGACGGTCGAGCCCGCGTAGTCGACGAGCGGCGTGTCGTGGAGCGTCGAGGTCGACCGGCCGTACATGACCGGCGCGTACGCGTACGCCAGGTACGACGGGTTCGACGGGGTGACGACCTCGAGCTCGGCGTCGTGCACCGTGATCGCCGGCGAGCCGGTGGTCACCGAGAGAGGATCGTCGACCGTCACCGACACGTCGTGGCTGCCTGTCGTCGTCGGCCCGCTGAAGCCGGCGTAGACGAACGGCGTCGCACCCCGGAACGCGACGATCTGCTGGCTCGGACCACCGTCGACGGACACGTCCACGACCACGGCCGAGGGCTGCGCCGCGGCCCAGGCCGTGCCCGGTGCGGACAGCGCGACGCGCACCAGACCCTCGCCGCTCACGGGCGGGCCCAGCGGCGGATCGGGCGCGTCGAGCGAGCCGGTGTAGGGCCCGCTCACCGATCCGGGGACGGTGAGGTCACCGGCGACACCGGCCTCGACGTGGCGGGTGACGGTGGCGCCGAGCGGTCGAACGGCCGACGGCCGCGAGCCCGCGCCTCCGGGCGGCGACGCGGACGCGGGTCGCGGGGCGCCCAGTCCGCCGGGATCGCGCACGAGCCGGGGGCGTCGCAGGCGCCGGGTGCGAACGTGAGGTTCTGCAGTTGCACGGACGGGCCTCCGGCGAGCGCGAACAACGCCACGAAGCACGCCTGCACCCGGCAGTCGGCGGTGCCCGCGGCCGTCGCCAGCACCGCGGAGGCCCGCAGCGTGCCGGCGACCACGCCGGCCGCGTCCGAGAACAGCACCGTGTCGCGCTGCTCCTCACATCCGTCGTTGGGGTTGTCCTCGGGTGGGAGCTGTCCCAGGTAGATCTGGAGCGCGACCGGGTCGCACTCGACGAACACGAAGGTCGAGCCCGGCGTGGTGCCGGTGGCCACCACCGACATCACCTGGCCGTCCACCAGGCCGGTCGAGGGCGTGACGGTGAACGGCGCCACGACCGCCGGCTGAGCCACCAGAGCCGATCGGAGGTCAGGACGGCTTGCGCCCGCCGCGGGCGCGAGCAGGCCGCCGGCCAGCGCCACCAGCGCGACCGCAGCCACAGCCGTCCCCCGGCGCCACGAGACCATCGGCGGCGACGCTACCCCCCGAACGGCGAGCGGCACGGTTCGGTCACATCGCGCTCACCGGTCCCTAACACGCGGCTGCGACGATGCCGGCGTGAAGAACTCCCGCATCCCGGCCCGCCGCACCCGCACGGCGCTGGCGCTGTTGACGACCGCGGCGATCATCGTGGCCGGCTGCGGCCTGCGCCGCCACACCGTCGCCAGCCCGACCGCGACCACCGGCGTCGACGGCACCGTGCACGTGCCGACCGGGTCGTCGACCCAGACGCTGGTCGTCGACGGGCTGACGCGCTCGTTCCGGCTGTACGTCCCCGCGAACCTGGCGCTCTCCGATCCGGTCCCGCTGGTCGTGATGCTCCACGGCGGGTTCGGCGACGACGCCCAGGCCGAGGCGGGCTACGGGTGGGACCAGCAGGCGACACAGCAGGGTTTCGTCGTCGCCTACCCCAACGGCGACACCAAGGCCTGGAACACCGGCGGCGGATGCTGCGGGAAGCCCGGCCGCGAGAACATCGACGACGTCGCCTTCATCAGCCAGATGGTGGCCAAGGTCCGCGACGAGCTACCGATCGACGGCCACCGCGTCTACGCGACCGGGATCTCGAACGGCGGGATCATGGCCTACCGCCTCGCCTGCGACACCACCATCTTCGCCGCCGTCGGCCCCGACTCGGCCACGCTGCTGGGGACCTGCGACCACCCGGCGCCGATCTCGGTGATCCACATCCACGGCACCGCCGACCACAACATCCCCTACGCCGGTGGCCAGGGAAGCGGCGTCGCCAAGATCGACGGCCCGCCGGTGACCGACGTGGTGGCCAGGTGGCGTTCGGTCGACAGCTGCTCGCCGCCCTCGTCCACGACGTCGGGGGCCGTCACCCGATCGGTGGCGACCTGCCCCGACGGACGCGAGGTCGAGCTGATCACCATCGCCGGCGCGGGCCACCAGTGGCCGGGCAGCTTCCCTCCGGGTCCCGTGGGACGCGTCCTCGGGATCGACCAACCGTCGAAGGCGCTCGACGCCACCAGCACCATCTGGGCCTTCTTCGCCGCCCACCCGGCCCCGTCCACCTGAGCGGAAAGGCGCGCTTCCTGTCAGCCCAACGACTCGAGAGAGGTCGTCTCGCTGACAGGTTCGGGAGGGGGATCGGAGAAGGCGACGGGGGCGCCGAAGGCGGCGCGGCGGGCGACGCGGTGGAGCGCGCCCAGCACCGGCGCGCCCACCACGAGGACGAGCACTGCGGTGGTCATGGCCCGCACGAGGTCCCATCCCATCGACGTCGCCAGGTGGAAGGCCAGGAACCGGTGCAGGTTCTCACCCAGCGGGGCACCAGGGACGGGCGCACCGGTGGTCCCCTCCGACAGGTACGGCCAGAACCACAGGTCGAGCAGCAGGCCGTAGGCGAGACCGGCGACGAAGCCGTAGGCGGACAGCAGCCAGAGCTCCCGGCGGCCCTCGGCCCGCGGGAGGCAGCCCGCGAAGAACCCGACCCACGCGGCCCCGAACATCTGGAACGGCACCCACGGGCCGACGCCGCCGGTGATCAACGCCGACGCGAAGATCGTCACCGCGCCGAGCACGAAGCCGAACCCGCGGCCCAGCACGCGACCCGCAGGGATCAGCAGGAAGAACACGGGCTCGAAGCCGGCGATGCCGCCGGGGATGCGCAGCGCGCAGCCGCACGCGGCCAGGACGCCGAGCACGGCCACGCACTTCGCATCGAGCGCGCCCTCGGCCATCTCGGCCACGATGATGGCGATCAGCAGCGGGAGCAGCGCGACGAAGATCCACGGCGCGTCGGACTGGTGAGCCAGGTTGGGATCGCCGGGGTGCAGGTCGCCGCGCCCGACGGCGACGAGGGGCCACGCGAACGCGACCGCGCACATCGCGGATGCGACGAGCATCAGGACCGACGACCGTCGACCGAGGCGCAGCGCGGTGTTCACGGCGTCCCGCCTGCCGACTCGGCGGCGAGCGCGGTCGCGACCTCGTCGACCGTCAGCCACTCGGCCGGCGCCAGCACCTTGGCCACCTGCGGGGCGAAGACCGGGGAGTGGCACACGACCTCGCGCGCCGGTCCGTCCGCCACGACCTCACCCTCGGCCAACACGACGACCCGGTCGGCGACCTGCGCGACCACCTCGACATCGTGGGTGGCCACCACGACCGCATGGCCCTCGGCCGCCAGACCGGCCAGGATCGCCACCAACCGGGCCTTAGCGGCGTAGTCGAGCCCGCGCGTCGGCTCGTCGAGCACGACGACGGGCGGGGCGGGAGCCAGCACCACCGCCAGCGCCAGGGCCAGGCGCTGACCCTCGGACAGATCCCGCGGGTGGGCCGCGGGGTCGATGCCCCCGACCAGGCGCTCGAGCACGGCGCGTGTGGTGCCGTCGGTCAGTCCGGCGTCGTGGTCGTTGGTGGTGCACTCCGCGTCGACCCGGGTGGCGTTCAGCAGCAGTCCCGGATCCTGCGGCACCAGGCCGACCAGGGCGATCACCTCGCGGGGCGCAAGGCGAGCAGGATCGCGCCCCGAGATCTCGATCCGGCCCACATCGGGCGGGTGGAGACCGGCGAGGCGACCGAGCAGCGTGGACTTGCCCGAGCCGTTGCGGCCCATGATCGCGAGGACCTCCCCGTCCCGCAGCTCCAGGTCGACGTCGCGCAGCGCCACCACCGATCCGTAGGCCACCGACGCGCCGACCACGCGGCCGATCGCGGCATCGGGGCGACCGGCCGGTGGACCAGCCGCGGGACGTGCCGCGGACGGCGACAGCGAGGCGAGCTGGGTCCGCAACGGACCAGCCGCGCGACGGGCGTCGCGGATCGACAGGGGCAGCGGGTCCCATCCGGCCAGCCGGCCCAGCTCGACGACGGGTGGCACGATCGGCAGGCGGGCCATGAGCGCGGCCGGCTCCCCCATCTCGACCGGCGCGCCGTCGCCGGGCACGTACACGAGCCGGTCGGCGTACTGGACGACGCGCTCGAGTCGGTGCTCGGCGATCAGGACCGTCATCCCGAGGTCGTGCACGAGGCGCTGGATGGCGGCCAGCACGTCCTCGGCCGCGGCCGGGTCGAGCGCCGAGGTGGGCTCGTCGAGCACCAGGACGCGGGGCGAGGCGGTGAGCGCGGCGCCAATCGCGACGCGCTGCTGCTGACCGCCCGAGAGCGTGCCGAGCGGTCGGAGGCGCAACTCGTGCAGGCCGAGCAGATCGAGCGCGTCCTCGACGCGGCGGCGCATGACGTCGGGCGCGATGCCGAGGTTGCCCATGGCGTAGGCCAGCTCCTCCTCGACCGTGTCGGTGACGAAGCCAGCCGCCGGATCCTGTCCGACCATCCCCACGACGTCGGCCAGCTCGCGGCGGCGTGTGCTCCGCGGTCGACCGACCGTCAACCGACACCGTGCCGGTCAGCAGACCGCCCGTGAAGCGGGGCACCAGCCCGTTGACCGCCCGCAGCAACGTCGACTTGCCCGAACCGGTACGTCCGACGACGACGCACAGCTCGCCCTCGTCCACCTGGAGGTCGACCTCGCGCAACGCGGGTCGCTCGTCGCCCGGGTAGGCGAAGCTCACGCGGTCGAACCGGATCATGACGGGGGCCTCGGCGCGGCCAGCGCGGGCAGCAGCGCGATGACGATCCCCAGGACGGCGACGGCGGGCACGCCCGGCCAACCCAGCGGCGAGGTCGGGGGTTGGAGCGCGGCGGCCCCGCCGGGCAGGCGCGCCGCGACCACCATCCCGGCCAGCGCGGCCAGTCCCGAGGCGCTCACCGCCCACTCGGGCCACCGCCACGGATCCGGGCGGTAGCGCGTGCGCGGCGAGCGGCGGCCGCCGGCGAAGAGCGTGAGCGCCAGCACGGCCGCGCCCACCGCCAGCAGCGGGAAGCCGAGCGCGCCGGGAGCCTCGACGTCGGCCACCCCGTAGAGGCCGACGGCGACGGCGAGGAGCCCGACCAGGGTGGCCGCGGTGGCCGCCCGGCGGGACCGCGAGGAGAGGGCCGACCTACGTCCGTAGCCGCGGGCGTCCATCGACGCGGCCAGCGCCACCGAGCGGTCGAGGCCCCCTTCGAGCACGGGCAGGGCGAGGCCCCTGAGGAAGGCAAGTCCGCTGACGGGCCGACCGCGCAATCGCCGCGCTTCGCGCACCCGGCCGAGCTCGACGACCGCCTGCGGCGCGAACGTCAGGGCGACGGTCACGGCCACGCCCGCTTCGTACAGCGCGGCCGGCAGGGCCTGGAGCATGCGGTACGGACTGCAGAGGCTGTTGACCGCGCCGAAGCAGATCAGCACCGTGGCCAGGAGCACGCCCTGTTGCAGCGACGCGACCAGAGCTTCGGCCGTGACGCGGCCGCCGATGCTCATCCCGGCCATCCACGAGGGCAGATCGACCGACGGCAACGTGAAGACGGTCGTGCCCGCGATGCGCGCCCCGATGAGCACCTGGAGAACGAGGCGGAAGACGATCACGAACACGGCCAGACGCACGAACACGCCGAACGATCTGGACCACGGCGCATCGCTGCGCCGGGCGGCCACCACCAGCGCGACGACGGCGATGATCAAACCGAGCAGCAACAGGTTGGTCGTACGCATGGCCGCGGCCGCGAGACCGCCGGCCCACAGCCACCAGGCGCCCGGGTGCAGGCTGCGCCACGACGAGCGATGGCGGTGCCGGGAGAACACCCCGTGGCGGGCACGCGGACGCTCGGCGACCGGTGCACCGCTCGCACCCGCGACCCCGACACCTACGCGCACGTCGGTCACGGCGAGGACCGCACCTTGGAGACGACGAACGCGCCGATGCCGAGCGCCACCACCAGCACCGCGACAGCGATGGCGCCCGTCGGTGAACCTGATCCGGACTGGTGCGAACTGGCCGGCGACGCGAGCGCCTGCTTGGGGGCGTTCGTGTCGGCGGTGCCGTCCCCGGTGGCCAGCGGACTCGACCCCGACGAAGTGGTCGTGACGGAGTGGGACACCTTGTCGGTCACCGCCGTCGCCGCGTCACCGGATGCCACGGTCGACGCAGTCGAGGCGTGGTCGGAGCCGGCGGTGGACGGCGGGGCCCCGTCTGCGGCCGGACGGGTCGAGGTCGTCGTCGGGGTCGCGGTCGAGCAAGGACCGGCGGCCGCGGAGCGCGGCGCATGCTCGCTCGAGCTGTCCGAGCCGGCGACGAAGCGCCAGCCCTCGACCCCGCCAGTGCTCACACGGTAGAAGTCCGGTCCGGTCGACGCGTAGGTCCACTTCGAGCCGCCGTGCCAGTAGCTCCAGTACTCGTATCCGGTCGACGTCGCCTTCCCACACCCCGCCTTCGGATAGCCGTCGATCGAGCAGAGCAGCCCGGACCGCGGATCGAACGAGAGGACGTGGCCGGCGTCGATCAGCAGCTGCGAACCGGTCTCGGTCCCGCCGAACCCGACGCACTTCACCTGGGGCGTCGAGTGCGGCACCGTCCCGGCGTCGGTCACCGTGCCGAAGTCGACGACCAAACCGGCATGGGCCGAGGCGGCCGCGGCGCAGCCCGTGGCCGTCAGCGGCGCCCACCACGCGCCTGGCGCCGCACTGGCCGCGGCGACGAGCCCGACCACGAGCACGCCCGCGAAGCCGGCGACGCGGACGGCCAGATGGCGGGCGGGGCGGGTGGTGGTCGACACGGTTCCTCTCGGGCGGACAACGGGCCCGAGAGAGCGGGACACCACCCCGCCGACGAGCCAGGTGGGTGCGGATCCCGAGCTCCAGGTTCCGTAGTCCGACGACGGGTTGGGTGGAGCGGTCCACGCCACCACGGGTGTTCCGGCTCGCGGAATCGGCTCTCGTTCCGCTCACGGTTGCGGGTCAGCGCCGGCTTCGACCGGCTTCCCCCACGGTGACGCATCTGTTGTCCGAAGAGCAGACCACAGCCACCTCCGACCCGCAACTCCCGAGCCACCCCCGAAACTGGGCATGGAAATGCGTCAGCGCGACGGGCACAGATGCCCAGTTTGCGGGGGTGCGGGGTGGTGGGGCGGCAATCTGACGGTCCGTCAGGGACGCGCTACGTTCAGGCTCGTGAAGCTCGGGTTGATGTGGGGGTACTGGGGGGCGGGGCCTCCGCCGGATCTGGTGGGGATGACCCAGGAGGCCGAACGCCTCGGCTACGACTCGGTGTGGACGGCCGAAGCCTGGGGATCCGACGCGTTCACGCCGCTCGGCCTGCTGGCCGGTCACACCTCGACCATCAAGCTCGGCACCTCCGTGGTGCAGCTGGCCGCCCGCACGCCCACCGCCACCGCGATGGCCGCGATCACGCTCGACCACCTCTCCAACGGCCGGCTCCAGCTCGGCCTGGGGGTGTCGGGACCACAGGTCGTCGAGGGGTGGTACGGCCGCCCCTCGGACAAGCCGCTGGCCCGCACCCGCGAGTACGTCGAGATCATCCGGCGCGTGCTGCGCCGCGAGGAGCCACTCGACTTCGACGGCCAGTTCTTCCAGCACCCGTACCGTGGGCCCGGTTCGACCGGGCTGGGCAAGCCGCTGCGGGTCATCACCCACCCCTTGCGGGCCGACCTCCCGATCTACCTCGGCGCGGAGGGTCCGAAGAACGTGGCCATGGCGGCCGAGATCGCCGACGGCTGGCTGCCGCTCTACTACTCCCCGCACCATCCTGAGGTGTACGCCGAGTCGCTGGCCGGCGCACCGGCCGGGTTCGACATCGTGGCCGGCGCCCAGGTGAACATCAACGACGACCTCGACGCCGCCCTCGCACCGGTGAAGATGATGCTCGGCTTCTACATCGGCGGCATGGGGGCCAAGGGCCAGAACTACCACACCAAGCTCATGCAGCGGTTCGGCTACGAGGCCGAGGCGCTCAAGATCCAGGAGCTGTTCTTCGACGGCAAGCGTGACGAGGCGGTGGCCGCCGTCCCCGACGACTTCGCCGACGCCATCTCGCTGTGCGGCCCGCCCGAACGCATCCGCGACCGAGTGGCGGCGTGGGACGAGAGCGCCGTGTCGACCTTGCTCGTGTACTCACCCGGCGGACCGGACGCACTGCGGACGCTGGCCGAGCTCTTGTTGTAGATCGCGACCAGGAGATCCCGATGTCCGCCGCCACGATCGGCCCCGACCACCCGACGCATCCTGACATCGACCTGCTCGACGGTCAGTTCTACGGCAACGATCCCCACGAGCTGTTCACGTGGATGCGGGCCAACGCGCCCGTCTACTTCGACGCGGCCAACGGCGTCTGGGGCATCACCCGCTACGCCGACCTCAAGGCCGTCGCCGCCGACCCGTCGACGTTCTCGAACGCAGAGGGCATCCGTCCCGACAACGGGCCGCTGCCGATGATGATCGACATGGACGACCCGGCCCACCTGCGCCGGCGCAAGCTCGTCAACAAGGGGTTCACGCCTCGACGCGTGCGCGAGAGCGAGGACCGCATCCGCCTGGTGTGCGACTCGATCATCGATGCAGTGTGCGAGCGCGGATCGTGCGATCTCGTGCGCGACGTGGCCGCGCCGCTGCCGATGATCATGATCGGCGACGCGCTGGGCGTCGCCCCCCACGACCGGGACGATCTGCTCCGCTGGAGCGACGAGATGGTCAGCGGCCTGAGCGGCATGACGTCGAGCCAGGAGGCGATGGAGCTGGCCGCCCGGGCGTTCGGTGAGTACCAGTCCTACAGCCAGCAGGTGATCGACGAGCGGCGCGAGCAACCCGAGGGGCAGCGCAGCGACGACCTGATGAGCGTCCTCGTGCACGCCGAGGTCGACGGCGACCAGCTCGACGACGCCGAGCTGATGATGGAGTCGCTGCTGATCCTCGTCGGCGGCGACGAGACGACCCGACACGTCATCTCCGGTGGCATGCACCAGCTGCTGCTCGACCCGGAGCAGCGCGACCGGCTGGCCGCCGACCCGTCCCTGATGCCGACCGCGGTCGAGGAGATGCTGCGGTGGGTCAGCCCGATCCGCAACATGGCCCGCGTGGTCACCCACGACGTCGAGTTCGGCGGGCAGCCCCTGCTCGAGGGTCAGAAGCTGATGCTCTTCTACCCGTCGGCCAACCGGGACGAGGCGGTGTTCGACGACCCGTTCCGCTTCGACATCACCCGCACCCCCAACGATCACGTCGCCTTCGGCTTCGGCACCCACTTCTGCCTCGGCGCCAGCCTGGCCCGCCTCGAGATCACCGTGATGGTCGAGCGCCTCCTGGCCCGGATGCCGGATCTCACCGTCGTCGGCGACACGCCGCTGCGGCCGGCCAACTTCATCAGCGGCTACGAGTCCATGCCGGTGACCTTCACGCCCAGCGCCAAGCTCGGCGTGGGCGCCGTCTGATCAGGTCGCCGGCTTCACGAAGCTCACGCGGATGCGGATGCCGTCGGGGTCGCGCTCGGTGAGCGCGGGGTCGTAGACGTAGCCGAGCGGGTGGGTGAACGTGGCCAAGCCGTCCACGTCGTCGAGCTGGGTGGTGACCACGTGGCGAACGAGGGCGCCCTTCAGCAGCTTGTTCCAGTGGCTGACCGTGACGAGCTGGCGCTGACCGTTGCGGACCACCTCGTCGAGGAACCGGACGGCGACCACGGCGCGAGGCGCATCGGGACCGCCCAGGTCCGGCGCCCAGGCGGCCCGGTGCTCGTTCGGGAGCAGGTCCCAGACCGTGCGGCCCTCCACTTCAGGGGCGAGCGCCGCGGTCACCGCCGGACGCCACCACGTCGACAGGCGGCCGAGCCGGGGCAGCGTCGCCGCCATCTTGAGCTTGTAGTCGGGGATGGGATCACGTGGCGCGACGACGCCCCAGAGCCCCGAGAGGATCCGCACCTGCGCGTCGACGCGGCGCCGTGACGCGGCGGGCAGCGATCCCAGGTCGAGCGCGCCGTACAGCACGCCGGTGTAGCGCTCGATGGCCGGAAGGGTGGGCGCGGTCGCGACGTCGAGGTCGGCTGCGGTGGCGGCGGCCAGTGCCTCGCCCTTCACGCCCAGGAGGGCGCCCCGGCGCTTCTCCGAGGTGGCCATGGTCCGCACCAGCGCGGCCATGACGCGCGCCCGTGGGTCGTCCAGCTCGGGGGCGATCGTCGATCCGGCGGACCATGGCGGACCGGTGCCACCGGACGCCTTGCCCTCAGACGGCGGCAGCAGGATCAGTGGCGGGCGGCGCGGCATCGCCAGGTTCTACTCCGCCCACGAGAGCCGGCTCGCGGGGGAAGAACTTCAGCACCATCGCCGCTGCGGCCAGCGCGACGACTGCGCCGATCATGAGCGCGGTGCCCATGGCGTCGGTGTAGGCGGACGACGCCTGCGCGGCCAGCCGCGCGCCGGCCGGCCCAGACATTGTGTGGGCGACGCCCAGCGCCTCGCCCACCGAACTGTTGACGGCCGAGCCCAGGGCCGCCGGCAACCGGCTGACGGTGGCCTGCATGGTCGACTGGTAGGCGGAGGTCACGAGGCTGCCCATCACCGCGATGCCGAGGGCGCCACCGACCTCCCGGGTCGTGTCGTTGACCGCTGAGCCGACGCCCGACTTGGCCAGTGGGACCGACGACACGATCGCGTTGGTGGCCGGCGCGGTGGTGAAGGCCACGCCGAAGCCCATCAGGGACAGCCCGAGCGCGATGTAGGCGTAGCTCGTCGTCGGGCCGACGCTGGCCATGACCAGCAACCCGACGGCGGTGAAGCACAGGCCGCCCGCCTGTACCCG
This sequence comes from uncultured Microthrixaceae bacterium, assembly GCA_963776435.1. Classification (GTDB taxonomy): domain Bacteria; phylum Actinomycetota; class Acidimicrobiia; order Acidimicrobiales; family Acidimicrobilacustridaceae; genus UBA4742. Next base: position 1,357,147 of record CAVZMK010000010.1, read on the forward strand.
CGCCTGACCCCAGCGGGCGACCGCCTTGGCGCTGCGAGGCGCGAACACGATCAGCATCACGGCCAGCGGCAGCGTGGCCAGCCCGGCCTGGAGCGGGCTGTAGCCGCGCACGAACTGCAGGTACTGCGTGAACACGAAGAACAGCCCGAACATGCAGAAGAAGTTCAGCGTGATCGTTCCCGCGCCGACGCTGAAGCGCCGGTTCGAGAAGAAGGACATCGGCAGCATCGGGTGGTCGGAGTGCCGCTCCCAGAGGACGAACCCGACCGCGCCGACGGCGAAGACCACGAACCCGGCGATGGTCGACGGCGCACCCCAGCCCTGCACCGGCGCCTCGATGATGGCGTAGAGCAGCGCGGCCAGCGCCACGATCGACAGCCCGGCGCCGACGGGATCGAGGCGGACGTGGCCGGGATCGCGGGACGTCGGCAGCAGGATGGCGCCGCTGATGAGCGCCACGATCACGACGGGGACGTTGACGAAGAAGACGGACCCCCACCAGAAGTGGTCGAGCAGCAGGCCGCTCACGATCGGCCCGAGCGCGCCGCCGGCGCCGGCGAACCCGGCCCAGATGCCGATGGCCCGGGGCCGTTCGGCAGGCGGGAAGACATTGGCGAGGATCGACAGCGTGGCCGGCATCACGAACGCCGCCCCCGCTCCCATCAGTGCCCGGGTGGCGATGAGCTGGTCGGCGCTGGTGGCGAAGGTCGAGAGCAGGCAGCCGATGCCGACCACGGTCAGGCCCAGCTGCAACGCGCCCTTGCGGCCGAACCGGTCCCCCAGGGCGCCGGCGGGCAGCAGCAGACCGGCGAACACCAGGCTGTAGGCGTCGGTGATCCACTGGAGCTGCGTCTCCGAGGCGTGCAGCTCCCGCACGAGGGTCGGCAGCGCGACGTTGAGGGCGGTGTTGCCCACGACGACCATGACCAGGCTGAGGCAGAGGACGAGGAGGATCGCCCATCTCCGCTTGTAGACCAGCGGGTCGATCGTCGGCACCATCGTCACGGCCTACCCCAACCGGACCTCCCCGGCGAGCATTCCCGAGCCGGGGCATACGCTCTCGCCATGAGCCCAACCGGACCGAAGGTGTGCACGCCCAATGAGGCGGCCGAGCTGCTCCACCCGGTCGACACCCTCGGGATCCCGCTCGGTCCGGGCCAGCCCCAGGCGCTGCTCCACGCCCTCGGCGAGCGCGACGACTTCACCGACCTGACCGTCTTCGGGGCCCTGCTGCTCGACCTCTACTCCCTGTTCACCAAGCCGGGCGTGCGCTACCTGAGCGGCTTCTTCGGGCCGGCCGAGCGCATGCTGCTCGACGCCGGCGGTCGGATCGAGTTCGTCCCGGCCGACTTCCGCCGGTTCACGCCCATCATCGAGCGGATCTGCCCGCGGGTCGTGACCGGTCTCGGCCACCCCGCCCGACGCCGACGGCTGGCTCAGCCTGTCGTTGCACGCCGGCGCGACCTTCCGTGAGCTCATGCGGGCGGCGGCCGATCCCGAGCGGGTCGTGATCGCCGAGATGAACCCCAACGCCCCCCGCACGCTCGGCCTGCTGCCCGACCACCCTCATCGCATCCACGTCGACCAGGTCGACGCGCTCGTCGAGAGCGACCGTCCGATGTACACGCTGCCCGACGACGAGCCGAACGAGATCGACGTGGCCATCGCCGGCCACGCCCGCCCCTTCATCACCGACGGCTCGACGTTGCAGACCGGCATCGGCGGCATCCCGTCGACCATCGCCCGCATGCTGGCCACCGAGGACGGCGGCGACTACGGCGTCCACTCCGAGATGTTCACGACGGGGCTGATGCACCTGCACAAGGCGGGCAAGGTCACCAACGCCCGCAAGAACCAGTACCAGGGGATGTCGATCACCACCTTCGCCCTGGGCACGCCCGAGCTCAACGAGTTCCTCGACGGCAACGACGAGGTGCGCTTCCTACCCGCCGACGTGGTGAACGCGCCGCAGATCATCGCCCACAACCACCACATGGTGACCATCAACGGTGCCCTGACCGTCGACCTGTGGGGCCAGGCGGTGGCCGACACCATCGGCGGGCGCCAGTTCTCGGGCATCGGCGGTCACGAGGACTTCGTGTCGGTGGCCGGGTTCGGCCTCGAGGACCGCGCCCTGCTCTGCCTGCCCTCGACGGCCGTGGTCGGGGGGCAGCGGATCAGCCGCATCGCCGCCGAGCTGGCCGCCGGTGCAGTGGTGACCACGCCTCGCCACCAGCTCGATCTCGTCGTCACCGAGTACGGCGTCGCGTCGCTGCGCGGCCGCACCGTGCGCGAGCGCGCGGCCGGCGCTGGCCGCGATCGCCCACCCCGACTTCCGCGACGAGCTGTCGGCCCGGGCCGAACGAGTTGGGTTAGGCGCCCTCGGCGGGTAGACGGTCAGCACGATCGTCTCGGAGATCGCTGTGCGACCTGCGTGGTCCGAGATCATCATCGTGTACTGATAGGACCTGCCAGGGGTGCGGCTTCGTCACGCGAGTGCCTACGTCGAGGGTCACCGGGCACAGAGCTGGCGCTCGACCCGCTGTTCGCGGTCGAGCTGAAGCCCGGGCCGCTCACGAGCACCACGCTGATCGGGACGTCGGCGTCGGCCGACCAGGTCAGATTCGGGGCACCCGGCACGGTGGTGTCCCAATACGGGACAGCCATGTGGGCACCGTGTGCAGCTTGATCGAGTTCGTGCGGTGAACGTGAAGTTCCAGCTGAGCCCGGGGAAGCAGGGGCTGGTCGTGGTCGTGACCGTGCTGGGTCGTGGTGGTGACCACCTGGCGCTGGGTCGTCGTGGTCACGCCTCTCACCGTCGTCTGGGTTGTCGTGGTCGCTCCCCTCGGCCGTGCGTGGCGTTGGGTCGTGAGCGTGCGGAAGGTCGTCGTCGGCGCCTCGGTGGTGGTCGTGAACTGGGTCGTGGTCGTCTGGTTGGTCGTGTTGAGCGCCTGCTTCTTGTTGCCGCCCGTCTGGGTCAGCATGTAGGCGAGCAGCGCGATGACGGCGACCGTGGCGACGGCGACGGCGATCCAGCGGTTGCGTGAACCGGACGAGTCCTCCGGCGGCGGTGGTCCGCCACCCTTGCGCATGCTGGCGGCGATGAGGGTCGAGGGAACCGGCGACGTGGGCCGGGGCTCGACGTCCGGCCCGAAGTCGGGAGCCGGCGGCATGGGGCCGAGCCCACCCGGCAGCATGGGACCGGCGGGTGCGCTGGTCGCGGCGGCCTCGGCAGGCATCTCGCCCAGTCCGGCGGCCAGTCCGAGTGCAGCCGCACCGGCGGCGGCACCGGCCACGGCGCCGGGATGCGAGGGGCGCTCGGCCAGGGCGGCGGGCTCGGTGATGTCGTCGTCCTCGTCGAGCGGCGGGATGACGGTGGTGGGATCGTCGGGCCGCGGCGGTGGAGCCAGCGGCGAGTGACCGTCGTCGATGCCGGTCTCGGCCAGCGCGGCCGCGATCGCGGCACGGTCGACCCGGGCATCGTCGGGCTCGTCGAAGTCGGGGAAGTCGTCGTCCTCGCCGAAGTCGGGGAAGTCGCCGTTGCCCGACCGCCGGGCCGACACCGAGCCGATCATCACGACCCCGTTGGACTCGAGGGTCTGGACCAACTCTTCCTTGAAGCCGTCGGGCGCGATCGCGATCGGGATGGCGGCGAACACGTCGATCGGTGGGACCGGGACCTGGGAGGCCGACCGGCACTCCTCGCACTCACGGAGATGCTCGGCGACGCGTCGCACCATGCTCGCGTCGAAGCGCGACTCGCCGGCGACCTGCTCCCGCAGGGCCTCGTGGGTGGGCGCACCCTGGCGCCACACGATGCGGGCCCGCACGACGGCGCCGTACCCGGCAGCCACCTTGCGGAGGATCTCCTCGATCGCCCCCGTCGGCTCCTGCAGGACCGCGGCGACCTCGGACGAGGTGAGGTGGTGGCGGTGGGTCAGGTCGAGGACCTCACGCACCTGCTCGCCGAGCAGCTCGGCGGCCTGCCACAGCAGAGCGGCCACCGCGGGGTCGGATGCGAGGGCGCGGACGTCGGTGCCGCGGGTCAGGCGGTCCTCGGCGTACGGACCGACGGGCAGGCTCGTGTCGACCCGGCTGGTCGCCGACGCGGCGACCTCCTGGCGGGCGGCGCGCATGGCCATGACGCGGAACGAGTCGGAGCCCGGCTGCTGCGCGGTCTGCTGGGCCATGCGCCGGTGGACGGTGGCGAACGTGTCGCTCTCGACCCGGCTGGCCTCGCTGGAGGCGAAGCCCCGATTGCTGATGCGGTCGTAGACCGGGTCGGCCCACGCGTCGAACAGCAGCCCGAACGCGCCCTCGTCGCCCGACCGGAGCAGGGCGACATATGCCTCGTCGCGCTGCCGCCCCTCCTCGTCGCCCGTGCCCGAAGAGCCGGTCGAGGGCTCGCCTCCGCCCGCGCGATCGTTCGCCTGTCCGATACTCATGAGGGACTTGTCGGCCGTGTCCGGGTGCTCTTTAGGTTCACCGATAGCATCCGCGTCGACCTCGATCCCCCCTGAACCTGGGGGGAAACGCCCCGAACGGAGCCTTCCCTGCCCCTCCCACCAGCCCATTCGCCGCCACGGGAGCCCCTGACGGGGCGAGCCCGCATGGCAAGGCGTCTGGGCGGCGCCGTGTCGGGGCTCTCGAGGACCCTCGGGCGGGGCGAGGGATCGGTCATCGGCGGCGAGGTGGCGCTGCGGCTCGACCCGTCGCTGGCCCGGCGCCTGGCCGCGCCGATGTCGGTGGCCCTGGTCTCGGGCACCAACGGCAAGACGACCACCACGACCCTTCTGGCCGCGGGGTTGGCCACGGTCGCATCCACAACCACGAACCGTACCGGGGCGAACCTGCCGAACGGCCTCACTGGCGCGTTGATGCGCGATCCCGACGCCTCGTACGCCGCGCTCGAGGTCGACGAGGGCTACGTGCCGTGGGCCCTGCGCGAGCTCGACCCGGCTGCGGTGGTGCTGCTCAACCTGTCGCGCGACCAGCTCGACCGGCTGAACGAGGTCCGCGGCACGGCCGACCGGTGGCGCGATGGCGCTGGCCGACCGCGCGCCCGGACTCGTGGTGGCCAACGCGGACGACCCGCTGGTCGTGTGGTCCGTGGTCGGACCGGGCGACGCCGGTGATGCCGTCGCGTCGCACACGGTGTGGGTCGGCGCGGGACTCGCCTGGCAGCTCGACGCGTCCGCGTGCCCGTGGTGCGAGGCCGACCTGCGCTTCGACGCGGACGGCTGGCGATGCCCGTCGTGCGGACGGGCGCGACCCGCGTGCGACTACGCGCTCGTCGACGGTTCGGTGGTGCGGGCCGACGGTGGACGCGTCGACCTCGGCCTCGCGCTCCCGGGTCGCTCGGCGCTGGCCAACGCGACCATGGCCTTCGCCGTCATCGCCGGACTCGGTCTCCCCACCGACGCGGCAGTGCGGTCGTGGGGGGCGATCCGCAGCATCGAGGGTCGCTACCAGCACGTGCCCTACGAGGGGGCCGACCTCGTCCTGCACCTGGCGAAGAACCCGGCCGGCTGGAGCGACCTGCTCGACCTCGTCGCCTCGGGCACCGGACCGCTGGTGCTCGTGCTGAACGCGCAGGGCCAGGACGGCCGCGATCCGTCGTGGATCTGGGACGTCCCGTTCGAACAGCTCCGCGGCCGGCGGGCGCTGTGCCTCGGCGAGCGCGGCATCGACCTCGCCGTCCGGGCCGACTACGCCGGACTCGACGTCACGAGGGTGGCCACCCTGGCCGAGGCGGCCAGGGCCGCCGGCCCGGGGCCGGTCTACCTGATCGCCAACTACAGCGCCTTCCAGCAGGTGCGGACCGAGTTGGGGCGGGCGACATGAGCGCCTCCGCGACTGAGGGGCCGGCGGGCGAGCCGGTCGGGATCGGCCTCGTGCGCCCCGACCTGCTCGGCACCTACGGCGACGGGGGCAACGCCCTCGTGCTCGCCGAGCGGCTCGTGCGACGCGGCATCGCGGCGGAGGTGGTCCCGCTCATGGCCGACGCCGAGATCCCATCGTCGGTAGCGGTGCTCGTGCTCGGCGGGGGCGAGGACGCGGCGCAGCGCGCGCTGTTGCGCGATGCCACGCTGATGCGCGGCGTGTGCCAGGCGGCCGAGCGCGAGGTCCCGGTGCTGGCGGTGTGCGCGGCGTTGCAGATCCTCGGTCAGTTCTTCGACGACGGCGAGGGCGGGCGCACGAAAGGCGTGGGCCTGATCGACGTCGAGACGGACCGCCTCGAGCGCCGGGCCGTCGGCGAGACCGTGGTCGAGCCCACGACCGGCAGCGGACTCGACCTCGGGACGACGCTGCTCACCGGCTTCGAGAACCACGGTGGGCGCACCGTGCGCGGCGCGGGATGCGCGCCGCTCGGCACGGTGCGGGTCGGGGTCGGCAACGGCGACGGCACCGACGGCGTGGTGACCGGGCGGATCGTCGGCACGTACCTCCACGGTCCGGTCCTGGCCCGCAATCCTGCACTGGCGGACCGGCTCCTCGAGTGGGCGCTCGGCGCGCTGCCGCCGCTCGAGATGCCACTCGTCGATCAGCTCCACGACGAACGGCTGGCGGCGGCGCGACCCGAGCGCGACCGGCAGCCGGTCAGCGCAGGGGCGCCACGTCGTCGAGGCCGTGCAGCTTCGCCGGGTTGAGCACGATCCAGATGGCGCTGACGCGTCCGTCCCGCTGATCGATCTGGGCGACCATGCGACCCGCGGGGGGATCGAGCACGAGCGAGGGGCGGCCGTTCACCTCGACGATCGAGCCGCCACGGCCGCTCCCCCGGCGCGCGATGTTCATGACGAACCGGGCGACCCGGTCGGCGCCCACGATCGGGTGGCGGGCGGCGTGCCGGTCGGCTCCGCCGTCGGACACGAGCACGACATCGGGGTCGAGCAGACCGAGCAGCTGGTCGCCGTCGCCGGCCATCACCGCGGTGATGAGCCGGCTGAGCAGCTCGGGGTCCTCGTCGGGCGGCGCCCCGGTGCGCTCGTCGTGCACCTTGCGGCGGGCCCGGCTGGCGATCTGACGGCAGGCCGCCTCGCTCTTGTCGACGGTCTCGCTGATGGCGGTGTAGGGCTCACCGAACACGTCGGCCAGCAGGAACACGGCCCGCTCGACCGGTGTGAGTCGATCGAGCAGCACGAGGAAGCCGAGCGTGAGCGATTCGGCCAGCTCGGCCGTCTCCTCCGGGCCGCGGCTGGTGGCCACCGGCTCGGGCAGCCACTCTCCGACGTAGTCGGCGCGGCGCCGCTCGGCCGCCCGGATGCGGTCGAGGCTGAGGCGGGTGGCCACCGTGGTCAGCCAGGCGGCCGGGTTCTCGATGTGGGGCTGATCGGCCGTCGACCAGCGCAACCAGGTGTCCTGGGCGACGTCCTCGGCGTCGGTGTAGGAGCCGGTCATCCGGTAGGCGAGGCCCAGCAGCCGCGGCCGCTCGACGGCGAAGGTGGTCGCACCCGCGTCCTGCGAGCTCACGACCGGCCGACCGCGGCCGGCTTCGGCGTGGCGGTCGCGTGGGCCGCGGCGGCGCGCCCGGCCGATTCCGCGCTGGCCAGGCTGGCGTCGGCGAGCATCCCGACCGGACCGACCCAGTCGCCGGCGATGGTGACGCCTTCGAGGCCGGGCACCGTGACCGGAGGACGGCCCGCCAGACCGTGACCCGGACGCGGCAGGGCATGGGAGACGACCATGCGGTGGAGGAAGCGATCGGTGACCACGTCGGCCTCGGTGATCCCGGCCGTCGCGGCCAAGCCCCACAGCTGCGCCGCGTCGGCCTCGGCGGTGCGCGCACCGTAGCGCAGCAGCTGGACGACAGCCTGGCCCGGGGGCGCCAACTTGGCCGGGGGGCAATGGGTCGACAGGTAGAGCGGGACGTCGACGCCGAACACGACCGGCGGCGACGGCGGGCGGCGCAGCCCGAGGTCGAGGCAGGCGGCGGTCGAGTCGGGACCGAGCTCCCAGCCCGCCTCGACGGGCAGCAGGCGGCTGGTCGCTGTGGGCGAACCGACCGCCAGCACGACGGCCCGGGCGCGCATCTCGGTGGTGGCCGTCTCCACGACCCAGCTCGATCCGTCCGACCGGAGGCCGACGGCGCGCTGGTCCCGGCGCACGGTGACGCCACGGTCGGCGGCGACCCGCGACAACGCGTCGACCAGCTGCTGCCATCCGTGGTCGAGGTAGTCGACGCCGTCGCGCACGGCGAGCTGGAGCTGGCGCGCGGCGGCGTCGGCCGAGATCTGGTCGAAGTCGTCGGCGTAGGTGGCGACGCGCAGGAGGGTCTCGGCGAGGCCTCTCGCGTCGGGTCGCAGCTCGAGCTCGTCGAGCCACGCGGTCGCGCTCAGGTGGGCCAGGGGCTGGTCGGCGATGCGGTCGAGGCGGGCGAGCAGCGAGCCGAGCTGGGCCTTGCTGCGGAGGCCGAGCATGGGGCTGGTGGCGAGCCGGCGCGGCGACGTCGGCAGGGCGAGCAGGCGGCCGTCGCGCAGGCCGGCGGCGTCGGCGACGGCGGGAGGGCCGCCCGTGGGAACGATCCCCAGCCGGCCGAGCACCGCCCGCCCGGCGCCACCGCGGTAGAGCGCGTGGGCGCCTTCGTTGAAGGCGAACCCGTCCCGGATGGTCGTGCGGGCCCGACCGCCCACCGCCCGGGTGTCGAGCAGCCCGACCCGCGGCGCCGGGCGCCCGCCGTCGGTTTGCTCGGCCGCCACCGCCGCCGCGGCCAGGCCGGCCAGTCCTCCGCCCACCACCACCACGTCGAGCTCGTCGGGGGTCGCCATGATCAGCTCCTGTCACCTCGGGGATGTGCTCCTGTCATGTCGACGAGCGAACCCCCCGCGTTGTGACACCCCATCGTTGTGCCCCTTGGCACCGAATCGGTACAGATTCTGCGCGATGTATCTGCATGGAGCCGCTCCAACATTTCACCGAATCGGTGCAGATTCGGTGCCAAGGGGCATCGACGGCTCCACGCACCTCCCCGAGGCGAGGAGTAGCTTCGACCTGACAACCGCATCCCTGGGAGGATCAGCCGGTGGGCGAACAGCGACGCGACGACGTTCGGTTCGACAGCTGGGGAGGCGCCGGGGAGGGCGGACTGGTCGTGTACGACCCGGTCACCGACGCCGGTCACCTGCTCAATCCGGCCACCGCGGCCGTGTTCGAGGCCTGCGACGGGCAAACCTCGGTCGACGAGATGGCCGAGAGGGTGGCCGCTCGCACGGGCCTGCCCGCCGATCGCGGGATAGTCGAGCTCGCGCTGGCCGAGCTCGACGAGGTCGGGCTCCTCTCCACCACCAGCGGGTCAGGGGCGGCCGACGACGAGCCACGCGGACTCTCCCGGCGCGCCCTGATCGGGCGCCTGACGCTGGGTGCCGCGGCGGTCGCACTACTCCCGGCGATCGAGACGGTCGTCGGCACGTCGCAACTGGCGGCAGCGACGCCGGCGCGGACCCAGACCGCCCTCGACAGCCTCACCGCCGACCCCAAGACGGCCACCACGATGGTGAACACCCCGGTCGAGGTCACCTTGTCCACGACCGGCGGGTTCACGGACCCGACCTCGACCATCTTCGCCATCGGCACGGATCCGGCGAACGGATCCGTCTCGCTCGTCGACGCGGTGGCGACCTACACCCCGACGACAGACTTCACCGGGACCGACTCGTTCACCTACATCGCGGCGCAGTGCGTCCCGTTTGCCGACGCCCTCCCGAGCTGTCCGCCGGAGAACGGTGCGGTTCCGGAGACGGGCACCGCACCCGCGACCGTCTCGATCACGGTGACCGCCGCCCCGACCACGACGGCGGCGACGACCACCACCGCCCCGACCACCAGTTCGGTCGCAGCCGCGACGACAGCCGAACCGAACTTCACCGGTTGAGTTGAGTCGTCGGATCCGGGCCGACGACCTCGACCCGCGCACCCGACAGACCCTGGTCGCCCTCGCGGCGCCCGAGCCGCTCGTCGGCCCGCCCGACCACCGACTGTTCCGCGACGTCCTCGGAGGGCAGGCGGATCTGTTGACCGACGAGGTGGTCGCGCACGAACGCGACTTCGTGAGCAACGAACCGCACGGCCATGCCCAACGTCACGGCTGGGCGCTGGCGGACCCACCGCCAGCCGCCGACCGGGTGTTGGACTTCGTCCGCCGGCAGCTGCCCCGCCTGACGGCCGAGCTGCGGCTCACGTCCAGCGGTGAGACCGGCACGGCAAGCCGACCCGAGCTCGAGCTCTCGGACGTGATCGTCACGGTCCACCGCGACGGCGACTTCCTGGGGCCCCACCACGACGACGGCTGGCCAGGGCTGCGCAACGGCCGCCTGCTGAGCTTCGTGTACTGGTTCCACAACCGGCCCCGGCGGTTCGAGGGAGGCGCGCTCACGCTCACCGGGTGGACGTCCCGCGACGGTGTGCTCAGCCCGACCGGCCCGAAAGTCGACCTCGAGCCCGTCCACGACTCCATGGTCGTGTTCCCCTCCTGCACCCGCCACGAGCTCCACGCGGTCCGGTGCGTCCCCGACGAGTTCAGATCGGCTCGGTTCGCGTTGGTCGGCTTCATCCGGCGGGCCACGGAGATCCGAGTGCCAACCGGCACGTGAACCGGCGGATCAACTGCGGCGTAACCCTCTGCACACGAACGACCCGGGCCCTGGAGGCCTCCATGTCATCCCCTCACGTCACCCGCAACCGACTCGCCGCCCTGGCCGTCGCCGCCCATTTCCCACTCGCCGTGACCTCCCAGGGCGCGCCCGTCGCCGCCGGTTCGGACTGACCGTGCCCGCGTCCCCCCCACAACGACGGGTCCCCGACTTCGGCGCGCCGATAACCTCTCCGGGGTGCCGGTCTCGTCCGAACTGCCCGTGCTGCCGGGCGTCGCAACCGGCGACGCACAGGCGGTCGCCGAGCTGTGGTCCCGCTACGCGGGCCGGGTGCGGGCCCTCGGGCTGAACCTGTCGTCGTACGACCAGAGCTTCGCCGACGACCTCGTGCAGGAGACCTTCGCCCGGCTGTGGCGTTCGGCCGACCGGTTCGACCCGGCCCTCGGCAGCGAGACCGACCTTCGTGTTCACCGTCGCCCGCCGCGCCGCGGTCGATCTCTGGAGGCGGGGCCGCCGGGCGGCGTCGGACCGGTCCCTCGACCTCGGCGACGCCTCGACAGCCGATCGACACCTGCCGGCCGGTGCCCAGCACGACGACGGCATCGACCAGGTGCTGACCGGTTGGGTCGTCGCCGACGCCCTCACCTCGCTCACCGACTCACAACGCGAGGTCATCGATCTCGCCTACTACGGCCAGCTCAGCCAGATCGGAGATCGCCGAACGCCTCGGCATCCCGCTCGGCACCGTCAAGACGCGTACCTTCGCCGCGCTGAAGACCCTTCGGGTCGCGCTGGCCGATAGCGGAGTCCTGCCATGACGACGACCAACGATCACGAGCGCCTGCGCGAGGACCTCGCCGGCTACGTGCTCGGCGGGCTGACGCCGACCGAGCAGCACGCAGTGGAAGCCCACCTGGCCGAATGCGAGTCCTGCCGGTCCGAGCTGGCCGAGCTCGACCCCGTTCCCGTCCTGCTCGACCTCGCCGCCGCCGCGCCCGCTCCGGCGACCCGGTCCCTCGCCGACGCCCCGGCCGCCCCGGCCGCCCCGGTCGCCCCGGTCGCCCGGTCGCGCTCGTCGAGCCGGCCGGTCCGGTCGCGCACGGGCGCCGCCCATCGCGGACCCGCACCCTCGTCGCCAGCGCCGGCGTCGCGCTCGCCCTGGTCGCCGCCTTCACGGTGGGACTCGTGGTCGCGGCACCGTCCGAGCCGGTCTACGCCGCACCCATCGCCCTCCAGGCCGTCGGCGGTTCCCACGCCGCGGGCACTGCGGCGGTGCGCTCTGTCGAGCACGGGACCGAAGTGCGCCTCGTGCTGCACGACCTTCCCGCCTCCGCCGGCACCTGGTACGAGTGCATCTGGTGGTCCGCCACCGGGAAGCGGTGGTCGGCCGGCACCTTCCGACCCGGCCGTTCCGCCGACACCCAGGTCGAGCTCCTGGCGGCCGCCGCCCTGCATCCCGGATGGCGGTTGGGCATACTCGAACACGCCACCGGCCAGTCCGCGCCGGTGACGGTCCTCCAGACCTCGACCTGACCCACCCCGGAGGAGGTCGCCACGCCTCGTCCCGCCACCTCCGTCCGCCTGATCGGCGGCCCGCGCGCGCTCGACGGCCGAATGTGGCCCCACGGCGCGCCGACCGGTCGGTTGCTCATCGCCGTGCACAACAGCCGCACCTGCTCGCTCGACGACCTGCAGCACCACTGCACCGATCGCGACGCGGCGGAGGAGATCGCCGTCACGTGGGTCGTGGCGGGCTACGTCCCGTCGGGGAGGCGGCGACGGGTGCGGGCGCCGCTCTACCGCTACGAGTCCACGCTCACCCTCGTCGCCGGACGCGACCATCGAGGGGGTTGGACCGTGCAGCCCGGGCCGCCGAGCCTGGCTGGTGCGACCGGGACGGTGACGCTGCCCGCGACACCCTCGACCGGCCGGGAGCCGTCGATCTGGTCCGACCTCGAAGACGGCGTCGACCGCGCCGCGCTCCGCTTCGCCCGGGTCGCGACGCTGCTTCCCCTGGGACCGCTCGCCGAGCGCGCCGGCTCGACCCAGCTGGCGGTCGACGCGTGCGTCGCCGACGCGACCCGCCTGTGCGAGGTCGGCGCCTCGATCGCGCCGGACTGGCAACCGGGTGGGTCCGGTGACGAGGCCGCTGCGCTCGTGGTCCGCGTGACGGCCCTGGTCGGCACCATCGACGAGGCCACCGTCGAGCTGGTGCGCCTGCACCTCGAGGTGGGGAAGCCGGCGATGCCGGCCGAGACCCTCGCCCTATTGGCCCAGGCGATGGCCGAGCTCGGCCCGGGTCACCGAGCGCGGCGACCAGGAGGACGTGCGCAGCAACCGCGACCGCCACTGATCGCGGAACTCGAGCGCCTTGGCCATGTAGCTGCCCGGCCCCTTGAACTCAGGCGTGATCTCGGTCGTGAGCAGGCCGAGCAGCATCTTGTGGCTGTGCACCCGCTGCCACAGGATCCCCTCGGGCCGGCGGCCCGATCCGAGCGCCGTCACCCAGCACACCTGGATCTCGAGCAACCGCATCGCCTCGGGCGCGCTGGCCAGCATCGGGTGGTAGTCGTCCTCCCAGAAGGCGAGGTAGTCGTCGAGCGACGACTGCGGGCCAGCCCGTGTCCTCCATGAACAGCGTGGGCTCGTGATCGGCCGGCTCGGCCGAGACCGTGGCCAGGTCGATCTCGCCGATGGGCGACCAGCTCACGGGCAGCAGCATCTTGGCCGTGACGTCGTGGCGCAGCTCGTCGACGCGGCTGGCCCAGTCGTGCAGGTCGCCGTCGCTGCATCCGTCGGGCCAGCCGCTCCCACGCCGCGCCGTCGTCGACCGCGGTGATGGTGACCACGTGGTAGCTCGGCCCGGTGCCGTGGACCTGGTTGGCGTACCAGAGCAGCCGGGCATCGTCGCCGCGGCCGAGCCGATCCATCCATCCGTCCGCATCGCGGAACGCGGCCTCGAACTCGTCCTCGCGGCGCCCGACCACGCGGTGCACCTCGTGCAGGTAGAGCGTCACGGCGCCACCTCCCCGGCCGCCACGCGCGACGAGATGAGCTCGACCACGGCCCGTCTCGGGAGCTTGCCCAACTCGTTCACGGGGAGCGCGTCGACGAACACCACCACCTCCGGCAGCTTGAAGGGGGCGAGCCGGGCGCGACACCAGTCGCGCAGCTCGTCCCGGGTCAGACCGCCGTCGCCCTCCGCCACCGCCGCCGGCGGCTCCAACACGATGGCGGCGCCGACCCGCTCACCCATCTCCTCGTCGGGGATGCCCGCCACCGCCGCCTCGCGCACCGCCGGATGGGCCCGGATCACCTCGGCCACCTCGTGGGGGGCGAACTTCTCGCCGCCCCGGTTGATCAGCTCGGATCGCCGACCCGTCGGGTAGAGGTAGCCGTCGGCGTCCTGGCGGGCCAGGTCGCCGGTCTCCAGCCAGCCCTCGGTCACGTTCTGCGGCGATCGCACCCACAGCTCACCCACCTCGCCCACCGCGACGTCGTCGCGGTGTCTCGGGGTCGACGACGCGCACCTCGACGCCGGGCAGCGGACGCCCGACCGAGCCCACACGGGCCGGATCACGATGGTCGTCCGGCGTGAGCGTCGTGTAGGCGCCGAGCGTCTCGGTCTGGCCGAACACGTTGGCGAAGCTGACGTGCGGCCACTGGTGCATGGCCGCGCGGATCAGCTCGACCGGGGCGGCCGCCGCGCCGTAGGAGACGACGCGCAGGCAGCTGAGGTCCGTGGACTCGAGGTCGGGATGGTCGAGGATGCGGGCCAGCATGGTCGGCACCAGGAACACCGTGGCGGCCCGGTGGCGCGACACCAGCTGCAGCCACTGGCCCGGCGTCGAAGCGCGGCTGCACGACCATCGTGTCCCCGGAGTACAGGCACACGAGCAGCCCGACCATGCCGCCGATGTGGAAGGACGGCACGCACATGATGCCGACCGCCGGCGGGCGCTCGATGTCGAACGGCGCGCGGTAGGCGGTGAGCCGGGCCATCAACGCGGCGTGGCTGATCGACACCGGCTTGGGCACCCCGGTCGTGCCGCTGGTGAACAGCACCAGGGCCTCGGTCGCTCCCGCCCCCACCGGCTCCGCCGCCGAGCGCGAGTGGTCCTCGGGGGAGGCCAGCACCTGTGCGGCCGCGCCCGAGCGCGGCCCCGAGACGCACCGCCACGCCGCCTTCGGCCACGCCGAGCGGGGCGCACCCGGACACCTCGACCAGCTGGGCCAGCTCGCCCTCGGTGAGCAGCGGGTTCATCTGCGCGCTCGCCGCGCCCAGACGGGCGGCGGCCAGGGTGACGGCCGTGCTGCGGACCCCACCCCAGTCGGCGACCGCCACGCGCTGGCCGGGTTCGAGCCCGGCGGCGGTCAGCGCCGCCATCCAGCGCCCCACCTCGGCCTGGAGCTGGCCGTAGCTGCAGGTCGAGCCGTCAGCGAGGATCAGCGCCACGCGATCGGGCGCGATCGAGGCGGGCGCGTCGATGATCGCCGCGACGTTCGTCTCCCCCATCGGCGAGACGCTAACCGGGATCGCCCGCGGACGTACCCTCGGTCTCGGTCCGCGACGCGTCGATGGCCATCTTCACCACGCGCTCGACATGGTCGTGGTCGAGCCCGACGGCGGCGCCGATGTGCACCGCCCAGATCTCGGCTCGCAGGTTCGTCTCGAAGTCGAGCTTGGCCCGCAGGTCGGCCCGGGCCGACTGGCGGTTCTGGCTCACCATCACGAACGTCGAGAGGAAGATGGCTTCGAGGCTGACGATCATCGTGAGCAGGCCGAACGGGAAGGGATCGAACTTCAAGGCCGCGCCGAGCACACCGATGTTGAGCACGACCCAGATGAAGAACCACACCGAGTGCAGGTAGACGAAGCGCAACGATCCGGCGAAGTTGGTGACCTTGTCCGCGACGTGGTCCTGCGTGCGCAGCACCGACTGCCAGACCTGGTTTTCGTTCTTGACGTGGTGCTCGGGTGGCGTGAACAGCTGGCCGTCGGCCGAGCCGTCCTCGGCGTCGAGGATCGTGCACGCCGGACACGGCGGGGCGGGAGGCGCCGGCGCGTCGGTCACGGGATCGGCCATCGAGCTTCCTCCTGGATGCCACGACGGGCCGCGACCCCAGACACGGCCCCGCTGGTTCCGCGCATTGTGGTCCAGGCCGCGGCGACCGCGGCGGACCCGTCAGGCGCCGGTCAGCCCTGGGGAGCGGGGAGCCCGGCCTCGACGCCGGCGAGGAACCGCGCCAGGTTGCGGTCGAAGCGGTCGGGATCGCGGAAGTGGGCCTCGATCTGCGCCCATCCCTCGGCCAGCCCCATCTCCTCGGCCATCGCCGCCAGTTGGGGATAGGAGCCGGTGGCCAGCAACCCGTGCACATAGGCGACCATGCCGTTGCCGGATCCGTCGTCGACCTGCAGGTCGTTGCGTTCCCTCAGGCAGAACCCAAAGACGTACTCGTCGACCGCGGTGACGACGTCGAGCTTGGTGGTCAGGTCGGCGTCGAGCGTCGACACCGCCTCGAGCGTCTGGTCGAAGTGCCGCACGCTGTTGGGGCCGATGGCGGGGTCGTCGGTGATGTCGAGGATCCACGGATGGCGGGCGAGCGCGGCCCGACTGCGATGCGCGATCACGGAGACCGCGGCGCGCCAGTCGGCCGGCAGCGGTTCGTCGGGCGGCACAACGACCTCGGCCATCACCGCGTCGGTGACGAGGGTCAGCAGCTCGTCCTTGGTGCGCACGTAGTGGTAGAGCGTCATCGTGCCGGCGCCGAGCTCGGCGGCCAGGCGACGCATCGACAGCGCGTCGAAGCCCTCGGTGTCGGCGATGTGCACCGCCGCCGCCGCGATGTCGTCTCGTGTGAAGCGCGGTCGCCGGCCTGACGGTTCGGCTCGCGTCCAGAGGTCGAGCACACCGAGGTGCGAAGCGAGGTGGTCGAGCGCCGCGGCTCGCTTGGCCGCCTTGGCCGCCTTCTGGCCGAGCGTGTCGGCCATCCGCTCGTGCTTGGCCGCCTTCTTGTTGAGCTTGTCGGCCACCGTGTCGCCGAGCTTGCTCATCACCTGCTCGACGACGTCGTCGACCATCTGATCGACGACCTGGTCGACCCGCGGATCGCCAGTTGCGCCCCGCCGAGGCGGCGGTGTGGATCCGGATGGTGGGCGGCGGTGGGTGCTGGTCATGGCGGGATCCGATTTACTCGGTTGCTTTATCGTACAGTGTACTGCTAGAGTCTCGTACCATGTACGACACGGCAGTACAGCATACGTCGCCGGTGCCCGCCAGCCTCGCCATCCCCACCGATCGCCGGGGCGGTGTCTCCGCTCACGGTATCGGCAAGCGCTACGGCGACCTCTGGGCATTGCGCGACCTCGACCTCGAGGTGCCGCCCGGCACCATCCTGGGGCTCCTCGGCCACAACGGCGCCGGCAAGACGACCGCCATCCGCATCCTCACCACCCTGACCACCCCCACCGAGGGCCAGGCCTGGGTGGCCGGGGCCGACGTGCGCGTCGATCCGGCCGCCATCCGCCGCCGCATCGGCGTCGCCGCGCAGGAGGCCACCGTCGACGGGCTGTTGAGCGGGCGGGCCAACCTCGAGATGGTCGGTCGCCTCCATCACCTGCCCAGGGCCACGGCCCGCCGCCGGGCCGACGAGCTGCTCGAGCGCCTCGACCTCACCGACGCGGCCGACCGCCTCGTCAAGACCTTCTCCGGCGGCATGCGCAGGCGCATCGACCTGGCCGCCAGCATCGTGGCCGCGCCCGAGGTGCTCTTCCTCGACGAGCCCACCACCGGCCTCGACCCGCACAGCCGCAACGATCTGTGGGACATGCTGCGCGACCTCGTGCGCGAGGGCACCACGATCGTGCTCACCACCCAGTACCTCGAAGAGGCCGACCGTCTGGCCGACGACGTCGTCGTGCTCGACCATGGGCGCGAGGTGGCTCACGGCACCCCCCACGAGCTCAAGGCCCGCATCGGCAACGACCGCGTCGACGTCACCGTCGGCCGCGCCGACGAGCTCAGCACCGCCGCGGAGGCGGTGCGGCCCTTCGCCACGAGCGTGCCGTCGTTCGACCACGAGGGCCTCGTGGTCACCGTCCCGGTCCGCGAGGGGGTCCGCCTCATGGAGGTCGTGCGCGCCCTCGACGACGCCGGCATCGACGCCGTCGACCTCAATCGCCGCCAGGCCACCCTCGACGACGTCTTCCTGATCCTGACGTCGGGCGGCGCCTCGACCCCGGCCGACCCGTCCTCGCCCACCCCCGAACCCGAGGTGCAGCCATGACCGCCACCGCCACGACCCTGGCTCACGACGACGTCGCGCCTGCCCGCGAGCCCGTCCACGAGTCGTCCGGCTCGCGCGTGCGCGAGCTGCTGGCCGACTCGATGGTCTACGCCGGTCGCAACATCCAACACATCAAGCAGATCCCCGAGAAGCTGCTCGACGTCACCTTGCAGCCGTTGATGTTCGTGCTGCTGTTCGCGTTCGTCTTCGGCGGCGCCATCGCGGTGGGCGGCGGCACGAACTACCGCGAGTACCTCATCGGCGGCATCCTCATGCAGTCGCTCTGCTTCGGCATGGTCGGGCCGGCCACCGCCATCGCCACCGATCTCACCGAGGGCGTGGTCGACCGCTTCCGCTCCCTGCCCGCGTCGCGCCTGGCCTATTTGATCGGCCACTACTTCGCCGAGCTGGCCGGCATGCTCCTGTCGATCGTGGTGCTGCTGGCCGCCGGGCTGGCGGTCGGGTGGCGGGCCCACACCGGCCCCATCCGCATCGGCGCCGCCATCGTGCTGCTCGTGGCCTTCGCCTCGGCCATGATCTGGATCGGCACCTGGATCGGCCTCAAGGTCCGGGCTCCCGACGCGGTGATGGGTGTGGCCTTCGTCGTGATCTTCCCGCTGACGTTCGTGTCCAACGCCTTCGTGCCGATCGCGACCCTGCCCACCGTGCTCAGGGTGTTCGCCTCGTGGAACCCGATCAGCGTCATGGTCAGCGCGGTGCGCGAGCTGTTCGGCAATCCGTCGGTGACGCTGATCAACCCGTCGCCGCCGCTGTCCCACCCGGTCCCGTGGGCGTTCCTGTACTGCGCCGTGGCGCTGCTCATCGCCGTGCCGGCTGCCATCCGCCGCTACAAGGTCCGCACCAGCGACTGATCGGGAACCTCCGACCAGTCCCCGTCGTCGGATCCATCGTGCACCCGTCACGTCTCGCTCTCGCGCCCGTCCTGCTCGCCGCGCTGGTCGCCCTGGGCGGCTGCGGCTCGGACCCGGGCACGACGATCCACGAGCAGGCGACTGGGACCTCGGGGGCGCCGGCGACGACCGGGAGCGCGGCGCCCGTGCGCCACTATCCGCCGATCCCGGCCGGCGGCACCGACTGCGGGATCGTCGACGAGATGTCGGGCTGGCCCACCACGGTGACCATGCCCGCCTCGCAGGAATCGACCTGCATCACGCAGGCCTTCGCCGCCGGCAGGCCGGCGCGGCTGGTGATCATCCACGCCAGCAACGTCGAGACCGACCGCAAGACGGCGGACGGGTACACGCTGCCCGCCGGCATCGTCGTGAGCTACGTGGTCAAAGGCCCCGGCCAGATCGAGGTGGTCACCGACCGCACCGAGGCCGGCGGCCTCGTCGTCACGCAGTCCTGCACCGGCCTGCCCGCACCGAATCCTGGCGAAGCGCTGATGCCCACGGGCTGCACACCCTCCTGACGAGCGCGGCGCCGTAGGCTCCGCCCATGCCGACGACCGCGATCAACGGCGCCGAGATCTACCACGAGGTGCTGGGCGAGGGACCAGCGGTGCTCGTGCTCCACGGCGGGCCGGGGATGGACCACACCTACTTCCGTCCCGACTTCGACCGGCTGGCCGAGCGCCATCGTCTCGTCTACCTCGACCACCGCCTCCAGGGACGATCCGGGCGGGCGCCGATCGACACGCTGACCATCGAGCAGTCGGCCGATGACGCCGCCGCCCTGCTCGATCGTCTCGGCATCGACCGCGCCGTCATCGCCGGTCACTCCTACGGTGGCTTCATCGCCCAGGAGCTGGCGTTGCGCCACCCCGACCGCCTGGCCGCCCTGCTCCTGATCTCGACCACACCCGGCCAGATCGGCGAGACCGACGATCCGGACGCCGACCAGGGACCGCGGCCGCCGCAGGGCTTCATCGACGCCATCTCGACCGCACCCACCACCGATGCCGAGTACGAGGCGATGGCACCGACGGTGTTGTCGTACTACTTCCATCGGCTGTCGTGGGACGAGGCCGCACCGGCGTTCGCGGACATGCGCTACGACGCCGAAGCCTTCGTGCGCGGCATGTCGGTGCTCCGAGGGTGGAGCTCGGTCGACCGGCTCGACCAGATCGCGGTGCCGACACTGGTGCTGGTCGGCCGCCACGACGTCCCGACCTCGTGGCCACAGTCGGTGCGCATCGCACGCCGCATCGCGAGAAGCGAGCTGGTCATCCTCGAGGACAGCGGTCACTTCCCGTGGATGGAGGAGCCCGACGCCTTCTGGGCCGCGACCGACCACTGGCTGGCCCGCATCTGACCTCGCGCCGCGCCCGCCCCGGATCCTCGAGGCCGCGCCGCGCCGGCCGCGGGCACAAGGCTCGCGGCCGGAGCGCGCACGACCGAGTGGAACGATTGAGCGAACCCTAGAAGGGCCCTGGGCCCGGAGGACCTCCGTCGGTTGCAGGGCTGGCGAGCACGCACTGGCCGATACGGGATCCGTCGACCGTGTTCGGCTCGGCGAACCGCGGATAGAGGTTCTCGGAGGTATCGACGCTGTCCCACATCGTCGGGGTGTTGTTGTGGCAGAACAGGTTGCCCGAGATGTGGTTCGAAAGCACCTCGATCGCATCGGGGTCGGCAAAGTTGCTGTTCCTGATGGCCATGTCGCCCGCGACATCGAGCCGGGCGAAGCCCATCCAGCACGAAGCCACATGATTCACCACAAGGCTCCCGCCGATCGTGGTGTCCTCGAAGTCGCTGTAGGCGGGGCTCCCGAATTCGGCGAAGGCGCCCGACGGGTCGCAGGTCACCCCGCCGCCACCGCCGTACTCGTCGACATTCCCCGCGATCTCCGTGTTGTGCACGATGACCCCCAGCGCCTTGGACGCCTTGAGGTCGCCCCCCACCACGTCATGGCTCGACAGCGTCGGGTTGGACGGGTCGGGGTCGTCGAAGCACGCGAAGCTCGACGGCAGACAGCCGAGTATGGCGACGCCGTTCGCTCGCACGCGGACCTGCCCGGTCACCGTGAGACTCGAATCGTTGAGGCCGAACGCGGCGAGCAGGGCCGACTTTCCCTCGACCGTGATCGAGCCATCCACCGTCGCCGGGCCGGCCGGCACCACGCAGAAGCCTCGGACATCGACATCGCCGACCGTTCCGACCAGCACCCCGGGCGAGTCGAACGTCCCCCGGCAGAGGAACGGCTGCGGGACCGTGGCCGAAGCAGTCGTCGGAACCGCCAGCACACCGGCAGCCAGCAAGATCGCCCCAAGGAGCGACACCAACCTTCGCAACAACATCTCTTATCCCCCTCGCATCGCGCCGTCGCCAAACGGCTTTCTTCGGAGGCTACCCCTCGGCGTCAGCCTGCGCCGGGTGAGCGACGAGCGCGGTCAGTCCGGCCGGACCGCGTCCGCCAGGACCCCGACGACCTCGGCGAACAGCTCGGTGTGGCGGTCGACGTCGTCGGTGGACGTGTCGGGGCACATCAGCGCCATGTTGTGGAAGGGCGTGATCAGGATGCCGCGGTTGGCCAGCGCGAGGTGCAGGTAGTCGTCGAGCTCGTCGTCGCCGGCCGCGGCTGACGCGGTGCCGGTCGTCGGCGCCGGGGACGCGAACCGGTACTCGCTGCGGGCGCCGAGCTGCGATACCGACCACGGCAGCGCGAAGCGGTCGATCGTCGCCTGCACGCCGGCCGTGTAGCGGTCGGCGAGCGCGACCATGTGGCGGAACGCGTCGTCGGTCAGCACCTCTTCGAGGGTCGCCCGCATGGCCGCAGTGGACAGCGCGTTCCCCGCCAGCGTTCCACCCACGCCGCCGACGTCGATCAGATCGGCCTGGTCCTGCGCGGCGACGTGGGTGGCGACGTCGTCGGTGAGCCCGTAGGCGCCGCACGGCACACCACCACCGATCGACTTGCCGATCACGAAGATGTCGGGTTCGAGCCCCCACAACGCCGTCGCCCCACCTGGACCGGCCGAGAAGGTGTGGGTCTCATCGATCATCAGCAGCGCGCCATGACGCGTCGCCAGCTCGCGCAGTCCCTCCAGGAAGCCGGGCTCGGGCAGGACGATGCCGATGTTGGTGAGCGCCGGTTCGGCGAGGACGGCAGCCACGTCGCCGTGGGCCAGCTCGCGCTCGACGCCCTCGAGGTCGTTGAACTCCGCGACCCTCGTCGTCAGGTCGAGCGGAACCGGCGGACCCGCGTTACCGTCGCGGGCGACCGCCACACCGTCTGGTCCCTGCAACGCAAACGTCTCGTCGACCGACCCGTGGTAGCAGTAGGCGAAGGTGAGGATCTTCGTCCGGCCGGTGGCCAGGCGCGCCAGCCGCACCGCCCAGCGGTTCGCGTCGGTGGCGCTCAGCGTGAACGACCACCTGGTCGGGCCGAACCGGCGGGTCAGCTCGGCGGCCACCCACTCGGCGTCGTCGGTCGGCAACATCGCCGTGAGCCCGCCGAGGTCGCAGATCCGCCGCACGACCGCCTCGACCGTCGCGGCGGGGCTGTGCCCGGCCATCGCCCCGGTGTCGCCGAGCGCGAAGTCGACGTAGGTGTGGCCGTCCACATCGACGACCCGGTTGCCACGGGCGCGGTCGAGGTACAGCGGGAACCCACCGCTCCACCTGGCCATCCACGTCATGGGCACCCGGCCGAACAGATGGTCGGCCGCGTCGAACCGGGCCTGCGACCCGGGATTCGCCGCTCGGTACCGGTCGCGCTCGGCGTCGATGCGCGCGGCCAGGCGACCCCGGTCGATGGTCGACGTCATATCCGGGTCAGCCGTTGGAGTAGATACGGGTGGGCGTGACCAGCACCGCGACGCGGCGCTCCTCGACCATGGTCCGGTCGTACTCGTCGAAGTCGTCGTGGCTGCCACCGGCGGCGATGAAGACGTCGCGCAGCAGTTGGCGACGGCCCTCGGCGTCGATACCGGCCAGCTCGTCTTCCGGCCCCGCCAGCTCGACCGCGCCCTCGACGGTCACCCACTCCCAGCCCGAGTGGGCCACGAGGGTGACGTGCGGTCGCACCCGGAGGTTGAAGATCTTGCGGCTGTCGCCGCGCAGCACGGCACCGACGATCGCTCGCCCGTTCAGCGGATGGTCGAGGACGCCGGCGTTGACCAGCGAGGACTGGACCGTGCGGTCGGCCCGCATCGTGGAGATCACGACCAGCCCGTGATCAGCCGCACTGAGCCTCGAGAACGCCTGCAGATCGGCCATCGCTCCCCCTTCGTATCAGTAGGCGTCGTCGAGGCGCTTCTTGAGCTCCTGGCGGCGCTGTTCGACGACCGCGGCCTCAGCCACGATGGCATCGGCCGCGTCCCGCTTGGCGGCGACGAGGGTCTCGTAGACGTCGTTGGCCTCCGCGACGCAGGCATCGACCCAGTGCGCGGCCGGCGCGATGTCGTCCTCCTCGACCACGAAGCGGATCTCGGTCCCGTGCAACTTCGGACTGCCGTTCAGGAAGGCCGGGGAACCGGATCGACCTGGCGGCCTGGCCTCGCTGAACGCCACCGCCCATTCGGTCGGAGGCACCCTCGACAGGGTGACGAGCAGCACCGGCGGGCCGTTGGGCGCGAGCTCGATGTCCCGCTTGGTGACCTCTACGTGGTCCATGTACCGCACTCCGACTCGGGGTCATCTCTCTCGACAGAGCATGTCACTCCTGACCCACCTCAGGTCCGGTAGGTCCAGTCCGGGTTCTTGTCGGCTAGGCGAGCGTCATAGGTGACGACACCGTCGGCGATGTCGACGATCTTGGGTGTCGGCAGATCGTGGCGCCGGGGGCAGCGGCCCTCGAGGTGATCGGCGATGTCATCGGGGAAGGTGCGCAGGATGCTCGACACGACCGCCTGCTCCTCGGCCGGCAGGTAGCAGCGGCTGCCATCGGTGACGATCGGGAGGCGTTCCTGGATCACTGCCAGGTCACGCATCGTTCCCTCCGCGCCGAGCCGGTCGAGCGCGTCGGTGATCGCGCCGGTGCCGAGCTTGCAGGGCGGGCATTGGCCACACGACTCGACGTAGAGGAACCGCGAGAGGATCCGCGCCACCTGCAGGAGGCAGGCGGTGTCGTCGTAGACGATGAACCCGGCCGATCCGAGTCCGCTGCCGGCGGCCACCATCGCCTCGTAGCTGACCGGCGTCGCCAGCTGCTCGCCGGTCAGCACGGCGTTCGACACTCCCGAGAAGACCGCCCGGACGCTGCGACCGGCCGGCTGGACCACCCGCGTCGTTCGAGGACGTCGGCCAGCGGGGTCCCCATCTCGACCTCGACCACCATCGGAGCCCGGACATCCCCCGATGACCGTGCACAACACGGTTCCGGGCGACTCGGGGGTGCCCATCGTGCGGAACCAGTCCGGTCCCCGGGCGACGATGTGGGTGACGTTGGCGAGCGTCTCGACGTTGTTCACCAGCGTCGGATTGGTGTCGGAGCTCGCGACATGGCCCGGCTCGGGCTCGTGCGCGGACCACCCCATCTGCGGTGCGGTGACGAACAGACCGTGGAGGTAGGGCGGCAACCATCGCGGCAGCGGTTCGTTGCCCTCGATCACCTCGAGCAGCGCCTTCTCCTCGCCGAAGAGGTACTCCTCCGGACCGAGCACCACCCGGATCTCGATCCCCTCGAGCATGTCCGCCTCCCGGAACTCGGCGATCGCCTGTTCCACGCGGGCGAGCTCACGTCGGAAGCTGGCCTTGAGCGCGATGAACGCGGTGCGGGCACCGAGCGCCACGGCGGCGATGAGCAGACCTTCGAGCACCTGGTACGGGTTGGTCCGCAGCAGCCACCGGTCCTTGAAGGTCCCCGGCTCGCCCTCCGCCGCGTTGCACACCACGTAGCGCTGGCCCCGGCCCTCCCTGCGCCACCGACCGCCACTTGGCCGCCGTCGGAAAGCCGGCCCCGCCCCTCCCGCGCAGCCCGGACGCCGCGATCTGATCCAGGATCACGCGCCGGCGCCAGCGAACGGGCCAGCTCGAGCCCCTCGCCGCCGCCGGTCGCGAAGTACGCGTCCAAGGACTCGATCGGCGCGTCACCCAACAAGAACGTGGACATGAGCCGAGGCTAGGTGCGCCACCCTCGGATCGTGGGTCCGAGGCTCAGAGGTCGCAGACCAGGTGGGTGTACGGTGACAGGTGACACGGGATGCGAGCCCGCACCGTGTTGGACTCTGCCTCTCGCATCGGCACCCTCCCGGGAGCGTTGCTCCAGTCCCTGGTAGCGCAGCACACCACGCGCGTTCCATCGCCAGGGAGGTCGCCATGCCGGACAAGCGCCGCTTCCGGATGCTCGCCAAGCTGGTCGACGACCAGACATCGGCGTTCGGTACGAAACACCTGTGCGACACGTCCGCGGAGGTCACCGCGATGAGCGGCGCCGGGATCATGCTGATGTCGGATGACGGTCCGCGTGGCTCGCTGTGCGTCACGAACGACGTGAGCGACCTGATCGAGCAGCTGCAGTACACCCTCGGCGAGGGTCCCTGCCTCGACGCGTACGCAGCGGACCGGCCCGTGCTCGAGCCCGATCTGGCCGAGCCGGCGAGGCGACGGTGGCCGGCGTTCAGTGGCCCGGCGGTCGATGCCGGGGTGCGGGCGATCTTCGGGTTCCCGCTGCGAGCCGGCGGGGTGCGCATCGGCGCCCTCAACCTGTACAGCGACCGGGCGCGACCCCTCACCCGCGACCAGCACGCCGACGCGCTCGATCATGGCCGACCTCACCGCCCAGACGGTCCTCATGATGCAGGCCGATGCCTCACCTGGCGTGGTATCGAGCGAGCTGGAGGCCGGCGCCAACTTCCAGATCGTGGTGCACCAGGCGGCGGGGATGGTCGCGGTGCAGCTCGGGACCCCCGTCGGCGAGGCCCTGGTCCGGCTACGGGCCCATGCCTTCGCCAACGAGCGATCGCTCACCGATGTGGCGCGAGATGTGGTCGCTCGCGAGCTGCGCTTCGATCCCAGCGGCGGGAGCGCCACCGTCTGAGGCGGGCATACGTGCGCCAGGCAGTCCTACGATGGACCAGCGATGACACGAGAAGCGATACTCGCCCAAGCGTTCGTCGAGCTGGCCGACACACTCGTCGCGGACTTCGACGTCGTCGATCTGCTCACCGTGCTGACCGACCGGTGCGTCGACGTGCTCGATGTCGAGGCCGCGGGGCTGATGCTGGCCGCACCGGACGGCGAGCTGCGGGTGATGGCCTCCTCGAACGAGACGATGCGCGTCCTGGAGCTGTTCGAGATCCAGACCGAGGAGGGTCCCTGCCTCGACTGCTTCCGCAGGGGAGAGCCGGTCCTGAACCAGAACCTCGCCACGTCCCACGGGATCTGGCCTCGATTCGCGACCGAGGCCCTCGCGGCCGGCTATCGGTCGGTGCACGCCCTCCCGATGCGCCTGCGGGGCGCGGTCATCGGCTCCCTCAACCTCTTCAACGCCGAGATCGGTGAGATCGGCACCGCCGATGTCGACACCGCCCAGGCGCTGGCCGACGTGGCCACGATCGCCATCCTGCAGCATCGGGCGTCCCTCGAAGCCCAGGCGCTCAACGAGCAGCTCAAAGGCGCGCTCGACAGCCGCGTGGTCATCGAACAGGCCAAGGGCATGCTGGCCGAACGCGAGCAACTGAACATGGAACAGGCCTTCGGCCGCCTGCGGAACCACGCCCGGAACCACAACCTGCGCCTGAGCGACGTCGCCCGCCGCGTCGTCGAGGGCGACCTGGCCGCGTCCGGGCTCGATCGCCCGTAGGCACGCCGCCGCGGGCGGCCCCTCGCCGGCGTGGTGATACTTGAGCCATGACCGAGCTCAACGTGGTTGGCGGCCCCCTCGAGCCGTGCGGCTCCGATCCCGTGACCGGCTTCTACCGGGACGGCTGCTGCAACACCGGTCCCGAGGATCTCGGCAGCCACACGATCTGCGCGGTCGTCACCGGCGAGTTCCTGGCCCACCAGCGCGGCATCGGCAACGACCTCAGCACGCCGATGCCGGCTTACTCGTTCCCGGGGCTGGTCCCCGGCGACCGATGGTGCGTCACCGCGGCCAACTGGTTGCGGGCCCACTTCGACGGCGTGGCCGCGCCGGTCGTGCTCCGCTCGACCCACGAGCGCGCCCTCGAGATCGTCCCGATCGAACTGCTGCGTGAGCACGCGGTCGACGTACCCGAGGACCCGGGCGCGCTCGGCGACGACGCCGATCCGGCCTGACGCGCGCGCGACGGCTACAGATAGCTGCTCGCGGTACGAGCGGAACTCCGCGGCCAGCTGGTCGTAGGTCCAACCGAAGTCGGCCGGCTCGTAGCGGTGCCGGCCGAAGGCGTCCGACGGTCGATCGTCGAGCCACGCCCGCATGCGTCGCGCGTGCAGGTCACCGACCTCCTCGCCGAACTGCGCGTAGAGCGAGGTGACGGCGGCCACGGGATCGTCGACCAGCTCGTCGTAGCGCAGGTGCACGCACCAACCAGCCGGCGTGGTGTCGTCGTAGGCCATCGCCGAGCCGAGCGCGAACACACACTTGCGCTTCCACTCCTCCGCCGTCGGGCGGGGATCGGTCCGCGACGTCAGCGGTCGTTGACCGGCGTTGGCCAGGCTGGCCAACGAGGTGACCACGGGACCCGGCTCGCGGTGCGTCCAGATGATCCGCGCGTCCGGGTAGCAGTCGACCAGCGCGTCGAGGTGCCAAAGGTGGTTCGGCGTCTTCAGGATCCACCGCTCGGTCGGCTGGCGTGACTGGAGCGTCTGGAGCGCGGCGCGGTGCTGCGCGTAGGCCGGCGCCATGTCGGCGGTCTCGAGCCAACGTGCGTAGGACGGCACATGCGCCTGGGTCTCGAGCGCGAGCGTCCGCACGTCGTACATGAAGAGGCTCACGCACTCCTCGGCCACGGTGGCACCGAACGGGTGCATCGCCCGCAAGGCCGGATTGAGCTTGAACAGACCGTCGAGATCCTTCGCCGTCCGGGCGATGCGGGGATCCTCGGCCGCCTCGCCGAGCGTGGCCGGCGGGATCGGATGGGCCGCTTCCCACTGGAGCAGCGGACGGGCCACCGGATCGAGCCCGAGCAGGATCGACAGCAGGCTGGTGCCGGTGCGGGGCAGCCCGACGATCACCCACGGTTGCTCGATGCGCTCGTCGAGGACCTCGGGGTGCTCGACGACCCACCGGTGCAGGTCGATGCGGTTGGTGAGCGCGGCGGCCAACATCCGGCTGATGAGGAATCGACCGAAGGTGGTGAGCTCGGCTTCGTCGCGGGCGGCGGCGACGAACCGCTCCAGCGGCTCGCGGTAGCTGTCGGTGCCGAAATCGTCGGACCCGGCCGCCTTCGCCGCCGCGGCAGCGATCTTGTCGGCTGACAACGGCGGCACCTCGACGCCGGCCCGGGCGAGGCGGGCCCCTACCTGGTTGACGGCCCGCAGCGGCCGACTGCGCAGCTCGGCGTCACGGAACGTGTACTCGACGGCAGTCATCGGCCGATCTCGACCACCGTTCGGCCGACCGATCTCCGCTGCTCGTGGTCGTCGAGCGCGGCACCGGCCTCGTCCATCGAGACCCGACGTCCGATGACGGGCCGGATGCGTCCCTCGGCCACCAGCCGCAGCAGGTCGGCGTGGATGTCCTCGGCCACATCGCGTCCGAACGGGTTGAAGCCGAACCGGCGCATGCCCGGGTCGACCGACTCGGCCCACGCCACCATCACTGCCACGATCGAGATGTTG
Source organism: uncultured Microthrixaceae bacterium (assembly GCA_963776435.1). GTDB lineage: Bacteria > Actinomycetota > Acidimicrobiia > Acidimicrobiales > Acidimicrobilacustridaceae > UBA4742. The sequence continues at coordinate 1,385,690 of CAVZMK010000010.1, forward strand.
CCGATGCAGGCCATGCGCAGCGGTCGACCGGTCATGCCGTTGTCGTCGTCGTCCGCGAACCCCACCGCCAGGTACCGACCCTCGCGGGCGGTACAGCGCCACGACCGCTCGACGAAGTCGCCGCCAGCCAGATCGCAGACGACCTCCGCACCCACGTCATCCGTCGCCGACAGCACCGCCTCGACGAAGTCCTCGGCCGTGTGGTCGATCACCAGGTCGGCGCCGAGCGCCTTGCACGCGGCGACCTTCTCGGGCCCGCCGACGACCGCGATCACCCGGGCACCGGCGACGCGTCCGAGTTGCACCGCCGCCGTGCCGAGTCCACTCGCCGCCGAGTGCACCACGAGGGTCTCGCCTTCGCGCAGCCCGCCGCGGCGGAACAGCGCGAGGTGCGACGTGTGGAACGGCAGCAGGAAGCCGGTCGCCTCGACGTCGTCGAACTCGGGCGGCGCGTCGAAGACCGACACGGCCGGCGCGATGGCCAGCTCGGCGATGCCGCCGAGCGCGGTCTTGGTGATGGCCACGACGCGACGACCGAGCCACTGCTCCGCGCCGGGTCCGGCCGACTCGACCACCCCGCACACGTCCATGCCGAGCGTGTAGGGCGGCGGCGTGGGTACGGAGACGAGCTTGCCCCGGCACCGGTCGATGTCGTTGAAGTTCAGCGAGGCCGCGCCGACCGCGACCCGCACCTCGCCCGGGCCGGGCTCTGGCGCGTCGACCTCGACTGCGGCCAGGACCTCGCCCGGACGACCGTTGCGCGTCACCTGCAGGGCTTTCACGGCGCCTCCCCCTGGCCCAGCCCGACGCCCGGGCTGATACGTGAGACGACTCTAGTCTTGCGTCTCGACCCCTGGTCACGGGTGTGTTTGAATCTGGTCATCGAGCGGCGTCGGCCGCCCGAGGGGGAGATCATCGTGCACGCCAGTCACCGCCGCCTCGTCGCGGCCAGCCTCGTCGTCGCTCTTCTCGCGGTGACCGCCTGCTCACGATCGAACACGACCACGACGGCCGGCACCACGTCGACCGCGCCGGGGTCGGGGGGCGCTCCCGCCAACGGCCAGTTCGGCTCCATCACCACGCCCGTCTGCGGCCCAGCCAGCCCGGCGGGGCTCCGCGAGGGCAACACGACCGGGACCATCGAGGTGGGCGCCACCTCCGGTCCGAACGTGCAGGGCGTGACGGCCAGCACCATCCGCATCGGCACCATCTCCGACGTCGGCTACTCCGGCTACCCGGGCCTCGACCAGGAGCTCTGGGACGCCAGCCAGGTGTTCACCGACTGGTGCAACTCGCTCGGCGGCATCAACGGCCACAAGATCCAGCTCGACAAGCTCGACGCCAAGGTCCTCGACTACCAACAGGTGATCGTGCAGGCCTGCGCCCACGACTTCGCGCTCGTCGGCGGTGGCGGTGTCTTCGACGCCAACGGCCAGAAGGATCGGCTCAAGTGCCTGCTGCCCGACTTCCCCGGCTACGTCCTGAGCCCCGAGGCCCGGGGCTCGGACCTGTCGGTGCAGGCCACCAACGGCGGGTCGAACACGGCCGTGAGCTTCGGGCTGGCCAACTACCTCGACGAGAAGTTCCCGAACGCCGGCGAGAAGGTCGGCTACATCACCGGCAACGTGACCGCCACCATCATCAACAAGAAGCAGTACCAGGAGGCCGGCGCCAGCCTGGGCTGGAAGACGGTCTACGACGTGCAGTACAACGCGACCGGCGAGGCCAGCTGGCTCCCGTTCGCGCAGGCGATCAAGGACAAGGGCGTGCGGGGGCTCTGGTTCGTCGGCTCGGCCGTCAACCTGGCCCACCTCATCAACTCGCTGGCCCAGATCAACTACAAGCTCGACTGGCTGGCCGGTCCGACCAACCTGTACGACCAGCAGCTGATCAAGCTGGGCGGGGCCGACCTGGCCAGCAACCCGGTGTACCTCAACGCCACCACCACGCCGTTCGTGGCCACCGACGTGCCCGCCATCCCGCAGTACGAGCAGCTCTTCGACACCTACCTTCCCCACGGCCTGAAGACGGCGTCGCTCGGGCTCAACTCGTTCGCGGCCTGGCTGCTGTTCGCGCAGTCGGTCAAGGACTGCTACGACACGGTGACGCGGCTGTCCGCGTACGAGAACGGGATCCACACGACGTCGTTCGACGGCGGCGGCTTGAGCGGTCAGGTGAACCCGTCCACCCCGGAGGTGCCGACCGCGTGCTTCGTGCCCGTGCTGGCCAACACGAAGGGGTTCAGCATCATCGACTGGAAGGCCAACGACGGCCCGTACAACTGCGATCCGGCCAACGTGATCAAGCTGACCGGCAACTACGGCACGTCGACCAAGTTGTCCGACGTCGGCAAGAGCCTGAACGACCTGAAGTGAGGCTCAGGCTCACTCGAGGACGGCCAGCATCCGCTCGAACGCGGGCAGGAACATGGTGGTGAGCTGTCGACGGATGTCGGCCGGCTCGAGCCCGTCGCGCCCCGGCACGACCGCGTAGGAGATCAGCACCCGCAGCATGTAGTCGACCAGGTCGGCCATGGCTTGGTCGTCGGGGGCACCGTCGGGGCGGTCGCCCGAGCATCGGACGGATGCCGGCCTCACCCAGCCGGCGCAGCGCGTCGACCGACAGGGCCTGGGTGGCGGCCCACCCGGCCGCGTCGCTGGAGAACACCGCCGCGTGCACGGGCCGGCGTCGGATCTGCTCGATGGCGAAGAGCATGCCCTCGACCACCCGTTCGGCCGGGTCGTCGATGCCGGCCAGGTGCGCCTCGGAGTCGCGGGCCATCGCTTCGGACTCTCGGGTCAGCAGCGCCAGGAAGATCGCCTCGTGACTGCCGTAGCGACGGTAGAGGGTCGCGCGCGGACATGCCCGCCCGCTTGGCGATGTCGGCCGCGGTCGTCTTCTGCACGCCGAACTGGAGGTAGCACGCGGCCGCGGCATCGAGCACCACCTCCAACTCGGGCGGTGACACGGGCGCGGGCGGCATGCGGTCCCACAGTACCCAGGCGCGCCGACCGTCCTCCTGACGCCGGTCGGACAGGCGTCAGGAGGACCGGACGAGGTGCGGCTGGGTCAGGCCGCGTCGCGACGCGCCGTAGCGCGCCAGCGCGTAGAACACGAGCACGGCGATGGTCACGTAGGCGATCGACCAGATCGGGTAGTACGGCATCCAGGTCATGGCGCTCAGGCCCATGATCACGGCGGCGATGTAGCCGATCCACCGCGCCACCTGCGAGCGGGCCAGGATCAGGAAGCTCGACACGATCAGGATGACCCCGACGAGGAGCCACGCCCAGGCGTAGTGCTTGAGGTTGGACCCGAGCAGGCCGTTCTGCAACCCGTCGGGCAACGCGCCCTTGTAGCGGAACGCCCAGAAGGCGTCCATGATCCGCATGAGACCCGCCAGGCCGAGGATCGTGCCGGCGAAGAACAGCCAGCCCGAGCCGCGCATCACGTCCGGGTACATGTCCGTCTGACCGGAATCGGTCATCGTGCCCTCCTCTGTCGACCCGGTCAGCACACGCGACACGAATCCCGACCGGGATGGGTGCTGCTCCGATGAGAAACCACGGTACTCCTCTCATCTTTCTCAACGATTGATGCCATCTGGCCGACGCCTGACCCGGCCGCGGCTGCGACACTGCGCGGGTGCGCCTCGCCGCTCTGGTCGCCGTCTCCGACGCGGTGGCATCCACCCGCGCCCGCAACGACGAAGCGGGACGCCATCGCCGTCGCTGCTGCGCGACCTGCCGCCGGACGAGATCGCAGGCGGCGGTCGGCTTCCTGGTGGGCGAGCCGCGACAGGGCCGGGTCGGTGTCGGCTGGGCGACGCTGAGCGGCGTCGTCGATTCGGCCGACGACCAGCGAGCCCGACCATCGAGGTGCTCGAGCTCGACGACGCCATCTCGACGGCTGGCCGCCACGAGCGGAGCCGGCTCGAACCAGGCCCGGGCCGACATCCTCGGCGATCTGCTGGCGCGGGCCACGCCGGCCGAGGCCGCCTTCATCCGTCGGCTGCTGATGGGCGAGCTGCGCCAGGGCGCGCTCGAAGGCGTGATGGTCGACCGCCGTCGCCCGTGCCGCCGACGTCCCGGACGCGGTCGTGCGCCGGGCGCTGATGCTGAGCGGGGACCTCGGCCGCACCGCCGAGGTCGCGCTGACGAGCGGGCGCGGCCGGGCTCGAGGCCATCGGTCTGACGCTCTTCCAACCGGTGCAGCCGATGCTCGCCTCGGTGGCCGACACGATCGACGATGCGGTCGACGGCGAGCCGGCGCTCTCGGTCGAGTGGAAGCTCGACGGCGCCCGCATCCAGGTGCATCGCCGACGGCGACCTCGTGCGCGTGTACACCCGCAACCTCAACGAGGTGACCGACCGGCTCCCCGAGGTCGTCGACGTGGCGCGATCGCTCCCGGCCGGCGAGCTCGTGCTCGACGGCGAGGTGCTCGGCCTGGACGGCGACCGGCCCGAAGCGTTCCAGGAGACGATGAGCCGCTTCGGTCGCGACGACCCGGCCACGCCACCGACCTGCGCCTGCGTCCCGTTCTTCTTCGACGTGCTGCACGTCGACGGCACCGACCTGCTCGACGAGCCGCTGTCGGATCGCCTCGGTGCGCTCGACGCGATCGCCGGGCCTCACGCCATGCCCCGGCTCGTCACCGCCGACCCGGCCGAGGCCGCGGCCTTCGTCGACGCGACGCTGGCGGCCGGCCACGAGGGCGTGATGGTGAAGGACCTGACCAGCCCCTACGCGGCCGGTCGTCGGGGCAAGGCGTGGCGCAAGCTCAAGCCGGTGCACACCTTCGACCTGGTCGTGCTGGCCGCCGAGTGGGGCCACGGGCGGCGCCGGGGCTGGCTGTCGAACCTGCACCTCGGGGCCCGCGAGCCCGACGGACGGCGGCTTCGTGATGGTCGGCAAGACGTTCAAGGGCCTCACCGACGAGCTGCTCACCTGGCAGACCGCCGCCTTCCTCGAGCGCGAGATCGGCCGCGACGACCACACCGTCCACGTGCGGCCCGAGCTGGTCGTCGAGATCGCGATCGACGGCGTGCAGGCCTCGACCCGCTACCCCGGCGGCGTCGCGCTGCGGTTCGCCCGGGTCAAGCGCTACCGCCCCGACAAGCAGGCGACCGACGCCGACACGATCGAGTCCCTCCGGGCGCTGCGCGGCGGCCGGTGACCCGACGCGGGCGCGCGCCTCCCGCAACCTGTCGCGTCAGCGACTTCCCTGCGAACGCTGGCGCGACATGTTCGGCGTCAGCGGGCGCGTGATCACCTGCTCGCCGTAGCGCTCGAGGGTCTCGAGCGCGTGAGCGAGGCTGTCGCCGGGAACGCCGATGCTGCTCCAGGTGACGCCGAGGCCGGCCAGCTCGTCGAGGCCCGCCCGATGTGCGTCGGCGTCGAACGCATCCGAGCCTGGGTTCCCGCCCTCAGGCGTGCCGAAGGCGACGTCGATCGTCTTCGGGTCGCGCCCGGCGTCGCCGACCCGGCGCCAGAGATCGTCGAGCATGGCGGCCAGGTCGTCGACCGTCTCGAGCACCGGGGTCTTGGCCGTCTTGGCCAACGCGGCGGGAGCCGGGAACGGGTTCCAGCCGTCGGCCCCGGCCGCGACCCTGGCCCGGGTCAACTGGCTGTTACCGCCGATCCAGATGGGCACGTGGGCCGGCTTGGGGTTGACGGTCTGGCCCTTGGCGTTGAACGTCGTCCCCTCATACGCGAAGTCGTCGGTCGTCCACACACCCCGGAGCACCTCGAGCGCCTCGTCGAACAGCACGTTGCGCTGCTCGAAGTCGACGCCCAGCGCGGCGTACTCGGCCCGCAGGTAGCCGGTGGCGGTGGACAGGACGAACCGCCCGCCCGACAACGCGTCGATCGTGGCCGCCGTCTTGGCCACGAGAAAGGGGTTCCGGTACGGCAGCACGACGATGTTGGGGATGAGCAGCAGGCGATCGGTCACCGCGGCGATGAACGCCAGCGCGGCGAACGGGTCGAGTGCGTCGTGACCGCCGGCCTGCAGCCAGCGATGCGACGGCGCGGGATGGTCGGTGAAGCCGATGCCGTCGAACCCGGCGGCCTCGGCGGTCTGCGCGAAGCGCACGAGCGCGTCCTTCGACACGAACTCCGGATCGTAGGGGTGGGCGATCAGTGGGTAGGTGGTCCAGTACTTCACCGCGGGCGGCCTCCGTGACGGTTGCTCGATCGCACGATCCTCAGGTCGACACTAGGTGGCGACGAGGCTCGAATGGTGCGAGGCACAATGGTGATCAGCCTCAACCTCCCACCAGTTGGAGAGCCGAGTGCACGAGTTACTGATGGCTGTGAACCCAGTGCCGTGGGCCCGTTCGCAGATGGCGTTCACGTTGGCGTTCCACATCATCCTGGTACCGCTCGGCGTGTCGTGGGCGTTCATGGCGTTGATCGCCAACTACAAAGCGGTGAAGCACGACGACGCCGACGCGCTCCGCCTCGCCCAGCGTTGGTCGAAGTACATGGCGGTCACGTTCGCGGTGGGGGCCGTGAGCGGCACCGTGCTGACCTTCGAGTTCGGCTTGCTGTGGCCCCACTTCATGGGTCAGTGGGGTGCGGCCTTCGGAGTGCCGTTCGCGTTCGAAGGGCCTGTTCTTCTTCACCGAGGCGATCTTCGTGGCCATCTACATCTTCGGCTGGCGAAGGCTCAAGCCGTGGACGCACTTCTGGACCGGCGTGCCGCTGCCGATCACGGGCATCCTGGGCAGCGTCTCGGTGGTCGCGGCCAACGCCTGGATGAACGACCCGTCCGGGTACACGCTCAACTCGGCGGGCAAGGTCGTCAGCGTCGACCCGTGGGGCGTGATCTTCAACGGCGCGATGCCGCTGATGGCGCTGCACATGGTGATCGCCGCCTATGTGGTGGGCGGTTTCCTCATCTCGTCGGTGTACGCGGTCGGCATGTTGCGCGGCCGGCGCGACCGCTATCACCGGTTGGGCTTCCTGATCCCGTTCTCGGTGGCGGCAGTGGCGATCTTCTTCCAGATGGCGGTGGGCGATTCATTGGCCCGCTGGGTCTACAACAACGAGCCGGTGAAGTTCGCGTCGATCGAGCTCGTCCCGCAGACGACGAGCGACGTGCCCGAGACGCTGTTCGGGCACCTCAACAGCAACGGCACCGTGACCGGTGGCATCCGGATCCCCGGCCTGGCGTCGATCCTCTCGGATCCCGAGGACCGGGACGAGCACGGTGGTGGACGGCCTCAACATCGTGCCGGCCGACGACGAGCCCACCATCGGCGAGGTCAACACGGTGCACCTCGCCTGGGACGTGATGATCGGGATGGGCACGATCATGTGCCTGATCGCGGCGTGGTACTGGGTCAGCTGGATCTTCCGAAGACGGATGCCGCGCAGTCGCTGGTTCCTGCGCGTGGCCAGCGCGACCGGGATCATGTCGGTCATCGCGCTCGAGTCCGGCTGGGTGGTCAGCGAAGTCGGGCGGCAACCCTGGATCGTCTACAACCTGATGAAGGTCGAGGCGGCCGCCACCGCCAACACCGGGCGTGTGGGTCACCTTCCTCGGCGTGGTCGTGCTCTACGCCGGTGTCGGCGTCACCACCATCCTGATCCTGCGGGGGATGAGCCGACGGTTCCGTGAGCAGGACGAGCGGGGCGACACCGGGTTCGACGAGACCGACTCCCCTTACGGACCCAACCGAACCGATCCCGCCGGATCGGACCCCGGTCGAGGCGGGCTCGCCGTTGAGCACGCTCGTCGCAGTCGTGCTGTTCATCGGCATCACCGGCTACGCGCTGTTCGGCGGCGCGGACTTCGGGGCCGGGATCTGGGATCTCCTGGCCGGCGGTGCGGCCCGTGGCCAACGGCCTCGCGACATCGTCGACCACTCGATCGGGCCGGTGTGGGAGGCGAACCACGTGTGGCTCATCTTCTGCTTCGTGGTGCTGTGGACCGCGTTCCCCGAGGCCTACGCGTCGATCACGCTGACGCTGTTCGTCCCGCTCACCATCGCCGCGTTCGGCATCGTGCTGCGCGGCTCGAGCTTCGCCTTTCGCAAAGCGGTGTTCCGCACCCGCGACCGCCGCAACTTCGGGGCCGCCTTCGCCATCTCGTCCGTGCTGGTGCCGTACTGCATGGGAACGGTGGCCGGCGGCATCGCCACCGGCCGGGTCCCCGCCGGCGGGAAGGCCGGCGACCCCTGGCACAGCTGGATCAACCCGACCTCGATCCTCGGCGGCGTGCTCGCGGTCGTCGTCGTCGCGTACCTCGCGGCGGTGTACCTCGTGTGGGACGCCGACCGCCTCGCCGATCACGACATGGTCGAGTACTTCCGGCGGCGGGCAGTGGCTGCGGCCGTCGTGGCCGGCCTCGTGGCCTTCGCCGGCCTGTTCATCCTCCGTTCGGATGCGCCGTACCTCTACCACGGGCTCACGACCCGGGCGCTCCCAATCGTGATCGTGTCCGCGATCTGCGGCACGGGATCACTCGTCCTGCTGCTTCGTGACAACCACCGAGGGGCGCGCCTGCTCGCCGTCGGCGCGGTCACCACCGTCATCGTGGCCTGGGGTGTCGCCCAGTGGGACTACATCCTCCCCCAGACCATGACCGTCGCCCAGGCCGCCGCGCCCGTCCGGCACGCTCGACGCCATCCTGGTCGTCACCGCGTTGGCGGTGCTCTTCATCTTCCCGGCGCTCGGTTTGCTGTACACCCTCGACCAGCGCGGACTGCTCGCGGGCCAGGGAGCCGATGAGCCCGCCGGCGAGGCCACCCCGGAGCCGACGAGCTAGCCGCTCCGCTGCCCCCGAGCGGGATCCCTGACGGTGCGGTCCGCTCAGACGCAGGTGGGTCTCCAGTCGGGGAGCAGGACATCGGTCCGCACCGCCGCGATGTTCGAAAGCGTGAGGCTCTGGGGATCGAAGTCGGCCACGAACATCTCCGAGTACGAGCTGGCGGTCGTCCGCGTACCGCAGGCGCGTAGCCCGTCGGGCGACGTACGCGCCATAGAGGCCGGGCGAGTCGATCTCCGCCCGTGCGACCCGTGCCTCACGGTCGAAGCCCGATCGTTCGACGAGGGAGAAGCTGCGCTCCTCGGGATCGACCGCGAACACGTGTAGCGACGTCCAGTCGGCGGTCTCCTCGATGTCGGGCGGCAGCGGCATCGTGAGCACTGCGGGGCGGGAGGGGCCGTCGCTCTCGGGGTCGGGGTCTTCGACGAGTGCGAACGCGCCCGCACTGCAGAGCGACGCGTGAGGCAGCGGATCGTCCACCGGTCGAGCGGTCAGGTCCGTGTCGTCCCACCGTGGGACGATCCGAACGTCAGGGCTCTCGTCCATGCCCCACTCCCCCAGGAACAGGTTCCTCCGAAGCCGTCTGGCAGTGCCCCCGGGAGGACTCGAACCTCCGCACACGGTTTAGGAAACCGATGCTCTATCCCCTGAGCTACGAGGGCCGATGGCCGCGCTCGCGGTCTCGGTGTGAGGCCCAAACGTACAGCCCGCGCAGTCGTCAGAAAGCGTGGGGCTCAGCCCATCGGATCCCAGCCACTTGATGGTTCGCTGGCGGTGCGATGCCGTGCAAAGGCGACGCTCAGTCGTCCGCGGCCCCGACCACGAGGACCGGGCACGGGGCGTTGCGAACGACGTGATCGGACACGGATCCGAGCAGCGCCCGCTTGATGCCGCCTCGACCGCGGGTGCCGATCACGATCACGTCGGCTCCCACCTCGGCGGCCAGCTCACAGAGCGCGGGGCCGGCGTTGCCCTCGATGATCCTGGTGACCGGGTGGTCGACACCGAGCGCGGCCACCGCGTCGGCGACCATCTCCTCGCCCTCGGATCGGGCCTGCTGCTGCTGCTCGCGCAGCTCGGCATCGGTGAAGGTCGCGCCGGCGTGGCCCGACCCGTCGAAGGCGAGCGAGTCGTCGATGTCGCGGATCGCGGCCACGATCATCACCTGATCGGGCTGGCGGAGCAGGGGAAGACCTCGCGCCGCGGCCTGCAGGGCGAGCGGCGATCCGTCGGTGGCGATGATCACGGTCGAAGGCATCGCCCGAGTATCGCACCGCCAGAAGAGCTGTCTTGCGACTACTACGTCTTGCGTAGTAGTCTCCCGACATGGCCCGAGACGATCGCAACCGAGGCATCCGTGCCAACGAGCCGGGCGTGCTGATCCTGACCAGCCTGGCGTCGGGCACGAAGCACGGTCATGCGCTGGCCAAGGACATCGAGCAGTTCGCCGGCGTGAAGCTCGGTCCCGGCACGCTGTATGGCGCCATCACCCGGCTCGAGGAGCGCGGCCTGATCGCGCCGACCGCCGGGGACGACCGGCGACGGCCCTATCGCATCACGGCGGCCGGGCGCAGCGCGCTCGAGGTGGCGGTGCGCGACATGCACGCCATCGCCAACGAAGGCGCCAGCCGGCTCGGGCTGGGCGTCGTGGCGTGGTCGGTCTGATGGCGCGCGCCGATCGACGCCTCACCCGCCTCCTGCGCTGCTACCCGCCGTCGTGGCGGCAGCGCTACGGCGAAGAGCTCCGGGTGCTCGTCGAGGACACCTACGGAGACGAACAGATGCCGCTCCACGACCAGCTCTCCATCGTCCGCGCCGGGCTGCATGAGCGGGTGAGAGCGAGCGGGCTGGCCGGCACGGACGACCCGGCCGGGCAGGTCCGGAGCGGCGCACTGCTCGTTCTGTGCGCCTGGTCGGTCCTGGTCGTCGGTGGCTGCGCCTTCGCCAAGTTCGCCGAGCATTGGGACGCCGCCACTCCCGCCGGCTCGCGCGCGGTGCCCGCCGCGGCCTACGCCGCGGTCGTGGTCGGCGCGGTCGTCGGGGCCACACTGATCGTCGTCGCGGCGGCGACGGTGCTGCCGGCGTTCGTGCAACTCCTGCGCGAAGGGGAATGGCAGTCGATTCGCCGACCGGTCGGGCGCGCCATCGTGGTCAGTGCGGTGGCCGCAGTTGCAACCGCCGGCCTGGTTGCATGGGCCCACCACCTCGGAAGCGCGACTCGCAACACCACGATATGGCCCTACGGGTTCGTCGTACTGGTCTGGGGCGGCCTGCTGATGGCCTCGATCGGGTGCTGTACCGCGGCGGTCGTTGCGACGACCCGGCGGCTCGATCTCTCCGATCGTCGGTTGCGCGCGCTCGGCTCGCTCGCGCTGCTCGCACTCCTCCCGCTGGGGGTCGTCGCGCTGGCAACGTTCCTCTGGTGGTACGCGGTAGCGGCAAGCACGCCGTCGTTCTTCGCCGGCGCCGGCCTGGGGTCGACAGGTTCGCCGTTCGCGCCGATGATCGCCGGTGCCGGGCTCCTCATGCTGGTGGCGTTGGCGATCGCGGCATCCGGCGCCGGGCGGCTTCGGACCTCGCTTCGCCAGCTCGACCACGCCTGAACCCGGCCACCCGACAGGCACGGGGTGGATCAGGGAGCCGCGGGCGCGTAGGTCACGGTGACGTGCGCGACGCCGGCGGCGTGCAGCGAGCCCGTGACGAACCGGGTGGTGTTGCTCTCGGCCTTCTGCAACAGGTCGCTCTGGGCGGCGGCGGCCGACAGCTTCGAGGACGCGATCTGCTCGAGCGCGTCCTGCGGCACGGGGTTGCCGTCGCCAACCGCGTCGCCGACGCGGTCGAGCAGCCCGCGCTGGCGGCTGATCACGCGGGTGGCCTTCGGGTCGAGACGGGGCTGGGTGAGCGTGGGCGCGGGGAGCACCACACTGGCCGAGGTGCCGTCCTGCGACAGCTGGATAGCCCCGTTGGGCAGATGGGCCAGGTTGACGGTGGCGTCGACATCGCCCTCGGCCAGCAGGACGGTGTCGTCGCCGCTCAGCCATCCGGGCAGCACCTTGTTGGTGTGCTGCTGGTCGACCACCGTCTGGAAGTGACCGGTGGCGGCGTCGAAAACGGCGAGGTCGCGCATGCGGTCGAGCACGACCGCCGACGGCTTGACCGTCTTGGTCGAGGCGAACGGGTTCAGGTGGGCGATGGCGCCGACCGCCAGGATCACGGCGAAGGCGCCGATCCCGAGCACCGCCAGCGCACCGATGGCGGACGCGACGACGAGGCCGCGACGGCGCTCGCGCCGGTAGACGAGGGTGTGCATCTGCTCTCCTGCCCAAGGTGCCGCCGGGGGGTCCGGGCACGGGGCCAGAGTCGAATTCTCCCTGAGGAACGATAAAGCCGGGTGAAAGGCGTCGGTTCCAGGTTCAGCCGAGCGGCGGTCCGAGCACGTACTCACCCGTCTCGGGGTGGGGATACCAGCCGCCGGCGGCGAAGGTCCCCCCGTCGACGTGGATCGTGTCGCCGGTGACGTAGCTCGACAGATCCGATGCCAGGAACACCGCCGCGCCCGCCATCTCGTCGACGTGGCCAGGACGGCCCATCGGCACCACCGCGCCCCACCGGTTCTGTGATCCCGGTGGCGCCATGCGCTCGATCCCCTCGGTGATGGTGATGTCGGGCGCGAGAGCGTTGACGCGGATGCCGTGGGGAGCAAGTTCGAGTGCGGCGGTCTTGGTGTAGTTGATGACGCCGGCCTTGGCCGCGGCGTAGGCAGCGAACCCGGGCGCGGCCCGTACGCCTTCGATGGAGGTCACGTTGATGATGCTGCCGGGCCGCGCGTTGAGGACGAGCTGGCGAGCCACCCGCTGGGTGCAGAGGATCACGTGGCGCAGGTTGGCCCGGTAGAGCGCGTCCCAGCCGTTCTCGGAGGTCTCGAGCAGTGGGGACTTGAACACGCCGCCCGCGTTGTTGACCAGGATGTCGACGGGTCCGAGCTCCTCGGTGGTGCGCGCCATGGCGGCGTCGACGTCCGCCGACTCGCGCACGTCGGTGACGATGCCGAGCGCTCCGATCTCCTCGGCGGCCGCCGCGCAGGTATCGGGGTCACGCTCCCAGATCGCCACCCGGGCGCCGAACGCGGTGAACCCGCGGGCGATGCCACGGCCGATGCCCGAACCCGCCCCGGTCACGACGGCGACACGGTCGGTCAGCAGCGCGGTCTCGGGAGTCAGGGGCACGGGCGTGACGCTAGAGCAACCGCAGCGGTCGTGGACTCCTCATCCCGGCACCGGACGATCCTCCGCCTGACGGCACGATGCCCCCCTGCAGTCCTTCAACGCCGTCACCTCTGAAGAAAGAACCTTCAAGAGCGCGATCCGCGCGTACGGCACCTCGTTGTGAAGCTCGTAGGGATCGCCGTGAAGGTCGTAGAGCTCGCGCTCGCCGGTCGAGTACTCCACGTAGAGGTACCGCGAGGTGCGGACGGCGTGGTACTCGGGGATGTTGTTCAGCGACGCCTTGCTCGTGCGGGCGGGCACGGTGGCGCCGCCTTGGTCGATATCGCCGGGCTCGAGCGGCGCTCCGTCGCGGTTGACCTGGTCGATCTCCTTCCAGTGCTCGATCAGGTAGGCGTCGCGCCACCCGCGTGAGCTCGACGGATCCTCCGCCAGCGGAAGGAACGACCGCCCGTCGACGAAGCTCGGCGTCGTCGCGCCCGCCATCGCCGCGAACGTCGGGGCCAGATCGATGTTGCCGACGAGCTGGTCAGCGGTGCGGCCGGCCGGCACCCCCGGCCCCCGCACGACGAGCGGCAGGTGGATGTCGAAGTCGTAGGCGGTCTGCTTGCCCGCGGGCATGCGGAACTGCCCGAGGTGGAAGCCGTTGTCCGACGTGAAGACGATGTAGGTGTCGTCGAGTTGGCCGGTCGACTTCAACGTGTCGATCAGGTGCCCGATGCCACGGTCGACCGCTTGCAACGACTCGATGCGACGCCGGTAGAGGGAATCGACCCGACGCTGGACCTTCGGCGTCATGATCGGCAGGCTCTGGATGAACTGCGGCTTTCCCTTCACGTCGAGCGCGTTGTAGGCGGGCGTGCGCGGAGCCTGCGCACCGGCGAAGCGGCCAACGTCCTGGGGTGCGGGCGTGGCCGGCTGATGCGGCGCGTAGACGGCCAGGTAGGCGAAGAACGGCTTGCGAGCTGCAGCCGACTGGCGGATGAAGCTCTCGGTCTGACCGACATACACGTCGGTGCCGTAGTCGCTGCGGTGCGTCGCCGTGATGCACGAGCCTGCCGTTGTCGTTGAGGGTGTAGTTGTACTGCGTGTAGGGATTGCCGGCGGCCGGGCTGATGAAGTCGGTCCAGCCGGGAGGCACGTAGGTCTTGGCCACGGTGTCGGGGTAGCCGTTCAGGTACTTGCCGATGAGCGCGGTCCGATAGCCGGCGGACTGGAGCCAGGTCCCGATGGTCGAGCGCTCGAGACCGAGCCGATGCGCAGTCTCGAACCCACCGTTGATGCCGCCGTTCGTCTCGACGCCGGTGTTGTGGGAGTACTGGCCGCGCAAGGTCGTGGTCCGGGACGGACAGCACAAAGACACGCTGGCGAAGTAGTTCGAGAACGACACGCCCTCGTGGACCATCTCCGACTGCAGGATCGGCATCTTGGCGATCTCGCTCAGGTCGAGGTCGTCGGTCAGGACGAACAACACGTTGGGCCTGGTCCTCGGCGCGGTCGTGGGCGTGGCCGACGGGCCCGACCCCGACGAGCATCCGGCCGCCACGACGAGGACCGCCAGGAGGCAGGCGAGAGAGCCACGACTGCGGCGCACCGGGGGGTGCGCGATCAGACGCGAACCGGCGGGCGTCGGCCTGCCCACGGCGCGGCCTCCTCGAGCTGGGCCGCCACCCGGATAAGCACGTCCTCGCGGCCGTAGGGGGCGACCAGCTGCACCCCGATGGGCAGGCCCTCGTCGTTCCAGTGCAGTGGCAGCGAGATGGCCGGCTGGCCGGTGGCGTTGAACGGCGGGGTGAACGGCACCAGCGCGGCCGCCCGGAGCAGACCGTTGAGCGGGTTGTCGGGCGGTGAATCGAACTCACCCAGATGCGGGGGCGGTTCGGCCAGCGTCGGGGTGAGCAGCAGGTCCCAGCCGTTGTCGTACCAGGCGGCCACCCGGCGGGCGCACGCCTGGATCCAATCGCGGGCGGCGAGGAAGTCGCCCGCGGTGGCGGCGCGACCGAAGTCGGCCAGCGCCCAGGTCAGCGGCTCGACGTCCTCGGCCGTGATCGCCCGCCCGATGCGGGAAGGCCAGTGATGATCGAGGTCGTAGGCGACCCCGGCAGACCAGATGAGCACGAACTTCTCGGTGAGGGCCGGGTCGTCGAGCGCCTCGAGCTGCGTCGGCTCGACCAGGTGTCCGCAGCTCTCGAGCAGGCGGCCCGCGGCTTCAGTGGCCGCGATGCAGTCGGCATGGGTGACGACGCCACCGCCCGGAGCCGCGGTCTGCAGGCCGATGCGGAGGCGCCCCGGTGGAGCCCCGACCTCGTCGTAGTACGGGCGGAGGGCAGGTGGCGCGGCGTACGGATCGCCGGGGGCAGGTCCGGCGACGGCGTCGAGGACCGCGGCCGTGTCGCGCACCGACCGGGTGACGGCCAGCTCGCACACCAGCCCACCGATGGCGTCGCCGTAGTCGGGGCCGAGCGACACGCGGGCCCGCGAAGGCTTCAGGCCGACGAGACCGCACTCGCTGGCTGGGATGCGGATGGAGCCTCCGCCATCGTTGGCATGCCCCACCGGCACCATGCCGGACGCCACCGCGGCGGCCGATCCCCCGCTCGATCCCCCGGTGGACCGGCTGGTGTCCCACGGGTTGCGCGACGGCCCGTAGGCAAGAGGTTCGGTGGTCGGGACGATCCCGAGCTCAGGGGTGTTGGTCCTTCCCACGACAACGAACCCCGCGGCCCGGAAGCGCCGGGCCAGCTCCTGATCGACGGTGGCCACGTGGCCCATGTCCTTCAGCAGTTGCATTCCCTCGTGGATGGGCTCGCCCGCGGTGGAGCAGATCAGGTCCTTCAACACCAGCGGCACGCCCCGGAACGGTCCGTCCGGAAGGTCGGCGGCGGCCTCCGCTCGAGCCTCCTCGAAGCGGGGTCGGATCACCGCGTTCAGCGTCGGGTTCACCCGCTCTATGCGCTCGATCGCCTCATCCACGAGCTCGGCCGGCGACACCTCGCCGTCGGCGACCAGCTCGGCGATGGCACACGCGTCGAGAAAGGGTTCTGTCATGTCGGTGGACAATAGATCTGACGACGTCATGCGGCCGGGTCGAACGGCCCCCGGCGGGCCCGCCAGGCGGCGACCTGCGCCTGGCGGTGGCGCCGGCGGCTCCACATCAGACCAGTCATCACCAACCGCACCACGGCCAGGGCCAACAGGATGCCGCCGACCACCACGCTGCCGCCGACCAGCAGCGCCACGCCGAGTGCGCCCACGAGCAGGGAGATGACCACCCGCAGGCCCAGCATCATGCCCATGCCGGGCCGGCCGCCCCGCCCCATCGGGCCCATCGGCATCGGTTGGGTCGACTGGGTGGGTTGCATCGGTTCCATCAGATCCTCCGTTCGCCCCTTCGGGCTGTCCTGCACGTAGTGAACCGCGCGAGTGTGAGGACAGCATGAGCGCCGGGTCATGGTTCCGGTCCGGCGCCTCGGGACCACGTCGGGGGTGATCGCCAGATGGATGCGAGCGAGCGCAAGGAGGGGCTGCCCGCGCGCCTGCGACGTCCCATCGACACGCTGCGCTCGGTCCTGCGGTTCCGCCCCCTCGAGCTCGACGCCACCGCCCGACGGCTGGCCAGGCGGCGTCGGTGGCCGACCTGCGCCGCCTGGCCCGGCGCCGCCTGCCCGCGCGGCGTGTTCGACTACATCGACGGCGCCGCCGAGGACGAGCTGGCCGCTGGCCAACAACAGCGAGGCCTACCGGCGCATCATCTTCCGACCCCGGGTGCTGCGCGACGTGTCGAGCGTCGACCCGTCCACCACGCTGCTCGGCAAGCCGATCCCCTATCCCGCTCGTGCTGGCGCCCGACCGGCTTCAGCCGCATCGCCGATCCCGAGGGCGAGCTGGCCGTGGCCCGCGCCGCCGGCCGCGCCGGCCTGCCCTACACGCTGTCGACGCTCGGCACCCGCTCGATCGAGGAGGTCGGTCGCGATCGACGTCGAGCGCAAGTGGTTCCAGGTGTACGTGTGGCGCGACCGCGGGCCTGGTCAAGGAGATGATCGACCGGGCCACAGACGGCCGGCTTCGAGGCGCTCATGGTCACGGTCGACACGGCGGTGCTCGGCAAGCGCGACCGCGACGTGCGCCGCGGGTTCTCGCTGCCGCCGAAGATCGGTCTCGACACCCTGATCGACGGCGCCATCCACACCGGGTGGACGTGGGACTTCGTGCGCATCCGACCCGATCATGTTCGCCAACGTGGTCGGCAGCGACGCCGGCGACGGCTCCGACGCGGTGTCGCTGGCCGACTACATCAACTCGCAGTTCGACCCGGCCCTGTCGTGGCCCGACATCGAGTGGATGCGCACCGTGTGGGACGGTCCCATCATCCTCAAGGGCATCCAGACCGTCGACGACGCCGTGCTGGCCGCCGAGGCCGGCGTCGAGGCGCATCGCGCTGTCCAACCACGGCGGCCGCCAGCTCGACTCGGCCCCGGCCACCGTCGACCTCGTCGCGCCGGTCGCCGACGCGGTCGGCGGGCGGCTCGAGATCATCTGCGACGGCGGCGTGCGCCGGGGCAGCGACATCGTCAAGGCCGTCGCGCTGGGCGCGACCTGCTTGCATGGCCGGCCGGGCCTACCTCTACGGCCTCGGCGCCGGCGGCGAGCGCGGGGTCGACCACGTGCTCTCCCTGCTCGAGGCCGACGTCCGGCGCACGATGGCGCTGCTCGGTGCCACGCACCATCTCCGAGGTGACGCCGACGAGCTCGTCACCTGGGCCGACCCGCAAGGGGGAACCACGTGACCGCTCCGCCCGCCGACACCGACGCCGCCGGGGACGATCCACCACCGCCCGGATCGGTGCGCCTCGACATCGACGGGGCCATCGCCACGATCACCAACGACAACCCGACAAGCACAACGCGTTCGACGACGACATGGACGCCCAGCTGTTCGACATCCTCGCCGAGCTGCGCGTCCGGCCCGACGTGCGGGCGGTCGTCTGGCGGGGCGAGGGCAAGTCGTTCTCGTCGGGCCGCGACGTGGCCGCGATCGGCACGAACCGCACCGAGCTCTCCCACCACGAGCTCATGCGCCGCGGCCACCGCGGCATCCAGCAGCTGTGGGAGCTCGACGCGCCGGTGATCGTCGCCTGCAAGGGCTGGGTGATGGGCGGCTCGTTCCAGCGGGCGCTGCTGTGCGACATCCGCATCGCCGCCGAGGGCACCCGGTTCCGCCTGCCGGAGGTCACCCACGGCGTCATCCCCGACACCGGCGGCATGGGTGTGCTGTACGAGATGTGCGGGCACGGGGTGGTCAGCGACCTGGTGCTGACCGGCCGCATCATGAGCGCGGACGAGGCGCTGCAGCCACGGCATCGTCAGCCGCGTCGTCGCCGGCCGACGAGCTCGACGCGACCGCACGCGAGATGGCCGAGCAGATCGCCGCCGCGCCGGCGGTCACGGTGAAGATGGCCCGCGAGGTGATCGCGCCACCTGGCCGTGCCCGCAGATCCGCTCGTCGATGGCCGACGAGATGATCTACCAGACGTTCGTGAACCGCAGCGACGACGTGGCCGAGCGCCGGGCGGCGACGGCCGAGGACCGCGACCCCCGCTACACCGGCAGCTGAGCCCGAGGAGCACGATGAGCGACCCGACCAACGGCCAGATCGGCCTGCCCGCACCGCCCCCGGTGGGGACGACCGCGCTGGCCGCCCGGCACCTTCGACGGCCAGTGCGTGTTCGTCACCGGCGGCGGCACCGGACTCGGCAAGGCGATCGCCTCCGAGTTCGCCGCGCCTCGGCGCGTCGCTCGTGATCGCCAGCCGCAAGGACGAGCACCTCGACGCCGCCCGCGCCGCGATGGACGCGCTCGGCGCGCCGGACCTCGCCGTGAGCTGCGACATCCGCGAGCCGGACGAGATCGCGGCCGCGTTCGACGCGGCGGAGGCGCAGTTCGGTCTGCCCGGGGTGCTGATCAACAACGCCGCCGCCAACTTCCCGGTGCCGGCCGAGGACATGTCGCCCGAACGCGTGGCGCACGGTCGTCGACATCACGCTCAACGGCACCTTCTTCTGCTCGCGCGAGTTCGGCCGACGGCACCTCGCCGCCGGCACGCCCGGATCGATCGTCAACATCGCCGCCTCGTACGCGTGGACCGGTGGGCCCGGCTTCGCGCACTCGGCCGCGGCCAAGGCCGGCGTGAAGAACCTGACCGAGTCGCTGGCCGTCGAGTGGGGCCCGTACGGGATCCAGGTGAACGCGCTCGTGCCCGGTCTGTTCCCCCACGAGGACATGACCGCGGACATCCAGGGCAACCTCGACCGGACCCACGACAAGGACGCCTGCCAGCCGGCGCTGCGGGTCGGGCAGCGCCAGGAGCTGGGCTGGGCGGCGACCTTCCTGGCCTCGCCCTACGCCCGGTTCATCTCCGGCCACACGCTCGTCGTCGACGGCGCCAACTGGCAGCGTCGCAGCCTCACCAACCCACCGGTCGTGACGCGTCCGCGAGCAGATGGGCCGCGGTCCCTTCGAGATGTAGCGGCCCGGCGCCGTCGTGGGCGCCAGGCCGCCACTTCTTCCCTGCTGGGGATCTGGCCCGCCCCTGCGGCGTGCAGCCGCACGATCATCCGCGATCGGCGTGTACGCCCGACGACCCCCAGGTAGCCGGCGGGTGAATTCGCCGCCCGGGGTCAGGACGCGGTAATGGCCGCCAGCGCGGCGCGGCGCCGGAAGGTCCCCGGCGTCAGCTCACCGGCGGCTCGAGCCGCCTTGGTGGCGTTGCCCCACCACTCGAGGTCGTCGAGCGCGACCGTCATCGAGATGTCCAGGAGAGGTGCGGTGGGCTCGCCGCCGGCGTCGAAGGCCTTGGGTACCTCGCCCACGAGGACGGTGTTGCGCAACGGCACCAGCTCGGCCTCGATGGCGATGAGCGCCAGCTGCTCGACCGCTCTGGCCCCGCCGACGACGCCACCGCTGTAGCCGACGGGGAGCACGGGCTTGTTGCGGAAGGCGAAGCTGACGAACACGTTGTCGATCGCGTTCTTCAGCACGCCCGAGAGGCTGTGGTTGTACTCGGGCGTGATCATCACGTAGGCATCGGCCTCGGCGATCTTCGCGTTCCAACGCTTGACGATCGGATCGGAGTAGGTCGGGTCGCCGAAGTCACCGACCGACTGGATGGTCTCGGTGAACATCGGCAACGGCCAGTCCCGCAGGTCGAGCACCTCGAGCTCGAACGCCGCGTGGGCCTCGATGCGATCGGCCACCCAGCGGGCCACGGGTTCGGCGGCACGGTCGGGTCGCGTGCTGCCGATGATCAGCTGAACCTTGAGCATGCCGTCGATCATGCCGCCGGACACCCGATTCGCAAACCTGTCAGCCTCGCGACCTCTTTCGAGTCGCGTGGATGACAGGTTTCGGGTTCTGATCAGGTCTTCGGGGCGGTGATGTCGAGGCCGACGTCGGCGCCGTCGGGAGCGGCCACCTCGACCACCGGCTCGGGCCGGTCGTCGAACTCGGTGCGCAGCGCCCGCGACATCACCGCGTGCTGGAGGTACAGCGCGGTGATGTAGGTGAGCTCGAGGATCTGCTCGTCGGACAGGTGGCTCGCGCAGCGCGTCGAACAGCCCGTCGGGCACCCGCCCGCGGTCGAGCACCAGGCAGTCGGTGTAGGCCAGCACCAGCCGCTCGACCTCGTCGAAGCAGTCGGCGGCCGGCCAGTGCGGGCACGGCCTCGATCTTCTCCTCGCTCACGCCCAGCTCGCGCAGGGACTTGCAGTGCTGGGAGAAGACGAACTGGCTGCCGGCGGCCCACCCGGCCCGGGTCTGGGCCAGCTCGCGCAGCGCCGGGTCGAGCAGCCGCGTCGGGCTGTCGTAGAGGCCGAAGCCCGGCGACCGCGTGGTCGAGCACGTCGGGCACCAGGGCGAACACCGTCCACCAGTCGCCCGGCGAGCCCGTGGCCGGTGCCCGGCTCGGCCACCGGGTCGCGGCCCTCGAAGAGGAAGTCGTACATGAGCGTGACGATGGGCGCCGTGGCCTCGTCCTTGGGGACCTGGCGGAGTCGGGGCATGGCCGCGGCTCAGGCCGTCGGCCGGCGACGACGGCCGCGGGCCGGCACGATGGCGACGTCGTCGGGACCGAACGTCGCGGTCCAGCAGGCGAACTCGAGCAGGATCCCGTCGGGATCCTGGAAGTAGATCGAGCGCACGAAGACGCCCGGGTGCAGCTCGTCGGCTGATGCCCCACTCGCTGTCGTCGTGGTTGGCCACCTCGGTGCAGTCGACGCCGGCGGCGAGCAGACGCTCCCGGTACTCGCTCGATCTTGTCGGGCGGCACGTCGAAGGCGACGTGGTTCATCGAGCCGATGGCGCTGGTCAGATCGCCCTGGTCGGGGCGGGCGGCCGGTGCCGACACGCCCGGGCGCCGGCTCGGGCGCGTCGGGGAACCAGAAGAAGGCCAGGCAGTCGCCGCCGCCGCAGTCGAAGAAGAAGTGCTGGCCCATGCCCGGCGGGCAGCTCGATGGTCTTGATCAGCGGCATGCCCGAGCACGTTCGTGTAGAAGTCGACCGTGCGGGCCATGTCGCGACAGACCAGCGCGAGGTGGTTGACCCCGTTCAGCTCGAACGGGCGGTCGGCCGGGGCATCGGGCATCGATCGGCTCCCTCTTCGTGGCGCGGCGCCGGCATTCACCGGCCGCGCGACGGTAGTCCGTGCCTAGGCTTCGAGCCGATCTGACCCGGCGGGTCGCGGCCGCGTCCCGCGCAACCGAGAGGAGTGCCGTGTCCCCAGACGAGACCGTGACCGCGTTCATCGAGGCGATGGAGGCCAGGGACCTCGACGCCGCCATGGCCCTGGCCGCCGACGACATCGAATACGACAACGTCCCGATGGAGACCGCTCATGGGGCCGCCGCCACCCGAACGATGCTCGAGAGCTTCGTGGCCATGTCCGAGGAGATCGAGTGGATCGTCCACCACCAGGTCGCCGCGGGCGACATCGTGATGAACGAGCGCACCGACCGGTTCCGCTCGGGTGAGCGGTGGCTGGAGATCCCGGTGGCCGGCATCTGGCGCGTCACCGACGGCCGCATCACGCTGTGGCGCGACTACTTCGACCTCGAGGGGTTGATGAAGCAGATGTCGGGCGAGGCCTGAGCCCCGATGGTCCCCGAACCCGCGCCCGACCAGATCGTCACCATCTTCCGTTCTCGGCTGAAGACGACCGCCGGCGACGAGTACGAGGAGACCGCCGAGGCGATGCTCGACGCCGCGCGGCGCATGCCCGGCTTCGTCGACTTCAAGACGTTCCGCGCCGACGACGGCGAGCGCGTGTCGGTCATCACCTTCGCCGACCGACCGTCCCACGACGCGTGGCGCGACGACGACCGACACCGCCACGCGCAGCGCGCCGGCCGCGAGCGCTTCTACGCCGAGTACCAGATCCAGGTGTGCCACTGCCTGGCCGTGCATCGTTTCGAGGCCGACTGAGCGCCCTCGGGCGGCGGATCAGTGGTACCGGGCGAGGATCACCACCGACACGACCAGGTTGAGCGTGCCGTGCGCGATCATCGACGGGCCCAGCCGCCGGGTGGCCGCCGCGATCATGCCGAGCAGCATGCCGGACACGCCGAGGCTCACCACCAGCACGAGGTTGGCGAGGACGCTCGAGCCGGTGATCCAGTGGAGTGAGCCGAAGAGCAGGCCGGAGACGACGACCGCCATCGGAACGGTCAGCCGGCGCTCGAGGCCGCGGAGGGTCAGTCCGCGGAAGACCGTCTCCTCCACCAGCGGCGCACCGACCACCGCGTAGAGCAGGATCGGCCACAGCGTCAGCCAGTGTCCGCGGCGCGGATCGACGAGCGGCGCCGCCGTCGACGCGGCGTGGACGCCGGTGAGGAGCGACAGCGTCACGACGAGCAGGCTCTGCACGACCAGGATCCCGATGCCGAGTGGGACGCCGATGGCGAGGTCTTCGCGCCACCGGAAGCCGAAGCCGTAGTCCTCGGCGAACGACCCGTGCCCTCGGCGTACCGACACGATCCACAGCCAAGCGACGACCGCCCCCCAGACGATCAGCTGACCGACCACCAGGTAGCCGCCGCGCACGAGCGGACGGCCCAAGGCCCGGTCGATCCACAGGAAGGGGTAGCCCGCCAACCGGAACAGCGCCATGGCGATCGCGATGCGCCACCAGCGCCAGCCGACCTTCTCGACGACCGGCTCGGGGTTGGCCGGTACCGGTCTCGAGGCGACATGGTGCTCGTGGGTCAACCTGGCGATGTCGGTGGCCAGCTCCGTCACGGTGGTCCGGCTGGCGCCCCGATCGAAGAGCTGTGCGCTGCGCCGTGACCGCGCCTCGACGACGAGGTCGGAGCCGTGGCCGGCCGGCGAGATCCACACGTTGACCAGCTGAGCCGGGTGCGCGCCCCGGTTGGGTCCCAAGCGGGCCGCGACCCGTGAGCCCGCCGCTTCCCGGTAGGCCCACGTCGGCTCGACCTGCTGCAGCGCGGCCCCGGCCAGTCCTGCAACCTGCTCGGGTCGCAGGTCGACCCACAAACCGGCCTGGGCGACGCATCGGCCGGGCCGGGGCCCGACGGCGGCGTCGTCCTCGCGCAGGGTCGCTTTGTAGTCGCGGCTGCGCAGCATCGCGAGCACGAAGATGACCACGCTCAATGGCCACGCGCCGGGGGCGATGATCAGGGCGGCGACCACCGCGAGCGTGACCCCGGGGTGCCGCTCGGGTCTCGACGGCGGCACCGTCGGCCGGCCTGGTGCGCCTGGGGGCTCCGCCTCCACGAACGATGTCTAGTGCGCGGGGCGGGGGCGGCGAGGCGCACCGCGGTGCGGCGGGCACCGGGCCACCACCACATCGAGCTGACCTCGACGTAGCCACCGATGTGAGGCGCCTGCACGATCAGGTGGTTGCCGATGTACATCGCCACGTGATCCGGTGGTCCACCCTTGGCGTGCGGGCGCCACATGAAGATCAGGTCGCCGGGCAACAGGTCCTTCAGGTCGATCGGCCATCCCTCGTGGACCTGGAAGCCGGTCCAGTGGGCCAGCTGGACACCGGCCTTGCCCCACGACCACAGCACCAGACCCGAGCAGTCGAACCGGTTCGGCCCGGCCGCACCCCAGACGTAGGGATCGCCGACCGCCGACAACGCGGTCGCCACGGCCAGCGCCGCAGCGGGCGTGGGCGCGGCCGGCAGTTGGGTCAGCAACGCCGCCTTGAGCGTGGCTCTCGCGGCCGCCGGGGTGCGCGTCGTCCGACGTCGACCGCCCGGAGATCAGCTGGGCGAGCCGGGCCCCGACCGACTTCTGGAGCGCGGCCTGCTGCGCCAACGCCTTCGTCGTGGCGGCCTGCTCGGCCACCAGTCGTCGCTCGGTGTTGGTGGCGTCGGCCTCGACGCGGGCGAGCGCGTCGACGCGCCGCGCCACGTTGCGTTCGGCCGAGGCCGCGGCGGACACGATGTCGGTGCGCTTCTGGCTCACCGTCTGCACGAAGCCGTCCTTGACCGGCGCCTGGGCCGCCGTGCCGTCGAGGTCGCCGACGATGCCGGTCTCCGACGCCCCGCCTCCCATGTAGATCTGCACGGCGAGGTTCGACAGCTCGACGCGGTGTCGCGCCAGGATGCCCTGGGCGACGACCAGCTCGGCCCGAGCCTTGGTGGCCTGCCGGTGCGCCAGGGCCAGCGCCTGTTCGGCGTTGGCCACCCGCCCGCTGAGCACGGTCAACTTGGCGTCGAGCGCCGCCATCCGGGCCGCCACCTGGGTGGCCTGAGCCTCGACGTCGACCACCGGATCGGCCCGGACGGGTGTGGGAGCGACCCCGAGGGCTGCGACCACCACCACGGTGCACGCCGCCAGACGGCGCAGGAGTGCACGCATTGGAGATGTATCGGCACAACCAGAAGTCGTTCTTTACCGAATCATGACAACTGGCGGCCCGGGGTTACGATCGGATTGCCGCCGCCCGAGGAGACCGCCATGTGCCTGATCGCCGTGCTCGCCTGGTTCTCGCCCCGGCTGGCCATCCTCGTCGTCTGGTTGTTCACCGATCGGATGGCGGCGGCCTTCCAGAGCTTCTGGATCGCCGCGATCGGCTTCTTCCTGCTCCCGTGGACCACCCTGGCCTGGGCCGTGTGCTGGGCCGGGCCGCACATACCGGGTCACCCGAGCTCGGGCATCTCGGGTTTCGGCTGGTTCATCGTGATCCTCGCGTTCCTGGTCGACCTGGGCTCCTACGCCGCCGGCCGCAGGGGCCGGGAGCTCCGCCGGGCCTGACGGGCCCGCGAGTCAGGGCAGCGCCTGCAGCAGGTGGTGGCCGAGGTCGCCGGTGAGGTCGGTCGACAGGTGGCGGGCCACGAACCGCCACCCATCGGTCGGAGCGGGCGAAGCGGTCGTGGTACCGCCCGGCGATGATCGGCTGCAGCGCGAGATCGTCGACCTGCTGGAACACCGTGTACTTGCTGCGGATCGTCGCGGTCCCCGCGTCGTCGTCCACCTCGACGATGGGGTTGGTGAGGACGTGGGTGGTGCGGGGGGTGCCATCGTCGTAGCGCCGGGTCCAGCCCTCGAGCACGGCCTGGATGGTGGCGCGCGCCCCGCTGCTCGCCGGCGACCCCCTCGACGGTGACCACCGCGTCGGCCAGCAGGCGGCCGACGCCCTCGAAGTCACCGAGGTCGACCAGCTCGGCGTAGCGGTACAGCAGGTTGGTCACGGCGACATGGTCGGGTTCCATGCGCCCTGCTTAGCGCAGCTCGGCCACGACCTCGGTCTGGAGGGGTTCGACCCGGCCAAGCCGGTCGGTCCGGGCCGCCCGCACGGTCGAGAGGCCCCACAGGCCGGCACCGAGCGCGGCGAGGGCGCCGACGGCCAGCCCGTAGCGGGCGCCGTAGTTCTGGCAGATCCACCCGACGATGGGTCCGCCGATGGGGGTGCTGCCGAGGAAGACCATGGCCTGCAGGGCCAGCACGCGACCCCGCATCTCGGGGTCGGAGCGGATCTGGACGATCGCGGTCGACGCCGTCATGAAGGTCATGCTGGCGATGCCGACGAGCAGGCAGACCAGGAAGGCCAACGCCTGGCCGGGCACGAACGTGAGCACGCCCATCATCGACCCGAAGGCCACCGCGGCCAGCGCCACGACGCGCACGGTGATGCTCGTGCGCCGGGCCGCCGCCAGCGCGCCGATCAGCGAACCGATGCTGACGGCGGCGTAGAGCAGCGTGAAGGTCGTCGCGGTGCCGCCGAGGCTCCGCTCGGCGAACAGCAGGAAGACGACCTGGAAGTTGTACGACAGCGTGCCGATGACCGCCATCATCACCAGCGGCACCCAGAGCTCGGGCACGCTGCGGGCGTAGCGCAGCCCGGCCCGCACCTGCCCCTTGGCCCGGGCGGTGACGGGTGAGGGCCGCAGCTCGGACGTGCGGATCATCCAGAGGCCGATGAGCACCGCGATGTACGACAGCGCGTCGGCGACGAAGCACCAGCCGAAACCGACGGTGGCGACGAGCAGACCGGCCAGCGCGGGACCGACGACACGAGCGCAGGTCATCAGCGCGCTGTTGAGGCTGACCGCGTTGGTGATGGCGTCCTCGGGAACCATCTCGACCACGAAGGCGCGTCGGGCGGGGTTGTCGAAGGCCACCGTGATGCCGCCCACGAACGCGACGGCGTAGACCGCGACCACACTTGGGTGACCGCTGAAGGCCAGCGCCGCGAGCGCGAACGACTGGGCCATGGCGATGGCCTGCACGATCATGAGCAGGCGGCGCTTGTCGGAGCGATCGGCGACCAGTCCCGCCCAGGGCCCGATGATCAGGACCGGACCGAACTGCGCCGCGGCCAGCAGGCCGACGGCCACGCCGCTGTGGGTGAGCTCGAACACGAGCAGGGTCTGGGCGATGAGGGTCAGCCAGTTGCCGACCTGCGAGATGAGCTGGCCGGTGAAGAAGAGGCGGAAGTTGCGGACGCGCGATGGAGGCGAACGTCTCGCGGGTCATCAGGCCGATCCGCTTCAACATCCACCTCCTCATCTGGTCCGGTCGGAGCGCCCCCACGCCCGAGAACTACTTAGCGTTGCTAACTATATCGCCGGATAGGCCCGTCCGCACCCGGTTACCCGATGCGCGGCGCAGGTAGGTTTGCCGCGATGGCTGCACCCGGCGTCCCAGCTGCCCCTGCGGGCTCGGCCGTCCGGGCCGTCCGCAGCCGGCTGCCCGCCGCCCGGCGCCGCACGCAGCTGCTCGACGCCGCCGCCGAGCTCCTGGCCAGAGACGGGGCCGCCGCCGAGGCGGTGACCATGGACGCCGTGGCGGCGCAGGCCGGGGTCAGCAAAGCCCTCGTGTACCGCTACTTCGACAACGCCGACGCCCTCCTCCTCGCCCTGGCCGCCCGCGAGATGAGCCAGGTGGCGGAGCAGGTCAGAGGGGCCATGGAGCGGTCGGTCACGTTCGAGGAGTCGATCCGGGCCTCGCTGGCGGCCTGGTTCGACGTGCTCACCGAGCGGGGTGGGGTGGTCGTGGCGTTGCTCAACGCACCCGCGCTGGCCGGCTCGCTGGGAGAGCGGCGCCGCGGTCTGCGAGCCATGATCGGCGACACCTACGCCGCCCGGGCCTGCACCACCTACGAACTCGAGCCGGAGCTGGCCGCGGTGGCCACCACGATCCTGCTGGCCGGCCTCGACGGCGTCATCGACTGCTGGGTCGAGCGTCGCGCCCCCCGCCGCCAGCTCGTCGACATCTACACGACCATGTGCCTCGCCGCCTACCAGGCCCTGGCCGACCAGCCCCCGGTCATCGGCGACCTCCGCTGACCCGCTCCTTTCCAAACTGGGCATCTGTGCCCGTCAGGGTGACAGATGGCCGTACCCAGTTTCAGGAGGGGGGCGCCTGGCTGCTCGGCGCGCCCGACGTGCTGATGCGCGCGTAGACGAGGGGGTTGAGGGGGCTGGCGACCGGTGCGCCGGGTGGGGTGTCGTCCAGCCAGACGCGGCGGTCGAACTCCTGGAAGGGGTTGGCCGGGGTGGCAACCAGGGTGCCGTCGGCCACGTAGATCACCGTCATCACCGACCGCATCGCGGCGGTGGGGTTCGGGCCGGCCGAGTGCAACGTCCATCCGGCATGGAAGGTGGCGTCGCCGGCGCGCAGCGGACCGTGGGTCTCGACGACCAGGGCCCGCGCCTCGATGAGCGCGGTGATCTCACGGTCGGACTCGTCGCTGATCGACTCGCCGGAGACGTGGCCGATGCGGTGGCTGCCGGCGGCGAAGTGCATCGACCCGACCTCGTCGTCCAGATCGACCAGCGGCATCCACATCGTGATCGTGTCGGCGCTCTCGAACGGCCAGTAGAACTGGTCCTGGTGCCAGGGCGTGCGCCCTCCGCCGGGCTCCTTGAACAGCGCCTGGTCGTGGTACAGCCGCACGCCCTCCACACCCATCAGCTCGGCCGCCACCCGACCGAACCGCGGCGCCAGCACGAACCGCGCCACACCCTCGTCCACGCGCCACAGGTTGTGGGTCTGCAGGAAGGCGCGGCCGTAGGTCTCGCGCTCGGCGAGCGGGCGCGTCTCGCGGTTGTGCGCCGCCGCTGCCCGCTCGATGCAGGGGCGGTACGCCGCCACCTCCGACGGAGAGGCCAGGCCGCGGACGACGGCGTGGCCGTGCTCCCGGTAGTGATCGGCCGACCCCGCCGGCGCCGCCATCGTCGCGTCGAGGGCGGGCAGGTCGGTCATGCCGCCCAGCATCCCAGACGGTGCGTCAGGCGAACCGGAAGATGCAGAAGGTGCCCATCACGAGGCAGTAGATGGCGAAGGGTGTGAGCGTCCGCGTCTCGAACCAGCGCAACAGGAACTTCACCGAGAACCAGGCGCTGATGCCGGCGGCGATGCTGCCTACCACCACCTGTCCGCGGATGCCGTTGCCGTTGCTGCCCATGAGGTCTGGGAGCTTGTACACGCCGGCCAGCAGGATCACCGGCGTCGCCAGCAGGAACGAGAAGCGGGCCGCGTCCTCGTGGCTCAGGCCGCGCAGCAGGCCGGTCACCATCGTCACGCCCGACCGGCTGATGCCGGCGAACAGGGCGAGGATCTGGCTGCTGCCGACCACGACGCCTTCGACGGGGTGCAGGGTGTCGAGCGCGCGCCGCGGGGCCTTGCCACTCGCCGCGTGGGCGTCGGAACGTCGGCGCAACAGCTCGCCGCCGAGCAGGATCAGGCCGTTGATCACGAGGAAGATGGCGGCGGCCAGCGGCTTGGCGAACAGGGTGCGCAGCGAGTGCTCGAAGATCAGGCCGACCAGCCCGACCGGGATGGTGCCCAGCACGATCAGCCATGCCAGTCGCGCGTCGGGGTCGTCGGCCATCTTGCGGTCGCGCAGCGAGCGGAAGAAGCCGCGGATGATGCGGTCCCAGTCGCGCCAGAAGTACAGCAGCAGCGCGAGCGCGGTGGCCACGTGGAGTCCCACGACGAAGGCCAGGAAGAACGACTCGGTCTGGGACTGGGCCTTGACCAGGTTGTCCCAGCCGAACAGACCGGGCAGCAGCACGGTGTGGCCGAGGCTCGACACCGGGAAGAGCTCGGTGATGCCCTGCAGCGCTCCGAGCACGATGGCCTGTAGGTAGGTCAGCGGAGCGGTGGCGGCGATCATGAAGCCGAGACGCTACCTCGCGCCGGGCGCGGGTCCCGTCCGCTTGGGGTGTTCTTAACCATGGGCCCGTCGGTCGGTCGCGCTCAGGCGTCGATGCTGCTGACGCCGCCGGTCGTCCACCAGCTCGCGGTGAGCTGCAGGCCGGCCACCTCGCCCCTCGGCTGCATCTCCTCGTAGGTGCGCTTGTAGCCCGTCTGGGAGATCTTCCACTCGTCGTCGACCTTGACGTAGTCGTCGGTGTAGAAGGCCGCGCCGCGCACGGTGAGCTGCCAATCGGTCATGACCACGACGTCGTCCATGGCCCAGGTGCCGGTGGCGGTGGCCGGTCCGGTGAGGTCGATCTCGGGCTGGTGCACCCGGTGGCTCGAGTGGAACGTGTCCGCCCCCATCGACCGGGTCAGGAACTCGATGATCGCGTCGCGCCCCTCGTAGCGGTACTTGCCGCCGCTGTAGGCGGCCACCGCGTCGTCGGTGAAGCAGGTCGTCATCTCGTCCCACAGCTTCTGGTCGAGGCAGCGGATGTAGCGGTACTTCACCCGCTTGATGGCCTCGATCTCGATCAGTTCGTCCATATTCACGACGCGATCGTAGGCGACAGCTCAGTCGGCCTGGCCGTGGACGGCGCCATCGCGGCGGTCGTACTGCCCGAACGGGGCGGAGGCGACCATCGTGAAGCGCAGCACCTTGCGGCCGTGGTTGGCGTAGCCGTGCGGACGGTCGGCGTCGAAGAGCACGGCCGCGCCCGCCGGCACCTCGTGGTCGGTGCCGGCCACGGTCAACGTGAGCGTGCCCTCGTGGACGTGGAGCATCTCCCGTGTGCCGGGCAGGTGCTCCTGGCTCGGGGGTAGGCGTCGCCGGGGACCATGCGCCACTCCCAGAGCTCGACGTGCTCGCGCCGGTCGCTGCCGATGAGCAACCGGCCGAACGAGCCCTCGGCGCCGTGCCACAGCTCGACCGCCTCGTCGGGGGACACGAGCCGCACCGTCGGGGACTGGTCCAGCTCGACCAGCGCCGCCAGCGACACCCCGAAGGCCTCGGCGATCCGGCTGAGGATCCCGATGCTGGGGTTGGTGCGGTTCTGCTCGATCTGCACGAGCATCCCCTTGCTCACGTTCGAGCGGCCGGCCAGCTCGTCGAGGGACCACTCGTGCTCGGTGCGCAGCGCCCGGACGTTGCGGGCGATGGTCGAGATGGCGGTGGACGAGGCGTCGGACTCGGGCTCGCTCAGTGGGCCAACCTCCCGCGTTGCCGGCCGTGGCGGCCGGATCAATGTGATGACCGATCGGTGCAATGTGTTGGTAGACTTCTGTACTGCACCGTCATATCACTCTAGCGAACCACTGACCACCAGGACCCCGCAGTGACCGCCATCCTCGCCCTCAGCGCCGCCGCCATCTACGGCACCGCCGACTTCCTCGGCGGCGTCGCGGCGCGCCGCACCTCGGCCCTGGCCGTCACCGTGCTGACCCATGTCGTGGGCCTCACCCTGCTGGTGGGCGCCCTGCTCGTGCTGCCGGCCGCCCACCCGACGCCCGACCGACCTGGCCTACGGCGCCGCCGCCGGCGCCCTCGGGCGGCATCGGCGCTGATCCTCTTCTACCGGGCGATGGCCACGGGCTCCATGAGCGTGGTCGCTCCGGTGGCCGCGCTGTTCGGCGCCGCTCTGCCCGGTCACGGTCGGCGTGGCCATGGGTGAGCACCTCTCGATCCCCGCCCTCGCCGGCATCGGCATCGCCGTGGCCGCCGTCGCGCTGGTCAGCCGCGAGGGCCCGACGGCGCCGGCGCCGACCCGATCGGCCGCCAACCACCCGATGATCCTGGCTGTGCTGGCCGGCGTGGCCTTCGGCGGCTTCTTCGTGATGCTCAGCCGCACCCACGCCTCGGCCGGGCTGTGGCCGCTGCTCAGCGCCCGTGTCGTCGTCGATCGGCCTGCTCGGCGGCTTCTCGCTGCTCACGTCACGGTCGTTGCGCCCGACCCCCGGCAGCCGCCGGCTGATCGTGGCCGCCGGCGCCGGCGACATGGTGGCCAACATCCTCTACCTGATGGCCGTGCGCCGGGGTCTCGTGTCGCTGGTCGCGGTGATCGTCGCCCTCTACCCGGCCGCCACCGTGCTGCTGGCCCAGGTCGTGCTGGGCGAGCGCCTGCGCCGCGTGCAGGTCACCGGCCTAGCCCTCGCCGCCAGCGCCGCCGTCCTCCTCGCCCTCGCCTGACGTCCGACCTCACCCCCAAACTGGGCATCTGTACCCGTCGTTCAGACGCATTTCGATGCCCAGTTTCGGGAGGTGGGCTGCGCACGGCGCGTCGAATCGTGGCACCATCGCGGGCGATGCTCGACCACGACGAGGAGCGACGCCTGGCCGAGATCGAGGAGCACCTGCGCCTCGACCACCCGGACCTGACCCAGCTGTTCGACCGCGCTCCCGATGAGTTCGAGCGAGCGGCCGCGACCCCGGCGTGCTGACCGCCATCGTGCGCACGTTCGTGGCGCTGGCCATGGCGATCGCCCTGACGACGATCGTCACGTTGAGCCTGGGACCCGACATCGGCGGCTTCGTGTCGGTCGTGGCGTTCTGCATCGTCGGCATGTACGGCTACCAGACGATCCGGGGCTGCCCCGGTCTGCGCCGGTCGCGCGGGCAGGACTGACGACCGCCGACGGGGCGGACCCGGCCGCTCCCTCTCCCCCGACCACCGACCCCGAAGGTTCGACCTCGCCGACCGATGCCGACGGCATCGGCGTCGGTCCCCACCCGCGACCGTGGCCCGACGATCCCCGCCTCGACCCGGAGCTGCTGCCGCGACGGCGACCGGCGCAACGTCGCCGACCGCTACCGGTACTGGACCAACGACGCGATCGTCGCCGACCTCGACGCCGCATCGCCATCCGTTCCACGTGGCCATCGAGAACTGGCAGCACGACATGAACATCGGGACGGTGGTGCGCAACGCCAACGCCTTCCTGGCCGCACAGGTCCACATCGTCGGACGCCGCCGCTGGAACCGCCGGGGCGCGATGGTCACCGACCGGTACCAGCACGTCGTGCACCACCCGACCATCGACGACTTCGTCACGTGGGCCGCGTCGGAGCAGATGCCGCTCGTGGGCATCGACAACCTGCCCGGCTGCGGTGCCCATCGAGTCGGTCGAGCTCCCGTTGCGCTGCACGCTCGTGTTCGGCCAGGAGGGCCCCGGTCTGTCGGCCGAGGTGCGCGACGCGGTCGGCGTGGTCTGCTCGATCAGCCAGTACGGCTCGACCCGTTCGATCAACGCCGGCGTCGCGTCGGGTATCGCCATGCACACCTGGATCCGCCAGCACGCGGAGGCGCCGCCGACCTGATCGCCGCCCGCCGATAGCCTGGACGGGTGGCCGATGCCGCCCACGCCGCGCACGCGGCCGAGACCGGCGCCCACGGTCCGCCGGACCGGGCCCGCCAGAAACGGGTGCTGCGCGCCGTGCTCGCCGCCAACGCGGTCTATCTGCTCGTCGAGGTGGCCGGCGGTGTCGCCTTCCACTCGCTCGCCCTGCTCGCCGACGGCGCCCACATGGCCTCCGACGTCGTCGCGCTGGTCGTCGCCCTCGTCGCCCTGTCACTCATGGGACGTCCGGCCACCGACCGCCACAGCTTCGGTCTCCGCCGGGCCGAGGTGCTCGGCGCCCAGTTCAACGGCGTGGTGCTCATCGGCGTGTCGTTGCTGATCGTGGTCGAGGCGGTGATGCGCCTCAGCTCACCCGACCAGGTCCGCGGCCCCGGCGTCATGGCGGTGGCGGGCGTCGGGCTGGTGGTCAACCTGTCGTGCGCGGTCGCGCTCGCCCGGGTCGAGGGCCACAGCCTGAACATGCACGGCGCGTTCCTGCACATGGCGGCGGACGCCGCCGGCTCGGTCGCGGCCTTGGTCGCCGGCTTCGCCGCCTGGGCGTGGGGCGCCGACCGCGTCGACCCGATCGCATCGATCGCCATCGCCATCCTCGTCGGGTGGTCGGCCTGGGGGCTGCTGCGCGACACGACCAACGTGCTGCTCGAGGGCACGCCCCGCGGCATCGAGCCCGACGACGTGCGGGCCGCGCTCGAGGCCGAGCCCGGGGTCGAGGCAGTGCACCACGTCCACCTCTGGAGCCTGGCCTCGGACGAACCGTCGCTGTCCGCCCACGTCGTGCTGCGGGGCGAGGTCACCCTGCACGAGGCCCAGCAGCGCGGCGACGAGCTGAAGGTGATGCTGGCCGACCGCTTCGGCATCCACCACTCGACCGTCGAGCTCGAGTGCCACGCCTGCGACGAGCCCCTGCCCTCGCCCCACACGCACTGACCTGGGGCGATCCCCACGAACGTGTCAGGTGAGCGACCTCCCTCGAGTCGCTCACCTGACAGGTTCGGACTTGTCAGCCAAGCAAGTGCCAGGCCCGGGGTCGGGTGAAGGTGAGCAGGCCGTAGGTCGACAGGGTGGTGCCCATTCCCGAGTGGCCACGTCCTGACCACGGCAGCCGTGGGCTGACGCGGTCGCAGCAGTTCCAGTAGGCCGAACCGACGTCGAGTTGGCGCAGGATCGACCGGGCCCGCGCCTCGTCGGGCGTGTAGACGCCGGCGGTGAGCCCGTACTCGGTGTCGGCCATGCGGGCCACGGCCTCGTCGTCGTCGGCCACCGACTGGATGCCGATGACGGGGCCGAAGCTCTCGTCGCGCATCACCGCCATGTCCGAGCGTCACGCCGGTCAGCACCGTCGGCTCGAACCACGCACCCGGTCGATCCGCGACGCGCGCTCCGCCCCGCACCAAGGTCGCCCCGGCGGCCAACGCGTCGGCCACCTGCTCCTCGAGCACGTCGATCTGCCCGGCTCGCGTGAGCGGACCGAGATAGGTGCGTTCGTCGGTCGGGTCGCCCATCACGAACCCGTCGACCACCTGCACGAACGCGTCGACGAACGCGTCGTGCACGTCGCGGTGGACGTAGATGCGCTCGACGGAGCAGCAGCTCTGGCCGTTGTTGTAGAACGCGCCGTCGGCCAGGCTCTCGGCCGCCCGGGCCACGTCGACGTCGTCGCACACGTAGACCGGGTCCTTGCCCCCCAGCTCGAGCTGCACCGGGGCGAGCTGCCCGGCCATCGCCTCGGCGACGCGCCGTCCCGTCGCGTACGAGCCGGTGAAGAATGCTCCGTCGAGGCGGTGGGTGAGCAGCTCGGCGCCGACCGCGCCCGTGCCAACGACCATGACGAACACGTCGACCGGCACGCCGGCGTCGCCCAGCATCGATCCGATGGCGAGACCGGTCAGCGACGCGTGCTCGGACGGCTTGTAGAGCACCGCGTTGCCGGCCAGCAGCGCCGGGACGAACACGTTCGACCCGACGAAGTACGGGTAGTTCCAGGCCGAGATGTTGGCGATGACCCCGAGCGGTTCGTGGGCGATGACCTCCGACGTCGACCCGTCCTGCAACACGGTCTCGTCGCCGAGCACCTGCGGCGCGGCGTCGAGGAAGAAGTCGATGCGGGGAAGCAGCCCGCGCAGCTCGTTGTGGCTCTGGGTGATCGGCTTGCCGGTCTCGCGCGTGAGCGTCGAAGCCAGATCGTCGGTGTAGCGGACCACGAGGTCGCGGAACGTCGAGAGGATGGCGATGCGTTCGGCCAGCCCACGATCCGCCCACTCGGGCTGCGCGACGCGTGCCGCGGCCACCTTCGCCGCGATGGTCTCGGGGGTGTCGTCGAGCACCCGGTCGAAGGGTTCGCCGGTCGCGGGGTCGACGATGTTCACGCCGCGCCCGCTCCCGCGGCGTCGACGAAGTCGGCGATCAGCGGAACCGGATCGACCAGCTCGCCAGGGTCGGCCGGGGTGAACTCGGGATGCCACTGCACCGCGGCCAGGTACGAATCGCCCGGTCGGCGGATCGCCTCGATCACCCCGTCGGTCACCGACCGGGCCTCGATCTCGAAGCCGGGCGCCAGATCCTTGATGCCCTGGTGGTGGACGCTGTTGACCGTGACCCGACCGGGTTCGCCGTAGAGACCCGCCAGCCACGAGCCCTCGGCCAGGTCGACCTGGTGGTGGTTGGCGTCGTAGAGGTCCCAGTCGCGGTGGCGTCCCGATCCCGGCACCTGCGTCTCGATGTCCTGGAGGAGCGTGCCGCCGAAGGCGACGTTGAGGACCTGCAGGCCGCGGCAGATGCCGAGTACCGGCTTGCCGGCCGCCACGAAGGCGCGAATCAGCTCGATCTCGTAGCGGTCACGGGGCTCGTCGCCCTCCCACTCGGGCCGAAGCGGCTCCTCGCCGTAGGTGCGTGGGCACACGTCGGAGCCGCCCTGGAGCACCAGCCCGTCGAGGTCGGCCACGTAGTCGTCGATGCGGGGCGCGCCGTCGACCCCGCGCGGCACGAGATAGGTGAGCGCGCCGGCCCGCGACACCAACTCGATCATCGACTCCTCCGCGTAGAGGAGCGTCTTTCCCTTGAAGATGGCCCGCTGCGGGTCGGCGTGGAAGAAGCAGGCGCTCAGCCCGACGCGGATCATGGGCGCGCGCTCACCCTCACGCGAACGCCTCGACGAAGATGCGCTCGAAGTCGTCGTGAGTCACGGGGCACGGGTTGTTGAGGTGGCAGGTGTCCTCGAAGGCCACGTCGACCAGTCGGTCGAGGTCGGCGGGGTCGATCGCCGTGTCGACCAGCGACCGGGGCACGCCGATCTCGGCCTTCAGGTCGGCCAACCAACGCAGGAACCCCTCCGGACTGTCGTCGTCGAGCGCGACCGCCTGGGCCATCACCGAGAACCGCTGCGGAACGGCCTCGACGTTGAACGCGAGCGCGTGGTCGATCATCACCGCGTTGGCCAGGCCGTGGTGCATGTCGGCGACGGTGCCGAGCGCGTGCGCGGTCGAGTGCACGAGCCCGAGCCCCTTCTGGAACGCGATGGCGCCCATCATCGAGCACATGAGCATGGCGCCCCGCGCCTCGAGGTCGTGAGGGTTGGCCACCGCCGTGGCCAGGTTGGCCGCACCGAGGCGCAGGCCCTCGACGGCGATGCCGTCGCAGATCGGGTGGTAGTCCTTGGCCAGGTAGGCCTCGATGTTGTGGGTGAGCGCGTCGACTCCGGTGGCGGCGGTGATCGACGCGGGCAGGTCGACGGTCAGCTCGGGATCGGCGAACACGACCACCGGCAGCAGGTGCGGCGAGAAGACGATGCGCTTGACGTGGGTGACCTCGTCGGAGATCACCGCGCTGCGGCCCACCTCGCTGCCGGTGCCCGCGGTGGTCGGCAGCGCCACGAGGTGCGGCACCGGACCGATCGTGTCCGCGCCCGGCGTCCCGTCCTCGTAGTCGAACAGCGAGCCAGGATGCGACGCCAGCAGCGCGACCGCCTTGGCCACGTCGAGCGCGGCCCCTCCCCCGATGCCGACGACCGAGTCGGCGTCGTGTCCGGCGAAGGCCGCGGCTCCGGCGACGACCTGCGACTCGACGGGGTTGCCGCGCACACCGTCGAAGATCTCGGGATCGTGACCGCCCGCGGCCAGGTTGGCCACCAGGTCGGTGAACGCCGCCAGCTCGGCGACGCCCGAGTCGGTGACCACCAGCGGCCGCGATCAGCCCGTTCGACCGCAGGTGCTCGACCAGCCCGGACCGCACGCCGGGCCCGAAGCGGATGTCGGTGGGGAAGCTGAAGCGGTATTCGGTGACCATGGCGTCCGCCAGTCTGCCAGCGACGGGCCGTCACATATCCAGCCCACCCCGGAAACTGGGCATGGAAAAGCTCGGAATCCGAGTACGCAGATGCCCAGTTTGCGGGGCCCGGGGGGTCAGGCGGAGGCGGTCGGGGGCTTCCAGCCGCGGGGTGGCAGGACGTAGGGGCGGAACTTGATCAGTCGGCCCCGTTCCTCGTCGGCCAGGAGCGCGTGGTTGGGGCGCAGCGTGGCGGCGTAGGGGCTGTCGACCAGCTCCGTCGACTCCTCCGCGTCCATCGCGGTGACCACCGTCGTGGAGAACTCGAACAGCGTGTCGCGCCCGAGTCGCTGGTCGAACTGGGCCAGCGACTCGCACGACACGAGGGTGTGCACCCCGACCTCGGGTCCGGACCGGAGGATCTCGGGCAGCGCCGCCCAGTTCGTTCCGGCACCGTCCCCGGCGCTGGCACCGAGGCCGTTGACCACCAGCAGGCACGGCGGTGCGTCGAAGTCGGATGCGGCCACCCGTGCCGACACCAGCTCGCCCACCGAGGCCAGGACCCGTGCCGCCGTGCGCTTGCGGGCCACCGTGATCCTAGGCATCGCGTCGCCCGCGCCGGCGTGCAGCGCCGCGACCGCCTCACCGAAGCCGTCGTCGAGCGGACCGAGGTCGAGCACGTGGGCCTCGAGCGTCGATCCGTGGGCGACGACGGCCGACACGAGCGCCGCGTGCAACGTCCCCGACGCCACCACGCCCGAGCGCGACACGACCAGGAGGTTGGCGCCGTCCTGCCGGCGGAACTGCACCTCGACCGGCGACCCCATCGTGGCCGGCTCACCCAACCACACCCGCACCGACCGTCGGCTGGCCCGTTCCGCCTCGTCGCCCAGCAGTCGGGTCAGTGGCGCGCTCGGCAGCTCCGCCCCCTCGTCCCCGGAGATGACCTGCGGCCCGCCGGTGAGCTCGCGCTCGTCGGCCAGGCGGCGCAGGTCGCGCAGATCCGCGGCCAGCTCGTGCGGTTCGATCCACATCGTGCGGATCGGCACCGGTGGAGCGCCGCCCATCTCGAGCGTGGCGTCGCCCGGTCGTCGGGCCGGGTCGTCGTCCGCGTTGCCGAAGCGCACGATCGAGGTGACGGCGGTGGGCAGTCGATCGAGACACGCCTGCTCGTCGGCCGGGCCCCCGCAGCGCTCGCCCAGCAGCAGGTGGATCCCGAACGCAGGCCCGTCCTCGGCCAGCCGACGCAGGTCGCGTTCGGCGGCGGCGGTCACCGTGTCCTCCACCGCCCAGAGCTCGCTCACCCCGTCCATCACGACCAACAGGCGGGCCAGCTGGTCGCCGGTTCGGGCCCGATGACCGGCCAGACCCAGACGGCCGGTGCCGGCATCGGCGAACCGTTGCTCGCGGCGGACCAGCTCGCGCACCGCCGCGTCGAGCACGGCCCCACCCAGCTCGCGCTCCGTGTTGGTGGCGACGAGGACGGCATGCGGCAGCCGGTGGGTGCCGAACTGGGCGAGATCGCGCCGCTCGCCCAGGCCGACCAGCAGCATCTGGAGCTCGTCGGGCGGATAGAGGACGGCCAGCCCGGTCACGGCCGCGCCGATGGCGCTCGACACGCCCCGCCCCGGTGGACCGACGACCGCCGCACCCCCCGATTCACGGTCGAACCAGAGGCTGGCCAGGGCCCGGTCCTCGGTCCGGCCCAGCGGTGCGCCGAGGCCGACCACCCCGTCGCCGCTCCACCAGGTGGACGGCTCGCCGGGATCCACCGGCGCCGAGGTCACGGGCAGGTCGTCGCGGACGCGGCGGCGCTGCGCCCGGGCGAGGAGGTCGAACACCGCCCCGGTGGTGACCGGCGTGCGCCGCGCCTGTCGGGCGAGGGCACCGGTGGCCGTCGTGATCCGCTCGAACAGCGTCGGTTCACCCGACTCCGCGATCGTCAGCTCGGGCACCGCGTCGGCCTGCAACGACCAGGTGCCGGCCCGCCCGACGTCGTGGGTCAGACCGTCGGCGGTGCCCTTGACGACCGTCAGCCCCGGGATCCCCTGGTCGCGCCCGGCCCGCCCGCGACTCGATCCCTCCTTGACCACGATCACGGTCACCCCGCAACGCGGACCGGCCTCGACCACCGCGCGCAGCAGCGCCTGGGCGCGCTCGCCGAATCCGGTCGGGTGGTCGAGCACGACGAGGTACCGGTAGGGCTCGACGATCTCCCCGGCCGACCGGTGCAGTTCGTCGAGCGACGCGTACCGACCCTGTAGGTGCTGGGTGGTGACCCGCTCGACGTGGTGGGCCAGCGCGGCCAGGTGCTCCTCGATCTCGTCCTCGGTCGTGAGTGCGCCCCCGCCGACGAGGTCAGCGTCGTACTCGGACAGGGCGAGGAACGGGGCGACCGACTCGCCGAGGCCCTTCGGGTCGACGAAGGCGAAGCGAGCCGCGCCGGGCGGCAGCGCGGCAGAGGATCCGCAACACCAGCCCTCGCACCACCTCGACCGCGTGCGCCCGCGCCGCGCCGCCCTCGATCTGCACGCCCGCGCCGCCCGTGATCGCGACCAGCGCGGGGATGGTCACGTCGGGCAGGTCGGGGTGCACGTAACTGCCGAGTCGGACGTGGGCCGGGAGCGGGCCCGGGACCTCGAGCGGTTCCCAGTCCGACCACGCCGGATCGGCCCAGGTGCGAGAGGCCGGCCCGAGGGCGTGGTCGAGCCGGTCGAGATCGCGTTGCAGCACGCCGAGGCCGATCTCGAAGCTCGCCCGGGCCTCGGTCCCTTCGGCGTGCAGGTCGGCCTCGGTCCGGGCCAGCAGCTGCTGCTTGGTCCGGTCGGCGACCTGACCCATGCGGGCCACCACCAGCGCGGCGTCGCTCAGCAGCCGCCCGATCTCGGGCAGACGGATGGCACCGGTGATGCCCTGCGCCGCCTTCAGCTCGGACTCGAGGGTGACGACCAGGCGGTCGAACGCGTGCGGTTCGTCGGCCTGCTCCAGGGTGAAGCCCGGCCCGAGTCGCAGGGCCGAGTCGAGCAGGTTGACCTTGCCCTTCTGCGACGCGATCTGGCGGGCGGTGGCCTGGAGTCGACCGAGTCGATCGGTGGCCCGCTCCAGCGCCGCGACCTGGGCGGCGTGCTCGTGCTCGATGCGGGTCCGCTCCTCCGCCTGATCGGCCTGCAGGCTGTCGACGTCGTGCGCCAGCGTCGACACGAGCACCGTGGTGCGCTCCAGCAGCTCGGTCACGAACGCCAGGGGGTCGGTGACGGGGATCTCCTGGCCATCGGCCTCGGCCACCCGGTGCGGGAGCGGGGCCAGCGGGGCGGAGGTGGTCTCGACGGCCTCGCCGACCTCCGGCGCGCGCTCGGGCCAGCTGGCCGCAAGGGTGTCAGCCATCTCGCCCAGTCCCATCACGCACATCTTCGTATCGGCGTCCGGAGCGCCCAGGAAAAGCCCGAATTTGGGTCCGGCGGCCTATCCGCCCGGTTCGGACGACCCCTACGCCGTATGGAGAGTTGTACCTACGTGCAACAAATTCTCTGTCCGGCGATGATCCGCCGGGCCGGCTCTGCGGCTCAGCCCGACAACGTCGCGGCCACCACCTCGGCCGTGCGGGACACGTGCGGCTCGTCGAGCAACGACCCGGGGCCGCTGTGGGCACCCTCCACGTCGACGACCTCGGCCGCGGGCAGGTACGCCCGCCACTCGTCGGCCACCTTGCGGCCCGCCTTCGCCCCGTCGACCGGGGTGATCAGCAGCGTCACCGCTCCCCCGTACGGCGACGGCCGGTACCGCACGAACGCGGCCTGGGTGGCCATGGCCAGGTCGCGGGCCTGTCGCCGGCTCCGGGTGGCGGGGTCGGTCCGGATGAGGCGGTCCCGCACGACGCCACGCGACCGCCGTGCGGTGCCCGTCAGCAGGACGCGGGCGCGCTGTGGCGATCGACGGTGGCGGCTGGCGAAGGCGGGCGTCGAGCAGCACCACGCGCGCCACCGTCCGGCCCTTGCCCACCAGTCGACGCGCCACCTCGACCGCGATGATCCCACCGAAGGAGTGACCGCAGACGACGAGCGGCCCCTCGGGTTGGGCCGCGGCGACCCGCTCCGCATACCAGTCGGCGAGTCCCCCGATCGAGATCATCGGCATGGTGCCCCGCGCCAGGCCCGGGACCTCGTAGGTGACCACCCTTGCGGTCGACGGCAGGTGGCGGACCAGCATGCGGTAGTCGCTCACATAGCGGACGACGACCCCGGCCGGTATCAGGTGCAGGGTCGGGCCGTCGACGACGCCGGCATCGAGTTCGATGAGGCCGCCGGCGTGGTGCACGCGATCTCGGCTGAGGACCGCAGCCGTGAGCAGCCTCGGCGTCGGCGCCGCGATCAGATCGGCCAGCCGTAGGTCGACGCCGAAGCTGTCCTCGACCGCGGCCAACAGCAGAAGAGCCCGCAACGAGTGCCCACCGATGTCGAAGAACTCCGCATCCGGATGGACGACCGGCAGATCGAGCACCGAGCACCACACCTCGCGCATCACCTCGAGGTCGTCCCTCGGGCCGGCGGTCGAGCCTTCGGCCGCGGCACGCTCGTTCGGCGACGGCAGCGCGCCGCCGGTCGACCTTGCCGTTGGGGGTCACGGGGAGCTCGTCGAGCGTGACGATCCGGTCGGGCACCATGTAGGCGGGCACCACCGAACGGAGCCCGGCCACGATCGCGGACTCATCGAGCGACTGGCCCTCGGCGGGGACCGCATAGGCGACGATCGACGCGTCACCTCCGTCGCGCCACACGATCACGGCGGCCTGGTCGATGTCGCCGCGGGAGGTCAGCGCGGACTCGATCTCGCCCAGCTCGACGCGGAAGCCTCGGACCTTGACCTGGGTGTCGACCCGGCCCAGGAACTCGATGAGGCCGTCGAGCCGGGCGTAGACCATGTCGCCGGTCAGGTACAGGCGCGCACCCGGAAGAATCGAGAACGGATCGGGCACGAACCGCTCGGCGGTCAGCCCAGGACGATCGAGGTACCCGAGCGCCACCCCGTCGCCGCCGATGGCCAGCTCGCCGGGGACGCCGGCCGGCACCGGTCGGCCGCGGCCGTCGAGCACGTGCAGAGAGCCGGCGGCCAGCGGCCGCCCGATGGGCACGCTGGTCGCCGCCTCGGGCACCTCAGTGATCTCGTAGTACGCGGCGCTGGTGGTCGTCTCGGTGGGGCCGTAGTCGTTGACGAAGCGGGTCGGCGGTCCGGCCGCGACCACGGCCCGCACGAGCGACGGGTCGGCGGCCTCGCCGCCGACGCTGAGGAGACGAAGGCCCGAGAAGAGACCGGGACGCCGCCGCACGAGCGCATGGAACAGCGAGGTCGTCGGATGCAGCGCCGTGATCCCGTCTTCGGCGATGCAGACCTCGAGCGCGTCCGGATCGACGAGCACGTCAGGCGTCACCACGGCCAGGCAGGCGCCGTTCAGCAACGCGCCCCACACCTCGAGCGTCGCCGTGTCGAACGTGGGGTTCGACGTGTAGGCGACGACGTCGTCGGGGCAGTAACCGACGTAGCGATGGTCGCACACGAGCTGGATCACGGCCCGATGGTGGACGACGACGCCCTTGGGACGGCCGGTCGAGCCGGACGTGTACATCACATAGACCGGTGCGCTCGGGCCGACGTCGACGGGCAGCGGGAGTGCGCCCGGCGACAGACGCTCGATGCCTGACGGGCTCAGGAGTGCGGAGAGCCGGGCGTCGTCGACGACGGTCTGGATCCGTGCCGGAGGAGCCTGGTCGTCCATCGGCACGTAGGCGGCG
Source organism: uncultured Microthrixaceae bacterium (assembly GCA_963776435.1). GTDB lineage: Bacteria > Actinomycetota > Acidimicrobiia > Acidimicrobiales > Acidimicrobilacustridaceae > UBA4742. The sequence continues at coordinate 1,428,751 of CAVZMK010000010.1, forward strand.
CCCGACAGCACGACCCCGAGCATCGCCGCGATCCCTTCGACGCCGCGGTCGAAGCGCACCCCGACCGTGTGGCCGGGCCCGACGCCCAGCACCGCCAACTGCTCGGCGACCTCACGCCCGAGCCCGCCCAGCTCGGCGAAGGTGACGGACCGGTCTCCATGGCGGATCGCGGTACGGCCGGCGTGCTCGCGCTCGGCCTCCGCGAAGAGCGAGCCGACGGTGGCATCGAGGGCAGGACCTGGGGCGGGGGCGGACCGGGCGGCACCCGACGGAGCAGGGTCGAGGTTCGAACCGGTGGGGCAGGCGCGAGACGACCGCTCGACCCGGGGTGCACGCAGCGGGCGATCGGGATCGTCGGCCAGCCGACGCAGATGGTCGGCGACCATCGCGGAGGTGACCCGCAGGCCGACACCGTCGTCGCGCACCTCGACGGTCGTGGTGCGATCGAGCGAACCGACGTCGACGAGCTCGAACTCCACGCCGGCCGCTTCGCGCGGCCCGGCGGTCCGGTCGCGGTCGCGTCGGTAGTGCACGAACACGTCGACGACGTCGACGACATGGCCCGATCCGTCACGCGGCGCGACGGTCCACAGGATCTCGGGCATCGCGACGGCTCGGTGGTCGAGAACCACGTTGAGCGTCGCGCCGGTTCGGCGCAGCAGCTCGCGCCGCGTCTCGCCGGCCCCCAACCGCAGCCGCACGGGGAGCACTCGCATGAAGCACCCGACCACGTCCTCGACCTCGGGATGGTCCCGATCGGTGACGGGCATGCCGACGACGAGGTCGTCGATGCCGAGCTCCTCCCACGCCAGCGTGGCGGCCGCCGCCATAACCACCGCGTTCATGGTCACCGACTCGGCGCGGGCGAGCGCCCGAAGGCGCGACACGACATCATCGGACAGCGTCACCGCGACCCCTCCGGCGAACTGGTTCTGATCTGTGTGGCCATGGACCCATGGACCAGAACCAGTTGCGGCGGGGGGCAGCGGGGAGGCCGCAGACCGGCCGGCCAGGAACAGAGACCACCAGCTGAGCTGCTGATCGCGGACCTCCTCGTCCTGCTGCTCGGCGCGCCAGGCGACCCAGTCGCCGAAGCGGGCGCGCCGGTCGGGCGGCGCGACGGAGGATCCCGCGATCGCGGCGGCGTACGCGGCGGCGAGTTGGCTGGCGAGGAGGCCGGCCGATGGTCCGTCGATGGCCAGATGGCTGAGGGCCAGCACCAGCTGATGGTCGCTGGCACCCTGCTCGACCAACGTGGCCGCGAACGGTGCCTGGTGCTCGAGATCGAACACCGTGGTCGACGCGGCGTCGATGGCGGCGCGAGCCGCGGTCGCGTCGCGGGTGGCGTCGACCTGTCGGATGGGAACGGACCCGGGCGCGAGCACCCGCTGCATCGGCACGCCTGCCTGCACCGGGTAGCACGTGCGTAGGCAGCTCTGGGCGGCCACGACCGCGTCGAGCGCCTGCTGCAGCGCGTCGCGGTCGAGCGGTCCTCGCAGCGACACCACGGTCGTGCGATGGTGGGCCGGATCGTGCGGTGCGAGCCGGGCGTCGTACCAGATGCCCTGCTGCGTCGAGGTGAGCGGCAAGAGCGGTTCGGCCCGACGCGGGATGGTCGGTCGCGGCCGGGCCAGCCGGGCCCGCAGCCGGTCCGACGCGACGGCGACCGGCGGCCCCGGCGCGGCGGCGGCCTCAGGATCCATCGTCCGCCAACAGCAGCTGCTCGACGAGCTCGGCTTGCTCCGCCACGGTCGGCCGGTCGTAGAGGTCGAGCATCGACACCTCGAGGTCGAGCTGGTCGCGGACCGCAGCCAGCAGTCGGTTCGCGGCCATCGAGTCGCCACCGAGGTCGAGGAAGTGATCGTGCACACCCGGCGCGTCGTCGAGGCCCAGCACCTGGCACCACAGACCGGCGACGAACCGCTCGACGTCGTCGCGCGGCTCGACGTGGGGAACGGGATCCCCGTCACCCGCGTCGAGTCCACGGGGGTCGTCCAGGCCGAGCCGGCCCGCGAGCCCGACGCGCACGAGCTTGCCCGTCGGGCCCTTGGGGAGGTCGTCGATCACGAGCACCCGGCGCGGCACCTTGTGGGCGGCGAGCCGGGTCGAGGCGAACATGCGCAGGTCGCGCTCGGTCGGTGGCGGCGCAGCGCCGACGACGACGGCGGCCGCCACCTCCTCGCCGAGTCGGGGATCGGGGACGGCGAAGGTCACCGCCTGCGCCACCGCCGGGTGGGCCAGGAGCACCTCGTCGACCTCGCGCGGCGACACCTTCTCGCCGCCCCGGTTGATCTGCTCCTTGGACCGGCCTGTCAGCGTGAGGAACCCGTCGGGGTCGAGACGACCCAGGTCGCCGGTGCGGAACCAGCCGTCCACGAACGCCTCGCGGTTGATCTGCCCGTCACCGGTCACGTACCCGCGCGTGACCCCTGGTCCACGGATGACCACCTCCCCGACCTCGCCGGTGGCCGCCCACGCGCCGCCGTCGGCGGCGTCGGCGGCGTCGAGGTCGTGACGAACGGCGATCTCGGCACCCGCGGGCCTCCCCACGGTGCCCGGGCGGCGATCAGGTCCGGGCGGGTTGGACGTGATCTGGTGCGCGGCTTCGGTCATCCCGTACGCCTCGACGAGCGGCGCGCCGAACACCTGCTCCACCGCGTCGAGGACCGACGGCGCCAGGGGGGCCGACGACGAACGGAGCAGCCGCAAGGGGCGGGTCGGGGCCTCTGCCGGATGGGCTCGCAACCGCTCGGCCAGCGACTGGTGCATCGTCGGCACCGCGGTCAGCCACGTCGGGGCGGGACCGCCCGACGCCCGCCACCATCCGGCCGCGTCGGGGGCATGAAAGCCACCCGTGCACATGACCGCGCCACCGGCGTGGAGCCCGGCCAGCAGTCCGGCCACCAGCCCGTGCACATGGAAGAGCGGCATGACCTCGAGCCCGACGTCGTCAGGAGTGAGGGCCAGCGCGGCGGCCACCGCGGCCGCCGACGCCAGCAGGTTCTCCCGGGACAACGGCACGACCTTCGGCCGGGCGGTGGTACCGCTCGTGTGCAGCAGGAGCGCGACATCGGAGTCGAGGGCCGGTCGCGAACCATCGTCACGGTGTGGCGGCCCGAGCTCCGGTCCCGACAGCGCGACGTCGACGGCCGGGCCGGAGGTGACCGGATCGAGCCGCAGGACGGCCACGCCCGCTCGCGCCGCCTCCTCCTCGATCGGGTGGGGCGGCCCCGTGGCGACGACCGCGCGCATGCGGAGGTCGGCGATCTCATAGGCCAACTCGGCCGGCCGGAGCGCGGGGTTGACCGGCGCGGCTGCGGCCACCGACGACACGGCCAGGAAGCCGACGGCCAGCTCAGGCCCGCTGGGGCCGACGAGACCGATCGTGTCGCCCGGCTGGACGCCCCGCTCGACGAGCCCGGTGGCGACACGATCGACCTGTTCGCTCAGCTCGCCTCGGCTCAGGCCGCGTCGAGTCGGCGCGAGAAGCGCCGGTCGGTCTGCGTCGCCCAGGGGCAGATCGAGGTAGGGATGCTCCACGTCGTCCTCACCCGGATGTCGCACCGGGTGCTCCGTTGCGGAGCGTAGTTGCGGGCACGGACACGCCCGGCCCACGGGCGCCCCTTGCCGAGGCGACGGTCAGACCCGACGCGCCACGCAACCGGTCGCGACGAAGTGGCCAGCCCGCAGCCAACGCCCGGCGAGCGACAGGTCGCCCAACGCCCGACCACCCCGACCCGGCCACGAGACCTCGAAGGTGCCGCGGTCGGCCTCGGCGTCCGTGGCGAGATCAAGACCGACGTCGTGGTGCTCGAGCCAGCGCCCGGTCAAGGGGTTCACGGCCTTGAACACCGACTCCTTGGCGGAGAAGGCGATCGTCTCGCCCCGCGGCGGCGCTCCGGCCGCCAGCCGGCTCCGCTCGGCCGGTCGAAGCACACGCGCCGCGACCTCCGCCGCCAACGGACGGTCCGCCTCGATGTCGAGCCCGACGCCCCACCCCTCAGACAGCCGTGCGACGACCACGAGGCACCACCCGCCGGCGTGGGAGATCGAGCCTCCGAAGCCGTCGGGCCAGTCCGGCGAGCGATCCGCGCGGCGGCCGATCGGACCCTCGGGTCCGCCCAGCTCGGCGAGCACGGCGCGGGCCAGAGCGCGCCCGGTCAAGACCTCGGCGCGGCGGGCGCCACCAGCACTGGTGACGAGCGCCAGCTCCTCGGGGTACGGCGTGGCCGCGTCGGGATCGATCATCGCGGCCCGACTGGCAACGGCGATCCCTTCCGCCTCCAGTGAAGGCAGGAGCGAGGTCGGGTCGATGGCGTCGATCAAGGCGATGCGTCGATGATGCCGAAGCCGAGGCCCCAGAAGCCACCGATGTAGGCGTTCGTCGCTCCGCGGAAGGACACGACGACGAACTCGGTCCCCGCCGCGCTGTCGCCGGCGACCGGGATGTGGACCACCGCCGACGTCTGTCCGGCGAGGAACGTGACGGTGCCGCTGCTGGCCGTGTAGTCGCTCGTCGCCGCCTGCGGCGCGCCGTAGATCGTCGGCGAGCCGGCGACGTGCAGCGTCGTCCAGGGCACGGTCACGCCACCCGCTGGCGCCGGCGCGTTCAGGCTCACGGCCACCGCGAGGTCGGCCGTGCCCGATGTCGGTGCGGTCACTTCACCCGTCCCCGGTTCGACGACCGGCAAGATGGATTCGGTGAAGGCGAGCTGACCGATCGGTGAGTGACCCACGTCGTCGCGAACGAGGTTGCACACCACGATCGTCGTGCCGACCGGGAAGGTCGACCGGGCGTGTGGCGTGCATGTCGTCATCTCGATGCCCGCGCCGGGAAGTCCAGCCGGCTTCTTCCAACTGGTCACGCGACCGCTCGGACCGTCGGCGGGATACGTGCGGTTCGACACTGCCAGGATCGTGTCCTCGAAATGGGCGTTGGTTCCCGTCGTCGTGGACAGGTCGACGCCCGTCAGGTTCGCGCCGCGGAACTCGGTGTTGTCGATCGCGGCGCCGTCGAGGTCGGCTCCGCTCAGGTCTGTGTCGTCGAGGCTGGCGGACTTCAGCGTGGAGCTCGACAGGTCGGCTCCGCTGAGGTCAGCGCCCTGCAGATCGGCGTAGCTGAGGTCGAGGCCGACCAGGCCGGCGCCGCTCAGGTTGGCGCCCTCGCAGGAGGTGTGGTGCGCGGAGGACGGTCCGCCGACGATCGTGCACCCGTCCACGACGACGTCGAAGTCGGCAGTGACGGTGATGGTGAACGTGGTCGGGCTGCCGGTCGTGCCCGTGTCCGGCTCGGTGACCGAGCAGGTCACCGTCGTCTTCCCGAGCGGGTACACCGCGCCCGAGACGTGATCGCAACCGAGGGACAGACCGGTGTTCGGCGGGCCCGGGTCCCAGTCCACCACCGCGCCGCTCGGGTCCGTGGCGGCCACGGTGTAGGTGGCGAGCGGCATGACCCAACTCGAGTCCCATTTCGAGCCGGTGATGGTCGTGTTCACGAACGGGCCGATCCAGTACGCGTTGGAGAGGTCGGCGTTCGTGAGGTCCACGTTCTCGAACGCGCTGCTCCCGGTGTAGAAGTTCGTGCCGCGCAGGTCGGAACCCGTCATGTCGGCGTCGTGAATCGCGCCACCGAGGTCACCGCTCTCCAACGTGTCACCGCGGAGGCTCGATCCGACGAACGATCCGCTGACATCGCTGCTGACGAGGTCCGAGCTCGACAGGTCGGCCCCGTCGAAGGTCCCCGAGATGTCCGTCGGCCCGTACAGGCCGATCTGCATGCTCGTCATCGTGGCGTCGGTGAAGTCGCCGCAGAGGCAGCCCTGCCGAACGATCGCGAAGGTGAAGGTGGCGTGTCGGGCGTCGGTGTCGTGGAAGTCGGCGTCGATCGTCGAATCGGTCAGGTCGGCGTACTCCAGGTCGGCACCGGTGAGGTTCGTGCCCGCCTGGAGGCTTGACGCTTCGAGGTTGGCGTGGTCGAGGTCGGCGTAGCTGAGGTCCAGGCCGTCGAGGTCCGCACCCGGGAGGTTCGCCCCCGGGCACACCGTGTGGTGCGCCGGCGTCGGCGAAGACACGATCGTGCAGCCGTCAATGACGACGTCGGCTCCTGCTGGCGTGGCCGCGCTCGCCAGGCCCAGCCCCACGAGGAGACAGGCGGCGACGCCCACCGACCCCCGCCGGAGCGCACCTCGGGCCGCCGATCGTCGCATGCCGACCCCCCAGGTACTCGAAATCTGCGTCCGGCCGAACCCTACTGCGGCTCGGTCACTCAGATGATCTCGAAGTACCGGGACAGCTCCCAGTCGGTGACCGCCTCCTGGGCCTGCCGCCACTCCCACTTCGCGCGTCGCGACGTAGTGCTCGACGAAGCCGTCACCTAACACCTCGCGCGCCACCTTCGAGTCGGCCAGGCGGGCCGTCGCCTCGATGAGCGTGCGCGGCAGCCGCTCGACACCCTCGGCGGCATAGCCGCTGCCGATGGTCTCGGTCACATCGAGCTCGAGGCCATTGGCGACGCCCCACAGCCCCGCGCCCACGCAGGCGGCGGTGGCCAGGTAGGGGTTGACGTCGGAGCCCGGCACGCGGCTCTCCAGTCGGCTCGACGCGGGGCTGCCGGGGATCAGGCGGCACGCGACCGTACGGTTGTCGACGCCCCATGTCGGCGTGGTCGGTGCCCAGAACCCGTCCACCAACCGCTTGTAGCTGTTCACGGTCGGCGCCAGCAGCACCAGCATCTCGGGCAGCAGCGTGAGCTGTCCGGCCACGTACGAGCGCAGGGTGTCGCTGATGCGACGCGGGTCGTCGGCGTCGAAGAAGACGTTGCGGGCGTCGTCGCCGTCGCCCGACCACAGGCTCTGGTGGAGATGGCCACTGCAGCCGGGAAGCGACGGGTTCCAGCGGGCCATGAACGACGCAAGGATGCCGAACCGCGACGCGATCTCCTTGGTCGACGTCTTGAACAGCAGCGCACGGTCGGCGGCTTCGAGCGCGTCGGTGTAGAGGATGGCCGCCTCGTAGACGCCGGGTCCGGTCTCGGTGTGGAGCCCCTCGAGCGGCACGCCGAACGCGCGCAGCTCGTGCAGCAACGCGGCGAAGTACGGCTGGTTCTGCGTCTGGCGCAGGATCGAGTAGCCGAACATGCCCGGCGTCAGCGGCGCCAGGTCGCGATAGTTCTTGTCGCGCAACGACGCCGGCGTCTCGAGGAAGTTGAACCACTCGAACTCGAGTGCCGCCTTGACGTGGTAGCCGATGTCGTCGCCTCGCCGCAGCACCCGCTGGAGCAGCTGGCGGGGGCACACGTCGAGCGGCCCGCCGTCGGCATCGACGAACTCACCGAGGAAGAAGAGTCGGTCGTCCTCCCACGGGATGCGCCGCATGGTCGACAGATCGACCTCGACCGAGGCGTCCGGGTAGCCGCTCTGCCAGCCGGTGTAGGTGGTGTTGTCGTAGCACTGGTCGCCCGAGTCCCAGCCGAACACCACGTTGCAGAAGCCGAACGAGCTGCGGGCCGCGCCGAGGAACTTGGCCTTGTCGAGGTACTTCCCCCGGAGGATCCCGTCGATGTCGGACACCGCGACCTTCACGTAGTCGCCGGGATCGGCGGCCACCTCGGCCAGCACCGCCTCGCGCTCGGCCGGCTCGAGCGGCCGGGCAGGCTCTCTGGTGGGGCTCACGCGGCCGAAGTGTAGGCCGCCAACTAGCGTGAGCCCGTGGTGCCCGGACCGTACGTGCTGGCCGTCGACCTGGGGACGGGCGGACCCAAGGTGGCGTTGGTCTCGGTCGAGGGCGTGGTCGTCGACCACACCTACGAGACCAACGACCTGATCCTCCTGCCCGACGGCGGGGTGGAGCAGGACCCGGAGCAGTGGTGGACCACAATCGCCGGCGGCATCAAGCAGCTGGTGGGCCGCGGCCACGTGCCGGTCGAGGAGATCGCGGCCATCTCGATCACCAGCCAGTGGATGACGACCGTCGCGGTCGGCGCCGACGGTCACCACATCGGCAATGCGATCAGCTGGATGGACACCCGCGGCGCGCCGCTACGCCCAGGCCGTGTCGGGTGGTGGCCTCGCCGTGCCGACCGTCGGCTACAACGCCCGCAAGCTGCGGCACTGGCTCCGCATCACCGGCGGCATCCCGTCGCGGACTGGCAAGGACCCGGTCGGCCAGATGCTGTTCCTGAAGCACGAACGCCCCGACGTCTACGCCGCCGCCGCGCACGTTCCTCGAGCCGATGGACTACCTCAACCTGCGACTCACCGGGCGCGCGGTCGCGGCCTACGACACCATCGTCGGGCACTGGGCCACCGACAACCGGGACCTGTCGAAGGTCGACTACGACGATCAGCTCGTCGAGTGGATCGGCGTCGATCGCTCGAAGCTGCCCGAGCTGGTCCCGACCGGGTCGATCGTCGGAACCCTCACCGCGGCCGCCGCCGCGGAGCTGGGACTGCCCGCGAGCGTGCAGGTCGTCGCCGGCACCGGCGACACGGCGTCGGCCGGCATCGGATCCGGCGCGGTGCGCGATCTCGAGGGTCACCTCTACATCGGGACCTCGTCGTGGCTGTCGTGCCACGTGCCGTTCAAGAAGACCGACATCTTCTCCAACATCACGTCGCTTCCTTCGGGCATCCCCGGCCGCTACTGGGTGGCCACCGAGCAGGACACGGCGGGCAAGTGCCTCACGTGGTTGCTCGACGAGGTGCTCTATCGCGGACGACGCGCTCGCGGTCGGCGCCCGACCCGACGACGTCTTCGACCGGGTCAACGCAGCTCGCGGCCGGCGCCGCCCCGGGCAGCGGCAACGTGATCTTCCTGCCGTGGCTGAACGGCGAGCGCACCCCCGTCGACAACCACCACCTGCGGGGCGGGTGGTTCAACGTGGCGTTGGGGACGGGCCGGGCCGACCTGGTGCGCTCGGTCCTCGAGGGCGTGGCGCTGAACACGCGCTGGATGAACCAGGCCACCGAGAAGTTCACCAAGCAGCGGTTCGAGCACCTCAACTTCATCGGTGGCGGGGCCCGGTCGCCGCTGTGGTGCCAGATCCTGGCCGACGTGCTCGACCGACCGATCCGCCAGGTCGCCGACCCGGTGCTGGCCAACGCCCGCGGCGCCGCCTTCTCGGCGTCGGTGGCGCTCGGCCATCTGGGCTGGGAGGACATACCGTCGCGCGGTCGAGATCGTCGAGACCTACCGACCCGACCCCGCCACACCGGGCCACCTACGACCGGCTGTTCGAGACCTTCGTCGACCTGTACAAGAAGAACAAGGGCCTCTACGCCAGGCTCAACCGCCGAGGCGCCCGAGCAGGGAGCGACCACCCATGACCGAGCCGACCACCCGTCCGGCCGAACCGACCGTCCGCGAGTACCGCTCGAGGTACGAGACCTACGCGGCCCTCCCGACCGAGGGCCACGATCGCGACGCGGTGCTGGCCGAGATGCGCGAGATGGCCGACCTCGAGGCCGCCCGGTGGGCCGACGGCTACGCGTCCGGCTCGGTCTACAACGGCGACCCCGACCACATCGACTTCCTCAACCGGGTGTACGCGCTGAACTCGCAGGCCAACCCGCTGCACACCGACCTCTGGCCGAGCGCGGTGAAGTACGAGAGCGAGATCGTGGCCATGACGGCGTCGATGCTCGGCGCGGCCGGCATCGGCGACGGGCCCGGCACCGACACCGGCGTCGTGCGGCACGGTGTCGTCGGGCGGCAGCGAGAGCATCCAGCTCGCCATGAAGACCTACCGCGACCACGCCCGCGCCACCCGGGGCATCACCGTCGCCGCAGATGATCGTGCCCATCAGCGCCCACGCCGCGTTCGACAAGGCGGCCCAGTACTTCGGCATCGACATCGTGCACGTCCCGACCGGCCCCGACGGGCGGGCCGACGTGGCGGCGACCGAGGCAGCCATCACCGACGACACGGTCGTCATCGTCGGATCGTCGCCGTCGTTCCCGCACGGGGTCATCGACCCCATCGAGGAGCTGAGCGAGCTGGCCCGGGCACGCGGCATCGGCTTCCACACCGACGCCTGCCTCGGCGGCTTCGTCCTGCCGTGGGCCGAGCGGCTCGGGCTACCCGGTGCCGGGCTTCGACTTCCGCCTGCCCGGGCGTCACGTCGATGTCGGCCGACACCCACAAGTACGGCTACGCGGCCAAGGGCACGTCGGTCGTGCTCTACCGCAGCGCTCGAGCTGCGCCACTTCCAGTACTTCACCACCACCGACTGGCCCGGCGGCCTGTACTGCTCGCCCACCTTCGCCGGCAGCCGGCCGGGCGCGCTCGAGCGCCGCCTGCTGGGCCGCGCTGGTCTCGATCGGCGAGGCCGGCTACCTCGACGCCACCCGGCGCATCCTCGAGGTCGGCCGACGCGATCAAGGCCGGGCCTGCGGGCCGACTTCGCCGAGCTGTCGCATCATCGGCGATCCCGCTGTTCGTGATCGCCTTCGCCAGCACCGACGACATCGCTCGACGTCTTCCGGGTGTACGACGCCATGACGCCGACGGGGCTGGGCCCTCAACGGGCTCCACCGACCGGCCGCCGTGCACCTGTGCGTGACGCTGCGCCACACCCAGCCCGGAGTGGCCGAGCGGTTCCTCACCGACCTCCGCGACGCCATCGACGACGTGCGCGACCACCCGGACACGCCGGGCGGCATGGCCCCGATCTACGGCATGGCCAACACGCTGCCCGACCGCGGCCTGGTGGCCGACGCCATGCTCGACCACATGGACAGCTGGTTCCGCCTGTCATGACCGACGAACCCGAGACTCCCCCCGAACCTGTCGCGTCAGCGACGCCACCGGACTCGCTGACGCGACAGGTTGGCGAAGGCTCGGGCCGCGTCCGGCGGCTCCCACCGTCAAGGTGGCCACGCCCGACGATCGCGAGGAGCTCAGCGGGGTGCTGGCCCGCGCCTTCCTCGACGACCCGGTGTGGATGTGGCTGTTCCCCGACCCGGCCACGTGCGAGAAGCGGTTGCGGCTGACCTTCCACGCGTACCTGAAGGACGCCATGAACGTCGGATCGGTGTTCACCACCCCCGACCTGCAGGGTGCCGCCCTGTGGAAGCCCCCGGGCCACTGGAAGCTCGGCAACATGGCGTTGGTGCGGTCGGCGCCCGAGCTGCTGCGGGCCTTCGGCATGCGGGTGTTCGCCTCGTTGCAGATCGAGCGGGCGGTCGAGTCGCAGCACCCCCGCGAGCCGCACTGGTACCTCGCCGTCCTCGGCACCGACCCGACCGAGCAGGGCAAGGGCATCGGCGGCGCGCTGATCCGCCAGGTCACCGACCGGTGCGATCGCATCGGGCTGCCCTGCTACCTCGAGTCGTCGAAGGACACCAACGTGCCCTACTACCGGCGGTTCGGGTTCGAGGTCACCGGTGAGACCCGCCTCGGCAAGGACGGCCCGACCATCTGGTTCATGTGGCGCGACCCCCAGGTCCCCGAGAGCACCTGACCCGAGCCTTCCGGGCTCGATTGACCCCCGTAGAGGGGGTCAATCGAGCCGAACCGCGAGGGAGCGGATCGAGTGGTCGGCCGCCTTCTCGATCACGACGTCGGCGTGCGCGCGCGTGGGCTCGATGTGGTCGACCAGGTTGGGCCGGTTGACCGACTCCCACACCACGTCGGCGACCACGGCGAACTCGTCGTCGCTCATCCCCGCGAACGCGTCGTAGAACGAGCTGCCGTCGCCGGGGGCCTCAGCCCGCAGACGCCGGATCCGTGCGTGGTACCAGCGGCGGACGTCGAGCTCGTCGGCGTGGAGGTAGACCGCCAGGTCGAGCCGGTCGGCGAACGGTTCCTGCAGGACGTTGACGCCCTCGAGGATCACGACGTCGACGTGCGCGACGAGATGGGGCTCGTCGGGCTGCACGTCGTAGGTGAGGTGGTCGTACTGCGGGGCAGCCACCGGCCCTCGGCCCTTCCTGACCGCGGTGATGAAGCCCACCAGTGCGTCGCGGTCGTAGCTCTCGGGGAACCCCTTGCGGGCGGTCAGCCCGAGGCGGTCGAGCTCCGCGTTCGGGAAGAGGAAGCCGTCGGTCGAGACCACCTCGACGGCCAGTCCGTCGCGATCGGACAGCACCGACGCCAGCGCGCCCGCCGCGACCGTCTTGCCGGCAGCCACGCCGCCAGCCAGACCGACCACGACGACGTCGCCGACTCGCGCCCGCGTGACCACGAGGTCGGCCACCGGTCCGAGCGATTCGCGCAGGTCGACGAGACCGTCCGATATCTCTGGCGCGGCGTCGATCGAACGGCTCGGCTCGCTCACACGCCGACGTCGCGGATGACGGTGGGCAGGAAGAGCGCGAGGAAGGTGCGGTAGAGGGCAGCGGCATCGGGATCGGTCTGCGCTGCCGTGCTGAACGCGTCCGACGTGATCAACAGGATCGAGGACAGTTCTTCGACCGGAACCAGGAACTCGAAGTTGTCGTCGCGCGAGTGCGAGCGCATGAACGTCGCCACCAGCTCTCGATTCTTCTTGCGGTGCGCGGCGGCGCGCTCTCGCACTTCGGGGTGGCGGAGCTCGTACAGCTGGAACTCGAGGTCGAGCGCCCGCAGGTCGGTGTCCTCCGCAAAGAGCTCCTGCCAGGTCTCGGTGATGGCACCGGGGTCGATCGCGTACGACCGGTCGGACTCGAGCAGTGCCGCGTAGCGCTGCAGCGCCTGGTCGTTGATCCGGTCGTACACCGCGAAGAGCAGCTCCTCCTTCCCGTCGAAGTGCTTGTAGATCGCGCCCCGGGTGTAGCCGGCCGTCTCTGCGATCTCGTCGAGCGACGCGCCCTCGAAGCCCTTCCGGGCGAAGACGTACTTCGCCGCCTCGACCAGGGCTGCCCTGGTTCGGGCCCGGCGGCGCTCGGGTGTCCATCGCTCGACGGGGGACGACGCGTCGGCGTGCTCGTCGAGGCTCATGCCTCGCATTGTGCTCCACGGGTGGTCTTGACAAGAATGAACATTTCCGTATCTTAGATACGTAATGGTATCTCAGGCGGGAACGGCGGATGAGGGAGGGTGAGCGAGGCGCCTCTGCTCGATGCGGTCGGGCTGACGAAGGCCTACGACGGCCGGCCGGCCCTCGACGATGTGGACATGCGTGTCTGCGCTGGCGAGGTCGTCGGGCTGCTCGGACCCAACGGCGCGGGCAAGACGACATTCGTGTCGATCGTCTGCGGCCTGGTTCGACCGGACTCGGGTACGGTCCGGCTGTCTGGGGTCGACGTCGCCCGAGACCCAGGGCGTGCCCGTCGGTACCTGGGCGTGGCTCCGCAGGAGACCGGCGTCTACCCCACGCTGACGTGCCGGCAGAACCTGCGGTTCTTCGCCGAGCTCGGAGGAGTACGGCGGCGAGAGGTGGGCGATGCGGTCGACCGGGTCGCGGCGGCGCTGGGGCTCGGCGGACTGCTCGACCGGCGGGCCGCCGAGCTCTCCGGTGGGGAGCGGCGCCGACTCCACAGCGCCATCGCGCTCACCCATCGGCCGCCACTGATCCTGCTCGACGAGCCGACCACCGGCGCCGACGTGCACACCCGCGCCCAGCTGCTCGATCTCGTCACCGAACTGGCCGCCCAAGGTTCGGCCGTCGTCTACTCCACGCATTACCTCACCGAGATCGAACGTCTCGCCGCCTCGGTCGTGATCCTCGACGCCGGCCACGTCGTCGTGCGCGGGTCGGTGGCCGAGCTGGTCGCCACGAACGGAACCTCGGTCGTAGAGATCTGCTTCCGGGAGCGGCCACCTGATCTGATCGCGCCCCGCGGCACATCGATCGACCTCGATGGTCCCACCCTGCGCATGCGAACCGACGATCCCGGTACCGCGACGGCACACCTGCTCGCGCAGCTCGGACCGGACATCGAGTCCGTCCGGTCGTTCGAGATCGTCCGACCCAGTCTCGAGACGGTGTTCATCGACCTGACTGGCCGCCGGTACGACTCGACCGTCGACGAGGCCCGTCATGTCGCTTAGGCGGGTACGGGCAATCGCACACCACGAGCTGATCCTGATCGCCCGCGACCCGTTGCCGGTCATGATCCTGCTCGTCTTCCCGCTCTTCTTGATGGCGTTCCTGAAGCCGACCTTCCGCCTGGCCCTGGTTACCACCGGATATCCGCACGCGAACGGCGCCGAACAGGTCGTCCCGGGCGAGGCGGTCGCGAACGGCTTCTACATCGTGGGAATGACGAGCTTCGCCTTCTTCGCCGAATACGGCTGGGCGACGTGGGATCGTCTGCGATCCAGCCAGGCCACCTCGCTCGAGATCATCGCCGGCAAGGCGCTTCCGAGGCTGTCCCTGTCAGTGGCCCAGTTCGTGGTCGTGTTTGCCCTCGCGACCCCGATGCTCGACCTTCGCGTCCATGGGCCATTGGCCGTCCTGCTCCCCTTGGTGGTCGCGTTCAGCACCTGCCTGGTGTTGCTCGGCGTCATGATCACCGCCCTGTGCCGCACCCTCCAGCAGGCGAGCGCGCTCGCCTTCGGGGGACTGGTTCTGTTTGGCGCGATCGGCGGCGCGCTGGTGCCGTTCAGCGTGCTTCCGGGATGGGCGAAGGCCATCGGTCCGGTCACCCCGACCTACTGGGTCATGCGCGGGTTCCGCAGTGTGATCCTCGACGGGCACGGGGTAGGCGGTGTGCTCCTGCCGATCGGTGTGCTGTTGGCGATGGCCGCGCTGTTCCTCGCGGTGTCGATGGCTCGCTTCCGCGTCACGGACCAGAAGGTCGGCTACGCGTAGCGCTGAGGACGCGGGTCGACGTCCACCCGGAAGGCTAGGAGGACGTCCGTAGCCGGTCGAGTTGCGGCGTGCAGGCGATGAGCAGGGTGTCCTCGAGCCCGGCCGACCGGTGTTCGTGCGCGTCCTGATAGTCGGGTGTGCTGATCATGTCGAGGAAGGCCTGACGGTTCGGGTAGCTCACGAGCGCGACCGAGTCCCAGGCGTTGGCGTCGACGTCCCCGATGAACACGTGGTCGGCGCGACCGAGCCAGAGCAGCTTGCCGCCGCGGGCCTCGACCATCTTGATGACCGAGTCGGCGTAGCGCCCATAGGCGTCGGCACCGGTGCTGCCGGCGTCGTCGCCGGCGTCGTCGGCCCGGGCCTTGAACTTGAGCAGGTTGAGCATGACGACCTCGCCGTCGTTGTCGCTCGACGCATAGGCCGCGAACTGCTCGGCGTTGGGGGTGATCGGCACTTGGGTTCTCCTTCGGCTCAGGCCGGGTTGGCGGCGACGAAGTCGACGACGACAGCCGCCAGCTCCTCGCCCTTGTCCTCTTGGAGGAAGTGGCCGCCGCCGACGATGGTGGTGTGGGGCTGGCCGGCGGCGCCGGGGATGCGGGCCTGGAGCACCGCGTCCGAGCCGGCCGTGATCGGGTCGCCGTCGCTGAACGCGGTCAGGAACGGCTTGTCGAACTGCTCGAGTACGGTCCAACCGGCGCGGTTCGCCTCCGAAGCCGGATCGTCGGGCGTGATCGGCACGAGGGTGGGGAACTGGCGGGCGCCTTCCTTGAAGGTCTCGTCCGGGAAGGGCGCGTCGTAGGCGGCGACCACCTCGGCCGGGAGGTCGGAGGTGCAGCCGCCGTTGACGATGAACCCGGTCGGGAAGGTCTCGATCTCCTGCGAGAACCGGCGCCAGTTCATGAACGCCTCGCCGGCCGGCGTGTTGCCCACCGGCAGGAACGTGTTGGCGGCGACGACGCGGGCGAACCGCTGCGGGTGCTCGGCCACCAGACGAAGGCCGATGAGGCCTCCCCAGTCCTGACACACCAGCGTGATGCGGTCGAGATCGAGGACATCGAACAGAAGCGAGCGCATCCACTCGACGTGGCGGGCGTAGGTGTAGTCGTCGCGAGCCGCCGGCTTGTCGGACCGGCCGAAACCGACGAGGTCGGGCGCGATGCAACGGAGCCCGGCCGCGACGAGCACGGGGATCATCTTGCGGTAGAGGTAGCACCACGACGGCTCACCGTGGAGCAGCAGCACGACCTCGCCGTCGGCCGGGCCCTCGTCGAGGTAGTGAACCCGCAGCGTGCCACCGTCCTGGTCGGGGATCTCGCTGTAGTGCGGCGTGAACGGGAAGCCGTCGAGGCCCTCGAAGCGCTCGTCGGGTGTGCGGAGAACCTGCATCGGGTCGACTCCTTGCCGAAGGTCAGCCGATTGACGGTCTGCTGATGTAGTGGCAGTCTAACTGACAGTAGATTCCCCTGGGAAGGGGTGAAAGGGTCGCCGCCATGGGCCGCAACATCCTGTTCATCACCACCGACCAGCAGCGCTACGACAGCCTCGGGTGCAACGGCGGCACGATCGCCCGCACGCCGGTCGTCGACCGCCTGGCGGCCGAGGGCGTCAACTTCCAGCGGGCCTACAACCAGAACACGGTGTGCATGCCGGCCCGCTCGACCATGCTCACCGGGCAGTACGTGCGAACGCACGGTGTGGTCGCCAACGGCATCCCGCTGCCCGAGGACGCGCCCAGCATCGCCGCCTACCTGGCCGAGAAGGCCGGCTACCGCACCGCCCTGCTGGGCAAGGCCCACTTCGAGCCCGGGTTCGACCCTCAGCTGAAGTGGCGGGAGAACCAGCGACCGAGGGAGGGCGACGAGGGGCCGTGGCGCGGCTTCGACCGGTCGGTCCAGGCGATGCACGTGGCCGCCTTCGGCAACGTCAAGGTCAGCCACTACGGCCGGTGGCTCGCCGCGCAACCACCCCGAGCACCTGCACAGCTTCGCCGACCTGCTCGACGCCGAGCCCGGTGGTGACACGGGTGCGCCCGAGACGAAGAACAACCCGATCCCCCGCGAGTGGTACCACACCGACTGGATCGCCGACCTCGTGGTCGACCAGCTCGCGAGCTACACCGACGACGACGACTGGTTCGTCTGGATGAGCTTCCCCGACCCGCACCACCCGTGGGACCCGCCTGCGTCCGAGCTCGGTCGTGTGCCGTGGCAGGACCTCGACCTGCCGCCCGGCCATCCCGGCTCGCCGGAGAAGATCCGCGAGGTCCTCGGCGCAGAAGCCGGCCCACTGGCTCGCGTACTACGAGGGCGCGCTGGAACAACCAGGAGGGTGGCCCGGCCTGCGTTCCGGCCCCAGAGCCTCACCGACGACAACATCCGCGAGCTCAACGCCAAGGTCCACGTGATGAACGAGCTGATCGACGAGGCCTGCGGGCGGGTCGTCGACCAGATCTCGGCCCGGGGCTGGCTCGACGACACCGACATCTTCTTCACCACCGACCACGGCGAGCTGCAGGGCGACTACGGCCTCATCTACAAGGGACCGTTCCACACCGACTCGCTGATGCGCCTGCCCATGGTGTGGCGACCCGCCCCGTCGGCCGGGGTGACACCGGCGGTCGTGTCCGACCCCGTCGGCCAGGTCGACCTGGCCCCGACCTTCTGCGCCATCGCCGGCGTCGAACCGGCCGAGTGGATGCAGGGCGCCGCCCTGCCGGTGGCCGACGGCTCCGGGCGGGAGCGGGCCATCTGCGAGTGGGACAGCCAGTTCCCCGGCTACGGCTACCACCTGCGCTCGGTCTACCGCGACGGCTGGCTGTGCACGGTCTACGAGCCGAGCACCGGCGGCCAGCCCAACGGGCTCGAGAAGGTCTGGGGCGACGGCGTGCTCAAGGTCGCGCCGGTCCAGTACGACGGCACCGAGGGCGAGCTGTACCAACTCGACGAGGACCCGCACCAGTGGCACAACCGCTGGGACGATCCCGCCGTCGCCGCCCTCCGCTCCGACCTCGTCGCCGACCTCCACGACACGCTCGCCCCGCTCGAGGTCCGCTCCCTCGAGGTCGAAGCCCCCGCCTGACCCCACCCGTCCGGAAGCCGCAAGCCCGGAAAGCTCAGGGGGTGAGGGCGCGGAGGGCGAGGCGTTCGGTTACGCGGCGGGCCCGGCTCACCGTGGCGCCCTGGTGCTGGCGCAGGACGTTCCATGCCTCCCAGCTGGTGACGAGCTCGAGCGTGTCGAGCAGGTCGCGGGCCTCCGGCCGGTGGGCGGCGATCGAGCTCGCGGGCGAAGACGGACTCGAGTTCCTCCCGCAACCACGTCCGGGCGTTGTTCAACTGCTCGGCCACCAGCTCGGACCGGTCGGCTGCCCGCAACGCGCAGTAGCGCATCGGCGTGATCTCCTCGAACAGGCGGGCCCGCTCGGCCATGAGCGCACGGACGCGGGTCGACCACCGGACCGTCCGGCCGGATCTCACGCAGGAACGACCCCACCACCTCGAGTTGGCGCTCGATGACGGCGGCAACCAGCGCCTCGCGGCTCTCGAAGTGCCGGAAGATCGACCGCTCGGAGACACCGGCCACCTCGGCGACCTGCGCCATGCTCGGCTCGATCTCGCCGGACTGGACCAGCACCATGATGGCGTCGACGACCGCGTCGCGGTTGCGCTCGCGCCGCGCCACCCGTCCGTCGATCCCGTCGGCCAGATCCGGTGTCTCAGCCATGACGATGTCTCCTCGATCGGCGAGAGGTATTGGCAGTCAGCCTGACAACATTACCCCGGCCAACGACTGCCGGTCGCGGTCATCGGTCGAACAGGCTCGCGCCACCATCGTCGTCGAGCAGCCGCCTCGCGACGGAGGCACCGAGCGGCGCGACGCCGGACGCTGCATCACCGCCGTCGGACCATGCGCACGTCGCGTCGCGGCGCAGCACGACGTGACCGTCGGCCGACGCCAGCAGGCCCTCGAGCACGAGCTCGTCGCCCGTGTCGGACCACGTCGCGTACGCGGCCGCCGGCAGGTCGCAGTCGCCGCCGAGCTCGGCCAGGAACCCCCGCTCGGCCTCGAGTACGGCGCGGCTGCGCCCGTCGTCGATCAGGCCGAGCCGGTGCCGGGTGTCGTCATCGTCCGACCCGGCACTCGACCGCCAGCGAGCCTTGTCCGACCTGCGGCAGCATCACCGAAGGCGACAGCAGTTGCGTGGCCCGGTCGGCCAGACCCAGTCGGTCGAGCGCGGCCGCGGCCACGACGATCGCGCCGTACTCGCCGGCCCGCCGAAGCCGCGTGTCGATGTTGCCGCGCAATCCGGCGAAGGTGAGGTCCGGGCGCAGCCACGCCAGCTGGGCCCGGCGACGCACCGACCCCGTCGCCACCACTGCGCCCGCCGCGAGGTCGTCCAACGTCGAGCCGACCAGGGCGTCGCGGGCATCGGCGCGTCGGGGCACCGCCGCGATCACAAGGTCGTCGTGGGTCACCGCCGGCAGGTCCTTGGCCGAGTGGACCGCCACGTCCGCCTGTCCGGCCAGCACCGCGGCCTGGACCTCTTTGACGAAGACGCCCTTGCCCCCCATCTCCCAGATCGGCACCTCGAGGTTGCGGTCGCCCGACGTCTCGACCACCACCAGCTCGACGGTGACCGTCGGATCGGCGGAGCGGAGCGACTCGCCGACGTGCTCCGCCTGCCAGCGCGCCAATGCGCTCCCCCGGGTGGCGATGCGCAGGAGGCTCCCGGTCACGAGCCGGTTTCCCGCTCCCGGCCGCTCGAGCCGGTTTCCCGCTCTCGGCCGCTCGAGCCGCGCCCGATCACTCGAGCGTGAACAGGTCGCGCAGCGCGTCGGCCAGACGCTCGCCCCGAGGTGAGCCGGCGGCGTCCTTGACCTCGACCGTCGGCTCGTGCAGCAGCTTGCCCACGATGCCACGGGTCAGCGCCTCGACCGCCTCGACCTGGCGGTCGTCGAGCCCGGCCAGTCGGGCGCGGAACCGCTCGAGCTCAGCCGAGCGGATCGCCTCGCCGCGCTCGTGGAGCGCGGCGACGAGGGGCGCCACCTCCTGCGCCGTGCTCACCGCGGTGAAGCGGACCACCTCCTCGTCGACCATCCGGCGGACGGCGGCCACCTCGCGGCGGCGCTCGGCCTGACCGGCGGCGGCGAAGGCGCGCAGGTCGTCCATGTCGAGCAGCGTGACGCCGTCGATGTCGCCCGCGGCAGGATCGATGTCGCGCGGGACGGCGACGTCGACGATCAGGAGCGGACGCCCGGCGCGCGCCGCCATAGTGCGGGCGAGGTCGCCGTGCTCGAGCATCAGTGAGGACGCCCCCGTCGACGTGAGCAGCAGATCGATCTCGGCCAACGACCCGTCGAGGTCGGCCAGGCGCACGGCCCGTCCCCCGAGGCGGCCGGCCAACTCGACGGCGCGGTCCCAGGTGCGGTTGGCGATGCGCACGTCGTCGACGCCGCCGGTCACAAGCGACCGCACCATGCCTTCACCCATGTCCCCCGCGCCGAGCACGAGGATGGCGCGGCCCTCGAGCGAACCCAGGCGGTCGGCCGCCATGGCCACCGCCGCCGTCGACACCGACGCGATGTTGCGCGAGATGCCGGTCTCGGTGCGGGCACGCTTTCCGACTTCGAGCGCGTGGCGGAACATCAGGTTCAGCGACGCACCGACCGTGCGCTCCTCCTGGGCCCTGATCCACGCGTTGCGGACCTGACCGAGGATCTCGGCCTCGCCGATCACCGCCGAGTCGAGACCCGAGGTGACGGCGAAGAGGTGGGACGCCGCTTCCTCGTCGTAGGCGACGTAGAGGTGGTCGCTGAAGTCCTCGGGCGCCAGGTAGGCCAGCTCGGAGAGGAAGTCGCGCACGTCGGCATAGGCACCGTGGAACTTCTCGGCCACGACGTAGATCTCGGTGCGGTTGCACGTGGAGAGGACGACCGCCTCGCTGACGTGCTCGCGGCCGGCCACCTCGTGCAGGGCCTTGCCGAGGCGCGACTCGTCGATCGTCATCCGTTCGAGCAGGTCGAGCGGCACGGTGCGGTGGTTCAGCCCGATGACGACGACAGACACGCCTCGAGGCGCTCCTTGGCTTCGGCGAGGTTGCCCTCGCGGACGAGTTCCAGCATTCCCGAGTCGAGAGCCTGTTGCCAATCAAGGCCCTCGGTCGGCCGGCCGTCCCGGCGGAGCCGGTCCCGCTCCTCGGCCAGGAGGTCCAGCAGCACCAGGTGCTCGGGGCCCAGCTCCCCCTCGTACCGGTGCCGCAGCCACGATGCCATCGCCGGGCTGCGCCCGCTGGTCGAGAAGGTGGCGACGATCGGGCCACGGCGGGCCACGGCCGGCAGCACGGCGCTGCAGTGGTCGGGATCGTCGGCCGCGTTGACCCACACGCCGAGCCGCTCGCCGTCCCGGAAGACCTCGCCGTCGACGGCGGGATCGCCGGTGGCCGCGACCGCCAGCCGGTAGTCGGCGACCTCGCCCGAGCGGTAGCGGCGGCGCTCGCAGGTCACCCCGTCGAGCGAATCGAGCTCGTCGCCGACCTCGGGGGCCACCACCGTGACGACCGCCCCGCACTCGACGAGGCCACGGGCCTTGCGGGTCGCGACACGGCCGCCCCCTACGACGAGGCACCGACGCCCCGCCAGGCGCAGGTGCACCGGGTAGAGCGCCTCGTCGATCATCGCTTCGCCCGGGCCGGGCTCGTTGCGCGACTGCCGTTGCCCACGGCTTCGATCGCCGGAGTCGAGCCGTCGTCGCCCGGATCGGCCGCGTCGCTCGTCGGACGCGGCGAGCGCCGCTGCTGGTAGAAGCTCAGGATCTGGAGCTCGCTGGCCAGGTCGACCTTGCGCAGGGACGCGCCGTCGGGAACCGACACGACCGAGGGCGCGAAGTTGAGGACCGAGGTGATGCCCGCCGCCACCAACCGGTCGGCGATCTCCTGGGCGACCGACGCGGGAGTGGCGATGATCCCGATGGCCACGCCGAGCTCCTCGGCCACCGCCGGCAGCTCGTCGATGTGGCGCACGACATGGTCGCCGATGCGCTGGCCCACCTTGGCCGGATCGGCGTCGACCAGCGCGGCGACCGGGAACCCGCGGTCGCGGAACCCGGCGTAGTTGGCCAGCGCCTGACCGAGGTTGCCGACGCCGACGATGACGACGGGCCAGTCCTGGGTCAGGCCCAGTTCGCGGCTCATCTGGAAAACCAGGTACTGCACGTCGTAGCCCACGCCCCGGGTGCCGTAGGACCCGAGATAGCTCAGATCCTTGCGGACCTTCGCCGCGTTCACGCCCGCCAGCTCGGCCAGGCGCTCGGACGAGACCGTCGGCGTGCGACCGTTCAGCTCGACCAGGCTGCGGAGGTACAGGGGCAGGCGGGCGACCGTGGCTTCGGGGATGCGGCGGGTGGCTCGATCGGACATCTCGGCCCCGAGGCTACCCCACGTGCACGCATTCACATACTCGCGTCTCCATGCTCTCCGGTCGGCCTGCTTGCTGTGCTCTCCGGTCGGCAAGCCTCCCTGCGAGCGGCTTCGCCATCCGGGTGCCATCGTGCGAGCGGCTTCGCTCTGCTCCGCCGCCCACCACCGCCCAATGAGGCCTACTTCGCTCCTCGCGCCCAGCGCCCATACGCTTCTTTGCATGCATGCTGCGCTGGCGGCGGCGGCCACCCTGCTGGCGGTGGCCTTCGCCATGTCGACCTTCGAGCGTTGGCTCGAGCGCCGGCAGCCCCACGAGCTCGTGTGGACCATCTCCCTGGTCATGTTCGCGCTGGGATCGGCCAGCCTCTGGCTGGGCGGCGCCATCGGGTGGGACGAGTGGTCGTTCAAGTCCTTCTACCTGTTCGGCGCCATCCTCGACGTGCCCTTCCTCGCCCTCGGCACCGTCTACCTGCTCGGCGGCCGGCGCCGGGGTGACGTGAGCACCGCGGTGGTCTGCCTGCTCAGTGCCTTCGCCGCCGGCATCGTCGTCGCCGTACCCCTCACCCACGCCGTCGGCGGCACCGCCCTCCCGCAGGGATCCGACGTGTTCGGGCCGGGCCCTCGCATCGCCGCCGGGGTCGGCTCCGGCGTGGCCGCCACCGTCATCATCGTGGGGGCCGTGTGGAGCGCCATCCGTCTGCTGCAGGGGCGTCGGCGCAGCGCGTCGGCCGGCCCGACGGCGATCCCGGCCGGTCGGTTGGCGGCGGCCAACCTCGTCATCGCGGCCGGCACGCTCGTCCTCAGCGCGGGAGGAGTGCTCAACTCGACGGTCGACGCGATGAACGCGTTCGCGGTGTCGCTCGTCGTCGGAATCGCCGTGATCTTCGCCGGCTTCCTGCTGGCATCGAGCGGCACCAACCGTCCGGAAGGTCCCGCCGCGCGGCGGTCGCTCGGAGCCGGTCCGCTACCGGAGCGCCCGGCGCACGAGCTTGCCGGTGACGTTGTGCGGTAGTTCGTCGACGAACATCACCTTCGACGGGCACTTGTAGCGAGCCAACCGGTCGCCGCAGTAGGAGATGATGTCGTCCTCGTCGGCCGAGGAGCCGGCTTCGAGCACGACATAGGCCTTGACCGCTTCGCCCGTGTGGGGGTGCGCCACACCCACCACCGCGGCCTGCGCGACCGACGGATGCGTGACCAGCACATCCTCGACCTCGGCGGGGAACACGTTGAAGCCCGACACGATGATGATGTCCTTGGCCCGATCGACCAGGTAGACGTACCCGTCGTCGTCGACGACGCCGATGTCGCCGGTGCGCAGCCAACCATCGGGGGTCAGCGCCGCCGCGGTGGCGTCGGGATCGTTCCAGTAGCCGGGGAACACGTTGGGGCCCCGCACCCAGATCTCCCCGGAGTCGCCGACGAGGACGTCCTCGCCGTCGGTGTCGACCAGGCGCAGCTCGACTCCGGGCACCGCCGGTCCGATCGAGCCGACGGGCGCGTCGGTGCCAGCGGCGGACGCGACCACCGGCGAGGTCTCGGTGAGGCCGTAGCCGTCGCTCAACTGGAGGCCCAGTCGCGATGACACGTCGCCGACCACCTCCGGTGCCAACTTCGCCGCGCCCGACACGGCGGAGCGCACCGACGCGAACGACGAGGCCGTCACACCCGGCAGCGACGCCAAGGCCGACCACATCGTGGGTGGACCGCTCATCATCGTCACGCCGTGTCGCTCGACGGCTTCGATGGCCGACGAGGGGTCGAAGCGCTCGATCAGCAGCACCGCCGCGCCGGCCAGCAGCGTCAGGTCGAGCACGACGTTGAGGCCGAAGATGTGGAAGAGCGGCAGCAGGCCGAACACGACGTCGCCCGACTGCTGGGCGCCGTCACCCCGCGCGCCCGCCGCCACGATCTGGTCGAGGTTGCTGCGCAGGTTGCCGTGGCTCAACATCGCGGCGCGCGGCGAGCCGACCGTGCCGCTCGTGAACATGAGGACGGCGAGGTCGTCCGGATCGCGCTCGAGGACGGGGGTCGGCTCCGCCGTGAGCAGATCGTCGAGCACGATCGCGCCGGGAAGCTCGACGCCGCTCGTCTCGATGACGATCTCGAGGTCCGGCAGCTCGGTGCGGTCGAGCTCGCTGAACGCGACACCCGCGGCCGGCGTGACCACCACACCCCTGGCGCCGGTCGTGGACAGCTCGAAGGCGAGCTCCGGCATGGGGACGAGCGGGTTGAGCGGCACCGCCACCAGCCCGGCACCGAGAGCGGCGAGATAGCTGGCCACGAAGTACCAGTTGTTGCCGGCGAGGATGGCCAGGCGGTCGCCCGGCTCCAGCCCGGCCGCCACCAGGCCACCACGCAGTGCGGCCACCTGGTTCCGCAGCTCACCGTAGGTGGTCGATCGCCCCCGACTGATCAGGGCGACATCGCCGTCGGGGTGGCCGTCGAGGATGGTGGCGAGGTTCACGGTGCGCTCACCCTAGCTGCGGTGGTCCCCGTGGCTCGGCTCCGACCGGGCTCCGACCGGGCTCCGACCCGGCTCCCATCCGACTCCGATCGGGCCCCGACCTGGATGTTTGCGATTCGATGTCGGAATGGTGTCGATCCGGTGTCGGATGGGTGTAGGAGTAGGGGCGGAAATCCCGCTCCAGTCCCCGCCGAAACCTGCCGATACGCCTTGTGATGAGACGGTCCCGCCCCCGGAGAGCCCTGCATCTCACGATCCTCACCTCGCTGTGCGCGGTGACGTTCGCGGTGATGGCGCCGGTCCAGGCCGCCTCCGCGAGCGGCAACACCGCCGGCGACTACGTGATCCGGATCAACGCGCTGCGGGCCCAGGTGGGGGTCCAGCCCCTCCTGGTCGACAGCCAGCTGACCGGTCTGGCCCAGGGTTGGGCCCAGCACATGGCCGTCCAGGGCGTGCTCTCCCACTCGAACCTCACCTCGGGCATCACCGAGAAGTGGGGCAAGCTCGGCGAGAACGTGGGCATGGGTCCCGACAACGCCACCGTCTGGAACGCCTTCCTGCACAGCGCCGAGCACTACGCCAACCTCGTGGATCCGTCCTACAACCGGGTCGGGGTCGGGCTGGCGTTCGGTCACGGGTTGGAGTGGACCTGCCACAAGTTCATGGACCTCCTCGGCGCCGCGCCGCCGCCGCCGCCTCCGCCACCGCCGCCCACCACCACGACCCCGCCACCGCCGGTCACCCTTCCGCACGTGACTACCTCGGGGTCGGGCTTCACCACCACCACTGCCGCGCCGGTCACCGCCGGCTGGGGCACCGGCCGCGGATCGACCACCACGAGCGTCGGACCCAAGCCCCAGGCCGGACCGCCGCCGCCGGCCAGCTCGCAGCGTGTCGCCGCCGTGCTGGCGGCCCTGCGCCAGCTCTCGACCTGACGCGGACGCACCGCCCCACACGTCCGCCACGGCACACTGGGGGGACGCCGACGAGCTGGGAGACCATGGGCACGGCTATCGAGACCCACGAGCTGAGCCGGGCGTTCGCCAGCGGCCCGGCGGTGTCCGACCTCACGCTGACGGTCGAGCCCGGTGAGGTGCTGGCCCTGCTCGGCCCGAACGGCGCCGGCAAGACGACCACGGTCCGGCTGCTGAATGGCGTCCTCGAGCCCGATTCGGGCTGGTCCCGCGTGCTCGGCTACGACCCGGTCACCGAAGGCGACGAGGTCCGGCGGCGCACGGGCGTGCTGACCGAGAACGCCGGCCTCGACGACCGGCTGACGACCCGCGAGAACCTGGTGTTCACCGCTCGTCTCCGCGGGTTCGACCGCGGCGAGGCCGCGGTGCGGGTCGAGGAGCTGCTCGAGCGGTTCGGCATGGTCGACCGGGCCGACGACCTCACCCAGGGTTTCTCGACCGGGCAGCGCAAGCGCGTGGCGCTGGCCAGGGCGCTGCTGCACGATCCCGACGTGCTCTTCCTCGACGAGCCCACCTCGGGCCTCGATCCGGCGGGGACGCGGGACGTCATCGACCTCATCCAGTCGCTGGCCGGCGAGGGCCGCACGATCGTCCTGGCCACGCACTTCCTCGGCGAGGCGGGCCGCCTGGCCGACCGCATGGCCGTGCTGCACCGCGGGGTGCTTCGTGCGTTCGGTCGGCCTGACGAGCTGGCCGCGCAGATCTGGGAAGGGTCGGCCGCCAGCATCGATCTGGGTGCTCCCGCCGGTCCGGCGCAGCTCGCCACCATCGCCAACGTGGCCGGTACCTCGTCGGTCGAGGTCGCGCCGGTCGGGGCGTCATGTCGCGTCGCCGACCGTGAGGTGCTCCCGCGCGTCGTGGCCGCACTCGTCGCCGAGGGCGTCGCCGTGTACGAGGTGCGATCGCACCCGCCGACCCTCGAGGACGTCTACTTCGAGATCGAAGCCCGCATCCTGGCCGAGACCGGCGATGTCGCGCTCACCGACGGCTTCGGCCACCGGCTGCAGGCCGCGACCGGAACGGACGGGGCATGAGCGTGGTCGAGACGCGACCCGGGCCGAACCCGGCGCCCGAGCCGGGCGAACCGGCCGAGCCGACGACGGCCACGGTGCGGGCGACCGCGACCGGCGGCGACCGTCGACCGCCGCGCGACTGGGCGGCCATCCGGCTGGTGGTGGGCAAGGACCTCAAGGCCGTGCGGCGCAGCAAGGCGATCGTGCTGCCCATGATCATCGTGCCCACCGTGCTGCTCATCGTGTTGCCCGTGGGCCTGGGGCTGTTCGCCCGCAGCGCGCCGACGACCTCGGTGTCGAGCGCGCTCAACTCGCCGATGTTGCACCGCCTCGCCGGACCCATCACCCACCTTCCCGCCCGCGAGCAGATCGTCGTGCTCGTGCTCGGCTACCTGCTGTCGCCGCTGCTGCTCGTCATCCCCTTGATGGTGTCGGCCGTGCTGGCCGCGGACGCGTTCGCGGGGGAGAAGGAACGGCGCACGCTCGAGGGGCTCCTGCTGCTGCCCATCGCCGACCGCGACATCTTCCTGGCCAAGGTGCTGAGCGCGTACCTGCCCGCGCTGGTCATCACGACCGTCGGCTCGCTCGCCTACGCCGTGCTGGCCGACGTGGTGGCGTGGCCGGTGATGCACCGGGCGTTCATCCCGTTCGTCCAGTGGGCCGTCGTCATCGTCTGGATCGCCCCCGCGGTCGCGCTGCTGGCGCTCGGCCTGCTCGTGGCGGTGTCGTCCCGGGCCCGCACCACCCAGGAGGCCAACCAACTCGGCGGCGCCGTCATCCTCCCGCTCATCTTCCTGGCGGCCGGATATGCCTCGCTGCTGCTGCTGGCTCCGCCCCTCGGCGTGATCGGCGTCGGTGTCGTGATCTGGGCGATCGCCCTGGCGCTGCTCGCGCGCAACGGGCGGCGCTTCACCCGCGACCGGCTCGCCACCGCCAGCTGACCGCCCTGCGCCGGACGCAGGCGACGTGGACGGGGCACTAGCGGCCGAAGACCACCAGCTGCAGGAACGCAGAGCCGAGGATCGCGACGAGCAGCACCGCCAGCGCGATCGTCGTGCCGCGCCTCATGCCGGCTCTCCGCGGGAGGGCACGCCGATCTGCACCCGGGTGACCGTGCGCTCGGTGACGACGTCGGGGGTGTCGTCGTCGAGGCCGTCGAGCAGCACCGTGGTGCCGGCCCGGATCGCGAGCTGGTCGGCGGCGGACCGCTGACCGGCCGCGATCGACAGCACGCCGTAGGAGTCGACGACCAGTCCGATCTCGCCCGGACCGATCTCGTCGTAGGAGCCCACGACCTTGGCGACGCGACTGTCGTCGCCGAGGCGAAGACGGATGCGATCGCCGAACGGCTCGACCTCGGCGGGATCGACGTTCAGCTGCGCGTTGCCGAACCGGTCGACCCACAGCACCTCGGCGACCATCGCCCCCGTGTCGTCGAGGTGGCTGATGGGCAGCACGCTCGGCAGGAGCCCGGCCGGGTCGATCGCCGGGCCCAGATCGTGGAGGTCGACGCCCTGGCACAGGTGGGCGGCGGCCGGGGCGAAGACGTCCCGGCCGGCGAAGGTGGCACCGGGGGCCTCGAGCTGGAACGCGACCTCGGTGAGCTCGACCGCACGGGAGGCGCCGCCGACCAGCGCCACCGCCGGTGCCAGCAGCCCGTTGTCTGGTCCGACCAGCACGGACGCGCCGTCGCCGACCTCGACGGCCACGCTTCGACGGGGGCCGCCCACGCCGGGGTCGACCACGGCCAGCACGACGCCCGGGCAGAGGTACTGGGCGCTGCGGGCGAGCGCCAGGCCGCCGGCCCGCACGTCGTGGGCCGGCACCTCGTGGGACACGTCGATCACGGCCACGTCGGGCGCGATGGCCCGGATCACCGACTTCACGACCCCGACGAACTCGTCGTCGTGGCCGTAGTCGGAGAGGAAGGAGATCGTGTCGTACCGCAGAGCCATGGCGACCCGACGCTACCGGTTCCCCGCCCGCTACCTGTCAGCCCAGAGACGACCACCGATCACGGCTCTGGAGGCGGCTCCGATCCAGACCTTCGTGTGAGGCGCCAGAGAGTCCCCCGCCCGAACCCGGACGACTTCAGCTCAAGACGACCTCCCGCGCCGGTGACCTCCTCGAGCTCCTCCTCGGTCAACTCCGCGCTCTCGGCCTCGGACAGGAATCGGCGGCGCACGACCACGTTCATCACCGCGTACACCACCACCAATGCCACGAGGATCCCGAACATCACCACGATGATCATGGGAACCCTCTCAACGTGTCAGCCCTCGGCCAGCTGGCGGGACCGGTCGGCGGCGGCGACCACCGCGGCGATGAACGCGGCGCGGGTGGCGCGGTCCTCGAGCACGCGCAGGCCGGCCGCGGTCGTTCCGGCCGGGGAGGTGACCGCGGCGCGCAGAGCGGCCGGGTCGTCGCCGGTCTCGTCGAGCAGCCGGGCCGACCCGAGCAGGGTGGCGACCGCGAGGTCGTGGCTGACGTCGCGGGGCAGCCCGGCCAGCACGCCGGCCTCGATGAGCGCCTCGGCGACGAGGAAGACGTAGGCCGGACCGGATCCCGACAGACCGGTCACCGCGTCGAGCAGGGGCTCCTTGACCCGCACGACGATGCCGACTGATCCGAGGATGCCTTCGGCCCAGTCGAGGTCGTCGCCCGAGGCGAAGGTCCCCCCGGCGATGGCCGCGGCACCCGCGCCGACCAGGGCCGGCGTGTTGGGCATGGCCCGCACGGCTGGGAGGCCAGGCGCGGCCGCCTCGATGCGGGCGAGGGTGACGCCGGCGGCGATCGACAGCAACCGCCCGACCCCCAGGCCGACCAGCGACGCGCACACCGACTCGACCTGGTCGGGTTTGACCGCCACGACCACGCCGTCGGCCGCGACCGGCTCCTCGCTCAGTCCCACGCCCGGATAGCGGGTGGCCAGTTCGTCGCGCCGCCCGGCGACCGGCTCGACCACGACGAGATCCTCCGGCTCGGCCCAGCCCGCGCCCAACAGCCCGCCCAGCAGGGCCTCGCCCATCCGCCCGCCACCGACCACGGCCAGTCGTGTCATCGCCGCACCCTACCGGCCGGGCCGATTGCGCCGAATCGGGTCCGATCGGTAACCGGTGAGCGGGACCGGTGCACCTTCCCCGATGTCCCCGGCCCCGCCCGCCGGAACGAGAATGACATGAAATACTATGACACGCAACCCCACCACCCGAAGATGTGCGGGTCAGCCCTTGAACAGGCTGGCGTAGCCGATGCGCATGGCGGGGCGGAAGAACTGCTCGACCCAGGCGTAGAGCGAGCCGAGGATGCGGTCGAGCTCGCCCTCGTCGATGGCCGACACGCCGAGGTGGCCGACGAGGAACACCGCGTCCTCGGCCCCGATGGCGAACGCGGCGCCGTTGAGGCCGAGGTTGCGCCGCAGCAGGTGCTCGTAGAGCTCGGCGTGGTTCTCGACCGGGCCGGGCATGACGTAGGTCTCGTACTGCAGCGTGCGCTGGCCGAGTGTGAACCAGATCGTGAACGTGTCCTTCTGCTCGCCGGCCAGGCGCACGTACCACCGTCGCTCCCCCGGCTCACCCCGGTCGACGGCCACGACCGCCGGGTTGCCGGCCAGCTCTCCCGCCAGCCACCGGTCGATCAGCGACTCGAGCGCATCGAGCTGCTCCGGCTCGGCGATCTCGTCGGCCATCTCAGCTCGCCGGCCGAGAGCTCAGGCGCACTCGACGAGGGCCCGGGCGGTGAGATCGGCGTAGACCCGCCGGAGGCGGCCCGCGGTGGTGGACCACCGGTAGTCGCGCGATCGGTGCCGGGCGGCGCGGCCGATGCCCGCCGCCCGAGCCGGGTCGGACAGGATGGCGTCGACGAACCGGGCGTAGGTGGCGGGATCGCGCTCGTCGACGAGGAAACCTGTCCGGCCGTGGTCGATGAGGGTGGTCAGACCCCCGACGTCGGCGGCCACCACCGGAGTGCCACAGGCCGCGGCCTCCAGCGCCACCAGGCCGAACGACTCGGACCGGCTGGGCACCACGCACACGTCGGCGGCGCGGTAGTAGGTCGACAGCAGGTGGTGGGGCTGGGGTGGGACGAAGCGCACGCGATCGGTGAGACCCAGCTCCGAGACCAGCCCCCGCACGTGGACCTCCTCGGCCGGGCCGTCCTCGCCGCTGGCGCCACCGACGACGACCAGCAACGCGTCCGGATGGACGCGGGACAGCTCGCCCAACGCCCGGACGGCGACGTCGGCGCCCTTGAGCGGTTGGATCCGGCCGACGAAGAGGAGCACGGGGTGGTCGCCGAGGTGCAGCGCCCGGCGGGCGCCGCGTTGCTCACCCGGTGAGAAGAACGCGTGGTCGACACCGGGCGGGACGATCTCGATGCGGTCCCGGGCGGCGCCGTAGAGCTCGACCAGCTGGTTGGCCTCGGCCTCGCACGAGGCCAGGATGGCGTCAGAGCAGCCGATCACCTCGGTCTCGGCCCGGGCGCGACGGGCCGGTTCGGCGTCGCCCATCTCGGCCTTGACCCGAGCCAGCGTGTGGAAGGTCGAGACCAGCGGCAACGACAGCTCGTGCTTGAGGCGGTGGCCGGCCAGGCCCGACAGCCAGTAGTTGGCGTGGATGGCATCGGTCTGGTGCGTGGACGCCAGGTGTTCGCCGACCGCGTCGGTGAACTCGTCCACCACGTCGGCCAGCTTCTCCTTGACCAGGTCGGCCGGACCCGCGTCGATGTGCACGACCCGGAACCCGGGTTCGACCTCGACCACCTCGGGCAGGTCGTCGCGCCACCGGCGGACGTACACGTCGGTCCGCACTCCCGCCTGGGCGAGTGCCGACACCAACTCGCGCACGTAGACGTTCATGCCGCCGCTGTCGCCGGCGCCCGGCTGGGCTAGCGGCGAGGTGTGCATCGAGAGGACGGCCAGGGTGCGCACGGTCAGGCCCAACGCCGCCCATCGGTCTCGGATTCCGCGTCGAGATGAGCGGCCCGGAACGATTCGTAGATGTGGATCAGTGCCCGCTTCTGCTCGTCGTCGAGCCAGGGATCGTGGCGGATCTGGTCGGTCAGGGAGCGTTCGGCGCTCGACGGCTCGAGGATGCCGGCCCGGACGTAGAGGGTCTCGACCGACAACGACAGCGCCCGGGCGATCTGCTGGAGGATCTCGGCGGAGGGGCGTCGCAGGCCCCGCTCGATCTGGCTGAGGTAGGGGTTCGAGATGCCCGAGATCTCGGAGAGCTTGCGCAGCGAGAGCCGACCCAGGCGGCGCTGCTCACGGATGAAGTCGCCGAGCTCCCGCGGCGACCGGGCCACGACCGGGGTGCTGAGCGCCGGATCGGGGCGCGGGTCGGGGCGGTCCACCGCCCAAGCCTACGGGCACGGCCCAAATCGGCGCACTTCCGGAGTCGCGGCGCAGCCGCCAGGCGGAGCCGCTCGAACGGTGTCACCCAGATGCCGAAGGCGCTCGAAGGGAGGCTCGCCGACCGGAGAGCCCAGCAGGTTGCTCAGTCGAGCAGGTCGTCGACCGTGGCTTCACCCGAGCGGTAGCGGCGGGAGAGCTCGGCGCCCAGGGCGTCGATGCGGTCGAAGAAGGCGTGGCGGCGCTCGGAGACCCGGTGCTCGAACACCTCGAGGCGGGTGCGGAGCGCCTGGAGCTGCGCGTCGTCGAGGCTGGTCACGTCGGCGATGACGCCGCCACCCAGGATGTCGTCGAGCTCGGCGGTCAGCTCGGCATCGACCGCCGTCGGCTCGAGTTGCTGGGAGAGGCGGCCGACACCGGACGGGCGGGGCCCGTCGGCGAGGATCCCGGGCAGTTCGTCGATGAGCGTCGAGCGATCCGCGTGCGATCCCACCTCGCGCCGCACCAGCTCGCGGTTCACGATGTCGAGCGGACCCTGCACCATCCGCCGCAGGTAGGACAGCCCGGTCTCGACCGCCACGCACTCGGCCCGCATGGCGCGGATGTCCTCGATGGGCTTGGCGTCGAGTCCGGTGAGGTAGTCGTTGGCCAGCAGGCGATCATCGACGGTCATGGCTCGCCTCGGGGGCGTCGGGCGGCGGCCGGTGGACCGTCGCTGTTCTCAGTGGTCGTCACGCGACCACCACCGAGCGTACCGAGTTGGTCGGGTGCCTGCCTCGTCGAAGCCCCGAGGCGCCCAGGTGCGCTCAGCCGATGAACCGCCAGAGCAGCACCATCCAGACCGGCGCGGCCAGCACGAGCGTGTCGACCCGCCGCAGTGACGGGGCCCTGGCGTCGGCCGCCGGGAGCAGCTCGGTGGCCGTGAGCTGGCCGAGTGGGAACAGCGCGGCCGCCAGACCGCCGAACACGAGCGCGGAGCCGAGGCTGAACGGCGGCACGGTGAAGACGCCGAGGGCGAAGGCGATCACCATGGCCGCGACCATCCCGGCGATCGGACCCTCGACCGGCGACGACGCTTCGGTCCCGACGATGAAATCGCCGAGGTCGTAGGCGAACATCAACAGCACGAGCGACACCGCCGCCCCGATCTCGAGGTGGCGGATCACCAGCATCGACCCGGCCGCCAGACCGACCGGGTAACCGCTGCGCAAGGTGAGGCCGGCGTCGGCCCAGATCGTCCGGCGCCGATGGCCGTCCAGGGCGGCCGCCGCCAGCGCCACCCACGCCGCGACCATCGCCACCAGACCCAGCGTGGCAGTTCCCATGGCCGCGGCGAGCGGCATGAGCAGCGCGGTCAGCCCGGCCACCGCCCGGTTGGCCCGGCCACCGACGCGGCGCCACGCCGCCGCTGTCTGGGCCCCCGCGGCGCCGGCGACGACGGCGAGCACGACCGCGAACGGCCACGGGACCCAGCGCGAGGCTGACGAGGATCGCGACCGCCCACAGGAGTCCGAGCCGCAGGCGCGGACCGGCCGTGTCGTACCCGCCGACCAGACCGTCGGTGAGCGAACGGGCCAGGCCCTCCGACTGCGGCGCCAGCTCTCGGCGGCGCGACCGCGACACCTGACCTCGCCGCCGGAGCGACCCACGGCCTCGGATCCGCCCGACACCGGCGGGAGCACCGCTACCTCGTCGTTCTCGTCGACCGCGTCGGTGAGCGCAGCCGGCTCGCCGTTGCGCCAGACCTGCGC
Organism: uncultured Microthrixaceae bacterium; assembly: GCA_963776435.1. GTDB lineage: Bacteria > Actinomycetota > Acidimicrobiia > Acidimicrobiales > Acidimicrobilacustridaceae > UBA4742. The sequence goes on from CAVZMK010000010.1 coordinate 1,462,449, forward strand.
CGAGTCGAGCACCTCCGCGAAGCGCGCGCCGTAGCGGTCGCGGGCGAGGTCGAGGATCTCGCCCACCGTCGACCCCGGCAGCGTGTCGCGACCCGTGCCCGCCGCGTCGCGGGCCGCCGCGAACAGCCGGATCGTTGCCACCGACCGAGGATACCCGTGGCTTCCGATCCGGTTCCCGGGGGACCTTCGGCCCTGGCGTCGCCGCCCCGGCATCTGGCTCAATGCAAGCGGCTGTGCAAGGCCTTTCTCAGCGGTCGAGGACGTCGATTTCTGGACATGATGCGGTGACGAACCCTCTCGAGCGTCGTGCCTCACGACCCTTCCTCGCCGTGGCCGCCGCCGGCGTGGCATCGGGCGGGATCTGTTGGCTCGCCGGGTCCTCGCGGGCGGCGTCGGCGATGTGGGCCGGGACCACGGTGCTCGGCATCCTCGCTGGCGCCTTCCTGGTGGTCGGCGCCGCTCGCCAACGTCGCGTGGGCGTCGACGTGATCGCCCTGCTGGCACTCGTCGGGACACTTGTGGTGGGCGAGTACCTGGCCGGAGCGGTCATCTCCCTGATGCTCGCCACCGGTCGGACGCTCGAGGCGTGGGCGCAGGGTCGCGCCGACCGGGAGCTGCGGGCGCTCTCGGACAGAGCGCCACGGACCGCCCACCTCCACGACCGCGGTCAGCTCAAGACGGTGGACCTCACGGAGGTCCGGATCGGTGACCTGCTGATGGTGGCCCACGGCGAGATGATCCCCGTCGACGGGATGGTCTCGAACACCTCTGCCGTGGTCGACGAGAGCGCGCTGACGGGCGAATCGTGGCCAGTCGAGCGGCTGGTCGGTGACCTCGTCCGCAGCGGGGGGGTGAACGCAGGGAGCCCGTTCGACCTGCGGGCCACGACCGACGCCTCGGATTCGACCTACGCCGGCCTCGTCCGTCTGGTCGAGCAGGCCGGCGCCTCGAGCGCCCGCTTCGTCCGTCTGGCCGATCGGTGGGCACTGGCCTTCCTCGGAGCCAGCCTGGGCCTCGCCGGCGCCGCGTGGTTCGTCTCCGGGCAGCTGGTGCGGGCCGTGGACGTGCTCGTCGTGGCCACGCCGTGCCCGTTGATCCTCGCCGCACCAGTGGCGTTCGTCGCCGGGCTGTCGCGGGCGGCACGACGGGGCATCGTGGTGAAGGGCGGAGCGGTGCTCGAACAGCTGGGGGCAGCCGAGACGCTCGTCCTCGACAAGACGGGCACGATCACCGCCGGTCGACCGACCGTGGTCGACGTGCTCGCGGCGCCGCACCAGGACGCCACCACCGTGCTCCGACTTGCCGCGTCACTCGATCAGATGTCACCGCATGTGCTCGCGGGCGCGCTCGTCAAGGCGGCACACCAGCGCGGGGCGACGCTCGTATTGCCGACCGAGATCGACGAGGTCGCCGGATCCGGCATCCGGGGCCGCGTCGACGGGCGGGCGGTGTCGGTGGGCAAGCGATCGTGGGTCGGCGCTCGGGAGGACGACCGGCTGGTGGTGACGGCCCGGCGCCGACGCGAGCTCGACGGCACGCTCACCGTCTTCGTGGCCATCGACGGACAACCCGCAGGGGTCGTGTTGCTCGACGATCCCGTGCGTCCGGACGCGGCCCGCACGATCCGCAGTCTTCGACGAGCCGGCATCCACCGCGTCGTGATGGCCACGGGCGACCGTCGCGAAGCCGCGGGCGCAGTCGCCCAGATGGTGGGAGTGGACGACGTCCTCGCCGAGCTCACGCCGGAAGAGAAGGTGGCCGCCGTCGCACGCGAGAGCGCGGCCCATGCCACCGTCATGGTCGGAGACGGCATCAACGACGCCCCCGCACTGGCGGCCGCGGTCGGTCGGGGTGGCCATGGGCGCGGCGGGCTCGACGGCATCGTCGGAGGCCGCCGATGTGGTGCTCACGGTCGACCGGCTCGACCGCCTCGGCGAGGCCCACCTGATCGCCCGCCGGACCCGCTCGATCGCCTCGGAGAGCGTGATCGCCGGGATCGGCCTCTCGCTCGTCGCCATGGTCGTGGCCGCACTCGGGTACCTGCCGGCCGTCTGGGGGGCGCTGCTCCAGGAGGTCATCGACGTCGCGGTGATCCTCAACGCCCTGCGCGCCCTCGGGGGTGACGCCGAGCTCATCCGGCTGGCCCCGGAGGGCAACGAGATGGCCCTGCGCTTCGGAGCGGAGCACCTCGAGCTGCGTCCGGAGCTCGACCTCCTGCGGGACGCCGCCGACTCGCTCGCCGACGTGCCCGACGACGAGGCGATGCGCCGGGTGCGGCGCGCGCACCACCTCGTGGTCACCGAGGTCGTGCCCCATGAGCAGGCAGAGGAGCGACAGCTGTACCCCGCCGTCGCGCACGCGTTGGGCGGCAACGACCCCACCCAACCGATGAGCCGCACGCATGCGGAGATCGCGAGACGGACCGCGAGGCTGACCGCCTTGCTCGATCAGCTCGACGAGCGGAGGCCCACCCAGGACGAGGTGGTGGAGCTACGCCGGACGATCTACGGCCTCCACGCCATCCTCGAGCTCCACTTCGCCCAGGAGGAGGAGAGCTACTTCTCACTGGCCGAGCGGGCCGACCCCGGCCGCAAGAGGTGACGTGGTCGACGGTCACCACCCCGCACACGCGAGGATCGCCCCGTGAACTCCGGATTGGTGGCTGCCATCGCGATGGCGCTCGCGTTCGCCTTCACCAACGGCGTGCACGACGCCGCGAACGCGATCGCGACGCTGGTGGCGACCCGAGCCGCCCGACCGGGGACGGCCGTGGTGCTGGCCGCGGTCGGCAACGTGGTCGGACCGCTGCTGCTCGGCAGTGCGGTGGCGAGCACGATCGCCGGGATCGTCGCGGTGCCGTCGAGCGAGGTGATCCCGGTCGTCGGCGCCGCGCTCACGGGCGCGGTGGTGTGGAACGTGCTCACGTGGTGGCGCGGCCTGCCGTCGAGCTCAGGTCACGCGCTGCTCGGCGGTCTCGTCGGCGCCGCCCTGACCGAGGGTGGGACGAGCGCGGTCAACTGGGGAGGGTTCGACGGCATCAAGCCCGTCGGCGTCATCGGGGTGGCGGTGGTGCTCACCGTCGCACCCCCGCTGGGCTTCCTGGCCGGGCTGGTCACCGACCGGGGCGCGCACCGGGCGGCGCGGCGCGGCACGCGACGCCTGCGGGGGCCGGTGCGAGCCGGCCAGTGGGTCATGTCGGAGGCGCTGGCCATCAGCCACGGCGCCAACGACGCGCAGAAGGCCGTCGGGCTGGTCGCCCTCCTGCTCGTGGCCGGCGGTCATCTGTCGCACCTCGCCGCTCCGGTCGTGGGTCGAGGTGGCCTGCGGCGTGGCGCTCACGGCCGGGACGGCACTCGGCGGCTGGCCGATCGTGCGCACCCTGGGCCGACGGATCACGCTGATCCGCCCGCTCGACTGCCCTGGCCAGCCAGACGGGATCGACCGCGGTCCTGCTCGGGTCGTCGCTGATCGGCGCGCCGGTCAGCACCACCCAGATCGTGGCGTCGTCGGTCGTGGGCGTGGGCGGTGGCCGGCACCGTTGGCGCCACGTACGGTGGCGCGTCGTGGGCGCCATGCTCCTGGCCTGGCTGGTGACCGTTCCCGCGACGGCGGTCGTTCGCCGCCGCCGCACTCGTGCCGTGGAGATGGTTCACGTGAGCGCAAAGCGATGGTTCCTGCCGGACAACCCCGATCTGCTCGGGATGCTGCGGGCCCAGGCCTCGATCACCGTCGAGGCGATGGAGGCGCTGCTGGCGTGGGCGAGCGGCGAGCCGGCGGCGGCCGACCGCGTGCGCGAGTGCGAGCACCGCGCCGACACGGCCAAGCGCGAGCTGTGGCTCGCGCTCCGCGAGGCGTACTCACCGCCGCTCGACGCCGAGGATCTCTACACGCTGTCGGCCGACCTCGACGAGGTGCTCAACTCCGCCAAGGACCTCGTGCGAGAGATGGAGGTCATGGGCATGGCGCCGGACGCGCCCACCCACGAGATGGTGACGCTCCTCGCCGACGCCGTCGGCCACCTGAGCGACGCGTTCGACCAACTCGGCCGCGGCAACGGCACGGGCGACGACGCCACCGAGTACGCCGACGCCGCGATCAAGAGCCAGCGCCGCCTCGAGCACGCCTACCGCCGGGCGATGTCCGTCGCTCCTCGAGGAGGACGACATCCACGAGGTGATCGGCCGCCGCGAGGTCTACCGCCGCCTCTCGCGCATCGGCGACGCCGTCCACGTCGTCGCCGAACGGGTCTGGTACGCCGTCGTCAAGGAGGCCTAGGCGGGCCGCTCGCCATGCAGCCAGGCCAGCAGGTCGGCTGGAGCCAGCTCGCGGGCGCGCTCGTGGTAGCGGTCGAGCTGGGCGGGCGTGAGGAGCTCCTGTCCGGCTCCTGAGCTCCCGCGCCGGAAGAACTGGGCCCGGTCGATCAGCACGCCGTTCGGACCCGGCGCGAGCACTTCGGCGCGGTCGCGCATCTGGTCGAAACCGGCTGCGGCGACCAGTGCGGGCCACCTCGACTCGTCGATGCCGAACCCGAGGACATCGGCGAGCCGGCGCATCTCGCCGTCGAGGTCGTCGCAGAGGTCCTCGTAGCGGACCAGCACCACGTTGGGTCGGTCGCGCCGGCGCCCACGCGTCGCCGAGGTGCCACATCACGCCCGGCAGCGAGTCGAGCTGGTCGTGATGGTCACCGCGCCAGTCGATCCACGCCAACAACCAGTCCAACAGCGGCGGACGATCGACACTGAGGGGAGGCCCGCCGTCGCCGATCAACTCGCGGATCCGGTCCCGGTCGAGGTTGTCGCTGTGGTGGTAGAGCGACACCGCGATGTCGAGCGGGTGGCGGGCGACGACGATGTAGGACGCGCGGTCGTCGATCGGGATCCCGTCGAGCGGGGTGTGCGTCTTGATGATGCGCCGGTGCTCCTGGCCATCGAGAAGCACGAACACGTCCTCGCGAGGGGCGATGGACCAGTCCAGCCACGGTGAGATCGCCGTCAACGGCGCGGGCAGCTCGTCGGTCTGGAACACCAGCAGCGCGCAGATCATCTGCACCCAGGTCGTGCCGCTCTTCGACCGGGTGCTGATGACGATGTCGCCTTCGCGGAACGCGAAGCCGTCCCATCGACCGCTGTCGTCGTCCGCCGACACGTAGCGAACCGGCCCGTCGCCCACACCTCGACCGTACCCGGCACGCACGTTCCGGCCCGTCTGACCCCCGAATTCGAGGGTCAGACGGGCCAAGTCGAGGTTCGTGGGCCAGTGTGCGCGGAGGTGTCACACGGCTTCGGTACGGTGCAGCGGTGACCCGGATGCTGCTCGCCCGCCACGGCCAGTCCGAGTGGAATGCGCTCGGTCGCTGGCAGGGCCAGGCCGATCCGCCGTTGTCGCCGCTCGGCCGCCATCAGGCCGTGGCCGCCGCCGAGCGCCTGGGCACCGTCGACGCCATCGTGGCCTCCGACCTCGACCGGGCCATGACCACGGCGGCGATCATCGCCGAGGCCCTCGGGGTCGGCCCGATCCTGCTCGAGCCGCGGCTTCGCGAGCGTTCGGCTGGCGAGTGGTCGGGGCTCACGCGCATCGAGATCGAACAGCAGTGGCCCGGCTACCTCGCCGATCGACGCCGCCCACCGGGCTTCGAGTCCGACGAGTCGCTGCTCTCGCGCACGGTCGCGGCCCTCGACGACCTCGCCGCCGCCCAACCCGACGCCGAGCTGTTGGTCGTGACCCACGGCGGCGTCGTCTACGTGCTCGAGTCCGACGCCGGCCTGCCCTTCGCCCGCCTGCCCAACCTCAGCGGCCGCTGGCTGGCCCACGACGGCGACGGCGTCCGGCTCGGCGATCGCGTGGAGCTGGTCGACGAGTCGGCCGTCGACGACGACAGCGAGCGGGTCTGATCGCCGTGGCCCTGCCGGTCGAGATCGTCCGCAGCCCCCGCCGTCGCAAGACGGTGTCGGCTGAGCTCGTCGGCGGCGTCGTGCGGGTGCTCGTCCCGTCGTGGATGACGGCAGCCGACGTCGACCGTCACGTCGCCGAACTGGTGCCCCGCCTCGAGCGACGCTTCCGCTCGTCCCACGTCGACCTGCCGGCGCGCGCCTCCGAGCTCGCCCGGCGCTACGACCTCCCCCAGGCCGCCACGGTCGTGTGGGCCGAGAACCAGCGCCGGCAGTGGGGTTCGTGCAACGTGCGCTCACGTGAGATCCGTCTGTCGATGCGCCTCGCCGACTACCCGTCGTGGGTGCTCGACTACGTGTTGGTGCACGAGCTGGCCCACCTCGTCCATGCCGACCACTCACCGGCGTTCAAGGCCCTCGTGGGTCGCTACCGGCTGGCCGAGCGCGCCCGCGGCTTCCTCATGGCGAAGGACGACGCACCCGACGTGCCCGCACTGCCGACCGAGCTCGCCGACCCGGTGGCCGCCGACGAGGTGCCGACCACGCCCGTGCCCGCCACCCGTGCCGCCCACCGCCCGGTTCGGCGCCAGCTGGCCGACCAGCTCGAGCTCGGGCTCTGAGCCCACCGCGGTCGCGCGTCAGCGGGCGAACCAGGCCGCCTCGTCGAGGCCCATCGGCGTAGCCGGCGCGGCGCCGTCCCGGTACTCCTGGATGATCCCCCGCCACCTGCCGGTGGCCCCCAGGCGGCCGAGCACCGCGCTCACCCCCCAGACGACGCGGTCGAGCATCGCGAACGACGGTGGCATGTCCAGCGCCTTGAGCACGTCGGCATACGGACCCCGCACGTCGAGCAGCGAGCGGAGAGCGTCGCTCGTGTAGGCGGGTGTGAACGTGAACTCCTCGTCGAAGTAGGCGCGGTAGCGGCGCGCTCACGCACGCGAACACGTGCGTCGCCGGCAACCCGTGGTCGGGCGCGAGGAAGCCGGCCCGGACCATGGCGTCGGTGGTGGCCTGCTCGTCATGGTCGAGCACGGCATCGAGCACGGGCATCAGCCCGTCGAACTCGGCGTCGTCGAGGCGCTTGACGAGACCGAAGTCGAGCGCGGTGACATGTCCTGAGGGTCCGAAGCGGTAGTTGCCGGGATGCGGATCGCCGTTGAAGCACCGCTCGCGGAGGATGGACGACTGCGCGAAGCGGAAGATGGCCTCGCCGGCGCGGTCACGGGTGGCCTGCGTGGCCGAGGCCAGGAGCTGGTCGAAGGTCATGCCCCCCACCCAGGTGCTCGTGAGCACGCGCCTCGACGAGAGGGCGGCCACGACGTCGGGTACGGCGATGAAGGGATGACCACGGTAACGGTCGGCGAAGTGCTGTTGGTTGGCCGCTTCGATGCGGTAGTCGAGCTCGTCGGTCATGCGGTCGCGCAGCTCCTCGGCCAGCGCGTCGACGTCGATGCTGCGCAACGTCACCGACGAGAGGAGGGCCCCCAGCCGCCGCGGCATCCGCGAGGTCGGCCCCGATCGCGTCGTCGACCCCGGGGTATTGGACCTTCACGGCGACGTCGGTCCCGTCGACCAGCGTGGCCCGGTGCACCTGCCCGATCGAGGCGGCCGCCACCGGTACCGGATCCCAGCTCGCGAAGAGCTCGTCGACGCTCTGCGCCGAGCTCATCGCGCACGACGCCCTCGGCCAGCGTCGGGGACATTGGCGGGGCGTTGGCCTGGAGCTGCGCGAGCGCGTCGCGGGCGTCGTCGGGAAGGCCGTCGACGACGAACGACAGCATCTGCCCGAGCTTCATGACCGCGCCCTTCATGTGGCCGAGCTCGCGGGCAACGTCCTCGGCCGAGCGGACGGCGAAGCGGTCGTCCAGCTCGGCCCGCCGGTCCCGGTGCGTGACGATGCGACGCAGGCGCGTGACCGCGAGGTCGATCCCGCGGCGGACCGCGAGGGCGGCCAGGCGCACCCGCCGGCGCACTCCCGACACCGGTCGCCGGGAGCCGTCGGTCACGCTTCCCATTCGGGGAGCATGACGGCTTGGTTCACGGCTTCACGCCGTCATCCGGCGGCCTCGGCGGGCGGTCGACGGGCACGTCCCGCGGGCGAGGCCACGAGATCACGGAAGGTGCCGAGCACGAAGCCGTACTCCTTGACCGCGTGACCGACCGTGCCGGAGGTGAGGGCGGCCAGCTCCTCGTCCCAGCGGTAGCCCCAGGGATAGCGGGCCCGGTCGAGGTCGTCGGCGGGGCCGGGATGGGTCACCAGCTCCGCCGAGGTCGCTCGGGTCGACGCCAGCCGGTGCAGCGCGCGGATCACGGCCGGCAGATCGAGCTGTCCCGGACGCTCCGCTCCGGTCGTGCCCTCGGGGTAGGCGATGCCGCGTTCGCGACACCGGCGCTCGAAACCCCGCGCCAGCCGACGCTCGGCGACACCGCCCAGTGAGTGGGTCGAGACCCTGCAGACGCGGACGGCACCGATCCCGTTCCGTATGGCCAGGTCGAGCAGGACCTTGTTGACGATGGGCGAGCGGTGCAGGTCCTGATGGGTGTCGAGGTGGTCGACCGTGACGCCCGCCGAGATGAGACGCTCGAGCTGCGCCCCGAACTCGCGTCGGAGGTCACCGGGGTCGATCCGACGACCCGCCAGCAACGGCACCATCTGCCGCCAGCTGCTGCGCAGCCGACCACGGCGGTCGACGAGCGTCGGGATCTCGGCCGCGCTGAGCAACGGCGGGTCCTCGCCGACGGCGGCGAGGTGGGCGCCCACCCCGAGCCGCGGCTCGTCGGACAGCCACCGCGCGCACCGGTCGAACGAAGGCGTGAGGGCCAGGACCGAGGTGCTGGTGACGACGCCGCGCCGGTGGGCGTTCAGGATCGACCGCGACACCTTGTCGGTGAGCGCGTAGTCGTCGGCACTCACGATGAGCAGTCGACGACCCGCATCTGCGAGTCGCACCGGGGACGGCATCAGCGAAGTTCTCCTCGGGTCGGCTGTCCTCGCCACGGCCTGGCCGGACCCTCCGGGGTATCGAAGAGCGCCGACCACCGTACCAACCTGCTGTGCTCTCCGGTCGGCAAGCCTCCCTCCGAGCGGCTTCGCCCATCCGGGTGTCATCGCGCAGCTGCTCCGCCTGGCGGCTCCGCAGCTCCTCCGGTCGGCAAGCCTCCCTGCCGAGCGGCTTCGCCCATCCGGGTGTCATCCGCCGAGCTGCTCCGCCTGGCGGCTCCGACGGCGGCTCTCCGGTCGGCAAGCCTCCCTCCGAGCGGCTTCGCCCATCCGGGTGTCATCGCGCGAGCTGCTCCGCCTGGCGGCTCCGCAGCCGTGGGAGTGGGCACGCGTCCGTCCCCCAGGCCTTCCGGTTCCCCAGCCGCGATGCAAGTAGCATGGGCGCATGCCGGACGAACCGGGTTGGTACCCGGACCCGAAGGGCGAGGCGAACTTCCGCTTCTTCGACGGGCGGAAGTGGACGAAGAGCGTCGCGGCGGACCCGCCCAACTCGGCGACCGGCGACGACGGTCCCGTGGTCGGCGGCCTGATGGGCCTGCTCGACCACCAACCCGAGCGGATGCCGATGATCGCCGAGGGCGACCCCGAGCCGCTGTGGGGCAAGGAGCAGCCGCTCTACACGCAGGCGCCGACGCCCCCGGCCGCACCCGAGACCCCGCCACCCCCGCCTCCCCCACCACCGCGCGCGGCCCCACCACCGCCTCCGCCGCCGGCACCTCCACCGCCGCCTCCTCCGCCCCCGCGCTGACCCGCCCTCGGCCGCGGCGCCCGCGCACTGGCGTCGGGTGACCATGCACCCCGCCATCGCCCTCGCCGTCTTCCCGGTGATCTTCATCGGTGAGCTGCCCGACAAGACGATGTTCGCCTCGTTGGTCATGTCGTCGCGGGGCCACCCACGGGCGGTGTGGCTGGGGGCCGCCGGCGCGTTCTTCATCCACGTCGTCATCGCCACGACCGTGGGCGTGGGACTGTTCAAGCTGCTCCCGCAGCGTGTCCTCGACCTGGTGGTTGCCGCGCTGTTCTTCGGCGGCGCGATCTACTCGTGGCGGGAAGGTGCCCACGACGAGACCGAGCTCGTCGCCCGTGAGGTGGCGTCCCACCGGCAGGTGGCGACCGCCGCCTTCCTCGTCATCTTCCTGGCCGAGTGGGGCGACCTGACCCAGATCCTGATCGCCAACCTGGCGGCCAAGTACCAGGAGCCGTTCTGGGTGGCCCTCGGCAGCGTGCTCGCGCTGTGGAGCGTGTGCGCCCTGGCCGTCACGGCCGGACAGGGCGTGCTGCAACGCCTGCCCATGCAGGTCGTGCGACGGGTGACCGCCGGCATCCTGGTGCTCCTCGGGCTCTTCACCGTGTGGTCGGCGATCCACGCCTGACGCGGGACGGGGCCCCGTCCCCATCGGCGGAGAGCCGACGAGGACGAGACCCCGGTTCCGAAATGCGGGACTGCGGCCGCGCTAGAGGCGGTTGATGAACTCGAGCCCGTTGGGTGTGCCCAGGCCCGTCGTGTTGTCGTACCCCGGCGTGGTGTGGATGGCCAGGTTGGTGTAGTCGAAGCTGCGGACCGAGCGGATCAGCCCGTTGGTGGCGTCGACGCCGTTGGCGAAGTCGACGCGCACGTCAGCCGCGTTCACGTGCTGCACGTCGACAATGCCGGCGGTACCGGCCTCGTTGGCGTAGAGCGCGGGGTTGATGAAGCCGTGACGCACACCGGTGTACTCGTCGGTGACCGCCATGAAGCCGGCGAACAGCGGCGAGGACAGGCTCGTCCCACCGATGCGGTACTGGTCGTAGTACGTACCGTCCGGGAAGGTCTGCGTCTCACCGATGAGGAAGCCGGTGTTCGGGTCGCCGTCCATCGAGATGTCGGGAACGACCCGACCCCTGGCGTCGGGCGTGGCTTGGTTCTGCGCCGCGAGCGCATCGGGCACCACGCCGACCTGATAGCTCGGCTCGGCATAGAGCCGGCTGGTGCCGCCTCCGGAACCGTAGAGGTAGAAGCCCGGTGCAGCCGGCTTCCACTTCTTGTTCTTGTAGGTGCCACCGAGGATGCTCTTGCCGGTCTCCCAGCCGGTCTCGAGCACGCGGTTGCCGTTCTGGTCGATGCCCGTGCTGGTGCCACCGACTGCGGTGACCCAGGGGCTCGACGCCGAGAAGTCGGCCGACGGGAACCCGAGGTTCGCGACCTCGTCCCCACTGTCGCCCGACGAGAAGTACAGCCCGATGCCCTCGGCGACGGCGTTCTCGGAGATCTGGTCGAACGCCGCGACCTCGTCGGCCGGGATGTCCTCACCCAGGTCGCCGTAGGAGTTGCTGACGATCTGGGCCAGGTTGCCGGCCACGATCGTGTTGAGCGCAACGTCGAGGGAGGTGTCGAGGCAATCGGCACCGCCGACGAAGAGGATGTGCGCACCAGGAGCCATGGCGTGGACAGCCTCGACGTCGAGGGTCTCCTCACCGAACCAGCCCGTGGCGTCGCACAGGCCCTCGAGCCTGCGGGTCATCTTGAAGTTGATCTGGCTCAGCTGGCTCTTGGGCAGCGGGTGCGCCGGATCGTTGATGTGCGCGTAGGTCGACGCGTCCCGGTAGATGGTCGGCGACGAGAACGCGTCGACGATCGCCACCGTGGTGCCGGTGCCGTCATGGCCCCCGTCGACGAGCGACTGGATGCCGTAGGCCGCCCGCATCTGCGGCGGGGTGTAGCCGCAGGGCGCGTAGGGCAGCGGGTCGGGGAAGCCCCCGCCGTAGGCCGGGTCGGTCGTGTCGGTCTGCTCGGCCCAGTAGGCCGAGCAGGGGCGGGCATTGCGGAAGCCCGCCGGCTTGCCGAGCGCGTTCGGAGCGCTCGACGCGTCGGCCGCGATGTGGTTCGGCCTGATGAGGTCCTGCGACTGGTCGGCACCGATCACGCCGAGCACCGAGGCGGCCAGCGACGCGGGGACCGACAGCTGCCGGTCGGGCGAACGGAGCTGGTGGCCACGCACCGAGTAGATGCCGAGGTTCACGTCGAAGGCCTTGGCGACCTGGTGGACCGTGCCGGTGGCCGGCACGTAGAGGTTGTTGGCCGGGACGGCGTCCAGGTTGAGTCCCTGGCTGCGCAGCCACGACTGCACCGCGGCGACCGAGGCGTCGCTCGGATCGAAGTTGGCGCGCATCTGGGCCGTCGAGAGGTACTTGTGGTACGAGGCGCTCGTCGGATCGGAGACGGCGTGAGCGACGGCGTCGAGGCCGGCGCGATTGCGCATGTTCAGGTAGACCCGGATCGCGATGCGATCGGTCCCCTTCGCAGAGGCGACGTGGTTCTTGGCGGTTGCCCACGACGGCCGGGATCCGGCGATGGCGGATCTGGCTTGCCCAGCGCCGGCCGGCATCGCGGCGACCGCGGCGATCCCGGCACACAACGCCAGCGTGGCGAGGACGGATATGACGGTCTTTCGCATGAGTAGGTTGCACCTCTCGTTTCGTTGCTAGGGAGTCTTGAAACGAATCTGCCAAACGTAGCCGCGTCGGATCGCGCCCGCGCCGGGAGCCTCCGCCCCCTCCCCCCTTGAAGATGGGAGCCGGACCCTAGCGGGGGTCGGGGTCGTCCGGGGCGCGGCCCCGGGCTGTCAGCCGGTCAGCTTGGGCGGGGTCGAGACGGCCTGGGCCGGGGGCGCCGGAGGGGTCGTCGGCGAACCGCCGGCCGGGCACCAGGGATCGGCGGGGACGCCGGCGCAGGGATCGGGCATCGACGGCTCGACCGGCAGGGCCATCAGCTGCACCTGGGTCGCACGCGGGTAGTTGCCGAAGGCCGGGTCGCACGACCCCAGCAACTCGGTCGCGCAGATGACCTGGCCCGTCAGCGTGTCGGGGTTCGTCACGTTGGCGAGCGAGACCGGCTCGCCGCCCTGGTTCACCTGGCCGCACGTGCCGTTGGTGGTCTGGAGGTTGGCCGGCGCAGAGGTGAGGCCACCCGCGTCGGAGTTCCCGTGCCAGCAGTTGCCGGGCTCGGTCGGCAACGGGTCGCTGATGTCGCCCAGGTCGCCGTTGGTCGGATTGCCGAACCCGCCGTTGTGGCTGAAGGTGTTGTTCGCGATCTCGCTGCCCCAGTCGGCGTAGTAGCACCAGCCCAGCCCCATCCAGTTGGGCGGTGCCGCCGTCGCAGTGCGCGATGGGCGGCGGTGTCCCCATGTCGATGAACGGCACCGTGAGCATGGCCCAGCTGCCGTTGTTGGCGAAGGTGTTGCCCTCGACGATGTCGTTGCGCCCACCGGAGATCACGACGCCGGTGCCCGGAGGACCGAGATCGGCCGAGCCCGCGCTGGGCACGTTGGCGTCGTTGTTGTCGTGCACGAAGTTGTCGCGGAAGATCCAGCAGCGTCCCGGTGCCGGTCGGACCGGTCACGCCTGCCGGGCAGGCGCCGTCCTGGGGCGAAGGGGCGTCGTCGTTGTTCTGGCTGTTGGTGGACAGCCCGGTCTTGTTGTGGTCGAACTCGGAGTTCTGGATGGTGAGGTGACCGCCCGAGTTGGTGCCCGAGTAGCCGAGGGCCGAGTTCTGGGCGTGGGCGTCGTCGAGCGTGACGTTGCAGTCCGTGCAGGCACCGATGTAGTAGTCGGAGTCGTCCATGTTCGACGCGTAGGTGTGGGCGATGGTGGCCGGTCCGCTGCGCGTTGCTGACGAAGATGCCGTACGAGCCGGCGGGTTGGCCCGTCGGCGAAGTAGGTCGTCGTCGCCGACAGGTACGAACCCGAGTAGGGGCCCATGTTGATCGTGCCGGTGCCGTCGCCGCCGTTCCACCAGATCTGGTTGCCGCCACCGTCGGCCCCGTCGAGGAAGTTGCAGACGGTGAGGTTGTCGATCGAGACGCCGTAGACCTCGAAGGCCTCGACGCCGTTTCGTCCGGCCGGGTGGGCGGAACCATCGAGGACGCCGAGATCCTGGTCGCTCGCCTTGTTCGAGCACTTCGGCGCGCCCGGCTTGGTCCCGTCGATCACCACCTGGTTGCGGTCCATGCCCCGCAGGTGGAGGTTCGCCTTGTCCAGCTCGACCCCGCCGGTGGCGCGGCCGTGGAACCCCGCGGCGTGGTCCATCTGCTCGTGGTAGTCACCGGGCGCGACCAGGACCCAGTCGCCCGGCTTGGCCGCGTCGACGGCGGCCGCGATGGACCGGTACTGGCCCGCGATCCCCTTCCACGTCCCGACCCGAAGCACGGCGGGCGTGGCGGCCGCGGTCGGCGGGACCGAGACGGCGAACGACAGCGAGGCTGCCAGCGCGCCGGTCGCGCCGATCACCATCAGGGACCGCCAGGTTCCGCCCAGACGTCGATGAGCTCGCGCACGCGTTCCGTGCATGGCATCCCCCCATTGATCGGTGCGTCGGGCAACGGCCCAGGGCCACCTCTTCACCCTGGGGCGCACCGTAGCTCCGGGAAAGCTCCCTATCACCGGCTCCCGACCGATAGGAGCAGGTCGATCGGGGGAACGAGCGACACGGAGCGCGCGATATCCACAGGTGCGTCCACACCCGAGCCGACGTTTCTCCATCTTTCAGACCATCTCGATGTTGTTCCCATGACCGGAGGTCACGCAGCGTGAACGGAGCCCACGGGGTCAGCGAGTCCCATCTCGACCCGCTCGGCCCGCCGGAGTCGCCCGGGTCGGTCGAGACCCTCGAGTCGTCGGGTTGGTTCACGCGTGAGGTGCGGCGGGTGATCATCGATCTGCTGCCCGAGATCGCGCCGACGGAGCGCCTCGTCGCCTCCCGCCTGGGCTGGAGCACGCGCAGCCTGCAGCGGCGGCTCCACGAGGAGCACACGACCTTCCGCGAACTGCTGGCCGACTGCCGTCGCGAACTCGCGACCGCGACCTTGCGGATGGGCACGCACTCGGTGAGCGAGCTCGGCCTCCAGCTCGGGTTCAGCCACGTCGGGGCGTTCACCCGGGCGTTCAAGCGGTGGACCGGGCAGACGCCGAGCTCGTACGCGCTCGACTGCAAGCTGCCATCGCATCACGCCGCGGCCCGCGAGATGGTGGGCTGACGGTCGCTCAGCCGACCTCGGGCCACGCCCAGGGCCGGACGGCGACGAACGGTGCCGCCAGCGCGGGCGTGAGGCCCCACTCCCCCCAGCGGCCGCGCAGCTGATCGGCCAACGCACGGGCCACGTCAACAGGATCGCCGTCGAGATAGAGCATCGTGAGCCACAGGCCGCTCGCGTCCAGTCGGTCGGTGCGGACCTCGCCGGGGGTGAACCACCACGCGCCGGCGACTCCGTCCACCTCGACGAGGGCCGGAAGGTGCCCGTCGGTGAGCCAGGCGCGGTAGGCGTCGGCCACCTCGGGGGCGGGCGGCTCCTCGAGCACCAGGTAGGCGCCGGTGTTCGGCCGGAACGGCACCACCTCGGGCGAGACCGACACGCGGGCCGCCGCGCAGGCGCCGGCCGGGACGAATCCTCCCAGCAGCACCGACGGCAACCGCACGGAGTAGCGGCCGGCCGCCGCCAGCCCGCGCGCCCAGGTCGAGGAAGCGATCGACCACGCCGTCGGCCGGGTCGCCCATCAGGTACTGCGTCAGGTGCGCGACCGGCGCGAACCGGGCCGACTCCGCCGCTCGCACCGCGCGACACGCCGCGGTCGACGCCCAGCGCTGCCCATACAGCATCCCGTCGAGCTGGTACTGCTCGGGCAGGTGGTCGAGCAGGTGCCACTCGAGATACGCGGCATCGTCACCGGTCGGAGAGCGCTCGGCCATGGACAGCACGCCGAGTCCGACTCGACCGAGCGTGGTCATCCCTCGTCGAGCCCCGACGAACGTCCGGAACTCCTCGGAGGTGTTGGTGTGCGGAAACGGCGCGTCGGGGATGTCGACGCCGAGCCCGCGGCACAACGGCTCCCATCCGTCACCGGGCCGCCACTCGATCAGGCGGTCGGCCGGGATCTCCGCCCGCACCGCGGCGTTGTGCGCCTCGAACGCGGCCTTGGCCACACTCTCGTCCCGCCAGTCCGGCGTGAAGCGCTGGAACATGGCCTCGACCATCACGGACCAGGCAGGATCAGGTGGGACCTTGTCGGTGTCCATCACCTCGAAGATGGTGCGCGACGCACTTCGCCACCAGCTGTCCGCGTCGCGGGTCGACAACAGCACCGGCGCGTCCGGGTAGGCGGCGGCCAGCTCGCGCCATGCGCTGCAGGCCGGCCAGTCGACCGCCGCGTCGAAGTCGCCCAGGAACACGTCCCAATCGGGCGGGTCACCCTGCAGCGCCGCGGTCCACACGTCGGCGTCGCCGGGCCGGGCGAAAACCTCGATCATGTGGTAGCAGCGCCCGCCGAGCAGCAGCTCGAGCGCCTCCTTCAACGAGGCCGTGCCCGTGCGCCCTACGCCTGCGCCGACGATCTTCAGCGCCATCGTCCCCCCCGGGTGTCGTGGAGCCCGGAGGCTACTGCGGCGGCAGCTGGTCGAGCGCGGTGAGCGGGGGTGCGGGCGAACGCACGAGCAGGTGCTCGATGCCGATGCCAGGATGGGTGAGCATCGTGGCGAAGAGGTCGCCGAGCAGGGCGGCGAGGTCGTCGGTCTCCATGAACGTGCTCGGCAGCTGGCCATGGCGGATCCACTCGTCGAGGATCGGTACGAGCACATCTGCGTCGAAGCCGTCGCCGAACTCGGTGGGTTGGGTGGCGCCGACCGTGACGGTGCAGAAGCGCACCTCGGGGCACTCGAGCCGCCAGCCGCGGAGCACCTCGTCGAGAGCCGACTTGCTGACCGCGTAGCCGACCATGCCGTGTCGCGGGTGGCCGACGATCTCCGACGACAGCGCACCGACGACGGCTCCCGGTGCGAGCGCGTCCGGCAGGAGCGACTTGACGAGCTGCTGCAGCCCGAGCAGGTTCGTCCCCAGGACGCGCCGCCAGTCGTCGGGCTCCATGTCGCGCACGCGGCGCAGCGGCGCAGTTCCCGCGGCATAGAGCACGAGGTCGAGCGGTCCGATCGCGTCGACCGCGTCGGACGCCAGCCGCGCGCAGTCGTCCGGAGCCGTCACGTCAGCGACCAACGCCACGCCCCCACCGGCCTCGGCCACGAGCTCGTCGAGCCGGTCGGCGCGTCGCGCCGCCACGGCGACCGACGCGCCCTGCCGCAGCGCCTCGACCGCGAACGACCGTCCGATACCGGCGGAGGCTCCGACGACGAGCACGCGGCGGCCCTGCAAGGTGTTCAGCGAGCCCTCCCTGTCCGATCGCGGCCAGGTCGCCGACGAGACCGTCCCACGCGGTGACGGCCCCGGCCGCCTCGATCATGGCATCGAGCTGGGTCTGATCGGTGGCGAGCGACTGGACCGTCGTTCCCGCCATCGCCATCTCGGTCAGGCGGGCGGAGTGGGCGTTGGCGTCGAGCGTCGGGCCGGCCGGGTCCCACACCTCGACCTGGACCGGGATGCCGAGGCGCTGCGCCGTGGCGAGCAGCTCCTCGTCGAGCTCTCCCAACGGCGCATCCGTGACGGCCAGCGCGCGGGCGCGCGGGTGTCGGAGCCGGGCGACGAGCACGCTCGCGATGGCCGACCCGCGCTCCGCCCGTCGCGCCGGCACCTGGGCCCCGCCGATCCGGGTCGTCCCGAACGTGCGGGCCAGCCAGTAGCCGGCCACGCCGGGATCCGCGGCGACGAAGCCGTCGCCGCCGAGCACCGCCGCGTAGTCCCGCGTCGCCTGGGATGGGGGCAGGGGGGCACTCGTGCTCGCCCAACCTTCCTGCGTCACCGCCGCCAGGCGCGTCCTCAGCTCGGGCATCGCCCGGTCGCTGCGAGGGCGCGACCAACGTTCGGCCAAGGGGCCCAGCCCGTTCGGCGGCACGACGACGGTGGGGACGTCCGCGAGGGCGTCGAGGTCGAGCTCGTCGGGGTCGACACCGGTGAGGACGACGAGGTCGCTCTCGGGCACGCCGCCCAGGTCGAGGTCGCGCGCCTGGAGACCGACCGTCGCCCAGTGGTGGCGGCTGCGCCAGTCGAAGATCCCCTTCGCACCCCAGGTGTTGAGCACGCCGAGGTCGGCCGAGGTCGCCAACGCGTGCAGGTCGGCCACCGCACCGGCGGCCGGCACGCCGGGCCCGGCGATCATCATGGGCTGGCGGGCGGCGCGCACCCGCTCGACGAGCGCCGCGTCGGGCTCGACCCACGACGCCGCCGACGGCGGTGGCGACCCCGGCACCACCTCCGCGGTCGACGTCTCAGGGGCGACGCGGACGTGCAGCTCGACGCGGGGGGTCGGGATGGTCCCGAGGACCTCCAGCAGGTGTGGCTCGAGGTCGTCGGTATCGCGTGCCGACTCGACCTCGATGACCACCGGGTCGGATGCGTACACGTCACCGAGCACGAACCGGCCCTCGCCCAGGTGCACGGCCGCGGCGGCACCGTGCACCCGGCGGTGGGCGGCGGCCAACGGTGCGGCCACGCCCGGCGCGACGACGACATCGACGATGGCGTCCCAGTCGTCGGCCACGCCGTATGTCGCGTCGACCCCCGCGAGCTCGAACAGGCGCCGGAGGCGCTCTGCGCAGGTGCTGTGCGTCACGCTCCCGCCCCGGCTCGCTCGACGAGATCAGCCGTCAGCACCTTGCCGATCTCGTTGCGGGGCAGCGCGTCGATCGGCTCGTAGCGAACCGGCACCTTGTAGGGCGCAAGGTGCTGCCGGCAGAGCGCGTCGCGCGTCGAGCGCGTCGGCGTCGAGGTCAGCCGCGCCGGACGAACGGACGACGAACGCGACCGGCACCTCACCGAGCCGGGCGTCGGGCACGCCCACCACGGCGGCGTCGTCGACATCGGGGGCCAACCGGAGCACCTCGGCCACCTCGGCGGGGAAGACCTTCAGACCGCCGCGGTTGATCATGTCGGACACGCGGCCCTCTATCCAGACGAACCCGTCGTCGTCGACGCGGCCGATGTCACCGGTGCGGAACCAGCCATCAGGCGTCATGCGGTCGGCCAGCTCGGCCTTCATGTCCTCTTTCGAGTTGAGCGCGGGCGTACGCACGCACAGCTCGCCCGACGTCGTCGGCGCGGATGTGCGACGCCCCGCGTGCGGTCGCCCGACCGCGCCGAGCTTCGACTCGCCGAACTCGCGCCAGTCCGCTGCCGTCCAACCCGACGATCTCGCCGCCGATCTCCGTCTGTCCGTAGCAGTTGAGGATCGCCACGTCGAACTTGTCGCGGAACCGCCGAGCCTGGAGCGGCGACAGCGGCGCGGTGATGCTGCGGACGTAGCGCAGCGGGGCGAGGTCGGCGACCGACGGATCGTCGGCCAGCATCGTCATGGCCGCGGGCGGCAGCACGGTCGAGCGGATGCCGTAGCGCGCCACCACCTCGGCGAACGACGAGGTCGTGAAGCGGATCGAGGATCACGATCGGCGCGCCCGACGCGCCGGGCGAACAACACGTTGTAGAGGCCGGCCCACAACGAGAGCGACACCGGGATCAGGTTCGGCATCGGCCGTTCCGCTCGTGCCGCCACCCGACGCCGCGCAGGCTGGCCACCACGCCGTCGAGCAGCTCGAGCACGCTCGAATGGCGCAGCGGCACCGCCTTGGGCCGCCCCGTCGTCCCGGACGTGAACTGGATCAGCGCCACATCCGGGTCCAACCTCTCCCGCTCCGGATTCTGGGCATCGAAATGCGTCACCTCGACGTGTACAGATGCCCGGTTTGCGGTAGTCGCGGGGGTGAGGACCGCGGCGGGGCGGATCTCGGCCAGGAGGCGGTCGCGCTCGGTGGGCGACAGGCGCGGGTTGACCGGCACGTAGACGGCGCCGGCCCGCCAGACGCCGAACAGGGCGGCCACGACGTCGGGGCCGCTCGGCAGGGACACGGCGACGGCATCGCCGGGACCGATCCCGCGCTCGCGCAGCTCGACGGCCAGGGCCTCGGCCTGGTCGCGGAGCTCGCCGCGACGCCGGTGGTCGTCGCCGGCCGAGACGATCACCTCGTCAGGGTCGCCCTCGTCGTCGAAGAGCAGGGTGGCCAGGCTCACGCCGTCTCGTCCTCCCCGTCCGCGTGCTCGGTCGGCTCGAGCGGCTGCCACTCGGCGTCGCGTCGTCGCCGCGAACGCGGCCGGGCCCTCGGCCTGGTCGGGGTGGCCCCACATCGACACCAGCTCCGCCGCGCCCGCTCGGCACGCGTCGGTCAGCCCGGCTTCGAACGCGCCCCACAACGCCCGCTTGGTCGCCGCCATCGCCGCGGGCGAGTTGCGGGCGATCACCTCGCCCAGCTCCTGGGCGGCCTCGCGCAGCCGCTCGGGCGGATCGACGATCTGGCTGACCATGCCGAGCTCGTACGCCCGCTGGGCCGACATCCGCTCGTAGCGGCCGACGAAGGCCATGCGCATGACCGCCTCGGCCGGCATCTTGCGGATGAGACCGATGGCCTCGATCGACACGACCTGGCCGACCGAGACGTGCGGGTCGAAGAACTGCGCGTCCGACGCGGCGATCACGATGTCGGCGTCGGCCACCCAGTGGAAGCCGCCGCCGGCACAGATGCCGTTCACCGCGGTGATGACCGGCTTCCAGACGTGCTGGTGCCACGACGTGAAGTGCAGGTCCCACTGCTCGACCGACTCGCGGTAGCGCTCCATGCCGACGCCGTCGGACGCGATCTCGGTGACGTCGACGCCGGTCTGGAAGGCACGACCCTCGCCCGTGTGCACGATGACGCGCACCTCGGGGTCGTCGTCGAGCTCCCGCCACGCCAGCCCGAACTCCTCGCGCATCTCCGCGCTCATCGCGTTGAGCTGGTCGGGTCGGTTGTTGATCAGCCAGCCGACGGGCCCGTGGCGCTCGACGATCAGGCACGAGTAGGTGGAGTACGTCATCGTGATCCCTCGGGAAGGGGCGGGAGCGGCTGCCAGTGGGGTTCCCGCCGCTCGGTGAACGCGGCCGGGCCCTCGGCCTGGTCGGGGTGGCCCCACATCGACACCAGCTCGGCGGCGCCGGCTCGGCACGCATCGGTCAGGCCGTGCTCGAAGGTGGCCCAGAGCGCCCGCTTGGTCGCCGCCATGGCTGCGGGCGAGTTGCGCGCCACCAACTCAGCCAGCTCCTGCGCCGCGTCACGGAGGTGCTCGGGCGGATCGACCACCTGGCTGAGGATCCCGAGCTGGTAGGCCCGCTCGGCGCTCAACCGCTCGCCCCGGCCGACCAGCGCCATGCGGAACACGGCTTCGGCCGGGGACTTCCGCACCAACCCGATCGTCTCGTACGCCGACACCTGGCCGATCGACACATGGGGGTCGACGAAACGGGCACCGGCCGCCGCGATGACGATGTCAGCATCGGCGACGAAGTGCAGCCCACCCCCGGCACACACGCCGTTGACCGCGGCGATGACCGGCTTGCGCACGTGGTTGTGCCACGCCGTCAACTTGAGCTCGGCCTCGCGAGTACGCCGCGACTGCTCGCGCAGCGCGTCGCGATCGCCCGCCAGCTGGACGACGTCGAGTCCGGTCTGGAAGGCGGAGCCGGCTCCCGTGTTGACGATGACCCGCACCTCGGGATCGTCGTCGAGCTCACACCAGGCCGACTCGAGCTCGCGCATCATCGTCGCGTCCATCGCGTTGCTGGCGTCGGGCCGGTCGAATACGAGCCAACCGACCGGACCTCGGCGTTCGACGATCAGTGTCTTGTAGGTGCGCGTGTCGTCCACGGAGCTCCCTCAGCTCCGCGGGACGTCGCGCCACGGCGCGCCCTGCCACGGATCGGGATCGCGTGGCAACCCGAGCACCCGCTCCGCGAGGATGTTCTTGTTGACCTCGGTCGTGCCGCCCTCGATGGTGTTGGCGCGGCTCCGCAGCATCCCCTTCACCTCGTAGGGAAGCGACTCGTCGTAGGAGCGTGTGGGCAGACCGGAGGCGGGCTCCCAGGCCATCGCTCCCGCACCGAGCAGACCGGTGGCGAGGAGCTGGATGCGCTGGTTGAGCGCGCCCTGGTGCACCTTCCCGATCGAGCTCTCGGGCCCGGGCGGACGTCCCGCCTTGAGCCCGGCCCGCACCCGTTGGTTGGTCCAGCCCCGGATGCGCTCCTCGCTCAGCGCCCGCATCAGGTCCTGGCGCACGATCGGATCGCTCCACCCGCCGCCGCCTCCGGCCGCGACCTCGCGGGCCAGGCGCACCAGGCGCTCGACCCCCGAGCCACCGATGCGGTCGACCCCGCCCGATCCGGAGCCCGAGACCATCTGGCGCTCGCCGGACAAGGTGGCGTTGGCCACGCGCCAACCGTCGCCCACGTCGCCGACGCGTTGCGCGTCGGGCACCCTGGCCTCGTCGAGGAAGACCTCGTTGAAGTCGACCTCGCCGGTGATGTGGCGCAGCGGTCGGACCTCGACGCCGGGTTGGTGCAGGTCGACCAGGAAATAGGTGATGCCCTTGCGCTTGGGCGCTTCGGGATCGGTACGCGCCAGCAGCACACCGAAGTCCGACAGGTGGGCCCAGGTGGTCCAGACCTTCTGACCGGTCACGACCCAGTCGTCGCCATCACGCTCGGCCCGAGTCGCGAGGGAGGCCAGGTCGGATCCCGCTCCCGGCTCGCTGAACAGCTGGCACCACACCTCCTCGTTGCGCACGATCGGTGGCAGGAAGCGCACGCGCTGGGCCTCGGTGCCGTGGGCGAACAGCGCCGGAGCGGCCAGGTTCAGCCCGAGCGGGTTGAGCCGACCCAGGTTGTACGGCGCGAGCACGCGCTCGATCTCGCGCGCCTGGGCCGATGTCAGTCCCAGACCGCCGTAGGCCACCGGCCACGACGGCGCGACCAGACCGGAGCGGCCGAACACCGGGTACCACGAGTCGTAGTCGGCCCGGCTGCGCACCTGCCGGATGGCAGCCGCACCCCCTGAGGACGCCGACCGCCACGACTCGGGTACGTGCTCCGCGACCCAGCGCTCGACCGCTGAAACCAGCTCGTCGGTCGGTGTGTCGCCGCCGACCGCCAACCGCTCGTCGTCGGTTGGCGTCACGTCGTGCATCTGCGCGCTCATCGCCCGGAGAAGTCGGGTGGGCGCTTGTCCCGGAATGCGCTGAGCCCCTCCCGGAAGTCCTCGCTGCGCGACGAGAGCTCGAGCGCGAACGCCTCGTCGCGCAGATGTTGCTCGAGCGACGAATCGGCAGCGGCGTGCAGGAGCCACTTGGTCAGCCCGATCGCCACGCTCGCGCCGGAGGCCAGCGACGCCGCAAGCGCGTCGGCCTCGGAGACGACGTCGGCGGGCGCGACCGCGCGGTGCACCAGTCCCCACTCCTGCGCTTCGGCGCCGGAGAGCTGGCGCCCCAACAACAGCAGCTCCCGGGCCCGGGCCGGACCGACGAGACGGGGCAGCAGCCACGTGGCGCCGCTGTCGGGCGTGAAGCCGCGCTCGACGAACGGCTCCCAGAACCGGGCGTCGTCGGCCGCGATGGTGAAGTCGGCGGCCAGCGCGAGTTGGAAGCCGATGCCCGCCGCCCATCCCTGCACCGCGCACACCACGGGTACCTGCACCGTGGCGACGAGCGGGATCAGCCGGTGGGCGAGGCTCGGTACCCGCCGCTGGATGCTTCCGACCCGGGGGCGCTCCCCCGAGCTCGAGTTGCGGGCCACGATGTCGGCCCCGGCGCAGAAGTGCGCGCCCTCGCCCGCCAGCACGACCGCCCGCACCGCGTCGTCACGGCCGGCCCGGTCGAGCGCGTCGATCAGTCCGACCATCATCGTGTCGTCGATCGCGTTGCGCTTCTCGGGTCGCGACAGCGTCAGTCGGAGGATCGATCCGTCGAGGGCGACGGTCAGGCCGTCCACCGAGGCGTAGGTCGACTCGAGGCTCATCGGACCGGCGAGTCCTCGTTCTCGCGGAAGCGCGCGGCGATGGCTTCGAGCGCCCCCTGCAGCGTCGTCGCACCCCCAGGGGGATCGGGCAGGCGCACCGGGCCGTGCTCGCGGCTCGGCAGGAGGATCGTCGCATGACCGGGCGTGGTTGCTTCTCCCCGCTGGTTGACGACGACGAGGTCGAGGTCGACGGCCGGCCTATCGCCCTCGGCCAGGTACCGACGGGTCACCGTGCCCGACAACCATTGGGTGTCACCGACGTAGTTGAACCGCCGGAACTCGCAGTCGAGCTTCCACAGCCAGGCGTCGTCGCCCATCCAGTCGGTGCACAGGTGGATCAACCAGGTCTCCCGCATGCGGCCGTAGTCGAAGGTCGTCGGGTTGCCCGATCGGCGGGCGAAGTCCGGATCCCAGTGGACGCGCTGCATGACGTCGGGGATGTTCTGGTCGTCGCGGTGGAAGAAGCGGGGGATGCGGCGTCGGTTCTGGGCGCCGAGGCGCAGCGGCTTGATGCCGTACAGCCCCATGCCCATGCCGGTGTGCCAGCAGATGATGTCGGTGACCGTGAGCGGTCCCTTCACCATCGGCCCGACGGTGTCGCCCTCTTCGCACGTCCTCGAACCACCGCGGCTCGGCCCCGCGCGGCCCTTCGGCGGCGTACTGCGCGTCGATCTCGTCGATCTGCTCGTCGGTGTAGTGCGCCAGCTCGACCTCGTCGTTCTTCTTGCGCTCGCGGGCCTTGGTCCGCTCGGTGCGGATCATCAGCCGGTACTGCGCCGACAGCAGCACGCCGGCGTCGTCGCGGAACACCTGCCCCGTCCATTCGTGGACGGCCCGTCCGGCGAAGTCGCTCGCCTTGTCGTAGACGCCGACCAGCGCGTTGCGGCGCGCGACCCGATGGCCCGGCTCGAGCGGTGCCCACCACTCGCGGGCGCTGGCCGAGTAGAAGGCGTGCACGCCGCGCAGCGGGTCGCCCTTCATCAGCTCGCGGTGCTCGGGTGCGACCTCGGTGACCTCGTCCTCGCCGATCAGGGTGTCGCCGCCGACCAGCACCGGCGACGCGATCGGGCCGCCCCACCGTGGTCGACGGCGCCGTAGGCCGGGATCGCACCAGAGCGGGTTGTCGTCGCCGTAGGCGATGGCGACGTTGCGGAACGCGTCGATGCCCGGCTCGAGGTAGTGGGGCGGCATCGGGTGGGGCTCGGGGATGCCGACGCGCGCCCGCAGCCGCTCGATGGCCGCCTCGGTGATCGAGGGCTCTTCGGTCTTGGCCTGCTGCACCCGCTACCCCCGGTCAACTGAACGCCGAACAGTGTTACATGCCAATGAACGACGGTTCAAACATGCGCCGAGGGTGCGCCGTCCCTCCCGCAGGCCGGGGGGCCGGCTCAGATCGAGCGGCAGCCGAGCTTCTTGTTCGAGTTCCCGACACCCGAGTTGATGGCGTAGACGCAGACGGTGTGCGAGCCGGCCGACACCGTGACCGGAACGGCGAAGCCGTGCAGCGAGCCGTAGCCCGGGAACGACGAGCCGACGTCGGGCCGGGACGTGTCGGCGGTGTCCGCGACGGTCCACACACCGTCCACGTACACGTGCACCAGGATCGAGTTGGCCGTGTCGGGGTCGAGCGCCCAGCCGCTGGCCGTGACCGTCGTAGCCGACGCGGGTCGCCGACTCGAAGTTGCCCTTCGGATTCCCGCCGACGGTCAGCGTGCGGCACTTGAGCAGCCGATGGCCGGACCCCGATCCGGTGTTGATGGCGTAGGCGCACACCGAGTGGGTGCCGGCGGCGACCGGCAGCGTCACCGCGAAGCCGTGGTCCGGTCCGAAGCCAGGATAGGCCGCGGCGACGTCGTCGCGCTCGTTGCCCGCCACCGTCGTCCCCGCGTAGTGGCCGTCGATCCACACGTCGACGTGGATCGGAGCAGTCGTGTCGGGGTCGAGGGCCCACCCGCTGAGGCTCACGGCATCGGGCCCGGCCGCGAGCGACTCGAAGTTGCCGTACGGAGTGCCACCGACCGTCACCGTGCGACACCCGAACGCACGGTTCGACCTGCCCGCGCCGACGTTGAGGCCGTAGGCGCACACCGAGTGGGTGCCGGCCGCGACCGGCAGCGAGACCGCGAAGCCGTGGTCGGGGCCGTAGGCGGGGAAGGCCGATGCGATGTCGTCGCGCTCGTTGCCCGCCACCGTCGTCCCGGCGTAGTGACCGTCGATCCACACGTCGACGTTGTTCGGTCCGGCTCGTGTCGGGATCGATCGACCAGCCCGACAGGTTCACGGAGTCGGGTCCGGCGGTGAGCGACTCGTAGTTGCCGAACGGGTCGCGGTCGAGCACGTGTCGATCGACGGCGACGAATCTCGGCCCGTACACCCCGGCCACCTGCCCGCCCTCGTCGTCCCAGGTGTTCACGCTGTAGACGCCGATCGTGCCGGCCGACGTCGAGATGAGCCGGCCGCCGTAGGTGAACCAGTTCGCGGGTATGGACCCGGCGTCGAACATCGAGCCGATCGGGGTGAACGGACCGGTCGGTGTCGGGCCCCACCACCCCGAGGTGGACGTGCTGAGCACGGCCAGCTGGCTGGTCGCCAGGTAGCCGTCGCCGTACGGCGTCACGTGCAACTCGGTCGCGGCGAAGCCGTCGATGGCGAGGGGTGCCGCATCGGACTCGAACGGCGACCAGGTGCCGTCCGCGGTCAGGTACTCGAGCGCCGACCGGTCGAGGGCGAGATCGGTGCGGGCGGCGTAGCACTGGTTCGGGACCTGCTGCGCGCAGCCGTAGAGGTACACGGTGCTGCCCTGCGTCATCAGGTACGGGCCGAACTGGGCGATGTCGCCCGACGAGTAGGTGAACAGGTTCTGGGTGCTGATCAGGCGGATGGACGGCTCGACGCGGTAGCGGAGCACGTCGGTGCCGAGCAGCGTCCAGCCCCACTGCCCGCCGGTCGTCTCGCGGACGTGGAGGGCCACGATCGACAGCACGCCGGTGTGTGCGTCGTAGACGCCGTCGTTGGGCCAGTACCACTCCTTCGCGTTCGGACCCGCGATCGCCGACGTCCAGGTCGATCCCGACTTGCCGAGGAGGGACACGAAGCAGCGACCGTTGTACTGGACGACCATCGAGTTGTGCACCAGGCCGGTGGACTTCAGCGGGCCGCCGTAGGGACCGCCGCCGATGTAGGTGTCACCGAAGAGCCAGAGCGTCCGACCGCCGTCGATGGGGATGGGCTGGGCCCCGTCGCCACCACCCCACACCGGGCCGCGCTGGTCGAACTGCGATTGCAGGCCGGCGGCGGTCGAGGTCGACGCCACGCAGTCGGACTGCGCGATCGTGAGCTGCGGCGTCGTCGCCAACGGGGTGGCGACGCCAGTGGAGCCCGAGCCCGACGATCCGCCCGCCGAACTGCCCGACGCGCCCACGGGCGGGTGGGCCGACGAGTGGATGCCGGACGGGGCGCCCGCGGGCGCGGTCGTCGGCGAAGTCGGCGAGGTCGTCGGGCTGGGCGCGGACGCGGATGCAGGGGCCGACGTCACGACGAGCGACGCGACGAGCGCAACCATCGCCGCGAGCACCGCCACGCGGGTGAACGGGCGCGAGGTCACCGAGCTCGAGCAGGTGTCGGGTGGGTGTGGGCCATCGGCCGACACCATCACTCAGACCTGTGAACAGCGCGTGAGGAGCCTGCGAACATCGGACCAACTTCCCGTCTCGCGGCCCATCAGCTGGAGCCGCCGCCTCGGCGAGCGTAGCCCTCGGGTCTGCGCCCGGACCGTCAGGCCCGGAAGGCCGCGTCGACGATGTCGTGCAGCTCTGACAGCGCGAGCCGTTCCGCCGGATCGGGTTGGTCGGAGACCACCGCAGGGTCCTGCGAGTGATACGCGGAGATCAGTCCGCTGAACAACCGGGCCAGCACACCGGCGTCGCCTTCTCGGAAGGCGCCCGACCGCTGTCCGCGTTCGAAGAGGTCCGCCTGCAGGGCCATCGCCTCGTCGAAGTTGCCCGCCACCGCCTTCTCCAGGCCGGTCTCGGCGCCCGCGGGCAACGAGCGCGGCGACGACCGCAGGATCAATCGACCGAAGTTGGGGTGCTGGCGGAAGAAGCCGATCTCGAAGTCGACCAGCCGGTGGAGCTGCTCGACCGGCGCGTCGCCGCCGGCGAACACCGACCGGAGCGCGGGCATGTACTCGTCGCCGCGCCGCACGAAGACGCTGACGTAGAGGTCTTCCTTGTTCTCGAAGAACGAGTAGACCGAGCCCACCGAGAACTCGGCCAGCTCGGCCACCTCTTTCAGGGTGGTCTCGTGGAAGCCCTTGTGGCCGAAGACCTCCTCGGCCGCATCGAGCAGCTGGGCGCGGCTGAGGTCCTGGTGCTGCACCCGGCGCTGCTCGCGCCGGCTCGCCTCGGAGGTCTTCGCTTGCGCCATGACCGGCGATGGTAGCTGGTGTCCAGGCAGTTGAACCGATGTTCAGTCTGTCAACAGCTAGGTTCTCGGCGTCGTGAACCCCCGTTCAAGCTGGAGCAACCTCACGTGACCACCGACGCACCCCGCCCACCCGAGGGTGACTGGCTGGGCACCCCGTACCTCCGATTCGAGCGACGAGGACCGATCGCGGTGTGCACGGTCGACCGGCCCGAGAAGCGGAACGCGATGACGCCGGCCATGTACTTCGGCGTTCGCTACGCGGTGGACCACGTGAACCGCTCCGACGAGCTGGTCGGGCTGCTCCTCACCGGCTCCGGCGACGTGTTCATCCCCGGTGGCGATCTCAGCGGCGACAACACCGATGGCTGGGCCGACCTCCCGATGCTGCTGGCGATGGACAACACCCCGTTCGACGCGATCCGCAATTCACGCAAGCCCGTCGTGTGCGCGGTCAACGGCATCGCCCAGGGCGGCGGCCTGATGATGGCGATGCTGTCCGACGTGACGGTTGCGTCAGAGACGGCCACCTTCCGCTCGCCGGAGCTGTTCCGCGGCATCGCCGACACCAACTACGGGCAGGTCCTGCCGCGCCAGATCGGCCCGGCGCGCGCCCGCGACATGCTGCTGACCGGTCGCACCGTCACCGCCAGCCGAAGCTCTCGAGTGGGGTCTCGTGGCCCGGGTCGTCCCGCCCGAACAGCTCATGGCCGAGGCGATGGCCGCGCTGGCCGACTGCTGCCGGGCCGCGCCGCAGGCTCGCGCCGCGGTGAAGCGGGTCATCGACGACTTCTACGGGCACTACGACCGCATGTCGATGGACGCCAGCCTGGCCGGCCCCGAGGTGGTCGAGGGTTACGAGGCCTTCAAGGAACGCCGCGACCCCACCTGGGTCCACCCCGATCTCTAACCCCCTCCGCAAACTGGGCATCTGTGCACGTCATTCTGACGTGTTCCGGCGCCCGGTTTGGGCCACGCTACGTGTCGAGGGCCCAGGTGAGTCCGCCGGCGACGTGGGCCAGATAGGCGTTCGACTCCCAGCACGTCGGGAAGTGACCGAGCGCGGTGGTGAAGGCGCGTCCCTGGCCCTCGTCGGCACACCAGCTCAGCGGGAACCCGAACGGCGGGCTCGACCACCGACTTCGCGACCAGGTCGAGCCGCTCGGCGGGGATGCGGAGCAGCACGCGGCGCGTCGGGGCGGAGGTCGCGGAACGTGTAGATCTCGTCGAGGCAGTGCCAGGTGGCGTCGAGGTGCGCGGTAGCCGGATGCTCGTGGTCGACGACGTCGACGTCGAACTCGCCGGTCCACGGATGCCCGTCGAACCGCGCGCCGGCCAACCGGCCGTAGTCGGGCCACTCGAGGCAGGCATCGAGACCCGAATGGACCACCACGAGCGCGATGCGCCCCTGTTGCACTCCGTCGACCAGATCGGCCCGCTGGGTCGCGCTCCACGGCGTCTCGCCGATGGTGAACAGCACCACCGCCCGTGCGCCGGCGACCGCGTCGTCGCGCAAGTCGCGCACGTCCTCGACGAGTTGGGCCCGCAGGCCCACCACGTCGGCGATCTGACGGAACGCGAGCCACGCCTGGGGAAGGACCCCGTGGGCGCCGGCCAACCCGAAGGCGGTGTGGTACGGCGCGCTCGGCGAATAGGGCGCGACCTGCGTGACGAACAGCAGCGTGTCGGACCGATCCACGGCACCTCCCTCGGCGGAGGTGAGCGTACGCCTACCGCTGCAGATCCAACTCGGTGATCCGCCCGCCCGCGATCGTCAGCGCCAGCATCGGCTGTCCGAGCGCGTCGAGCAGGTCGTACCGACCCTCGATCAGCTGCGGGAACACCGCCACCACCGCCGAGCGATCACCGAGCCGGCGCTCCCACACCCCGGTGTGGGTGGTGTGGGATTCGCCGTCCCGGCGGACGTGGAGCTCGCGCCCCAACCAGGCCGGGTCGGTGGCCACGATGAGCGCGCCGACGTCGTCGCCGATGTCGACCATGACCGGCCCACCGGCCGGTGCCGTGCCGGCCTCGTGGTGGACGTGATCGTGCGCGTCGTGGTGCGCATCGGTGTGGTCGTGCACGTGGTCGGGGTCGAGCGACACGCCCATCGTCAGGCCGCCGGAACGAGGTCGAAGCCCGACTTCGGGACGTCGAGGAACGGGAACTTGCTGCTGTAGGTCACGTTGCCGGGCGGCGTCACCCCGTCGGTCACGACGGAGACCGCGCCGTCGGGTGTGAAGCTCGGATCGACCAGCGGGATCGTCGCGCCGGCGATGGCCCGCAGCTCGATCGTGAACACGTCGTCGAACACGCGGCGACCGTTCGGGTACCCGGCGAGGTCCCCGCCGAGGATGCCCATGATGTTCGGGTTGCTCGACGGCGGGATGGCCAGGTTCAGCCGCAGTTCGTCGGCATGCGTCGGCCCGGTGAAGTTCTGGAACCCCGGGATGATGCCGTTGGGGATGCCGGTGACCAGGATGGCCTCGAGGTCGGCCCGGTCGTTCGTGTACGCGCCGAGGTTCGGGAACACGCCCGGGTAGAGGATCGGGATGAGCCGCGCCAGCTCGGGCTGAGCTACGTACTCGTCGAACTGCGCGTCCGTGTCCGGCCCGAGCGAGTTCCACAGGTCCTTCTTCGACATCGGGATCAACGCCTCGTTCACCAACGGGTTGCCCAGCCGCGACACCTGCACCCACGGCCCCGTCGAGGTGTCGGCCCCGCCCGGGTTGCGCACGAGCGCCATCTGCCGGCTGGCCGACGCCCACACGCCGATCACCGCGTTCGGCTGGGAGTAGTCGGTCGGCGTGCTGCCGTCGACGGTGAGATCGGAGATCGGCACCGTCAACGCGATCGTGTGCACGTTGTACGACTTGAGCCCGTCGACGCCGGGTGCGTCACTGGTGGGGATGAGGTGCAGGTGCTGGAACGGGCGCAGATCGGCGAGGTCGAACACCGACCCGAGGTCGACGTAGAACCCGTCGAGGCGCTGGCCGGCGAAGACGTGCACCTTGCCGGCCTCGACCCGGTGAACGGCTCCCTTGGCCAGCTGCGCGTACTTCGGCGTCGACCGGGGCCCGATGTTGCACGGCGGGCAGGTCAGATTCTCGCCCAGCACCTTCGTGCCCTTCGAGGTGGTCTTGGTGACCGAGTAGACCTGCCGCCGGTTCCAGTTCGGGTCGTTGAGGCTTCCGATCGGACCGGTGTTGTAGAGGAACGTGTCCGGGTTCCCGACCGTGGTGGTGAAGCGGAACTCGTACACGACGTCGGCGATGCCGTCGCCGTTGTTGTCGACGTTGATCTTGTAAGACACGTCGTCGCCGAACTCGAAGAAGTTCGGCCCGCCCGCCGGGTTCTGCAGCGGGATGTAGTTGGTGATCATGGTCACCGTGGACGGCGCGTTGGGCGTGACGAAGGCGTAGGTATCGGTGCTGTCGGCGACTGGGTCCTTCGAGATCTCGGGTGCTTCGCGATGCGATGACATGGGTTCCCTGCTCCCTAACGTGTGATGCGGCTGCCGGCGGCAGCCACGATTCGTGCAACGAACGCGGGATCGTGGATCACGACCTCGCTCTCCCCGCTGAGCACCGAGACCTCGCCGGCCACGGCATCACGGACATGGACCACCAGCGGCCCGACCGAC
The DNA here is from genome assembly GCA_963776435.1 of uncultured Microthrixaceae bacterium. GTDB lineage: Bacteria > Actinomycetota > Acidimicrobiia > Acidimicrobiales > Acidimicrobilacustridaceae > UBA4742. Next base: position 1,494,190 of record CAVZMK010000010.1, read on the forward strand.
TCGAGTTGCTCGACGGTGGGCGCGGCGCCGTCGTCGAAGACCGACTCGACCTCGGGCGCGACAGCCACCAGGCCCGGGGCCGCGACGAGCGCGACCCCGGCGACGGTCAGCCCCGCGCCACTGGACAGAAATCCCCGCCTGGAAAGCTCGGGCATGGGCCTCTCCTCTCCCCGGCAGGCGTGGTCGCCTGCACCCGGCCCTTCCTACGGAGCCGACCTCAGGAGCGGATGGCGCGCGTCAGATCGTGTCGAGCGGCCGGCGGTCGCCGACCTCGGGCTGGACGTCAGATCGTGTCGAGCGGTCGGCGATCGCCGACCTGGGGCTGACGGCCGAGGCGCAGCGGCGCCAGCGGCGCGTCGACCATGAGCGAACGCGCCATCGTCGTGTCCGACGCGGCCAGCCACTCGGCCCACGGACGCATCGCGCCCCCGGTGTCCCAGGCTCGCTCGTAGTCCGCCCACGCATTCCAGTCGGGCAACGCCCAGATCGCGAGGCACTCCGAGTCGTTCCCCATCGCCACGTTGAACGCGCCCACACAGGTCAGGCCCGACGATTCAGCGGCCGGTAGCGCGAGCTCGTGCAACTGGGCGAGCACGTCCCGCGACCGACCCGGCGCGCACCCGAACAGCTCGTGCGCGTACACGTCGCCGCGCACGCCGCGCGCGACGAGGGCGTCGATGGACTCGGTCCACGGCTCCGGTACGACGATGCGATCGATGCCGCCGCGGCGCAGCTCCGCCGCCACCGCCCACCACTCGGCCAACGACGGATCCTGCAGCGAGTCGTGCGACAACTCGTGGCTGAAGTTGCCGACGAGGCCGTCCCAGCCGTCGAGCTCCCACATGTTCACGACCTCGGGCCACCGACCGGTAGAACCGACGGTCCCCCACACGCCGAAGCACAGCTGGTTGCGCTCCTCGCGGGCGACCGGGCACCAGTTGGCGGTCATGTGGTGCATGTACCGGGCCCGGTTGTGCCCGATCACGTCGATCAGCTCGTGGATGTAGACCTTGTCGTTCACGACCTACTGATTACTCGGCCACTCGGGGCGGTGGTAGCCCTCGAAGCGCAGCTCGCCGTCGCGCAGCTCGCGGATGGTCAGGAAGTCGCCCTTGTAGCCCTTGCGGTCCCACGGGCCGAACTGGATGTAGGTCCCGGGCCCGCCGTTGGTGGCCGGCATCCAGCGGATGCGCTCCATACCTTCCTTCACCCACCGGGGATGGGGGATGGCCGCGTTGGCGATGCCGTGGATGGCGACGCGCGCGGTGTCGTAGGCCAGAGCCACGACGACGTTGCGGGTCGATCGGCCGAAGCGCTTCTCGAAGCGGGCGACCATCGCGTTGTAGTTGGCGTTGGCGCCGTCCTCGCCGAGTTGGTCGACGCCGTGCCAGCCCTCGAGCCCCTCGGCCCACGCATTGCTGTTCGAATAGAACATGAACGCAGTGCCCATGACGCGCGGCGGATCCCATTCGAGCGCCTTGAACGCCTTCGCGAAGTGGAACGTCGCGTAGCCGTAGCCGCCGTAGTAGATCCCCTCGGCGCCGAGCCGCCGCATGCTGTCGAGGTCGTCCTGCAGTCCGACCGGGTTGGGTTCGAGCTTCACCTCCCGCGTGATCGTCATGCCCAGCCCGACGGCCGCGTCGCGGAAGTACTCGGCGTAGTCCTTGCCCGACGATCCGGCTTCCCAGAAGAGTCCGACCCGCTCGAGTCCCTGGGCCTTCAGCCACTGCGCGCACATCACGCCTTCGGTGGGGATGTCGCCGTTGGCCACCGTGAAGCAGTACTCCGACGAGAACTTGTGCGCGCCCGTCCACCCGATGCACGCGACGCCGAGCTCGTTGGCGGTGTCCTGCACCACCAGGCAGTTGTCCGAGATCATCGGGCCGAGCACGACGACGCACCCCTGCTCGACCAACCAGCGGTACCCGTCGATGACCTTGCGGTAGTTCTCGCGGGGCAGGCCGCGCGCGTCGGCGATCACGAGCTGCACCGGACTGCGGGCCCAGACGCCCTCGTTCATCGCGTCTTCGATCGCGAGGATGGTGGGATCGATCCAGTCGGCGAGCAGCTGGTTCAGGTCCATGTCGATGAGGATCCCGATCTTCACCGGCTCGAACGGATCGCCCTGGGTCTGGAGGCCGCGGGTCGGCGGGTAGATCGTGATGCCCTGGACGGCCTTGTCCTTGGCGGCCCCGCCCCCGTGGTACCAGGAGCTGCCCCGCTCGCCGCCCTCGCCCTCGAGGTAGCTCTGGGTGCCGTGGGTGACCGACGAGACGGCGTGATCCTCGGCCGCGATGCCGAGATCGACCGGCTCGGGGAACATGCGCTCCGCCCACTCGTGCTGTCCGTCGTCGCGCTCGTTGGACATCCCCGACGCTCCCCCTGAGACTCAATTCAAGTTTCCGAACTATAGTTCACAGATCGACACCGCACCCCCGGGGGACGCGCCATGGACGCAGCAGACCTGATCCTCGTCAGCGTGGACGACCACCTGGTCGAGCCGCCGAGCATGTTCGAGGGCCACATCGCCGAGCGGTTCCGGGACCAGGCGCCGAAGGTCGTCCGCAACGAGCGACGGCGACGACGTGTGGACCTTCAACGGCTCCACGATCCCCAACATCGGGCTCAACGCGGTGGCCGGCCGACCCAAGGAGGAGTACGGCATCGAGCCGACCGCGTTCGACGAGATGCGGCCGGGATGCTTCGACGTCGACGAGCGCATCAAGGACATGAACGCCGGCGGTGTGCTCGGCTCGATGTGCTTCCCGTCGTTCCCCGGCTTCAGCGGTCGCCTGTTCGCCGCCGCCGACGACAAGGACCTCGCGCTGGCGGTGCTGCAGGCGTACAACGACTGGCACGTCGACGAGTGGTGCGCAGCACATCCCGGGCGCTTCATCCCCATGGGCCTTCCCGTGCTGTGGGATGCCGAGCTGGCCGCCGCCGAGGTCCGCCGCCTCGCCGCCAAGGGCGTGCACTCCGTGACGTTCACCGAGAACCCGGCCACGCTCGGCTACCCGAGCTTCCACGATCCGTCGTGGGACCCGCTGTGGCGCGCGCTGTGCGACGAAGGTGTCGTGCTGTCGATCCATCTCGGCTCGTCGGGCCAGCTCGCGATGACCGCGCCGGACGCGCCGATCGACGTGATGATCACGCTGCAGCCGATGAACATCTGCGCGGCCGCGGCCGACCTGCTGTGGTCACGGGTCATCAAGGAGTTCCCCGACATCCGCATCGCGCTCTCCGAGGGCGGCACCGGCTGGATCCCCTACTTCCTCGACCGGCTCGACCGCACCTACGACATGCACCACCTCTGGACCGGGCAGGACTTCGGCGACCGCGTGCCGAGCGAGGTGTTCCGCGAGCACTTCCTGACCTGCTTCATCGCCGACCCGATCGGCATCGAGATGCGCCACCACATCGGTATCGACAACATCGCGTGGGAGTGCGACTACCCCCACTCGGACTCGTCCTGGCCCGAAGCCCCCGAGGAGCTGGCCCGCGTCGCCACCGACGTGCCCGACGACGAGCTGGCCAAGATCAGCCACGAGAACGCCATGCGCTGGTACTCGTTCGACCCGTTCGCGGTGCGTCCGAAGCAGCAGTGCACCGTGGCTGCGCTCGCGCGCCGAGGCCGCCGGCCACGACGTGAGCACGCATTCGTTCGACAAGGGCCGCTACGAGCACACCCACAAGGGCGCCGACCTCGGCAAGCTGGCCAAGGCCGCGACCGCCTGACCTCTTCCCTCTGCGTTCTTTGGAGGATCGACGTCGCCCAGGGACGTCAACCCGACAAAGAACGGTCGGGGGCGACCGTCAGATGTGGATGGCGGGGGTGTCCGCCGGCGCCGCGCCCTTCACGAACCGGAAGCAGAACGGATAGCGGTACCACTCGCCCTGCGACGCCTTGACCGCGGCGAGAACCGCGAACACCCAGCCGACGATGGCGACGGCGAAGAACGCGAGCCAGACGAGGGCGAACACGCCGAGCCCGAGCGCCGCACCACCCCCACCGGCCGAGGAGCTGGCGGCCAACATGCCGAACAGCACCACGAAGAACAGTGCCAGTCCGCCGAACTGCACGATGAGCAAGGTGAGCGAGAAGTTCAACGCCTCGGACGAGTGGTGGCGCACGTAGCGGTCGTTCTTGTCGCACACGCAGTAGATGACGAGCGGGAGGATGAACCCGCCGAAGAACGGGCCGAGGTGGGTGATGATGGCGAGCGTCTTGTTGGGTGGCGGCGGACCGTAGGCGGCCGCGGGCATCCCCCACGCCTGGCCGTCCCACCAACGCATCGTGCCCGTCGGATCCGGATACCACCCCGGCGGGGCGCTCGAAGGCGCCTGCGGCTCCATCCACCAACTATGGCCGACCACCGCCCCCGCGTGCGGCGAGGCCGGCGCCAGCTCAGCGACCGGTGAAGTCGGGCGGGCGCTTCTCCATGAACGCCGTCATCGCCTCGGCCATGTCGGAGGTCGTGCCGCACAGCAGTTGCGTCCGGTTCTCCAGATCGATGCCGGCGACGAGGCTGCCCACCTCGAGCTGGCTCCACATGACCTCCTTGGTCATGTGCACGCCGAACGGGCTGTTGGCCAGGATCTGGTCGGCCGCCTCGAACGCGGCACCGAGCAGGTCGTCGGGCGCCACGACGCGAACCACGAGCCCGATGCGCAACGCCTCCTCGGCGTCGACGAACCGACCGGTCAGCATGAGCTCATAGGCGCGCGACGCGCCGATCAGGCGCGGGAGGAGCCACGACACGCCGATGTCGCACGCCGACAGCCCGATGCGGACGAAGGCGACGTTGAACCGCGCCGCGGACGAGGCGATGCGGATGTCGCTGGCCAGCGTCAGCGCCAGCCCACCGCCCGCCGCTGCCCCGTTGACCGCGCTGATGATCGGCTGGGGCATCGCCCGCATGCGGGGAACGAGCTCGGCGATCGACTGCTGGGTACGCAGGCCGGCGAGGGGGTGACCGAGCTCCCCCGCTCCATCGGGCGTGGCGCCTTCCTTCAGGTCGAGCCCCGCGCAGAACCCGGCTCCTGCTCCGGTGAGGATGATCACGCGACACGAGGTGTCGTGCCGCAAGGCGCCGAGGGTGTCGTGCAGGCCGGCGATCAGCTCGGCGTTCATCGCGTTGCGGGCCGCGGGACGGTTGAGCGTCAGCACCGCCACACCGTCGCGTGCCCGATCCACCTCGATGACAGCCATTTTCGTCCCCCTGTCGCGTGCGATCGCCCGCACCCTAGCGACGGCCGCAGAGCCGTCCGACCCATTCCTGGCGCCGGGCGCTGGCGGATACTGGAGGCGTGAGCGGACCAACGGCGATCAGGCGCCGGCGATCGGTCGGATGGCTCGTGCGCTCCGGAGTGGCGGCGGCGCTCGTCGCACTGACGGCGTGCTCGACGACGGCGGGCCACACCGGGCGTCCGCCGGCGGCGGCCACCAGCACACTGTCCGCGATCCGTGCGAACGCGATCGTGTATGGCACCTGGAGCGCGATCCCGCCGGCGCCGCTGAGCGTTCGGTACGGCTCAGTGCGGGCATGGACCGGCGACGAGATGCTCGTCGTGGGTGGTCAGGAGCCTGACTTCACGCCAGGGATACCGCCCACCGTCGACCGCGACGGGGCCGCGTTCGACCCGGCCACGGAACGATGGAGTCGGTTGCCAGCGGCCCCCATCCCGGTCGGCCCGAGCTCGGCGTCGGTCTGGACGGGCTCGCAGCTCTTCGCGTGGGGTGGCACGTCGGCCTACGTCAGCAACGCAGGCGCGCGCTTCGACCCGTCGACGAATCGCTGGCGTCGCCTTCCGACTTCACCGTTGTCGCCTCGGTCCGACGCGATCGCGGTGTGGACAGGTCGCGAGGTGCTCGTGCTCGGTGGGGATACGCACGTCGACGACCGCGCGCCTCTTTCTGATGCGGCGACGTACGACCCTGCGACCGATCGGTGGACCCGCGCGCCGACGGTGCCCGAGGTCCCGGGCCACGTCCGCATCGGTAACACCGAGCTCGCGCTGCAACCCGTCGCCGTGTGGACCGGCGACCGGGTGCTCGCGTGGTTCCCGTGGTACCGGCACCGTCGACCCGTGCCAGGCGCCCAGCTCGCCGCGGGTCTCGACCTGTTCTCGTGGTCACCGGGCTCGAGCCGCTGGAAGGTCGTGCGCACCAGCGGTGAGGCACCAGTTGCGGCGGGTGGCGCCTACTGGACCGGATCCGACATCGTCTTGCCGGCTAGCCGCTCCTCCGTGTTCGAACCGGGCATCACCGAGCCCACGGCCCGGGGCTCGCTCTTCGATCCGCGCACTGGCCGCTACGTCACGATGACCCGCTCGCCGACGGGACCGCCCGACGTCCACCTCTGGACCGGTGCGGCGTTGGTCTCGGGCACCTTCACTCCCCCGGTCGACGGACGCGCGAACGGGTTGGCCGCGTCGGTCTGGGACCTGGCGACAGATCGGTGGTCGCCCATGGCGAACTGGTCGACGCCCTACGCCGACCTCTTCTGGACCGGTCGTCAGATCGTCGCGCTCGGGGGAAACGCATCGGCGGCCCATCCGGGCGTCCTCCGCGGCCAGATCCTCACACCGGCCGCGGGCGGGTAGGCGCATGAGAGCGGCCCGCCATTGGCCACGGATCGTCATGCGCGTCATCGCCGTCGCGGCCGTCATCGTCGGGATCGTGGTGCTCATCGAGACGCGCAGCGCTCCGTCGCCGACGATCGCAAGCGGGCCGCTGCCCACCGTCGCCCCCGTCGGAGCCGCGGACCTGGCCCACGGTCGATGGATCACCTTGCCCGCGTCGCCGCTGGTCGCCGCCTCGCCCAACCCGCCGGTGTGGACGGGCAAAGAGATCGTGACGTGGGGGACCGCCCGCACCCGCAAGGGGTTCGAGGTCATTGGCGCCGCGTTCGACCCGAAGACCGGCCGGTGGCGACGACTGGCCGGGCCGCCGTCGCCGTGGGCGACGATGGTCGGCTCGCAAGCCGCGGTCTGGACCGGCCACGAGCTGGTCAGCCGTCTCTACGCTATGGATCCTCGTATCAACCGCGAGCGGAGCGAAGCAGCGCGGACGCGCGACATCCACACGACCGAGGCCGCCTTCGATCCGTCCACCGATCGCTGGCGGCTGCTGCCGCCCGATCCACTCGACCCGCACACCGACACGGTGCAGCTCCTCTGGACCGGGCGAGCCATCGTTGCCCTCGGAGGGCCGTCCGATCCGTCGAGCCACGAGATCCGGATGGCCACCTATGACCCGGGGACGAATCGCTGGCGACCCTTGCCCGACGTACCGATCGCCCATGGGTCGGGGGTCGCCGCCGCGAACTGGCCGGAAGCGGTGTGGGCCGGCGACCGCGTGCTCGACTGGCAGGGCTCGTCCAACCCCACGGGCCAGCCCAGCCTCGATCTGTACTCGTACTCGCCGCGCACGGACCGATGGACTCGCGTCGACGGCAGCACAGGGCTGGAACCCCGGTCGTTCAGACCCATCGCCTGGACCGGTTCGGAGGCGATCGCGCCGGGCTCGATGCCCTACGGCCCCGCACCGTCCATGCCCGTGCCGTTCCCCGGCGGGGTCTACGACCCGGGCCACAACCGGTATTCCACGATGAAGACGACACCACTCGACGCGAGGTCCCAAGGCGACGTCTGGACCGGCGACGCGCTCGTGCGGGTGAGCGGCGGTCAGAGCGCCTTCGACCAGCCACCCTCTCTCGTCGGCGCGGCCTGGAACCCATCGCACGACGTGTGGCTGGATCTCCCCGCCCTTCGACTCGCCCATCCAGCCGAGCTGGCGGAGCCGGTGTGGACCGGCACCGAGCTCATCGAGATGACGATGGCAACGTTCGGACGCACGAGCCGGATCCAACTCGTCGCGCTCGTCCCTGCCGCTCGGAGCTGACCCCGACGCGGCTCCCTGCGGTCAGCCGGACGCCACGCCGGCGCTGACGTCCATGGGCACGTGCCGCTCCTCGAGGACGAACACCGTCTGCGTGCTGCGCACACCCTTCACCGCGTGCAACCGGACGAGCACGATGTCGCGCAGCGCCTCGATGTCGGCCACCCGCACGAGCAGCACCATGTCGAACTGGCCGCTGGTGAGGGCGAGGTACTCGAGGCCAGGCAGGTCGACCAGTTCGTCGCGGGTGCGACCCCAGTACTGCTGATCGACATCGACCAGCACGAGGGCGGTCAGTCCCAACCCCACCTTCTCGGGCGGGACCACGGCGGTGAAGCCGGCCAGCACCCCGTTGGTCCGCAGCCGGTCGAACCGGTTGTACGCAGTCGCCCGCGACACGTTGGCCCGCTGCGCCAGCTCGTTCACGGGTAGCCGCCCGTCCTCGAGCAACAGCCCGATCAGGCGCCGATCGACGTCGTCCAGATCCACCCCTCCATGATGGCACCGATTGGACGAATGTCGTCATACCCTCCCTCGAAGCAGCGGTTCGTCTCGAATCAGCTCAGGTGCTGGAACTCTCTCCGGCATCCGGTCACGATCGCGAGATATGGGGGATGCCGAGTACGACCGCAGTGGATCTGGCGGCCGACCACCCGGGCGTCGCCGACCCCGAGTACCGGCGCCGCCGGGCGGACATCGCCGCCATCGCCGAGCGCTACGTCGCCGGCCAACCCGATCCCCGAGGTCGCCTACACCGCCGTCGAGGCCGACCTGTGGCGGACCATCGCCGATCACCTCTCTGATCTGCACCGCCAGTACGCGTGCGCGGAGGTGATCCGCGCCGGGCTCGCGCTGGCGCTGCCGCACGACCGGGTCCCACAGCTGGCCGAGGTGACGGCCCGGCTTCAGTGCGCTCACCGGCTTCCGGATGGAGCCGGTGCCCGGTCTCGTCGCGCCCCGCACGTTCTACGCCGCGCTCGCCGATCGCCGCTTCCTGTCGACCCAGTACCTCCGGCACGCCAGCGTCCCGCTCTACACCCCGGAGCCCGATCTTGCCCACGAGGTGATCGGCCACGGCACGATGCTGGCCAGCTCGTCGCTCGCCGCCCTCTACGAGCAGGCCGGACTGGCGTCGCGCCGCGCCGAGACCGACGCCGCGCTCGAGTTCTTCAGCCGGGTGTTCTGGTACACGGTCGAGTTCGGCGTCGTGCAGGAGCACGGCGAGCCACGCGCGTGGGGGGCCGGACTCCTGTCGTCGTTCGGGGAGATCCAGGCGTTCCGACGCGCCGAAATGCGACCGATCGACATCTGGGCGATGGGGACGGCCGACTACGACATCACGCACTACCAGCCGGTGCTGTTCTGCGGGCCCTCGCTCGACCGTGTCGTCGACGAGACCGCCACCTTCTTCTCGTCCTACGACGACGACGCCTACCACCGGTTCGCGCATGCCCACCGAGAGGACGTCCATGACTGACGCGATGACCGACCGCGCCCGCGCCACCGCTGAGGCCTGCGCGCCGCCGAGCGACTCCGGGGCTGGGACCACGTGGAACTGTGGGTGGGGAACGCCCGCACGACCGCGCAGTTCTTCAGCTCCGCCCTCGGGTTCACCATCACCGCCTACGCCGGGCCGGAGACGGGCACGTCCGACCAGGCGTCCTACCTGCTCGAGCAGGGATCGATCCGTCTCGTGGTGACGGCCGGACTCAGCGCGATGTCGCCCATCACCGCCCATGTGCAGCACCACGGCGACGGCGTGCGCGACCTGGCCTGGGCGGTCGACGACGTCGATGCCGCGTTCGCCAGCGCCATCGCCCGGGGCGCCCACCCGGTGGCGCCGCCCGCCGAGGACGCACGACGGCGGACGGTGTCGTGCGGAGCGCCACGGTGGCGACCTACGGCGAGACGGTGCACTCGTTCGTCGATCGGTCCCGCCACCACGGGATCTACGGGCCGAGCTTCGTGGCCGAGGGCATGCCGCAGGTCGCCGCCCGGCCCGCCGGTCGGCCTCGAGCGCATCGACCACGTGGTCGGCAACGTCGAGCTGGGGAGCCTCGACCAGTGGGTGGACTTCTACGAGTCGGTGCTCGGGTTCTCCGAGCTGCTCCACTACGACGACGACCAGATCCGCACCGAGTACTCCGCGCTCATGTCGACGGTGGTGTGGAACGGCGAGAGCATCGTGCTGCCGCTGAACGAGCCGGCGGAAGGTCGTCGCCGGAGCCAGATCCAGGAGTACCTCGACACCTACGACGGGCCGGGCGTGCAACATCTGGCGTTCGCCACCGACGACATCGTGGCCACGGTCCGCGCCCTGCGGGCGCGCGGTGTGCGGTTCCTCGAGACGCCCGCGGCCTACTACGACGACGTCCGCAGCCGGCTCGGCCATCTCCAGCTGCCGTGGGACACGCTGGCCGGACTCGGCATCCTCGTCGACGAGGACCAGGACGGGTACCTCCTGCAGATCTTCACCGAGAACATCACCGACCGGCCGACGCTGTTCCTCGAGCTCATCCAACGCGCCGGCGCCAACGGCTTCGGCGAGGGCAACTTCAAGGCGCTCTTCGAAGCCATCGAGCGGCAGCAGGACCGCCGCGGGAACCTCTGACCGTGCCCTACTACCGGCGCGTCGGCGAGGTTCCGGCCAAGCGCCATGTCCGGGTGCCGTCGGGCGACGGGGGGTGGCTGGCCGAGGAGCTCATGGGCACCGCCGGGTTCGCCGGCGGATCGTCGCTTCTCTACCACCGGCACTCGCCGTCCGCGATCGAGGGGGCCGAGGTGGTCGCCGACGATCGACCTGTCTGCGCACCTGATCAGCCGCTCCTCCCCCGCCACCTGCGCACCACCGACCTCGAAGTCGGGGGTGATCCCGTGCGGGATCGGCATGTCCTGCTGGCGAACGCCGACGTGACGATCTCGATCGTGCACGCCGACCGCTCGAGTGGCTTGTTCCGCAACGCGGTCGGCGACGAGTTGGCGTTCGTGCAGGAGGGCAGCGCGATCGTCGAGACGGCCGTTCGGGCCGCTCGCCGGTCGGTCCCGGCAGCTACGTCGTTGTCCCGATGTCGACCATCCATCGGTGGCAGCTCACCACGCCGCGCCTCGACCTGCTCGTGCTCGAGGCGACCGGTCATGTCACTCCGCCGCGCCGCTACCTCACCGACGAGGGTCAGTTCCGCGAAGGCGCGCCGTTCTGCGAGCGCGACCTGCACGCGCCGCAGGAGCTCCCGACACCCGAACCGGGACCGGTCGAGGTGCTCGTCCGCCATCGGCGGCGGTCTCACCAGCTACTGCCAGTCGCACCACCCGTTCGACGTCGTCGGATGGGACGGCACGGTCTACCCGTACCGGTTCTCGATCCACGACTTCGAGCCGATCGTCGGCGCCGTCCATCAGCCGCCACCTGTGCACCAGACGTTCGAGGGTCCCGGGTTCGTGGTGTGCTCGTTCGTGCCGCGCCCCTTCGACTTCGGACCGGACGCGACCAAGGTGCCCTACCACCACGCCAACGTCGACTGCGACGAGGTGCTGTTCTACGCGGGCGGCGACTTCATGAGCCGCGCCGGCTCGGGCATCGGCGTCGGCTCGATCTCGTTCCACCCGGCCGGCTTCGTCCACGGACCCCAGCCCGGCAGCGTCGACGCCGCGGCCGACCAGGAGCGGACCGAGGAGCTGGCGGTGATGGTGGACACGTTCCGGCCCCTCGACGTCAGCGATCTCGCCCGCGAGATCAGCGCGCCCGAGTACCCGTGGACCTGGACCCGGCGCGACTGACGACTCCTGACGACGCTCCGGCACGGGTCCACCACCTCGGTCGACGGATGCCGGACCGTCGAGGCAGGAACGACTCAACATCTCGGTGAGGTCATGACTTGTACGGTCGTGACCTCGACGATGGTGGGGGGGATGGCGACGGGCGACACGGTTCCGGGTGGCGAGGATGCCAGCACGGTCACCGACCGTGCCGACGACCTCGACCGGTGGTACGCAGAGGTCCGGCCCCGCCTGGTCGGTGTCATGGCCGTGGTCGCCGGCTCCCGGGCCGAGGCCGAGGAGGTGGCCGACGAGGCGATCGTCCGGGCGCTCGAGCGCTGGGGGGCGTCGGCGACGACGCAGGCCTCGTTCGGCTGGCTGATGACGGTGGCCATGAACGTCTTCCGGCGGGCGCGGCGCCGGGCCGGACTGTTCCACCGCTTCGCGTCGAAGCAACGTGCGGTCGAAACATCGGCGGACCCCGACTTCTCGACCGAGGTGCTGCTCGCCATCGCCGAGCTGCCCGCGAGGCAGCGACAGGCCATCGGTCTGCGCTACGTGCTCGGTCTGCCCACCGCGGAGATCGCCGAGGTCATGGAGGTCACGCCCGGGACGGTGGCCCGGACCCTCTTCGACGCGCGGCGTCAGCTCGGCACCACGCTCGGCGAACCGCTCGCGCCCGACGACGACCTCGGGGAGCCGACATGATCGACCTCACCGAACAGCTCCAGCCTCTGGCCGGTTCCGGGACCGACGACGAAGACCGCCTGGGCGACCTGCGACACCGGGCCGACCGCCGACGCCGCCACAAGCGCGCCGCCGTCGTGGGACTCGAGCGCGCTACTGATCGTGGCGCTCGTCGCCGGCGTCGCCGTCGCTCGCAGCGCGGCGCCTTCCAGGCCACCGGTCACGTCGGGACCGCTGCCGACCGTGCCGTCCGTCGGCGCCGCCGCGCTCGCCCGTGGCCACTGGGGAACGATCCCGGCGGCCCCTATCCGTGGCCGACTCGGTGCCGCCTGGGTGTGGACGGGCCACGAGGTCATCATCTGGGGCGGCGTCACGACCGACACCGCTCATCGGCTCACCAGCGACGGAGCGGCGTACGACCCGAGCACCCGACGCTGGCGACTCGTCCCCTCTGCTCCGTTGTCGCCGCGATCAGCCGCGGCCGCGGTCTGGACCGGTTCGGAGATGGTGGTGTGGGGCGGCGTCACGGGCAGCGTGGTCAACAAGACACGTCCCGCGGGCGACGGCGCCGCCTACGACCCGGTGACCAACCGTTGGCGTCGGCTCGCACCCAGCCCGCTGTCCCCCCGCCTCGAGGCCAGGCTCGTCTGGACGGGTCGACAGGTCGTCGTGGCCGGCGGACAGACGACCGCTCCGACGAGCAGGAGCGGGCACGACTCGTCTGGCATGTGGATCGCCGAGATCGCCGGCCCGAGCTCTCCTCAGTCGGCCAGCTACGACCCGGCCACGGACACGTGGAGCCGCCTGCCAGATCTGCCGGTGCCGGCGAACCACCGCCTTGACGCGCTGACGACGGCCTGGAGCGACGGGCGCCTGCTCGAGTGGTGGGAGTGGTACCACTCGACGACCACGAAGCATGCGAACGGCACCCAGGACGTCACGATCGATGCAGGGGTCGATCTCTACACCTACGACCCGGGCGCGAACTCGTGGCGGATCGACGAGCTCCCCACCGACGGATCCGCGCCGTATGGCGTCCAGGGGGCGTTCGCCGCCGGCACGACCGTGGTGCTACCCGCCGCATCGGCGGCCGGGTCGGGCTACGAGAAGGGGCCCGTGCAGAACCAGCTCCACAGCTGGACCTACGACACCCTCACCCGGCGGTACACGCCCATCCCGCTCGGTCGAACGGACGGCGCCCACGCCTCCACCGCCTGGACCGGCGGCGCGCTGGTCAGCCTCAACCCCGGCACCGAGGTCACCGGAGGCGCGGCCGGCCTGGTCGTCGGCGACGGCGAGGCGTGGGATCCCGCCACCAACCGGTGGACGAACCTGCCCCGTCTGGCGCCACCGCTCTACTTCTCGGTCCAGCTCCAACCCATCTGGACGGGTCACCAGCTCATCGACTTCGGCAGCGGTCCCCCGAGCCAGCCGTTGTCCATCCTCGCCGGCGTCGAGCTCACGCCTGGCTGAGGGGTCAGCGCTTCTCGTAGGTGATGCCGGAGGCCTCGGCGTCCCAGGTCGTCGGCGTGACGCCCTCGTCGCGCAGCTCGCGCTTGAGGACGCGACCGACCGGGCTGCGCGGCAGCTCGTCGCGGAACTCGATGTAGCGGGGCAGCGCGAAGTAGGGCAGCTCGTCGATGCACCAGCGGAACAGCGTCGTCGTCGGTGAGCGTCTCGCCCTCGGCCAGCGTGGCCGTGATCTTCAGGTCGTCCTCGGTCAGCTCGCTCGGCACCGCGTGCACGGCGACGTCGGCCAGCGTCGCCGTGGCCCATGAGGATGCGCTCGACCTCGAAGCTGGAGATGTTCTCGCCGCGGCGGCGCAGGTAGTCGGCCTTGCGGTCGACGAAGTAGAGGTAGTCGTCGTCGTCGATCCGGCCGATGTCGCCGGTGTGGTACCACCAGTTGCGGCTGGTGCCCACGGTCGCGTCGGGCCGTCCCCAGTAGCCCTCGAACATCACCTGCGGACGCTTCGGGCGCAGCACGATCTCGCCGTCGGTGCCTCGCGGGCAGCTCGTGGTCGTCGTCGTCGAAGATGCGGACGTCGAAGTACTCGTCGTTGATCACGCCCGCCGCGTTGGGCCGGTTCTCGACGCCCAGCGGCTGCCACGACACGAGGCTCGCCTCGGTCACGCCGTACGCGCCGCTGAAGGTCGCCAGCCCGAACCGTTCGTGAGATCACGCGCTCGACCTCGACCGGCATCGGCGCCGCGCCGAGCAGTCGCAGCGTCGTGTTGGCCTCGGGCGCGCCCGACTTCGGCATCTCCGGACGGTCGACGTCGTGGGCCAGCAGGTAGGCCATCGTGCCGAGCGTCGACGTGATCGTGGCGCCGACGCGGTTCATCTCCGGCCAGAAGTTCGAGACCGAGAAGCGTCCGTGGATGGCAGCGCGGCCCGCCGTACACGAGCGCACCGACCACCGCGACCGAGATGGCGTTGAAGTGGAACAGCGGCAGCGGCGTCCACACGACGTCGTCGGCGCGTGCGCCGCCAGCAGATGCCGATCTGGCTGGCCAGCGCGCCGTGGTAGTGGTGGCTCAGCATGCAGCCCTTCGACGGGCCGGTCGTGCCGCCGGTGTAGATGAAGGTGGCGAGGTCGCCCGGCCGCACGTCGACCGACGGCGCGGTCGGATCGGTGGCGAGCACCTCCTCCCAGTCGTGTCGCGGTCGCCGCCTGGTGATCGGGCGCGTCGGTGTCGCCGATCACGATGACGTGGCCGAGGTCGGCCAGATCGGGCAGCACGCGGGCGAGGCGGTCGGCCAGCGACGCCTCGACGACGAGCACCTTCGACCCCGAGTCGCCGAGCTGGTGGGCGCAGGTAGCTGCCCTTGTAGGCGGTGTTGACCGGCACGGCGACGGCGCCGGCCGTGAGGATGCCCCACCAGGCCAGCGTCGCCTCGGGCGAGTTCTCGATCAGTGTCGCGACGCGATCGCCGGGCTCGCACCCCGAGCTCGACCAGGGCGCGGGCGATGCTCGACGCGGCGTGGTGAACCGACCTCGCCGTCGAGCGCGGAGCCGCACACGTCGAGGTACGGACCGTCGGGATCGGCCTCGAGGCGCGACGCCATGAGCTCGAGCACGGTGTGCTGCGGTTCGGACTTCCACACGTCGCCGGCCACGTGGCCCCCTTCGCCTGATCGGCACTGCCGCAGGATGAATTCGCATTCTGGTCGATCGAACCAGGGTTCGACAACCGACGGCCTCGAGGTCCGACCGTGCCGTGACGTGGGCCCGTCGGCTCATGAATGCCGGTTCAAATCCATGTAGCCTCGGTTCCCCACGGGCTCGACGCCCCCCTTTCTCCCGGAGGATGACCCATGCCTGAAGCCGTCGTGGTGGCCGGCGCCCGCACGCCGATCGGGCGGGCACACAAGGGCTCGCTCATCGACGTCGACGCGTTCGAGCTGGCCCGCATCGTCGTCGGCGAAGCCATCGCCCGATCGGGCATCCCCGCCGACGACATCGACGACATCGTCGTCGCCGAGACGCTGCAGGGCGGCGGCGTGATCGCCCGCTACATCGCCATCCAGCTCGGCCTGACTCGACGTGCCGGGCCTCGCCGACAACCGCCATTGCGCGGCCGGCCTGAGCGCGGTGCAGATCGGCGCCGGCAGCATCCGCGCCGGCATGGACACGGTCGTCGTCAGCGGCGGCACCGAGAGCCTGAGCTCGTCGCCGCCGCGTCGTTCAAGTCGACCCCGGCATCGGCCTACGACCCGCAACCGTGGATGTCGCCCAGCCACCCCGAGCAGGCCGACGCGCCGCAGTGGGACATGTCCATCACGGTCGGCGAGAACACGGCGCGGCTGGCCGGCATCAGCCGGGCCGCGTCCGACGAGTGGGCGCTGCACTCGCACCAGCGGGCGTCGCAGTCGATCGCCGAGGGCTGGTTCAAGGAGCAGATCGTCCCGGTCGACGTGCCCGACGGCAACGGCGGCACCCGCGTCTTCGACACCGACGAGCACCCGCGGGCCGACACGTCGATGGAGCGACTCGCCGCGCTGCCCCTGCTGCACCCCGAGCTCGAGGGCGGCACGGTCACGGCCGGCAACGCCGCCGGGCTGAACGACGGCGCCGCCGCGGTGGTGCTGACCAGCGACGAGTACGCCGCCGCGCACGGCCTGACCCCGCTGGCCCGCATCCTCGGATGGGGCTCGGTCGGCGTCGATCCGGTGCGCACCGGCCTGGCCCCGACCGAGGCCATCCCCAAGGCGGCCGCCCGGGCCGGGCGTCGCCGTCGGCGACATCGACCTCTTCGAGATCAACGAGGCGTTCTGCTCGGTCGCCGTCGCCACCAGCCGCGCCCTCGAGCTCGATCCCGAGCACGTCAACGTGAACGGCAGCGGCTGCGGCCTCGGGCACCCGATCGCCGCCACCGGCTCGCGCATGGTGGTCACGATGATGGCCGAGCTGCGCGCGACGTGACCTCACGCTCGGGTGCGTGTCGATGTGCGCCGGCGGCGGCATGGGCTCGGCGCTCGTGCTCGAGCGGCTCTGACGGAGGCGGACATGGCGACGACACCACCGGGACACGGCCGAGGTCTACTGGGATCCGTTCGACATCGAGATCGACACCGATCCCTACGACATCTGGCGGCGGCTGCGCGACGACGCACCCCGTCTACCGCAACGACCGCTACGACTTCTGGGCGCTCAGCCGCTACGACGACGTCGAGGCCGCCCACCGCGACCCGAAGACGTTCAGCTCGGCCCACGGCACCGTGCTCGAGCTGATGGGCGCCCAACCCGATCGGCAGCGGCCAGATGATCTTCCTCGACCCGCCCGACCACACCCGGCTGCGCACGCTCGTGTCGCGCGCCTTCACGCCCGCGGCGCATCGGCGCGCTCGAGGACCGCATCCGCGAGCTGTGCCGCGACTTCCTCGACGCCGCCGGCGCGTCGGGGCGCTTCGACTACGTGCAGGACTTCGGCGCCCGCCTGCCGGCCATGGTCATCGCCTCGCTGCTCGGCGTGCCGCTCGAGGACCAGAACCAGCGTGCGCGGGCTCATCGACCAGGTCTTCCACATCGAGCCGGGCGTCGGCATGATCAACGACGTCAGCTTCGCCGCCATGTTGGAGCTGCACGACCTACCTCGGCGCGCAGCTCGAGGCCCGCGTCGCCGCGCCCCGCGACGACATGCTCACCGACCTCGTGCAGGCCGAGATCACCGACGACGACGGCACGACGCGCCGCCTCACCGATCGAGGAGAGCGCCGACTTCGCCAACCTCGCTGATCAGCGCGGGCACCGAGACGGTCGCCCGCCTGCTCGGCTGGGCGGCGGTCGTGCTCGACGAGCACCCCGACCAGCGGGCCGAGCTGGCCGCCGACCCGGCGCTCATCCCGAACGCGGTCGAGGAGCTGCTGCGCTACGAGGCGCCGTCGCCGGTGCAGGGCCGCTGGACCACCGCCGAGGTCGAGCGTGCACGGCGACGACCATCCCCGCGAGCTCGAAGGTGCTGCTGCTCACCGGCTCGGCCGGGCGCGACGAGCGGAAGTACCCCGACGCCGACCGGTTCGACATCCACCGGTCGCTTCGACCACCACGTGTCGTTCGGCTACGGCATCCACTTCTGCCTCGGCGCGGCGCTGGCCCGCATGGAGGGCCGCATCGCCCTCGAGGAGACGCTGATCCGCTTCCCCGAGTGGCACGTCGACCTCGACGCACGCCGTGCGCCTGCACACCAGCACCGTGCGCGGCTGGGTGAACGTCCCCATCGAGGTCTGACCCCCCGACGGGGCGGCCGCGGCCAATACGCTCCGGGCGTGAGCCGGTCGCCGATGCCCACCGTGATCGAGCCGATGAAGGCCGTCACCGGCGAGCTGCCCGCTGACGACGGCTGGGCCTTCGAGGTGAAGTGGGACGGCATGCGCATCGCCGCGTTCTGCGACCGGGGAACGATCCGGTTGCAGACGACCAACCGACTCGACGCGACGGCGCGCTTCGTCGAGCTGGCCCCGCTGGCCGACGCGTTGCGCGACCACCAGGTGGTGCTCGACGGCGAGGTCGTGGCGTTCTCCGACGCGGGTCGGCCGGACTTCGGACGGCTCCAGTCGCGCATGCACGGCATCCCGACGAGTGGCCTCGGCTCGCACGAAGAACCGGTGGCGATCTCCTACGTGGTGTTCGATCTCCTGTGGATCGACGGCACTCGACGCGATGCCTGCGCCTTATCTCGACCGGCGCCGCCTGTTGACCGACCTCGTCGAGCCCGGACCGTCGTGGCAGGTGCCGGCCCACCAGGTCGGGGACGGCGACGACCTGCTGCGCGCGGTCACCGACCGCGGCCTCGAGGGCGTCATGGCCAAGCGCATCGACTCGGTCGTACGTGCCGGGCAAGCGATCGACGGCCTGGCGAAAGGTCAAGGTGCGGCGGCGACAGGAGCTCGTCGTCGGGGGCTGGTTGCCGGGCGAGGGGGCGCGGGCGTCGAGCTTCGGCGCACTGCTCGTCGGCTACCAGACCCCGGACGGGCTGCACTACGCCGGCCGGGTCGGCACGGGCTTCGACGCAGACGACCTGGCCCTCCTCCAGGCGGAGCTGGCCGCCCGGCCGAGGGAGTCCTCCCCGTTCCTCGGCCCGCTCCCTGCGCCTGTCGCCAAGCGCGGCCGCTGGGTCGAACCGGAGCTCGTGGTCGAGATCGCCTTCGGCGAGTGGACCGACGCCGACATCCTCCGCCACCCCTCCTACGTGGGCCTTCGGCTCGACAAGGACGCCGCCGACGTGGGTCGGGAACCGACCCCCTGACGGAGAGCGCCGCGCGACGACGGCCCTTCGATCCGGTCGGTAGCCTCTGGTGGTCGGGTCCCGACCGGGAGGCAGTGCGTGACCACCCGCGATGTGTTCTCCGAGTTGATACTCCCTGCCCGCACCGAGAGCGTCGGGCGGGCGCGCCATGAGGTCATGGCGATGGCGGACCAGCTCGGCATCGACGGATCGGGCGACCTCGAACTGATCACCTCCGAGCTCACCAGCAACGCCGTCAAGGACTCGGCCGCCGAGGTCCGCGTGCGCCTCAGCCGGGGTGACGCCGTGCTCCGGCTCGAGGTCGACGACGACGGCCCGGGTGCGCCCCACCTCGTCGAGGGCACCGAGTCGGGCGGGTGGGGGCTGCGCGTCGTCGAGGAGGTGTCGACCGCGTGGGGCGTGATCCCGCTTCCCGCCGGCGGCAAGACGGTGTGGGCCGAGATACCGATCGACCCGTTCAACGACGCACCGCGACCGGTGCTGCCGGCGGAGGTGCTGCCCGCCGCCGAGATGGCGCCCGAATGGTTCCGCGACGCGCTCGACTCGATGCTCGACCTCGTCGCGCTGCACCGCGCCGTGCGCGACCCCGCGGGCGAGATCGTCGACTTCGAGGTCCTCTACACCAACCCCGCGAGTGCCGAGCAGAGCCATCCCTACGGCTGGCCCGAAGACCTCGCCGGGCGACGGCTGCGCGACCTCCACCCCGCCGACGAGATCGATCCCGTCGTGCGCGCGCTGGCCGAAGTCGTCAACACCGGCGAAGCGGTGCTGCTCGACCAGATGCCGCTTCACTCGACCATGGCCTCACTCGGCGTCGAGGGCTGCTTCACGATCGCCGTGAGCAAGTTCGGTGACGGCGTGCTGGTGGTGGCCCGCGACGTGACCGAGCAGTACCACGCCCGGCGCCACCTCGAAGACGTCAACCGCAAGTTCGAGGCCGCGCAGGAGCTGGCCCACATCGGCATCTGGGGCATCGACTTCACCTCCGGTGTCTTCTCGGGCAGCGACGAGCTCGGGCGGATCTTCGGTGTGGAGGGGGGCGGCGACCTCGGGTGGCAACCCGGCATGGTCTTCGAGGCCATCCATCCTGACGACCGGGCGCGCGTGCAGAAGGTCGTCGACCAGGCGCCGGCCACCGACGGCAAGATCTCGACCGAGGCCCGCATGCTGCGGCCCGACGGCGAGCAGCGCACCCTCGCCGTGCACGCCCGTATCACCTACGACGACCAGGGGACGCCGACGGGCGTCTGGGGCACGGCCCAGGACGTCACCGACCAGCGCAACGCCGAACATGCCCTCCGTGAGACCACCGACGAGCTGGCCCGGGAGCAGACGATGGTCGATCGGCTCCAGCGCGCCATCCTGCCCCGCCTGCCCGAGCTGGCAGGTCTCGAGGTGGCGGCGCGCTACCTGCCGGCAGGCACCGACGCGCGGGTCGGCGGCGACTGGTACGACGCGTTCCTGCTCGACGACGGTCGACTGGTCTTCTCGATCGGCGACGTCTCCGGTCACGGCCTCGAGGCCGCGTCGCTGATGGCCCAGCTCCGCAACGCGCTACGCGGCGCGGCCTACTGCGGCGCGTCACCCGACGAAGCGCTGGCCGCGGTCGACCGCCTGGTCGCCGACCACGCCGACGACGAGTTCGCGACGTGCATCTTCGGAGCCATCGACCTCGCCGCCCAGCGTCTCGTGTGGGCCAACGCCGGTCATCCACCGCTGCTGCTCGTGGCCGACGGTCCAGCGGCGTACCTCCCGATCGCCGACCAGCCTCCGCTCGGTGTGGGCGCGACGGCCGCGCACGTGCACGAGCTGGTCATCCCACCTGGCTCCCTGCTGCTGGCCTACACCGACGGCCTCATCGAACAGTCGGACGAGCCGCTCGACGTCGGCCTCGACCGGCTGCTCGGCGTCGTGAACGCGCATCACGACGAGCCGGTCGACCAGCTGTGCGAAGTGCTCGGCATGTCGATGTTCGAGGGTCGTGAGCGCCGTGACGACGTGTGCGTGCTCGCGTTGCGCACCGGCGCGTGACGGTCTACGTCGACGACTGGCGCCAGTGGGCCCGGGTCGGGCCGATCGAGACCAGGTGGTCGCACTTGACCGCCGACGACGCCGACGAGCTGCACGCCTTCGCCGAGCAGCTGGGACTGCGAAGAGCGTGGTTCCAGGATCACCACCGTGATCCCACCCGCCACCACTACGACGTGAGCGACCCGGCCCGGGCGCGCGCCATCGCGGCCGGTGCCGTCGCGGTCACCTGGCGCGAGGGCGCCCGGCTGCGACGGATCCGTCGGGAACAGGCGAGCCGGGACTAGCAGTCACCCGGCCGCCAGCACCTCGGCTGCCGCTGCCTCGCCCGAGCGCACCGCTCCTTCCATGAGCCCGTGCATGGCCGTCGCCCGCTCCGACCCGGCCCAATGGATGCGCCCGACCGGCGCCCGCAGCGCCGGGCCGTAGGTGGTCAGCGCGCCGGGCGGGAAGTGGGCGATCATCCCCCCGAGCGACCAGCGCTCGGCCGCCCAGTCGGTTTCGAGGTACTCGATCGGATCGGCCGCCACGGGCCCGAGGCCGGCGACCAGCGAGTCGACGCACAGCCGCCGGCGCTCGGCGTGCGACCGTCCGGCCAGCGCGACCGCGTTCGGACCGAAGACATAGCCACTGATGATGCCCGGCCGTCCGGTCGGGTCGGACTGGTCGATCGTGACCGACACCGGCAGATCGGGCGCGACGACTTCGCCCACCAACCCGTCGTCGCGCCAGAAGGCCCGTTCGTAGACCGCCTGCACCCGGATCATGGAGCCCGGGACCATGCGCCGCACCAGATGGTGATGACCGACCGGCAGCATCGGCTCGAAGTCGATCTCGGCGATGAGCGGCGGGGGCGCGGTCACGATCACGTGCCGGGCCCGGATCGTCGCCGAGGGCGTTGTCACCTCGACGCCGTCGTCGTTCTGCGCGATGCGCTCGACCGGATGCCCGATCCGCACGCGGTCACCAAGGGCGGCGGCCATGCGGTCGGCGAGCTCGGGCACGCCCCCGACGACCATGTGGGTCTCGGTCTGCGTCGTGTCGATGTAGTACCCGAACCCGCGACCGCCACCGCCCCGCGCTGAGCACGAGCGCGCCCAGAAGCGACACTTCCGCGGGGTCGACACAGAAGAGGAGCTTCATCGTCGTGTCGAGCATCGATCGCGCCGCGGCCGTTGGCACGTGGGTCGGATCGGCGAGCCAACCACCGAGGGTCTGGCGGTCGAGTCGGGTGGCGTGTCGCGCCTCCCACGGCGCGTCGAGCGGCAGCCCGGCGGCCATCCGATCGAGCCGCTTGAGAGCCACGCCGAGCGACGCCAGCGCGGCCGGGTTGATCCGGGGGATCAGCCCCCGGTAGCGGTGGTTCGTCCCGCCCATCCGCAGGATCGTGTCGCCGGCCGCGTGCTGCTCGTGCAGCTCGAGACCGTGCTCGCGGCACAGCGCGAACATCCGCTCCTGCCCGACGCCCAGCCAGGTGCCGCCGACCGACAGCACGGTCCCGCCCTCGGCGATGCGGTTCCATACCCGTCCACCGACACGGTCCCGGGCTTCGACCACGATCACCTCCCGACCTGCTCCAGCGAGCGCGCGGGCCGCGGCCAGGCCCGCGAAGCCGGCCCCGACCACACACACGTCGGCGTCGTGGCGATCCATCGACTAGTCCTCTGTCCGCCGGGACCAGTGCGGTTCGGGCGCCCGGATACGTCCGAGACCGGACGCCACGGTGCCGAACCGGCCCGAGTCACCGTGCCAGTCGTCGACGGCCTCGTCGATCTCGGCGCGGGTGCGGGCCACGAAGTTCCACCACATCAGCACCTCGTCGCCGAACGGCACGCCACCGAGGAGCAGCCACCGGGCCGTCTGTGGCGTGTCGACCACGAGCTCGGATCGACCGACGCCCAGGTAACCGAGGTGCCCCGGCTCGACGAGCGACCCGTCGATCTCGACGGCGCCGTCGACCACCACGACGGCGTGCTCGTAGGTCGGGTCGAGGGGGAGCTCGGCGGGCCCGCCCCCATGGTCGACGTCGAGTCCGACCAGCTCGGTGTCACGACGAGCCGGGGACACGGCGTCGGCGAACGCGCCGACCAGAACCGTGACGACCGCCGGTCCGACCGCCAGCTGGGGCAGCTCCGGGTGATGCTCGAACGCGGGCTCGCCGTGGCGGGTCGCTTCGGGTTGGGCCACCCACAACTGCGCGCCGTGCGCCGTTCCCTGCCACCCTGGACGGGCTTCCTCGGCATGGGCGATGCCGTGCCCCGCGGACATGAGGTTGAGCTGGCCCGGCCGGATCAGCTGGTCGGAGCCGAGGCTGTCGCGGTGCTCGACCTCACCGCTGAACAGCCAGGTCACGGTGTGCAGACCGATGTGGGGATGCGGGCCGATCGCCATCGATGGACCCGGCGGAGTGGCAACGGGCCCAAGGTGGTCGACGAAGCACCACGCGCCGACCGTGCGCCGTGTCCGCTGCGGCAGCGCACGTCGCACCGTGAATCCCTCGACATCAGCCGCGCGGCTGGGCGACAACTCGATCGCGGCGGGCGACGACGTCACCCGCCGATCCTTGCACGGCGCAGACGTGCGAGGTGGCTCAGACCTCGCTCGGCACCGGCGGCAGCGTCGCGATGAGCAGCTCGAGCGCGTTGACCTCGGCCCGGGCCCGACCTTCGGGCTCATCGTCGAGACCGCAGGCAGTCAGCAACAGGTCCGAGAAAAGTCGGTAGCCGAACTCGAGCAGCAACACCTGGAAGACGCGGTGACGCGCGGTCAGCTGGTCGAGTCCTTCGGTCATGTGCTGGTCGATCATCCGCTCGATGTTCGGGAAGCGCTCGACCAGCTGCGCCAGGTCGAACCCGTCGAGCGACGAGCGCGCGACGATCTGCACCATCGACTCGAGCAGCGCATCCTGCTCGGCATCGAGGTCGCCGGCGTGGCGGGGCGCGTGGCCGGGCGGATAGAGCCGGGCGATGCCGTCGGCGAGGACCCGGTACACCTCGCCGAGCAGCTCGGCGGTGCTGGCCCAGCGATCGGTGACGGTGTGGGAGGGGACGCGGGCCTCGAGGGCGACCCGCTTGAGGGTGACCTGGCGGGTGGCTTCGCTCGCGAAGACCCTGGTGGCCGCGGCCAAGATGGCGTCCGCCGATTCGGCGTCAGTGCCGGGGTGCATGGTGAAGGCAGTCCTATGACGACATGTGTTACGTTGCGTGTGACAACGTGTCACAAAGGATAGCGAACGGGTGTCACCATCCACAACTCGACAACGCGAGCGGGCTCGGGACCACCGGGCCTCCGTCGAGGCCGCCATCTTCCAGGCCGTCGAGACCCTGCTCGAGGAGCGGGCTTTCCGGGATCTCACCGTCGAGGACGTCATGGCCGCGACGGGCATGGGCCGAACCGCCTTCTACCGCTACTTCCCCGATCTCGAGTCGGTCCTGCTGCGCCGCCTGGCCCACGTCGACGCCGAGTTCGACGAGGCCTGCGACCGCTGGCTGCACCCCGACTCCGACCAGGAGACGGGCCTGGCCGACGCCGCCCTCGGTCTGGCCGAGGTGTTCAAGGCGCACGCGCCGTTGCTCCAGGCGCTGGCCGACGCCGCCGCCAACGGCGACCTCGACCGAGCCTGGCGCGCCACCGTGAAGGGGTTCGTGGGCCCGGCCACTGAGCGCATCGAGCAGCTCTGCGCACGCGGGCGATGCGCGCTCGAGCGTCCGGACCAGACCGCCAGAGCCCTGGTGTGGATGACCGAGCGCTACCTGCTCGAGAGCTACCGCGAAGATCGCGACTTCGATCCCGCGCTGGCGGCGCAGACGCTCGCGCAGATCTGGCACCGCACGCTGTTCTGGCCCACCGACTGACGCGTCGCTACGGCAACCCGTAGAACGAGTGGAGCATGTCGTAGAGCTCCTGCTCGGTCTTCGTCTCGTAGAGCTCGTGCATCATCAGGGCGTCGTCGCCGACGAGCACACGCCGCGGCGAGTCGGTATCGCGCACCGCAGCGCAGATGGCCTCGGCGGCGGAGGACGTCGGCGCGGCGGACTGCGCCATGTCGAGGCGTGACTGAGCCGCGGCTTCGGCCCGACCGGCGAGCGCAGCCGAGGGGGGTGGCGCCGGCGACTTGTCGCCGATGCGCGTATCGAAGACTCCGAGCTCGATGATCAACACGCGGATGCCGGCGCCCTGCACCTCGTGGGCCAGGGTGTCGCTCAGCACCTCGAGCCCCCACTTGGAGGCGCCGTAGACGCCGAGGAAGGGCACGGCGAGGAAGCCGTTCACCGACGAGACGTTGACGATGGTGCCGCTCCCCCGGCTCCGCATGCCCGGCACGACCGCCTTGATGGTGCGCAGCGGCCCGACCAGGTTGGTCTCCAGCACGCGCTGCGCCTCGTCGATCGGTTGGTCCTCGACCGCCGAGAACTGGGCGATCCCGGCGCTGTTGACCAGCACGTCGAGCGGTCCCACTTCGCGGTGCACCTGGTCGAAGGCGGCGTCGACCGAGGCCTGGTCGCAGACGTCGAGCTGGACCACGGTCACGTCGAGCGATTCGGCGGCGATGGCGTCGCGCAGCTCGGTGGCCGTGTCGGGCCGGCGGACGCCGGCGAACACCTTGTCGCCCTGGCGCGCGAACTGCAGCGCGGTCTCGAACCCGACGCCGCTCGAGCAACCGGTCACCAGCACTGCGCCCATGTGCACTCCCCCTGTCCTCCGGCTGCCGCCGGAGCTGCGACACCCTAGCGAGGTGAGGTGAGCTCGAAGGTGTGGTCGGCCGTCGCCAGATCGCGCTCGCGGGTCACGAGGAGACAGGCCGCGCCTGCGTCGGCCGCCGCCCGCAGCGCGTCGAGCACCAGCTCGGCGCGGCGGGCGTCCTGGTGCGCGACGGGCTCGTCGGCCAGCAGCACGGCCGGTTGTAGCAGGACGGCTCGGGCCGCCATCACGCGCTGGCGCTCCCCGACCGAGATCTCCTCGGGATTGCGGTCGCGCAGCGCGGCGATGTCGAACGCATCGAGACACGCGTCGACCTCCCCGGCCCTCGACGCCCCCAGCCGTGAGGCGAGGGTGATGTTCTCGACCACGCTCAGCTCGCCGAGCAGGGCCAGCCCTTGCGGGATCACGGCCAGCTTCGACCAGTCGCCGAGGGGCAGGCCGGCGCCGTCGCGCTCCACGCTTCCCTCGTCGGCTTCGATCCACCCCGCGATCAGGTCCACGAGCGTTGTCTTGCCGGAGAGGGACGGTCCGACGACGACGGTGAGCTCCCCCGGCGCGAGGTCGAGATCCGGCAGCTCGATCACCGTCGCCCCGCCCCGACCCCGCGGGTAGCGCTTGACCAGACCCCGGGTGCGCACGATGGCGCCTTCGGCGCTCACGGCCGTTCAATCCTGAGCGAGTCGCCGTCGGTCTCGATCCGGGCGCGGCGATCGGGGAGCAGCTCCGTGGCCTCATCGGGGAGCTGGATGCGGCCGGTGGCGTCGACCACCGCCAACGGCGGTTCGGAGCCGATGCCGCGCGCCGCCAAGATCCCGTTGCGGATGACCAGCACCTGGTCAGCGACCGCCATGAGCACCGGATCGTGGGAGGCGATGACCAGCGTCGTGTCGAGCCCGCTCAGCACCTTGAGCAGGTCGGCGAGGGCGGCGGTGGCGGCCGGGTCGAGCTCGGCGCTGGGCTCGTCGGCGATGACGAGCGCGGGCTCCCCCACGACCGCCATCGCGAAGGCCAGCCGTTGCTGCTCGCCGGCGGACAGGTCACGCGGGCGCCGCGCCGTCAGCTCGGCGAGGTCGGTGGCCGCGAGCAGCGAACCGATCGCGTCCCGCTCGGCGGTGGAGGGGACGTCCCGGTCGGGTCGGCGGGCCGCGGTGGCGCGCATCCGTGCGGCGAGGGTCATGTGCTCGGCGACCGTGAGGTACTCGAGGAGGTTCTCCGCCGGGCGCTGGAACACGTAGCCGAGTCGCCGGGCGGCGAGGTGGCGCCGGGCGCGGTGGCCGAGCAGGGCGGTCGGTTCGCCGCCGATGATCACGTCGCCGGCCGACGGACGTTCGAGGCAGGCCAGCAGCCGCAGGAAGGTCGACTTCCCCGCACCGGACGGCCCGATCACCATCGTGATCGTCCCGCGCTCGAAGTCCGCATCGACCCCGCGGAGGGCGGCGACGGCGCGGTCGGCCGCCGGGTAGATCTGGACGAGGTCGCGGCACGACGCCGCCAACCCGTCAGGCGCGAGAGTCGGGTCAGCTGGCACGGCGGATCAGCTCCGGTAGGGACGAGCGCGACGCGCGTGCCTCGATCACGAGCCCCGTGACGACGGTGACGACGACGACGGCGAGAGCACAGACGAGGACCCAGCCGGCGTCATAGCGCAACAGCGGCGCGGGCGGATCGCTCGGTACGGGATCGAGGTGCGAGTAGACGAGCCGGATGGCGAGGCCGGCGAGCACGGCGCCGAGGGCCAGGCCGATCGTGAGCATCGTCGCGATCTCGGCCATCGTGGCCATCGTCGAGCGCCGCCGGCTGAGACCCATGTTGCGGGCGAGCGTGGTGCTGAGGCGGCGACGGTCGCTGACGGCGGCGAAGTAGAGCCCGAGGCCGCAGATCGTGACCGCGCCGGCCGACAGCCCGATGAACTGGACGTAGCGCAGGGCCCAGAGCTGCGGCTCGGCCGTGTGGGAGCGCAGGTCCGCGGCCCGCACGATGGTGTTGGCCTCGAGACCCGCCGCCGCCACCTGCTTCGGAACCGTCGGGTCGGTGCTGTCGATCCACAGCTGCGGCTTCTGGGTCACCCCCGCCTTCGCCAGCGCGGCGCGGTCGAGCACCACCATCGGCTGCGCGCTCTCGTAGCCGAAGCCCGGGAAGGCCTTGGCTCGCGCCACCACCTGCACCGGGATCGTCGCCGACGAGAACGCGTGGGCGGGAAGGTTCAGGGTGAACTTGTCCGGAAGTCCGTCGCCCACTGCGATGGCCGGGAGGGCGCCGTCCTGGGCCGGTCCCGACACGAGGTGCAGCAGCGAGCCGAGGGACTTGTCGGAGAAGCTCGAATCCCAGAAGGCACCCCGAGCGAAGGTCGAGGGGTCGACTCCGATCACGTCGGCCGGCGTGTGTCCATTGCTGACGACGGTCTGTTCGCTCGTGCGGGTCACCATCGTCGACTGCCCTTGGAGGGGAGATCCCGACGGGAGCGACCCGGGCTCGTTCAAGGTGAACACCTGCGCGCTGCCCGGTCCGAGCGTCGCCTTGGCGTCGAGGGTCGCGCGCTGTGAGGCACCGAGCGCGGCCGCGAACACGACGATGCCCATCGAGGTGGACGCGGCGATGATGACGATCACCGCCCGCGGGCGTCCCGACGCCAGTCGTCGGGCCGCCAGCCACGGCGGGACCGGCCAGCCCGCTCCGGCCCGGCCCAGCACGCGACGGCTGAGCGCAAGGCCCGAGAGCACACCCGCCCCCCCGACCAGCAACAGCACCGGGAACAGCAGCACGAGGCTGTCGATGTGGATGTGGCCCCGGGAGTCGACGGTGGCCGACGCGCCCCGGCTGGCCAACTCGTAGTACGCGGCACCGGCCAACGCCAGCACGACCAGCTCCCACGCCAGGCTGCGACCCTCACGACCGGGCGTGTCCTCGACGCCGACGCGCCGCGCCCCGGCCAGCACCACCGCAGCCACGAAGGCCAACGCGGCCAGGAGCGCGACGGCCACCAGCTCGGCGGCGCTCGACCACCGCGCTCGACGCGATGAGCGAGCTGGGACCGACCGCGCGGACGAGGAACCATGCGCCGACGAGCCCGACGGCCGCGCCCAGCACCATCGGGGTGGCAAGCTCCAGCACGCCCAGGCAGGCCAGCAACCCGGGGGCGGCGCCGCGCCGCGAGAGGATCCGCAGCTCACGCGACCGGCGATCGAGCCAGGTGCGAGCGGCCATCATCAACGTCAGCAAGGCCACGCCGGCGGCCCCCAGCGCGACCGGTCCGACGAACGCGTTGCCCGTCGCCGCCGCCTGCTTGGCGTGATCGAGCGACGACTGCTGGTCGACCGCGGCCGTGCCTCCGTTGAGCACCTTGCCCAGAGTCGTCGACCCGTTCCCCGCCGCCGACGCGATGCCCCTCAGCGCGCCGACGGTGTGCTGTGCCCGCGGCAACGACCAGCCGCCCGGGTCGGGCGGGTACTCCCAGGTGACGCGGATCCCGTTGACCGCGCCCGCCTGGAGCGTGCTGGTCAGGGTGGGCGCGTCGACCAGCGCGACCGGGTTCGGCTGGAACGTCCCGAAGCCTTCGAAGGTCAGCTGCATCGAGCACCAGGAGGCGTCGCGGTGGCTGTTGGACAGATCGCGGAACGTCCCCCGCACCGTCATGGGTACCGGCTGTCCGTCCCCGGATGTCGTGAGCTCGACCCGATCGCCGACGCCCACCTTCAGCTGCGAGGCGACGTCGCTCGGCAGCCAGATCCCCGGCCCGGAAGACGACGACTGCTTGACGATGTGATCGGTTCCGTTCGTCCGGGCGACGAGCTGCACGTGCGACGACCCGCCATCCGACGAGATCGCCGCGTTGCCGCCGAAGATCGTCACGACCGCGGGGCGCAGACCCAACAGCCGCTGCACCGATCGGTCGAGGACCTGGCTGACCGCTGGGATCTGAGACGAACGGAAGGTTGCCGTTGTGCTCGCCGGGATCGGTGTCGAAGCTCACGGCCCGCTGCACGGTCAGCCCGACCTGAGTACGGGCAGCCGTCGACGAGGTCCTCGTGCAGCGCGGCGCTGGCCGCGGACGACACGAACAGCGGACGGGAGCCGGCCGCCAACCCGACGACCAGCGCGGCGACGAAGACCCCGCCGAAGAAGGCGGGCGAGCGGAACAGCCGGAACGGAGCCCGGCGCCACGGCGGCAGCGCCAGGCGACGGATCGTCGGCGGGACCAGCCGTCGCCGAGTCACGCTCGGGTCGGGCCGTATGGCGCTAGGCGGCGGACTTCTCGAGGATGTGGACGCCGCAGGCCGAGCCGAGGCCGATGACGTGGGCCAGGCCGACCTTGGCGCCCTCGATCTGGCGGTCGCCGGCCTCGCCGCGCAGGTGGTGGCAGACCTCCCAGATGTTGGCGATGCCGGTGGCGGCGATCGGGTGGCCCTTCGACTCGAGGCCGCCCGACACGTTGACCGGCGTCGTGCCGTCGCGCCACGTGGCGCCGGACTCGAAGAAGTCGACCGCGCCGCCCTGCTCGCACAGCATGAGGTTGTCGTAGTGCACGAGCTCGGCGGTGGCGAAGCAGTCGTGCAGCTCGACCAGGTCGAGGTCGTCGGGGCCGACGCCGGCCTGCTCGTAGGCCTGCGTGGCCGCGTTGCGGGTGAGCGTGTTGACGTCGGGCAGGATCTGGCAGGCCTCCTCCCACGGGTCGGTGGTGAGGATCGAGGCCGAGACCTTGACCGCCCGGCGCTGCTGCTCGAGCGACAGCGTCTTGAGCTTCGCGCCGCTGACGACCACCGCGGCGGCGGCGCCGTCGCAGTTGGCCGAGCACATCGGCCGCGTGTTCGGGTAGGCGATCATGACGTCGCCCATGATCTCCTCGAGCGTCATCTTCTTGGTGTAGGCGGCCAGCGGGTTGAGCGTGGAGTGGGCGTGGTTCTTCTCGCTGATCTGGGCGAACAGCTCGAAGCTGGTGCCGCCGTACTTGTGGCCGTACTCCATGCCGATCTGGGCGAACACGCCGGGCATGGTCTCGGTGCCGATGCGGCCGTCGACCGGGGCGACCGCGCCGTAGCGGCCCGGCGGGCGTCCACGTGTCGCCGTCGTCCTTGCGGCTGCCGCCGGCCAGCAGGCCGGCGCCGGCCAGCTTCTCGACGCCGACGGCCAGGCCCGTGTCGGCCTCGCCGGCCTTGACCGCCATGATGGCCGTGCGCAGCGCGGTGGCGCCGGTGGCGCAGGCGTTGGCCACGTTGTAGACGGGGATGCCGGTCTGGCCGATCTGCTTCTGCAGCTGCTGGCCGATGCCGCGGCGGCGCCCATCAGGTTGCCGGCGGCCGAGCACGCCCATGTCCTTCATCGTCGACGCCGCCGTCGGCCAGCGCGCCCAGCGACGGCCTCGGAGGCCGAGGTCGACCATGTCCTTGTCGGGGTGCTTGCCGAACTTGGTCATGTGGATCCCGAGGATCCAGACGTCGTCACGATGCGCTGCCATGTCAGCTCAACCTCCCAGACGGGCTCGAAGCCGAAGCCGATCGGCCTCGGTGCCGTCGTCGTCGGTGCCGATCGAGTAGGTGGCCAGCCGCACCTTCATGCCCAGCGTGCACGTGCTCGGGGTCGGGCTCGACGTTGATGACGTTGCCCCGCACGCTCGTGCCGTCGCAGTCGACGACGCGCGGCCACGAACGGCACCGGGCACGCCCGGGCGCGGCGAACGCCACGATCGTGAACGCCCGCAGCTCGCCCGTCGGTCGGCGACGTCGACCGTCTTGAACTCGGTGCCGCCGCAGCGAGGCGCAGGCGTTGCGCCGGTCGAAGAAGCGGGCCCCGCAGCGCGGTGCACTCGTTCGCCACCAGGTGCGGGTCGTCGCCCAGCACCAGGTAGTCGACCAGCGGGATCTGCTCTGCCATCAGGCCCCCTTCGCGGCACCCTGGAATCGGGTTACAGGCTGGCCCAGCCGGCGCCACGGCGTCGAATCGGTCGGCACGGTCAGGTCTCCTCCGGAAGCGGGTCCTCACCATCGGGGCTGGCCAGCACGACCGTGTAGCCATCCTGGTCTCGGAGCCAGATCTCGCGGTGCGCCGGCCCGCCGGGCTCGCCTTCGGGCGGGTTCCGATGCGGGGCCATCACCACCTCGGCCTCGAGCTCGAGGCTGCGGGCGACCGCCGCGTCGAAGTCGTCGATCTCGAACCACAGCAGCACGCCGTTGCCGTGGGACAGGTCGGGATCGCCGATCTCGCCGTGGTCGTGCTCGACGCCCCAGTGGTGGAGCTGCATGATCAGCCGGTCGCCGTCCTGGAGTCGCTCGTACTCGGGACCGCCGTGCGCGCTCTGGCAGCCGAGCAGGTGCTGGTACCAGCGGCTGCTGGCCTCGACGTCGCGCACCGCGATCAGCGGCTGTGGTCGCACGACTTCGATCGTACCGAGGGGCCGGGCGCGGCTGCATCGTCCCCGCCGGTTGGTGGCGTCCGCGGGGCATCGCTCGCCGGAGAAGGTGCAGACTGGCCAGGTGAGCTGGCGCCGACCGCGGAGGTTTCTCGTACCGATGACCGCCTCGGCGGCAGTCGTCCTGCTCCTCGCATCTGCGTGCGGATCGTCGTCGGGACGGCCAGCGGCGACGTCTGGAACCGCGGGTACGACCACGTCGTCCGCTGGGCCGTCGTCGACGGGCACGGTCGTCACGCACGGCCCACCGACCCCCGACCACGTCGTCGTGCTGATCGAGGAGAACCACACCGAGGCGTCGATCCTCGGCAACCCCGATGCTCCGTACTTCAACGGGCTGGCGCACCTGGGCGCATCGTTCACCCGGTCGTACGCGATCACGCACCCGAGCCAGCCCAACTACCTGGCGCTGTTCTCCGGCGACACGCAGGGCGTCACGGACGACGCTTGCCCACCACCGAACTCGCCGTACGCCACGGCCAACCTCGCCTCGAGCCTGCACGCCGTGGGCCGTACCTTCGTCGGCTACTCGGAGGGCCTTCCGGCTGCAGGTTCGACGACGTGTTCGAGTGGCGACTACGCCCGCAAGCACAGCCCTTGGGTCGACTTCTCGAACGTGTCAGCCTCGTCCAACCAGCCGTTCACCGCGTTCCCGAGCGATTACTCCCGGCTGCCGACCGTCTCGTTCGTCGTGCCCGACCTGCAGCACGACATGCACGACGGCACGATCCAGCAAGCCGACACCTGGGCCCGCCAGCACCTCGACGGATACCTGCAGTGGGCGCTCACGCACAACAGCCTGCTGGTCGTCACGTGGGACGAGGACGACTCGGGCGGGAACAACCAGATCCCCACGTTCTTCGTGGGTCCCATGGTGCGGCCGGGCAACTGCACGGTCCGCATCGACCACTACAAGGTGCTGCGGACCCTCGAGGCGATGTCTGCCGCAGCACCGTCAGGCAACGCAGCGAAGGCCACACCGATCACGGGCTGCTGGCGCTGACGGGTCCTCGGAGGTGGACGCCGCCGGCCACGGAGGCACGGGGTTAACGTTCCGCCGACGGGCCGCTAGCTCATCTGGCTAGAGCAGGGGACTTTTAATCCCAAGGTGCCGGGTTCGAGCCCCGGGCGGCCTACCAAGCGACCTAACCATTCCTACCGGCGATCCGCGATCCGAGGCTGGGGCGGGGGTTACCCTGCGGGTTCGTGGACGGGGGAACGGCGCTGCCGATCCAGCGGGTCGCGCGGGCCAGGAAATGGTCGAGCTCCGACGAGCTCGTAGCGGCAATGCGGGGCGTGCGCGGGAGCGATGTCGACGGCGCCGTCAAGGTCGTGGTGGCTCGCACGGCAACCCGACTTGCCCGAGAGCCGGCGGACTACACCGGCCTGCTTCGTTGCGGAACCGTCGGCTACCTCATCGGACGCTCGAGCCTCGACGGCCAGCGAGAGCAGGCGTCTCCCGACCCCGACGGGGTCGCTCCCGTCGAGCGGGCCCGACTGCTGCTGCGCAAGGTGGCCGAGTACGACCTGACCGGCTTGTCGACCGCGGTCGGTCCCGTCGCGGCTCAGGTGCTCGAGGACTTCGTCGCGTTGACGGCATCGCCCTCCAGCGCGGACGAGTTGCGAAGGGCGGCGGTCGTCGGTCTCGGTGTCGCCGTCGCGGAGGCAGATCTGGCCGAACCCAGGAGCGCGACCGATGCCTGACGGCGCGGGCGCGGACGACGTCGTTCCCATCGCCGGCGACAGCACGACCGCAGAAGGCGCCGACGCGGCGGCCGGTGTGGCGCGGCCGTTCGTCAGCAACGACTCCTTCGACACGACCGGCTACCAGGCGTTGTCCGCCGCGGTCGACGAGCTGTTCCCCATCAACTGGTGGTCGCCGCAGCCTCTCCCACCCGACTTCGACACCGACGTGAGCGTCCCGAGCGACCTTGTGCCGATCGCCGGCGACACCCTGCCGCCCGGTGAGGACGACCTCTTGCGGTTCGGCACCGACGGCAGCTACGTCGGACCGGGCGAGACGCCCCCGGCGCCTCCGACCGCACCGCCGACGCCCAACACCTCACCGCCAGTCGACTGCGGCCCGATCGACGATCTCATCGACGAGGTGCTGGACCGGCTGGGCGTTCCTCCGGACGAGGGGCTCCTGCCCACTCCCCCTCCCCGAAACCCCTGGGTCTTCATCGCGATCGTGGCCGCAGTCGTGCTGATCGTCGCCGCGGTGATCGGGTTCGCGCTCACCCGTGGCTCGTCGTCGAAGACGGCCGAACCGGCGACGTCGACGACCTCGCCCTCATCGACGGCTGCGCCGACGACCACCTCGGGGTCGATCCCCCCAAGCGACGTCACGCTGTCCCTCAGCCTGGGTCAGGTCTCGGGCCGCACCCTGCCCCTGCTCGTCACGCTCCAGGCGAAGCCCGACGCGCCCGAGCCGCTGACCGTCAAGATCGCGATGACCGGCCCAGGCATCCAGCCGAGCGACACCTTCCAGCTGAACCCGGGCGCGTCGGTGACGCACACGATCGTCGCCAACGGCTGCGGCTCGTGGACCATCCAGGTCGTGTCGATCAACGGCCAACCCGTCCACGCCAGCGGGAACCCCGACCTCCAGAACGGCGCCACGCACAACTGCTGAGGACTCGACGGCGCCGCATCGCTTAGACAGAGACGATGGAGCTCGTGCCTGACGCCTGGCAGCAGGTCCACGACGCGGCGCTGGTGGCGGGGCTCGACACCTACATCGACCCGGCCACCGGGTACACCGTCATGACCGAGCTGGCCTTGCTGGCCCAGGGCAAGTGCTGCGGATCGGGCTGTCGCCATTGTCCGTACCCGCCCGACGAGCAGCGCCCAGCCGGTCGCCCCTCGCCTCGCGAGTGACTACCTCGAGGTCCACCGGGGTCAGGTCGCCACCTTCTCGCCGAAGGCGATGAGCGGGCCGTCACCGGGACAGCGCAGGACGAGGTCGCGGATCCCCCACGGCCGGGTGGTCGGTTCGGACTCGAGTGCGATGCCCGCGGCCGCGAGCCGGTCGACGAGCCCGTCGAGGTTGTCGAGGGTCACGAAGACCGACGCGATCGACGGGAACGGCGGGTCGTCGCTGCGCGACAGCCCGAGCCCAGCGGCGCCGCTGCGCACCATGGCGAAGAACGGCGGCTCCCCCATCATCACCTCGACGTCGAAGCCGGCGACGTCACGCCAGAACGCGAGAGCGACCTCGAGTTCGCCGACCTCGATGGTCGGCCGCGCCTCCAGGTAGGTCACCTCGCTCACAGCCATGTCCCTTGCTAGCAGTCCAGCTGGGTCGCCGCTCGACCCGGACAGTCCCTGACCCCGATCGTCACAGGATGCGAGCGAGCACGTCGGCCCATTGCTCCAGGTGGCGGTCGCTGAGGAAGAGCTCACTGGCTCGAGTCTGACCGTTGCGACCCATGCGTTCGGCCTCGGCGGGGTCGTCCAGCAGTCCGGCGAGCGTCTCGGCGAACGTGTCCAGGTCGTCGGGATCGGCGACGAGACAGCCGGTCTCACCGTGGACGATCTGATCGACGATGCCGCCGACCGCGGTGCCGACAACCGGTCGCGCCTTCCACATCGCCTCGGCGACGGTGAGACCGAAGCCCTCCGCCAGGCTCTTCTGCACGACGACGGTGGCATGCCGTTGAAGTGCGTTGACGATGGCAGCCGCCTCGTCGCTGTCGCTCATCGGAACGCAAACCAGGTGTATGCGGTCGCGGGCGCCGGCGGGCAGGGTCTGCCAGAGGCTCCGACAGCTGTCCAACACCGCGGCCGCCTCCAGGTCGTCGGCGACCCCGTCCACGGCAGGACCCGCCAGCACGAGATGAGCGCTGCCCATCTCGCCCAGGTGCTCGGCGAACGCGGTCATCACACCCGGCATGTCCTTCAGCGCGTCCCAGCGCGAAGCCTGGAGGACGAGGGGCACGCCGACCGCAGGTGGTGGCCCGGTGTCGAGCAGGTCGACCCGTCGACTGATGCGGCCGCGCGACCCGTCCCGTCGACTGAACGTGGCCGGCGCCTCTCCATCGCCGCCCCCGAGGAGGCCGACATGCTGGAGCGAGTGCACCACGTCGGACCCGCTCATCGCCTCGTTCTTGGCGGAGAAGGGATCGATCGAAGGCGGGATGACGAACAGTCGATCCTCTGCCATCCAGGCGGGCGCGAACTGCCGGCACGAGAACACGTAGCCGCGCACGTTCTCGAGATATGGGCGCAGGAAGTTCCATGCCTCGAGGGAGAACTCGTTCTGGGTGTCGAGCCCGACGTGGCATCGCCATACGACCGTGATGCCCGCTTCCACGAGCGCGGGAGCGAGTCCGGCCGTCTGGGGATCGTGCAGCAGGACGACGTCGGGGGGCTCGACGAGGTCGACCAACTCGCGGGCGTCGGACGCGAGCGTGGCCTCGTACCACTCGCGCTCCGACCGGCCCAGTGGACCGCCGTCACCGGGCGTCCCGTACAGGTGGTTGTGGAGACGCTTGGTGATGGCGAAGAACTCGGCATTGCCCTCGACGACGAACCAACGCGCGTCCACGCCGACACCGCACGCCGTAGGCAGCAGGGTCTGGAGCATCTCCGCCACGCCGCCGCCGGTGGCGGTCGAGTTGACGTTGAGCACGCCGGACTCCGACAGCCGTTCGCGCATACGGGCAGCAGTGGCCTCGAACCGAGCCGCGCGCTCCGGACCGATGACGGACTCGAGAAGCGCCGGCGACACCGGCCGAACCCGGACCTCCTGCAGCGCCATCACACCCCTCGACGCAGGCTAGCCCGGGCCAGAGTGGGACCATCTCCCACACCGCTCGCTCGGCCGGCCGACACGATCCATACTCGGACGTGGCCGAAATGCGCCGGGACCCGCTCACGGGTCGGTGGGTGATCCTGGCTCCCGGTCGGCTCGACCGACCTCACTCGCCGGTCTCACGGACCGCCGCCGCGGGAGACGACGACACCGTCACCGGGTGCCCCTTCTGTCCTGGTCACGAGCGCGCAACTCCGCCCGAGGTGGCGCGCCGCCCGCCGGGCGCTCCTGATGGGCCCGGCTGGGACGTACGCGTGGTTCCGAACCTCTACCCGATCGTGGATCGTGGCACGGTCGACGAGAGCATCCACAGCCGCGACCTGCGCGAGCAACGATCGGCCACCGGCGTGCACGAGGTCGCGGTGCTCTCACCCGCTCATCACCGCTCACTGGCACAGCTCGACGACCAACAGGTCCTCCAGCTGCTGCTCACCCTGCAGGACCGAGCCCGCGCCCACGCTGACGCCGGGCACCGCTACACGCAGCTGCTGGTCAACCACGGAGTCGAGGCCGGCGCGTCGTTGACACACCCTCACGCCCAGATCGTCGCCATCGACATCGCTCCACCGGCGGTGGAGGACGAAGTGGCGCACCTCGCTGACGGCGATGGCTGCGTCGTCTGTCGCGAGCTCGAGCAGATCGGCGACGGCACACCACTCTGGGTCGCCGGTGAGGATGCCCCGATCTGGTGCCCCTGGTGGTCGTCGACGGCCTACGAGCTCCTGCTGGCCCCCCGCCGGCACCTGAGCCGGTTCGAAGATGCCGGCGGCGAGCTCGCGGAGGTCGCCGTGGCACTGCGCGACGGGCTGGCCCGGCTCGACCGCACCCTCGGGAACCCCGCGTACAACCTGTACGTGCACACCCTTCCGGCCGACCGGATGGCCGACTACCACTGGCACGTCCACATCCGCCCGAGACTGCAGGTGGACGCCGGCTTCGAGCTCGGCACGGGGATCCTGGTCAACACGGTCGATCCCGCCGACGCCGCCCAGCATCTGCGCTGAGCCTCGGGAAGAGGAAATGGGACAGACTGGGATGTGCGTCTCTACCTGGGCTGCGCCAGCGACCACGAGCCACCTCACGAGGCCTCCGAGCTCGGCCTGGTCGAAGCCATCCGTCGCGGCTTGTGCCCGATCTGTCCGGGGGAGCGCCTGCGGCCCGGCGACACGACGACATGGGGTCGTTGCGGTTGTTGCGAATGTTCCTGGCGCCTCGAGGAGCTCGGCTTCGCGTGCCGGCCAGGGCGGCTCGT
Organism: uncultured Microthrixaceae bacterium; assembly: GCA_963776435.1. Classification (GTDB taxonomy): domain Bacteria; phylum Actinomycetota; class Acidimicrobiia; order Acidimicrobiales; family Acidimicrobilacustridaceae; genus UBA4742. The sequence continues at coordinate 1,532,484 of CAVZMK010000010.1, forward strand.
GGAGGAGTGGGAGTAGAGGACCGGTCAGCCCCTCACCGCGACGGTGAGGGCGGGAGGTCGTGCAGCTCCGACGTCGCGTCACGGTGCATGAGGGCCGCGACCACCTCCTCGGGTGTCCGGTCACCCGACAGGACGGCCGACACCTGCACCGCGATCGGTAGCTCGACGGCCTCCCGCGCCCCGAGGGCGAGCACTGCCGGGGCAGAGCTGACCCCCTCGGCGACCATCGTCATGTCTGCCAGGATGTCGCCGAGTGCCCTCCCGCGGCCGAGCTCGAAGCCGACGTGGTGGTTGCGGCTCTCGGTGCTGCCACAAGTGGCGATCAGATCGCCGTTGCCGGCCAGGCCGAGGAACGTCAACGGATCGCCGCCCAGTGCGACGCCGAGGCGGGTCAGCTCGGCCAAGCCGCGGGTGATGAGTGCCGCACGCGTGTTCCAGCCGTAGCCCAACCCGTCGGCCATACCCGCCGCGATGGCCAGCACGTTCTTGACCGCGCCACCGATCTCGCAACCGACGACGTCAGTGCTCGTGTACGCGCGGAGCCGCTCGCTCATGACGATGGACTGGAGTCGTCGACCCCACTGCCCGTCGGGAAACGCCACGACGGTGGCCGCGGGATGGCCTGCGGCGATCTCGCGTGCGAGGTTCGGACCCGACATGACCCCTACGAGTGAGGGGTCGTGACCGTCGAGCACCTCGGCCAGGATCTGCGTCGGGCGCAAGAGGGTGACCTGCTCGATGCCCTTGGTCAGGCTGAGCACGGCCGCGTCGGAACTGAGGCCCCCGCTCATCTCGGAAGCCACTCCCCGCACGTGCTGCGCAGGAACAACGACGATCACGACGTCGCGCTGATGGACGACCTCGTCGATCGAGCTCGAGGCCCGCAGCGACGGCGTGAGGGCGATGCCCGGAAGGAACCTCGGGTTCTCGTGGTTTGTGGACACCGCGTCGGCCACGTCGGGCTCGCGCGCCCACAGAAGCGTGTCGTGCCGTTCGGCCAGCGTCGACGCGATCGTCGTGCCCCACGAGCCGCCGCCGACCACTGCGATCCGTGGCTCCTGCACGTCAGCCCACACCGACCTGGTGGTCTCTCCAGTAGGGCTCGCGCAGCAGCCGCTTCAGCGGTTTGAGCGCCCCCGAAAGCGGAAGCGGATCGGACGCGGAACTCGATCGACTTCGGCACCTTGTAGCCGGCGATGCGATCGCGGACCCAGTGCGCGGAGCGCCTCGACGGTCACCGACGCCCCGACGTGGAGCACGACGATCGCGTGCACCGCCTCGCCCCACTTCTGGTCGGGGATGCCGATGACCGCCACCTGATCCACCGCCGGATGGGTCGAAAGCGCGTTCTCGACCTCGATCGAGTAGACGTTCTCGCCGCCCGTCACGATCATGTCCTTCACGCGGTCGACGAGGTACAGGTAGCCCTGCGCGTCGAGGCGGCCCTCGTCGCCGGTGTGGTACCAGCCGTCGCGGAAGGCCTCGGCGGTCGCAGCCGGATCGTTCCAGTAGCCGCGCATCAGGTTGCCGCCTCTGGCGCACACCTCCCCGACCTCGCCGACCGGCAGGATCTCGCCGCTCAGGGCTCCTGGATGGACAGCTGCACGCCCATCACCGGCCGCCCGGCCGAATGCTGCGGCTCGCCGCCCCGGCGATGGTCCTCGTCGGTAAGGATGGTCAGGACCGCCGAGCACTCGGTCATGCCGTAGCCCTGGCTGAGCTCGACCCACGGGCAGCTCCGCGAGCAGGCGGTCCAGCAAGCGGCTGCGGGCATGGGCGACGCCCCGTAGGTGAGCACCTCGAGCGACTCGAGCCGCTCCGGGCGGTAGTCGGGGTGCTCCAGCACCGCCCTCACCATCGTCGGGACCATCACGGTCTGGCTCACGCCGTGGCGCTCGATGACGTCGAGCACCGCGGCGGGATCGAACATCGGGACGAAGACCGACCTGGCGCCGACCGCCGGGATGCCGAGGATGGCCGACATCGACGCCGCGTGGAACATCGGCGTCTGGTGGAGGTAGGTGCGGTGCCCCGGGAGGCCGAGAACGATCCCGGCGTGGTACAGGTTCAGCATCTCCGCCCGCTGGTCGAGCAGCACGCCCTTGGGCAGACCGGTGGTTCCGCCCGTGTACATGAGCACGACCGGGTCGTCCTCCTCCGGCTCGGGTGGGACGATCGGCTCGCCCGCCGCGACCAGGTCCTCGTACGCGATGTCGAACGGGACGTCGGCCGTCGGGTCGCCGATGAGCACGACGTGCTCGATGGCGAGCTCATCGCGGATCTGCTCCGACGGCGCCCATCAGGTGCGCGGCGAACATGGCGTCGACGAAGACCACCCGGGTCCCCGAGTCGCGGAGGATGTGCTGCAACTCGGCTCCCGCGAGGCGGAGGTTCAGAGGGTTCACGAGTCCTGCGCCGAGGAAGCCGGCGTGATAGAGCTCGAGGAACTCGTGGGAGTTCAGCGCCATGACGGCGAATCGGTCCCCCGGCGCCATCCCGAGCTGGTGGCGCATGGCATGGGCCAGCCTGAGCACGCGGTCGCCGTGGCCGGCATAGGTGTTCTCGTAGTCGCCGTCGATGAAGGCCACCTTGTCGGCGAACTGCTCGATCGCCGGCAGCAGCAGCCGCGAGTACACGAGTTCCTTCATGACAAGCCATGCCTGTCGAGTCGGTCCATCTGGACCCCCCGGGTCACTTCCTACGACCGACAGTACGGGACCTCGGCGCGCGAGAACCGGGGCCTTGGTCACAAGCTCTCGCCACGAGGGAGGACGCAGGGCACTCCAGACGCAGCTATGGACACAAGACCCTGGCGCCCCGCCCCCGCGGGCGCGCACGCTGCACACATGCTCGGGACCGTGCTCGACGTCTTCCGCATGCGCCAGTACTTCAACGTCGCGACGAGGGCGCGGCAGTGGGCCGACGGCCTGCGGGAGGACGCCGGGTTCCTCGGCGACGCCCGCCGGGCGCTCGTCCGTCTCCCGACCGATCGACGGACCGTCAACCTCCACCCGTTCCCCCGTCTCGACCGGTTCTCCTCACCGATCACCGCCGACGAGCGGGTGGGCGTCGTCGCGACCGGCGGCAGTGGCGCCCTGGCATCGGTGATCGGCGTCGCCCGAGCACTCGAGGAGGCCGGTATCCAGCCGTCGGTGCTGTCGGTGTGCTCCGGATCGGCGCTGTTCGGCTTCCCGATCGGCGCAGGTGTGCCCGCCGACGAGGCGGCTGCATTCACGATCGGGCTGACGCCCGAGGACTACGTCGACATCGACTGGTCACGGCTGGCCCGGCTGGCACCGACACTCGGTCGCGGTTTCGCCGGCGTCCTCAAGGGTGAGGCGATCGAGGCGGCCTACGAGCGCCTGGTCGGCACCATGACGCTCGGCGAGATGCCGATCCCCACCTACGCCCCCATCTGGAACATCGAGGAGAACCGCCTCGAGTACCTCGGGCCCCGGACCCATCCCGACCTACCGGTGGCCCGGGCAGTCCGCATGGCCGTCGCCCTTCCGTTGTTCATCGCGCCAGTGGGACTGGATGGCAGCAACTGGTGCGACGGCGGGATCGTCGACATCTTCCCTGTTCACCCGGTGATCGACATCGAGGAACCGTGCGGAACCGTCCTGGCCGTAAACGGCTTCTACCCTCCCGGCTTCGCGGGGGAAGACGCCACCGGCTGGGAGGATCGGCGGGGCAGCATCTTCTACGTGGCAAGCCAGGTCCGCACCTGCCAGCAGGTGGAACTGGCGCGCCAGAACCTGGCCAGGCTCGCGGCCATCTCCGAGGTGAGGATGCTCGAGCCGGTGCCGTACGAGAAGGTGCAGGGGATCGGCTTCTACCGCCAGTTCCTGGACAACGAGGAATGGCCCGACTTCATGCGGCGTGGCCGACTCGAGGCGCGACGAGCGCTGGCCGGTCGCGCCGCTGCACACCCCTCGGCTCCGGTGCCGACCTGATCGGTCGGCGTCGGAAGGGGCGCGGAGCAGAGGGGCCGGGACTACTTCTTGGCTGCCCCGACGGGCGTCTTCTGGTCCATCGCCTTGGCACTCACCTCGATGACGTTCTCGGCGAGCTTGTTCGAGGTGCCTACCAGGTTCTCGACCATCTTGAAGGCCGAGTCGATGATCTTGCGGCGCGGGCCCTCGTCGTTCGTCAGGTCAGGGAACGCGCCGTCGACGGTGTCGACGAACTTGCGTACGGCCTCGAAGGCCGACCGCTCGGCTTCCTGCACCGACTCGAGGATCCGAGTGGCGGAGTCCTGCTCGATCTTGGTCATGGTTTGCCTCGCCTTCTGGTCCGTTCGACGGACCCGCACTTGTCCTAACTGTCACGGTGGCAGGGTGGCGAGCGGCGCGACAGGGTCTTCCGTCGGTAGTTGAGGTGCGAGGCTCAGGTCGGGCGAGGGTCAGAGACCCCACTCGGTGAGGTGACCGGCGCCGTCCGAGAGGATCACGAACCCGCCGTCGACGACCGGCGACTCCCAGTGGATCGAGCCCACCGCGGTCGACCACAGCAGCGAGCCGTCGATCGGCGAGTACGCCCCGAGCGTGGTCGCGCCGGCGGCGTAGACGACGTTGCCCGCCACCATCGGCGAGGTGGCGTTGACGGCCTTCTTCCAGACCTGGGTGAGCACGGGCACGTGCGTGGCGGAGTTGAGCGTGACCGTGTAGCCGGCCAGCCCGCTCGACGTGCCGACGAACACCCGGATCGTGCCGTTCGAGTCCTTGTAGACGGCCGGCGCGGTCAGGATCACGCCGCCCGGGCCGGCGATGGTCGACCACTCGCCGCCGAGGTGGCCGGGGCCGCCCTGGCCGCTCAGGTCGCCGAGGTCGAGCAGGCGCAGCATCCCGTCCTTGCCGCCCTGGATGCCGACCTGGCTGATGGCCCGACCGGTGGGCGACAGCGCACCCGCCGGCACCGCGGCGATGGCCGGCAGCGTCGAGCCGAGGTCGACGTCGGCATCGTCGAGATGCTGGTAGTTGGTCGGCGTCCAGCGTGTCCACCGGACCGCCGTTCACACCGGTGCCGTCGGGGTGCACGGCCAGCACGGTGTCGCCCCAGTGTCCGTTGACCGGGTCGAAGGTGGCGTTGCCGGTCACGAAGTAGATGAGGTCGGTGACCGACGAGTAGGTCACACCCGAGCGCGCCCACACGCCGCTCTGCACCTCGCTGCAGTCGGGGCTGGCGTTCCAGGCGAAGTGCACGGTCTGGCTGCTGCACAGCGTGTTGAACACGTTCGACGCGCCGGTCGCGCAGGTTGATGGCGGTGATGTGGCCCTGGTAGTCGCCGCCGTCGCCCGGGTAGCCGGCGTTGGCCGCGTAGAGGTAGGTGTTGCCGTCCTTGGCGGTGGCCATCGACAGCGCGCTCGAGCCCTTCTCGTCCCACGGCTTGAGCGTGGCCACCACCGGCCACGGCGCCGGTCGTGTCCTCGACGCCGGTGCCGAGCGCGACCCGGTGGACCTTGCCGTCGAGCCCGTAGGTGTAGGCGAAGCCGTTCGCCTGGTCGATGACCGGCGACGACGTCGTGTAGCAGGGCGTCGCCCCGTTGTTGATCTTGCAGGTGCCCGGCCGGATAGCTGATCGACCAGACCGACGCGCCGGTGTGCAGGTCGCGCGCCACCAGCGTCCCCGTCTTGGTCGTGACCAGGATCAGGTCACGGGTGCCCGAGCTGGTGGACACGCCGAAGGCGACCGCAGGCGCGCCGTCGGCCAGGGACGGCAACGAGACCTGCCACTTCTGTGTCAGCCCGGCCACGTTCGAGGCGCTGATGGCGAACTCGGCGCTGTTGTCGCTCTGGTGGCTCTGCTCCCCACCGAACTGCCCCCAGGCGATGTTGCAGCCCGCCAACAGGACCGATGCCGCGAGGGCGGCGACGATTCGTGTGCTCCGCATGACCGGGTATCGACGCACCGGGGTCGGCGCTGAACGAACTTCTGGGCCGTACGACCTAGTCGACCTGTCAGTAGTAGCGGAGCTCGACGGTGTTGCCGTCGGGGTCGCGGACGTAGAGCGACGTAGCGTCGCCGCGGGCGCCGAATCGGGTACCCGGCCCGTCCACCACCTCGACCTCGCTGCTGGTCGCGAGCGCGTCGAAGTCGGTGGGAGCGACCACCAGGCAGAAGTGGTTGACGTTCTCGCCGGAGGGATCCAGCGGGAGCAGGTCGATGATCGTCGACGGGCTGATCCGCACCGACGGGAACAGGATCTCGCCGCGCCGCCACTCCTCGACCCGCATCGGCTCGAGCCCGAGCACGTCGGTGTACCAGGCCAACGAACGCTCCACGTCGGCGACGTCGAGCACGAGGTGATCGAGCTCGGTGACCTGCACGACTGGCGCCATCGACATCCCCTCGACTCGCGACCGCTACCGCAGTCGAGGGTAGGCCGGGCGCGTCAGGTCTGCGCCGCTGGCGCCGCCTGCGGGAGCTGCACCTGGACCACGTGGCCGCTGGCCACGACGACGCCGAGGGCGACGGTCGACCTCGAGGTGTCCGTGTTGTGCGACACGCAGCTCACACCCATCGTGATACGGGTGGTGCCGTCCTGAGCCGGCGGGAACTGCACGGTGAACACCTGCTTGTCACCTGGACCGAGGTCGAAGTCCGAGGCGTCGGGGTCGGTCGGGTAGCTGAGGTGCTCGGCCAGTGGCACCCCTCGCGGAGCGGGTTCGGTGCCGTCCGACGTCAGCGATGGCAGCGAGAACCGGATCTCTTTGTCCGTCACCTGGCACCCTCGAGCGACCGTCGTGCCTGGCGTGTCGTTCTCGACCCGGATCTTGATGGCCACGGGGTCGGCGACCGCCGGCGGTCCGCCGACCAGCGCCAGGCTGATCTGGGCGAACTGGCTCTGCTGGCTCTGGCGGGTATCGCTGCGGGACTGCTGGGCCAGCGTGTACTGGAGCCCGCAGCCGGCCAGGGTGGCCACCACCGCCGCGATCGAGGTCGCGGCGGCCAACGTGGCGAAGCGGCCGCCGCCGCCCTCGCCCGCTCCGCGCTCGGCCTTCGTCGTCGACTCGGGAACCACCGGTGGTGTCGTTTCCGGCGCCGGTGTCTTGTCGACTCGATCGTGATGGTGCTTGCCGCTGTGCTTGCCCATGTCGCTCCCCAGTCGCTGGTCGCGGCCCGGGCGGTGGGACCCCTTCCGCCCCACCAGCCCGGGCTAGCAGGGGAGAGAGCATCAGCCGCGACTTCGGATAGGTGGCGTCGGTCACGCTGGCGGGCGGCGCGACCACGGACCAAGCTCGCGCGATGGACGACCCGACCGAGCAGCGCGTGATCGAGCACCTGGCCCGCCTCGGCATCGACCACGAGATCGTCGCTTGCGATCCCGAGCTGGCCGATACCGCCGCGTTCTGCGCCGCCTACGGGTACGCGCTCGAGGACTCGGCCAACACCATCCTCATCGCCGGCAAGGGCGATCCGACCCGCTACGTCGCCTGCATCGCGCTGGCGACCACACGACTCGACGTGAACCGGGTGGTCCGCCATCGCCTCGGCGTGCGCAAGGCCTCGTTCGCCGGTCCGGACGAGACCCGGGAGGTCACGGGCATGTTGCTCGGCGGCGTCACCCCCTTCGGACTCCCCGACGACCTCCCCATCTGGGTCGACGCCCGGGTCATCGCCCGTGACCGCATCGTGCTCGGCGGCGGGAGCCGCAGCGCGAAGGTGGTCGGGCCTCCGACGCTGCTGACGGCGATGCCGACGGTCGAGGTCGTCGAAGACCTGGCCACCGAGCCCCCGCCCGGCTGACGTAGCCACCCCGCGAAGGACTTGTCACGAAAGGATCGGCCTACAACCTTTCGTCAAGGACCGAGTCGACGACGCCCGACCGGGGTTCGCGAAACCGCCGGCGGGCGTGCCAACCTGGGTGGCGCACGCCCCGCGAACAGGGATCCGACGATGAGCCTCCCAACCGAGACGACCCGCCCGTTGCGGGTCGCGCGCGCTCGTCAAGCAGATCCCGGAGTTCGAGGTCATGGAGATCGGCCCCGACGGGCGGCTCCAGCGCGAAGGGGTCCCTCTCGAGATGAGCGCCTACTGCCGGCGGGCAGTGGCCGAGGGCGTGCTGCTGGCCGGCCAGACGGGCGGCTCCTGCACCGTCTTCACGCTCGGTCCGCCGTCGGCCGAGGACGTGTTGCGTGAGGCGCTCGCCTTCGGGGCCGACGACGCCGTGCTCGTCAGCGATCCCGCCTTCGCCGGCAGCGACTCGCTGGCCACCGCCCGCGCGCTGGCAGCCGCGATCGGCCGGCGCGATCCGTTCGACCTCATCCTCGTCGGCCGCAACTCGGTCGATGCGGAGACCGGCCAGGTCGGACCCGAGCTCGCGCAGCTGCTCGACCTCCCCTTCGCCACCGGCGTGAAGCAGCTCGACCTCGACGACACGACGAGCGCGGTCCGCGTCGGCTGCGAGCAGGATGACTCGTGGGTCGAGGCGACGGTGACGCTGCCCGCAGTGCTCAGCACCGCCGAGCGGCTGATCGACCCGTGCAAGATCAAGGACCCCGAGGTGTGGGCGACCGTCGACGCGTCGCGCATCGAGCGCGTCGCGGCCTCCGACCTTGGACCCGGACCATGGGGCCAGGCCGGCAGCCCCACGCGGGTCGGCGAGGTCCGCGTCGAGTCGGTGCTGCGCCGACGACGCCGACTCGACGGGCCGGTCGCGGCGCAGGTCGACGTCGTCGTGGCCGCCCTCGCGGACCGCGGGCTGCTCGACACCGAACCGACCGACGCGGGGCACGACCACGCCCGGGCGCAGGCGCCCACCGAGGTGCCCGGGTCCGACCGGAGGCACAGCGGCGCGGGTGGGCGTGCTGGTCGAGCCCGGTCGCCAGCGCGGACTGCGCGAGCTGCTGGGTGCCGCCGCGGGCGTGGCCGCCACGCTCGGCGGGCAGGTGACGGCCATCGGCGAGTCGCTGGTCGCGCCCGAGCCGACGGGCGAGACGGTGGCTCAGGTGCTCGACACCTGGGGGGCCGACGAGGTGGTGGCGATCACCGGCCCCGGCATGGTCGAGGAGGACGTCGCCACCGCGATCATCGAGTGGTGCGGCGACGCGCAGCCCGACGTCCTGCTCGCGCCGAGCACCGCGTGGGGCCGCGAGGTGGCGGGACGGGTGGCGGCCGCGCTCGGGGCCGGCCTGACCGGCGACGCCGTCGGGCTCGACCTCGACGAGGGCGGGCGGTTGGTGGCGTGGAAGCCGGCGTTCGGTGGCGCCATGGTGGCCGCCATCGAGACCACGTCGGCGGTGCAGCTCGTGACGGTGCGAGCGGGCGTGCTCACGGTGCACGAGCCGCGTCCGACCGACCGGGCGATACCGGTGGTCGAACGATCGGTCTCGCCGCGCGGTCGCGTCACGGTGACTGCTCGCCGGCGCGACGACGACCTCGACGTGCTGGCCGGCGCGACGCGTGTCGTGTCGGTCGGCAAGGGAGTCGACCCGGCCGACTACCCCCGCATCCAGTCGTTCGTCGACGCGCTCGGCGCCGAGGTGGCCGCCACCCGCAAGGTCACCGATGCCGGTTGGCTTCCGCACTCACGCCAGGTCGGCATCACCGGGCAGAACCTCGCCCCCGAGCTGGCCGTCGTCGTCGGCGCCAGCGGCAAGTTCAACCACATGGTCGGCCTGCGCCGCGCCGGGCTCGTGGTGGCGATCAACCCCGATCCCGATGCCCCGGTGTTCGACTTCGCCGACTACGGCATCGTCGCCGACTGGCGCGACGCCGTCCCCGAGCTCGAACGCCGCCTGAGAAACCCCTGAGAAGAAGCCGCCGACCCTTATCGCGGCCTGATCGGGCGTTCACACCCCGATCACATCCGGCCGTCAGATTGGTGCTCACGAACAACCGGCATCCGCCGGCTCCCCCCAGAGCACCAAGGAGTCCCCCTCATGAAGACCAAGATCATCGCATCGAGCCTCGCCGGTCTCGCCATCCTCGGCGGCACGCTCGGCTTCGCACTGGCCGGCACCGGCACGGCCAGCGCCGCCACCACCGCCGCCCAACAGGCGGTCACCCAGGACGCGCCGGCGGGCCACGGCTGGCTGCGCAACCACCGCCACGAGCTCCGCAAGGAGGCCGCCACCGAGGTGGCCAAGGACCTCGGCATCAGCGTCGACACGCTCAAGACCGACCTCAAGGCCGGTCAGTCGGTGGCCCAGATCGCCGAGTCGAAGGGCATCGATCCCAACACGGTGATCAACGACCTGGTCAAGAAGGTCGACGCCCGCGTCGAGAAGGCGGTCACCAACGACGTCATCACCGCCGACTTCGCCAAGAAGGTCGAGGCCAAGGTCCCGGCCGTGGTCACCAAGGCCGTGAACCACCACTTCGGCCAGCACTAGCCGCTCCGAAGTCCGGTTTCCGGATACCCCCGGATCGTCGAGGCCCGCCGTCCGCGGCGGGCCTCGGCGCGTCCGGCGACCCGGGTGGCGGCCCGGGGTCCGGCACAATGGCGGGGTGGCCGTGACCGACGCCGAGCTGGGGGGCCTGAGCGCGGCGGAGGTCGACGCCCGCCGGGCCGACGGGCGCACCAACGCGGTCGACGAACCCACTAGCCGCACGCTGCGCGAGATCCTGCGGGCCAACGTGCTCACGCCGTTCAACCTGCTGCTCGTGATCCTGCTCCTCGCCATCATCGCGGTCGGTGAGCTGAAGGACTCGCTGTTCGGCATCGTGCTCGTGCTGAACACGCTCATCGGGGTGATCCAGGAGCTGCGGGCCAAGCGGGTGCTCGACCGCCTGGCCCTGCTCAACGCGCCGCAGGCCCGCGTCCGCCGCGACGGTGGCGAGCTCGATCTGCCCGTGGCCGAGCTCGTGCTCGACGACCTGGTGGTGCTCCGGCCCGGCGACCAGGTGAGCGTCGACGGCGAGGTGCTGACGCGCCAACGGGCTCGAGATCGACGAGTCGCTGCTGACCGGCGAGGCCGATCCGGTGCCCAAGTCGCTCGGCGACGAGGTGCTGTCGGGTGCGTTCGTCGCCGCAGGCGACGGCGTGATGCGCGGCGACGCGCGTGGGCGAGGACACGCACGCCGCCGTGTTGAGCGCGGAGGCGAGGGCGTTCTCGCTCGTGCACTCCGAGCTGCGCGAGGGCCTGAACCGGATCATCACGTGGATCGGCTGGTTGATGGCACCGGTCGCCATCCTGTTGATCTCGGCCCAGATCCGAGCCGACCTCTCGTTCGAGAAGGCGGTGCAGGGATCGGTGGCCGGTCTGGTCGCGATGGTGCCCGAGGGACTCGTCCTGCTCACGAGCGTGGCCTTCGCGCTCGGCGCCGCCCGCCTGGCCCGCCAGCACGTGCTGACCCAGGAGCTGGCGGCGATCGAGGGGCTCGCGCGCGTCGACGTGATCTGCCTCGACAAGACCGGGACCCTCACCGAGGGTGCTCTCGCCCTCGCCGCGGTCGAGCTGCTCGGGTCGGCCGGGGCCGAACACGACGACGCCACGGGAACCGCCGACGACGTGCTGGCGGCGCTGGCGCGGGCCGACGAGCACCCCAACCCGAGCCTGCGGGCGATCGGACTGGCCTTCGCCGACGACCCGGGCTGGGTCGCGGCCGAGACCGTGCCCTTCTCGTCGGCGAGGAAGTGGAGCGCGGCGGCATTCGGCGACCACGGCGCCTGGCTGCTCGGCGCGCCCGACGTGCTGATGCGCGCGGGCGTGGCCGATCCGACCCCGGAAGCCGCCGAGGTCGCCGAGCGGGTCGCCGTGCACGCGGCTTCGGGCCGTCGGGTGCTGCTCGTGGCCTCCGCACCGCACGGGCTGTCCGGGACCGATCTGCCCGCGGGGATCGCTCCCCGCGGCGCTCGTCGTGCTCGACGAGCGTCTGCGCGCATCTGCGCCGGCCACGATCGACTACTTCGGCTCGCAGGGCGTCACCGTCAAGGTCATCTCCGGCGACAGCCCCACGACGGTGGGAGCGGTCGCCCACTCGTGCGGGGTCGACGGCGCCGACCACCCGGTCGACGCCCGCCAGCTCGGCGACGATCCCGAAAGCCTGGCCGAGACGCTCGAGCACAACAGCGTGTTCGGTCGCGTCACACCGCAACAGAAGCGGGCGATGGTGCGGGCGTTGCAGTCGAAGGGCCACACCGTGGCCATGACCGGCGACGGCGTCAACGACACGCTCGCGCTCAAGGAAGCCGACATCGGCGTGGCCATGGGCACCGGCAGCGCGGCCGCCCGCGGCGTGGCGCGCTTCGTGCTGCTCGACAACGACTTCGCCGTGTTCCCCGAGGTGGTGGCCGAGGGTCGGCGGGTCATCGCCAACGTCGAGCGGGTGGCCAACCTGTTCCTGACGAAGACGACCTACGCGCTCATGCTCGCCGTCGTGATCGGGGTGAGCGGCATGCCGTACCCCTTCATCCCGCGGCACTTCACGGTGATCAGCGCGCTGACGATCGGCATCCCCGCCTTCTTCCTGGCGTTGGCCCGCAACTCACGACGCGCCGCGCCCCACTTCCTCGAGCGCGTGCTGCACTTCGCGATCCCCGCCGGCGTGCTCGCCGGCCTCGCCTCGATCACCTGCTACCTCGTCGGCCGCCAGCAGGGCATCAGCCTCGCCGAGCAACGCACCGCGACGGTCATCACCATCTTCGTCGTGGCGTGGTGGGTGCTGTGCATCCTGGCCCGGCCCCTCGACGGGTGGCGCCTCGTGCTCGTGGTCGCGATGGGAGCGGCGCTGGTGGCCACGCTCCTGCTCCCCTTCGCCCGGAGCTACTTCGACCTGCCCTCGCCCGGGGCCGAGATGGTGCTGGCCGCGACGGGCATCGGTGCAGCGGCGTCGGCGGTGCTCGAGATCGCGTGGCGCACCGGACGGCTCACGCCGGTCATTCCTCCGGAATGATCCCCTTGGCCGCGTCGCCCCACATCGCCAGCGCGATCGGCTCGAAGTCGGGCCCGCGGCGCAGGTGGTGGCCGCCGTCGACGCTGACGCTGGTTCCGGTGATCCACGACGACTCGGGTCCGAGCAGGAAGCGCACGAGCTGCGGCCACGTCGGCGACCTGGCCCAGCCGGCGCACGGGCATCTGGTCGAGGTAGTCACCCACTGTCACGTCGTCGGCCAGCAGCATCTCGACCAGTTCGGTCTCGACCAGCCCGGGGCGACACCGAGTTGACCCGCACGCCGGCCGTGCCGAGCTCGTCGGCCAGGTTGCGCACGAGCATGTCGATGCCCGCCTTGCTCACGGAGTAGGGGCCCATGAAGCGGTGGGTGGCCACGCCGGCGATGGAGGAGATGGCCACCATCGGCCCGCCACCGGCTCGGGCGATCGCCGCGCCCGCGTGCTTGAAGGTCAGGAAGGTGCCCGTGAGGTTGGTGGTGAGGATGCCGTTCCACTCGTCGAGCGACGTCGTCAGCAGCGGACCCAGGCCCGCCACCCCCAGCGGCGGCGACGCACAGGTGCAGCCCTGTCGGTCCGGTGTCCACCGCGGTGGCGACCGCGGCGCGCACCTGGGCCTCGTCGCCGACGTCGCAGACCGCGTAGGCGACCTCGGCGTCGGAGACGGCGAGCGCGCCCAGCTCCTCGACCGACGCCTGCAACCGGTCTTCCCGCCGACCGGCCAGGGTGACCGACGCGCCGTCGGCGACCAACCGGCGGGCGCACTCGAGTCCGATGCCGGTGGCGCCGCCGGTGACGAGCGCGGACTGTCCGGAGAGGGGTGGCTCAGTGGTCGTCATGGCCGACGACGCTACCGGAGACCCAGGCCGCATCGAGGTGGAACGACCACTCCGACGGTGGCGCCGTGCCAAGCTGAGCGGGATGCGCGACGACGCGGCGGCCAGCGACAAGATCCGCCTCGTGCTCCCGGCCGAGCCGCAGTACGGGCGGCTGGCCCGCATCACCGTCTCGGACCTGGCCCTGCGGCTGGGCTTCACCTACCGGGCCATCGAGGATCTGCGCCTGGCGGTCGACGAGACGATCATCCTGCTGCTGCGACCCGAGGGGCGGGCCGGCACGATCACGCTCGTGTTCAGCGTCGACCAGGCCGGCGTCGGCATCGACGCCACCACGACGGCGGGCGAGGACCAGCACTGGGTCGACCAGGGCGCGCTGGCCGGTTCGAGGCGATCGTCGACGACACGGTCGACTCCTACGCCGTCGACGAGTCGGGCCACCACGTCCACCTCTTCAAGCACTACACCTGACGCCCTTCCTCCCAAACTGGGCATCTGTGACGGTCGAATTGACGGGTTTACGATGCCCAGTTTCCGGGGTGGGGGGTGAGGCCTAGCGGCCGGTGTGGCCGAAGCCGCCCTCGCCCCGCTCGCTGTCGGGAGGGAGCTCGTCGACCACGTCGAAGTCGACGTGCTCGACCCGCTGGACGACGAGCTGGGCGATGCGGTCGCCGCGGTGGACCTGGTGGTCGGTCGGCCGGGTCGGTGTTGACCAGCAGCACCTTGAGCTCGCCCCGGTAGCCGCTGTCGATCAGGCCGGGCGTGTTGAGGCAGGTCACGCCGTGGTTGAGGGCCAGGCCGCTGCGGGGTTGCACGAAGCCGGCGTGGCCCTCGGGGATGGCGACGGCCACGCCCGGTGGGCACCAGCGCCCGGCCGCCCCCGCACGCGATGACCACGTCCTCGCGGGCCAGCAGGTCGAGGCCGGCGTCGCCGGGCTTGGCGTAGGCCGGGAGCGGGCAGGTCCGGGTCGAGACGGACGATGGGCACGCGCAGCACGGCGAGAGACTACCGAGTGCGCTCCGCCTGCCGGCCGGGTGCCACGCCGTTACCATCGGCGGCGATGCTCGCCTGGATGGACCTCGAGATGACCGGCCTCGATCCCGCGCAGGACGTCATCGTCGAGATCGCGACGCTGCTCACCGACGACAACCTGGAGCTGATCGCCGAGGGTCCTGATCTGGTGGTGCACGCCACCGAGGAGCAGCTCGCCGGCATGGCCGACATCGTCGTGCAGATGCACACGCGCAGCGGCCTGCTCGACCAGATCCGCGCGTCGACGGTGAGCCTCGCCGAGGCCGGCGCCGCAGACGCTCGCCTTCCTGCGCCAGCACATCACCACGCCCGGTACGGTGCCGTTGTGCGGCAACTCGATCGGGACCGATCGCCGCTTCCTCGCCGCCTAGCTCCCCGAGATCGAGGAGTTCCTGCACTACCGCTCGGTCGACGTGTCGACCATGAAGGAGCTGGCCAAGCGGTGGAACCCGGCCATCCTGGGCGGCGCCCCGCGGAAGGCCGAGGGCCACCGCGCCCTCGACGACATCCGCGAGAGCGTCGAGCGAGCTCCGGTACTACCGGAAGTCATTCATCGTCGACGGGTCGCCGCCGCCCCGCAGAGCCCCCCCGAGACCTGACCCCGGACACACGGTGGCTGATCCGATCCGGCGGCGGATGGAGGCGACACTCGATCGGTATCACGCGCTCGGTACCACGACCCTGTCGAGCCGGCGCCACGTTCTTCGTCGACCCGGCCCGACCGCACGTGTACGACGCCAACCACGCCCGTCACGTCCGAGCGGCCGGTCCCGTCCGAGATCGAGGCCCTGTTCGCCCGGATGGACGAGCTGTTCGCCGCCGGCAGACACCGACGGATCGTGATCGACCTCGACACGCCCGACGTCCTGGAGGCCCGCCTCAGCCTCGACGGCTGGGGGCGTCGACGCATCGCTGCAACACCTGCTGCACGGTCCGCTGCTCGACGACCGCCCGGCGCCACCCGATCTCGACATCCGCCTTGCCGACGACGACGCGTCGTGGCGCGTGCTGGTCGAGCTGACCCGACTTGACCACGTCGAGGAGGCCGACAAGGCGGGACGCCTGCCGTGGCCGATCGAGCTGACCGGCCAGATGGTCAGCAGTCGCCGACAGAAGGGCCCGGAGGTCCGGACCTGGATCGCCTCGGTCGACGGCGCCGACGTGGGGATGCTGTCGTCGATGCCCGGCGTCGACGGCGTGGGTCTCGTCGAGCACCTCTTCGTCCGACCGGGCGCGCGGCGCCAGGGCGTCGCGATCGCCGCTCATCGCCCATGCCGTCGACGATGCCCGGAGCCCGCGGCGCGGCGGACGTCGTCATCGGCTCGGACCCTCACGACTGGCCCAAGCAGCTCTACGCGCGGCTCGGCTTCGAGCCGCGCTACGTCGAGCGGGCATGGCTCCGCTTCGCGCCGGAACCAGATCTGGCCCCGCCCGGCGGACCTACTTGACCAACTGGTCAAGTAGGCTGCCCGGATGCCGAACCGGCCCCCCAAGCAGGAGCAGGAGCAGGCCTCGGAGGAGATCACCGAGGTCGCCCCGGGCATCCTGCGCCTGCAGCTGCCCGATCGCGATGCCGGGCCTCGGCCACGTCAACACCTACGCGATCGAGGACGGCGACGGCTTCGCCCTGGTCGATCCCGGGCTCCCGGGACCGGTGTCGTGGAAGGCGCTGCTCGACCGCATGGAGCGGGCCGAGATCCCGATGCGACGCGTCCACCACGTGATCGTGACCCACTCCCACCCCGACCACTTCGGCGGGGCGGGGATGCTGGCCCAGGAGAGCGGGGCCGAGGTCGTCGCGTCGAGCTGGTTCCGCACCTGGTACGACCCGACCGAGGAGACCGGCGAGCCGCAGCTCGACTGGCGCCAGAACGACGAGGACGACGAGGCCTTCATCGCCCGCTTCGAGCACCCGACGCCGTGGGGCGGCGACAGCGGCAAGCTCAAGGACGTCGAGCGGGCCAGCTTCCTCGCCCGGCGCCGCGAGGTGAAGACCTGGTTCGCGCCACCCCGCCCGAGCATGCACGTCGACGACGCCGACCATGTGGTGCTGGGCCGCCGCGAGTGGGTGGGCGTGCACACCCCGGGCCACACCAACGACCACCTCTGCCTGTTCGATCCCGAGTCCGGCGTCCTCTGTCCGGTGACCACGTGCTGCCGACGATCACCCCGCACATCTCCGGGCTGCATCGAGGGCGATCCCGCTGCGCGCCTACCTCGACTCGCTCGACAAGGTCGACGACGTTCACGGCGTCACGACGGTGCTGCCCGCCCACGGCCACCCGTTCACCGACCTGCATCCGCGGGTCGAGGCCATCAAGGCCCACCACGAGGAGCGCCTCGAGATGCTGCGGGTGGCGTCACACGACCTCGGCTGGGCCAACGTGACCGACCTGATGCACGCAGCTGTTCCGCGAGCGCTCGTGGGGCCACATGGCCGAGAGCGAGACCTTCGCCCACCTCGAGCACCTCCGCCTCATGGGCCAGGCCGAGCGCCGCGAAGAAGGCGGCTACCTCCTCTACCTGGCCGAGCTCTAGGCCGCGGCGCTCCACTTGCCGTCGGCGGAGCGGCCCTTGGCCTTGCCCTCCTTGGCCAGCTTGATCAGGTGGGCGTGGACCGTGCGGCGGGCGACCGGGTGCAGCTCGGGGTCGACGTCGACGTAGATGACCTCGACCAGGTCGTCGATCTTGGTCGTGCCCGACGCGACCAGCAGGTCGTGGATCTGCTGCCTCGCGCTCGCGGCGGTGCTCGATGTACTCGTCGATGTACGGCGCGGGGGTCCTCGATGAGGTGGCCGTGACCCGGCGCGATCGAGCGCAAGCCGCAGGGCCCGCACCTTGGCCAGCGACGTCGAGGTAGCACGGCCATGTTGCCGTCGGGCGGGCTGATCACGACCGTCGATCCCTGCATGATGTGGTCGCCGGAGAAGAGCATCCGCTCCTCCTCGAGGAGGAAGCAGAGGTGGTTCGAGGCGTGGCCGGGCGTGTGGATGGCCTGGAGGCGGAACTCGGTCGCCTCGATCAACGACGCCGTCGCGCGAGCTTGCGGTCGACCTCGAGGCCGTCGCGCGCGTCCGAACGCCAGGACCTCGGCGCCGGTGCGCGCCTTCAGGCCGGCCGCACCCGGCGAGTGGTCGGGGTGGGTGTGGGTGCACACGATCCAGCGGATGCGATCGCCGCCGCAGCCGGCGATGGCGTCGAGGTGCTCGGCGGTGTCGGGACCCGGGTCGATCACCGCGATCTCGTCGATGCCGACCAGGTAGGTGTTGGTGCCCGGGCCGGTCATCATGCCCGGGTTGGGCGCGACGATGCGCCGCACCAGCGGGCTCAGCGCCCGGGCGACGCCCGGCACCAGCGGCGGCGGGGGTGCCGGCTCCTGATCGGGATCGACCGGCTCAGGCGCCTTACGCCGAGGCATGGCCACCTCCCGCCGTCGACGGCTGGAACCGGCTGGAGCTGCGTGAGCGGGCACGCCCGTCGGGCAGCGCCGCCGACACCAGGTCGTCGTAGCCGGGGTCGCCGGGCAGCACGATGCGCAGCCCGCCCTGCGTCCTCGACGATGCGGGGCAGGATCGTCGGGCACCTCGCCGATGGCGGCGGCCGCGGCCAGCAGGTCGTCGGCCGGTGGCGAAGCGCTCGATGGCGATCGAGGCTGCGCACGGTCGGGAAGATCATCTCGAACTCGCCGGCCCGGTGGGCGCGCCAGCGCGTCGGACGGGGCGGATCCACAGGTTGGCGATGACCTCGCGGTCGTCGTGGAGCGGGACCTGGCCCGTCGGGCGCCCGGGCGACGAAGAAGCGCGTGTCGTAGCGGCGGGTCGGGCCCTCGGGGGTGATCCAGTGGGAGAAGTAGTACATGGTGTCGACGGCCAGGCGCAGGCCCTCGGCCCGGCAGACCTCGACCAGCCGGCGCTCGCCCCGGTCGACCGCGCGCGCGGTGCTCGGCGAAGCGCTCGTCGGCGGCCGGGTCGTCGAAGCGGATCAGGTCGGGTGCCGTCGTAGGCCAGCAGCACGCCCGCCTCTTCGAACGACTCGCGGATGGCGGCCACCCAGAACGCCAGACCGCCGGCGTCGATGCCGAGCTGGCCCGACGCCTCGGCGTCGGAGCGCCCGTCGCACACCGCCTCGAGATCGGCGAACCGGTCGTGGTCGTCGACGCCACCGCCGGGGAACACGTAGGCGCCGCCCGACGAAGTCGGACTGCAGGTTGCGCCGGAGCATGAACACCTCGAGCCGCCGCCCGAAGGGTCGTCGCGGACCAGCATCACGGTGGCCGCGTCCTGATCGCCACCATGCTCAGGCCTCGAGCTCGGGGGGACGTCCGTGGGGGTGATCGGGGCCCGGAGACGCCGACGGGATCAGAGGAGAGGTGGGAGTCGACGTTGTAGACGCCGGAGCTGAACACGGCCGTCGAGCCGACGCCGCGGAACCGACGGCGGATGCGCCCACGGGTGAACGGCCGGACCACGGCCCGCACCGGCGGCAGCAGTAGGAGGAAGCCGATGATGCCGCTGATGAAGCCCGGCACCAGCATGAGCAGGCCTCCGGCCGAGACGAGCAGGCCGTCGACGGCCTCGTCGGCCGGCAGCTCGCCCGCCTGCGACGGTGCGCTGCATGCGCCGCAGGACCCCCAGGCCCTCGATCTTGGTCAGCCACGCACCGACCAGGCTGATGGCCACGATCAGCAGCACCGTGGGCAGGGCCCCGATGACGCTGGCCACCTGCACCATGACGTACAGCTCGAGGATCACCGCCGACAGGAGCAACAGGATCACGAGCACGGTCCCAGCCTACCGGCGCATCCTCCCGGCTGTTCTGCGGGAGGCCGAACGGGCCGGACGACGACGCGCGCCCCGAAGGGCGCGCGTCGTGGCGCTCGCGCTGTGCCCACCCCCCCGGTGTGGGAACAGCCCGGCGAGATCTATCCGGCCCGCTGGGTCATGAGATGTTTGCGCTCCACCTCGTTGAGCCCGCCCCAGATGCCGTGCGGTTCACGGATGCTGAGGGCGTACTCGAGGCAGTCCTTCTTGACCGCGCAGGTCTTGCAGATCTCCTTGGCCCGCGCCTCACGTTCGAGCTTCTCGTCCTTGCGCTCGAATTGGGGCGGCGGGAAGAAGACGGCGGCCTGGGGGCCGCGGCACGCAGCCTTGACCTGCCAGGAATCGTCACTCCGCTGAGCACTCAACGTCGCTCCCCCTTTCCGAGGCGACCCTACAACTGTGGATTTCCTGACCACAAGGGGTGAACTTTTGCAAGCACCTTGAGAGATATCGCGATCACGGGCAGGTCACGGCAGGTGGCCCTAGGTGCTTGTCGATCCGCTGTGCTCGGCCTCCAGCCGAGCCGGCTCCGCCGATCCGACCGAACGCGGATAGCTGCTCCGCCTGGCGGCTCCGCAGCGTCACCCACGGCGGTAGTCCTCGCGCCACCTTCTTCGGGCTCGACCTCGAGCACCAGGCCCTCGATCCCGACCACCCGGACCCGGTCGAGCTGGCTCGATCGGCGTCGCCCGGTTGGTGTAGGCCCGCCACAGCGCGTCACGGACCTGCACGGTGCCGTCGGGGGAGATGTCGGTGACGGCCCGGCCGAGCTCGCCGATCATCCACTCCCGCCCGATGGTCGGCGTGGAGAAGCGGCGTGCGCACCATGGCCGGCATGGCCATGAGGAAGGTGAGCGCGACGCCGATGAACGCGGCCCCGAGCGTGATCCACGAGAGGGACAGCCCGTCGTACAGCACGAGCGAGCCGACGACGAACAGCACCATCCCGACACCGGTCCAGACACGCGGCACGCCGGTCTGGACGTCGATCGCGAACGCGATCATCGACAGGACGAGCAGCGCGACCGCCCACGCCGTGGGTCGGGCAGCACGTCGAGGCCGTAGCAGGCGAGGATGAACGAGACCGGCACCGACCACGCCGGCGACGCCCACGCCGGCGGTGAACAGGTCGAAGATCAGCAGGGCCATGCCGACGGCGAACAGCAGGTAGGCGACCGGCGGGGCTGGCCACGGTGTGGAAGAGCTGGTCGACCAGGGACAGCTGGCTGAACTGGACCTGGGTGATCGGCTCGAGTCGGCGCTCCTTGCCGACGGTCACCGTCTTGGTCTCGACGCCGGGCAGGTGGACGACGAAGTCACCGAGCGTGGGTGCCACCCGGGTCGTCGACGCCCGAGCTTGGCGGCCGCCGCCCGATCCGACGGTGCGGTCCCGCAGCACGAGCGGCAGGTGGGCCGGGTCGAGCTGCACGCCCGGGCACGGGTTGGCCCGAGTTGCCCGACGCTGGTGCCCGGCGCCATGCCCACCTCGCGAGCCACGCCGAGCAGCTGGGCCGACGGACCGGTGAGGTGCGAGCCGCTCGGGCCGATCCAGATGTCGACCGGCACCGAGGATCGCTGGATCTGGCGCAGCAGCGCGGCGTAGGTCGAGTCGGACACGACCACCCCGCCGCTGTTGGCCTGGAGCACCAGCGCCTTGGCCTTACCGGCCTCGGCGTCGCGCACCGCCTGGCCGACCGCGTTGACCAACACCGGGTCGAGCAGGCCGCTCATGCTCGAACACGGCCACGTAGCCGGCCCGGGTGCCGTCGCCGGTGGCGGGAGTGGCCGCGGCGGCCGCGCGCTCCGCCGGACAGTCCAGGAGGCGCCGAGGGTCACGACAGCCCCGATGACCAGCATCGATGCGATCGCACCGGGACCTCATGGGTAGTCTGCGACCCACGGGCCTCCGAAGGGAATCGACTTGGATCCTGCACAGTTCTTCGCGGCATCTCGGGTCGTCATCGTGGCCGGGAAGGGCGGCGTGGGCAAGACGACGGTCAGCGCGGCGCTGGCCCGGGCCGCCGCGCACGACCGGCCTGTCCGCCCTGATCGTCGAGGTCGAGGGCAAGAGCGGCCTGGCCACGCTGTTCGGCCAGCCGCCGTTCGACTACGAGGAGGTCGTGCTCTCGCCGGGCGGGCGGCCGCGACGGCGCGGCCGACGTCACGGCCCGCACCCTCACCCCCGACGACGCGCTGATCGAGTACCTCCAGGACCACGGCATGAGCCGGATCTCGAAGCGCCTGGCCAGCACCGGGGCGGTCGACATGGTGGCGACGGCGGCGCCGGGCATCAAGGACATCCTGATCCTCGGCAAGGTCAAGCAGCTCGAGCAGCGGCGGGCGGCCGACCTGATCGTGCTCGACGCCCCGGCCGCCGGCCACGCCATCACCTTCCTGCGCTCGGCCCGCGGCCTGCTCGACGCGGTGCGGGTCGGGCCCGATCAACACGCAGGCCCGCGACGTGCTCGAGCTGCTGACCGACCCGGCCCGCTGCCAGGTGGTGCTGGTCACGCTGCCCGAGGAGACGCCGGTCAACGAGCTGGTCGAGACGGCCTACAGCCTCGAGGACGAGGTCGGCGTCAGCCTGGGCCCGGTCGTCGTCAACGGCTGCTACCCCGAGCGTCGACGGCCTCGACGTCGACCCGGCGGCGGCGGCCGCAGGCCGCGGGCGCGTCGCTGCGGCCGGGCGAGGCCGAGGCGCTGGCGCAGGCCGCCGAGTTCCGCCGCCACCGCATGGCGCTGCAGGCCGCGCAGGTCGAGCGGCTGGCCGAGACGCTGCCGCTGCCCCAGCTCGCGCTGCCGTACCTGTTCACGGCCGACCTCGGTCCGGCCGCAGGTCGACCAGCTCGCCGCGGAGCTGCTCGACGGCGATCGGGCGGCTCGCACGATCGCCGGAGGCCGCGCGTGACGGCACGGCGCCGCGGCGCACGCCGGACGCTGCATCGACCTGGTCCGCGAGCAGGAGGTCATCGTCTGCACCGGCTCGGGCGGCGTCGGCAAGACCACGACGGCCGCGGTCATGGCCCTCGAAGGCGGCGCGGCTCGGGCCGCAAGGCGTGCGTGGTCACGATCGACCCGGCCAAGCGGCTGGCCGACGCGCTCGGGCCTCGAGGGGCTGACCAACACGCCCAGCCGCATCGACGGCGCCGTGGCCCGGCGAGCTGTGGGCGCTCATGCTCGACACGAAGGGCACCTTCGACGACCTCGTCGCCAAGCTACGCCGGCCAGCCCGGAGCAGGCCGAGGGGATCCTCGCCAACCGCTTCTACCGGAACATCTCCGGCGCGCTGTCGGGCACCCAGGAGTACATGGCGATGGAGAAGCTCTACGAGCTGCACGACGAGACCGACTTCGACCTCGTCGTGGTCGACACGCCGCCGACCCGCAACGCCCTCGACTTCCTCGAGGCGCCCGAAGCGGCTGACCCGCTTCCTCGACCACCGCCTCTACCGGGTGCTGATGGCGCCGACCCGGGGCGTCGTCCGGGCGGTCAACGTGGCCGCCCAGGCCTTCCTGCGGACCGTGTCCAAGGTCGTCGGCGGCGACGTCGTGCGCGACGCCATCGCGTTCTTCTCGGCGTTCGACGGGATGGAGGAGGGCTTCCAGCGACCGGGCCGCGTCGACGCTGGCGCTGCTCTCCGACGACGAGACCGCCTTCGTGCTGGTGGCCTCGCCGCGCGGCGACGCCGTCGCCGAGGCGACCTACTTCGCCGCCCGCCTGCACGAGGCCGGCATCCCGGTGCGCGCCCTGGTCGTGAACCGGATGCACCCGCGCTTCTCGACCGCGTCGCCCGGCTCGCTGCGCGCGGCGGGCCGACAGCCTGGCCGGCACCGACCTCGGCGGCCTCTACGCCAACCTGGCCGACTTCCCCAGGTGGCCGCGGACGAGGAGGAGCACGTCTCGGGTCTGGCCGAGCGGGTCGCGCCCGCACCGGTCGTGCGGGTGCCGTTCCTGCACACCGACGTGCACGACCTCGACGGTCTGACCGAGGTCGGCCGCCACCTCTTCCCGACGCCGGCTGAGCCGGCGTCGGCGTCAGTTCTCGACCGGGAGGTCGGGCGGGTCGAGCAGCGCGCGCTCGGCGTCGGCCACCGTCTCGGTCACCGGCACGATGCGGTCGAAGCCGGTCGTGTGCAGCAGCCGGGTGAGCGTCGGTCGGCTGCACGCGACCGACACGTCGCCCTCGGCTTCGCGCGCGCGGCGGATGCCGCCGATGAGCGCGCCGAGTCCGGCCGAGTCCATGAACGGCACCTCGGACAGGTCGATGAGCAGCCGAGGCTTGCTGGCCAGCTCGACGAGCGACTCGCGGAACTGGCCGACCGTGTACGCGTCGAGCTCGCCGATCGGCCGGCACAGCGTGTAGGTACCGACTTCTTCGACGTGGATCTCGAGCACGGAACCTCCAAGGGATGGGCCAGAGCCGCGCGCATCGTAGCGAGGGCCGACGGGCGATGGTACCGGGTTGCGTACAGATGTACGCCCCGACCGAGCCCGCCCGCCTTGACGGACCATCGGCGTCGCGCAGCCCGGTCACCCTACCCACGCGACCCTCGGAGGATGCTGGGGATCTCTGAGGAGGTTGCTGTCTTGGGCGCCCTTCGGTGGCCGGGCTAGCCTGCGCCCGATGCCCGCCGTCCTGCTCGCGACCGACGCCGACTGGCTCTACGACGAGGTCGACGCGGCCATCGGGGGCGGCGACATCACCGTGCACCGGGTGCGCCGCGGGGTCGACGTGCTGCCGGCGCTGCTCGAGGTCGACGCCGAGCTGGCCATCCTCGACCTGCAGATCGGCAACATGGGCGGCATGGCCACCTGCATGGCCATCCGCCACGAGGAGGGCATGGGCCGCATCCCCATCACGGGCGTGCTCATGCTGCTCGACCGGGCCGTCGACACCTTCCTGGCCCATCGCTCCGACGCCGACGGCTGGCTGGTCAAGCCGCTCGACGCCTTCCGGCTGCGCCAGGCCACCAAGGCGCTGCTCGACGGCGGCACCTGGTTCGAGGGCAACGAGGAGCCGGAGCCGGCTGCGGCCGCCGAGGCCGCGCCGGTCGACGAGCCCGAGCCGGAACCCGCCGCCACCGCCTGACCCTCACCCGAGAAGCCGTTCTTCTGAGGATTGACCACGCACTGAGGGGTGAATCCTCAGAAGAACGTTCCGAGGGCGGCGCGGCGATCGCATTGTGGGCCCCGCGGCGGGGTCGGGTACGATCGCCAGTCCTTACGGGCTGTAGCGCAGTTTGGCAGCGCGCTTCGTTCGGGACGAAGAGGTCGTGGGTTCAAATCCCGCCAGCCCGACCAATTGCCACGCAAGTCAGTCCGGTTGCTGCGACAGGCTGCGACCTCATCCGATGTCCCTCCGACAACTTGAGGGGTCCCGGGCGAGTGCATCCGCAGTACCGCAGACTGCCGCTCGCCGCCCAAGCCACCCAGCTGTCACCGCGCCCTCGCCTACGGCGCCTCGAAGGCGACACGACTCGTAACACCCCACGGCCAAGATCGCGGGTCAACACCGGCGCGGTCGGTATCGTTCGGTCGGGAGGTCCCGCGAGGTGGCCCGAGGGCAGGCGGTTCCGGACGGCTTTGAGGAGATCCGTGAGTTGGGTCGCGGCGCGCTCGGCGTTGTCGTGCTTTCGCGCCACGTTGCCCTCGATCGACTGTGTGCGGTCAAGCGGTTGCTCGTACCGCCGAGTGCCGGCTCCGAGGCGGTAGCCCGCTTCAGACGAGAGGCGTCCGCTCTGGCACGACTTGACGATCCTGCCGTCGTCCGCCTCTACAACGTGGTGGCAGAAGCGGATCGGTTGTACCTAGTGATGGAGTGGGTCGACGGTCGTGACATGCGGGGCGTCCTCGATGAGGGTGTGACCGGGACACGGGCGCTCGTGCCAGTTCTCGTTGCCGTGGCGCAAGCGCTATCACACGCGGCCGAAGCGCGGGATCGTTCATCGCGACGTGAAGCCCGCGAACGTTCTGATGGCCGCAGACGGACGAACCAAGCTGGCGGACTTCGGCGTCGCACGCATCCTGGGCGACACCGCGACGTTCCGTTCCAGGGTGGGAACGATGGTCGGGTCAGTCTCGTACATGGCGCCCGAGCAGCTGGTCGGGTCCGAGTCGATCGGTCCTCCTGCGGACGCATTCGGACTTGCGGTCATGGCGTACGAGGTGACCGTCGGCCGCATGCCGTTCGACGGGTCGACCGGGACGCGATCATTGATTTGCATCTGCACGGTGCGCCGGTCGACCCCTCGGAAGTCCTGCCTGGATACCCGGCCGACGTGGCGGCCGTGTTGACGTCGGGGATGTCGCGAGATCCGTCATGCCGTCCGACGGTCAGCGAGATCTCGGCTGCGCTCCGAACCGTCGACCCCGAGAGCTGGCCACAGCCCCGTCGAGACCCCATGGTCGCCGATGACGAATCGGTCGACGTGACGCGCAGCCCGGTCGGCCACGGCCGGCCCGCGCACCCACCCCACGCGCCGTCAGCGACGGAGACCGACGGCGAATCGACCGACGCTCCGTCGGGCACGATCGCGGCAACCGAACCAGATGAGTGGATAGAAAGCCCCGTCTTTCGTCCCGCAAAGAGGAGCTCCGCCTCATCAGGGCGAAGGCTCGTGCTCGGCGGCATCGCGGCCGCCGCGCTGGTGGCGGTCGTCACCATCGTCTTCTTCGTAGTCGCGCTCGAGGCCAATCCCGTCCATGTCGGCGCGGTGGATGTCACGGTCCTCGGGCCGCTGGAGGGTGGATGTCCCGGCGCGACGTTCCGCTACGTCGGCAACATCTCGACCGTCGGGAGGGGGCCGGTGCGGGTGCG
This sequence comes from uncultured Microthrixaceae bacterium, assembly GCA_963776435.1. GTDB lineage: Bacteria > Actinomycetota > Acidimicrobiia > Acidimicrobiales > Acidimicrobilacustridaceae > UBA4742. Next base: position 1,558,827 of record CAVZMK010000010.1, read on the forward strand.
GTGGACTGGCCCCGACGGGGTCGACGAGAGGCCGTTGACACTCGAGGCGCCGGGCGGCCAGCGCGATCCTGCATCCAGAGCTCCGGTTCAGGGTGTCGGGGCGACGGTCGCTGATCGGACGCGCCACCCTTCACCTGCTCGGTCTCAGTCGTTCCTCGGCCGTCGGCCCCAGGGTGGTCTACTCGTGCCCGTGAAGGGCGACCGCCTGCAGATCCGGCTACTCGGCCCGCTCGAGGTCGTTCGCGACGGCCAGGCGGTGAACGTGGGAGGGAGGAAGCCCCGCGTCGTTCTCGCGTTGCTGGCTCTGCAAGCCGGACGTGTCGTTGCCGTCGACGCCCTCATCGAGGCTTTGTGGGGAGAGGATCCCCCAGCAAGAGCTCTCGGGACCCTCCAGGTGCACGTCTCAGCTCTGCGCCGGAAGCTCGACACTCCGGGTGTCGCGACGGTCCTGGTCAACCGCCCGCCGGGGTACCTGCTCGATGTCTCTCCGGACATGATCGACGTCGCGGAGTTCCACGCATTGGTCGATCGCGGACGCCGGCTCGCGGAGGCCGGTCGGCCTTCGGAAGCGTCCTCCGTCCTCCGCGCAGCAGATGAGGTGTGGCGCGGGCCGGCGATCGCCGACCTCGCCTCGGAGCTTGCTCTGATTGGAGCGGCCGCCGGCCTGGAAGAGCAGCGACTTGCCGCGACTGAGGTCCGCCTGGCTTCGGACTTGGAGCGGGGCGCGCACGCCGACGTCACTGGTGAGCTGGCGAGCTTGTGCGACGAGCACCCCCTTCGTGAGGGACTGTGGGCTCTTCTCATCGTTGCTCTGTACAGATCAGGTCGACAGGCCGACGCGCTCGCCACGTACCGGAGTGCGCGAACTGTTCTCGTCGAGGAACTGGGCATCGAGCCGGGTCCTGCGCTCCAGCAGCTGGAAGCCGCCGTGCTGGGTCAGTCGCCCGACCTCGACCTCGCTCCCATCGCCGCGGCGTCCGACGGCGCGGGCCGAGACGACGGTGGTTGGCGCACCGTCGTCAGCGCCGCCCGCACACCTGGAGGTTTCCGACAGTGGGGCGGTCCCGCTGACCGGCCGCTGCGTCATCGGGCGGCACCCCGACTGCACTGTGGTGCTCGACGACCCGCAGGCCTCGCGTCGACATGCGTTGGTCAGGGCCGTCGGCGGTGTCCACCAGCTCACCGATCTCGACTCGACGAACGGGACCTTGGTGAACGGTGAACCCGTGCTCGAACAGGTGCTCCGTCACGGCGACGAGATCGCGATCGGCGACGCCACGCTGCGCTACGAGATCGATTGAGCGGGTCTCGTCGGCGCATCCGGCGTGCGACGGCGTCGGCGACGACACGGGGCACGTCACACTTCGGGTTGCCGTCACGTCAGCGGTGCTGTGGACATCGGGACGCACCACACACCCCAGCTTCTTGAGGCTCCGCGCTGAAGTCGCTCTCCCATGTGCCCTTCCACTCGGTCGCCTTGCCATCAGCCGACTTCGTGACGTGGAAGTCGAAGTGCTGGAACTGTGTGCCTGCGTTCTTCTGGATGACCCGGCCGGATGGGCTCACGCAGTCCTCCGCCTGGGAGATCTGTGCCGAGTAGGTGGCACCGTTGCGCTGGACGCGCCCTGGCTGTGTGGCTCCGGGGACGGCCATCGTCATGTTGCCGTCGCGGCTGCTCGGGCAACTGCCCTTCAACTCGACCGTATTGCTCACGGTCTCGCCGACCCTCGGTCCGATGGATGCTGCGTCGGTCATGGTGTAGGCGACGTTCCAGCGGCCTTCCACGGTCGGGCGGGACCTCGGGCGAAGGACCACGACGGCCGCAACCACCCCAGCTGCCGCCCCGACGCCGACACCGGCGTAGATCCACTTCCGTGCTGCGCTGCGTCCGACCCTGCCACCGGCCATGGTCGCGACGACCTTGGCCGAGACCGTCTGGGTGGCATTCGCCGCGGCCGCACCACCGGTCGTCGCCGCGGCATGCGCGCCGGCGGCCAGGGCCGTCGCTCCGGCGGCCGCCAGCGCGGCGACCGAGGCGGCGGACCACCATCCTGCCCCGTACCGTTCGGCGGCAGCCGTGTCGAGCCGTTCGAGGAAGTCGGCTGCGTCGTGTGGGCGGCGAGCTGGATCCGTGGAGGTGGCGTCGCCAACGAGCTGGTTGAGCCCATCACCGATGTCGGCGATCGGAGGAACACTCCCACTCAATTGCGCGGTGATGACTTCGGCGGGTGAGTCGCCGTTGAACAGCTTGGCGCCGCTCAGGAGTTCGTGAAGGACGACCCCGGCCGCGTAGACGTCGGCGACGGGGGCGACCGGTTGGGATTCGATGACCTCGGGCGCCGTGTAGCCGGGCGTTCCCGACCAGCTGCCGTCGGCCGCGATGGAGCCATCGACCCTGGTGGCGAGTCCGAAGTCGATGAGCTTCGAAGTGCCCTGGAGATCGACGAGGATGTTCGTGGGCTTGATGTCGCCGTGCACGACACCGTTCTCGTGTGCGTGGGCGAGGCCGGTGAGGGCACCGTGCAGCACGCCGAGTGCTTGTTGTCCGGTCAGGCGGCCCTGGGCAGCGACTGCGTCGAGGCCGGAGCCGTTGACCCACTCCTCGACGATCCATGCGTCGTCCGGTTCATCGACGTAGTCGTAGATGCGAACGATGTTCGGATGGTCGAACGTTGCCAAGACTCGTGCTTCGCCCACGGAGGCGTGCTCGGAACGCCTCGTCTTCGACGAGGCGTCGATCGGCCTCCTTGATCGCGACCTCTCGCGTCCTGTGACGGGGTCGGTGGCCTTCCAAACGGTGGCCATTACGCCCCCACCCCGACAAGCGGCCTTCGACGTCATAAGAGCCGAACCTTCCCCCAGTCATGGCTCTCCCCTCGATTCCCAGACCCCGTGCCACCCGTCCGCACACGGGCGAAGCGTACTCAATGGTCGGACGAGCCAGCCTCGACCCGACGTTTTTCCGACGCGACGAAGGTCCGACGCCGGATGGCGTCGGGGCGTGAAACGGCGGCGGGACCCGGCTCTTGCCCAGGGTCCCGCCGCTCCATGCCGCCTTCGGCGGCAACCGATCCGAACGGATCTACGCCTGGCACCAGGACGTGACGCCTCGGAGGTTGTCCGAATAGCCGTAGATCGCGGTCCAGGGTGAGCTCCACGTGCTGGAGTAGAGGTGTCCGACCAGGCGGTAGTACCCGGAGCCGGGAGTGAGGTTGAACGATGCGTCGTTGACCTCCCTGCCTGCGGGTGTCATCCACCAGCCAGCCGTCGTGCTGTAGGCCGTCTGCATCACGTAGTACTGACGCCCACCGCTCGTATAGGTGACGTAGACCCAGGCGCTCCCGTTGTAACGCTGCACGTACACGTCCTGCGTGTAGCCCGGTGTGGTGGTGAGCGTGATGGGCACGTCGATGAGGGTCGCGCCGTTGCCGTGGATGCAGTAGTTGCTCGAGGTGCCGGCCGAGGCAGGTGCGGCACCGCCCAGGGCGAGCAGGCCGCCTGTGATCGTGAGCGCGATAGCGGCCGCGATGGCCCTCAGCCCGGGATGGCGTGCGGTGTGTGCGTTCATGTCGCTCCTCCTTGTCGGACCGGACGCCGTGCCCGGTGACGTGTTCACCATCTCGGACCGCGCTGAAGCACCGCCGAAGGAACGCTGAAGGGGAAGGAAGGAAGCAGGCGGGGGACCGCATTCCTGCTCACCTCGAACGGGGCGGTTCAGTGGCTCAGGTGGCGGTGAATCGCCCTGGGCTTGTTGGAGGCTCCGGACCTGCCCCACGGATGGTTTCCTGGTTCGCTGTTGAGATCGGGCCTTGATGAGTGGCTCATCTCATGCCTCGTGCGTATCCCGCCGAGTCCGTCAGCGTGCGGTCGCGTTGGTCCGTGCGGGCGGGTCAGTGACCAAGACGGCGTCGGATCCGGGGATCATCGTCGGCTGGTCGATCGACTCGGTCCAAGACGCGCAGCTCGTCGTCAACGCGCTCGACATGGCGATCCAGCAACGCAAGGTCAAGCACGGCTCGATCGTGCACGCCGATCACGGCGTCCAGTTCACGTCATGGGCATTCACCGACAAGGTCCGCCGAGCCGGGCTCATGCCGTCGTTCGGTTCCGTCGGCGACGCGTTCGACAATGCGATGATGGAATCGTTCTGGTCGACGATGCAGATCGAGCTCCTCGACCGGAAACGCTGGAAGACCCGCGTCGAGCTCTCCAACGCGATCTTCGAGTTCATCGAGGTCTTCTACAACCGCCGCCGCCGACACTCCCAGCTCGACTACCTCTCGCCCATCGAGTTCGAACTCTCACTGCACCAACAGACCGCCTGACTCAACAGCAAGAACAGAAACAGAACCTGGGGCAGGTCAATGGTTGAGACCGTCCAAGCGGCGCGCATGGTGGCGGCGACGGGCGAGTCGGACCGGTTACTGAGACCCAGTCCTGAGCGAACGGGCCATGGCCGGGACGAAGTCGGTGGCGATCACCCAGACCTGGTCGGCGTCGACGCGGTGGTAGTGGTGGGCGAGCACGATGCGCAGTCTCGTGACATCGCTCCACGGGACGTCGGGATACTTGTTGGTGGTCTCGCCGGCGAGCGCGTTGGCGGCTTCACCGACGATCTCGAGCAGACGCTCGGCTGCCCGGCGGAGGATCGGATCTGCATCGAAAGACGGTCGACCGCGGGCCACGATGGCCGCGAGCTCGTCCGCCGCGTCGAGGATGTCGGCGATTCTCTCGTCATCAGAGCGACTCACAGAGCCAGAGCCTCCCGGCGGATGTGTTCGTCGCGAGGCTTGAGACCACCTGCAGAGACGACATCGACCGGGCAGCCGAGCAGCGCCGTGAGCTCGTCCTGGAGATGCAACAGATCGAACAGCGAGCTTCCCGGCTCGAAGTCGACCAGCAGGTCGATGTCGCTGTCGTCGGTGTCGTCGCCGCGGGCCACGGAGCCGAAGACGGCAACCGACCGGCCGCGATGGCGGCGGACCGCGTCAGCGATTTCGTCTCGGTGCTGATCCACCCGCAACCGGCCCTGTCCCATGACCCAAGGCTAACGGTCGCAAAGGTTCGGGCCAGGGTCCATCTCTGCCCGTCGAGCGACTGACACCTCGCGCTCGTTCACAGCGGCAGCCGCGTACCTGAGCGAGGCCAGCACGTCCGCTCGATACAGATAGGGATAGCCCGCGAGCACCTCGTCGATCGTGCGACCCGACGCCAGCTGGCCGAGCACCATCCCCACCGCGACCGCGTGCCGCGAACAGTCGGGAGCCCACCCATGCGGGCCGGGTCGACGGTGATCCGCTCGAAGGCCATGCAACAAAACCTACGACCCACCCCGCGCCCAGCAAGGAACGATTCGAGCCGATGGCCCAGCGGCGCCGACACCCGATCGACGGATGGGCTACGAGCTTCGGATCCGGCGAAGGTTCAACCTGCCTGGGGGACCCTATTGGGGGCCCAAACTCCCCCGGCCGAGCCTGACCCGCCACGGACACATATGGACCCGTGACCTCTTCGACCAGGACTTATGCGACCCAGCCCAGACGGCAGTGGACGGCCGGTTCTCGTTCGGGACGAAGAGGTCGTGGGTTCAAATCCCGCCAGCCCGACTCACACAGGCGTCATCCGCCGACTGGCCCAGAGTCTCAGTCGTCGGCCAAATCCCGTCCCTCGAGACCGAGGATCCCGAGCGAGCGCTGTCGCATCTCGACCTTTCGAATCTTGCCGGTGACAGTCATCGGGAAGTCGTCGGTGAGATGCAGGTATCGAGGGATCTTGTAGTGGGTGAGCTTGCCCGCACAGAAGGCCCGCAGATCGGCGATGTTCAGCTCGTCGGCCCCGGCGCGCAGGCGCACCCATGCCATGAGCTCCTCGCCGTACCGGTCGTCGGGCACGCCGATGACCTGCACATCGTCGATGTCGGGGTGCCCGTAGAGGAACTCCTCGACCTCGCGGGGGTAGATGTTCTCGCCGCCGCGGATGACCATGTCCTTGATCCGTCCGACGATCGAGACGTAACCGCGCTCGTCCATGGTGCCGAGGTCGCCCGTGTGCATCCAGCCGGCGGCGTCGATGGCCTCGGCGGTCTGGTCAGGGTCGTCCCAGTAGCCGAGCATCACGGAGTAGCCGCGCGTACACACCTCGCCAGGAACGCCGGTCGGGGTCGTGAGACCCGATGCCGGATCAACGATCTGGACCTCGACGTGGGGCATCACTGTGCCAACGGTGGAAACGCGACGCTCGAGGTCATCCTCCCGCCGGGTCATGGTCGACACGGGTGAGGTCTCGGTCATGCCGTACATGATCGTGACCTCGTCCATGTGCATCTCGGTGACGACGCGCTTCATCACCTCGACCGGGCAGGGTGAGCCGGCCATGATTCCGGTGCGAAGCGACGTCAGGTCGTAGTTGGCGAACTCGGGTTCGGCCAGCTCGGCGATGAACATGGTCGGTACGCCGTAGAGCGATGTGCATCGCTCGTCTTGCACGGCTTGGAGTGTCGCGGCCGGTTCGAACGTCGGGGCAGGGATCACGATGGTCGCGCCGTTGGAGGTCGCTCCGAGGTTGCCCATCACCATCCCGAAGCAGTGGTAGAAGGGCACCGGCACACACACCCGGTCCTCCTCGGCGTAGCCGAGGAGGTGTCCGACGAAGAAGCCGTTGTTGAGGATGTTGTGGTGCGAGAGGGTCGCACCTTTCGGAAACCCGGTCGTCCCTGACGTGTATTGGATGTTGATCGGGTCGTCGAAGCCCAGCGTCGCCTCGCGTGCGACCAGTCCGTCCGCGTCCACCGGCATCGATGCCAACGCCTCCCATTCCGGGGACCCGAGCAGCACCACGGTCTCGAGTGCGGGGCACTCGTCGCGGACCTCGTCGATCATCGCTGCGTAGTCGCTGATCTTGTGCGATCTGGCGGCGATCAGGACCCGTGCGGCGGCCTGGTCGAGGACGTACTGCAGCTCGTGGCTGCGATAGGCCGGGTTGATGTTGACGAGGATGGCGCCCAGCCGCGCGGTCCCGTATTGCACGAGCACCCACTCGGCGCAGTTCGGCGACCAGATACCAACCCGATCCCCTTTCGCCACACCCATCCCGAGCAGCCCTGACGCGAGCTGATCGACCGCAAGATCGAGCTCGCCATACGTCCACCGCAGGTTGGCCGGGAGGTCGACCAACGCCTCCCGGTCCCGGAACCGATCCACGGTGTGCGCGAGATCTTCACCGATGGTCCGACCGATGAGCGGAACCGAGCTTGACCCGCTCGCGTAGCTCAGGGTCGTTCGCTGGCGAGACGTGCTCATCGCTCCCCCCCAACTGGTACATGGTCCTGCCGCAGACGCTCAGGCAACTCACGGCCACCATAGATCCGCCTCCTCCGGTTGGGCTCCGTCCGTTCTCCGTACCGTCAACAGCGCGATCGACTGCTGTGGCGGCGTGGTGGTCCCGCTCAGAGCGGGGAGCCGGCGAGGGCGCGATGGACGTGGGTTTCCGCGTGAATGATGGCTTCGGGTAGGGATTCGAAGATGTGGTGTTCGCTGGCGAGGCGTTCGAAGGCGCCGACCGACGCCAAGGCCTGCCGGTGCTGGCTGGGGATGCCCTTCAACAGGACGGTCACGCCGCGGGCCTCGAGCTCTTCGATGGTCTCCTCGAGGGCGTTGGCTCCGGTGGCGTCGAGCACTTGCATGCCCGACAGCCGCAGGATGACGACCTTGACGTCGCTCACCGCGGTCAGCTCGGTCAGGAAGCGTTGGGCGGCGCCGAAGAAGACGGCCCCGTCGATGCGGTAGACGAGGATGTGGTCGACGAGCAGCTGGTGCTCGGTCTCGGGGTCGAGCTCGGACGCGATCGGCTGCGTCTCGACGCTGGCGGCGCGGGCGACCGACCGCAAGGCCAGCACGGCGGCGATGGCGATTCCGACCTCGACGGCCAGGATCAGATCGAAGGCGATGGTGACGGCGGCGGTGACGACGAGCACCAGCGCGTCGCCGCGGGTGGCTCCGATGACGGCCTTGACGTTGTGCGGTTCGACCATGCGCACGGCGGTGACCATGAGCACAGCGGCCAGGGCGGCGAGCGGGATGCGCGAGACGAGACCGGTGGCCACGAACACCACCAGGAGCAGGACCAGCGAGTGCACGATGGCCGCGAGGCGGGTGCGGGCTCCGGCGCGGACGTTGACCGCAGTGCGCGCGATGGCGCCGGTGGCGGGCATGCCGCCGAAGCACGCCACCGCCAAGTTGGCCAGACCCTGGCCGAACAGCTCGCGGTCGGGGTCGTGCGAGGAGCCGTCGGCCATCCCGTCGGCGACCTTGGCCGAGAGAAGGCTCTCGATGCCCGACAACGCGGCGACCGCGAACCCGGCGCTCGCGAGGGCGCTCAGCCTGCTCGCCGACATCCCGGGGAGTGCGGGAAGCGGGAGCGAGTGCGGTAGGGCGCCGAGCCGGGCCACAGGGACGTGTGCGACCTGGGCGACGACGGTGGCCGCGACGACCGCCACCAGCGACGCGGGGATGGAGCGGTGCAGCCGCGGCAGCACCGTCATGAGCAGCGCGACCAGCAGCGCGAGCGCGAGCGCGGCGACGGTCGCGTTGCCGTGGAGGGCGGACCAGATCGCTTTGGCGGCGACGACCGCCGTATTCGTCCCCGCCGATTTGGTCACCCCGAGCGCGTTCGGGACCTGTTGCAGGAAGATGATTGCCGCGATCCCGACGGTGAAGCCCTCGATCACCGGCCAGGGCATGAACGACACGACCCGGCCGATCTTGAGGATCGAGGCCCCGATCAGGATCAGCCCCGCGATGCTCCCGACCACCACGACGGCCCCACCACCATCACGGGCCACGATGGGCGCGAGCACGACGGCCATCGCCCCGGTGGGGCCGGACACCTGAAGGTTCGAACCGCCGAACACCCCGGCCACCACGCCGGCCACGATGGCGGTGATCAGCCCGGCACCCGCGCCGAGACCGCTCGCCAGGCCGAACGCGAGGGCCAACGGCAGGGCCACCACCCCGACGGTCACCCCGGCGACGACATCGCCCTTCCAGCTGGCACGCAGGCCCGCGTAGTCGGACGGCCGCGGCGCCAGAGCGAGCGCGGCGTGACCGAGGGCAGCGAGCGGACGGCGCGACACTTCGCCCTTGGGCTCCTCGTCCTCAACGAGGGCCGCTCCCCCGGCGGTCACTGCGGCGAGAGCTCGCCGCTCAAGCCGCTCAGCATCTTGCTGGTCTCGGCCAACGAGCTCAGCAAGAACCGCTTCGCCACCGCCAGCAGCTCGACCACAAGGTCGTTCCTCACCGCGTAGAAGACCTGCGAGCCCTCCTTGCGCGAGACGACTAGGCCGGCTCGGCGGAGCACGCCGAGCTGCTGGGAGAGATGCGACAGCTCGAGACCCACGAACGGCTGCATGTCGCCCACCGAACGCTCCCCCTCGGCGAGCAGCTCCAACACCCGGATCCGGGCCGGACTCGCCATCGCCTTGAACAACTCCGCCTTGATGACCGACAGCGGCACGTTCGGCTCCCCCGTCCCGTGCTGCTCCTTAGGGGTTCGTGCAGTCATCATCTGATGAAGTTATCAGATTGTGTGACCAAGGTATCGGAAGCCGCACCCGCCACGAGCGCAGCACGCCCCTGTCACGCGTCGGCGAGGACCCCGGAGATGGCCGTACGCAACGCGACGTCACGGCGATCACCAGACAGCTCCATGCCCATCCGGTTGGTGACATAGCCGTAGCCGATGCCCAGGTCAGGGTCGGCGTAGCCGAGCGAGCCGCCCGCGCCGGGCGCGCCGAACGCACTCGGGGATCCGAAGGGGAACGACTCGTTCGACTTCATGAAGCCGAGCGAGAAAGCCGAAGGGCCCTTGAAGCACTCGTCGTAGAAGCCGTTGCGGGATGGTCGGGCCGGCGCCTTCAGCTCCTCGATCGTCTCGGCCCGCAACCCGAGCTCTACTCCGCCCGTGGCGAACGCGCCGTACGCCCGCGCGATGCCTCGGGCCGTGCCGACCCCGCCACCCGATGGCACCTCTAGGTCGCGCACGACGACCCGCTCGCGGTCGAGATAGAAGCCGGTGCCTGGGTTCGCGACCAACGCGCGGTAGAGGACCGAACGGCGATTCATGGCCGCGACGAGGAGTGGAACCGGCATGGAGGTCAACCGCGTCCACACGCTGGGCGGCTCTAGCGGCGCGATGCGCAGGTCGGGAATCGATGCGGGCACACCGATGTAGAAGTCGACATCCAGCGGCTCGGCGATCTCCTCACGGAACACGCGACCGAGGCTGCGGTGCGCCGGATCGATCCGTCGAATCAGCTCACCCTCGTAGAACCCGAGGCTGATGGCGTGGTACGCCTGGCGCTCCCCCGGCTCCCACGCCGGGCGCTGTCGGGCCATGACCTCGGCCAGGCGGTCGAGATCGGCCACCACTCCGATGTCGACCTTCTCGTCGAACGCGAACAGCCCAGCCTGGTGGGCCAGCAACTGGCGGACCGTGGTCCGCTCCTTGCCCGACTGGGCGAACTCGGGCCAGTAGGTGCCGACGAGCTCGTCGTAGTCGAGCCAGCCGCGAGAATGGGCCAGCGCCATGACCATTGCCGCCATCCCTTTGGTCGCGGAGTGGACGATCGTCATCGTGTCCGCCCGCCACGGCTCTCCACTTGCCCGGTCGCGTACACCACCCCACAGGTCGACGACCTTCACACCGTCGCGGTAGACGCAACACGCAGCACCGATCTCGCCCCGCTGCTCGAAGTTCTCGACGAACGCGGCTCGCACCGGCTCGTAGCCCTCGCCCACCGACCCGTCGATCCGACGATGTGCCACCGCGCTCATCAACTCACCTTCATCGTGTTCGTGTCGAGGATCGGCTCGCCTGCTTCTGCCAGTGTGCGACCGACCGCGAGCGGGCACCAGGGTCGATGGTCCCCAGGACCGTACCGAAGTAGCTCGTTCACACCGGCTCCGAACCGGCACTCGGGTGTCGAGAGGCCTACGTGCCGTTCGGTGCTCCACAGTTAGTCGAGCGAGTCGAGGCAGAAATCGTCGACCAGGCGCGCGTCCCGGGACACGAGCGCGTCGGAACCGCGATCGCGTCGGCGCGCACGGATGCTGTCGTAGAATGAGGCCCCGTCCATGAGCGTCGGTGGTCGGCTACTTCGTGAACCAGCCGATGATCATCTTGCCGGTGGTGGCGTCGATCACGAAGTTGTCGTTCTGCACCACGACCGTCGGTATGGTCTCGCCGCTGACAGGCGGCTGGCCGACCATCATCGGCATCGTCTGAGGTTGCGATGCGGTCGCGACGACGACCCAGACGAGGCGGTCGTTCACGTTAAGCCACGACACTCTGGGCGAGACGCCTTCGGGCGGTTCGGTCGAGGGGATCGTGTCTCGGACGAGCAGCGGTTGAGAGAAGGTGACACCGTCGGCGTTGGCCATCTTCTGCACGATGCTGACGGCCTGGTCGGATGTGATGGTGGGTCGATCGGTGGCGGCCGGGGGCATCCACCGTTGGTTGCCGCCATCGATCGACACGCCCTGCGGCGGAGGAACAGCAGCCGCTTCGATTTGGATCGACGGGCGCGGAGATCCTCTTCGCCGCGCTAGTCGTCCGGTTCCACGACGCTCACATCTGTGAGCACTGTCCGCCTCCTACCGCAACAGCCCAAGCATCGCGCCGCCCAGATCCGACGCCGAAGTGTGATCGGGCGCTGGCGGAGGGTGCTCCGACCACGTGCTGTGACCGCTTGCCAGGGGACCCAATTGGGGGCCCAAACTCTCCCGGCCGAGCCTGACCTGCCACGGACTCAGATGGACGCCTGACCACTTCGACCAGGACGTATGTGACCTGGGACGGACGGCCGTGGACTGCCCGTTCTCGTTCGGGACGAAGAGGTCGTGGGTTCAAATCCCGCCAGCCCGACTCAAACCTGAAGTTCAGTAGTGGCGTGTGGCCACATTTGGGTGTGTCCATGTATCAGCAGGGGGACCTATCGGGAAGTGATGAGGTCAGCCCATCCCCCGGTTCCTGAAAGCTCGCTGAAGACCTGCCGTCTACGGGTGACGCCACCGCACGACGGGCGTACCGTCCGAGCTTGGGGATTGGGCGGAAGGGGAGTGACTCGTGAGCGAGAACCCGATAGAGCGAGGCGGGCACCCAGAGGACGGGATGAGCCGCCGGTCGGTGCTGAAGAAAGGTGCCATGGTCGTGGGAGGCGCTGCCTTCGCGGTTCCGGCGATCCAGACGATCTCGATGAGCCGCGCCGCGGCCCAGAGTACGAGCGGCGGAGGCGGAGGCGGAGGTGGGGGCGGCGGTGCAACCGGCTCCGACCCGGGCCACGGCCACGGGTACGGCCACGATCCGCATCACCACAAGCCTTGGTGGTGACGAGCAGCAGCTCGACGACGCACGGCGATTCCGATCTCGGCCCAGCGCGAACGGCCGATCGTTACTCGGCAACGATCGGACCACCGCGCGACGACCTCCTTGTGACCGAGCTCGACGGCGATCTCACGGTCTACGACCCTCGCCGCAACGAGGTCCACGTCCTCAACGCCACCGCCGGCGACATCTGGCGTCTGCTCGACGGCTCCATCGATCTCGACCGCGTGATCGACGAGATCGCGCGCGCGTACTCCGCCAGTGTCGGGGACGTTCGGCCCCACGTCCTGCGGACGGTGGAGAACTTCGTCGACCTCGACCTGGTCCCCGGGACGGACCTGCGCTGACCGGTACCGTGGCGCTCGCGGTGACCGATCGGCGCTACGACGTCCTCGGTCTTGACGTGCGCGTTGTCTGTGATGACGTCGAGGCGCAGCACGCGCTCGATGATCTGCTCGAGCCGTTCGCAGTCGGCTCGCCCCCCGATGGCGGTCCAGGGCGCCGCTTCGACCTGACCGTCGACCCGGACGGCGGTCGCAGCCTCTTGCGCGACGGCGACGTCATCGCACGCGACTCGTCATGGATCTCGATGATCGGGGCGCTCCTGATCGCACTCAACCGAGACGCCATCGATGCCTTCGCCGGGTTCGCTGCGCACGCCGGATGTGTTGCCTCGGGACAGGACGTGATCGCCTTCCCGGGCGTCTCGGGCGCGGGCAAGACCACCTTGACCGCCGCGTGCCTACTGCACGATCTCGACTACGTCTCTGACGAGGCGCTCTGCATCCACCGAGCCGGGAGAGGCGAGGTCGTCCCCTACCCGCGGCCGCTCGCACTGGCGCGTACGGCGTGGCAACTGCTGGCTCGGTCCGACCTCCGCGACGCCGGTCTGGACGTGGGCGACGACGAATCGATCGTCCGCGCCGACCAGATCGGCGCGGCGCACAGCGACGGGCGAGCTGCACGTCGCGCACATCGTCGAGCTCCGACGTCGCGCCGGCCGAACCCGCCTCGTCCAACTGCCGCGCCAGCAAGGGCTCGCGTTGCTCCTGTCGATGTCCTTCAACCACTTCAAGGAGCCGCGCGAGTCGTTCGAGGTCGCGTCGATCCTCGCGGCGCGCTCGTCCAGCTGGCGGCTCGAGTACGCCGACCCGCTCGACGCCGCTGCGCTCCTGCGGGCCGAGCTGGCGGGCTAGGCGACCGTGATGAGCCGACGAGAGCGGATGAGGGTCGGCCAGGTGCTCGTGCGCAGCGTCACGGGCGAGGACTGGGACGCCCCATCGACCGCGCTCGACGACCTCCTACGGGGCGCCGACCTCGACGGCCTCGCGGCCGCTGCCGCCTTCCACGGCGTCCCCGGATGCGTCTACCGCCGCCTGCACGACAACCCGAACGTCCCCGGCGGCGTCCTCGATGACCTCACGGCCACCTACCACCACGCGCGAATGACGCATCTGCAGGCCCTGGCTGATCTCTCCGGCATCGCGGAGGTCCTCGACTCGCTCGACATGCCGTGGCTCACGGTGAAGGGCCCCGTGCTGTCCGAGCTGGTGTATCCCCGACCTGACCTGCGCGGCTACACCGACCTCGACATCGTGGTCCCGCGGCATGAGCTGCAGAGGGCGCTCACCGCGCTCGATTCACTCGGGGCGCGCATGCTCGATGCCAACTGGGACCTGCTTACGCGCACGCACTCTGCCGAGCTGCACCTCGCGGTCGGGAGCACGCTCATCGACCTGCACTGGCACGTCTTCAACATCGGCGAGCTGCGCCAGGAGTTCCACCTTCAGATGGGCCCGCTCTACGAGCGCGCCCGACGCGTGCAGCTGCCCGGCTGCACCGCACCGACCCTCGATCCGGTCGACACGGCGCTCCATCTCGGCGTGCACGGCTGCCTGTCCGGGGCGAACCGTCTCGTGTGGCTGAAGGACATCGAAGAGGCGACCCGCGGAGACGAGTTCCCGTGGACTGAGCTGGTCGATCGCTCACGCGCTACGGGCACCGGTGGGGCGGTGGCTTCGATGCTCCTCACAGCTCGTCGCGTCATCGGCACGAATGTGCCCGACGACGTCGTGGCCGAGCTTGCCGGCTCCAGCGCGTGGCCCCGATTGGTGGCCAGGATCGCGCGCGTCTGCCGACCGGAGCGGACGGCGGGGCGGCGGTCGCCGCTCCGACTCGTCGCCCGCTCGACGCGCCGTGACTTCCCATCGAGCGCGGCCGCCCTCGCACGGCGCAGTTGGCTCGGCGCTCACGATGTGCGCTCCCGCTGGCCCGATCTCGGACCGACCGACCCGGCCGATCCGAACGCCATCAACCACCCCGCAGGCAGTCGCGCCGAGTTCCTCGCCGCAGTCGCGGACGAGCCCGCCTAGGGATCGACGCCGTGCGCGCCGAGGCGATGGCGAACTTGTCTCTGAAACGATCTTCAGCAAGCCCACGTGGCCTGCGCCTTGCGCGGCGGGTCAGAATGAATGGAGCGCCGACACTTCGGCTCGAGGCAGCTCTCTCACGACGCGGTGTTGGGCCGAGCTCCATCGGAAGCGGAGGGTGGCCATCCATGCGGGTATCGCGGAAGTGCCTGGCGCTACTGGCGGTGGTGCTGCTTGCACCGCTGGCGGCGACCGCTTGCCTGCCCCCACCACCGACGATCGCGTATCCCAACTTGCGTGTAGAGGTCCCCACCGACGGATTCTCGATCTCGACGCCAACGACCTCCGTGCGCACGCTCAACTTCAGCCACATCACCTGGAACGCGGGTGCGGGACCGCTCGAGATCCGCCCCCAGTACAACCCGGCGACGGGAACAGCGATGGCCACCCAGGCCCTGTACACGCTGACCGGCCCGTCTGCCTGGTCGTTCGTGAAGAACGTCCCCGTCGTCAGATCGATGGCCTGGGAGCCGCCGAGCGACTACCGGTTCCCGCTCACCGGCTTCGGTCTCTACACCGTCGGCTCTGGCGGCGGGATCGGCTCGCTCGTTGCTTCGAGTCCGAAAGTCGACTTCTGCATGACCCCCGACACCTACGTCGGCGGCGTCCCCAACACCACGACCGACCCGTCGCCCAGCGTCGGAGACTGCACCGATCCCAACGGGATCCTGGGCCTGTCGGTCGGATGGGGTGACGAGTACGACTTCACCGATGCCGGCAACAACATCGATATCTCCAACCTGCCCGACGGCACCTACTGGCTGCGGGCCCAGGCCGACCCCGACAACTACTTCGCCCAGAGCGGACCCAACCTGAGCATCACCGACACCGAGCTCGCCATCTCGGGGACGACCGTGACCGTGCTCACCCAAGTACAACCCACCGTCACCCCGCCGGTGGTCGCCATCACCGCACCCGCGGCAACCGCCTCGGTCACGGCCCCGGCCACGTTCCAGGCGTCGGTCAGCGACACCTCGCCGATCACCAGCGTGCAGTTCCTGTTGGACGGCTCACCGATCGGCAGCCCGATCACCACGGCGCCCTACAGTCTCACTCTGCCCACCCTGTCAGGCGGAACGCACCTGATCAGCGCTCAGGCGCTCGACGCCAATGGGCTCACGGGTACGGCGCCCGGCGTGACGTTCTCGGCACCGATTCACGTCGGATCGTTGACCGTGGCTCAACAGGTGTCCGCGTTCGGGATCACCACCGCGACCACCCCCACCTTCTCGACCATCGCGTCGAATGAACTGGTCTTGGCTTTCGTGGCCTCGGACGTCGCACCCGGCAACACTCAGACGGCAACCGTCTCAGGCGCAGGGCTCACCTGGAGCTTGGTCAAACGGGCCAACAACCAGCCCGGCGACGCCGAGATCTGGCAGGCGACCGCACCCAATCCACTCTCGAAGGCCACCGTCACCTCCACCGCGACCAAGGCGGGCAAGGACCAGTTCCTGACCGTGCTGACCATCGACAACGCCGGCGGGGTCGGCGCAACAGCGGCGGCCGGAGGCACCACCGGCGCGCCCAAGGTCAAGCTGACCGCCCAGGCCGCGGGCTCGCTCGCCATCGCTGTTGGCAACGACTTCGACCACAACGTCGCCCGCACCGTGGGTGCCAACCAGGCACTCGCCTCCCAATGGATAGACGACGCAGCCGGCAACACCTTCTGGACCCAGTACTCGACCGTCGCCGGACCCGGCGTCGGTGGCACCATCACCCTCAACGACACCCAGCCGACCACCGACCACTGGGACATGGCCGCAGTCGAGGTCAAACCCGCCTCCCCCACTACCCTCGCCGTTCGAACGACAACCGCGCCCAGCCCCGCCACCAGCCCCACCGCTACCCCGCTCGCCACCGGTGCCGGCGTCGGGCCGGTCGCCATCGCCACGCCGAGGGCCGGACAAACCGTCTCGGGCACCGTCGAACTCACGGCCAAGGCCGATTCAGTGCCGGACACCCGCGCTGTCCAGTTCGTGCTCGACGGCCTCCCGCTCGGCACCGCACTGCACTCGGCTCCGTATCGACTGAGGTGGGACAGCCGCACTGCGCTCAACGGTCACCACACTCTCCAGACGGTCATCACCAAGGCCAGGGGTCAACGAGTCACCACACCCGAGGTGACCTTCACGGTGGCCAATCTCTCGGTGTGCTTCAACACTGATGTCAATCTGCTCAGCCGCGGCCGTTCCAGCGTGACCAGCCCGCGGTTCCATACCGCTCAGAGCGCCGAGCTGCTCCTCGCCTTCGTGTCGGCGGCTGGGCCGCGGACCGGTGGGCAGACCGTATCGGTCGAGGGCTCCGGATTGACCTGGACGCTGGTCAAGCGGGCGAACGGCTCGCCTGGCGACGCCGAGGTGTGGCAGGCCACCGCACCCCAGATCCTGCACGACGCTGCGGTGACCGCGACCGCAGCCATGCGCGGCTACCCGTTGCTCATGAAGGTGATCGCCATCCAAGGCACCGACGGAGTGGGCGCATCGGCCGGTACCGAGCGCGTCGACCGGTCCACCCGGTGTGGCGCTCAGCACCACCCAACCACAGTCGATCGTCTTCGGCGTCGGCTACGACGCCAATCCGCACGGTGCACCAACGAACAAGGTAGGAGCACCAGGAGCCCGGCTGATCGGGGCCGGGACCAACCAGGTGATCATCGGGCGCTGGGCCCGACGGAACATGGACGACTACTGGGTGCAGAGCGATACCTACCAGACCGCCGCTGCTGGCAGCCCGATCCGAATGGCCGACGTCACCTCTGCGTTGGCCCCATGGAACATGGTGGCCATCGAGGTCGTGGCCGCCAGCACCTCTGACTACGTGTCGTCCTGAACGACCCGCCCGCCACGTCGCGCTTCGGCCGGAGCGAAGAGGTCACCCGGCACTCGGGCGGGGAGGCATGACGACCATGCAAGCCCCCCGTGCGCTCAGAGGACCTTCACGCCGGTGAGCTCTTCGGAGATGTCCCACAGCCGCGTCGCGGCACTCACGTCGAGGGTCTCGCGCGATGACCTGACGACCCCTGGTCGGCCCCAGCGCTGAGCCACTCGCGGGCCGTAGCACCGACCGGGCATGACGTCCTCGCTGGTTGCGGCATGGAGGACGGGGACAGCGCCCTCCGCGGTGGTGCTGAAGAGGACGGCAATGACGGCGTCGAACGACCGCGCTGCCCATCTGAACGTGGGCCCCGCGGCGTTCTCCCAGAAGGTCGTTGCCGCGATGCCAGGGTGCGCCGCCACGGTCGTGGTGCACCGCGCGCCCGGTAGCTCCGATGCTGTGAGGCGGCGCTGCAGTTCGAAGCTGTGCAGCAGGTTGGCGACCTTCGAGCGACGGTAGGCGACGGTGGGTTTGAACCGCCTCTGCCCCATCAGGTCGTCCCAGTCCATCGTCGCCTGCAGATGCGCCAACGACGTCACCGTCACGATCCGGCTGTTGGGCGCCGCGAGCAAGGCCGGCAGCAGCAGGCCGGTCCACGCGAAGTGGCCGAGATGGTTCACCCCGAAGGTCATCTCGAATCCTTGCGCGGTCGTCGAGCGCGAGCGAACCATCAGCCCCGCGTTGTTCACGCACAGGTGCACCCGGCCGAAGCGCGCGGCTGCCTCGGCAGCCGCATCGGCGACCTGTACGAGATCGGCCAGATCCAGGCGGAGCAGCTCGACGTCTGCATCGGGATGGAGACGGAGGATCTGGTCTCTACCGGTGGCGGCGCGCTGGTCGTTGCGGCAGGCGAGCACCGTCGTCGTGCCGGCGGCGGCGAGCGCCGACGCCACCTCGAGGCCGATTCCGGTGTTCGCTCCCGTGACGATCGCAGTTCGGCCGACCTGCGATGGGATCGTCGCCACCGTCATCGGTGCCACATTAAGATGGCGATCACTATCTTTACAAGGGAGAACTTGGTGAAGGCGATGCCGAGCGGAGCCCGCACGAAGGCGACGCGCCGCGCGCGTGGCGCGCCTCGACTGCTGCTGCTCGACGCGGCCAGGACGCTGTTCGCGCAACGGGACTATCGCAGCATCACCACGCGGGAGATCGCCGACACAGCAGGGGTGCTCGAGCACCTCCTGTTCCGGCAGTTCGGTTCCAAGGCAGCGCTGTTCAACGAGGCCGTGGTGCTGCCGTTTCTCCAGCTGGTGGAGGACCTCAACCTCCGCTGGGAATCGTTCGAGCCGGGACCGGAGAGCTCAGAGGTTGTAGCCCGTGAGTTCCTCGGCTCGCTCTATGACCTGTTCGTCGACAACCGCGGCCTGGTCATGACCCTCTGGACGGCCGATGCGCTGACGCAGGACGAGCTCACCGAGACCGGCATCGTGGAGATCGCAGGAGCGCTGAGCCTCCTGACCGACCTCGGCGGGAAGGGCTCCGAGATGTTGGGCATCGACAGCGGCTCCCAGCCCCTCGCCGCCCGTTCGACAGTGGCGATGGTCGCGGGGATGTCGGCGTTCAGCTCGCCCTTCTTCGAAGGCGAGCGCCCGTCCAGGGATGACGTCGTCGAAGAGCTGGCCCAGGCGACGCTCCACGGGTTCCTCCACCGAGGCGCCTGAGCCAGCGGCGTTTCAGCCGAAGACGAGCGGGTCCGGGACCGTCGCCGGCAGGTCGGCTCCTTCGGTTCGCTCAGGATCGGGCGCGGGCTGACCGCATCAGCCGCCCGCCGCAGGTAGGGCCACGCCACCTCAGGTGCGAGACCGCCGCAGAGCGGCAGCAGCGGAAGGACCGTTCCAGCCTTGACCCGGGCGACCGCCTCGTCGAGGGTCACGACCTGGTACGCGGCGTCGCTGCGCAGCTCCTCCACCGTGGTGGCAGTGCTGATGCTCGCCACCGACGTCTCGCCGTGGCGATACGACGCGGCCGTCATCGCGTCGTGCAACAGATGTGGGCCGAGCTCATCCCAGGCCCGATCGACGTCGTCGGCAACGAACATCGCCGTCGCCTGTCGGGAGTCTGGTATCTGGACGAACCCCGGCTCGTTCCCTGCCGCTCGACAGGCGTCCTCGTAGGTCTCGACAAGGCCGGACGTCGGGGACTGGGCGATCATCCCGAGGCCGAAGCGGCCCGCTCGTCGGGCAGCCGCATGGCTCCCGCCACCGACGAAGAACGTCGGGCCGCCGCTGGCGGGGCGGGGGCTTATCCGAGGCCCGTCGCCAGCGCCCTCGTCACGCAGCAACCGCAGGAGACGGGCCAGCTGCTCGTCAGCGCGCGCGCCACGGCCCCGCAGGGCCACGCCGAAGTGCTCGTACTCCTCCGCTCGATGACCGACGCCGACCACGTACGACACCCGCCCTCGGCTGAGGATGTCGAGCACGGCGATGTCCTCGGCGAGCCGGACCGTCTCGTAGAACGGGAGGACCAACGCGGCGATCAGGATCGCCACGCTCTCCGTGCGAGCCGCCATCGCAGCCGCCAGGACCAACGGCGACGGCAGGTGGCGGTCGGCGGCGGCGTGGTGCTCGGAGAGCACCACCACGACAGCTCCTCGACCCTCGGCCCAGGTCGCCATGTCGATCGCGGCGTCGTACAGCTCCTCGATCGGGGCGCCCCAGGCGGGCGCCCGCATGTCGAACCGGAGGGTGAACACGGACGATCAGGGCCGAAGACCGAGCTTGGGGAGGGTGAGCGGCATCTCCAGGGACCGCAGCAGGCCAGGCTCGGCGGCGACGACATAGGGCACCGCGTTCACCACGCGCATGGCGGTGGCCAGCATGGCGCCGGCGCCGCTGCCCATCGTCGCCACGCCCGCCTCGGCCGGGTCGTCGAGGGTGGGCGTGAACCAGCAGTCGAAGTTCGGCTTGCCTTCGAGCACGACCCGGTAGGTCAGGTCGGCCTCGCCGATGGGCCAGTCGGGTCCGACGTGACGGGCCAACCGGGTGATGTGGTCGACGACGATCGCCTCGCGACCGTCGACGACGCCGATCGCCTGGAAGCGGATGGCACCGGTGGTGCCCGGCTCGACCGTGCCGAAGGCGGTCTCGATGGGCTGATCGGTCAGCCGCCGGTCATATGACTCACGAACCTCGTCGATCTCGGCGCCCAGACCGTCGGCGATGAAGTGGAGCTGGCCCTGCATCTCGCCGGAGATCCCTCCCGGCAGCATGATCCACGGCTCGAAGTCCAAGGGCTGCCCGAAGCCCAGAGCGTCGACCATGATCTCCTTGACGCCGTAGTCGTCGTACAGCGCGATCTCGTAGCAGTGGATCTTCGAGACGGACCGGCACGCGGTCGAGAGCGCCAGCGGGATGTAGTCGCACAAGAAGCCGGGCTCGATGCCCGAGGCGTAGATCGATGCTCCGCCGGCGCGAGCTGCCCGCTCCAGGCGCTCGCGGTGCGCCGGCGGGTAGGCGAGCGGGTTGATCAGAGTCGTCGATGTCGTGGTGACGACGTTCACCCCGGCGGCGAGGAGCCGCTCGTAGTCCGGCACCGCGCCTGCGTCTCGTTCGGGTCCACTTGCTCCGTACACCACGCAGTCCGGCTCGAGACCGAGGAGCGCGTCGATGTCATCGGTCGCGCGCACGCCGATCGGGACGCCGTTGGCCAGCTCCCCCGCGTCACGCCCAACCTTGTCGGGTGAGTGGACCCACACCCCGACGAGCTCGAGGTCCGGTCGTTCGTTCACCGCGACGATCGACAGCGATCCGATCCCCCCCGTCGACCAGACGACGACGCGCGTGGGTGCCTCTGCTGTTGCCTCGGTCATGGTTGTTCCCCCTGTTGTGGCCGGACGGGCAGGTAGCCCCACCCCCGGACGCTTGCGGTGTGGGCCATCTGGCCGCGGGCGACGTCGACGTCCCAATCCGGCCAGCGAGCGAGGATCTCCTCGAGGGCGACGCGGCCCTCGAGACGGGCGAGGGCGGCGCCGAGACAGAAGTGGAGGCCGTAGCCGAACGCCAGGTGCGCCCCGTCGTCGCGGTGCACATCGAAGCGATCGGGCTCGCGCCAGTGCCGCGGATCTCGGTTCGCGGCGCCGTTCAAGAGCAACATGATCGAGCCCTCGGGAACCGTCGTCCCGTGGAGCTCCACGTCGTGCTGCACCCAGCGCGCCTGCGCCGGCGACGGCGACTCGAGCCGCAGGATCTCCTCGATCGCAGCCGGGATCAACGAGGGGTCCTCGGCGAGGAGCCGTCGCTGGTCCGGGTTCTGGGCGAGGAGCTGCATGGTGAACCCGATGAGGCGGGTCGCTGTCTCGTTGCCGGCTCCAGCGACCATGGAGGCGTAGGTCACGACCTCGTCTCGGGTCAGCAGACGCCGGGACCCGTCGGGTTCATCGACCTGCGCCTGCAGCAGCTCGGTCATCAGGTCGTCGGACGGGTGATGGGAACGCCACTCGACATAGTCCGCCAGCACCGAGAGGACCGAGTCGAGCGTCGACTGGTCGAACGAGGTCGGTCCGCCGTCGGTGGCGATCGCTTCGTCCGTGGTCCGGCGGTACACATCCTGATCGGCCTCGGGGATGCCGAAGAGGTATCCGATCGTGCGCAACGGGATCTCGACGCCGAGCTCGGAGATGATGTCGAACTCCTCCCGACCGACGAGCGCGTCGAGCGCCCGCACTGCGTATCTCCGCACCAGCGGCTCGAGGTCGAGCATCCGCCGGGGCGTGAACACGCGCGAGAGCAAGGCGCGGTGCGCATCGTGGATCGGTGGATCCTCGAACAGGAGGATCCCCGCGGGGATCTCGATCCCGGCCTTCACGATGTCGAGCACGGTGCCCCGCCCGGACCGGTAGGTGTCCCAGTCGAGCAGAGCGGCTCTGACGTCGTCCCACCGACTGATGGCCCAGAACTGGTGCTCCTCGTTCCAGTACAACGGCGCCTCCTCCTGGAGGCGCCTCCATGTCTCATACGGGTCGTCGTCGATGTCGGCGTCGTAGGGGTCGTACCGCACCGCCGACGTCGGCCTGATCGACGTCAACGTCCGCCTCCTCGTGCCGCCGTGGGGTGGGTCCGCGGTGTGCCGCCGACCCCTCCATCGAACGGCTGGTTCTGCACGCCGGGGAACAGCTCTCCGGTCGGGCCGGCCGTGACGTCGCCCTGCAGCTTCGTGATCAGGTGCGGCGCGAAGACGGCGAGATAGAGGACGTGGCCGACGACGACGACCGCGATGATCGAGAGCGCGAACGTCCCGGTCGTGGACTTGGACCGTCGGTTGGCCCACGACTCGATCACGTTCCGACCTTGCGCATCGGTCCGGCCGAGCAGGTAGGCGAACACCATCATCTGCAACGCCATGGCGATCGCGTCGTACACCGGGTACTGGTACTTCGTGCCTTGGAAGATGGCCAGCCCCGGGATCACCCGCCCGTAGTGGAAGACCCCGAGGCGGGCGCCGAGCAGGGCATTGAAGCAGAACGCCCACACGAACCCGACGGCGAACCCGACACCGAGCAGCGCCTGGGGACGTCGCCAGCCGAACTTCGCCGCGGCCCGGTTGCCCAAGGCCGCACCGATGAGCGCCGGCAGGACGAAGTAGGAGATGTAGCCGATCGGCACCGACGCCGGCAGCCCACCCCACGTGGCGTTCATCGGCCACCACGACGGCATCCGCGGAAGCGCCGACGGGAACTGGGCATACATCGCCCAGTCGTACGGAGCCTCGATCCACGAGATGGCGATGGCCGAGATCGACACGAGCAACAGCGGGTGCGGGCGCCGCTGCCTCCAGCTGAGATAGATCCCCGCCACCAAGAACGCGATCCCGGTGACGTAGGCGAACGTCATCGAGCCGATGAGCAGCGGCGTGAGCTCGCCGATCACGGCTCTCCGGTCTCGCCGCGATCGCCCCGCGCCTCTGGATCGAAACGCAACACCAGCCCCACGATCACGACGATCACGAAGAGCAGCGAGCCCAGCATGATGGCCTGCCCCATGGAGCCTCCCCTTAGATGGTGTTGACTATCTTAATCGATGGCCACGCCTTCGGCTCCCTACGGAGCGAGCAGGTCGTCTTCAGACCCGAGGGCGACCAGGCGCACCGACGTGAATCGCCGACGGACGATCTGCCAGCCCGCCGCCGCCCGAGCCAGCTCGTCGTCGTACCACCCGATCGAGTTGATCCCCGAGCGGCCATCCGGAGCCATGAGCACCGCATCGACGTAGCACTGCGCCCGCGCACTCGCGTCGATGACCACGACGTCGATGGTCGAGAGACGGTGCAGCGTGTGGCCCATCGCTGCGTGGGCGTCGATCATGAAGGCCGTGATCTCCGCAGCCGAGCTCCAAGCTCCGGCGGACTCGTACTCGACGTCGCACGCGTCGGCGAAGCACGTGCGGAAGCGACCCCAATCCCGACGGTCGATGCTGGTGGCATAGCGCACGAGCACGTCGGCGATCTCCTGCTTGGCGGCCCGCTCCTCGACCGCGTTCACCGGTCGACCTCGCGTTGCCCGTCTAGGAGAACAACAGCCCGCATCGGTGGATCCGTCAGCCGTTGTTGACGTCGTACTGGCCCGCGGTCTGATCCCACTTGAAGAAGTAGACCTTCGGGTTGCCGTCCGTCTGGGGCGAGGGGCCGAAGTCCCAGGCGTCGGGGAAGGTCGGAAGCACGATCTTGCCGAGCGAGTCACCCGCCGCCTGGAAGGTGCCGTAGTTGAGCGTTGGACCGGCCTTCTGCAAGATGGCCTCGAGCAGATACATCTGCTGACAGGCCAAGGCTGAGGCCACGAACTGGTCGGGCTGACCCTTCGGGACGGTCGACGACGGCTTGATGACCAAGCCGGCCT
Organism: uncultured Microthrixaceae bacterium; assembly: GCA_963776435.1. Classification (GTDB taxonomy): domain Bacteria; phylum Actinomycetota; class Acidimicrobiia; order Acidimicrobiales; family Acidimicrobilacustridaceae; genus UBA4742. The sequence goes on from CAVZMK010000010.1 coordinate 1,583,343, forward strand.
TCCGCTGCACGTCCATGCACGCCTTGGTGGGACCGCCCAGGGCCAAGCGTGCATCGTTTGGACCGAACACGCCGCCGGTGATCGACCCCTTCAGGTACGACGTGTCCGCGCCCGCGGCGGCGGTCAGCGTGGTGGTGCCGTACATGTTGGAGAAGATCAGCTCGGGGCGATAGTCGGTTCTGGCCAGGCCGGGGGGAAAGGCGCCGGTGGCGGACTGGCCCACCACCAACACCTTGGTCACGCCTTCGGACTTCAGGCGTTCGGAGATCGTCGCAGCCTGCGCGTAGTTGGCCGTCGAGTCATTCGTCGCGGCGGTCATGACGGCCGTCTCGACCGGCTTGATGCCAGCGGCCGCCAGCACCGGCTTGATCTTGTCGGTCAGAAGCGCCTGGTCGGCCGCCGTGGCCACCACGGCCAGCTTCCCGTCCAGCTCGCCCCGCCCAGCCATCGACTTCACCACGGTGACCTCGAGATTCTCGCCCGCGTCGGTGCTGAACCACGGCGCCTTGGCCTGAGCCAGACGCTCGGTCGTCTGCGCCCCCCCGATGGTGGCGGTCGCGTTGGTGTGCACGTAGCAGAGCACGTTGTCGGCCAGGTAGAAGCCGACGGCGACGAACACCTTCACGTCCTGGGTCAAGTGGGTGCAGGCCGCGTCGGTCGACGCCTGGCTGGTCGGGTTTATCCCGACCATGGTCGCCTCCAACTTGCGGCGGTGGATGCCGCCGTGGGCGTTGATGTCGTCGACGATGGCTTGGTACGCCTTCGGGAAGTCGCCCTCGTTGATGTGGATGAAGCTCTGGAGCGACGAGAGGTCGAGCCACACGATGCCGACCTTGATGCTGTCGGCGGTCACGCCCGGAGCCCGGGTGTCGGACACGGTGGCCGTCGTGGTGCTGCCGCCACCGCCCGCCGAGGTCGTGGCCGTGGACTTGCAGGCCGCCAACAGGACTACGGCCATGAGCACCACCGGGAGTGCCCAGCCCATCGGGCGGCCCGGCCGGCTGGGCGGGGCGGATCGGCCAGGCGACTCGCCTCGATGAAACGCGCGGCCGTGGCTCATGTGCATGCGGCTACTCACGCTCTCCCTCGCATCCGGTTCCCTCCAGCAACGCACGGACCATAGAACAAGTATTAGGTCCGGGCAACGAGAGGTTCGGCGACCCGCGCCGACCTGGTTGCACTAGGTTCCGGAGTTAGTCTCGATAAGTCGCTCGACGTCACGTCCGGGGGGATCGGCGATGCGGATGCGAAAGAGAATTCGTTTGTGCGCCTTGCTAGCGGCAGCGTGCGTGTTGCTGGCGGCGTGCACCGCCAAGTCGGCGAACGACGCCGGCGGGTCGGGGACGACCACGGCAGGCGCGGGGGGAGGCGCCGGCAGCACGGTCGGCATCACCGCGACGACCATCACGGTGTCGATGATCTCGGCCGACCTGTCGCAGCTGGTGTCGCAGCACCTGGCCCCCGAGATCGGCGATGCCGACAAGACGATGAAGGCGGTCGTGGCCGACATCAACGCCCACGGCGGGGTGGCCGGGCGAAAGATCATCCTGATCTCGCACGTGCTCCACGGAACTGACGCCATCCTCAACCCCGACCTCGGTCGCCAGGCGTGCGTGCAAGCCACCGAGGACGACAAGCCGTTCGCCGTGATCCTCACTGCGTCGCTCCCGGCCCTGATGGTCCAGTGCGTGGCCGCCGACCACAACGTGCTCACCATCACGATGGACAGTTGGCCCAACAGCCTCTACGCCGCGGCCAAGGGCCGCTTGTTCTCGCTGGCTTCGCACATCTCCATCGGCCAGAACGCCGAGTACCGCGCCTGGCCCGGGGTCCTCGACGGCGCCGGGACTGCTCAAGGGCAAGAAGATCGGCATCATCCGCCAGGACCTCGCCGACCAACAGGAAGTCGACCGACGACGCTCTTGTCCCTGGCATCAAGGCCCTCGGGTACAAGCGTCGCGGCGCAGGCGGTGCTCCCGTGCCCAGAGGGCTCGCAGACGTGTGAACAGCAGACCGTGGCCATCCAGCGCATGCAGGACGCGGGCGTCAATGTCGTCTTCCTCGTCGCCCAGACGCTGGCCGGCTCGACCACGGTCGAGGCGGCCCAGACCCTCGGCTACAAGCCGCAGTGGATGACCGTCGGCAACAACGTCACCAACACCGTCGCCAAGTTCTACGCCAACGCCAAGCAGAACTACGACGGCGCCTACGGGCTCGCCATCGGCTTCGCGGACCTCACCCCGGCCGCCGCCACCTGCAATCAGATCGCCGTCGCCGGGGGCGCGCAGAAGTTCCCGGAGGCGTCGGACGGCTACGGGTTCACGGCCGTGACCTGCATCCAGATGCAGTCACTGGCCCAGGCCATCAAGGCCGTCGATGGCCCCGTCGGGCAGGCGTCGGTCATCGCCGCGCTGGAGCAGCTCAAGCCGGTGTTGATGATGGACGGCCCGCCGGGCTCGCTCACGAAGCAGAAGCACTACTCCGGGACCTCCGTGTACCTCTCCAGGTACTCGGCCGCGACCCAGACCTTCAAGCCGGTCGACAACCAGAAGCCGATCCTCATCGCCCCCTGAGGGTCGGAGGAGACCAGTGAGCGAACCCGACGAGCGGGGTGATCCGGCGATCGAGGTCGCCTCGCTCGCGGCCGCCCTCTTCGAACAGGACACGCGACAGGCGGACGCGGCGGTCGCCCCTGAGGTGCGTCTCGCTGACGCCGACCTCCCTGGCGTGGGCGACGACGCCATGTCGCTGACGCGACGCCGTGCGGATCGGCGGCGCGCGCACCCTCACGATCGTCGGCCTCCTGGGCGCGCTGCAGATGATGGACGGCGGCGTGTTCAACGTCCTGGCGCCCGATATCCAGAAGACGCTCCACATCTCCGACGCGGTGCTCGGTGCCATCGGGGGCGCCACCGGCATCTTGTTCGTCATCGGTGCCATCCCGATGTCGTCGTTGTCGGACCGGATGTCACGCAAGCAGCTGCATCGCCATCACGATGACGATCTGGTCGGTCATCATCCTGCTCACCGGCGCGGTGCAGAGCATCCTGCAGATGTTCGTCGCCCGACTCGGAGCCGGGCTGGGACAGTCGGCCTCGCTCCCGGTGAGCGCACCGCTGCTCATCGACGCCTACCCGATCCCGGCCCGAGGCCGGGTGTTCGCGGTGCTCGGCGGCTCTCAGGCGGTCGGCACGATGATCGCCCCGTTCCTGGCCGGGTCGGTCGCGGCGCTGGCCGGGGGCGGCAGCGGTTGGCGGCTGCCCTTCGTCCTGTTGGGGCTGCTGGCACTGCCCGGTCGCGCTGTCGGCCAACACCATCAAGGAACCCCGGCGGGGTCGCTACGAGATGAAGTCGGTTCTCGGCGAGGAGCTCCCCGAAGTAGAGGACGAGCTGCCGATCTCGCTGTCGGTCGCCTTCGAGCGACTTCGACAGATCAAGAGCTTCTACTACTTCCTCGTCGGCATGGCCGCGCTCGGATTCGCCCTGTTCAGCGCGCCGCTCTTCCTGAGCCTCTACTTCGACCACGACCTCGGACTGGACGCCTTCCAACGGGGCGTCGTGGCCACGCTCATCGCCATCCCCACGCTCATCGCGATCGCCATCTCCGGTCGTCGAGCCGACGCGCTGTTCCGCCGGAGCCCGCCGGCCGCCATGGCGTTCGTCGGTCTGCTCGTCGCCCTGTTCGGCGTCGGTCTGGTCATCGCCATCTCGATGCCCAACATCTGGACCGTCGTCCCCGTGCTCGCGGTCGTCGACGGCATGCGCCCAGGCTGCGTTCGTCATCCTGCCGGCGGTGATCTCGACCATCATCCCCTACCGGCTGCGAGCCCGTGGCACCGCGATGATCGGCATCTACGTGTTCCTGTTCGGCTCGTTCTTCGGTGCCATCCTGACCGGACTGTTGAGCGAGGCCTACGGCCCCCGCGCCGCGCTGGCCATCATCGTGCTGCCGTCGGCGCTCATCGGCGGGGCGCTCATCGCGCTGGGTGCCCGCCACATCCGCGACGACATGGCCATGGTGGTCGAGGACCTCCGCGAAGAGAGCGACGAGCGGAACCGCAGACAGCAGCCAGATGCCGTGCGTCCCGGTGCTGCAGGTACGCAACCTCGACTTCTCCTACGGCAAGGTGCAGGTGCTGTTCGGCATCGGCTTCGACGTGCACGAGGGCGAGACGCTCGCGCTGCTCGGAACCAACGGCGCCGGCAAGTCGACGTTGCTCCGCGTCATCAGCGGCCTCGGGGTGCCCGAGCGGGGCGTCGTTCGACTGCGCGGCCGCACGATCACCTACGCCGATCCCGAGCTGCGGGTCCGGGTCGGTCTCGTGCAGCTCATCGGCGGCGGCGCGACCTTCGGCCCGCTCACGGTGCGCGAGAACCTGCAGATGGCCGCGTTCCTCTATGACCGCAAGGAGCAGACCCGACGCATCGCCAAGGCGGTCGAGCTGTTCCCGGTGCTCGAGGACCGGTTCGACGCCGCGGCCGACGATCTCTCGGGCGGCCAGCAGCAGATGCTCGCACTGGCCATGACGATGGTGCACGAGCCCGAGCTGCTCATCATCGACGAGCTGTCGCTCGGCCTCGCACCCGTCGTCGTGCAGCAGGTGCTCGAGGTCGTGCAGCGACTCCGCGAGGCCGGCGTCACCATGATCATCGTCGAGCAGTCGCTGAACGTCGCGCTGGCCATCGCCGACCGGGCGCTGTTCATGGAGAAGGGCGAGATCCGCTTCGAAGGTTCGACCGCCGAGCTGGCCGCACGCGACGACCTCGCCCGCGCCGTGTTCCTCGGACGCTGACGTGCTCGGATCGCTGCTCGCCGTCGGCTTCCCGCACACAGGTCATCTCCTCGGGCGCCATCACCGGACTGACCTACGGCGTGATGGCGGTCGGTGTCGTGCTCGTCTTCCGGTCGACGAGAGTGATCAACTTCGCCGTCGGCGAGATGGGCGGATTCGCGGCCGCGCTCCTGTACCGGCTCGTGATCGACTGGAACGCGCCGTTCTGGCTGTCACTCGCCATCGGCATCGTCGTCGGCGCCCTGATCGGAGCCGCGCTCGAGCTGGTCATCGTGCGCCGCCTGTTCTCGGCGCCACGGGTGATCCTGCTGGTCGCGCTCATCGGTGCCGCGCAGCTGCTGCTCTTCTTCGAGCTGATCCTTCCTCAGATCACCCAGGTTCGGCCCTACCCGACGGCCTTCACCGGGTCGTGGCGGATCGGGGGTCTGGTGATACAGGGTCCGGAGCTGACGGTCGTCGTGGTGATCCCCGTCCTGGTCATCGCGCTGACGCTCTTCCTGAACCGGACGAAGTACGGGCTGGCCATCCGAGCATCGGCCGCCAACGCCGACGCGGCCCGACTGTCGGGCATCAACATCAAGCGGATGTCGACGATCGTGTGGGTGATCGCCGGCATCCTGGCGGCGACGGCGGCGATGCTGTTCGGACCGCTCAACCCCGAGGCGGGATCCGCGCTCGGGGTCGGACCCGGTCTTGCTGCTGCGGGTGCTCGCGGCGGCGCTCATCGGCGGCATGGTCTCGATGCCTCTTGCCTTCGCAGGAGGCATCGCCATCGGGGTGGCCGAGAGCCTCATCAACTACAACTTCAACGACCAGCGCGGCCTGCTCGACCTGGTGCTGTTCGTCGTCGTCCTGGTCACGCTCCTGGTGAGCGGTCGACGGCGAGTTCTGGCCGAGGCCGGATCTGGCCGATGGTCGTTCGCCCCGCGGATCCGGCCCATCCCGGCGGCGCTCCAGTCCAAGTGGTGGGTGCGCTCGCTGCCGACGTTCGGCGTCGCGCTTCGTAGCCCTCGTGGCCCTGGTTCCCGCTCGTGTTCCTCCATCTGCCGTCCGAGCGCTCGTCGTGGAGCCGAGTCCTGCTCTACGCCATGGTCGCCCTGTCGCTCACCGTGCTCACCGGATGGGCCGGCCAGCTCTCACTGGGACAGTTCGCGTTCGTCGGCGTGGGCGGCCTGAGCACCGCCGCCCTGGTGCATGCCGGCGTCGGGTTCTTCCCCGCGTTGTTCGTCGCTGCCTGCATCACCGCCATCGCCGCCATCATCGTCGGCGCTCCCGCGCTGCGTCGGCCTGGTCTGTACCTCGCGGTCACCACGTTCGCGTTCGCGGTGATGACCGCGTCATGGCTCCTGTGGCTCGACGTCTTCCTGCACGGCGACATCCGCGCCCAACTGCCCGCGTCAGATCGTCCCTGTTCCGGCAGGCGCTGTTCAGCCACGGCTGGTCACTCGCGGCCGAAGGCAGCTACTACACCATCTGCCTCGTCGCGCTCGGCGCCGTGCTCATCGGCGTCTCGCTGCTGCAGCGGAGTCGACTCGGGCGGTCGATGATCGCGGTGCGGGACAACGAACGGGCCGCCGCGTCACTCGGTATCTCGCCCGACCGCGGTGAAGCTGACGGCCTTCGGCATCGGCGGGTGGATCGCCGGGCTGGCCGGCGGCCTGCTGGTCGGACTGCTCACGGCCGCGGCCAGCCCGGCGACTTCCCGGCCACGGAGTCGTTGCGGGTCATCTCGATCGTGGTCATCGGCGGCCTGTCGTCGGTGGGCGGAGCGATGCTCGGCGCCTTCTGTCGTCGTCGGGCTCCCCGAGCTCTTCAACAACAGCGTCCAGATCGGCCTGCTGACCAGCGGCGCGGGCATGCTCGTCCTCCTGCTCTACTTCCCTGGCGGTCTCGTGCAGGTCCTCTACAACGTCCGCGACGCCGTGTTCGCCTTCCTCGCCCGACGGATGCCCGACGTTCCCCCGCCGGTGATCGAGCGTCAGACGCTCCCGACGCAGCTCAGCGTCACCCGACGCGAGGTTCCATCCGAGCTCGAGGCCGCGCTCGTGGTGACCGATCTGTCGGTGAGGTTCGGGTCGCGTCTGGTCGTCATCGACGTGAACCTGTTCGTTCGACCGGGTGAGGTGGTTGGGCTGATCGGTGCGAACGGCGCCGGCAAGTCCACGCTCATGAACGCCGTCGGCGGGTACGTGCGCAGCCAGGGCCGAGTCGAGATCCTCGGCCACGACGTCCGGCACCTGTCGCCGACGAAGCGGGCCCGCCTCGGTCTCGGCCGGTCGTTCCAGGGCGCAGAGCTCTTCCAGGACCTCACGGTCCGCGAGACGGTCGGGCTGGCCGTACCCGGCGTTCGTCCGTGGGGTCGAGGCGCCCGATCCGAGGCCGACGAGGTCCTCGACGTTCCTCGGGCTCGGCTCGTTCGCCGACCGCTTCATCAACGAGCTGTCGACCGGGACCAGGCGGGTGGTGGAGCTGGCCTGCCTCATGACCTCTGGGGCGAACGTCCTCTGCCTCGACGAACCGACCGCCGGCATCGCCCAACGCGAAAGCGAGGCGTTCGGACCTCTCATCCTGCGCATCCGCGCCGAGCTGCAGGCCAGCCTGCTCATCATCGAGCACGACATGCCCGTGATCATGGGGATCAGCGACCGCGTCTACTGCCTCGAGGCGGGGCGGATGCTCAGCGAGGGACCTCCGGACGTGGTCCGAAACGATCCGCTCGTCATCGCGTCCTACCTCGGCACCGACGAGCGGGCCATCCACCGGAGCGGGACGGCACCCGTCGAGTGACAGGCGAGCTCGCAGACCGGAGGTGCGGCCGGCTACGCGGGCAAGCTCTCCAGAGCGGCGCTCGAAGAGTCGGCCAGCGCGAGGATCGGCTCCCACGGCTCACCCCGACTCAGCGCGATGCCTGCCAGCACCGTGACGATGCGGGCGGTGAAGTCCTTCGGCATCTCACCCTTGGCGGCCACCAGCGCCCGCAGATGCGGAAAGGCATCCGGCGGTTCGGTGGCGAGGATGCGGAGATACTCAGCCGCGACCGGCCGGCCCGATCGGGCGGCTTCGGATTCACGGATCTTGCCCACCGCCGATCCGAGGGCGCAGTCGCTGACGATCTCGTAGGCCTCGACCGCCTCGATCGGGCTGAACCCTTGGCGGGAGAGCACGCCGATGACGGCGTCGACATGGGTGACCATGCGATCGACGCCCAACGAGCCGTTGAGGAACTGACCGAGCAGGGCGGGCTGGGCCACGAACGCGTCGTAGCTGTATCTGGCCCACTCGAGCAACCAGGCCGCCCAGTGCTGCTCACGGTCGACGGGGACGTGCAGTTGGGCCGCCGAGTACTCGGCCCCCAGGCGCATCAGATCGTCGCGACCCTGCACGTGGTGGTACAGGCCGGGCACACTGACCCCGAGCCGATCGGCCACCGCCTTCATCGTGACGCGATCGAGCCCGATCTCACACGCCGCCCGGGCGATCATGGCCCGATCGATCCGAGCCGGCCGGCCGATCTTTGGCCGCGCCGTGCCAACTGGCGGCATCACGTGGGCAGCGTCTGTCTCGGTCACCAAGGCTCCGTCATCGATCGCATCGGACTTTCCGAATGATTTCGAGCGTATCGGCCCGCGGTTTGGCGCTCGGGGAGATCGCTCGGCCGGGCGATCTCGAACGAGTTTTCTAAGACCGTACTTGAACAAGGTCGAGGTGACCGCCAGACTCGGGTCCGTGCCGTCAGGATCGACTCGGTTGACCTACGACCCGTACGACGACGTGATCGACGCGGCTCCGCACGGCGTCTGGCGCCGGCTGCGGGACGAGGCGCCGCTCTACTACAACGAGCAGTACGACTTCTACGCCCTGAGCCGGTTCGCCGACGTGATGGCCGCCTCGCTCGACTGGCAGACCTACAGCTCCGCGCGCGGAACGGTGCTCGAGCTCATCGACACCACGCCCCCGGACTCGGACGCCGCCGAGGCGAACGACGGCTACGGGATGATGATCTTCATGGACCCGCCGGGCCACGACGACCTCCGACGCCTGGTGAGCCGGGCCTTCACGCCGCGGCGCATCACGCAGCTCGAGGACCGCACCCGAGAGCTGTGCGCACGGTTCCTCGATCCGCATCGAGACGGATCGGGGTTCGACTTCGTCGAGGACTTCGCAGCCAAGATCCCGGCCATGCTGATCGGTGCGTTGCTCGGCGTGCCGTCCGAGGACCAGGATCAGCTCCGCATCTGGGGCGACCTGCTCATGCGCTTCGAGCCCGACGGCATCAGCACCGAGAAGCTCGACGCCATCCAGAGCCTCAACGCCTACATGACGGCCATGGTCACCGATCGCCAGCAACACCCTCGTGACGACATGGTGTCCGATCTCCTGGCGGCCGAGATCACCCGCGACGACGGCAGCACCCGGCGACTCGGCTTCGACGAGGTCATGGCCTTCTTCACCCTCCTGCAACTCGCGGGCAGCGAGACCACCGCCCGGCTGCTGGGCTGGGGCGCCGTGCTGCTCGCCCGCCATCCGGACCAGCGAGCCAAGCTCGTCGCGCACCCCGGAGCTGGTGCCCAACGCGGTCGAGGAGCTCCTGCGCTACGAGGCGCCCTCACCGATCCAGGCTCGCTTCGTCACCCGCGAGGTCGAATGGCACGGCCAGACCGTGCCGCAGTACTCGAAGCTGGCCATGCTCACCGGCAGCGCCGGCCGCGACGAGCGTGAGTTCGTCGATGCCGATCGCTTCGACGTCGAGCGGTCCTTCGACCGCCACGTCACGTTCGGCTACGGCATCCACTTCTGCCTCGGCGCGAACCTCGCCCGGCTGGAGGGACGGATCGTGCTCGAGGAGACCCTCAGCCGCTTTCCGCACTGGGACGTCGACGAGGCCGATGTCGAGATGGTGCGCACGTCCACGGTACGGGGTCCGGTGCACGTGCCCATCAGGACCTGAGGGCCCCGATCGGACTTTTCGAATGCATTTCGAAATATCAGGAACCAGGGGCCGGTTGGGTCTATTCTGATTGACGATTCGAGAACTGCTTCCGGGGGGAATCGGTCGTGGACAACTACCTCGTCATCTCCGCTGATGGCCACGCGGGTCCGCCGTCGTCGGTCTACCGCGACTACCTCGATCCCGAGTTCCGCGAACGGTTCGACGAGCACCAGCAGATGATGGTCGAGCTGCGCGAAGCCATGGGCCGCGACGACGGGAAGTTCCGCGCCGAGTGGGAGGCGGAGACCGACGGCGACGGCGGCCTGACCGCCGCGTTCGACTCCGACGCCCGCAACGCGATCCTCGATACCGAAGGAGTAGCCGCCGAGGTGCTGTTCCCCGATGCTGACGTCCTCGGCACCGGCCGCATCGCCTCCTCGCCGTTCGGCACCGGGCTCGGCGGCGACAACAGCGAGCCGGACCAGGCCGTCGCCGGCAGCCGGGCCCACAACCGTTGGCTGGCCGACTTCGTGGCCCAGGACCCGGTCCGCCACATCGGCGTGGCCATCATCCCCGCGATCATCCCCGACATGGCGACCGTCCTCGACATGGTCCGCGAGGCCAAGGAGCTCGGCCACCGCGGCATCCTCATCCCGACGCGTTGGTTCGACCGGCCCGCCTACCACGACCCGATCTACGAACCGTTGTGGGCCCTCACCGAGGAGCTCGGCTTGGTGCTGCACACCCACTCGGGTGCCGGACCATCCGACATCGGTCTGGGACCAGGCATGTTGCCGATCTATGCCTCCGAAGCCGGGTGGTGGGCCGCCCGCCCGCTGGCCGTGTTGATCTGGGGCGGCGTCTTCGAGCGCCACCCCGACCTGAAGTACTCGATGGCCGAGAACGGCGCCTGGTGGGTGCCCGACCAGATCCGCAAGATGGACGAGAAGTGGATCGGCGGTCACAACACCCGCAAGTTCGGCGACGCTTTCCGTCAGGCCCTGTCGATGAAGCCGAGTGACTACCTCGACCGCAACTGCTTCTTCGCCGCGTCGACGCCCGGTGAGGACGACATCGAACGGCGCCACCTCATCGGCCTCGGCAACCTGATGTGGGGCAACGACCTCCCCCACCCCGAAGGCACCTTCCCGTACACCCGCTACTGGATCCGAGAACGGTTCCGGGATGTCCCCGAAGACGAGACGCGACAGATCCTCGGCCTCACCGCCGCCCAGGTCTACGGCGTCGACCTCGACGCGATCAGTCCGCTCGTCGAGCGCATCGGACCCACACCCGAGGAAGTCCACGGCGACGCGCAGCTCTCGCGGGTGCCGTCGCACGTATGACCAATACCTACAGGAGCGATCGATGAGTTCATGGGTCGGCCAGTACTGCATCTACGTCCGCGACCTGGACGAGGCGGTCACGTTCTACGAGGCGCTCGGGCTCATCTGCACGAGCCGCACCGACCTCGACGAGATCCGCGAGGCGATCGTCGAGAACCCCGACAAGGGCGGCAAGCTGCAGCTGGCCCAGCGCAACGACCAGGACGGCCCCATCGAGATGGGCAACGCGTTCTGGAAGCTCTACGTCGCGACCAACGACATCGAGAAGCTGTCCACTGACGCCGCCCTCGCCGGCGCCGAGGTCGTGTCCCCGAGCCGGCGCCTCGAGCAGTGGCCGATGTCGATCGGCTTCGTCAAGGACCCCAGCGGCTATCTCGTCGAGTTCACCCAACGCCATCCTTGGCAGGACGGTGACGCGACGACCTTCTCGTGGCTCGACCAGTACTGCATCTACGTCACCGACCTCGAGCGGTCCGTCGCCTTCTACGAGCTGCTCGGCCTGGAGTGCACCAGCCGCACCGACATCCCCGGCCACAAGGAGGCGATCCTCGAGAACCCGGCGAAGGGCGGCAAGCTCCAGCTCGCCCAGCAACTCGACAACGACGCGGCCATCGACATGGGCACGTCGATGTGGAAGCTCTACGTCCACACCGACGACTGCGAGGGGCTCCACCAGAGGGCCGTCGCCGCCGGGCACACCTCGCTCGTCGCGCCGATGAAGCCCGACCGCTGGCCGGTCACGATCTCGTTCCTCGCCGACCCCGACGGCTACCAGGTCGAACTGGTCGAACGACATCCCGACCCCTCGTGAGCGACGTGGAGGCCGCAAGACGATGATCAGGATGAGCGTGCTGTACCCGGTCACCGAGGGCGCGACCTTTGATCACGACTACTACCGCGACCGCCACGTGCCGCTGGCCGTGCGTACCTGGGGGCTCGAGGGTGCGGAGATCGACGTGGGCATCGACGGTCCCTACGTCGCAGCGGTGCACTTCATGTTCGAGTCGACTCGAGGCGATGGACTCCGCTCGGGCGGTGGAGGGATCAGCCGCCGTGACCGCTGACGTCGCCAACTACACGACCATCAAGCCGATCCGTCAGATCAGCCAGATCGTCTGAGCGAGTGCCGCGGACCGGCTCAGGACACCGCCTCGGCCATGGCCCTCTGCTCGAGGTACTCCTCGAAGCCGGCGACGCCCATCTCGCGGCCGACACCGGACTGCTTGAAGCCACCGAAGGGCACGTCGGCGCCGTACCAGAGGCCGCCGTTGACCGACATCGTGCCGGTGCGGATGCGGCGGGCGACCCGCAGGACGCGGTCGCGGTCGGCGCCGGACACGCCACCGGACAGACCGAAGATCGAGTCGTTGGCGATGCGGATCGCGTCGTCGTCGTCGTCGTAGGGGATGACGACGAGGACCGGCCCGAAGATCTCGTCCTGGGCGATGGCCATCGAGTTGTCGACGTCGGCCAGCAGCGTGGGCTGGAAGTAGAAGCCCTTGTCGAACTGCGGGGCGATGCCGCCACCGACGACGACCCGGGCACCGTCCTCGACGCGCCTTGCGGACGAGGCCGTCCATGCGCTCGAGCTGGGCCCGGTTCACGATGGCGCCGGTCATGTTGCGCCGGGTCCTCGGGGTCGCCGTAGGAGCATGCCGGCGATCATCGCCGCGGCCGCCTCGACGCCCTCGTCGTAGCGCGAACGAGGCAGCAGCAGGCGGGTGCTCGTGGCGCACCCCTGCCCGCCGTGGGTGCAGATGCCGAAGACCGCACGCGATCGACGCCGCGCCGATGTCGTCGACGTCGTCGAGGACGATCTGGGCCGACTTGCCGCCGAGCTCGAGGAAGATCCGCTTGATGGTGGCCGGCACCGGCCTCCATGATCCGCCGACCGACCGCGGTCGAGCCGGTGAAGCTGACCATGTCGACGTCCGGGCTGGTGGTCAGCACCTCGCCGATCGTCTTGTCGGCGGCGGTCACGACGTTGAGCACGCCCGGCCGGGATGTCGGTGTGCTCGGCCACCAGGCGACCGAGGGCCAGAGCCGGTCCACGGCGTGTCCGGCGCCGGCTTGAGCACGACGGTGCACCCGGCGGCGAGGGCCGGCGCGACCTTGGCGATGTTGATCTGGTTCGGGTAGTTCCACGGCGTGATCGCGCGCGACCACCCCGACCGGCTCGCGCTCGACCCACCGGTTGCTCGGCCCGGCCATCGTGTCGGCGACGCCGAGCTGCTGGATGCCACTCGTAGCTCTCGGCCAGGTCGGCGAAGAAGGGCAGGAACTTGATCGGCTCGCCGAGCTGCGGGCCGCCCATCAGCATCCGCGGGGCGCCCGACCTCGGCGACGGTGATGTCGGCCAGCTCGTCCTGGTGATCGACCAGCGCCTGGTGCAGCTGACGAAGGCACCGGACGCGCAGCTCGACGTCGCGCGACCACTCGGTCTCGTCGAAGGCCCGCCGCGCCGCGGCGATGGCCCGCTCGACGTCGGCCGTCGAGGCGTCGGCCGCGACGCCGATGACCTCCTCGTTGGCCGGGTTGATGTTGTCGTAGATCGCGCCACCCTCGGCCTCGACGAGCTTGCCCGTCGATCAGCAGCCGCTCCTCGTGCCAGGCATCGGCGTTCAGACCCATCGGTCCCCCTACCTCGTGCTCCACCGAACCGCGCTTCGGTTCGGCATCGGTGCCTGACCCTAGCCAGGCGAATCGCGATTCGACCAGGTGACCGCAAGGTCACAAGGACGTCGGCCATTCAGCTGGCGGGCCAGTACACCGAAGCGCGTGACTGGACCACCGAGAGCAGGTCAGTTCGATCCCTGGGATCGCACGGTGCGTTCGAGGATGCCCAGGGTGGCTTTGAGCGCGAACTCGGGGACGATCGGCCAGGTGCCCGCGGGCCTCCACTTCTCGTCCACTTGTGACCAGTCGTAGATGGAGGTCACCAGGGTGCCGCCGTCGACCGGCTCGAGGCGGTAGCCGTAGTAGTGCCCGATGCTCGGGAAGTTCTCTCCCGAGACCTCCCAGGTGATGAACCGGTCCTGCTCGTAGCCCGTGATCGTCACCGTCACGTCGTACTTGCCCATCGGGAAGTCACCGAGCGACTCACGGTCCATGTGGATCACGAAGGTGTCGCCCACGGCATGCGCCGGCTCGCCCGACGAATCCTGGAGCATCCCCGACGCGTCGATCGCGACCTGGCCCTTCGGACTGCTGACGATCTCGAAGATCGCGGCGGGCTCGGCGGGGATCGTCCGTTGCACTTCGAAGCGTTCGCTCATCGCACCATCCTGCTTCGCCACCAGTCGAGCGGCGAACCCGGCCGCACATCGATGGTCAGGGGTCCGCAGTCAGTAGGGCACCACGACCTCGAAGGGCTCTCTCCGGGGACGACATCCTCACCCCATGCCATGATCGGATCTGGATCGACGAGGTGCTCGCCACCGACGTACCCGTCCCACGCCCGGAGGGAATCATGGCCGAACCCGAACCCGAACGCGATGGTCGCACCCGAAGGCTCGATAAGTCGAACCCCGGCGCATGACCACGGTCGGCCACGTCGGCCTGGGCGTGGCCGACCTCGCTCGATCCGAGCGCTTCTACGTGGAAGCGCTGGGCTTCATCCACGTGCGGGAGTTGGCACCACCCGATGGCGTCACCAGCAAGCTGCTGCGCGTGCCCGAGCCCGTCGGCGCCCACGCCGTCTACCTGAGTTGCGGGCCGTTCGTGCTCGAGCTGCTGCACTTCGACCGCGACGGCAACGCGCCCGGCCACGAGCGCGTGATGACCGAGCCCGGGCTCACCCACCTCTCCCTCACCGTCGACGACCTGCCGGCCACGCTCGAGCGGGTGACGCAGCACGGGGGTCAGGTGCTCGAGGACACCCATGTCGGGGTCGCCGTGCTGGTGCGTGACCCCGACGGTCAGATCCTCGAGCTCATCCAGTCCCGATAGGTGACATACATGGTTCAGGCAACAGAAGATGTGTGGGAGGTGCTCGCCACCGCGCGCGCCATCCGGCGTTTCACGGACGAGCCGGTCGACGACGTCACGCTCGGTCGGTGTCTCGAGGCCGCGACCTGGGCGCCGAGCGGCGGGAACGTCCAGCATTGGCGCTTCGTCGTCCTCGACTCGCCCGAGATGCGGGCCGTGGTTCAGCAGGCAGCCGACGCGGCCTTGAAGGTCATCGAGCCCATCTACGGCATGAGTCGACCCGCGGCGGACGACACCTCCCGGAACGCACGCAGAGACCGTGCCACGTACGAGTTGCATGACCACGCGGGAGAGCGGACATCGGTGCTGTTCGTCGCGTTCCGCAACGCGTTCGCGTCTGACTTCCTGCAAGGCGGATCCATCTTCCCCGCGATGCAGAACTTCTACCTCGCCGCCAGGGCCCAGGGGCTCGGCGCCTGCCCGACCAGTTGGGCGGCCTACGACGGCGAACAGCTGCTGCGCCAGGCGATCGGGATCCCTGACCAGTGGGTGCTCGCCGGCCACGTCGTCGTCGGCTGGCCACGAGGTCATCACGGCCCCGTACGGCGGCGGCCGGTGAGCGACGTCGTGTTCCGCAACTCCTGGGATCCCGAGCGCGACGACATCATCTACGGTCCCGGCGCCCGTCCGAAGCCGAAGAGCTGAACCACCCGGGTCGGCTGGAGCCGATCTGTGGGCGCGGCCGACGATCGTCAGCGAGCGCCAGCCCGGTTCTTGAAGACCTGTCCGTCCTTCATCACGAACGGAACCCTCTGGAACGTGGTGATGTCGGTGAGCGGGTCGCCGTGCACGCCGATGATGTCGGCGAGCATCTCCGGGGCGATCTGACCGAGCTCGGGCCGGTCGATCAGGTCGGCGGCCACCGTGGTCGCCGATCGGATCGCCTGGATCGGCGTCATCCCCCGGCGCACGAGCACGTCGAGCTCCTCGGCGTTGCGTCCGTGCCAGATGGCAGGCGCATCGGTGCCGAGCGCGACCTTCACGCCGGCCTCGATCGCCTTCGACAGCGACTCCTTGGCCTTCGGGAAGACCTCGGCCGCCTTGGCCTGGAGCGCCTTCGGCTGGTCGGAGATGTCCCAGTTCTCCGTCAGCGCGCAGGTCGACACGAGGAAGGTACCGGTGTCGACCAGCCGCTGGATGGTGTCGTCGGTGATCATCATCCCGTGCTCGATGCAGTCGATCCCCGCGTCGAGCGCCGCGTTGACGGCCATGTCGCCGTGGCAGTGCGTTGCGACCCGGAGGCCGCGACGGTGCGCCTCGTCGGCGATCGCCGCGAGCTCCTCGGTCGAGTACTGCTGCGCTCCCGGCGGACCGGTGGGGGTCATCACACCACCGGACGCGCAGCACTTGATGAGCTGCGCGCCGTGCGTGATCTGGTAGCGCACGGCCTTGCGGACCTCGTCGATCCCGTCGGCGATGCCCTCCTCGACGGTCATCCGCATGATGCCCGGAGCCAGGCCGCTCTGCGCGCTCGGATCGAGATGTCCGCCGGTCGGGCAGATCGCATGGCCGGCGGGGATGACCCGCGGCCCCTGGACCCAGCCGGCCGCGATCGCATCGGCGAGGGCGACGTCGACGAGGTAGCCGCCGGTCTTGATGAACAGGCCGAGGTTCCGCACCGTCGTGAACCCGGCCGCGCAGGGTCCGTTGCCCGTTGGCGACGGCTCGGAGGCCCATCTTCACCGGGTCCATCCGGACCGGATCGGACAGACCGGCACCCGGCCCGCCGAGCACGAGGTCGACCTCCATGTCCATGAGGCCCGGCACGAGGGTGAGGTCGGGCAGGTCGATCACCTGGTCGGCGCCGGAGGCCGCGGTCGGATCGTCGGTCACCGCGGTGATGACGTTGCCTTCGATGACGACGCTCGCGCCCTCGAGAACCTCACCGAGGTCGACGTCGAGGACGCCCTTGGCGCGCAGGACGGTCACGGTCGGATCGGACATGTCATCTTCCTTCCTCGACCGCCGGGCGGTCGTGGTCACGGGTGTGTCACCCGTCGATGTGCAACTGGAGGTCACGGATTCGGCGAGAGCCCGTTCTCCTGCTCCCACCGCTCGATGTCGTCGAAGCAGGCCTCGACGACGTCGGAGTACAGGTCTCGCGGAAGGTCTGCCGTTGCTCCGAGTGATCGAAGACGAACGGCCGGTTGTTCTGGACGGCCCGCAGCACGATCGGGGCGACGTCCTCAGGGCGTGAAGAACCTCAGCCGGTTGTCCTTGAACGATGCGTGCGGGATCTGCATCTGCTCGTCGCTGGGACCGCCGAACCGCTCCGGCCGGTACTTCGCGTTGTTGTCCCGCATGCCGTTGAGCACGCCACCGGGCAGTAGATCGTGCAGAACGACGTTGTGCTCCTCGACTTCGAGCTGCATGCTCCGCATGAACCCGATCACGCCCATCTTGGCCGCGGCGTACGCGCTGTGGACCGGGACGAGCGTCGGGATGAGCCCGGCCATCGAGGCGGTGGCGATGATGTGGCCGCCGCCCGCCTCGATCATGTCGGGCAGGAAGGTGAGCGCCGTCCAGATGACGCCCTTCGAGGTTGACCTCGGTCATCCAGTCGAGCTCGCTCTCGGTGAGCTCGGTCACCGGCACGAACGATGTCGCCCCCGCGTTGGCGAACACGAGCTGGATGGTGCCGAGCGCTGCGTTGGCCTCGGCCTTCATCTGCTCGATCGACGAGCGGTCGCAGACGTCGCAGTGGATCGCGACGGCCTTGCCGCCCGCGTCGTTGATCTCGTCGGCGACCTTGCGGGCGTTGTCGGGCAGGATGTCCGCGACCGCGACGGAGGCGCCCTGGCGCGCCAGCTCCTTGGCCAGGCCCATGCCGATGCCGCTGCCGCCGCCGGTGACGACGGCCGCCTTGCCGGCGATCTCCGTCATGCTGGCGTCTCCGCCGACATGTGCGTCCCGAGGATCGTGAAGGTGCGATGGGCGAACTTCCAGCCGTCGGGGGTCCGTCGCAGCTCGTCGTTGAACTGGCCGACGACGTCCATGAGCCCCGCCCGATCGCGGAACTTGGCGCACTCGCGGATGAGCGAGCGGGCCGAGGCCGTGTCTCCGTCGACGGCGATGATGGCCGGTGCGTTGATCTGCACCAGGTACTCGATCGGCGCCATCAGGGCCGTCATCGTCTCGCGGATGTCGGCGTGCCCCTGGCTGAGGATCGCGCAGCGCCGGAACCTCCCAGATGCCGTCGGGCAGGAAGGTCGCCATCACCTGGTCGCAGTCGCTCTTGCTGCCACCTTCGTGGTAGAGGCTGATCGTCTCCTGGATCTCAACCTTGTCGATCATCGTGCTCCTTGCGGGTGTCGAACGGCTCGTCGCCGAGCAGCGTCGTGCGATGGAGCCTGCGCCCGTAGTCCGGGTCGTACTCCCTGACGCGGTGCATGGCGCCGGTGTTGTTCCAGATGACGAGGTCGTTGATCGCCCACTCGTGCACGTAGACGAACTGCGGTTGGGTGGCCCACGCCAGCAAGCGGCTGAGGAGCGCTCGGCCCTCGTCCTCGTCCATGCCGACGACGGCGGTGGCGCTGTTGCTCAGGACGAGCGAGTTGCGCCCCGAGCGGTGGTGCCAGACGAGCGGATGGATCTTCATCGGCATGTGCTTCCAGGCGGCCAGCTGCTTCTCGGTCGGGTCCGGGAACGCGTCGAGGAAGGCGGTCTCCATGCAGTGGAGCACCTTGCACGTCGTCCAGGCGCTCCTTCTCGTCCGTCGGGCAGGTCGTCGTACGCCGCGTAGGTGTTCACGAACTCGGTCTGTCCCCCGGTCGGGGTGAGCACCTTGGCGCTGAGCATGGAGGCGAACGGCGGCACGTCGAGGTCGGTCCGGTCGATGTGCCAGAAGAAGGTCGCCCGGTTGATCGACGGCGCCGACCGGGTTGTCCTTCTTGTCGAAGGTGACCTTGTAGATGTCGCCGACGACGCTGGACTCGACCTCGCCCAACGTGCGGGCGATGGCGACCTGCTGTTCGTCGTCGATCTCGATCCCGCGGATGGCCACCACGCTGCGTTCCTCGAGGAGCTCGCGCAGCTCGGCCGCGTGCCGGCCACTGAGGAGCGTCGGCAGGTCGGTCTCGACGAGCGAACCGACGCGAGGCGTGAGGTCGGTGTGGGTCAGCGCCTGCCGTCATGTCTTGCGACGAGCTAGGGGCGCTCGGGCAGCCGACGTCGACGACACCGATGCCGCCGTGGGTCTCGTAGCCGAGCAGCTGCTGCACCCGCTGGGGCATCTCGCGGACCGCCTCGATCGGCGTGCTGATGAAGAAGTTCTCCTTGGTGCGGAGCCACCCGAGGGAGAAGCCGAGGAACAACGCACGCCGCATCTGGTCCTGCGTCTGGTTCGGACCGCCGCCGTGGAGGGTCTTGCCGACGTAGTAGATCGCCGAGCCCGCCTTCATCTCCGCCGCCACGACCTCGTGCTCCTGTGGCTTGCGGCGCGCCGGCCACAGGTGGCTGCCGGGGACGACCCGGGTCGCGCCGTTCTCGGCGGTGAAGTCGCACAGCGCGTAGAGCACGATGACCTCGAGCTGCGGCACGTCCGGGGTCGGCACGGCGTCTCGATCCGTCGGGATCGGCGGGTGGATCCAGGCCGTGTCGTCACGGTGGAGGTGCTGCACGGTCTCGTCGGGCATGGATCTCGATCAGCTGCGCCGTGCTGAGCAGGTAGTGGAGGCACGAGGGCAGGAGGTAGTGGTCG
This sequence comes from uncultured Microthrixaceae bacterium, assembly GCA_963776435.1. Taxonomy (GTDB): domain Bacteria; phylum Actinomycetota; class Acidimicrobiia; order Acidimicrobiales; family Acidimicrobilacustridaceae; genus UBA4742. Next base: position 1,603,098 of record CAVZMK010000010.1, read on the forward strand.
GCGACGTCGAGCGGACGCTGGTGCTGCAGGAGCTCGACGAAGGCCTTCGACTTGCCGGGCAGGCCGTCGATCCGATGCGTCTTCGCTCCCATGAAGTCGATCAGCATCGGGATGTGGTTCGGCGTGCCGGGCTCCGACGCCGCGATGCAGCCCGTCGAACTCTGCGTTGAGCGCTCGACAGCTGCGTCGGGGGCGATGGCATCCTCGACGATCGCGCAGCCGTCCCGATCCATGGCCTCGATCAGCGATCCGATCGAGACGTCGGGACCGAAGCGTTCGATGTGTGGCTCAGTCATGTTGGCTCCGTTCACAGAGTTGCTCGATGTGGTCGTCACGTGGAGACCTCCAGGAGTCCCTTGCCCATCTCGTCGTGGCATCGCGGATCGACGTAGATGTGCTGGGCCCCGACGCACATGTCGCGGAAGCAGCGCTGCAGGACGCTCGGGTTCCGGAGACCGGAGCTGCCCGACGTCATGTAGGCCCAGCGCACGACGTCCATGCAGACGTTGGTCTGGTAGGTCACGGCGCTCACGAGCTCGTCCTGCATCGCCTTGGTCATGGGGTCACCGCGCGTCGAGGCGCTCGACGATGCTCCCGATCGTGTCGTGCACGAGCAGGCGGACCGAGCGCAGCGCGAGCGTGTTCTGGCTGAACGCGCGCTGGATGACCTGCTCGTCCCGCATCTGCCCGCCACCGATGCGGGCGCGTCCGGATGTCAGGATGCCCTGGATCTCGTCGAGCGCTCGACGGGCCACCCCGAGCGCCCAGCCGGCGTGGCCGATCCCGGCGAAGCCCACGACACCGAGGCGGTAGACGCCCCCGCCGCAACGCGGCTCGTCGTCGAAGAGCCAGAAGCTACGGCCTTCTTCGACGAACTGCTCGGGGATCGAGTAGTCGAAGCTGCCCGTGCCCCGGAGCCCCATCACGTCCCAGTTGCCCGTGATCTCGACGCTGTCGCTCGGCACGACGAAGGCCAACACCTTGGGCATCCCGGCGTCGTTGACCTCCGGGGTGCCGTCGGCGTCCCGCACGAGCGCGCCGCCGCCGACCCAGGTCGCGCGGGCGATCCCGCTGCCGAACTGGAACCGTCCGTGGACCTGGAAGCCGCCATCGGCTCGTTGCGCCTTCCCGCGCGACACGAACTGGCCGGCGCAGACGACGTCGGGACGGCCTTCGAGCATCTGGCGAGCCACGTCGGGATCGAACATCGAGCACATCGCGGTTGCGTTGGCGTTCGCCATGTAGACCCAGCCGATGGAGCCGTCCTGGTGCGCGAGCTCCTCGAGCACGTCGAGCGTGGTGTCGACATCGGCTTCGAGCCCGCCGAGCTCCTTGGGGACCTGGAGGTGGTTGAGGCCCGACTCGGCGAGCGCCTCGATGACCGGTGTCGTCATGGTGAGCTCGCGGTCGGTTGCGTCAGCCTCCGCCTCGACCAGCGGGCGGAGGGACCGGGCAGTGGACAGCAGATCGTTCATGGGGCTCCTACCGGGGGATGGTCGTTCACGACGCCTCGCTTCGTGCTCGGTCATCGTGCGACGCCGAGCCGCTGGTCGACGTAGGTGCCGATCCGGGCGATGGCGTCCCGGGCCTCCGGCAGCAGGTCGGCGAACGCGTGCCAGACGTGGAACACGTCGTCCCAGATCTCCAGCGTCACGTCGACGCCCGCCTCCTGCGCACGCTCGGCGAATCGCGTCGCGTCGTCGAACAGCAGCTCGCCCGAGCCGACCTGCACCAGCAGCGGCGGCAAGCCCGCCAGATCCGCGAACAGCGGGGACGCGGTCGGCGATCGCCGGTCGACCTCGCCCAGGTAGGCATCGGCCATGAGGGCGAGGGTTGCCGCGCTGACCATCGGATCCGCGTCGCGGTTCGACTGCAGGCTCGAGCCCGACAGGGTCAGGTCGGTCCAGGGGCTCATGCAGATCGCCGTTCCGGGCATCGGATCGCCCAGCTCGCGGAGCGCGACGAGGGTTGCGAGCGCCAGGCCGCCCCCTGACGAGTCACCGCAGAGCGCGATGGCCTCCGGTGCGTGGCCGGCCGAGATGGCGAAGCGGTACGCCGTGACCGCATCGTCGACGGCGGCGGGGAAGGGATGCTCGGGCGCCAGCCGGTAGTCCACCGCGAGCAGGCGGGCGCGGGTCGCCCGAGCGAGGTGGGAGCACAGGGCGCGAGTGGACTCGAGGGTGCCGGTCGCATAGCCGCCGCCGTGGAGGTACACGAGCGGCTCGGCCCGGCTCGCAGTCGTCGGGGATCACCCACTCCGCTGGTACCCCCGCCGCGTCGAGCGGCTCCCAGGTGATGTCCTCCGGCTTGGGATAGGCCGGCGCTCGGCTCATCATCTTCCGCATCGTCATCAGGTCGCCGTCGAACGAGCCCGCGGCGCGGATGTTCTCGAGCAGCCTCTGGAGCTCAATGCTTGCCATGTGTCGCCCTACCTCCCTCGGGTCGATTCGCCGCCGTGGCCTCTGCGCCCACGAACCCGCGCTCGATCAGCATCAGGCAGGCGTCGAGCTCGGCCTTCGTCCGAGTCCTGGAGCCGAAGACCTCGACGATGGCCATCAGGATCTCGGCCTCGATCTCCACGTCGCCGAGCTCGCGAGCCTGGAGCATCGTCGCCATCCGTCGGCGCCCCCAGTCGGTCACCGCGGCACGATCCTGACGCAGCGGTCCCTCGATGGCTTCGATCCACACGCGCACCAGCGGACCGCTCGTGAGGTTCACCTCGACGTAGCGCCCCAGCCAGCGCCGCAGCGCGAACCGCGTCGGCACCTCGGGGAGGTCGCGCACGATCTCGGAGACGTCCTGGATCGCTCGCACGCCCATCACCCGTACGAAGTCATCGATGTCGTCGAAGTACGTGTAGAACGAGCCGCGCGACACCCCGGCGGCGCGAACGACATCGTCGATCCGAAGCCCCCGATAGCCCCGATCGGCGATCAGGTCGTTCGCGACCCCGAGGATGGATCGGAGCGCTCGCTTGCCCGGACCGGCAGCGTCGACTTCGAGGTCGCGGGCTCGGTCGAAGATCGTCCTCGCCTCGGGGCTGAGACGCAGGATCGGTGCCGCTGGACCCGCCGGGGCGGGGGTGGACGTTCACTCCGGGAAGCGGGCCGAAGAGCGCTCGGTGCACGACGTCGGCGAGAGCGACGTCGACCCGTTCGCGGCCGTAGTGCTCGGGCGCGGCGGCGCGGAGGATCGACATGCGGCTCAGCGCGCCGATCACGCCCGTGTTGAGGAGCTCGACGGTCGGGTCGAGCAGCCGGAGGGGAACATCGGTGGCGACGACCCGGGCTTCGAGGACGCCGACGGCTCGGCGGGTGATCGAGGCCGCTCCACCCGCCAGGGACAGGTCGGACTCCGCCGCCGCCTCGAACGCCCGGATGATCGGCTCGTAGCGAGCCTCGATGTCGGCGAGGCGCGCGATGCAGGCCAGCAAGCTGGCGTGGCCGCTCGCGTCGGGAGTCACATCCTCGAGGGCCTCGAACGCCGCCCACATCTGGGCGGCCGCCTGCGTGGCGAGCCGGCGGAACAGGTCGTCCTTGCCCGAGACGTACTGGTAGATGGTGACCCGCGAGCAGCCCAGCCAGCTCGGCGATGCGATCGAGGGTCGTGCGGTCGTAGCCCGACTCACCGAACGCCTCGATGGCCGCGTCGAGGACGCGTTGGTGGGTTCGAAGCCCTCGCGGGCCGATCGCCGGGCTGTCTGCGTACGGCGCCCGGCGAGCGGGGGCGGGTACGGCCTCGCTCGCCGACGGTATGCGCACCCGCTGATGCTGCGACTTTCTAACGAAAATGTCAATCACGGCGACCTCGAGATGCCTGAGAAGACGGCTTACGAAGACGGAGCCCTGTGGATCGTGCTGGCCGACGCCTTGTCCTTGACGTCCTGCGCATTCACATCAGTCGTCTGCGGTCGGGCCGGCCTTGATGTCGTCCCACTTGATCGGTGGCGGCCCGGCCGTCGTGCCCCCGTCGACGGGAATCAGGATCCCGGTGACCTGAGCCGCCCGTTCGCTCGCGAGGTAGACGGCAGCGTTGGCGATGTCGCGGGTGCCGCCGATGCGGTGCAGCGGCTGGAGTCGTCGAGCGACCGCCGCGGTGTCGTACGACGCGTTGATCTCGGTGGCGATGTTCCCGGGAGCGATGACGTTGACCCGGACGCCGAGCTCGCCCACCTCGATGGCGGCTGAACGGCTGAAGTGGATGACCGCGGCCTTGGCGGCGCGGTAGGTGCTGAAGCCGGCGCCGGGGCTGATGCCGCCGATCGAGGTGATGTTGACGATGGACCCGCCCTGGCCCATCGCCCGGGCGGCCCGCTGGGTCCCGACCATGACGCCGTACAGATCGACCGCCATGACGCGGTCGAAGTCCCGGAGGTCGTCCTGCATCAGTCGGCGAGACGAACCGGAGATCCCGGCGTTGTTCACCATCACGTGCAGCGCGCCGAAGTGCTGCTGAGCGTGCTCGATCGCGGCCTGCACGCTGTCCGCGTCGGAGACGTCGGTGTGAACGAACGAGGTGGCCTCGCCGAGCACGTCCACCAGTTCGACCGCGGCCTCGTCGTCGATGTCGGCGATCACGACTCGAGCACCTTCCTCGACGAACACCTCGGTGATCGCCCGTCCGATCCCGTTCGCGCCACCGGTGACGATCGCGACCTTCCCCGCGAGCTCATCGCCCATGTGTCGCCCCCGATGTTCATCGAGTGAGTAAACCAAGGGCGCCCCTGCGCCGCAAGCGCGGCGGCGGCGCCACAGGCGAGCGATGGCACGGTCGGTCAGGTCGGGGATGGGCAACGTTCTCCTTCGAGCCGGCGGATGAAGCCCTCGATCTTGGCCGTCGGTCTCCTCGTGGCCGACATCCACGCCGAATGCCTCCTCGATCAGCATGAACCTCGACAGGCTCGAGAGCCCGAGGATCACGACCGAAGCGGGCCACTCGTCGGGGTCGACGCCGTAGCGCTGGAGGACCTGTGTCAGCGAGTCGAGCTGGGCCCGGCGGAACCTTCGGGAGTAGTCCGCGATCTCGTCCCGGATCACCTCGCGGTGGTTGGCCAGGGCGATGAACTCCATCGTCGACGACGAGTTCGACCGGTCGTGGATCAGATCCCAGAAGCCCCACAGCGGTTGCGGCGACCCCAGCGCCTGGCCGAGACGCTCGAAGCTCCGTTCGGCGCCGCGTCGGAACAGGGCGATGAACATCCCGTCGAGGGACCCGAAGTAGTACGAGACCAGCGCGCTGTTGACACCTGCCTCGCTCGCCACACGGCGGGTCGTCGCTCCTGCGTAGCCCTCGGTGAGCATGACGTGTTGGGCGGCGTCGAGCAGCGCGTTGCGCGTCGTCGGGTCGCCGGCCTTGCCTTTCCGAGCGGGCATGGGTCGATTCTGGCCTGACGGGCGCCTCCGGGCGTCGCTCGTGACGGTTGCGGGTCCAGATCCAGTGTGTTACTCACTTGATTGACATGCGGCCGTGGGGGCGCGTAGAGGGAGCACGTCCGAAATGAGCCAGACCTCGTTGTCCGTCGCACCGCTCACCGGCACGGTGGGCGCCGAGGTGCTGGATGCAGACGCCGACCGACTGGCGGGAGACGCCCAGTTCGCCGGTGTCGTCCTCGACGCGCTGGGACGCCATGGCGTCTTGGTCTTCCGCGAACCTGCACCTCGAGCCGGAGGCGCAGGTCGAGTTCTGCAAGAAGCTGGGCGAGATCGACTACGCCGCCGCCGACGACCCGATCCCCGGCGTGATGCGGGTCACGCTCGACCGCTCGAAGAACGCCAGCGCTCCGTACCTCAAGGGGACCTTCTTCTGGCACATCGACGGCTGCACGCCCGCCGGCGACGAGTGCCCGCAGATGGCGACGGTGCTGTCGGCGAAGGCGGTCGCGGAGACCGGCGGGGAGACGGAGTTCGCCAGCACCTATGCCGCCTACGACGACCTCACCGACGCCGAGAAGGAGCGCTTCACCGGTCTTCGGGTCGTCCACTCCCTCGAAGCATCGCAACGCCTGGCCTTCCCCGACCCGAACGCGAAGCTCGTCGACGCGTGGCGGATGCGCAAGACCTCGGAGCATCCCCTCGTGTGGACGCACCGGGACGGACGACGCAGCCTGGTGCTCGGCGCCTCCACCGACCATGTCGTGGGCATGGAGCTCGAGGAGGGCCGGGACCTTCTTGCTGACCTGCTCGATCGGTCGACCACTCCGGAGCGCGTCTACCGCCACCAGTGGACGGTCGGCGACACCGTGATCTGGGACAACCGGGGCGTTCTCCACCGCGCCGCTGCGTACGACGCCGACTCACCGCGTGAGATGTTCCGGACGACGGTGCTGGGCGACGAGCCGATCGAGTGACGATCCGCTGACCCTCAGTCGGTCAGGGGAGCGCGTAGGGGTGGTAGGCAATCTTCGACGTTGGAATCGATCTCGACACAAGCCGTTCACACGGGTTCGTATCGGCTCCTGCCCAAGGGACGGCATCCATGCGCAGATACCTCGCACTGATAGTGGTGGCGGCGCTGTTGCTCGCCGCCTGCAGGTCCACGAGCTCGACGGCCGGTGGCAGCGCGACGGCGACGACGACGCCGATCACGGACACCCGCGCCCCTGGGGTCACCTCCGACAGCATCAAGGTGGGCGTCGTCTACTACGACGTCTCGTCGCTCTACAGCATTCTGCACCTCAACCTCGGCGACTTCGTCAAGGCCTACGACGCCCTCTTCGACGACATCAACGCCCACGGCGGCATCCACGGGCGCAAGCTGGTGCCCGACATCGTCGGGATCAACCCGGCCAGCCAGACCGCGGCCGACGCAGCCTGCACGAAGCTCACCCAGGACGACAAGGTGTTCGTCGCCGTCGGCTTCTTCCTCAACGACAACGTGCTCTGCTACGTCAACACCAACGCCACCGCGACCATCGGCGGGGCTCAGACCCCATCGCGTCTGGCTCAGGCCAAGGCCCCCTGGTTCACCACCGATGCCGGAGAGAACGTCGAGATCAACGCGGCCAAGACGCTGGCCAAGGAAGGCAAGCTCAACGGGAAGCTGGCCGTCATGGCAGTGGCCGCCGACGAGACGCTGCTGAACGACAAGATCAAGCCGGTCCTCGCCGCGGCTGGGATCGAGCCCGTGTCCTCCGCGATCCTGGATGCACCGGCCAACGACAGCACCGCCACGCTCGCCCAGGCCCAGACGATCGCCGAACGGTTCAAGACGGCCGGGGCGACCCAGGTGCTGCTCGTGGGCCAGAACAGCTCCGGCTCGTTCCTGTCCGGCCTGGCCAAGACGGACTATCGCCCGCAGCTGGCCTTCAGCAACCTCTTCGGCCTCAATGCGTACCTCGGTGGCAAGAGCAACGACTTCTCGGTGCTCAAAGGCGCGACCTCCGCCGCTCCGTACGGTCCGCTCGACGCAAACGAACAGGTGGGCGGAGCGACCAAGGCGTGCCTGGACCTCGAACGCAAGACCGGGCTGGTCATCAAGCCCCCGTCGCAGGTTCCCGAGGGCCAACCCGATCAGTTCGCAGCCTCCGGCACCGCTTGCCTGAACATGGCCTTGCTGACCGCCATCCTGCAGAAAGCCGGCCCCACCCTGAACTACGGCACCTTCGGGGCGGCCGGAAACTCGCTCGGCAAGATCGTCCTGCCTGGCAGTCCAGACGCGTGGACCTTCGGTGCGCCGCCCAACGCCGACGGCAACCCCAAGCTCTACGTGTTCACCTGGAACCCGACCGCGGCCCAGTTCGAGATCGTGAAGGGCTGACCGCCCGACCTCGGCGTCGCGGCCATCCGTACGATGGAGGTGTTACGCCTAGCGGCTGGCCACGAGCACGTCGTAGGTACCGAACTGGTGCCGGTCGATGCGGAAGCCCTCAGCTCGCAGGTTGGACCGGGCCGAGCCCAGTCTCGACGCGGTGGTGGTGCCGTCGGCGATCACGACGACACGGTGGGCGTGGCGGGTGAGCCTCCGGAAGTCTCGGGTCCTGGAGGGAAGACCCACGAAGCCCCCGAGCCCATGCCTGTCGATGCCCACGAACACGGGCGCGAAGCCGATCTCACGGGTGGGAGTGGGTCGCAGGGTGACCGGCAGGTCGGTCGAGTCGCTGAACGCGTAGCTGCCGCCTGGGCTGACCATCACGAGGTCGCCGGGCCGCAGCACCGAGTCGACGTACCTGGCGGCCGTTTGCGAGCCCCCGAACTCGTACGGAATCGGCGCGCGGAGACCGGCCACCACCACGAGCACCGCGGCGGCCGCGACGAGGCCGTCGATCGCGGAGCGCGGGACGTGCTGACGGATCGCGTAGCGCAGCACCCGGTGCAGGGTGGCGGCGAGGCCGAACGCCATCACGGGGATGACCCACAGCATGTAGCGGCCCCCGCTCGACCACGAGCTGGGCACGATCGGTCCAAAGGTGAACTTCCCGGCGAGCGCGCCGATGAACGACCCGGCCAACATGATGAGCAGGTAGCGGCACCAGATGCGCTCGGCGCTGCGTCCGGGTCGAAGGGCGGCGACCGCGAGGCCGGCCAGCGCGGCGAGGGCGAACACCGTCAACCAGACACCTGAGCCCCCGGGATACACCTGGGCGATTCGGCGCAGGTGGGTGAGGATCTCAGCGCCAAAGGCGATGGGGTTGGCGTGGAAGGTGAGGTGGGGGTCGTAGAGGCGCTCCACGTGGTTCTCGATGGTGGTGAGGTTCGTCGAGCGGTCCGCCCAGCGGAGAAACCCCAACTGGAGCACTGCCTGTGCGCTCACGCCGGCGGCTCGCTTCGCCCTGTCGTGCACGGGATGGAGGAACAGCACGAGGCCGGCGGCCGCGGTCGCCAGCAGCACGAAGCCGCTGAAGCACCCAAGGGCGACGGCGATGACGGTCCAGAGCGCCGCGTTCCTCCACCGCCACTCCACCCGGACGAAGCGACGGAGGGCGAGCCCGACGCAGAGGACCAGGACGACGTCGAGCGTGTAGGGCTTGACGCGCGCCGAGTAGCGGATGTCGATCCAGGACACTGCCACCACCGCCGCGAGCAGCGCGCTGATGGACCGCTCGTAGTGCGCGTCGCGGAGCGACACGTAGAGCAGCGCAGGCGCAACGGTCCCGGCGAGCAGGGCAGGGATGGCGAGGCCGCCGAGGGAGTGGTCGAGCTGATGCCATCCCATGAGCAGCGCCGTGTAGCCCGGCTGCCCGGATCCGACGGACATGATCTGCGTGAGGTGACCGTGGATGGCCCCGGCCGCGACCCACGCGTCGTCGAACCACAGCCCGTCGGTCGGCAAGCCCCCGCGCCGCACCAGGAAGGCCACGGCCGTCGCCACCGCGAGCACCACGATCTCGATCCGACGAACCAGCGACGCGTGCCGCGGCGCCGTCGGTGACGCCGATCGAAGGGGCGTCACGGGGCCATGCGGTGTCTCCGCGGCGCTGGTTTGATCATGCAGTGAGGTCACGATGGCGGAACCAGATGGCGGCGGCTAGGGCTACGAGCGGGCAGAGGGCGGAGACCCCCGATCACGTGGCCGTGTTGGACAACCTGGGTTCCGCCTTGGCGACGTCGATGATGATCTCACCGGGGAGCGACGTACTGGTCGCGGGCAGGACGGCCATGACGATCCGGTCGGTCCGATTCCGGTGCCCATGGCGCCGGAGGCCCTTTGGGGGCCCGACATCTATGGGGTACGGCCGATGAACGCCAGCAGCTGGGTCTGGACGTCGGCGTCCTCCGGGACGTGGACGCGCGGCCCGTACTGACCGCTCTGTCGTAACGCTTCGTCCATCGGCAGCATGCCTTCGAGCATGGCGGCGCACTTCTCCGAGTCCAGCGTCTCGTCCTGGCCGGTGGCTCGGGCCAGATCCCAGCGATGCAGGAACACGTCGCTGGTGTAGATCATGTCGGTCGCCTGCCCGAGCGACATCCGGCCGATGTGGGGGAATTCGTGCTCGCGGTCGGCGGTGTCCGGGTCGTCGAGCAGCGCCTGCACGGCGTCGGTCTGGGTGCGCCAGGCGTCGACGGGGTCGTCGTCGACCGACGGACCCGCGGGCAACGCGATCCCGGCCGTACCGTCGAGGAAGGCCGGGAACCACTCGACGAGGTGACGCACGACGTCGCGCGCAACCCAGCCCTCCACTGGCGCCGGCCAGTCCCACGCCTCCGGAGCGGTGCCCTCGACGGTCGCCGTGAACGCACCGGCGATAAGCCGGTGCTCGTCAGCCAGGCCGCTCATCGGAGCTCCGTGACGAGTTCGTCGAGCTTGGCGTAGCCCTCCTCGGCGCCGGTCTCCATGCCGGAGGCCAACCACTGGTCGCGGCGCTCGAAGCTATCCACGAGTGACTGCGCGTGGAGACGGGTGCGGCCGTCACCGAGGTCCTCGAACCACAGCGTCTCGAGCGCGACGTCGTCGGGCTGACCGTCGTAGGTGAAGGTCTGCACGATGCGCTCGTCACCGACCTCGTGGAAGCAGCCGTGAAACCCATAGCCGACGCCGTCGCGTCGGGCGACGTAACGCCAGCGGCCGCCCGTCGTGGCCTCCCAGTCGAGGATCTCGGTTGCCATCCCGTTCGGCCCGACCCAACGGGCGAACAACTCGGGATCGGTGTGGGCCCGCATCAGCTCCGCTGGCGTGGCGTCGAAGTCGCGGGTCAAGCGGAAGATCGGCAGGGTGGGGTCGACCTCGATCGAGACCTTGTGACGCTTGCTGGTGACGCTCATGACGCTGCTCCTTGCTGTCGGTGCCGGTGGTCTGTGGGTCGTTCGTCGCCGCGCATCTCGGCGAGGACGGAATCGAGCCGCGCGTAGCGCTCCTCGGCCTGTTGGCGGTACCGCTCGATCCACTTCGTCATCAGGTCGAACACCTCCGCCTCGAGGTGGCACGGTCGCCGCTGGGCGTCCTTGCTCTGGCTGACCAGGCCGGCGTCGGCCAGCACCTTGATGTGCTTGGACACCGCTTGGATGGAGACGTCGTAGGGATCGGCCAGTTCCCCGACGGTGGCGTCGCCCACGGCGAGGCGGGCAACCATGTCGCGCCTCGTCGGATCGGCGAGCGCGGCGAAGACTCGTGAGAGATGGTCGTCATCCACGAACGAACGACCTCCTTGTTCAACTGGATGGTTGAACACAACCTAGTGCCACGCGCGCTCCGTTATCAACCATTTGATTGAAGACGGGTGCGGAACCTCGAGAACTGGGCCGAGTCGGTGCTGGCGGCTCCGAAGTCGAGGAGGACCAACCGGTACGATGCGGCGTACCTCCGAGCGCGTCACGAAGGAGTCGAATGCCAGCCGCACCGCCTGAGCCCGGCGCTGGCCCGACCGTGACCCCCCTCGATGTCGTGGTCCTTGGGGATGTGAACCCCGATCTCGTGCTCACGGGCAAGCTCGAGCCCGTCTTCAGCCAGGTCGAGCAGCTCGTGGACGGTGCCGACCTCGTGATCGGCGGGTCCGGCGCGATCGCCGCGTGCGGCCTGGCCCGACTCGGGCTCCGGACGGCGATCGTCGGCGTGATCGGCGACGACACCTTCGGGCACTTCATGCTCGACGAGCTGGCCGGGCGGGGAGTCGACACCACGGGATGCTCGACCGCGGCCGATCGACCGACGGGCGTGTCGGTGATCCTCTCCCGCGGTGACGACCGTGCGATCCTCACCGCATCCGGCACGATCGCGGACCTCACCACCGACATGGTCGACCCGACGATGGTGGCGCGGAGTCGCCACGCGCACGTGAGCTCCTACTACCTCCAGTCGCAGCTGCACCCGGGACTCCCCGGGCTGCTCGCGGACCTCCGCGAGCAAGGGCTCACGATCTCGCTCGACCCGAATTGGGACCCGACCGAGGAGTGGACCGGGATCATCGAGCTCCTGCAGCTGGTCGACTCCTTCCTCCCGAACGCGCAGGAGGCCTGCGCCATCACGGGGCTCGCCGACGTGGAAGCGGCCGCCGAGATGCTCGCCGCCGCAGGTCCAGCGGTCGCCGTGAAGCTCGGCGCCGAGGGTGGTCTGCTGTGCGCGGACGGCAAGACGTGGCGCTGTGCCGGATCGCCGATCGACGTCGTCGACACCACCGGCGCCGGCGACAGCTTCGACGCAGGGTTCCTGGCCGGCCGGCTCATGGGCTCGACGCTCGAGGACTCGCTGGCGCTCGCGGTCGCGTGCGGATCGCTCTCCACGCGCGGTTCGGGAGGCACAGGGGCCCAGGCCACCCTCGCCGAGGCGCTCGAACACGCGGGGGTCGCGTCGTGAGCATCGCTTCATCGGTCCGCGCCATCGTCGACGCCAACCGGCGCGGCGCGGCGGCGGGGATCTTCTCGGTGTGTTCGACCGATCGCTTCGTGCTGGAAGCCGCGGTGGCCCAGGCGTGCGCCGACGACTCGGTCGTGTGCATCGAGTCGACCTGCAACCAGGTGAACCAGTTCGGTGGCTACACCGGGATGACACCGGACGCGTTCCGCGGCTACGTCGACGGCATCGCGGCTGCGCACGGGCTCCCGTCCGACCGGCTCATCCTCGGGGGCGATCATCTCGGGCCGTTTGCGTGGCAGCGGGACACGGCCGAGGTGGCGATGTCGAAGTCTCGAGACCTGGTCGACCAGTACGTCCGTGCCGGCTACACCAAGATCCACGTCGACACGAGCATGTGTTGCGCGGATGACCCGGGATCCGGCTTCGTCGACGCGGCTCGGGCCACCGCGCGCGCGATCGATCTGATCGGGGTGGCCGAGCGCGCCCATCGCGAGTCGGGAGTCGCAATCGCCCCCGTCTACGTCGTCGGGACCGAGGTCCCGACTCCGGGTGGGGAGCAGTCCGGCGACGGGCGACCGACCGCCACCACGGTCGCCAACGTCAGCGCGACGGTCGAGGCGATCCGCGCCGGGTGCACCGCCGCCGGACTTGCGGACGTGTGGGAGCGTGTGATCGCCGTCGTCGCGCAGCCTGGTGTCGAGTTCGGCGACGCGATCGTCTACGACTACGAGCCGGACGCGGCGAAGGATCTTGCCGCGTTCATCGACGCGTCCGACTACCAGATCGTGTTCGAGGCGCACTCGACCGACTACCAATGCGAAGCGGCGTTGCGGAATCTGGTCCGCGATCATTTCGCGATCCTCAAGGTCGGCCCAGAGCTGACGTTCGCCATGCGAGAGGCGATGTTCGCGTTGTTCGCGATCGAGACCGAGCTCGCGCCACGCGTGCCGTCGAACCTGCGTGCCGTGGTCGACGAGGTGATGGTGGCGGAACCGGACAACTGGCGGGCGTACTACGTGGGCGACGAGCAGGACGTCCGAGTCGCCCGCAGCTTCAGCTACAGCGATCGGATCCGGTACTACTGGGGCGAACCGCGCATCCGAGCCGCCGTCGACCGCCTGCTCACGAACTTGAACGAAGTGGCCATCCCGGTGACGCTGGTGAGCCAGTACCTGCCGGTGCAGTACCAGGCCATCCGGGCCGGTGAGATCGAGGTCACGCCCGACGCGCTCCTGCGTCATCGCGTCACTGAGGTGCTTCGGCGCTACGCGAGGGCGTGCGGACGCTGAGCGGTCACACCGAGCGGCTCGCGGAAGGCACGCTCAGCGCCGGGTGGGAGCCGTGCGCCGGATCGGCTCGGGGATGAGCGCGCCGTGGGCGTCGAGGAGCTCGTCGACCATGTCGAGTATCTGCTCGACCGTGAGCGTGGCCGAGGTGTTCGGATCGAGCAGCGCGGCCTGGTAGACGAGCTCACGTGACCCTTCGAGACAGGCGCGGACGGTCAGCTCCACCACGTTGAGGAAGGTGCGGTTGAGCGCGAGGCACTGCGGCGGCAGGGCGCCGAAGCGCGTCGGCTGCACGCCGTTGCGGTTGACCAGCACCGGCACCTCGATGCAGGCGTCCTCGGGGAGTCCGTCGATCAGGCCCGCGTTGCGAACGTTTCCGTACACCTCGACATCGTCTCCCGTCTCGAGCGCCCGGATGATCTGGCTCGCCAGCTCGTCGTTGAGCTCCACCTCGAGGTGTCGGCCGGCGTCGAGTGCATCGCGCAGCCGGTCCCACTCCTCGAGGTTCTCGTCGGACCGTCGTATGTATTCGTCGATCTCGCACCGGTAGCGCTCGACCTGGTCGTCGTGGCGAAGGAACCAGGGCACGTACTCGGAGCTGTGCTCCGACGATTCCGTGGGGAAGTAGCCGAAGCGCTTGAACAGCTCGACGCGCACGCGCCGACCGAGGCCATCGGGGTCGGCATCCACGATCTCGCGCAGGCGCGGGTACAGGTCCTCCCCGGTCTCGCGGTCGCGGAACACGTAGACGAAGCATTGGTGGTTGAAGCCAGCCGTGCGGAAGGCGATGCGCTCCTCAGGGATCCCGACCGTCGCCGCCAGGAATCGGTGGGTGTCGCGAACGCTGTGGCACACCCCGACCACGCGATCCGCCGGAAGCGAGGAGCCGGCCCACACACCCCATGGCACCATCGCCATCGGGTTCGCGTAGTTGAGCAGGAGCCCGTCGGGGCACCGCACACTCATCTCGTCTCCGATACCGACCATCACGGGGATGGTGCGCAGGCCGCGCATGATCCCTCCGATGCCGATCGTGTCGGCGATCGTCTGGCGGAGCCCGAACCGGCTCGGGATCTCGAAGTCCTTCAGCGTCGCCTGATAGCCACCCACCTGGATCTCGTTGACGACGTAGTCGGCGCCGTCGAGGGCGGGCGACCGGTCGCCGTGGCCCACCACCGGGTAGCCGGCCCCCATCTGATCGACGAGGTCTTGACCGGCGCGCGTCGCGTAGGCCAGCCGCTCCGCGTCGATGTCGAACAACGCGACCTCCAGCGTGCCGTGCAGCTCCTGGTAGGCGCAGAGGTCGGCCAGGATGCTGCGCGTGAACTCGACGCTCCCAGCACCGATGATCGTGACCTTCTTCATGGTGGGCGTGGTCCTCTCAGGACGGTCGGTAGCCAACGCGCATGCGGGTCGCGGGCGAATCGGCGGGGACGCTGTAGTCGTGGTGCGACGGATCGGTGAAGAGCGGATCGGCGAAGCGCGATCGCGCGTCGTTGCCAGAGTGCGCGCGCCAGTTCTCGAAGTCGCCGTAGTCCACCCTTCGCCATTCCCAGGTTCCGGTGGGCGATCCGGTGACCGACCAGTAGAGGTTGTGGTCGAACTCGTTTCCCCGGTTGGCGCGGAACGGGTTCTCGACGAACGACGCGCCCGGCCCGGCGACGAAGATGTTGTCCGTGATGCGATTGTCGCGGGTATCGAACTGGACGAGGAGCGTCGGCCCATCGGTGCCCACCACGGTGTTGCGCACGAACGCACAATCCTGGGTGCTTCCCCGCTGGGTGTCGTAGCCGCCCATCGCCAGACCGATCGCCGTCGCGTCGTAGACGAGGTTGTTGCGCACGGTCACCCCGCTGGTGGAACGACCGTGGTGTTCGCTGGCGAGCTCGATCCCGATGTTCACGGCATGTACGACGTTGTTCTCGACGAGGATGTCCCGGCCTCCGTCGATGTAGATCCCGTCGGCGCTGCGGTCGGTGCCGTACGCAGGGTTGCCGTAGCTGTCGATGTTCCAGACCTCGTTGTCCCGGATGACACCGTCACGCGCCTGATCGACTGCGGGGTCGGGTGCTTCCCCCTCGAACCCGATCGCGTCGATGCCGATGTTGTTCGTGTCGTGCACCCGATTCCGTGCGATCAGGAAGCCGGTGACGTTGCCGTTGACGACCAGCGCCTCCGACGACCCGAGGGTGAGGTTGCGCAGCTCGTTCCCCACGACCTCCAAGTGGCTGATGGGGGCGTGGTCCGAGGTCCCGAACACGCCGATCCCGTGGGCGTCGCCGCCGTCGCTGCCTTTGAAGGTGGTCCCCATGTCCCGGATCAGGTTGTCTTCGATGCGGACGTGGTCTCCCGACCCCAGCACCAGGATCCCGACGGGCACGTGCTCGAACGCGTGGCTGCGAAAGCCCGTGATCTCCAGTCCGTGGATCGTCACGTAGCTCTTGGAGTCGATGAGCAGCATGGCGGACCGGTCGTGCGGCACCGTGAGGGTCGAGCCGTCGAGGACCACGCGTTCGCCCGCGGCCGCCGTGAGGGTCACCGGGTGTCCTGGCTCCCCCGATGCCTTGACGGTCACCCGCTCCGGGTAGTCGCCCGCCCGCACGGTGACGGTTGTGCCGGGCGTCGCCAGGTCCATCGCATGTTGGATCGTCGCGAACGGATGCGCCTGGGTTCCCGGACCGGCGTCGTTGCCACCGCGAGCGACCCAGAGCACGGTGTCGGTGACCGCGTGGCCCGCTTGCTGGCTACCCGAGGAACAACCCGCGATCACGATCGCGGCGATGACGCCCGCCGCAAAGGCCCCTACCACCGCGGCCCATCCGGTCGTTCGGTTGAGGCTCACGGTTCGATCCGAACGCCGGTGGTTGAGTCGAAGAGGTGAAGCTCGTCCGGGTCGATCGCGGTGTGCAGCGTCGAGCCGACGACGGGCCGTTCCCGTGGATCGATCTTGAGCGTCACGGTGGCCTGGCCGCCCGAGTCGTCGGCGAGCCGCGGTACGTCCTCGACGCCGTCGGCGGTCTCCGCGCTCCGTGCCTGTGCGGTGCCGTGCACGAGGACGGCGTCACCGAGCGGTTCGACCACGTCGACGCGGACCTCGAACCCGGGGCCCGTGTGTTCCGAGCCGACCGGACGCATCGCCTCGGGTCGAATGCCCACGACCACGTCGCCGTCGGGCGCACCCCTCCGGTCGACCTCGAGATCGCCGGCACACAGCCGCCCCGCAGAGATCGTGCCCGCCAGGAGGTTCATCGGAGGTGAGCCGATGAACCGGGCGACGAAGGTGTTGGCCGGTCGGTCGTACACGTCCTGCGGTCTCCCCGTCTGCTGGAGCTTCCCGGCCGACATCACCGCGATGCGGTCGCCGAGCGTCATCGCTTCGGTCTGATCGTGCGTGACGTAGATCGTGGTGATGCCCAAGCGGTTGTGGAGCGTCTTGAGCTCGGCTCTCATCTGGAGGCGCAGCTGGGCGTCGAGATTCGACAACGGCTCGTCGAGCAGGAAGACCACCGGCTCGCGCACGAGTGCGCGTCCCATGGCCACGCGCTGGCGTTGACCACCCGAGAGCTCGCCCGGACGGCGACCGAGGAGGTCCTGGAGTCCGAGGAGTTGCGCGACATCGTCGACGCGGCGCCGGATCTCCGGCTTCGGCGTCTTGCGCTGGCGCAGACCGAAGGCGAGGTTCTTCTCCACCGTCATGTGCGGATAGAGCGCGTAGTTCTGGAACACCATCGCGATGTCACGGTCCTTCGGGGCCACGTTGTTGATCACGCGGTCGCCGACGCGGATCGTTCCCGAGCTGATCTTCTCGAGCCCGGCCACCATCCGCAATGCGGTCGACTTCCCGCACCCCGACGGGCCCACGAGGATCAGGAACTCGCCGTCAGCGACCTCGAGCGTGAGCTCCTCGAGCGCGACCACGGGCCCCGGATAGACCTTCGTCACCGCTTCGAACACGACCTCGGCCACGTGGCCTCATCCCTTCAGACCTTGGGTGGCAATGCCACGGACGAAGAACCTCTGCGCGAACAGGAACAGCAGGAGGAGGGGGATCATCGACATCACGTTCGCCGCGGCGAGCAGGTGCCACTGCGTCTGGTGCGCGCCCTGGAATGTCGCGAGGCCGAGCTGGAGCGTGAAGGCGCGCTGGTTCGTGAGGATCGTGACGAGCGGCCAGAGGAAGTCGTTCCAGGTCCACAGGTAGAGGATCACGGCCAAGGTTGCGAGCGCCGGCAGTGACAGCGGCAGCACGATGGTGAACAGGATCTTCAGACGCGACGCGCCATCGATGCGCGCCGCTTCCTCGAGCTCGATCGGCAGCGTCCTGAAGAACTGGGTGAGCATGAAGATCCCGAACACATCCGCGAGGTGTGGCACGATCAGCGCGCCGAGGGTGTCGAGCAGGCCCAACGACTTCACGATGAGGAACGTGGGGATCAGCACCACCTGGAGCGGGACCATCAGGGTCGCCAGGAGCAGGAAGTACACGACGCTGCTTCCGAGGAACTTGATGCGGGCGAAGGCGTAGCCGGCGAGCGCGCACAGCACGACGTTGCTCGCCACGACGGTGGTCGTCACGACGAGTGAGTTCCAGAACCACCTGGCGAAGTCCGAACCCTGGATCGCGGCGGTGTAGTTCCCGAACCGCAGGGTGCCAGGCCACAGCGTCGGGGGGAACCGCAAGGTCTGCGCCGGTGTCTCGAGCGACGTGATCAGCATCCACATGAAGGGGAGGAGCATCACCATCGCGATCGGCGCGAGCGCGAGGTGCCACGGGTCGAACGGCAGGAGCCGCAGCCGCCGCTGCTCGACCATGCCCGTCTCGCCCTTCAGCTGGGAGATGTCGACGGCGGTGGTCACTGGTAGTGCACCGCCCGCCGACCGAGCCAGAACTGCGCGAGGGTCAGCACGAGGATGACGAGGAAGAGGACATACGCGATCGCGGCGGCGTAGCCGGCGAGCGCGACACCACCGAGGCCTTGTTCGAACGCGAGTCGGTAGACGTAGAAGACGACGACGGAGGTCCGACCGATGGGTCCGCCCTTCGTGACGAAGAAGACCTCGTCGAACAACTGGAGCGCGCTGATCGTCGACCAGACCACGAGGAGCAGCGTCGCCGGGCCGAGCATCGGCCAGGTGATGCGCCGGAAGGTGGACCAGCGGCTGGCGCCGTCGATCGCCGCCGCCTCGTGGAGCTCAGGCGGCACCCCCTGGAGCGCGGCGAGGTAGATGATCGCGTCGAAGCCGAGCCACCCCCACACGGTCATGATGACGAGGGCGATCATCGCCTGGTTCGGGTCCTGGAAGAAGCCGAAGGGTCCGAGACCGACCTTGTCGAGCATCCAGTTGACGATCCCGAAGTCTTTGTCGAACAGCCAGAGGAACATGATGCCGGTGGCGATCGTCGAGGTGACGACCGGCAGGAACACCGCGAGACGGTAGAAGCGGATGAGCGCGATCTTGCGGTTGAGCGCATGGGCCACGAACACCGCGGTCAGGATCGAGATCGGTACGAAGAGCACCGTGTAGTAGATGGTGTTCACCGCGGCCTCGCGGGCCTTGGGGTCGTGCGCGATCCGTGTGTAGTTGGCGAACCCGACCCAATGGCGCTCGGGCGAGAGCAGCCCGGCCTTCTGGAACGACAGGATCAGTCCCCAGACGATCGGGATGAACCCGAACACGACGATCAGCACGAACGACGGGAGGATGAACAGCCAGCCGGTCATGTGATCGGATACGAGGAGCCGTCGCAACCGACTCACTTCCTCGCACCTCCCCCGACGCCGCGCGTGTCGCTCACACGCTATCCGGCAGCCGCGATGGCGGCGTTCGCCTGCTTGGCTGCACCAGAGAGCGCGGTCTTCGCGTCCTTCTGCCCGAGCATCGATTCGACGATCGCACGACCCAACGCCTCGGAGATCTGCGGGTACACGGCGAGCACCGGTCGAGCCTGCTCCACGTGGGCGAGGTTCTTCGTGAACAGACCCAGCCCGGGAACCGTGGCGTCGAGCTGCTTGACGAACGCGGGATCGTTCACGAGCGACAAGCGGATCGGCAGGTGACCGGCTGCGAGCGCGTCCGTCTTCATCTGCTCGGACGCCGTCAAGCAGGCCACGAACTTCTTGGACTCGTCGACCCGACCGTTGTCGAACAACGACCACATGTCCGGGCCGGCGATGGTCTGATGATCTCCGTTGAAGCCGGGCAAGGTCTGCACCCCGTACTTGACGTCGGGGAAGCTCGTGAGGTCCCACGGCCCGGTGACCAGCATCCCGATCTTGCCGTTGTTGAACAGCCCGGTGTATTGCGAGTTCTGGATGTCCAGGTACACCGACTTGTCGTCGACCGCCATGCCGCGCAGCACCTCGAGCGCTTGCACTCCTTGGGGCGAGTCGAATGCCGCGGTCTTGTTGTCCTTGCTGAGGATCGCACCGCCGTTCTGCCACAGCATCGGGACGTAGTGCCACACCGTGTCCTCGCTGCCGTCCGCCGGGTAGGAGAAACCGAACTGATGCTTCGACGCGATGGTGAGCTTCTTGGCCGCAGCCCGAAAGTCGTCCCAGGTCCAGGTCGCGGTCGGGTACGCGAGGTGGGCCTCGTCGAAGAGCTTCTTGTTGTAGACGAGCGCAAGGTTGTCGGTCAGCGCCGGGACGCCCATCACCTTCCCGTCGACCGTGGCCGCGCTCCGCGCTCCGGGGATGAAGTCGTTCCACCCCAGCTCGGGACTCTTGACCCACTGCGTGAGATCGACTATCCCAGGCGCCTTCGCGATCTGGGGCATCGAGGAGCCGTACTGGTAGGTGATGTCGGGCGGGTGTCCGCCCTGGAGCGCCACCGTCAGCTTCTCCAGCGCGTTGTCGTTGTTCACGAACAGAGGGTTCACCTTGATCCCGGTCGACTTGCTGCACGTGGCGACGAGGTTCTTGAACGACTTCGCTTCGACGTCCGTGTAGCCGTGCCACAGCGTGAGCGCGTCGGAATGGCCCGCGCTCCCACATGCAGTCGAGGCCAGGGCCAGCACCGCGACCACCCCGATCAAGTACGTCCGTGTCCGCTGCCGTTTCACGTGTGGACCTCCAGGGATTCCGTCGTTCGCGATCACGCCAGCACCACCGAGCGGCTCAGATGCCTCGGGTGGTCCGGGTCGAGGCCCTTGGCCTTCGCCCGAGCGTCCGCCACCCGGTGGACGAGCACCAGTTCCGCCATGGCATCGCGGACCGAGACGCGAGCGGTGGCGCCGGTCGCGATGACATCCGCCGTGATCCCCGGATCCGGCGTGCCGAGCACCCAGACGAACGATGCGGGTCCCGCGAGGCTGATCGGACCGTGGCGGTATTCCATCGCCGGATACGACTCGGCATAGGTCAGTGAGGCCTCGCGAAGCTTCAAGGCGGCCTCTGCGGCGATTCCCATCGTCCACGCATGTCCCAGGAACACCACGTGCTCGGCGTCTTCCGATCCGACGGGGAGCGGCTCGGCGAGCGCGGCTTCGCCTTCGCGGATGATCGGACTGAGATCTTCGCCCAGATGGGCGCGGAACAGCGCGAGTGCGCAGGTGGCGAAACGGGTTTGCACCACGGATTCCTCGTCCGCGAAATCGAGCACCGTCGTCGCGTCACCGAGCTCCGCCGCAGGCGAGTCCGCGACCGCGGTGACGACGAGCGTAGGAACACTCGTCTCCAGTTGACGCAGTAGCCGGATGATCTCGGTCGTCGTACCACTGCGAGTGATCGCGACGACCCGGTCGTACCGTCTACGACCCGTGAACTCCGACGCCGCATACGCGTCGGTCTCGCCGTTGCCGCTCGCCTCGCGCAGGCCAGCAATCGCGGTCGCAACGTGGAGCGACGTACCGCAACCCACGATCGCCACTCGCTCTCCGGCCTCGGGGAGTCCTGCGGACGCGGCCGCATCTGCTGCCTGCTGCCAGCGTGCCGGCTGCGACGCCAACTCCTGTGCGAGAACGCTCATATCCGCGCAGCTTTGCACAGAAGTCGCTCACTCAGCAACCGTTGTCGCGCACGAATACGTCCCGCGGTGGTACCCTCACGACGTGCAGCGGGCCCAACGCCTCGCGGCGATCCTCGATGTCGTCGCGACGCAGTACGCAGTCGACGCACGCGAGTTGGCCCGTGAGTTCGACGTGTCGCCGGCGACGATCCGCCGGGACCTCGCGCTCCTCGACGAGCAGCGGCTGCTCCGGCGTAGCCATGGAGGGGCGCTCACCCGCGACGTCGCGCTGGAACTTCCCCTGCGATACCGCGCCGGCCAGCATCACGACGAGAAGATCCGCATCGCCACTGAAGCGGTGACCCGGGTGACAGACGGTGCGGTGGTCGGATTGACCGGGGGGACGACGACCACCGAAGTGGCACGCGCGCTCACCGGCCGAAAGGGCCTCACCGTCGTGACGAACGCGCTGAACATCTCGGGGGAGCTCGCGATACGCCGCGACCTCACGCTGGTGGTCACGGGCGGTACCGCTCGACCCGAGTCGTACGAGCTCGTCGGACCCGCCGCCGATCAGAACCTGGCTCGCCTCAACCTCGATGTCGCGTTCGTCGGTGTCGATGGCATAGGCGTCCTCGACGGGCTCACCACCCACCACGAGACCGAAGCGCACACGAACCGCGCCATGATCGACCGCGCTCGGCACACCGTCGTCGTGGCCGACAGTTCGAAGCTCGGCGAGACGGCATTCGCGCGAATCTGCGCGATCGACACCGTGGACGAGCTGATCACCGACACCAAGGCGGACGCATCCATCGTCGGCGAGCTCATCGAGGTGGGGCTCGCCGTCACGACTGTCTGAGGCAACCGACGTCCGCTCAGGCCAGCGCCCTTCCCACGAAGTAGGTGCCCAGCAGGGCCACCGCCATGATGACCACCAGGAGGTCCGTCAGGCGGCGTAGGAGTGGAGGCGCGTGTCGCACGTCCATGAACTCGCGCATGATGATCCGGACCTTGACGAGGGCGAGGCAGATCGCGACCACCGTGACGCCGGTGCTCGCCAGCAGCACGCCGTTGGCGTCGGCGGCGTTGTCGATCCACAGGTAGATCAACGTGATCGCCACCAGGACGAGCCACGCCACGAAGAGCCGCGTCTTACCCGAGTGCTCCACCAGTCACCTCACGATGTAGAGCATGGCGAAGATGAGCACCCAGAAGAGATCCACCGTGTGCCAGTACGTGGAGCACGTCTCGATGGTCTCCTGTGAGCGCCGCTTCGCATCGGACAGCTGGTAGACGAGCACGCCGAGCACGACGAAGCCGATCAGCAGGTGGATCGCGTGGATCCCGGTGAGGAAGAAGTAGTACTGCATGAAGTCGCTGCTGGTGAAGGTGTCCCCGCTCGTGGATCAGCCTCACCCACTCGACCATCTTGAGCGCGAGGAAGACGACCCCGAGTCCTGCGGTCGACGAGCGCGAACCGCCGCGCGAGCTCGATGCCGCCCGGCACGCGCGTGCTGGACGCAGCGGGCCATCACCCACGAGCTGGTGAGCAACACGATGGTGTCGAGGATGCCGAGCCACAGCAGGAGCTGTGACTGCGCGTGGAGGAAGGCACGCTCGTTCTGGGTGCGGGAGTACAGGTAGACGCAGAAGTACGAGGTGAAGACGAGCGATTCGAAGAAGACGAAGAACCACATGTCCGGTTCGCCGGGAACACGGTTCCCGTCCGTCGCTCGCGTGGCCTCCGTCGCGTCCTCGGTCGTGGTCATGACGGCGACCGCCTCCGCCGCGGGGCGTGAGCGCCGCGGTCGCCTCGGCGGGAGGTCGGGGAGGGGCCCGGTGCCGAAGTCCTCGCGCAGGATCATGTTCCTCAGCAGGTAGATGAAGACACCGGTGTACAGGCCGAACACCACGACGTTGATCCACCACGCGATCACGCCGTTCCACGCCAGGACGCCACGTTGGAAGATCCACGACGGCGCGACCACGACCTCGGTGAGCGCGTTGCACAGGTTCAGGTAGCCGAACCACTTCGGGAAGACGCGGTTCTGGTCGAGCAGGATCGCGGCCATCCAGATCAACGACCCGATGAGGAAGACGCCCATCGTGCCGGAGAAGGACAGGAAGCCCAGGTCGTAGAGCCACCGCTGGAGCTCGGGGCTGCGGTCGGGTCGCATGGCGCCGACGGTCATGGCCACGCAGATGAACATGAACCCGGGGACGGCGCTGATCGCGTAGAGGATCAGGTAGGAGTACGCGAACGCACGGCTGACCGACATCCGTCGGATCGAGTAGGTGATCAGCGCGATGGACGTCGCCGAGAACCCGCCCAGCACGAAGATCAGCGCGAACCCGACGAGCAGGCCCGAGTGCCGGTCGGCGAACCATCGCACGACCTGGTCCGGGTCGTACCACGGCTTGACCCGGAGGCTGGGTGCGCGTGATGATGAAGAACACGACGGAGTAGAGGCTGTAGAAGGCGACCGTCGCGTACCACGCGAACCACAGCTCACGCTTCGGATCGTCGCGCCAGGCGGAGATCCTCACGCGGTCGCCTCGACCCGCGTTGCGATCACGATCCATCGTCTGTCTGAGCGCGACGGCCATCACGACGATCCAGAGCGCGATGGCGACGTTCCTGACCCAGAACGACAGGAACCCGTTCCAGGCGAACGGGCCGCTCAGCGTCAAGCCGGCGAACCCCGCGGGCACGAGGGCGACGGCGATGACGACGTTGAACTGTGCCGACCCATCGAGGGAACACCGGCTGGTCCTGCTGATCGAAGGAGATCGACACCGCCAGGAAGACACACAGGCGCGATGAGGAAGGGGACGCCACAGGTGAAGGTGATCCACGCGAGGTCGTTGAGAGCTGGGTGAGGTCTGGCGCGCGGTCCGGCCGGAAGGCGGCGATGAGCCAGAAGACGGTGGAGGTGAGGAAGGCGATCGGTGCGGCTCCGGCCACGCCGATCACGCAGTACCGCAGGATGGGTGTGCGATGGGCCATCCCACGCATGCGCTCGACGATCAACATCAGGATCGGGATCAGCGCCACGCAGAACCAGTTGAAGAGGATCATGCTGTAGCGGACGCGGGCCGTGTTCTGGCTGTAGAAGGCCGCCACCTCCGCGGCCGACGACTCGGGAGACATCGGCGGAACGAAGCCAGGGAAGAGGAAGAAGGCAGCGATCCAGATGATCGCGACCGGGGGCAGCGTCCAGAAGATGATCCGCTCGCCCGTCGTTCGTCGCACTCGCACGGTGTCGACCGCATCCGAGCCGGTCTCGTAGACATCGTTCACCCCTGCGACGCTCGACGGCGGGCCTGGCGCCCAGAGTAGCCGATCGTCTACCCCGGCTCGGGTTGCCACTGGAAGCGGATTTGACGCTGCACCACCTCGGCCGAGCGGCGCCTACAGCTCCCAGGTCACGGCCAGGGACGGTGCGTAGGAGCAGTGCGCCCCGGTGCGCACGGACTCACGCAGGTGGGCGGCCATCTGCGGGTGCCGGTCGTCGAGCTTGCGCAGCGTGTCGCGGATGCGGGCCGTGACGGTCTTGCGCATCTTCTCGGCCTCGTCGTTGAGGCGCCGGTCGCGCCCGCCGAGTCCAGTCGCTCGACGCAGCTCGTCGAGCAGGGCCTCGCGCTCGGTCTCGAGCTCGGTCGCACGGTCGTGATGCTGCCGCAGCATCGCGCGGTCGATCGCGTCGTCGAGCTCGTCGAGTCGGCGCCGGTAGTCGTCCTTGGCTCGCTGATCGAGAACGGGCGCCGTCGACATGGCGGTGGCGGTCCCCCCGGAAGCGAGGTCGACGGCACTGATCTCGACTCTGGGGTTCGCCACCAAGGTGTGGAGGTCGCGTAGGCCCTTGGCGTCGGGCATTCGAATCTCGAGTCCATCCCAGGCGAGCGTCCACACGTCGCGGTCGAGCCGGAAGACGTTCGGCGCGGCGCGGGTCATCAAGCTTCGAAGGCGTCGGGCGACCGGGTGCAAGCCGATCTGCTCGGCCTCACCGATGACGGAGGCAAGTTCCGCGGTCGTCGCGGTTCCCAGCTCGTGTTGCGCGGCCACCCGGTTGCTTCGTGCCTCGACGGTCCAGAGGTGGCTCCCGAGGCGGAGCGCGCTGGCCTCGGCCTGGGCGAACCAGGTCGCGGCGCGTTCGTGGTCGCCGCGAGCCTGCTTCGAGTCGACCGAGCCAGAGGCTCATCGGCCCGTCGACGATCACGCCGCCCCCCAACACGGCCCACCGGTCGGCATCCGGGGTGAGTGTCTCGATGAGCGACGTCGATCGCCGCGTGATCGTCTCGGAGGATCGCGAGCTGGGTGAGGAACGTCAGCCAGAGGCGCGCCGCCCACCGGGGCCACCGCTCGCCGAGCGCCTCGACCTCGGCCGCCCAGCGGTTCGCCCGCTCGAGGTCGGCCAGCTCGACCGCGATCAGCGTTTCGTACATCACCCAATGCGGGTCACCGCACTTCACGAAGCGACCTCAGAGAGCTCGTGGATCGCGTCGCGATCACCCTGCTGGCGCGCGATCTGCCACCGTTGGTCGCACCACACGCCCGATCGCGTCGGTCTCGCCGATGCGGCCGCCGAGCTCGTGCGCCGCGTCGATCTCGGCGGTCGCTCGCCCGAAGTCGCCGTCGAGCGTCGCGATCGTCCCCCGACGTGAGGCGGCCCAGAAGCGCAGTCGTTGCGAGCACGACGCCTCTGCGACGTCGTCGAACCGTCGATGCGTGTGGCGGAAGCTCGGGTCGCCGAGCTCGAGCTCGGCCACCATGGCCAGCAGCAGGCCCTGGGCTTCGAACGCGGGCTCGTGGAGCCGTTCGCCGACCCGGCCAGCTCGGCAACGCGACCTCGAGTCGAGCCTGCTCGGTTCCCGGCTCCCAGATGGCGTCGTGATGAGCGAGGAGACAGGCCGCGAGCGTCCGGTCATCGCCCGCCAACCGAGCGAGCTCGAGGGCATCAGCGGCCATCTGCGTCGCCTCGGCACGGTCATCGGCGAGGAGGTGGGCACGCGAGCGACTGCGGGCGGCGAGCACCTCGGCCCGCAGGGCCGACTCGGCATCGGGCCCAGCTCGTCATGGACCTCGTCGAGGCCGCGTACGACCTCGGTCAAGGCGTCGCCGGCCGCCACCTCGCCGAGGGCATGCAGTCCCAGCAGGGCTCGGGCCCGGACCTCGGGTGGCTCGTCGAGCAGGCTGGCGAAGCGGTTGCGGGCCAGCGTGAGCTCGCCCGCGCGCAAGTAGGCGTGGCCGCTCGCCAGCGTCAGCCGGATGCGGTCGTCCTGGTCGGTGGCGAGGGAGGCCGCGGTCTCGAGATGACGTCCGGCCGCTTCGTGGGTCATGCGGGCGGAGGCGTCGAGCGCGGCGGCCTCGAGCAGCTCCACCGCCAGCTCGGCGGGGATCTCGGGGACGGCTTGCAGTCGCGTGCCAGGCGAGTCTGCGCGGGCAGCAAAGCGGCGCCCACCTCGGGGCTGGTCGATGCCCGGACGATGGCGGCGTGGATGGCGCGACGCTCGTCGATCGACGACCGGGTCGCGGACGGTTTCGCGCACGAGGTCGTGCACGAACGAGTGCGTCTCGCGGTCAGCGTGCATGAGCCCGGCCCGGGTGATCGCAGCCAGCGCCGCGGTCGTGTCCTCGCCGACCACCGCGGCCACGACTGCGTCGGGCACGATCCTTCCCACGACCGACGCGACGGTCAGCACCTCGCGCTCGAGATCGCCCAGCGCGTCGATGCGGTGGTCGATGGCCCGCTGGACTCCGAGAGACTCGGAAGGTGAGGTGAAGGCCGACCGATTCGATGACGAAGAACGGGTTGCCACCGGTGAGCCGTCGGAGATGCTCGGCTTCGGCGAGCGTCGTGGTCGACGCCGAGCTGGTCGCGGAGTTGCTGGATACCGTCGTTGTCCAGGCCCTCCAGGCCGATCGCAACGGCGTTCTGCGCCAGCTCGGCGACACGGCGTCTCGCCGCGGATGATCCGGATGGGCCAACTCGTCGGCCCGGTAGGTGGCCACCAGGAGGAGCGGGAGGTGGCCGGCGTGGCGCTGGAGGAAGTCGAGCAGCTGCACCGACGCACCGTCTGCCCACTGCACGTCCTCGAGGAGGAGCACCACCGGCGCGCTGGCGGCGAGTCCCTCGAGCAGTTGCAGCACCGCGTCGAAGACGTGGAACGGCACGGCGTTCACGGTCGGGAGCTGGTCGGAGTCGATCAACCGAGCGAGTGCCTCGTGGCCCGGACCGGTGGCCCGGTTCCACCCATCGCGCCCAACCGATGATCGCAGCGTCCGCAGCACCTGGACCCATGGCCACAGCCCCGGCGCGCCCGCGCCGTCCCAGCACACACCGGTTGCGGTCCGGGCGCCGCGGCGCTCGGCTTCGGCCAACGCGACGGCGGCCAGGCGGTCTTGCCGACTCCGGGCTCGCCGGAGATCAGCACCAGCCGTCCCATGCCCGCGGCGGCCTCGTCGAGCGCCCGACTCAGACGACGCAGCGGCAGGTCACGACCGACCAGCGTCGGAGGTGAACACCACGCTCCATTCTGGCTCGGCGGCGTTCTCGCGGCCGCGAGATCTGATCTCGCGCCTATCAGGTGAACAACCAACCGAGCACCGAAAGGTGCCACTCATGATCCTCGCCCGCTACACCTTCGACGGCGACCCCGAGACCCTCCTCGAGGCCCACCACGAGATGATGAGCTTCTTTCCGCCCGAAGCGCTCGACCTGCACCTGGCGGTCACGACCGAGACGCGGCCTCACGGTCTACGACTCGTGTCCCGATCTGCCCACCCACGAGGCGTTCGTCGTCAGCCCCGAGTTCCTCGGGACCCTCGAGCGCGTCGGCCTGCCGAGCCCGCGGATCGACGTGCTCGGCGAGGTCCACTTCGCCACGATGAACCAGGCGGTGCATCGGATGACCGACCTCGCCGAGTTGGACGGAATCGCGCAGGCCGAGTTGGTCGCACGTGGCGAGGTCACGGCGTCCGAGCTCGTCGAGGCGGCGATCGAGCGCATCGAGGCGCTCAACCCGACGCTCAACGCGGTGGTGACCCCGATGTTCGAGCGGGCACTCGGCCAGGCGGCGGCAGCGGCGGGGCCGCTGGCCGGGGTGCCGATGCTGCTGAAGGATCTCGTCGCCGAGGTCGAGGGGGTGCGCTTCACCGAGGGCTCGCGCTTCCTCGCCGACAACGTCTCGACCTACACCTCGGAGATCGTGCACGCGGTTCGAGGCGGCCGGCCTGGTGGTGGTCGGCAAGTCGGCCACGCCCGAGTTCGGCATGTCACCGTCCTGCGAGGGCGCGCTGTTCGGCCCGACCCGCAACCCGTGGGATCTCACGCGATCGACCAGCGGTTCGAGCGGCGGCTCGGCGGCCGCGGTCGCCGCCGGCATCGTGCCGATCGCCCACGCCAACGATCTCGGCGGCTCGATCCGCTATCCGGCCAGCAACTGCGGTCTGTTCGGTTTGAAGCCGACCCGAGCCCGCAACCCGCTCGGCCCCGAGTACGGCGACGCGGTCAGCGGCTGGGCGGTCGAGCACGTCGTCACCCGGACCGTGCGTGACAGCGCCGCGGTGCTCGACGCCACCAGCGGACCGATGCTGGGCGACCCCGACGTGGCGCCGCCCCCTGACCGGCCGTTCCTCGACGAGGTCGGCGCCGATCCGGGCCGGCTCCGCATCGGCTTCACCTCCCTGACCGGCGCGGGCCAGAAAGGCCACGCCGACTGCGTGGTCGGCCTCGACAAGACGGTGGCGCTGCTGGCCGAGCTCGGACACGAGCTCGTCGAGACGAGCGCTGCCGCCGTTCACCGACGAGGAGGGGGAGGCCATCGGTGTCGTGTTCAACAGCGCGACGGCATGGATCCTCGACTACTGGGTGAAGCGCACTCGGCCGCGAGCCAGGTCCCGACGAGCTCGAGCCGCTGACCTGGGCGTTCTGGGAGATGGGCCGGGCCGTGTCGGCAGGGCGCTACCTGAGCGCCATCGAGACGCTCCAGCGGTACTCGCGCCGCGTCGCCGCGTTCTTCGTCGACTGCGACGTGTTCCTCAACCCCACGATGTCGCTCCCACCGGTGCGGCTCGGCGAGATGGTGTCGACCGCCGACGATCCGTTGCGCGGACTCGAGGTGAGCAGCGCCTCGGTGGCCTACTCCGCGGTGATCGCCAACATCACCGGCCAGCCCGCGATGTCGGTGCCGTTGCACTGGAACGACGAGGGTCTACCCATCGGGATGCACTTCCTGGGCGCTACGCCGACGAGGCGACGTTGCTCCGCCTGGCCGGCCAGCTCGAGCAGGCGCGGCCGTGGGTCGACCGTCGACCACCCCACCATGCGTAGGGAACCCGCGCCCACATGGCGTGCCGGTGGGCGCGGGTCGTTCCTCAGTCCAGGCTGAGCCCGGTGGCATGGGCCACCGCCGCGGGGTCGTCCCGCCAGATCGCCGGGTCGGCGTCGACGTAGAGCTCGATGTTGTTGCCGTCGGGATCGGCGACATAGATGGACTGGCTCACCGTGTGGTCGGCGATCCACTGGATCGGGACCCCGCAGGCCTGGAGGTGGTCGCGGGCTTCGCGCAGCGTGTCGAGGTCGTCGCCGATGTGCAGGGCGACGTGATAGAGCCCGATGTCACCGCCCTCGGGTCGGCGGGCATCGTCGCCGACTTCGACGAGTCCGATGTCATGGTGGGTGCGACCGGACGACAGGAACACCATCGTCCCGTCGCCGAAGTCCCCCCTGGCCACCTCGGTCAGACCGAGGCCATCGCGGTAGAACTCCAGCGCCCTGGTGAGGTCGCTCACCTTGAGCACGACGTGTCCGACCCGCTCGACCGTGATCCCCATCTCGACCTCCAGGCGTCGCCAACCAGCCCCCGAGAAGCGCTCCGACCCGGGGACCCTACAGGGCCCGACTTCCCCCAGGTCAGGTCGGGACGTAGCCCTTGGGCAGCGGGAGCGGGATGTCTTCGTAGGTGACGATCCCGGGCGGCGCGGCGACGACGGCGGGGATGGCGTTGATGACGGGCAGCGCGGTGAGGATGTGCCCGAGGACCATGAACTCCTCCATGGTCGTCGCCTCGAAGTACGGCGGCGGCAGGATGTCGATCTTCGTGGTGATCGTCGGGCCGGCCCTGGATCTCGATCGTCCACCCCATGCCGACGTCCCAGTCGGGCTCGAGCGCGTCGCCCTTGCGCCACCGCACCCGCATCTCGACGATGCTCTTGCCGCCGATCTTGCCGAGCCAGTGGATCGTGACGCCGGCGACGGTGTCCTTGGCCAGCGTCCAGGAGCCGAGGTCGAGCTCCTTGGTGGTCTTGGCGTACTCGGCCTCGCACACGATCTCGTCGAACACGACCCCGAGGGCGTCGCCCACCAGCGCGACCGCTTCGCTGAAGACCACCGTCGCCGCCGCGGTCATGGCCGGGAGCTCGGGGTCGTCGAGCGGGCGGCCGAAGCCGACCGGGATCTCGGTGGGCGGCGAGTCGTAGGCCGTGGTGTCGGCCTCCTCGCTGATCAGCACGTGGTCGATGCGGTCCGAGGCGTTGGCCAGCGCGATGGCGATGAGCTCGATGTAGCCCGGGCTGACGCCGCTGCCGAACATCGAGCTGCCGCCCTTCGCGCAGGCGTCGAGGATCCGCTGGCGCCCGTCGTCGGGGTACGACTGGCCGTTGATGAAGGCCGCGGTGGCGACGATGTTGGCGCCGGACTCGAGGATGCGGACCATCTCGTCCACGTTGAACCACATCGGGTTGTAGATGACGCAGTCGGGCTCGAGGGCGAGCAGCGCGTCGATGTCGTTCGTGGCCGCGAGCCCGATCGGCGGCGAGGCCGCACAGCTCACCGATGTCCTTGCCGGACTTGTCCTCCGACCAGGCGTAGCAACCGACCAGCTCGAGGTCCGGGCGCTTCAACACCGCCTCGACCGACTGCTTGCCGACGTTGCCCGTCGTCCACTGCACGACACGAATCGTCACTGCTCCCCCTCCATCGCTCCTCCGGTGACCAAGGGGCACACCGTAGCGTCGTGTCTGAGCGATCGCTCAGCCCTAAGGCCAGCCCGCCCCGGGGACGTCGACCTGGGTCGCCTCGACGCGACCGAGACCCTTGCCCGCACAGGCCGCCGTCCCGAACGCCGGCGCGGTGATGAGGTAGAGCGTCCGCGCGGTCGGCGCCGCCCAGCGTGCACGCGAACACGGGCTGGCTGGCGACGATCGTGTCGGTGATCTCCCCGCCTTCGGTGACCCGATGGCAGCCCGAGCCGGATGCGTCCGCCATCCAGATCCCGCCGTCCGCATCGAGGGCGCAGCCGTCCGGACCGTGCCCGGGCACGTCGGCCCACACCCGCCGGTTGGTCAGCCGGGCGTCGTCATCGATGTCGAACGCGAGGTACCGCGCACCGGTCGACTCGCCCACGATCAGCGTGCGGCCGTCGGGCGTGATCACCGACCCGTTGGGGAACTTGAGTCCGGCGGCGGCCACCTCCGTGGTCCCGTCCGGCCTGACGAGCGCGAGATCGGCGAGGCGACGCTCCGGCCGCGTCGCCTCGATGTCGAACCCGAAGTTGCCCACGTACGCGTTGCCGTTCCCGTCGACGACCATGTCGTTCGCCGCGGCCGTTGCGATCGCCGACAGGTCGGCGTGCAGGTGCACGTGGCCTTCACCGTCGACCCGCCGGACCTGGCGGGATCGCATCGCCACCACCAGGAGCTCACCCGACGGCAACCAGCCCAGACCGCTCGGTTGGTCGTCCAGCTCGACCTCGACACGCGGCGCGCCGTCCGGTCCGAACGACAGGACGTGATGCTGGAAGAAGTCCGATAGCCACAGTCGGCCCTCGTGCCATCGGGGCCCTTCACCGAAGTCCAGACCTCTGTGGAAGATCTCCACCTGACGCGCCATGCCCTAGATCCTGTCTCCTCGGACGGTCACCATGCCGGCCGGGCGTGATCAGAGGCCGGTGGGCGTGAACTCCAGGTGCAGTTCGGTCAGGCCTCGGAAGAGCCAGGTCGGGCAGGTACTCCCAGCGCCGGGCATCGGCCGGGCCGTGGGCGGCCTCGGAGATGCGGATGTCGGCCATCCGGTCGAGGACCCGCTCGAGGGTCACCCGCCCCTCGGCGCGGGCGAGCGACTGACCGAGGCAGACGTGGATGCCGCGGCTGAACGCGAGTTGGTCCCGGGCGTTCTCGCGGTCGAGCCTGGCCTCGGTCGGGTCGCTCGAAGTGACGGGGGTCGCGGTTGGCGGCCCCGTTGACCAACATCACGGTCATGCCGGCCGCGATGCGCGACGCCGCCGACGGTCGTGGTGCGCCGGGCCATGCGGAAGTGGGCCTTGATCGGGCTCTCCAACCGGAGCATCTCCTCGACGAACGTCGGGATCAGCTCGCGCTCGTGCCGGAGCCGCTCCTGCACGTCGGGGTGCTCGGCGAGGTAGCGCAGGGAGAAGGTGAGGAGCCGAACCGTCGTCTCCTGACCGGCGGCGAACACGAAGGCCGCCTCCCGGGCCAGCGTGTCGACGTCGGGTTGCGATCCGTCGGCGAAGGTGGCCTCGGCCAGGTGGGTCAGGACGTCGGCTCGCGGTTGCCGGCGACGCTCGCTCGATGTAGCCGGCGAACGAGTCGTGGAAGAACGCCAGCGGGTTCTCGACCATGGCCGTCGTGTTGTCGCCCACGTCCTCGAGCTGCGCGGCGAAGTACTCGCGGAAACGCGGCATGTCCTCGTCGGGCACGCCCAGCAGGTCGGCGATGACCAAGCCGGCGAAGGGCGAGGAGTACGCGTTGCAGAACTCGACCTCGCCCGCGGCGATGAAGTCGCTTCATCTGCTCGTCGGCCAGGCGCCACATGAAGTCCTCGTTCTCGGCCAGTCGCCGCGGCGTGAACAGGCGCTTCATCAGGCCGCGGTAGTCGTCGTGTTGCGGGCGATCCATGGTGACCATGTACTCGTGCATGGGCATCTGGTCGCGGTACTGGTCGATGACCGGGCCGGCATCGTCGCCTTCGACCTCGACCGGCAGGGGGGCGAACGGACCAGCCGGCGCGTTGCACGACGAGAACGTCTCGTTGTCACGCAGGACCGCGACCTCCTCGTCGTGGCCGGTGACGACGGCCATGTTGTAGCGGTCGTCGATCCAGACCGGACCCTTGGTCTCCCGCAGGTACTCGAGGTACGGGTAGGGGTCGTCGTACAGCGACTCGTCGACGAAGAAGTCGACCCCTTCGAATGCCTCCGTCACGTCCGCTTCCTCCACGCTCGACCTCCCAAGCAGTCTAGGGTATCGAACCAAACAGTCGTTCCAGAAGTTCGGGGGACCTGCACGATGGATCAGTTGCGGTTCGACGACCGAGTCGTGGTCGTCACGGGCGCGGGACGAGGCATCGGACGATCGCACGCTCTCCTGTTCGCCGAGCGCGGTGCACGCGTCGTCGTTGCCGACTACGGCGTGGCCATCGATGGCAGCGGTGCCTCGAGCGAGCCGGCCGACGAGGTCGTGGCCGAGATCCGCGGGGCCGGAGGTGAGGCCGTCGCGTGCTTCGCGGACGTCTCCGAGGAGGCGGCCGCGAGGTCGATCATCGATCGGGCCCTGGAGAAATACGGCCGGCTGGACGTGCTGGTGAACAACGCCGGGATCAACGATCCGGCACCGTTCGAGGACCTCACGGTCGAGCAGTTCCGGCGCATGATGGACGTGCACTTCTTCGGCACGCTGTTCGTGACGCAAGCTGCGTGGAAACACTTCCGGGCCACGGGCTACGGACGGATCGTCAACACGGCATCCGAGGCCATGCTGGGCGGTGTCCCCCAGCTCGCGAGCTACGGAGCGGCCAAGGGGGCGGTCTTCGGGCTCACCCGCAACCTGGCCACCGAGGCCACGGGTACGGGCATCCGGGTCAACGCCATCGCCCCGCGTGCCCACACCCGGATGTCCGCCTCGGAGAACGACAGGCTGGCCGATCTGTTCCACATGGACGAGGCGACGATGACGGCGGTGAATGCCAGCATGCCCCCGGACATGTGCTCGCCGACCGCGCTGTACCTGGCGCACGACACCTGTGACCTCAACGGCGAGGTCATCCAGGTCGGCATGGGGGGCGCGGCGCGACTGGCCGTCGTCCACGCCCAGGGGTTGATGAAGGAGGCGATCACACCCGAGGACATCGCCGAGCACATCGGCACGATCCTGGACGTGACCGACGGTCGCGTCACCGACGCCGCCAGCATGGCGATGTGATGGGCGTCGACCTCGGTGGACGACGGGTGCTCGTGACGGGCGCGTCGAGCGGCATCGGTGCGGAGGTGTGCCGGGCGATCGTGCGGTCAGGTGGCTCCGTCGCCATGATGGCCCGCCGGACGGAGCGGCTCGACGGGCTCCACGACGAGCTGGGCGACCGAGCGATCCCGGTTCCCTGTGATGTGACCGACATCGACGCGCTCGAGATCGCGGTCGCCGATGCCGCTCGGCGTCTGGGCGGCCTCGACGGTGTCGTCACGGTCGCGGGCCAGATGATGGTGGGCAGCATCACGACCGGTACTCCCCAGTCGTGGCGCGGGCTGTTCGAGCTCAACCTGCTCGCACCCCTGTCCACGGTCCGGTTCGCCGCCGAACACTTCGATCCTGCCCGGAGGCGCGATGTGATCGTCGTCGGCTCGGCGGGAGCGGTGACGCCGCTGCCGGGCACGGGGATCTACAGCGCATCGAAGCGGGGGCTGCAAGCGGCCGTCGACACCCTTCGCCTGGAGCTGGCGGCCGACGGCATCAACGTCAGCCACATCATGCCGGGGATGTTCGAGACCGAGGGGCTGACCCTCGAGGGCCTCGTCATCGACGGCGACGTTCCGCCGATCGACTATCCGTACTTCGCGGGCGAGGCCACGCCGGCCGATCCGGCGGTGCTGGCCGACATCATCGCGTTCGTCATGAGCCTTCCCGACGGCGTGTGCATCAACGAGCTCGTCGCTCGCCCGACGCGCCAGTACAACCCCTGACTTTCGGCGGCGTCAGGGCTATTTGCCGAGGTTCTGGGGGCTGCAGCGGCCGTCCGGGTTGGTGGGCACGTTCGGGCGACCGTCGGGCTGCATCGACATCCACCGGTCCCAGTTGCCCGGGGAGTACGGCCCGGGTTGGCCGTTCGTCGGCGTAGAAGCCGTTCGGGTCATAGGTCTTGGCTTCGGGATACGGGAACGGGCACGCCACCGAGGTCGCGGACTTGGTCCAGCGGATGACCGCGAAACCGAGGCCATAGCCGCGCGTAGGCGACGCTGTAGGATGACGAACATCATGAGGAAGGTCGCCAGTGCCGGGCGCTGTGGCGAACAGCTTGAACCGCTGGGCCAGCTTCTCGGCCACGGTCTTGCCGGTGTCGTCGCGGTACACGAGGACCGCCGCCGGGATCATCACGAGCGTGACGAGCGACGACTCCCACAGCAACGGGAACTGGAAGGCCTTGCCGGTGAAGACCGAGCCGAACGGGATCACCTGGGAGTAGATGTACAACCCGGCCCGGATGCAGAAGATCTCGAGCAGCGCGTCGTAGACGAACCCGATGACGTAGACGAGCACCGCCAGGCTGACGAGCGGGTGGCGGGAGCAGAACGACTCGACCCCGCGCCGCGCCTGGAGCCTGCGCAGGATCCAGATCGCCGGGAAGAACGGCCCCAGGTAGAACGTCACGTACCCGAGCACGACGAACGGCTCGATGGTCGGCGACAGCCGGACGAGGATCCAGTCGTTGGGGAGGTGCCACAGCTGCGGGTTGTACACCGCGTACGGCGCCCAGTTCATGATCGGGTCCATCCACACGATCGCGGTGCACGCGAGGGCGCAGAGCAGCACCGGGTGCCGCGGGTAGCGGCGCCACATGACCACCATGGCCACGACCACGACCAGCACCGTGGCGATCGTTCCCAACTGCATCTTCGTCAGCCACGCGGTGTCGCCGAAGAGCGGCGTGACGGGCCGAGGCGCACCCGTGACGTTCGGGGTTGGCGACTCGTGCGGTCATCTGGCCCGGCGCCTGCAGGTTGTAGCTGACGAAGACGACGAACGCGAAGAGGCCGAACCCGAACACGCCCCACGCGATGCCCCCGAGGATGCTCTTGCGCTGCGGGGCCGTCGACCGCCCGCGATGGTCAGCTCCGGGGCGGTCTCGACCTCGACGGTCCTCGCCATCACTGATCTCCGAAGCGTCCGACGAGGTGGGAGTTGACGCCATCGGGATCGAGCTGGCGGGCCACCAGGTAGCCGGCGCCCATCCAACCCCGGTGGATGTACTTGCCGAACGAGAGATAGGTGCCGGGTGCGCCGCCGGCGGCCGGGATCATCTTCACCGTCTCCAGCGCGTCCCTCACCCCCCTCGGCGTCAGCGGGTGGGCGTTGGCGAACGCGTGGAGCAGCACGGTGGCGAAGTCGCGGTTCATGACCGGCACGCAGTACTGCGGTCGACGGTCGTACTCGGCCTCGTACTGGTCGAGGAAGGCCTGGCCGACGGGGTTGCCCTCGTCGTACTGGTCGAACCCCGTCCAACCGAGGATCGCGTTCCACATGATCGGGTTGACCCACGCGTTCTGGAAGGCGGTACCCATGTAGCGCGGTGGATCCCAGTCGAGCTCGTCCGAGCGCCATGGTCACGAACACGATGCCGAAGCCGAAGCCGCAGTGCACGATGGCCTGCGGCTTCGCGTCGTGCAGCGCGCGCACCTGCGCCGCCGATGTCCTGCGCCGTCTGCGGGATCCACTCTTCGGCCACGATCTGGATGCCCCGCTCGCGCACACGCCTGGCGGAAGCCCGGATGTAGGACTCGCCGACCAGCGACCGCTCGACGAGCACGCCGACCGTCTTGTAGCCATCCTTGGCGATGAGGTCGGCCCAGAAGATCGGCTCGTCGGTCATCGAGCCCTGCGGCAGCGCGAACGTCCACTCCCCCAGCCAGTCGTCGGTCCCCGTGCATGCTCATCGCCGGCACGTGGAAGCGCTCCTCGATCGCCTCCTTCGTCGGGACGCGTGTTGTCGGTGATCGCCGGGCCGAAGACGGCGAGGCATCCCTCGTCGACCAGCTCGCCGTACGCGTCGATCACCGCTTTGATCGTGCCCTTGGGAAGACCCTCGACCTCGCGGTAGACGATCTCGACCGGCCGGTCGATCAGCCCCTGCTCGAGCCCCTCCTTGAAGACCAGCTCGAAGGGCCGGGTCAGGTCCTTGCGCATCTCGTCGGGGTAGCCGTCGGGGAGCTTGAAGTCGAACAGGTAGCCGAGCTTGATCGGCTCGGCATGGCTCTCGTAGGACACGTCACTCCCCCAGATCGAACGAGCGGCACGATCGCGACTCGTTCGCTCGCTACTGAACCTGACATTTGTTCCAAAGCTAGCTGCAGCCAGATGGCCCGGTCAACGGCACCGCGGTCACGGCCGCGTCGTCGGCCACGTAGGCGTCGATCAGCTCGAACAGTCCCGCCGTCACGACCGGGTCGTCGGTGAGCGGGC
The DNA here is from genome assembly GCA_963776435.1 of uncultured Microthrixaceae bacterium. GTDB lineage: Bacteria > Actinomycetota > Acidimicrobiia > Acidimicrobiales > Acidimicrobilacustridaceae > UBA4742. The sequence continues at coordinate 1,641,027 of CAVZMK010000010.1, forward strand.
CGGCGACGGCGGCCCGAGCCGCGTCGCGCAGGCTCAGCCCCTCGGTCACGAGGCGGCCGGCCGCGATCAGCACGCGGGTGGACGCCACCTCCCGCAAGCCCGGCTGTCTCGAGGCGCCGGATCACCTGGCCGAGCTGCACGAGCTTCGCGGCGGTCTCGTGGTCGACGCCGGCCTCGTGGGCGACGACCTTCTCCTCGACGTCGGGTGGCGGGAAGTCGAGCTCGATGGCGACCATGCGCTGGCGGGTCGAGTCCTTCAGGTCCTTGAGGACGCTCTGGTACCCCGGGTTGTACGAGACGACGAGACAGAACCCGTCGGCCGCGTCGAGCGTCACCCCGAGGCGGTCGATGGGCAGCTGACGCGCCGGTGATCGGCGAGCGGGTGGAGCACGACGGTGGTGTCCTGGCGAGCCTCGACGATCTCGTCGAGGTAGCAGATCGCCCCCTCCCGCACCGCCCGGGTCAGCGGACCGTCGACCCAGACGGTGTCGCCGCCTTGCAGGAGGTAGCGCCCGACGAGATCGGCGGTCGTGAGGTCGTCGTGGCACGAGACGGTGACGAGCGGTCGCGTCGAGGTCGTGGGCCATCGACTCGACGAAGCGCGTCTTGCCGCAGCCGGTCGGGCCCTTCAGCAGGATGGACAGACCCTGTCGGAACGCGGCCTTGAACACCTGCTCCTCGTTGCCCACCGGGACGTAGTACGGGCGCGTGGCCGTCGCGTCACCTCGATCTCCTTTCGATCAGCAGACGCTCACGAGTCCGTTCGTTGCGCTGGGACGTCCGCCGCTGCACCTCGGCCGAGACGCAGCGCGGAGCGGAAGAGCGGGCCGGCGCGTGGTCGTGAGCTGGCCGACCCGGGGCAGGCTGGCGTGCGCGGCGGTGCCGAACACGCGGCGGAGCGACGCCGCGTCGACGCCGGCACCGATGCTCAGGCACAGGCACGCGGTCCCGCGCCGGCGGGCCTCGGCCAGCGCTCGCCGGGCGTCGGCCTCGCCGTAGGCGCCTTCGTAGCCGTGGTCGTAGGCGAAGCCGTCGGACAGCACGACGAGGAGACGGCGCACGGTGCCGCCCTCGGCCTCGAGGACCGACGACCCGTGGCGGATGGCGGCGCCGAGCCGGGTGTAGCCACCCGGCACCAGGCCGCGCATGCGACGCAAGGTCGACGTGCCGAACGGATCGCCGAACCGCTTGACCGGCACCACCTGGACCGCGCTGCGCCCCAGCGAACGGAAGCCGTACAGCGCCACCCGGTCGCCGAGCTCGTGCAGCGCCTGGGTCAGCGCCGCCGCCGCCGCCAGCTGGTGGTCGTGCACCGAGCCGCCGGAATCGCTCGGCTCAGCGGCCGAGCCCGAGATGTCGAGCAGGATGAGGACCGACAGGTCGCGCCGGCGCACGCACGCTGTCGATGTAGACGCCGTCGTCCGGCGCCGACCCGGCCGCGACCTCGACGCGCGCCTCGACGGTGGCGTCGATGTCGATGTCGTCGCCCTGCGGTTGACGGTGGCGGCGTTCGAGGTCGAGACCCAGGCGGGCGATGAGTTCGGCGCAGCGCGCGCCGCCTCGGGCGCCGGCCTCACCTCGGTCGCGGCCGCGGTCGGCTCGACCTCGGTGACCGTGCACCAGTCGGGTCGGTACCGGCGGGCGAAGACGTTCCACTCGGGATAGGTCATCTCGCCGCGGCGCAGGGCGGCGAGGTCTTCGGTGAGCTCCGCCCGCGTGCTCGACACCGCGGCGCCCCTGGCTACCTTCCCCCCGCGCGTCGTCCGGTGCGTCGCCGACTCCGCCCCAGGGCTCCCCTTGCCCTTCGACCGTGCAGTGCCGAGCAACCGCTGTAGCAGCCGACCGACAGCACCGCCGCCACCCACCGGGTTGAACAGGTCGAACCCGCCGTCGGAGTGGGCGTCCTCGCCGTCGTCGAGCTCCTGCAGGATCTCTCTACCGGTCTGGCGGCGGGGCACGTGCCTGGCCGACTCGTCCTCGACGGAGCTCCGCCTGGCCGGCCCGGACCTGGCGAGGGTGGATGGAGCCGAACAGCGCCGGCGCGTCGGCGACCGGCTCCTTGCCCCTCGCGATGGCGAGGGACTCGGCCGGCGACGACGTGCGTGCTCGCCACCGACGGATCGATCAGCGACCGGACCGCCGGCGGGACGAGTCCGTCGTACGCGTGGAGCGCCCGGTGGCCCTCGACCGCGAGGTACCGCTGCGGTGACCCGACCGCGGCGGTCGAGGTCGCCGAGGATCTCGGGGGCGAGGCTGCCCGCCGCGACCAGCGCCGCCTGGACGGCGACAGCCCGGAGCTGGTCGACCGGACGAAGGCTCTCATCGACGAACACGACCGCGCCGTCGGTCCACGAACCCTGACCAGGGTCGGCGGCCGCCACCGACAAGGGCGTGCCGGCGATGGCCGAGCCGAGCAGGTCGAATCGGGTCAGGTCGACCGCCGTCACGAACCGAGACTAGAGACAGCCAAGCAGCCGATCAATCAATTGACCCAACATTTGTTCCGACCTTAGGGTGCGCCATGACCGACTTCGAGGGACAGACGGTGGTCGTGACCGGAGCCGGACGCGGGCTCGGCCGGCTCTACGCGCTGGATCTCGCCGGGCGCGGCGCGTCCGTGGTGGTCAACGACCTCGGCGGATCGATGAACGGGACGGGCGCAGACGACACCGTGGCCGACGCAGTGGTGGCCGAGATCGGGCAGATGGGTGGGAGAGCCGTGGCCTCGCACGACTCGGTGGCCAGTCCCGAAGGCGGCCAGGCCATCGTCGACCTGGCCGTCGACACCTTCGGCCGGCTCGACGCCGTCGTCAGCAACGCCGGCATCTTCCACACTGCACCGTTCGACGAGCTCTCCTCCGACGACTGGCGCCGGATGATCGACGTGCACCTGCACGGGGGGTTCTACTTGAGCCAGCCGGCGTTCCGGGTCATGAAGGCACAGGGCTACGGGCGCTTCGTGTTCATCGCGTCCTCGGCCGGTCTCTTCGGCCAACCGAACTCCGCCCACTACGCCGCGGCCAAGGCCGGGCTCATGGGTCTGAACAACGTGATCGCCATCGAAGGTGAGGAGCACGGCATCCTGGCCAACACTGTGCTCCCGTTCGGGTTCTCCCGCATGGTCACCGAGACCATCGGCGACATCGACCCCGACCAGGACGAGTCTGGGTTCCTCGAGGCCATCGCCCCCGAGCTGGTCGTCCCGATCGTCACGTACCTGGCCAGCCGTGCGTGCCAGGTCACCCACCACAACTACTCCGCGTGCGCCGGGCGCTTCGCCCGCGCGTTCGTCGCTCTCGGCGAGGGCTGGCTATCCCCGGCTGGATCAGGCCCGACCGCGGAGGACATCGACGACCACTGGACGGAGATCTCCGCCACTGACCCCTACATCGTGCCGACGTCGATCTTCGACGAGGTGGCCGAGGTCTGCCGCCGCCTCGGCATCGGGCTCTGATCAACGGCGGACCAACGCACCCCGCAGGACGGTCTCGCGGGCCAGGTCGAGCGACCCGCGGAGGCCCGCATGGCGGATCACGTTCTCCGGGGTCAGGATCACCTCGTACATCGAGCGCGCCTGGTTCAGCGCGGACCCGTCGGCCGGACGGAGCTTGCCGTCGCGCTCGCCTTCGACCAGCACGCCCTGCAGGTGCTTGAGCTGCTTGCCGAACGAGAAGCCGAGCTGGACGGAGTCAGGAGGGGACTGCCGCAGCCACGCCATCTGGATCTTGAACTCCTCGCTGAAACGATCGAGCAGGTTGATGTTGACCCAGAGGAGGGCGTCGACCTTCTCGATCGGAGACGAGGCCGTCTCCAGGACCGCATCCCAACTGGCGGAGAAGGTGTCGGAGAACGTCTGCATGATCGAGAGCAGCAGCTCGTCCTTCGACCGGAACGTCCGGTACACGGTGCCGGTGCTCAGACTCGGCCGCCTTGGCGACGTCGCGCATGGTCGTCGCCTCGAAGCCGCGCCGGGCGAACTCGGCCCGACCGACCGACCTCAGATGCGCGGACCGGTCGTCGTCCTCCGCCGTGCTCCAGGTCGGCGATCACCTGCTGCGCGGCCCGCATGGCCGGAGACCGGTCGAGCGTGGTGTCGGCCGGAGCGCGCTTGGCGATGCCGTGGAGGAACACCCGGCACTTCATCGTCGGTAGGTGGTGGGAGGCCTGGCGTCGGTGGAAGACGCCGACACCGATGTGGAGCATGCTCTGACAGATCCGCTCGCCGAGGATCGGGAGATCGATGCCGTCGCGGACCTCGCCGGTCGTGTGCCCGGCTTCGAGCACGTCGGTCATGGCCGCGGTGATCGCCGTCGGAGCCTGCTGGGCAAGCTCGACGAGCACGTCGCTCGCCGTCGTCGGCGGCTCGTAGAGCGTCAAGAGGAGCGCGGCCCGATTGCGGACGGCACAGCTGGCGATGGCCTCGCCGAGCTGGGTGACCCGTTCCTCGACGGCCGGTCGTCCCAGGCTCGTGCAACGAGTCGAGCGCGTCCTTCGCCACCTGATCGAGCTCGTCGCGATAGCGCTGGACGAGCTCGACGACGATCGCGTCCTTCGACTCGAAGTGGTGATAGAGGCTCCCGGGCAGGATGCCGCAGGCGTCGCCGATCTCCTTGAGGGATGTCCGGATGCCCGACGACGCGAACAGCGACGCGGCCGTCTCCAGGATCTCCTCTCGACGCTCGCCATCGGTGGCCATCGCCAAAATCGTAGTGGAAGTCTCACTCAGCTCAGGCGCCTCGGGACCAAACATTGGGTCCGTTGCCCGAGGTAGCGTCTGGCCATGAGCTACGAGACCGACGGCCAGATCGCCAACATGATGACGCCCGATCTGGCGCGGAACCCGCAGCCCACCTACATGGCCCTGGTCGAGGGTGCCGACGCGATGCGGATCGACGGCGTCGGCGTGATCGCCTGCTCGCGAGCCGCCGTCGACGAGGTGTTGCGCCACCCCGAGGTGTTCTCGTCGAACACCGACGCGGTCGATCTCAAGACGCGCCGCCCGCTGATCCCGCTGCAGATCGATCCGCCCGAGCAGCGGAAGTACCGCAAGATCCTCGATCCCCTCTTCGCGCCCAAGCGCATGCAGGCCCTCACCGAGCCCATCGAGAGGCTCGTCAACGAGCTCATCGACGGATTCATCGATGAGGACGAGATCGACTTCACCGCACGCTTCTCGCTCCCGTTCCCGTCACAGGTCTTCCTGACCATGTTCGGCCTGCCGATGGACGAGCTACCGCGGTTCCTGAAGATGAAGGACGGGATCATCCGCCCGAACCACGTCGTCGGGCAGGAGATCGGGCACCCCGAGCCACCGACGCCTACCAGCAAGCGGACGGCCGACTCGATCTACGAGTACTTCGAGGCGCTCCTCGACGAGCGCGCCTCGGTCCGGCGCGACGACCTCTTGAGCCAGCTCCTCGAGGCCGAGGTCGACGGTGACCGGCTCAGCCGCGACGAGATCGTCGACATCTGCTTCTTGTTCCTCATCGCCGGCCTCGACACCGTCTCGGCCTCACTCGACTGCTTCTTCGGCTACCTGGCCGAGCACCCCGACGAACGCCACAGGCTGGTCGTCGACCCCGGATTCGATCCCCAACGTCGTCGAGGAGCTGCTGCGGTGGGAGACGCCGGTCATGGGCGCGGCTCGCGTGGCGACCTGTCCGTTCCACATCGGCGATGTGGAGGTGGAGGCGGGCGAGCAGGTCATGGTGCTGCTGGGCGCGGCCAACGTCGACATCCACGAGCTGTCCGACGCCGGCACCGTCCGATGGGATCGGGAGGTCAACCGGCACCTGGCCTTCGGAGGCGGCGTGCATCGCTGCCTCGGGTCGCACCTCGCCCGGGTCGAGTTGCGCGTGGCCCTGCGCGAGTGGCACCGCCGGATCCCCGACTACCGGGTGAAGCCGGACGTGCTCCTCGACTACACGCCCGGAATCCGGGCCCTCGACACGTTCCCGATGGTCCTGCGAGAGACGATCTAGCGGTCGGCGGGCCTCAGAGCTGGTCGGCGAAGTTGTTGAAGTCGCCCGAGCCGGAGCCCTGCCGGCGGCTCAGGAAGCGGTAGCCCACGAAGCCGATCACGACCGCGACCAGCGACGCGAGCAGCAGCATTGTCGCGAGCGCGTTGAGCGCCGGCGTGGGCGCCGCTCGCGCGCTGTTGTAGATCTTGACCGACACGGGCTCGGTGTCCGAGCTGGCCGACAGGTAGCGCACGATCACGAAGTCATCGATCACGTCGGCGAAGACGAGCACCGCGCTGGCGAAGATGGCCGGCGTCAGCATCGGCAGGAGCACGCGTCGCACCGCTCCGATCCGCGTGGCACCGAGGTCGATGGCCGCCTCTTCGTACTGCTTCCCGATCGTGAGCATGCGGGCGCGCACCAGCACCACCGGGTACGAGATCTGGAACGTGACGAGCCCGAGCACCTGGGCGTTGCTGCCCAGGCGCAACGGTGTGCGGACCGTCGTGACCAGGAACAGGAGCGCGACCGCCAGGACGGCCTCGGGCAGCACGAACGACAGCAGCATCGTGAAGTTGGCGCCCGACGGCAGGCGTCCGTGCCAGCGGTCGATGCCGAGTGCGAACAGCACGCCGAGCGGGACGGTGATCACCGTCGTGACCACGCCGAGGTAGAGCGTGTGGGTGAGGGCGGTGTGCAGGCTCGCGTCGTGCAGGACCGAGAGGTTCGGATCCTGCCAGTACCAGCGGAACGAGAACCCCTGCCACACGCTGCGTGACTTGCCGGCGTTGAACGAGAACACCACGGCCACGATCACCGGGAGCAGCGACCAGCAGAGATAGAGGATCGTGAAGATCGCCAGTCCACGCGGCGGCCGCCACGGGTCCCTCCACCACCGGAAGAGCAACGACGGGCGCGCGTGTGGCTGCTCGGGGCCGGCGTCGACCACCTGCGGTTCGGCGCGTTCGACGGTCTGCGTCACGACCGCGCGCCTTCGGATCGATTCGTGCTCCGCACGTACAGGATCATCGGGATGATCAGGAACACGAGCAGGATCACCACGAGCGACGCGGCCTGGCCCGTCTGGCTCGTGCTGCCGACGGCATCGTTGATGAGGTTGCCGACCATCGACGTGCTCGGCGAGGCCGACAGCATGTCGCTCGTGAAGTAGTCGCCGAGCATCGGGAGCGTCGTGAGCATCACGGCAGCCAGGATCGCCGGCATCGAGAGCGGGATCGTCACACGGACGAGCGTCGAGACCCGGCTGGCGCCGAGGTCACGTGAGGCCTCGAGCATGTTGGACGGGATGCGGTCGAGTCCCGCGTACAGCGGGAGGATCATGTACGGCACGTAGCCGTAGACGAGGCCGAGGATGACCGTGATCGGTTGGCCGGTGAGCCAGTTCACGTGCACCGGGAACAACCCGCCAGCGCTGAGCACCTTGTTGGCGAGTCCGTCGGGCTGGAGGAGGTTGACCCACGCCAGCATGCGCATCATGTAGCTGATCCAGAACGGCGCGACGAGCAGCGCGAGGATCACGCCGCGGTACTTCCCGGCGAGCCGTGAGGTGAAGTACGCGACCGGATAGGCGATGAGCAGGCTCAGGGTCGTGGCCACGACCACGTACTCGCCGGTGCGGACGAACGCGCCGCTGAGGTAGTCGTCCGACCCGAGGATGTGCGAGACGACGTCGCGGAACTGGCCGGTGTCCCACACCAGGGGGTTCCACACGGGGATCGGCGAGCGGAAGACCGGGTCGACCTGACCGAACGCGATCGCAAAGACGACGTACAGCGGGATGATGAACAGCAGGATCATCCAGATGGTGCCGGGCGCCGCGAGGGCCGGCCAGAGGAGACGGTGCCTCGCGCGAGCCCCGGTCCTCGTCCTCCCGGACCCGCCGCTTCACCCGCTAACCACCAGCCTTGAACTTCTGCCACACCGCATGCCACTCGGCGTCGACGGCCGGCGGCAGCTCGGTCTCGCGGTACCCCTTCTCGAAGTCGCTCGGTCGCACGATCATCGGCTTGAGGTTCTCCGGGACGATCTGCTGCTTCACGAGGTCGTCAGGAACGATCGAGTTCTGCGGCGGCTGGTACCCGATCGCCTGGAAGTTCCCGAGCGCGATGTCGGGTTGCATCATGTAGTTCAGGAAGAGGTGCGCGGTGACCGGGTTCTTGCCCGACTTCAGCACCATCATCAGGTCGTTGTTGACCGCTCCCTTGCCGTCGGTCGGGAACCAGTAGCGGAGCACGTCGGGGCTCGTGCCCGACGGCATGTACGAGATGGCGTTCATGATGTCGCCGGACCACGCCTGGCAGATGACCACGAGGCCCTTCGGCAGCTCCTCGTAGTCCGACACGTCCACTCGTGGTTGGGTCGCCTTGCTCATGGCCGTGAGCTGGTCGCTGACCAACTTCAGGTCCTTCGGGTCGCCGGTGCTCAGGTCGGTGATGCCGTTGCGCAGCAGCACCATGCACATGGCTTCGCGGTAGTCGTCGAGGATGGAGACTTTCCCGGCGTACTTGGAGTCCCAGAAGATGTCGTACGGATTGGGGAGCGCGCTCACGTCCTCGGCCTTGTCGGTGCGCCACCCGATGCCGGTCGTGTACACCGTGTACGGAATCGAGTAGCGCCACTCCTGGTCGTAGAACGGGTTGGTGAAGGTGGGCCAGGCGTTCGAGATGTTCGGGATGTAGCTGTGGTTGAGCGGCCGCACCAGGTCGGCGGTCACGAGCTTGCCGATCTGGTCGTAGCTCGGGAAGTAGATGTCGAAGTTCGACTCGCCCGACCGCAGCTTCGCCAACGCCTCGTCGGTGCTGTTGAACGTGGAGACCTGGACCTTGACGTTGTACTTGGCGTACTTCTTCTCGAACGACTTCAGCGCCGCGGGATCGATGTAGTCGGCGTAGTTGTAGAGCTGGAGCGTGCCGCCCTGTTCCGGGGTCAGGCCATCCGCGATGGGGGCGTTGTCCTTCGAGATCGGCCACGTCACCGGGTTGTCGGGCGTGGCGATGGTGAGCTTCTTGGCGCCCGAGCTGGTCGTGTTGGTGCTCCCGCAGGCATCGAGGATCGACCCCGCCATCGGCAGTGCCAGCGCGACCATCGCCGATTTCTTGAGCACTTCGCGACGAGAGAGCGGGGCACCCCTGAAGCGATCGGGCATCGGATCTCGGTCGGCCATGGCGCACTCCGATCAGTCGGGACCCCCGACGATGACCCCACCCCCCGGCGGCGTCGTCGTTGCGAGTTGACGGATGTTCGCATAAACTGAACGGTCAGTCAACGCACCGCGCGGCAGACCTGCAGGGAGCATCGGGCCCATGACGACGAGCATGCCGACGGTCGACCGCCTCTCCGAGCGCCTCGACGCGCTCATCACCGAGCAGGAGATCCGGTTCCTCGAGCGCCAACCCATGTCGCGCTCGCTCCACCTCGCCGCCTGCGAGCACCTCGCCGGAGGCGTCACCTCGAGTTGGCAGATCTCCGAGCCCCAGGCCGTGTGGGTGAGCCACGGGGCCGGCTCCAAGATCTACGACGTCGACGGCACCGAGTACGTCGACCTCCACGGTGGCTACGGCGCCGACCTGGCCGGCCATGCCCATCCCGCGATCGTCGAGGCCGTACGCCGGCAGATCGGGCGCGGCTCCCACTTCGCCCAACCGACGCCCGAGGCGATCGAAGTCGGCGACGAGCTCGCGGCGCGGTTCGGCCTCCCCCTGTGGCGGTTCGCCAACTCGGGGACCGAGGCCACGATGGACGCCGTCCACCTCATGCGGGCGGCCACGGGCCGAGACCTCATCATCAAGGTCGAGGGCTGCTACCACGGGCACCACGACTCGGTGCAGGTCTCGGTCGCCCCCGACGCCGGCGAGATCGGCCCCGCCGACCGTCCGACAGGCGTCAGCTCGTCGTCGGGCATCCCCCGCGCGATCACCGACCTCACGTTGGTGGTGGGCTTCAACGACCTCGCCGGCGTGCAACGCCTCCTCGAGGAGCACGCGGGCTCGGTCGCGGGGATGATCGTCGAGCCGATCATGATGAACGCGGGCATCATCCTCCCGGAGCCCGGGTACCTCGCCGGCCTCGTCGAGCTCCTCCACCGCCACGGTTCGCTGCTCACCTTCGACGAGGTGAAGACGGGGTTCACCGTCGGCCCAGGCGGCGCGACGGGTGCGTTCGGCGTGCGGCCCGACATCATCTGCCTCGCGAAGTCCTTTGGAGGAGGGTTGGCCACCGCGGCGATCGGTGGCACGGCCGAGGTGATGGAGACGATCGTGTCCGACATCTACGAGCAATGCGGCACCTTCAACGGCAACCCGCTGGCGATGTCGGCGGCGAAGGCCGCGTTGCTCGAGGTCTACACGCCGAGCGCCTACGAGCATCTCGACGAGCTCCGGGCCCAGACCGTCGCCGGTCTCGAACCGCTCATCGCCGAGGCCGGCCTGGTGGCCAACGTGGTCGCCGTAGGTGCGAAGGGCTGCGTCACCTTCCTGGAGGAGCGGCCGCGCAACTATCGCGACTTCCTCGAGATCGACGGGCGCTTCAACCACGCGCACTGGCTGGTCCAACACAACGGTGGGGTGTTCCTGCCCCCGTGGGGAAAGACCGAGCAGTGGCTCCTGTCGGTCGCGCACGAGCGTGCCGACATCGACCGGTTCCTCGAGAACTTCGCCGTGTTCGCCGCGGCCCTGGCCGACTGAGGCGGCGAAGGTGACGAGCGGAGGCGACATCCAGCTGATCGGCTTGAGGAAGGCGTTCGGCGACGTCGAGGCAGTGCGCGGCATCGACCTGCACATCGAACCGGGGGAGTTCTTCTCGCTGCTCGGTCCGTCTGGCTGCGGCAAGTCGACCACCTTGCGCATGTTGGCCGGCTTCGAGAAGCCGACCGGCGGCCGGATCCTCCTCGACGGGATCGACATGGCACCCGTCGCGCCGAACAAACGCCCGGTCAACACCGTGTTCCAGAGCTACGCGCTGTTCCCGTTCCTCGACGTATGGGACAACGTCGCCTTCGGCCTGAAGTACGCCAAGGCTTCCAAGGCCGAGACCAAGCAACGGGTCGGCGACGCGCTCGCCCGCGTGCAGATGGGCGAGTACGCCAAGCGCCGACCAGCCGAGCTGTCCGGCGGCCAGCAGCAGCGCGTCGCGCTCGCCCGAGCGCTCGTGCTCGAACCGGCCGTCCTCCTGCTCGACGAGCCGCTCGGCGCGCTCGACGCCAAGCTGCGCAAGGACCTGCAGGTCGAGCTCCAGTCGCTCCAGGCCTCCGTCGGCATCACCTTCGTGTACGTGACCCACGATCAGGAGGAGGCGCTCACCATGTCGAACCGCCTCGCCGTGATGCAGGCCGGTCGCGTCGAGCAGGTCGGCACGCCTGAGGACGTCTACGAATCGCCCGCCACGACGTTCGTCGCCGGCTTCCTCAGCGCCGCGAACGTGATCGAGGTCCAGGTCGTCGGCCGATCCAACGGCGCGGTGTCGTGCCAGCTCGGCCCCGACATCATCGACGCGGCGGGCTCGTGCACCACCGACTCGGCGAAGATCGTGATCCGTCCCGAGCGCGTCGCGCTGTCGGCCGCCCCGGCCGACGGGGCGCGCCCCGCGAACTCACTGGGTGGAGTGGTCGAGCGCGTCACCTTCCTCGGGCCGGCGACCCAGGTAGCTCTCCGCCTCGACAGTGGCGGCCAGCTGCTGGCCTCGTTCCCCAACGCGTCCGAGGCGGCCTCGCGGACCTATCCCGTCGGCGATCGCGTCTGGGCGAGCATCTTGCCCGATGCCATCCGGCTGCTCGCCGACGACCCCGCCTACCTCGAGCCCGCCTGAGCGCGGGCCTTCCGGCCGCTCCACTCGAAGCCGAGCTGGTCGGCCGCGAGCCGCATGCACAGCTCCACCGCCCGCTCGGGTGTGATGACGGGGTCCTGCAGCGCGACCTGGACTGCCAGTCCGTCGAGCAGGGCGGGGTACCACATCGCGAATTCGTCGGGATCGACGTCGTTCGCGAACTCGCCCGCCGCCCGTCCGGCGACGACGAGGGCCGCGAAGGTGGCCCGCCAGCGGGCGTCGAACTGCTCGCGCACCTGGCTGAGCTCGGTGTGCCGGACCGCCTGGGCCCACAGGTCGAGCCAGAGGATCCACGGCTCGGGATCGTCCACGTGCTCGCCGGGTGCGCAACAGAGCACGACCAGCATCTCCAGCCGCTCGCAGGGACTGGCGATGCTCTCGGTCAGCCCAGCGGCGTATTCGTAGAAGCTGTCCTCGGCCAGCCGGAGGGCCTCCGTGAGCAGCTGGTCCTTCGTCCCGAAGTAGTACAGGACGAGCGCCGAGCTGGTCCCGGCCCGCTCGGCGACATCGGTGATGCGGGTCTCGGGGAAGCCTCGTTCCGCGATCACCTCGACCGTCGCGCGCACCAGCTGCTCACGCCGCGGATCGGCTTCGGTGGCCGTGTCGACCGGCTTCTGAGCCCCCGCCGATGACGAAGGGCTCGGCCGGCTGCGTGCTCGTCCCTTGCTCATGGCCTGTTGCTCACCCCGCCTCTGCTCGTTAGACTGAACGATCAGTCAAAGCATAGCGCGGGCGCCCGGAAGCGGGATGCCTCGGCGCCACATCCACCGAGACAGGGGTGCACGGGTGAAGTACGACTACGACGCGATCGTGGTGGGTGGCGGGCACAACGGCCTGGTGGCGGGCGCGTATCTGGCCCGGGCCGGGAACCGGACCGTGGTCCTCGAGGCCCGCCGGACGACGGGGGGCGCGGCCACCACCGAGAGCCCGTGGGAGGACGCCCCCGAGTTCCAGGTCACGCGCCTCAGCTACGTGATGAGCCTGATGCCGCCGACGATCATCAACGACCTCGGACTCGAGAGCACGGGCTACAAGGTGTATCCCATGGGGCCCTACTACCAGGCCTTTCCCGAGGGCGGCTCCCTCAAGCTCTTCGCCGACGACTCCAAGCGCAACCACGCCGAGATCTCGAAGTGGTCACGCAAGGACGCCGACGCGATGGAGAAGTGGGACGCATGGTTGGGCGGGTTGGCCGACGTGCTCGGCCCGCTGCTCACGACCGTGCCCCCGAACATCGGGTCGCGGAAGCCCAAGGACGTCCTCGAGACGCTCCGCCTGGCGTGGCGGCACAAGGGTCTGAGCGTGCGCACCATCGGCGACGCCACCCGGTTGATGACGATGAGCATCGGCGACCTGCTCGACGACTGGTTCGAGTCGCCGCAGGTCAAGGCGGGCATGGCGGTCAACGGCGTCATCGGTACGTGGGCCGGCCCCTACGAGCCGGGCACCGCCTACGTGATGGCGCACCACTCGATCGGCGATGTCGGCGACGGGCACCTCGGCAACTGGGGCTTCCCGGAGGGCGGCATGGGTGCGGTGGCCGACTCGATCCGCCAAGCGGCCGAGAAGCTCGGGGCTGCGGTCATGACCGACGCTCGCGTGAGCCGCACCCTCGTCTCGGGAGGCGAGGTCCGCGGCGTCGTGCTCGACAACGGCGACGAGCTCCACGCGCCGGTCGTCGTCACGAGCCTCCACCCGCGCACCGCGTTCCTCGACCAGATCTCCCCGACCGAGCTGCCCGACGACTTCGTCCGCGACATCCAGCAGTGGAAGAGCCGCAGCGGCGTCGTCAAGATCAACCTCGCGCTGGCCGAGCTGCCCGACTTCATCGCCGATCCGGGAACGAACCTCCAGGAACACCACACCGGGTCGGTCGAGATGGCGCCGTCGATGGAGTTCATCGAGCAGGCCTTCATCGACGCACGCGAAGGACGGCCGGCTGCCGCGCCCTTCTGCGACGGGGTGATCCCCACGACCTTCGACCGGACGCTCTCGCCCGAGGGCACGCACATCATGTCGATGTTCACCCAGTGGGTGCCCCACACCTGGTGCGAGGAGCCCCACACCGACGAGCTCGAGGCCTACGCCGACCGGCTCGTCGACCTGTACACCGAGCTGGCGCCGAACTTCAAGGGGTCGATCCTCCACCGCGACATCGTCGGCCCCTACGAGATGGAGCAGGAGTACGGGCTGGTCGGCGGCAACATCTTCCACGGCGAGCTGTCCCTCGAGCAGCTGTTCCACATGCGGCCGGCACCGGGGTGGGCCAACTACCGCACCCCGATCAAGGGCCTCTACAACGCCAGCTCCGCGACCCACGGGGGCGGCGGCGTGTGCGGCATCCCCGGCTGGCAGGCCGCCAAGGCGGCGATCAGCGACAAGGAGGGTCCGCGCTACAAGCGGATCACCCAGCGGGGGAAGTGACCGCGAGCACGGCGGTCAGGGCCACCATGACGAGATCGCCGGTGCTCGCGATGCTCGAGGCGCGTTCGGTCGCGCTCGTGGGTGCGAGCCCCAAGCCCGGGAGCTTCGGCGCGCGCCTGGTCACCGAGACCCGGCGCAGCAGCTGTCCGCTCGACGTGCACCTCGTGAACCCCCGCTACGACGAGGTGCTCGGGAGCCCGTGCCTCGCCACGCTCGACGACATCGCCGGACCCGTCGACCTCGTGCTGTTCGGGGTCGGCGACCAACACGTCGAGGAACAGCTCTCGATCGCCGCCGCCCGAGGCGACCGCTCCGGTGTGATCTTCGGGAGCCTGTTCGCCGACGGACAGCGCGAGCGCATCGCCAAGACCGCCCGAGATGCCGACATGGCACTGTGCGGTGGCGGCTGCATGGGGTTCGTCAACCTCGAGCACGGACTCTTCGCCGTCGGCTACCAGGAGCCCGATCCGGTACCTCGTGGACCGGTCGCGCTCGTGACGCATTCGGGGTCGGTGTTCTCCGCGATGCTGCGGAGCGACCGAGGCATCGGCTACACGATCGCGGTGTCGTCCGGCCAGGAGCTCGCGACCACCGCCGCGGACTACCTCGACTACGCGCTGTCGCTGCCGGCGACGCGGGTCATAGCCCTGGTCCTCGAGACGATGCGCGACGCCGACACGCTGCGCGAGGTGCTCGGCCGCGCCGCCGAACAGGACGTGGCGGTGGTGGCCTTGACGGTCGGGACCTCTCCACGCGGGCGGGCGATGGTGGCCGCCCACTCGCAGGCGCTCGCCGGCGACGACGGCGCGTGGGAGGCCCTGTTCGACGCCGACGGCGTGATGCGCGTGCGTGACCTCGACGAGATGGCCGACACCCTCGAGCTGTTCTCGTGCCGGCGGCGCGCCGAACCGGGCGGACCGGGATCGGGGATCGCGACCGTGCACGACTCCGGCGCCGAGCGGGCGCTGGTCGTGGACGTCGCCCACGAGACGGGCGTCGCGTTCGCGGACATCTCCCCCGCCACCGTCGGTCGCCTGGAGAGCCTGATCGAACCGGGTCTGGAGGCCACCAACCCGCTCGACGTGTGGGGAACGGGCGCCGGGACGCGCGAGCTGTTCGGGGACTGCCTGCGCGCGCTCGCCGACGACGACGCCGTCCGGGCGGTCGCGCTCGCGGTCGACCTGGTCCCCGAGCCCGACGGTGACGACGCCTACCCGCTCGCGGTCCTCGACGCGGTCGAGGGCACCGACAAGCCGGTCGTGGTGCTCGCCAACATGCACAGCTCGCTCGACCGGGCCGCGGCCTCCCACCTCCGCGCCCGCGCCATCCCCGTCCTGGAGGGCACCCGTTCCGGGCTGCGGGCGCTGCGCCACCTGCTCGATTCCGGTGACCGGGCACGGGGACCGGTGACCGAGCTCGTGGCGGACGAGTCACGTCGTTCGAGGTGGCGGGCGACGATCGACGAGGGCGACCTGAGCGGCGCGCAGGCTCTCGCCCTACTCGGCGACTACGGCATTGGCACGGCCGGCTCGCGCGACGTGGCCAGTCGCGCCGACGCGCTCGACGCGGCCCGGTCCCTCGGGTTCCCGGTGGTGCTCAAGACCAACCGTCCCGGCATCAGCCACAAGTCGGACGTCGGGGGTGTGGTGCTCGGGCTCACCGACGAGGCCGCCGTCGGCGCCGCCTACGACGATCTCGCCACCCGATTCGGTCCGCTCGTGCTCGTCTCGTCGATGGTTCCGGCCGGCGTCGAGCTGGCCCTCGGCGTCGTCAACGATCCGCTGCTGGGACCCCTGGTCGTCGTCGGGGCCGGCGGCGTGCTCGTCGAGGTGCTGCGCGATCGCGCCGTGCTGCTACCGACGGCCGACCGCGAACGGGCCCGCTCCGCGCTCCACCGCCTGTCCATCCGCCCCGTGCTCGACGGCGTGCGCGGCGCCCCGCCGGTGGCGCTGGAGTCGATCGTCGATGCCGTGGTCGCGATCTCGCAGCTGGCCGTCGAGATCGGCCCCGCGCTCTCGGCCCTCGACGTGAATCCGCTCGTATGCACCCCGGAGGGTGCGATGGCCGTCGATGCCCTCCTCGTCGGGTCGGCGTCGTGACCGACCTCCCGAGCCGGGCCGAGGTCGTCGTCGTGGGCGGCGGCGTCATCGGCACGTCCATCGCCTACCACCTCGCCCGACTGGGCCGCACCGACGTCGTCGTCCTCGAACAGCACACGCTCACCGCCGGCACCACGTGGCACGCGGCCGGCCTGATCACCTCGGCGGGGTTCACCGACGAGACCGCGCTGTGGATGTCGAACTACTCGCGCGAGCTCTACCAACGCCTCGAGGCCGAGACGGGGCAGGCGACCGGCTTCCGCGCCATCGGCCACCTGCACATCGCCACCAACGCAGCCCGTCTCGAGACCATGCGGCGCGAGATGGCGTTCCAGCGCAGCTTCGGGATCGACGCGGTGGAGGTGTCCGCATCCGAGGTGGCCAGCATGTGGCCGATCGCGCAGGTGGACGACGTCGTCGGCGCGATCTACCGGGTGCAGGACGGGCGGGCCAACCCGGTCGACGTCACCATGTCGCTCGCGCGTGGTGCCCGCGACGCCGGCGTGCGCATCGTCCAGGAAGTGGAGGTGACTGGCTTCACGATCACCGACGATCGCATACATGGCGTCGTAACGAGCGAGGGTGCGATCGAGGCCGAGCAGGTGGTGCTGGCCGCCGGGATGTGGACGCGCCAGCTTGCCGCCCTCGCCGGCGCGCTCGTGCCGCTTCAGGCGGCCGAGCACTACTACCTGCTGACCGAACCGTTCGACGGTGCCGACCCCGATCTTCCCGTCATGGAGGACCCGGACCGGTACTCGTACTACCGCGAGGAGGGCCAAGGACTGCTCGTCGGGCTGTTCGAACCCGAGGCGGCGGCTTGGAAGCCCGAGGGGATACCCCGAGAGGCCGCCTTCACGGAGCTCGATCCCGACTGGGACCGGCTCGCCCCCTTCGTGTCCGCCTCACTCGACCGCGTGCCGGCGCTGCAGACCGTCGGCATCAAGAAGCTGTTCTGCGGGCCCGAGTCCTTCACCACGAACCTGCACCCACACCTCGGGGAGACCCCGGAGGTTCGCGGGTTGTGGGTCGCGGCCGGGTTGAACTCGCTCGGGATCCTCCAGGGCGGGGGAGTCGGGTCCTTGATGGCGCAGTGGATGACCGACGGCGTCGCCCCGCTCGACGTCACGCACTACCACGTCGACCGCGCGCTCCCCTACGAGGCGACTCGCGCCTATCGGGTCGACCGGACCGTCGAGCAGCTCGGCAACCTCTTCGGCGACGCGGCCTTCCCGACGTGGAAGCCACGTACGGCCCGAGGCATCCGCCGCAGCGCGCTGCACGACCGGCTCGCCGCGGCCGGCGCCCAGTTCTCCGAGTCCATGGGTTGGGAAGCAGCGATGTGGTTCGGCGAATCCGGTCAGCTCGCCGGCGCCCCCACCGTCACCCGCTCCTGGGCCAGAGGGCCGGCCCATGCGGCCGCCGCGGCCGAGCACCGGGCGGTGCGCGAGGCGGTCGGCGTGTTCGACATGTCCCTGATGGCCAAGTTCATCGTGCAGGGGCCAGACGCACTGGCCGTGCTCGACCATCTGTCGGTGTCGGACATCGACGTGCGACCCGGGCGGATCGTCTACACGCAGTGGTGCAACGAGAGCGGCGGCGTCGAGGCTGACCTCACCGTGACGCGACTCGAGGCCGAACGCTTCCTGGTGGTGGCGAGCGACGTGATCCAGCGGCGAACCGAGATGATGATCCGCCACGCCATCGCGGCACAGGACGCGCGCGCTTCGGTGACCGACATCACGGCCGGTGTGACACTGCTGAGCCTCCAGGGGCCGCGGTCGCGTGAGTTGCTCCGACGCCTCTCTCCGGACGAGTTCGGCAACGACGACTTCCCGTACCTCGATGCCCAGCCCGTCGAGATCGCCTACACGCCAGTGCTCGCGATCCGCGTCACCTACGTCGGGGAGCTCGGGTGGGAGCTGCACATCCCCGCCGAGTTCGCCCTCGGCGTGTTCGACCGACTCGTCGAGGAGGGCCGCGACCTGGGCCTGCGGAACTGTGGCTTCAACGCACTCGAGTCGTTGCGGCTCGAGAAGGGCTACCGCGACTACGCGCACGATCTCGACAACACCGATACGCCGCTCGAAGCCGGTCTCGGCTTCACCGTGTGCTGGGACAAGAAGTTCGTGGGCCGCGACGCCCTGTCCGCCCAGCGGGAGCAGGGAACGCCCACCCGGCGCCACGTGCTCGCCGCGCTCGACGACCCCGAGCCGCTGCTCTACGGCGGCGAGCCCGTGTACCGCGACGGGGTCGGCGTCGGCTATCTCCGCGTCGGCGCCTACGGGCACACGCTCGGGTGCTCGGTCGGCCTCGGCTCGGTCGAGTGCGACGACGGCGTCAGCCGCGAGTGGCTCGAATCGGGCACCGTCGAGGTCGATGTCGCCGGCACCCGCGTGCCGGCCCACCTCTCGCTGTCGCCGCTGTACGACCCGTCGAGGTCGCGCATCCTCGCCTAGTGCCGCGTCGGCACTAGAACATCACGTAGACCTTGCGCAGGGTCTCGGCGATGTCCCACGTTCCCGTCCAGCCCTTGGGGAACACGGCCGAATCTCCCGCACCGAGCTCGACGGGCTCGCCGCCGTCGACGGTCACCGTCATCCGCCCCTTCACGACCTGGATGAACTCGTTCACCTCGAGCGTCCATCGGGACGGACCGGACGTGCACTCCCACACGCCCGTCTCGGCGCCGTTGCCGTCCTCCCAGAAGATCACCCCTGACGTCTGCATCTCCGGGCCGGTCGCCTCCTCGAGGGCACCCCAGTCCTCGAGATCGTCGAGGGCGGCGGCGTCGTGGACGTTGGGGGTCGTCGGTGTGGTCATGAGGAGCACGCTCGCGTAGACTGAACGTTCAGTCAAGCCCCTGGGAGCGCATATGTACGGCCTGTCAGCCGACGACCTCGAGATCCAGGACCGCGCCCGAGCCTTCGTCGACGAGCTGATCCCCCACGAGGTCACGGCCGAGCTGAACGACGGCGAGATCGGCGACGTCCTGGAGAAGGCGCACCACGAACGGGCGATCGAGCTCGGCCTCTACGCCACCAACATGCCCGCCGAGCTCGGCGGTGGTGGTTGCTCGATGCTCCAGCAGGTGCTCGTGCAGGAACAGGGGGGCCGGGCGACCAACGCGCTGGGCTGGTGCCTCGCGACGCCGCCGTCGTGGATGCCTGAGGTGGCCACGCCCTACCAGCTGGAGCGCTGGGTGGTCCCGTCGGTGCGCGGCGACGCCAAGGACTGCTACGCGATCACCGAGGAGGGCGCCGGGTCGGATGTGGACGCCATAGTCGCAACCGTGCAGCGCGACGGCGACGAGTACGTGCTCAACGGGCTCAAGTGGCACGTGACGTCGTACAACCACGCGACCTACGCGTTCTTCCAGGGCAAGCTGGTCGACGGCCCGAACGCGGGTCAGCACGCGTTGCTCATCGTCGACCTGCCGACGCCCGGGGTCAGCGTGGTGCGCACGCCGACGTACTCGCACACGATCTCCCACCACCATCCGATCGTCGCCTTCGAGGACGTGCGCGTGCCCGCCGCCAACCTCGTCGGTGCCGAGGGCGACGGCATGACGTTCTCCTACGAGTGGTTCCGGTTCGAGCGGATGATGGTGGCCGCGCGTTGCCTCGGTGCCGCCGAGCGGCTCGTGCACGAGACCACCGAGTTCGCCAAGGAGCGTCTCGTCGCCGGAGGCGTGCCGCTCGTCGACCTGCAGCTCGTCCAGGGCATGATGGCCGACAACCTCACCGAGCTGTTCGCGGCGCGGTCGATGGTCTACGAGGCCGCGCGCGGGGTCGACGAGGGCCGTGACCTCAAGACCCTGCACGCGCAGTGCTCGATGGCGAAGCTCTACGCGTCCGAGATGGCGGGTCGGGTCGCCGACCGGGCG
The DNA here is from genome assembly GCA_963776435.1 of uncultured Microthrixaceae bacterium. Classification (GTDB taxonomy): domain Bacteria; phylum Actinomycetota; class Acidimicrobiia; order Acidimicrobiales; family Acidimicrobilacustridaceae; genus UBA4742. The sequence goes on from CAVZMK010000010.1 coordinate 1,661,234, forward strand.
GTGCAGATCTTCGGGGGCCGGGGCTACATGCGCGAGAACGTGGCCGAGCGGTTCTTCCGCGAGCTGCGCGTCGAGCGGATCTGGGAAGGCACGAGCGAGGTGCAGCGCGTGATCGTGGCCGGGCAGCTGGCCAAGCGCGGCGTCCGCGCCCTCGTCTGACCCGGGGTCCAAGACGAGTCAGAACTCGATGTTGCTCATCACGTGCTTGAGGCGGGTGTAGTCCTCGAGACCGTAGAGCGACAGGTCCTTCCCGTAGCCCGAGTGCTTGAAGCCGCCGTGGGGCATCTCGGCGGCGCAGGGGACATGGGTGTTGATCCAGACCACGCCGAAGTCGAGCGCCTTCGACATGCGCATGGCCCGACCGTGGTCACGCGTCCACACGCTGGCCGCCAGCCCGTACTCGACGTCGTTCGCCCAGCGCAGCGCCTCGGACTCGTCGGTGAAGCGCTGCACCGTGATCACCGGACCGAAGATCTCGCTCTGGGCCAGCTCGTCGGTCTGTTCGACTCCGGCGACCACGGTGGCGGGATAGAAGTACCCCTGTCCACCGACCGGCGAGCCGCCCGTGACGACCTCGGCGTGCCCGGCCACGCGCCCGACCAGGCCCGCGACGCGGTCGAGCTGCGCCGGGTTGTTGAGCGGGCCGAAGTCGGCCTCGGGCACGTCCGGGCCGGCCGTGACCATCGCTTTGGCCTGCCCGGCGAGCGCCTGGACGAGCGAGTCGTGCACGCGCGGGCCGGCGAGCACCCGCGTCGCGGCGGTGCAGTCCTGCCCTGCGTTGTAGTACGCGGCACCGGCGATGGCCTCCGCGACCTCCTCTGCCTCGACATCGTCGAACACGATGACCGGTGCCTTGCCGCCGAGCTCGAGGTGCACGCGCTTGAGGTCGTCCGCGGCTGCCCCCGCCACCTCGCGACCGGCCCGCACGCTGCCGGTCACCGAGACCATCTGCGGGATCGGGTTGGCCACCAGGTCGCGACCGGTGTCGCGGTCGCCGCACACCACGTTGAGCACGCCGGGCGGCAGCACCTCCGCCGCGATCTCGGCCAGCAACGCGCTCGTCACCGGAGTGGTGTCGCTCGGCTTGAGCACGACGGTGTTGCCGGCCGCGATCGCCGGCGCCACCTTCCACACGGCCATCATGAAGGGGTAGTTCCACGGGGTAACCTGCGCGCACACCCCGATGGGCTCACGACGGATGTAGGAGGTGTGCCCCGCGAGGTACTCGCCGGCGGACCGACCCTCGAGCATGCGGGCGGCACCGGCGAAGAAGCGGATCTGGTCGAGCGTGGGCGGGATCTCCTCGTCGCGGGTCAGCGCGACGGGCTTGCCGGTGTTCTCGCACTCGGCCGCGACGATCTCGTCGGCCCGGTCCTCGAGCCGGTCGGCCAGGCGCAGCAACGACCGGCTGCGTTCCGAGGGCGTGGCTTCCCGCCAGCTCGTGAAGGCCGTGGCCGCCGCCTCGCACGCCCGCTGCACGTCGACCGCGCCCGACCGCGGTGCCGACGCGTAGACCCGACCCGTGCTGGGGTCGACCACCTCCATCTCGGCGCCGTCGGCGGCATCGACGAGCTCGTTGCCGATGAGGTTCTGCACACGCAGGTCGCTGGACACTGGCGGGGCCTCTCAATAGGCTGACTGTATGGTCAATCAGGAGAGCCTACCCGGGTCGCTGGACCGTGAAGGCCTGGAGGCCTGCCTGCGCCCGTTCGGCGAGAGCCGCATGCTCCCCCGAGCCGCCTACACCGATCCGGAGGTGTTCGACTGGGAGCACCAGGGCATCTTCGGGAACGGGTGGATCTGCGTGGGGCGCAGCGACGACCTCGCGGAGGCGGGTGACCAGCGGGCCGAGGTGGTGGGCGACGGGAGCGTGCTGCTCGTCCGCGACACCGACGGCACCCTGCACGGGTTGGCCAACACGTGTCGCCATCGCGGCCACGAGCTGCGACCGTGCGGTTCCTCGGGCAACAACCTGGTGCTGCAGTGCCCGTACCACTCGTGGACCTACGGACTCGATGGTGGCCTGAAGGTGACCCCGGGCTTCACGCGTGCCCCCGACTTCGACGTGCGCGACTTCGGACTCGCGGCGATGCCGACCGAGGAGTGGCACGGTTGGGTCTTCGTCGACTCGGGCAACTCCGGCCCGCTGTCCGATCACCTGCGCGGTCTCGACGAGCTGGTCGCGCCCTACGACCCGGCGCGACTTCGCGTCGCGGCCCGGCACGAGTACGAGATCGCCTCGAATTGGAAGACGATCATCGAGAACTACCAGGAGTGCTACCACTGCCCACGGATCCATCCGGAGCTGTGCGTGGTGAGCCCGCCCGAGAGCGGTGGCAACTACGCACTCTCGGGCGAATGGGCAGGAGGCTGGATGGAGTTGCGAGAGGGCGTCGAGACGATGTCGCTCGACGGCCACAGCGGCGGCGTGATGCTCGCTGGGCTCGACCAGAAGCTGCTCCGCCACGTCCTCTATCTGGTGCTCTTTCCCAACCTGCTGGTGAGCCTGCATCCCGACTACGTGATGACCCACCGCATGCGCCCGCTGGCGGCCGACCGGACCTGGGTCGAGTGCACGTGGGCGTTCCCACCCGAGGCGATCGAGCGCGACGGGTTCGACCCCGCGTACGCGGTCGACTTCTGGGACATCACCAACCGGCAGGACTGGCTGGCCTGCGAATCGGTGCAGCGCGGGCTCACCCACCCACGGGCCGTCCCGGGCCCGCTCTCACAAGACGAAGAGGGTGTGTACCACTTCGTGACGATGGTGGCGGGCAAGTACCTCGGCCGCCCGGCCTGAGCGCAGGGACATCGGCCGGCGTCCGACCTCCGGGCGGATGGTGCCCGCCCGAGCCCCGCGCTCGGTGCTACAGCATGGTGAGCGCGCTCGCCCACTGACATGGCCTCCGACACGATGACCGCACCGACTTCGGTCCCCTTCCGCCACGAGGCGCTGTTTTACGCCGGCACACGCGAGTTCGTGGACCGAACCACGGCGTTCGTGCAGGCGGCCATCGTGGCCGGCGAGCCCACCTTCGTGGTCGTCGGCGCGGCAAAGATCGATCTGCTGCGCGCCGCACTGGGTCCGGACACGCCCGGCGTCGAGTTCGCCGACATGTCCGAGGTGGGTCGCAACCCGGCGAGGATCATCCCGGCCTGGCGCACCTTCGTCGACCACCACCGCGGCTCGTCCGGCCTGCGCGGGATCGGCGAACCCATCTGGGCCGGAAGATCCCCAGCCGAGGTGGTCGAGTGCCAGCGCCACGAGGCGCTCCTGAACCTCGCGTTGGCCGACGCGGACCGCGTCTGGCTCCTGTGCCCCTACGACCTCGACGAACTCGGCCCGGACGTCGTCGCCGAGGCCCGGCACAACCACCCCTACGTCCAGCGGGACGGGCGCTCGCGTGCCAGCGCCGACTACCCGGGGCTCGACGCGGTCGTGCGGACGTTCGATGCCCCCCTCCCAGATCCGCCGGACGTCCTCGAACAGGTCGACTTCGGCGCGGACACGCTCGCTCAGCTCCGCGAGCTCGTGCAGAGGCGAGCAGCCGAACACGGGCTCACCCAGGAGCGGGTCGCGGACCTCGTCCTCGCGGTGAGCGAGCTCGCCGCCAACAGCGTCCGCCACGGCGGTGGGCGAGGACGGCTGCGCGTGTGGTCCGACCCGTCCGAACTCGTGTGCGAGATCCGCGACGAGGGCCACATCGACGACCCGCTGGCGGGGCGCCGGGAGCCGGTCCCCGATGCCGTCGGAGGCCGAGGACTGTGGATCGCCAACCAGGTCTGCGACCTCGTCGAGGTCCGCTCGACCGACGCGGGCTCGGTGATCCGGGTCCACATGGGCCGCGGGCGACCCTGGTCCTAGCCCTGTGCACGATCGCACGGGTTGTGTGCCAGCATCTTCCGCTGGTCAGGCAGGCTGGAGAGGATCGGGATGACGACAGACGAGTTGACGGCGGCCCCGAGGGCTCCGCTCGCCTGGCGACTCCCTCGACCGCCAAGGTGGGCGGTCTGGACCTTCGATGCCGTCGTGGTCGCGGCGCTGACGGTGGTCGCGTTGGTGATGCGCCGTGGTGGTCTGCCGGTCGACGGTCTGTGGTTCGACGACTCGTGGGTCGCGGCCGGCGCCATCCACGGCAAGCTCAGCGAGATCATGACGGTCGGCTCGGGCCACCCTGGCTTCACCGCGTTGCTCATGGCCTGGCACCGCGTCGGGAGCGGTTCGCTGCACAGCCTGGCGCTCCCGGCCTTGGCGATGGGGACCATCACCCCCGCGGTGCTCTACCTGTCCCTGCGCAGCTTCGGCTACCGGCGCGCGATCTGCGCGCTGCTCGCGTCGATCGCCGTCGTGGCCGGGGTCGACATCCTCTACTCCGGCCGGGTTAAGCCCTACACCTTCGACCCGGTGCTGGTGCTCTGCCTCGGCGTGGCCATCCCGTGGCTGGCCCGCCGGACGTGGCGCTGGCCGTTGGCGATCGGTTGGGTGCTCGTCGCTCTTGTTCTCGGGTCGTTCAGCGGCTACGTCCTCGTCGCCACCGCGGCCGCCGGGATCATCCTGTTCCTCCATCCGGCCGGAGATCGCCTGGTCAGAGGATGCGCCGTCGGCGTCCAGGCCGCCGCCCAGCTCGTCTTCTACATCTGGGCGCAACGATCCACCGATCTCACGGGGATCGAGAACGTGATCGGCCATGGCGGCGACGCGCACCTCCACTTCTACGCCAACCCGCTCCGCTTCGGCTCCGAGCTCCTCACGCACATCGCTCGGATCGCGTGGATCTATCCCGGCGGCACCGGCGGATGGCTGAAGCTGCTCGGTCTGCTGGCGGTAGCCGGGCTGGTCGCGGCCTCCGTCAAGAGCAACCGCCGCAACGAGCTCCTCCCCGCCCGGTACCTGCTGCTCATGATGTCGATGGCGCTCGTGGGCGCACTCGCCGGCAAGTTCCCGTTCGGGACCACGCCCGGCAACTACTTCTCGAGCAACGGTCGCTACACGCTGTGGCTGCTTCCGGCGATGGCGTTCGGTCTGGCCGCGCTGCTCCAGCGGGCACGTGATCTCATGCGCAGTCACGAGATCGTCGCCCGGACGTTCGACGCCGTGGTCCTCGTCATCGCGACCGTGGTCCTCGTCGCCGGCTACCGCACCCCGTATCCGTACCCCTCCCGCGGCTCGGCCACGTCCACCCACTACATCGACCGACACCTCGGGCCGACCGACATGGTGATCCTGCCGGGACCGGCGGTGTTCGCGTTCGCCGACGCCACCGACATCCCGGTCACCCTGCGCCCGACCCCCACCCGCCAGGTCGGCTTCACCCCGATGTTCGCCGATCCGCGCGTGAAGACCACCGGGTACTGGGGCGAGTACCCTCCGACACCCGAGAACATCCGACGGCTGGTGGGCGATGCCCGTCGCGTCTTCGTGCCCAACGGCCTCGTGTTCCAGGTGTCAGAGGCCGCCGGGATCGGGAAGGTGCTCGAGGCCGAAGGCTTCACCGCCACCCCGCTCATGTTCGGCATCAGCGCCGTGACCCTCTGGCACCGATGACCGCGGCCGCGAGGGTGCCGCTCGGCCGGCGACTCCCTCGACCGCCGAGGTGGGCGGTCTGGACCTTCGATGCCGTCGTGGTCGCGGCCCTGACGGTGGTCGCGTTGGTGATGCGCCGTGGTGGTCTGCCGGTCGACGGGCTGTTCTTCGACGACTCGTGGGTGGCCGCGGGTGCCCTCTTCGGGAAGGTCACCAACATCATGACGGTGGGGTCCGGCCACCCGGGCTTCACCGCGCTGCTCATGGCCTGGCACCGCGTCGGCAGCGGGTCCCTGCGGAGCCTCGCGCTGCCCGCCCTCGCCGCGGGCACGATCACGCCGGCCGTGCTCTACCTGTCGCTGCGCAGCTTCGGCTATCGGCGATCGATCTGCGCGCTGCTCGCCTGCGCCGCGGTCGTCGCCGGCGTCGACATCCTCTACTCCGGCCGCGTCAAGCCCTACACGTTCGACCCCCTGCTGGTGCTGGCGATCGGCGTCGTGCTCCCGTGGTTCGCCCGCCGCACGTGGCGCTGGCCGCTTGCCGTCGCGTGGACCGTGTTCGCGCTGGTGCTCGGTTGCTACAGCGGCTACGTCCTCGTCGCGACCGCGGCGGCCGGCATCGTGCTGTTCCTGCACCCCGCCGGTGACCGCCTGATCCGCGGCGTCGCGGTCTCCGTGCAGGGAGCGGGCCAGCTCGTATTCTACGAGTGGGCGCAGCGGTCGACGGATCTCAAGGGCATCGAGCAGGTAATCGGGCAGGGCGGCGACGGGCACCTCCGCTTCTACGCGAACCCGTTCCACTTCGGGAGCGAGATCCTCACCCACCTCGGGCGCATCGCCTGGGTGTACCCCGGCGGTGGTGGCGGCTGGTTGAAGGTGCTCGCCGTCGTGGCCGTCGCGGGGCTCGTCGCCGCGTCCGTGCGGAGCCCCCGCCGCAACGAGCTCCTGCCGGCCCGCTACCTGCTGCTCGGCTTCGCGCTGGCGTTCGTCGGCGCGCTGGCCGGCAAGTTCCCGTTCGGGCCGACCACGAACAACCTGTTCTCGAGCAGCGGCCGCTACACGCTGTGGTTGCTCCCCGCGATGGCGTTCGGCCTCGCGGCCGTCCTGTCTCGCGTCCGCGACCTGGCCGGCGACCGCGACGTCGTGGCCCGAGCGTTCGACGTCGCGGTCGTCGCCATCGCGGTCGTCGTCCTGGTGCAGGGCTATCGCGACCCGGTGCCGTACCCGTTCCCCGGCACGGCCACCGCGACCAGCTACATCGAGAGCCACCTCCGCTCCACCGACGTCGTGCTGTTGCCGGGACCGAGCATCTTCGCCTACGCGGACGCCAGCCGGATCCCCGTCACCCTGCGGGAGACCCCGGACCGGCAGGTCGGCTTCACCATCCACTTCTCCGACCCACGGGTGCAGAGCACGGGCTACTGGGGGGAGTTCCCCCAGACACCGAAGAACGTCCGCAAGCTGGTGGGCGACGCAAAGCGGGTCTTCGTGCCCAACGACGTGATCTTCGGAGCCGGCGCCGCCACGGGGATCGCGAAGATCCTGCAGGCCGACGGCTTCACGCCGACGCGCCGCTTGTTCGGGACCGAGTACGTGACCCTCTGGCAGCGGTGACGGCGACCGACCCCGCGTAAGCCGCCGCACACACGGAGACGATGGCGAAGCTCGGCGGGATCGCCGCGGCCACGTAGCTGACGGTCAGACCGATCCACATCGCACCGACGGCGATGGCGACCGACAGACCACATCGCCCGGAACGGCCGGATGGTCAGGCGCTGGGCGATCCCGGCCGGCGCGGCGAGCAGGCCGAGCAGCAGCAGGGCGCCGACGGCCTGGGTGGCCTCGGCCGCGGTCGCGCCCGACCAGGGCGAGGAAGACGAGGCCGAGCGCGCGCACCGGCACGCCCCGGGCCGCCGCGACCGCTGCGTCGATCGTCGCGAACAGCAGCGGCCGGGCGATGGCCACCAGACGCGACCACGACCGCCGCGGCCACCACCACGCACGACCATCGGTCTGGCGCCGTCGAGCCCGAAGATCGAGCCGAACAGCACGTTCGACGCCGGCGCGTGCCGTTGCCGGTGCGCGCGGCTGGTGGTGAAGATCGACAGGAAGAGCACGCCGAGGCCGAGCACCCAGGCGAACACGCTGCCGATGACGACGTCGTCGGCCCGGCCCCGCGGCCCGAGCAGCGCCGAGCAGCACGGCGACCGCCACGGTCGCCGACGAACAGCCCGAGCCGCACGTCGACCCCGAAGGCGAGCGCGGCCGAGCGCGCCGGTGAAGGCGACGTGGCTGAGCGCGTCGCCGGTGAACACCTGGCTCGCGCAGCACGACGAAGTAGCCGACGAGCCCGGCCACGACCGCGATGGCGGTGCCGGCGACGAACGCGTTGCGGATGAAGGGGTGGCCGAACAGGTCGGCCATCGAGCAGCGATCGACGCACCGTGGTCACGCGACCGCCGCGGCGCGGCCGGCACGCCGGTCCGCGATCGCGCGACCAGGCCGAGCGCGGGCGACGACGTACAGCCGCGAACGCGAGCGTCGTGACCCAGAACCCGATCGGGTACGGCGAGTAGTAGGCGAGCGCCAGCCCGACCCACGTGACCGCCAGCGCCGATCGCCGACCGACGAGACCGAGGCCGAGCCGCCGGGCCGGGCGGTGACGGCCTGGGCGGTGGCGGCCGGGCAGCACCAGCAGCGCGAACACGAGCAGCGAGCCGGTGATCTGGCTGGTCTCGGCCGCGGCCACGCCCGAGCAGCACGAGGAAGCCGACCGACAGCGGCCGCACCGGCACGCCCGCGGGCCGCGGCCACGTCGGGGTCGACCGACGCGAACAGCAGCGGCCGGCCGATGACCGCCAGCACGGCGAGCGCCAGCGACCGCCCGCCGCGAGCAGCGACGACGACCTGCGCGCTCGGTGATGCCGAGGAAGCTGCCGAACAGCAGGCGCGTTGATGCCGTTGAGGTTGCCGTCGTAGAGCGACACGAACAGGAAGCCGCACGCCAGGGCGAAGGCCTGGACGGTGCCGATCACCGCCGACTCCTCGCTGTAGCGCCCGGCCGGCCGCGCGGGGCAGCGCGGCGATCACGAGCGCGGCCGCCGACGCAGAACGCGAAGTAGCCGTAGGCTGGCGCTGACGCCGATCAGCACGGCGCCGGCCGCGCCGGGGAACCCGACCACGGCCAGCGTGTGGCCGGCGAAGGTCTGGCGGCGCAGCACCATGAACCAGCCGATGAGCGCCGGCGACGACGGCCACGATCGTGCCCGGCCCGGAAGGCGTTGACCATGAACGGGTACTCGAAGCAGCTGGCGGACGTCGGCGGCCAGGTCCCAGCTGAGCCGTCGGTTGGCGTCGAAGGCCGAGCCATCAGTGGCCGTGGCCGGTGGCGATCGGATGGTGGGCGGGCGCCTCGGGCTGGCCGACGACGACGAGCCGGCCGTCGCGACGTGCGCAGCACCTCGATCGGCGTGTCGTAGAGGCGGCTGAGCGTCTCGCTGGTGATGACCTCGTCGGGCGTGCCCGTCGACCGCGCCGCCGTGGGCCAGGTAGACGACCCGGTCGAGGTAGGGGAGGATCGGGTTCACGTCGTGGGCGACGAGCATGCACCGCCACGCCCTGGTCGCGGCAGATCTCGCCGATCAGCGCGGCGACCGCCGCCTGGTTGGGCAGGTCGAGGCTGTCGAGCGGCTCGTCGAGCAGCAGCAGCTCCGGCCGCCGCACCAGGGCCTGGGCGATGAGCAGCCGCTGCTGCTCGCCGCCGGAGATCTCGCCGATCGGCCGGTCGGCGTAGGCCGGTCGGCGCCGACCAGCTCGATCGACCTCGTCGACCCGCGACCGGCTCGGACCGTGCCCGGCGCCGAGCGCCGACCGGGCAGCGGGATGCCCCACCGGTCGCCGTCGAGGCCCGAGGCGCACGATGTCGACGCCGCGGATGCGCAGGCCGGCGTCGAAGCTGCGGCGCTGCGGCAGGTAGCCGATGCGGTCGTTGGCCGCGCCCGGCGGCCTGGCCGAGCACGCGCACCGTCGCCGCTCGCCAGCGGGCAGCAGCCCGAGGATCGCCTTGATCGAGCGTCGACTTGCCGACGCCGTTGGGGCCGAGCACGGCGACGAACTCGCCGGCGCCGACGCGCAGGTCGACGCCGCTCCAGACCGCGCGTGCCCGACCGCATCTCGACGCTGACCGCCGTCGCGGACCGATCGACCGGCGGTCGACGCGCGTCGACCGCTCATGCGCCCGGTCGCCTGGCCAGCGCGTGCGAGCAGCGCCTGCGAGCTGGTCGACCTGCCAGTCCTGGAAGGTCGACGTCCGCCGGCGCCAGCGTCTCGGTGATCGGTGGCGACGGGGATGTCGGTGCGCCCGCGCCGCGTCGACGAGCGCCTGGACGTCGGGCGTCGCGTTCTGGCTGTTGAACACGAACACCTTGATCTGCTGGTCGGCGATCTGGGCGTCGACCGTCGCCTTGTCGGCGGCGGTCGGGTCGGTGCCCTCGCTGATCGCGTCGAGGAGCGACGGCTGGCGTCACGCAGGTCGAGCCCGGTCGCCTCGGCCAGGCCCTCGACGATGCTCTCCGACGCGCCGACCGGCGTGCCGGCGTAGCGGTTGCGGATCTCGGCGAGGAGCCGGTGGTACCGGGCCAGGCCGGCTGGTCTCGAAGTCGTCGCGCCGCTGCGCGAAGTAGGCCGGCGTCGGCCGGGTCGAGCCGCTGGTAGTCGGCGGTGATCTGGTCGATCACCCGCTCGACGTCGGCGGGGAAGTACCAGCGGTGCGGGTTGTCGCCGTCGTGCCAGGCCGAGCAGTCGCCGACGTCGAGCACCTGCCGGCCCGGGCGCCTGGGTTGGCGGCCGACCAGCTCGCGACGCCCACGGGTCGTAGCCGACGCCGTTGTCGATCACGTACCGGGCCTGCGGCGACCGTGCGGGCGTCGGCGGCGGTCGGCTCGTAGTCGTGGGGGTCGGTGTCCGGGTTGGTGATGATGCTGGTCACGCTCGACGTGGTCGCCGCCGAGCTGGGCGGCGATGCTGCCCCAGAAGTTCTCGGCCGCCACGACCTCGATGCGACGGGTTCCCCCGGGTCCCGAGGCCAGCGGGCTGACGCCGGACGCGCAGGCTCCCGCGAGGAGGCCGAGGGCCAGCACCAGCGCCACGAGGGCGGCGGGGGAACGGGTGGACGCCACTCGGCCGACCCTATTCGAGAGTGATTCTCAGAACAAGTCCTATTCCTGTTCCCAATCGTTCTCAGCGCGGAGCTAGGGTCCGGGCATGGCCGTCGACGTCCATGCCGTGGCCGCCAGCCGGTTGGCGGCCACCGGCCAGCGCTACACCACCAGCCGCCGGACGGTGGTCGAGGCGCTCCAGCGAGCCGGGCGCCCGCTCACGATCCCCGAGATCCTGGCTGGCGACCACGATCTCCCGCAGAGCTCGGCCTACCGCACCATCGCCGTGCTGACCCAGGCCGGCGTGGTCCGGCGGGTCGTGGCCGTCGACGAGTTCGCCCGCTTCGAGCTGGCCGAGGACCTCTCCAGCCACCACCACCACCTGCTCTGCACCAGCTGTGGCCTGGTGGCCGACTTCGAGCTGCCACCGGAGCTCGAGCACCAGCTCGAGGCCGCCTTCGCCGCCACCGCCACCGATCAACGCTTCGAGAGCATCCACCACCGGGTCGATCTGGTGGGCCTGTGCACCAACTGCTCGGGGGCGACTGCCGCCCCCTGAGGGCGGGATTCCCGGCGAGGGTGTGACCGAGGTCGCTCAAGGGGTCCCGGCCGAATGCCGATCTTTGCAGCATCCACCGCCAGGGTGGGCCGAAGGCCCAACATTGTGGGTGGGACCCGGGCGGTGCCCGGGGCGCCGAGCCAATGGAGGTGCCGGCGATGACTGATTCCTATTCCGTCAGCTGTCCCATCTGCCTGGCCGAGCCCGGCCAGCGCTGCTCGAACCACATCCGCCAGCTCGAGTCCGTGCACTGGAGCCGCCACTGGGTGGCCCGGCAGCGCAAGTCCCACCGCTCGTCACGCCGGGAACAACCCCTCGTCGGCACCGGCCCACGCGGCGGTCGCGCCCGCAGCGGCTGAGTCTCGACGCGGTTCCGCTCAGCCTGAGAGCTCGGCGCGCGCCTTGAGGCGCGCCAGGCGGTCGCTCCAGGCCGCATCCGCCGCCGCGATCCAGTCGGCGGCGGCCTGCAACGAACCCTGACGCGCGACGTAGCGCGTCTCGCGACCCACACGGTCGCCGGTGACCAGACCGGCCTGGTCGAGCACCTTTAGATGCTTCGTGACCGCTTGGCGCGTGACGGGCACCTGCCCGGCCAACGCGGTGGCAGTGACGGGACCGCCTTCGACCACGGCCCGCCAGATGCGCCGGCGCGTGTCGTCGCCGAGCGCGGCGAACACCGCGCCGGCCCGGGCGTCGCTCACACCAGCGCGGCCGGGCACAGCTTGCGGGCGATGCGCGTCGCCAGCGCCGGCAGCGCTTCCGACCACGAACGATCGATAGCCGACATCCCGTCGAGCACCGCCGAGAAGGCGGGCGCGCCGCCGGCGGTGACGGTCGCGAGCGCGACGATCTCGACCACCCGCACCTCGGTGCCGTCGCCGTCGGGCCGGGCGGTGATCTCGACCGACGAGAGACCGTCGTCCTCGCGCCACCAGTGCCAGGTGAGCCGACGGCCCGGCTCGTGGCCGGTGACCAGGAGGTGGCGGATCGAGCCGTCCGTCTCGACCACCTCGCCGGCGGCGCCGGGTCCGATCGGTCGATCGAGCTCGACCCGGGCGCCGAGCCACTCGGACAGCTCGCCGGGATCGACGATGGCGGACCAGACGTCGTCGATCGGCGCGTCGACGTGGACGGACCGCTCGACGCGGGCGATCTCGAACCCGGTGTCCGGAGGCACAGAGCCCGAGGCAGCTGGAGAATCCGAGGGAGAGGACATATGTGCAACGTAACGGTTGCGGATCGGCCCGGCAACCCCTAACGTGAGATACGCAACTAAATAGTTGCGTATTGGCCACGCCGCCGACCGCCAGGAGATCCCCGTGCTCGTACCCACCGTCATCGAATCCACCAGCCGGGGCGAACGCGCCTACGACATCTACTCGCGGCTGCTGCGCGAGCGGATCGTGTTCCTCGGCGCCGCCATCGACGAGCAGGTCACGAACCTCGTCGTGGCGCAGCTCCTGTTCCTCGAGGCCGAGGATCCCGACAAGGCGATCAACCTCTACATCAACTCGCCCGGCGGCGACATGGTCGGGCTGTTCGGCATCTACGACACCATGCAGTTCCTGCACCCGCCGGTCGCCACGACCTGCATCGGCCAGGCCGCGTCCGCCGCGGCGGTGTTGCTCAGCGCGGGCGCGCCCGGCATGCGCACCGCCCTGCCGAACGCGCGGGTGCTCATCCACCAGCCGCACGGCGGCGCGCAGGGCCAGTCGGTCGATCTCGAGATCCAGGTGCGGGAGACGATCGAGATGCGCGAGCGCATGGTCGACATCCTGTCCGAGACCACCGGACAGCCGCGCGAGCGGATCGTCGCCGACATCGACCGGGACTACATCGTCCGCGGCGAAGACGCCGTCGCGTACGGCCTCGTCGACGAGGTCATCACGCAACGTCGCCTCCACCCCGTCGCCGCGCTGAAGGCGGCGCTCGACGGGCCGGCCTGAACCGGCTCGCCTCTCGAGAAGGGTCGAGCCACACTGGCGCGATGCACCGTTGGCAGGTGGGCTCGGTCGAGATCGTGCGCATCGAGGACGAGGCGTTCTCGCTGCCGTCCGAGCGCCCGGCTCCCTCTTGGGCGGTTCCCGCGTTCGCGCCCAGCGCCGACGAGGTCGGGCTCGCCTTCAGCGCCCTCGCCATCGCCGACGGCGACCGCCGCATCGTCGTCGATCCGTGGCTGGCGAACGACTTCCCCCGGTACCGCGACGACGCGGCCGAGCGGGTCGCGGCCCTGCTCGCGCGAGCTGGCCGATGCGGGCTTCCCTGCCGATCGGGTCGACACGGTGGTCAACACGCACTTCGACGGCATCGGGTGGAACACGCGCCCAGACCCCGAGGACCCGGGCGGATGGACCGCGACCTTCCCGAACGCCCGCTACCTGTACCCGACCGCCGAGCTCGACGCGTGGCGGGCGGGCACCTACCCGCCGGGCGAGGACGGGCTAGCGGTGCTCGCCGCCCTCGGCGTCCTCGACGGCATCGACCTCCCCCACGAGCTCTCGGCCCACGTCCACCTCCGCGACGCGCCGGGCCACAACGTCGGACACCTGGCGGTGGTCGTCGAGGCGGACGGCGAGATCGCCATGATCCCGGGCCACCTCTTCCTCAACCCTTTCCAGGTGAGCGACCCCACCGAGGCGGCCGACCTCGATCCGGCGGTCGCCACCGCCAGTCGCATCCGCGTGCTCGACGAGCTGGCCGATCGCGACGGTCTGCTGCTGACCGGGTTGCTCGGCGGACCCGGTGGGGGCATCGTCCGTCGCGCCGGCGGGTCGTTCGCGCTCGAGATCTGACTGGAGCGACAGTGTCTCGGTGATCGCAGACGGGAGTAGCGACATGGAACGTGTGCTCGGCATAGGTGGGTACTTCCTGCGGGCCACCGATCCGGCGGCTCTCGGCGCCTGGTATCGCGATTGCCTGGGCCTCGACGCCGACGAGAACGGCCTGTGGCGTGTGGAAGAGGGGCCCACGGTGTTCGCGACCTTCGAGGCCGAGACCGACTACTTCGGATCGCGTGCCCAGCAGACCATGGTCAACTTCCGGGTGCGTGACCTCGATGCGATGCTCGCGCAACTGCGGGCCAAGGGAGCGGACGTGGTCGACGAGACACAGGACATGGAGGGGGTCGGTCGATTCGGCTGGGTCATCGATCCAGAGGGCAACCGCATCGAGCTGTGGCAGCCCGCCTGACCGCCTTGCCCTTCGCTTCCCGCATTGTCGACGTCCGCTCCCCCGGCTTTGCGGGTGGGCTGCACCCAACGGCAGGTAGCGTTCGTAGCGCCCCCGGTTCGGTGCGTCGTGAATGAAGGCGTCAGTCCCGGAGGGGTGACCCGAAACGAATGACGTTTCCGTCCGGGTCAGTGTGCGAGCCTTCGCGCTTGCCGTAGTCGAAGTCCTCGGGACCCTCGACGTACATGCCCGCCGTGCGCCATTGGTCGGCCAGTTCGGCGGCATCGTCGACGTGGAGGTAGAGGCCGCCGACCGTCGACCTGTCGGGGTCGTCGCTGTGAGTCAGGTGGATCGTGAGTTGGCCGTCCCATTCGGCGAACCCATAGGTCTCGTCATGGAGCGCGGTCTCGAAGCCGAGGCGCTTGTAGTGGTCGATCGCCCGAGCGACATCATCGACGCCGAAGATGGGCTTGACGCGGTTCAAGAGCACCTGGCCGGTGGCCTTGATCTGGCGTCGGCGTTGCCCATTCAGCCCGTCGAGGCACCAGTAGCAGATGACGACATCTCGATTGTTGTGGAGTCGCACGCATCCAGTCTCGGGCGTCTTCCCGCAACACGAACACACCAGGTCGGTCACGTCGACTCCCGTCGGACCGGCAGATGACGGCAGCAGCAATCCGGCTTGGCGCACGGTACGAGCCGCACACCTGAGTCGACGACGCAGCCGCAGTCAGCGCACTCGATCTCCATCACTGCCAGGGTACGCAGGTCGCCTCGAGACGATCCGGCAGGCGAGCCCGAACGGCACGTGTGCGCACGCCCTAGCGCCGGGTCGGTGCTCGGGCGGAACGACGTCGGCCCAGAGTTGACCTCTAGCCGTCGAGCGGACCGTCTACGGCCCTGCCTCGAGGGCACCCTCATCTTTGAGCGCCTCGTGCGCAGCCTGGAACGCTTGGCGACCCGCTGGGGTGCCGCAGTAGACGGTCGCGTGGAGCAGCACCTCCTGGATCTCAGCGACTGAGACCCCGGTCGAGAGCGCGCCCTTGACGTAGATGCCAAGTTCTTGCGGACGGCCAAGGGCCGTCAGGATCGCAAGGTTCAGCATGCTTCTTGTCTTCCTGTCCAGACCTGGTCGGCTCCATGCGTATCCCCAAGCCCACTCCGTCAGGAGGCGCTGAAATCCCATCATGAACTCGTCAGTGCCGGCGAGGTTTGCGTCGACGTAGTCGCTGCCGAGGACCTCTCGTCGGATCTTCAGTCCGCGTTCGAACTGTTCGTTCTCTGCCATTTGCTGCCTCCTCTGGGCCAGTCGTAGGACTCCTGTCGCTGGTCACGCGCCGCGGAGCACGCAGAACTCGTTGCCTTCCGGATCGCTCAGGACGACCCACGACTGCTCGCCTTGGCCGACGTCGACACGGGTGGCGCCGAGGTCGAGGAGGCGGTCCACCGCGGCGTCCCGGTCGTCGGGCCGGAAGTCGAGGTGCAGACGGTTCTTGAGGGTCTTCGATTCGGGGACGCGAGCAAACAGAAGGCCCGGCATCCGATCCGGCGCGGGCCGGATCTCGAACTCTTCGGGATCGTCGTTGACCACGACCCACTCCAGGGCAGCCGCCCACCACCGGCCCAGCGCCTCAGGATCGGCGGCATCCACGTTGACCTGCTCCCATTCCAGCGCCATCGCCGGACCCTACCGCCGCGAGGGACGCGTCGGCTCCGTGGTTATTGACCTCTGAGAGTGGTCAGCGAACCACCTCGCGAGGTACCCCTCGCTTGACGACGTATGTTCGTCCATACTCCCCTCATCGGACGAGAGGGAGGGGACCTGGCCGGCGGGCTGATGGTCGCTCACGGTCGCGCCTCGACACCGTTCGGTGTGTACGTGCTGGACGCCGACCAGCCCGAGGCCGAACTGGCCCGGGAGATCGAGCGCGAGGTCTTCGACGAGTTCTTCGCCAACAGCCCCAAGCTGCTGGAGGACGAGTACGGGCCGTACGACGCGTCGAGCACCTTCCTGTGCGTGGTCGACCACCAGGAGCGGCGACCGGCAGGCATGATCCGCATCATCCGGCCGAGCACCGCCGGCCTGAAGAGCGTGCACGACATCGAGCGGCAGTGGGAGCGGCCCTTCGCCGAGCTGGTGGGGCCGACGGGAGCCGAAGTCGACCTGTCCGCCTGGTGGGATCTGGCCACGCTCGGTGTCGCCGGCGACTACCGCGGCCCGGCCACGAGCGGTCTGGTCGCGATGGCGCTCTACCAGGCGCTCAACATGCTGGCCGACCGTGAAGGCATCGAGTGGGCGGTGGCGATCCTCGACGTGGTGGTGCTCGACCTCATCAACACGGCGTGGATGAACCCGTTCCAGCCCGTGCCGGGCACCTCGCCGGTGCGGTACCTCGACTCACCCGCCAGCCAGCCCGCGTTCTGCGACGCCGCCGCGTACAAGGCCAAGCTGGCCCTGTTCGACCCGCCGACCCACGAGATCCTCTTCGAGGGTCGCGGGCTCGAGTCGATGGTGTCCACGCCGGAGTGGGACCGCGGCCTGCGCGGCACCGCCGTCGCCAGCTGACCCGGCGACCACCCGCCCTTCCTGTCAGGCGGTGTCGGGGACGACGCTGAGCGCCGGTGCGGCGGCCAGCCCGAGGCGCGAGAGCACGCCGGGCAACTCCTCGAAGGCCACTGGCGTCGAGAACAGGTAGCCCTGCGCCTGGTCGCAGCCGAGCTCCTGCAGACGGTCGGCCTGCTCGGCCCGCTCGACGCCTTCGGCCACCGTCGTGATGCCCAACGACTCGGCGATGGCCACGATGGCCGACACGAGGCGTGGTGTTGGCGCCGCCGCTCCGCGATGCCGTCGACGAACGACTTGTCGATCTTCACCTCGTCGACCGGGAGCCGGTCGAGGGTGGCCAACGACGAGTAGCCGGTGCCGAAGTCGTCGACCGAGATGCGCACCCCGCACGATCGCAGCGACGACGAGCAGCTTGGAGATCGAGCGCCAGGTTCTCCATCACCAGCGACTCGGTGAGCTCGAGGCACAGGACCGGACGCCGGCAGGCCGCGTGGCGAGCAGCGACCGGGCCACGTGGTCGAGCAGGGTGTCGTCCCGCAGCTGGCGCACCGAGAGGTTCACCGCCACGCACAGATCGGCTCGCTGTGGGCGATCTGCTCGCGCAGGGCGGCCAGGTCGGCGCAGGCCTGGTCGAGCACCCAGGCACCGATCTCGACGATGAGCCCGGTGTCCTCGGCGATCGGGACGAAGACCGACGGCTCGACCTCGCCGAGCACCGGGTGCGACCAGCGCAGCAGCGCCTCGAGGCTCGTGACCCGACCGTCGCTGGCTGCGGACGATGGGTTGGTAGGCCAGGTGCAGCTCGCCGCGATCGAGGGCGTGGCGCGAGCTCGTTCTCGAGCTCGAGTCGGTCGCTCCACCCGTTGGCGCATCGAGGCGTCGAACACCACGACCGCGTCGCCGCCCGAGTCCTTCGCCTGGTACATCGCGATGTCGGCGTCACGCAGCATCGCCTCGGCGCTCGGTCGCGGGCTCGGTCGCCCCGGTGGATGGCCACACCGACGCTGGCCGACATCGGGATCTCGATGTCGCGGACCCGGAACCGCACGGCGACAGGCTCAGGCGGGTGCGTTCGGCCATCTCGCGGACGTGGTCGGTCTCGCGCACGCCCCGGGCCACGATCACGAACTCGTCGCCACCGACGCGGGCCACGAGGTCGCCGGCGCGGCTGTTCGCCTCGAGGCGCTCGCCGACCGCCGCCAGCAGCTCGTCGCCCAGTGCCGTGGCCGAAGCTGTCGTTCAGCAACCGGAACCGGTCGATGTCGAGGAACATCAAGGCGATCGTCTCGTCGCCGCCTCGCGACAGCTGCTGCTCTACGTGGTCGCGCACCGACGTGCGGTTGGCCAGGCCAGTGAGCATGTCGTGGGTGCGCCTGGTGCGCCATGCCGCGCCTCGGAGCGGGCGTGCTGCCGCAGCGCCCGGAACATCCGCCACGCCGCGGTCGCGGTGCACGCGATCACGACGGTGGCGAGGATGAAGCGATCCGCGAGTCCCCTCTCTCCACGGCTCAGGGTGATCACCGCGGGGACGCAGAGCGCGACGGCGACGAAGACGAACCGTCCGCGGCGCGGCTCCGACGAGAACCGTCGCACCGGGCGCGACACCTCGCGGATCGACGGGTGGAGGAAGCCGCTCATCAACGCGACGTACGCGATCCCGAAGGGCACGTCGACGAAGCGCGAGTCGATGTGGGCGATGTGCGCGTCGACGAGCATGTAGATCGTCTCGCCCGCCAACGTGGCCAGCAGCGTGACGAAGAGCAGCCGCAGCGCGAGGGGGCGGTCGCTTCCCGAGCTGAACGCGATGCGGGCTCCGAACGCCACCAGGAAGACGCAGAGGGCCGGGTAGCAGGCGAACAGCAGACGGGTCGACACCATGACGTGGCGCTCGGAGAGGGCCGGGTCGATGAGGTACACCCACGCGACGGTCAGCGCGGCGATGGCGGCGATGACGGCGTCGAGCGTGGCGTCGAGGTCGCTCGACCCTGCGGGGCGTCGGCAGCGGGCCAGTCCGAGCAGCGAGAGGGCCAGGAGCAGGTAGCCCGGGAGGGTCAGCGCGTCGGGCAGCAGCGAGCGGTGCGGGGTGAGGTCGCCCAGCGTGCCGAACTGCACCCTCGTGGCGCCACCGGCCAGGAAGAGCACGAGGGCGACGATCTGGAGGATCCAGGGCCAGGCCGGCTCGGGGCGCCAGCGCACGATGCCGGCCGTGGCGGCCACCAGACCGGCGATGCCGAGCACCACCAAGGTGCTCGAGGAGTAGCCGCCGAGGAGGCCGAGCACGTCGGCCAGCGAGGAAGATCCCGCCCGCGACCGCTGCACCCAGTGCCCACCTGGTTCCGGGCCTCTCCTCCTCAACCATGTCGGCGTCAGTCATGGTCGCCATCGCCCTACCCCGTGCGCGTCGTGTCACACGCTCCCGCGAGTCGGCACGTCCTGGTCCCGACTTTAGGGATTTTCTTCAACAACCTGTTGAAGGTGGCGACGAACAGACGTACCCCAGCTGCGGGCTAGGAGCGGGACCGCCGTTCGAGCAGGGCTTCGGCGATCTGCACGGCGTTGAGGGCTGCGCCCTTGCGCAGGTTGTCACCGGAGAGGAACAGCGACAGCCCGTGGTCGACGGTGGGATCGACCCGGATGCGCCCGACGAAGGTCGAATCGACGCCAGCGGCCATCAGTGGCGTCGGGACGTCGGCCAGTTCGACCCCGGGCGCCTTGATCAGCGCCCGGCGAGCCTGCTCGGGGGAGATGGGCTCGGCGAAGCCGGCGTTGATCGACAGCGAGTGGCCGGTGAACACCGGCACGCGCACGCAGGTGCACCGCGACCGCGCAGATCGGGTAGCTCGAGGATCTTGCGGCTCTCGTTGCGGAGCTTCTGCTCCTCGTCGGTCTCGTCGAGGCCGTCGTCGACGATGGATCCGGCGAGCGGGATGACGTTGAACGCGATGGTCGTCGGGAACTTGTGAGCCGGGGGGAAGTCGACGGCCGTGCCCGACATGGCCAGCGCGCTCGCGCCCTCGCCCACCTTCGGATCTGCTCGTCGAGCTCGGCGGTGCCGGCCAGACCCGCGCCCGACACGGCCTGGTAGGTGCTGACCACGAGCGTGCGCAGGCCGGCCTCGAGGTCGAGCGGCTTGAGCACCGGCATGGCGACCATGGTCGTGCAGTTCGGGTTGGCCACGATGCCCTTGGGGATGTCGTCGAGCGCGTGCGCGTTGACCTCGGGCACCACGAGCGGCACGTCCGGGTCCATGCGCCAGGCCGACGAGTTGTCGATGACGATGGCGCCGGCCTCGGCGACCGCGCGGGGCGAGCTCGCGCGATGTCGACGCCCCGGCGGAGAACAGGGCGACGTCGAGCCCCGACCAGTCGGCCGTGGCCGCGTCCTCGATCTCGATCTCGGTGTCGCCCCATCGGCACCTTGCGGCCCGCCGACCGCGCCGAGGCGAGTAGGCGCAGTTCGTCGACGGGGAGCTGACGCTCGGCCAGCACGGAACGCATGACGCCACCGACCTGACCGGTTGCCCCAACGATGGCGATCTTCATGCCGACGAGGCTAGCGACCCCGCGCACCCCGGCAAATCGACTTGCTGGCCCGGCGATAATCCGCCGGGCTCGGCTTCGCCGATGCCAACCAGGCGTCGAAGCTGCTCCGCCTGGCGGCTACGCAGCGTCAGGTTGGGGGTGTGGCCAGACCGAAGGCGTCGTGGAGCACCTGCACGGCCTGTTCCACCTGGTCCTGGCGCACGACGCAGCTGATGCGGATGGCCGAGGTGGAGATCATCTCGATGTTGATGCCGGCCGCCGCCAACGTCTCGAACACGGTGGCCGCCACGCCGGGGTTCGACTTCATGCCGGCGCCGACGACGCTCACCCGGGCGATGTCGACGTCGGTCGCCACCTGCGTGGCCCCGATCTCGGCGGCCAGCGCCTCGCACACCTGACGGGACGACTCGGCGTCGCCGCGGGGCACGGTGAAGGAGATGTCGGTCTTGCCGTGCTCGGAGGTGTTCTGCACGATCAGGTCGACGTTGATCTCGCGATCGGACAGGGCCCGGAAGAGCCGGCCGGCCACACCGGGCTGGTCGGGCACCCCGGCCACCGTGACCTTGGCCTCGTCGGTGTCGTGGACGACCGCCGAGATGATCGCCTGTTCCATGTCCTGCTCCTCCTTGGTCACGAGCGTGCCCGGCTCCCAGGTGAACGACGACCGCACGTGCAGGTCGACGCCGTGGGTCCGGGCGTACTCGACCGACCGCATGGCCGGCTTGGGACAGCCGTTCGCCGTCATCTCGAGCAGCTCGTCGAAGCTGATGCGCTCCATCTTGCGGGCGTCGGGCACGACTCGGGGGTCGCTGGTGAACACGCCGGACACGTCGGTGTAGAGCTCGCAGATGTCGGCGCCGAGCGCCTGCGGCGAGCGCGACCGCGGTCGTGTCGGTGCCGCCGCGGCCGAGGAAGGTCACGTTGCGGTCGGTCGACACGCCCTGCGATCCGCCGACCACCGGCACCCGACCGGCGTCGAGTGCCTCGCGGATGCGATCGGCGCGCACCTCGATGATCTTGGCGTTGGTGTGGGTCGTGTCGGTGATGAACCCGGCCTGGCTCCCGGTGAACGACTCGGCCTCGACCCCCATGTCGTGCAAGGCCATGCAGAGCAGCGCGGTGGCCTTGCGCTCGCCGGCGGTGATGAGCATGTCCATCTCGCGGCCCGGACGGGTGCCGCTCACCTCGTCGGCGAGCCGCAGCAGCTCGTCGGTCTCCTTGCCCATGGCGCTGACCGCGACGACGACCTGGTTGCCACGGCGGATCGTACGGGCGATGTAGTCGGCGACGGTGCGGATGCGGTCGGGATCGGCCACCGAGGTGCCACCGAACTTCTGGACGAGGAGCGCCACGGGCGGACACGCTACCGCCCACCCGACGCCGCTCCGACCGAGATCTGAGGCCGGTTCCCCCGTGGTGACCCCGGCCGCGG
This sequence comes from uncultured Microthrixaceae bacterium, assembly GCA_963776435.1. Lineage (GTDB taxonomy): Bacteria > Actinomycetota > Acidimicrobiia > Acidimicrobiales > Acidimicrobilacustridaceae > UBA4742. The sequence continues at coordinate 1,683,180 of CAVZMK010000010.1, forward strand.
ACGGCCGGGCGGTAGCGTGCGCGGCGTGGCCAACCGATCGGCGGCGCGCGATCGCGCCAAGCGGGCGGAGCGGCACGAGGCGCAGCGCCTCGCCGTGACGCGGGCCCACCGCAAGCGCCAGCTGATCGCCATCGTGGCGGTGGTGGTCGCCCTGCTGTTCGTCGTCGGGTTCGTGCTGGCCGCCGCCAACTCCACCTCGAACCAGACCGCGACCTCGTCCACCACCTCGGCGCCGGACCAGTCCTCGACCTCGGTCACCGACGGTCCCACCGTCAGCGCGCCGCCGGCGACCGGCGGCGCCGCACTCACCGGGGCGACGCCCTGCCCGGCCGAGGACGGCTCCTCGCCCAGGACCACCTCGTTCGCGCAGCCCCCGCCGACGTGCATCGATCTCTCGAAGACCTACGACGCCATCATGCAGACCAGCGTGGGATCCTTCACCTTCCTGCTCCAGAGCAAGCTCGCGCCGCGTTCGGTCAACAACTTCGTCGTGCTGGCCCGCTACCACTACTGGGACGGCACCACCGTCTCGAGCATCACGACCGACACCACGATGCAGGCCGGGCTCGTGCTCGACGCCAAGGGCAACCCGGGACCGGGCTACACCCTGCCGGCCGAGTACCAGAAGTCGGGCAAGTCGGTGGGCGTGGTCATCGTCCCCGGCACGCTGGCGATGGCCCCGTCGTCGCCCGCCGGCACCGCCATCGGCGGCGAGTTCCTGATCGCGCTCGGCAACAAGGCCACGGATCTGCCGCCGACCACGACCGTGATCGGCCTGATGCTCGCCGACCCGGGCAACACGCTCCACAAGATCAACCGGCTGGGCACGCAAGGGGGTGGACCGACCCAGGTCGTGACGATCAAGTCCGTGCGGATCATCCTCGCCCCGCTCGCCAACACCTCGACCACCTCCGGCGCCCCCTGATCGCCGAGCGGCCGCGCGGCTCCGGGGGCGCGTCCCGCGCCCACCTGTGCGGTTGGTAGGTTGCCGCCCCATGGGAACCGACAAGCGCCAGCGCCAGAAGGAAGGTCGCCAGGCGCGCATCGCGGCCGCCGAGGCCGCACAGCACCGCGCCAGTCGGCGCCGCCGCTACCTCACCTTCGTGATCTCGGCCATCGCCGTGCTCGCGATGTTCGCACTGATCAACTGGTTGACCGGGAACAACAAGAGCAAGTCCGTGTCGACCGCGGACTCGACGACGACGGTGTCCGCGGCCCCGACGACCACGCTGGCGTCGGTCAAGGGCAAGAAGTGCGTGGCGATGAAGGGCACCCCGCCCAAGGGCGCGCCCTCGGTCCCGGTCCAGGTCGGCCCGCCCCCGACGAAGCTGGTGGTGAAGGACCTCAAGGTCGGCACCGGGCCCGCCGTCGTCCCCGCTGACACGATCACGGTCAACTACATCGGGGTGGCGTGCTCCTCGGGCAAGGTGTTCGACTCGTCCTGGTCGCGGGGCACGACGGCCACGTTCGGTCTCGACCAGGTCATCAAGGGCTGGACCAAGGGGCTCACCGGCATGAAGGTGGGCGGCCGCCGCCTGCTCGGCATCCCCTCCACCCTCGGGTACCAGTCCCAGCAGGCCGGTCCCGACATCGCGCCCGACGAGGCCGCTCTGGTTCGTGGTCGACCTGGTCAAGATCACGCCGCCGGCCACGACCACGACGGCGGCGACCGGATCGACGACCACCACCGCCGGGTCCGGCTCGACCACCACGACGCTCGCGACGACCACCTCGACGTGAGCTCCGGCAAGCGGCGCCGCCAGGACGAGACCCGCCGTCGGGTGGCCATGGCCCAGGCCGAGCAGCGCCGGGCCACCCGCAACCGGCGCATCGTCCTGATCGGCGGGACCGTCGTCTCGGTGGCGGTGCTCGTGAGCCTCGTAGTGCTCGTCGTGGTGCACCAGAACAGCTCCGGCGACGCCTCGACGACCACGACCGTCCGGGCCACCTCGGCATCCGACTTCGGCAACGGCCCCTGCCCGAAGCTCGACGGCAGCTCCCCCAGGAAGACCACCTTCAGCTCGGCCCCCAAGCTGTGCATCGACCCGACCCAGAACTACGTGGCCAAGTTCCAGACGGGGGACGGGGACTTCACCGTCACCCTCGACGCGGCCGAGGCGCCGGTCACGGTCAACAACTTCGTCGTGCTCGCGCTGTACCACTACTACGACGGCACCACGTTCCATCGCGCCATCCCGGGCTACATCGTGCAGGGCGGCGATCCCAACGGGCATCCGCCCGGCACCGGCAGCCCCGGCTACACGATCGCCGACGAGCTCCCGGTGTCGCTGTCGGACTACACGGCCGGCTCGATCGCGATGGCCAACACGGGCCAGCCCCACACGGGGGGCGGCGAGTTCTTCTTCTGGCTCGGTCCGAACCCGCTCCCGGCGCCGTCCTACTCCTTGTTCGGAAAGGTCGTTGCGGGGCTCGACGTCGTCCGCACGATCGAGGCCACCGGGTCGGCGAGCGGCGCGGTGGCCGACCCCGTGGGGATCCGGCAGGTCACGATCGGCACGGCCCAGATCGCTTCGAACTGACCCTCTGATCGGGCGCCAGGTCAGCCGACCTCCTACAGTTGGGCGAAGAGGGCACTGGGCGGCGCAGGGCTGTCCGTGCTGGGGAGGGAACCATGATCCGATTTCGCCGTTCCGCCATCACGGCGGCGCTCGTGCTGTTGACGGCTACCTGCATGAGCGTCGGACCGCTGGCCTCGAACGCGGGGGCTGCGACGCTCAACGTCACCAACTCCAACGACTCGGGGGCGGGATCGCTGCGCCAGGCGCTGCTCAACGCCGCCTCGGCCGCCGGCCCGGACACGATCAACGTCCAGGTGGGCCTCGGCCCGATCACGCTCGCCAGCCCGCTCGTGTGGACCGCGACCGGTACCGGCGATCAATCGGTGACCATCGAGGGCAACGGGATCACGATCAACCTGAACGGCCAGGGTCGGGGCCTGGACGACGCCGGCGGCAAGGGTGTCACCATCTCCAGCGTCACGATCAAGGGCGGCGGCGGATCGGTGACCAACGACTCCGCTCCGCTCATGTCGGAGGGTGGACCGGTCTCGGCCAGCAAGTGCACGATCACCGGCAACCACATCTCCAACGACGACGACGCCGCCGGAGGCATCCTCAGCGAGGGCGGCACGGTCACCGTGAACTCCTGCACGATCACCAACAACACGGCCACCACCACGGGGGGCGACGTCGCCGGCGGCATCCTGTCCGAGGGCGGCAACGTCAGCGTCAGCGCCTCGACGATCACGGGCAACACCGGCACGGGCAGCGGCGACGGCGCCGGTGACGGCGCCGGCGGCATCCTCGACGAGGGCGGCTCGCTCGTGGTGGTGACCTCGACCGTCTCGGGCAACACCGTGAACGCCCCCGGCGACGTAGGCGGCGGCATGGATTCCGAGGGCGGGACGGTGACGTTCCGCGACGTGACGGTCGACTGCAACACCGCAACCAGCGGCCAGGGCGACGGTGCGGGGGGCGTCCTCTCCGAGGGCGGCAACTTCACCGCCAACGGGTCGTTCATCGTCGGCAACCGGGCCACGACCGGCGGCGAGGTCGACAACCAGCTCCTCGTCATCGGCGGCGAGAAGTCCCTCGGCACCACCACCGTGAGCGACGACCAGACCAGTTGCGCCCAGCCGGCGACGACCACGACCACCGCCGCGACCACCACCACGGCCGCGGCCCAAGCGGTCACCGCCACCCCCGCCTTCACGGGCTGACCGGAGACCGGCTGACCGGTTCTCGGCTCTCACTCTCGAACTGGTTCTGATCCAGGGGCCTATGGGCCGTCAGATCAGAACCAGTTCGGCGTGGGCGGGTCGGCTGGTGGTCGGTCCGCTACCGTGTGAAGCGGACGCTGAACCGGCGGTCGGTGCTGATCGTTCCCGAGAGCGTCGCCTGCCCGTCGGCGACCACCAGGCCCGACGCCGAACCGACGTGCCACGCGGGTGAGGACGAGTGGATGCGCACGTGCAGCCCGTCGTCGTGGACGAGGGGCTGGCTCAACACCTGGAGGTGGTACGCGCTACCGGCGGGAACCGAGCCGTCGAGGTGCAGCACCAGCGTCGCCTCTCCGTGGGAGGGGAGGGTGACGAAGCCCGAGTAGACCTGCCGGCCGAACTCGGTCTGCTGCTCGACACCGATCGGCTTCCCGTTGAGCGTGGCGGACTGCTCGGTCAGCGGGGTGTAGTACGAGACGTACATGGTGTTGGTCCCGGCCGGGACCTTGCCCCCCGGCTCGTAGCTCGGATCGTGGAGGTTGCCGATCATGTATTCGGGCAGACCGCTCGACGGCGCGCGGTTCTTGAGCTGCACGGTCAGGGTGGCCATGACGTTGCCGTTCGCCGGGTCGTACGCCGCGTCGTAGACGACCGACCGCGACAGGTACCAGTCGATCTTGTTGGCGTTGCCGTTGGCCGAGCGCAACGAGAGGTAGTCGGAGTTGTTGTCGGGACGGAAGGCGCCCAACGTGCCCACGCGTGCGAACAACGGGCGGAGCTGGGGTGAGAACGGGTAGAAGAGCAGCCGCTTCTGGGCCACGACCGGGCCGAGGGCATTGCCGACGTCACGCGGCCCGGGCAGGTGCCGCGACGTCAGCGCCTTGAACGTCGCCTTGCCCGCGGCCGAGAGGACGTCCTTGCGGTCGTCGTGGGAGTCGCCGTAGATCAGGTACTGATCGTGGACCAGATAGCGGGCGGCGTTGGCGGCGGTCAGCGGCTCGGCCAGTCCCCTGACCGTGACCGGCCCGGTCAGCTTCAACAGCGCGGCGAGTGCGTAGGGGTCGACCACGAAGACCCCGTCGAGCGACGACCCGGAGTACTGCTGGTAGAGCGACCGCACGACCTCGGCGTCGGTGGGCATGTCGGGCGAGACCGTCAGGTTCTGCAGGTTCCTCGCCGGGTCGTACTGGTCGTAGCGGGTCCGGTACTCGTTGTTCGGGGGGACCTGGAGGCCGAGCGCCTTCGGACCGGTGAAGAGCTGGCTGATCCGGTCACCGACGGTGAACGACACCTTGCCCCGATGGGCCGTGAGGAAGCCGTAGGAACCGGTGAACCCGCCGAGGAACCGGCTCTCGGCCGGATTGGTGAACAGGACGAGGTAGTGCCGGTCGGCGTCGGCCCCCAACAGCGCCGGCGCGTCCTGGAGCGCGTCGCGGGCGAGGATGGCTTCGGGCAGGGCTTGGTCGACCTGCGTGTCGAAGCTCGCGAGCGGGTCGGCGACCGGCTGCAGCAGCCACCGGGAGCGCACCTCTCGAAGGGTCCGTTGCGCCGCCAACAACGCCGCTGCGGTGTCGGCGACCGGCACCTGCATGCTGCGCACCGTGGTGAGGTCGACCGTCCCGTTGGCCGCCTTCAGCTGCTGGTACGGAGCCGTCTGCGCCGCGACGGAACCGGCCCGCGCGATCTCCGCACCCGACGCCGACGCCGACGCGAGGGCATCGCGGTGCTGGGCGACCACCGGGACCAGTCGAGCCGGCCACGTCCAGAACGCGGCGAGCAAGCTGTGCGCGCGCTCGAAGTCGACGGCGGCCGCGTCGAGGCGGCCGGCCGCCTCCGTCTGGCGACCGTTTCGGATCATCTCGAGGCCGGTGCGGCTGGAACCGACCGCGCTGTTCAGCTCGCTGCGGCCGATCCCCGCGGCCACCGCCAGGCCCACCGACGCGAGGAAGGCGAGGGCGCACAGGGTGAGGGCCACCCGGCGGGCCCGCGTGCGGGTCTTGGTGGGGCTGCGCTCGTAGGCCGATGCGAACAACGGCACGAGCGCCACGATCGCGACCAGCGACGGGAGCCCGAAGAAGCCTTGGCTCGGCATGCGCAGCGCGGCCTGCACGGCGAGGCCCCCGACGACCGCGCCGAGCACGCGGGCGCGCGACTCGAAGAACGCGCCGGCCAGGGCCAGGCCCAGCGCCACGATCGCGACCACCGTCCACCAGGACCCGACGCTCCCGGCGGCCACCACCCCCGAGCACCAGATCCACGCCCATCGTCGCGATCGCGATCCGGCCCAGCTCGCCGCGCCCCCGAGTGCGGCGCACCACGCCGCATCGAACAGCCGCGTACCCGTGGGTGCCGCCGGCGCCAGCGCCGCGAGCACCGCGGTGACGGCCACGATGGCGAGGACGACCCGCTGATCGCGCACGCGGCGCATCTGGCGTTTGTGGCGTCGACTGACGGTCGGAGACACCGGCGCGGTGCGGCTGAAAGGCGTTGCCATGGGCCCGGTGATGCTAGTCCCGGCTCAGCACCGGGAATCGGCGGCCGCGGAGGGACGAGCGGTCAGGAATCGACGCGGGCGTGGGCGAGACGCTTGCGTGCCGCCAGCGTGACCAGACCGCCGAGCGCGATCAGGATGAGCGCGATCTGGAACAGCAGCGCGCTGTTGGTACCGGTGCGCGGCAGCGTCCCGCCGCCGGTGGCGGTCGTCGTAGCCACACTCGCCGAAACCATCAGGTTGGTCGACACGAACGGATCACACTGGCCCGGCGGCGCACCGTGCGCCGAAATGGTGTACATGCCTGGTGCCGTGTTGGCCGGGAGGGTGAACACGAGCGTCGCCGTGCCCGTGCCCTGGGAATTGGCTACAGCCGTGACGGTGCCGAGCTTGGTGGTGCGCACCGGCGGCTTGACCGACCGCATCTCGAACTTGACCTTGGCGCCGACCGGAAAGCCACTGGCCGTGACCGTGAGCTGGTCGCCGGGGATCGCGGTCACCTTGCTGATGACGATGACGCAGCCGCCGGGGTAGCTCACCGAGGTCTTGGCCTCGGACATGGGCGCGAGCATGACGAGCATCGCCGTCACCAAGAGCGATCCGGCGATCGCGATCGGGATCCGTGCCACTCGCATCAACCTGCTCCGACCCTTTGTTCGAGGCCCACCCTGTCCCGAGCAGACCATAGTCGATGTAGCTTCCCAGCCAATAGTCCTGGTGTCGAGTGTATCGGCCCTGTTCTTGGCGGCCTGAGTCGTTCGGTCCTTCCTGAGTGGGACTTTCGTACGAGCCTCGCGGTCGTTCCCCTCGGGGACCCACATCCGGGCCCGCATGCGTCGCTGCCGGGTAGGCACAGAGCGACCGCCCGGACGTCATCTTGGCACGTTCCGGGGTGACGCTGGGTGACCTCGAGGTGGGCCGTACTCATCGACTTCTCATACTGTCTGGGCCGTCGGAACCATGGAAGTAGGTCGTACGGCTCATCAACCATGGGCCATTCGACCCATGGACACTTCGGCGACGCCGCCGACGGGGTGGTGTTACTGTCCCCCCACTCGCATCCCCTCAGCTCGCGAGTCGCCTCGGCACGATGTCACTCCTTGTGGCAGCATTGTGGCACTCGGCGGACCTTCGGGGGACGCAACGGAAGGTCGTGGAGGACGAGAAGTTCGACCACCACCGCCCGTCGAACCGACCGAGGAAGGGGGAAAGGCCCGTGACCACCGAGGCGAACCGACACCTCAGGGAGTCGGCACGGTACGGCGCCTTCAGCTCTCCGCCGGCTGGGGCATCGAGGGGCGATGGTGAGTCGCAGTTCCGGGCGACGCCCCGGCGAGGACCTGATCCCCGTGTGCTGGCGCGACTCTCCGATCCCGAGCCCGACCCCTCGAGCACGGGACCGGTTCCGGCGATGAGGCGGAGGTTCCGCATCGAGCAGCCCGCGGCCCGAGCCGCCAAGCGGCTGCTCGACCTCGTGGTCGGCATCCCGCTCTTCATCCTCTTCATGTTCATGTACCCGGTCGTGGCCATCCTGCTGAAGCTCAGCTCCCCCGGGCCCGTGATGTTCACGCAGACCCGCGTCGGGCGCAGCGGCCAGCCGTTCGCAATGCACAAGTTCCGCTCCATGCACGTCGACGCGGAGGCCCGGCTCGAGGCCGATCCCGAGCTCCTGAAGATCTACCTCCAGAACGGCTTCAAGGTCCCCGCGGCGGTCGACCCGCGCATCACCCGCGTCGGACGCTGGCTCCGCAAGGCAAGCCTCGACGAGCTCCCCCAGGCGATCTGCATCCTCGGCGGCAGCATGAGCGCCGTCGGCCCCAGGCCCATCGTCGCCGAGCAGGTCACCGCCCTCTACGGCGACTCGCCGGAGACGTACATCGCGTGCAAGCCGGGGCTCACGGGCCTCTGGCAGATCTCCGGCCGGGCCAAGGTGCTCGACGAGAACCGGGCCCGGCTCGACGCGGCGTACGTGACCGAGTGGTCGCTCGGCGGCGACATCCGCATCCTGATGCGCACGCTGCCCGTCGTGCTCAGCGCGCGCGGCGCCCACTAGCGGCGGCACCGCGGACCGCCAGCCGCGAAGACGACCACCTCCTCGCCGCGCTCGACGACCCATGCCAGGATGCCCGCCATGAACGCGCTGGTCACCGGTGGAGCCGGGTTCATCGGCTCGCATCTCGTCGAGGCGCTGACCGAGGGCGGCCATGCCGTCCGCGTCGTCGACTGCCTCACCGACTACTACGACGTCCGATCGAAGGAAGCGAACCTCGCCGGCCTCGCCGGGCGGGCCGAGGTCCTGCGGGCCGACCTCCGGACCGACGACCTTGCGCCGTTGCTCGACGAGGTCGACGTCGTGTTCCACCAGGCCGGCCAGCCCGGCGTGCGGCTCTCGTGGGCCGAGGGGTTCCCGGCCTACGAGTCCAACAACGTGCTGGCGACCCAGCGGCTGCTCGAGGCGGCCAGGGGCGCGACCTCCGCTCATTCGTGTTCGCGTCCAGCTCGTCGGTCTACGGCGACGCCGAGCGGTTCCCGACGACCGAGCAGGATCTGCCCCGGCCACGGAGCCCCTACGGCGTGACCAAGCTGGCCGGCGAGCACCTCTGCGCCGCCTACGCCGCCAACTGGGGCATCCCGACGGTGGCGCTGCGCTACTTCACGGTGTACGGACCCCGCCAGCGACCCGACATGGCGTTCCACCGCCTGTGCGAGGCGATCGTGTCCGGCCAGACCTTCCCGCTCTACGGCGACGGCTCGCAGATCCGCGACTTCACCTTCGTCGCCGACGTGGTGGCGGCCAACCTCGCGGCCGCGACGGCCGACCTGCGCTCCGGGGACGGTGCTCAACGTGGCCGGTGGCACCAGCATCAGCCTGGCCGGCGTGATCGAGCTGCTCGAGGAGCTGTCGGGGACGACGGTGCCCATCGACCGTCACCCCGTCCAGTCGGGCGACGTGCAGCGCACCGGCGGTTCCACCGAGCGGATCCGCGAGCTGCTCGGCTGGACGCCCCGAGGTCGACCTCCGCCACGGCCTGCTGCCGCCAGCTCGAGTGGCACCGCGGCACCGGGCTCGCCGCCAGCGCCCGACGAGGTGCGGACGCTCAGTCCCGTGACCGGGGGCTCCCGCGGCGCTCGAGCAGGCGCCCGAGATCTCGCTCGTAGGTATCGAGGTACTGCTGGCGGACGACCGCCGGATCCCACGGCGACCAGGTGCCGGGGCGAGCGCCGGGCCGCGAGCGCAGGTCCGGATCGGTCAGGTACGGCCTCCAGGGCTCGGGCCATGGCCGACTCGTCGCCGAGCGGCACGACCGGTCCCGTCGCCCCCAGCTCGAGCAGCTCGCCGGGCGCCGTCGACGTCGTAGGCGACGAACGGCAGGCCGCACGCGGCCGCCTGCACGAGCACCTGGGGCAGACCCTCGGCCGAGCTGGGCAGCACGAGGACGTCCGCGGCGCGCATGACGTCGGCCACGTCGCCCGACGTGGCCCAGCAGGCGCGTGTCGACGCCGATCGGCGACCCTCGACGCCCGCGCCTCGAGCTCGGCGCAGCAGCGGACCGTCACCGGCCACGAGCAGGGTCGCCCGGCGATCGGCACTCGCCGGTGCGGACGATCTCGGGAAGCGCCGACCACGCCCTTGCGCTCGTCGAGCCGACCCACGAAGCAGACCACCGGGCCATCCGACCGGCGATGCCCAGCTCGGCGGCGGAGGTCGCTCGACCTCGCTCGGCGTCCGGGGGCGTGAACGGACCAGATCGAGGCTCGACCGCACGATCTCGAGTCGGCGCCGCGGCGATGCCGTTGCGGGCCAGCCGATCGGCAAGGTCGGTGCCGACCACGAAGTAGCGCGACACCAGCGGCGCGGTGACCCGCTCGGCGACCGCGAACGCCCGGCCCTCGGACCCGCCGTAGCCGGGACCGAAGCTCGCCATCGACGCCGAGTGGTAGACGATCGACGTGCGCCCGGCCGCGGGCGGCGACCCGACCGAGCGAACCCGGCCTTCGACTGGTGGGTGTGGACCACGTCGACGCGGCGGCTCACGCACGAGCGAGACGAGTTGGCTCAGGACGGCGGCGTCGGCGCGGGGATCGACCGGAGCGGACCAGCGGCGGGATCTGGATCACCTCGTGGTCGGCCGCGACGTCGGCCACCGCGGCCGGATCGGAGTCCGCGCCGACCACGACCAGCGTGCTCGGCCGGGATCGCGGCCAGCACGTCGAAGAGGCGACGATCCGATCCGCCCCGCCCGAGCCGGGTGATGACGCTCAGGACACGCACGGGCACGGAACCAGTTTCTAGCGGCCGTCGGGGCCGCCCGCGCTCCTACGCCCGCGCTGGACTCCGCGCCATCGGTGCCGATGGAGGGTGGACCGGCCCGTATGCTGCAACGACAGGTGGTTCCGCAGATTCGGGCTGGTGGCCCTGGGGGGCGTGCGGTCACTCGACGAGTGAGGTAGTACGATCCGGTCGCGCCGATCAACGCAGATACGAGTTCCAACCCCTCTGGAGACGGTGCGGACCCCGATGTACATCCCCTGTTCGCCCTCCGCTGGGGTGATGCGACGTCGGACGTAGCTGGAGGGCCATGCGGATGCCCGATGGAGCGTGCCAGTGCTGACGCTGATCCGGCGCACGTTCGAGATCCTGTCGCCCAAGTACCGGCGACACGTCCTCGATCCTCGTCGTCGCGTCGTTCTTCTCCGCGCTCATCGACGCGCTGGCCTTCGGCCTGCTGTACCCGTTCATCCAGCTGCTGACCAACCCGTCGCCGAAGTACCACAGCACGGCCCTCCGGCTCGCCGGCGACGTGCTCGGCACCAGCGTTCGCCACGACCTCGAGATCCGCCTCGGAGTGGCGATCCTGGCGCTGTTCATCCTCAGCTCGATCCTCGGCATCGCGCTGGCGTACGCGCAGAGCCGTGTGGTGGCCAAGTCCGAGGCCGACGTCTCGATCCGGCTCTTCAGCGGCTACCTCCGGGCGCCCTACGCCGAGCACCTCGAGCGGAACTCGTCGCAGCTCGTGCGCAACGTGCAGAACGCGGTCGGCGACATCCACCAGCTCGTCTTGATGTCGATGCTGATCATCGTCGGCAACGTCGTGCAGGTGCTCATCATCATGGCGGTGATGTTCGTGATCACGCCGATCGTGACCGTCGTGGCCGTCGCCTACTTCGGGATCGTGAGCGTCGTCTACGCGCGCGTCATCAGCCCCAGGGCGCAACGGGCCGGACGCGAGTACCTCGACGGCAACGGCGAGGTGATCCGCATCTCCCAGGAGGGCTTCGGCGGCATCAAGTCCCTGCAGGCCCACGACGCGCTCGAACCGATCGAGCAGGAGTTCGAGCGCACCAAGTGGGCCTTCGCCCGCAACCGCTACGCGATGGTGTACTACTCGCAGCTCCCGCAGTACTTCATGCAGTCGGCGCTGATCGGCGGGGTCGTCCTCTTCGCCGGCGTCATCTACGTCACCAACGCCGGTGACGTCACCGCCCTGATCGGCCTGCTCCTGGCGGCGTCGGTCAAGATGCTGCCTGCGCTGTACACGACGCTCTCGTCGCTCAACCGCATCCGCAACGGCCAGGCCAGCCTCGAGACGATCCGCCACGACCTCCAGGCCCAGGAGGCGCGAGACGAGCTCCGCGAGGCCGCGGCCGCTGCCGCCGCCGGCGACGCCGACGCGAGCCCGCCCAGATCGATCTGGGCGATCGCGTCGAGTTCGTCGACGTGACCTTCGCCTACCACGCCAGCGACGCACCGGTCGTCGACAAGCTGAACTTCGCCATCCCGAGAGGCCAGTCGATCGCGCTCGTCGGCCGGTCAGGGGCCGGCAAGACGACGGCCGTCGACCTGCTCCTCGGCCTCTTCCCGATCACGTCGGGTCGCATCGAGGTCGACGGCGTGGCGCTCGACGACACGAACATCCAGCAATGGCGGGCGCAAGGTGAGCTACGTACCGCAGGAGGTCTTCCTGCTCGACGGCAGCGTCGGCGACAACGTCCGGTTCAGCCGGATGGACGGCTCGCCGCCGCCTGGACGACCTGTGGTCGGCCCTCGAGCGGGCCCAGATCGCCGACTTCATCCGAACCCTGCCCGACGGCATCGACACGGTCGTCGGCGAGCGGGGCGTGCGGCTCTCGGGCGGGCAGCGCCAGCGGCTGGGCATCGCCCGGGCGCTGTTCCGCAACCCGGAGGTGCTCGTGCTCGACGAAGCGACCTCCGCGCTCGACACCGCCACCGAGGCAGCCGTCGCCGATACCATCGCCTCGCTGCGCGGCACCCTGACCATGGTCATCATCGCCCACCGGCTGAGCACGGTCCGCGACTGCGACTCGCTGCGTGCTCATGGACCAGGGCCGGATCGTCGCGCAGGGCGACTTCGACACGTTGCGCCGGGAGAACGAGCTGTTCTCCGAGCTCGCCCGCCTCTCCCGCATCGAGGTCGGATAGAACGTGACGTGACCGATGTCGCGCTGCTCTCGAACTACAAGACCCGCAACCTCGGCAACCTGGCGCTGACGCGGGTCGTACAGCGGCTGCTGGCGACGGCCTACGGTGCCGACCATCTGCTGGCCCTGCACCGCCTGTCGCACCCGATCGCGGAGCTGGCCACACGCGGCGACCTCGACGGCTGGGCCGCATCGCTCCGCTCGCAGCTCGGTCAGCCCGATGCCCCGCCGGGACCGGGCATCGGCGCGTTCGGCGAGCGTGAGCCCGACTTGGCCGCGCCCGCCAAGGAAGGCAGACGCGACGTCAGCCCCGCGTGCGATCGTCCTGCGCGCCGGCCACTCTCGGATGGGGACACGGCTGCGCGCCAGGCTCGACCGGGGAGCCGGACGGCAGCACCTCGGAGCGCTGCTCGGCCCGGCCGACCTCGTCTGGAACCCGGCCGGCGAGATCAACACCACCACGACCCCGACGACCGCGTCTCCTCGAGGTCGAGTCAGCGCTCGACCACGGCACTCGCGTGGCCATGGTCAACCTCAGCTTCGAGCCCACCCCCGAGACCATCGACTTCTTCCGGCGGCGGGCCCCGCGCTTCCACCGGGTCATCGGTCGCGACGAGCAGACGGTGCGCACTCTGGTGGACCTCGGGGTTGAGCCCGACCGCGCCGTGCTGGCACCTGACGCCGTCTTCCTCATCGGCTCCGACCTCCTCCCGCAGTTCGCGCCTCCTCCGCCAGCCGCGAAGCGTGACGTGGTGGGCCTCGTGCCCAACGGGCTGACGGCGATCGACGGCGAGCGCTGGGGGGTCGTCGCGGAGGAGATCCGTCGACAGGGCAGCAAGATCGAGATCTTGTCGAGCCACAAGGTGAAGGACGAGCTCGTCATCAACCAGCTCATCGAGACCGTCGGGGCCGGCCGCGTCACGCTCGTCCCCGAGTTCACGGACATCTCGACGTACATGGCTCATCTCGGCGGGCTCCGGGCCGTCGTGACCGGACGCTTCCACACCGCCGTGATGGCCCTGATATGTGGCACCACGGTCGTCGGCGTGGACACGTACGGGCAGAAGGTGGCCGGCGGCCTGGGGGCGGCTGGCTTCGGTGCGACCGTCGCCGAGGGCCCCGACTGGCCGGAGCAGGCCGCGGCCATCGTCGCAGCCGGGCGCACCGCCAGCGCGGTCAGCATCGACCGCACGAGGAAGCTGGTCCTCGATGTGTGGGCATGCCGCTCGATGGCGTCGAGCAGATGCTGACCACCGTGGCCGAGCGGACCCCCGACGCGTTCATCTGGCCGCCCGGCGCGACCCCTGTGCTCAAGCCCTCGCTCGCCGAGACCGAGCGGCGCATCGGTCGGCTCGTGCTGCGCCGCGAGCGCCAGCTCCGGGCGGCCGGCTTCCGCTCCGGCCGCAGCCGTCCGCGCGTCCTCGAGATCGGCTACACCAGCGGTGGTCATTCGCTCGCCGCGTTCGAGCGACTCGGCTTCGAGGTCGCCGGCGTCGACAACTACTACGACGGCGTGTTCGACGAATCGCTGCTGCCGCGCTTCGTCCTGCGCGAACAAGCCGGAGCCGACGTCGAGCTCCTGGTCGGCGACATCACCCTCGACGACACCCTGGCCGGCGCGAGTTCGACCTGATCTTCTCCGAGAGCGTGGTCGAGCACCTGCGCGACGCGGGCACGTTCCGGCAGTGCACCGCGCTCGCCGGGGCGGGCGGCGCTGCACCCTCGAGCCCTACTACTCGTGCGCGGCGGCACGGCCCGGGAGGCTGACGCCCCGTTCGGCCATGCCGCGTCGACCGTGACGACCACGAGCGCTACATCGCCGAACTGCGCCCGATGGAGGCGCCGGTGGCCGTCCCGTGGGTCGCGGGTGCGCTGAACCGGCTCCCGCAGGCCCAGCTCCGCTCGGCGGTCGAGCAGGCGGGGCTCCAGGTCACGTTCTGGCAGCCGCGGGAGAACCGGCCCCCCGAGCTCACCGATGCGCTCATGGCCGAGTGCCTCGAGCTCAACCCGGACATCCGCCCCCACGACCTGCTGGCCGACCAGGTCTTCTTCGGATGCCAGCCCGGGCCGTCCCGCTAGTCTCACCGGACACCTGTCCCCGAACCCGACCCTGATCGGCCATGAAGTTCTCCATCTGCATCCCGAACTTCAACTACGGGGAGCTACCTCGGCGAAACGATCGCGAGCGCACTCGAGCAGACCTACCCGGACCTCGAGGTCCACGTCGCCGACAACAGCAGCACCGACGACTCGATCGCGGTGCTCGACGCCATCGACGATCCTCGCGTCAGCTACGACCGGAACAATCGCAACGTCGGGTTCGCGCCCAACCTCGATCGGGCGGTGGCGGGGACGACGGGAGACCGGATCATCCTGCTGTCGTCCGACGACCTGATGAAGCCCGACGCGCTCGAGACGTACTGCCGCGTCGTCGACTGGCTCGGTGACCGAGGGGCCCTCCACGATCCTCTCCTCGACGTGCGACGTCATCAACCGCGCCGGCAAGGTCGTCGGCTACCTGCGCCCTCCTCCCTGGTGCTGGGGCCCCGCCGACATCAACTGGACCCTGTCGGCCACGCTGGGCGCGACCGTGTACGAGAAGTCGGCCGTGTCGGTGCTCGAGCGTTCGCTCGCGCTCATGCGCAACCCGGTGTGGTTCGCCTCGACGGCCTACCCGCGCGCGTTCTACGAGGAGGTCGAGGGCTACGGCGGCCAGGGCCTGATCAACCCCGACAAGGAGTTCCACTGGCGGGTCATCGAGCGCGGCCGAGTCCGTCGTCTTCGTCGACATCCCTCTGTTCAGCTACCGGGTGCATCCGTTCAACCAGGACGCGCAGCAGGCGAGGAGCGGTGCGCTGAAGCGCCAGATCGACCAGTACGTCCTGTCGTTCAACACCGATCCCATCGTGCGCGAGCGGGCCGGCGTCACGGCCGACGACCTGGCCCGCAACTTCATCCGCGAGGACATCGCCAAGCGCTCGATCCTGTCGCTGATCGAGCGCGACACGACGTCGGCGCGGCGCATCCTCTCGTTCGGCCAGGCCGCCTACCCGGAGTTGATGCGATCCGACCCGCTGGCGCTGCTCGCCCGCGGCCTGGTGCTCGGGCGCGTGGTGACCACCCCGGTGCTGGCCCGGGTCGGCCCGGCGGCGCTGCGCCGTCAGCTCAGCCAGAAGACCGTGATCCGCAAGGCGCTGACCGACACGTCGGCGCACACCGACCTCACCTGATGACGGAGACGGAGCCTCGGCTCCGGGTCCTCTTCTGCATCCCCGAGCTCGACCGGGGCGGGCCCGACTCGGTCTACTTCAACCTCCTGCGCACGCTCGACCTCGAGCGGTTCGATCCCTACCTCGCGGTCACCAAGCCGACCGGTGCCTACCTGTCCGAGCTGCCGAGCCACATCCCCGTGCTCCCGGCCGGACACGGGCGCTACCCCGTCCGCTCGGTCGTCCACCACGTGCGGGCGGTGCGCCCCGACGTCGTCCTCGCCACCCTGCGCATGTCGTTCACCTGCGCGGCCGCTCGCCCGCTCTTCCCCCGTTCCACCCGGCTGGTGTGTCGTGTGGCCAACAACGTGTCGGGGGAGCTCGGGACGTTGACCCGCCGCACCGCGCCCGCGAAGTCCAAGCTGATCGCCGCCTCGTACCGCGTCGCCGTCGAGGTGGCCGACACCGTGATCGCGCAGTCGCACGTCATGCGAGACGACATCGAGCACCAGTTCGGCGTGCGCGTGGCCCGCAAGACGGTCGTGCTACCGAACCCCGTCGACGCCGACCGACTCGTCCGACTGAGCACCGAGACCGGGCCCGTCCCCGCGAAGGTGGGCAGCCCGCAGCTCGTCTCCGCAGGCCGTCTCACCTACCAGAAGGGATTCGACCGTCTGGTGACCGCCTTCGCGGCGATCCGGGCGCGCCACCCCGACGCCCGGCTCTGGATCCTCGGCGAAGGCGAGGAGCGGGCATCGCTCACCGCCCTGGCCGACGAGCAGGGCGTGGGCGACGCCGTCGAGCTGCTAGGGCAGGTGCCCGAACCGGCGGCCCTCTACCGCGCAGCGGACCTCTACATCTGCTCGTCGCGCTACGAGGGCTTTCCCAACTCGGTGGCCGAGGCGCTGGCCGTGGGCACCCCCGTGGTGGTCCCGAGCGGGGCGGCGGCGGGCGAAGAGCTCGTGACCGAGATCAACGGGCGGATGGTGGAAGACGCCGAAGGACCGGGGTTGGCCGCCGCGGCGCTGGACGTGCTCGACCACCTCGAGGCCTACGACCGGGCCGCGATCGCCGCCGAGTGCCGGGAGCGCTTCTCGCTCGAGGCCGTCACCAGGCGGTACGAGGCGGTTCTCTGGTCGACGGCCGGGCGACCGCCCCGGAGGGTCGGCCCGCACTAGCGTTCGGCGCGAGAGACCAGGGCTGGGGCTCAGAACTATGCTGTCTCGGCTTCGTGTCTCCTCACCGAGCGACCCCTCCCGCCACTGCCCGCACTGGCCGCGCGCGACAAGGAGCGTCACACCCGCCATGCCCGATCCCGAAGACAACGACACCCCTGGTAGCACCGCCGGGGGCGGATCTCGGCCCGGACCGGGCCAGGGCACCCGCGTCACCTGGCGGGGCATCGTCGACGACGAGACCGAGGCGGCCCGGGCGCGCAAGCACCCCGTCCGCACCGCCGTCGGCAACGGGCTCGGTGCGGTCATGGTCGCCGTCGGCCTCAAGCGAGGGCGCAACGACGACGGCACGCCCGCCCCGCGCCACACCGGTCGCCTGGCCTTCATCGTGGGCGGCGTGGCCGTGGTGGTGCTCATCTTCTCGATGCTCCACGTCGTCCCGGCCGGCACCGTGCTCGTGCCCGTGACGCTCGGTGACGCGCAGACCGCCGAGACCCAGGGCCTGCACATCACGCTGCCGTGGCCGCTCACCCGGGTGACGAGCATGTCGGTCCGCGTGCAGAACTACACGATGGCGGCGGCCAACATCCCGGGCACCGACAAGCCGGTCATCGTGCTCGGCTCCGACGGCGCCTCGGGCACCGTCGACGCCACCGTGCTGTACCGGCTCAACCCCCACCGCGCCTCGGACGTCTACACCAACATCGGCGTGAACTTCGGCACCGTGCTCGTCCAGCCGACGGCCCGCAAGTGCATCCGGGACAACTTCGCCAACTACCCGATGGTCACGGCCGCGACCACGGCGTTCAAGAGCCTCGGAGAGCAGATCTCCGACTGCATCAGCCACACGATCGAGCCGCAGGGCATCGACATGGTCGAGTTCCAGCTCCGTCAGGTCGTGCTCAGCAACTCGCTCTCGGCCGCCATCAACGCCAAGGTGGCCGCCCAGCAGGCCGCCCTGGCCCAGCTGTTCAACAAGGCCGCCGCCCAGGTCGCGGCCGACATCACCCGCATCAACGCCAAGGCCCAGTCCGACGCCCAGCTCATCGTGGCCTGCGGCGGGACGTCCAAGACCATCACGCAGAACGGCGTCCAGGTCCAAGAGGTCACGCCCAACCCGGCCAGCGTGTGCACGTCGCCGCAGCTCACCTCGAACGAGTTGACCTACCAGTACATCCAGGCCATCCGCGATCTGGTGAACTCGAAGAACAACGTGACGGTGATCCTCAACCCGAACGGCAGCATTCCGCTGACGCTCCCGACGGGCACGGCGAGCAGCACCACGGCGACCAAGTAGCGGCCGGACCGCCAGGCCCGGTTCAGGTCCTCACACGGATCAGAAGTCGTCCATCGCGGCGACGTCGTCGTCGCGCATGTCGTCGCTGTTGAGGTAGGCGTCGACCACCTCCGGCCCGAGGCCCTCCATGCGGACCTGACCCTGCCTCGAGCCACACGCAGCGCTCGGCCAGGTACTTGATGAGCCCGAGGCCGTGGCTGATGATCATCACGGTGCAGTCGCGGCCGCACAGCTCGACGAGCTTGTCCATGCACCGCTTCTTGAAGCGGGCGTCGCCGGCCGACAGCGCCTCGTCGATCAGCATGATGTCCGGGTCGAGGTGGGAGGCGACGGCGAAGCCGAGCCGGGCGAACATGCCCGACGAGTAGGTCCGCATCGGGTAGTCGAGCGCGGGTCCGAGGTCGGCGAAGGTCACGACCTCGTCGTAGTGGGACATGATCTCGTCGGGCTGCAGGCCGGTGGCCAGCCCGCCGAGCAGGATGTTCTCGCGCCCGGTGAGCTCACGGTTGAAGCCGACGCCGAGCGAGAGCAGCGGCGTGACCCGTCCGGCGACGGTCACGCGGCCGGCGCTCGGGGCGAGGATGCCGGCGATCGTGCGGAACAGCGTCGACTTGCCGGCCCCGTTGTGACCGATGACGCCGTACACCGCTCCGGCCGGCACGTCGAAGCTGACGCCGCGCAGCGCCTCGACGTAGTGGGCGGACTTGACCCGGCCCCGTCGTGAGGTGAGGGCCTGCTTCAGCGTCGTACTCGACTCAGACGTCGTGCGGTAGCGGATCCACAGGTCCTCGACCCGGACCGCGGGCAGCAGGACGTCGACGTCGTCATCCCACTGCTCGGCGTCGGGCCAGTCACCGCCTACGAGGTCAGAGCCGTATGGCATAGCCACGCTCTCGGATGAGGAACGACACGCCGCCGACCAGGATCGCCACCGTGGCCCAGGCGGTCGCCGCCATGAGGTAGCCGGGAGAGGGCCACCTGGCCGCGAAGATCTGCTCGAGCATGGCGAAGTAGGGGTAGAGCGGATTGGCCATGAAGCAGGCCCTGATCGCCGGCGAGAGCCGTTGGATGTCGACGATCGTGAACATCACGGGCGTCACGTACATCCAGATCCGCACCATGTAGGGCAGCAGCGTGCCGATGTCGCGGAAGAACACGACCAGCGGCGCCATCAACAGGCCGACACCGAGGCTGAACGTCGTCAACAGCAGGACGACCAACGGGAGGGCCAGCAGCGCCACGCCCCACGGCTGACCGAGGACCTGGTGGAAGAAGAGGTAGACGAGCAGCGCGGGGACCAACTCGGCGGCGGCCCTGACGACCGCGACGCACGGGTACACGGCCCGCGGGGCCGCGGTGTTCAACACCATGCCCGTGTTCTTGACGATCGAGCTGGCGCCGCCCTGCACGATGTCGCGCACGAAGTAGAAGAAGGTCACGCCGATCATCAGGTTGGCGATCACCAGCGCCCGCGCGCTCGCCGGACCCTGTGCCCCGAACACCAGTCGGATCAGGTAGAACGTACCCGCCATCAGCAGCGGGTCGAGGACGAGCCAGATGACCCCGCCGGCGGTGTCGTAGTGCTGGGCCTTCATGTCCGTGCGGGCCATGTGCCAGATGAAGACCCGGCGATCCCACAGCCCGCGAAGATACGGCTGCATCTGCGGGAGCCCGGTGACCGTGGGCTCGTAGACCGTGACCGATCGTGTGTGGGGGAGGGTCGTGGCCATGGAACCTCTGGAGTGGCGGCCGAGCGCGCAATGGTAGCGGCGATCTGCGCCCGGGTCGCACGCAGTGGGCCTCCCCCGGCCGGCTCGCGAAGGGGGCGTCAAGCGACCTGCGACTACCATGCGACGACCCGAGATGACCCACGAATGACCCGACAGCCCCGCCCTCGCCCGCCCTTGGTTCCCCTCCGCGCGCTCGCGATCGTGCTGGTGGTGGCACTCATCGGCCTCACGTCCTGCTCCGATGCCCACAGCCAGGCCCAGCTCGACCTGTCGAACCCGGGCTACGACCCGACGACCATCGTGATCCTCGCGCCCAAGGCGATCGGCCCGGCCCTGTTGGAGCTCGGAGCCGCATTCACGAGGTCCCACCCTGGGGTCAGCTTCGTCCTGGTCTCCGACGTCGTGACCCTCATGCTCCACAACGTCAGCCGCCACCGCACCCCGAAGCTGCCGAAGAACGGCCGCGAGCAGCTCGAGGCCAATCTGGCCCCCGACCTGTGGATCGACGCCGGCAGCGCCATCACCGCGATGAAGCCGCCGAACGTGAAGTTCTACGGCGACCGGAAGACGTTCGGCGACGACCAGATCGCGTTGATCGTGCCACTCGGCAATCCCGGGGGGGTGACCGGCCTCGCCGCGTTCGCGAGAGGCTCCGGGTTCAAGACCGGGCTCTGCAACGACCACACCCCCTGCGGGTCGCTCGCCCGGCTGGTGCTGCGATCCGCCCACGTCTCGCCGTCGCCGACCTTCAGCACGCGGGACGGCTCAGTGCTGGCGGGCGAGGTGGGGCGGGGCAGCCTCCAAGCGGCCCTCCTGCTGAGCTCGCAAGCCGAGGCCAACGCCAACGTCGCCACCGTTCCCATCAGGCCGGCTCCGAGTGCCACGATCCCGTACCAGATGGTCCAACTCGACCAGAGCCCCATCGCCAACGAGTTCGCCGAATGGGCCGTGACGTCAGCGACCGCGACCTCCGTCCTCGCCGCAAATGGCATCAGTCGGCCCGGTTCGTCGTGATGACCAGGTCGCCTACTCGGGTCTTCTGTGTGACGGGCATGCATCGCAGCGGCACCTCGTTCGCGGCGCGGGCGCTGTCGCTCCTCGGCGTCTCCCTCGGCGACGAACAGGCGATGATGCCACCGGGACCGGACAACCCGGCCGGGTACTGGGAGATCCAGCGGATCAAGGAGTTCAACGACGAGCTGCTCTCCCACCTCGGGGGGGCGTGGGACTTCCCACCGCTGCTGGAGCCGGGGTGGGAGCGTGACACAACGCTGGAGCCGTTCCGCGACCGGGCCAGCGCGATCGTGGGCGAGACCTTCACGAGGGATCTCGACGACACCACACCGCTCGCGATCAAGGACCCACGGATCTCGCTCCTCATGCCGTTCTGGCGGATGGTTGTCCAGGTCACGCCGGGCATCGTCATGGTCCGCAGCCCGCACGAGGTGGCGCGATCGCTCGGCGTGCGCCGCTACTCCGTGGGCCCGGTGCAGTCGACGGTCCTCTGGTTGCGGTACCTCTACGCGGCGACCGCCAACGACCCCGGGCACCTGCTGCTTCGCCATCAGGACTTCTTCGACGACCTCGACCGCACCCTCGATCGCATCGTCGCCCACCTAGGTCTGCGCCCGCCCGACGCGGCGGCGCGCGCGGCGGTCCACGAGGCCCTCGACCCCGCCCTCCGCCACCACCGGGAGCCCGCGGCGGAATCGCCCGACCGGCACTCCTTGGACGAGCTGGCCGAACGGGTGTGGAACGCAGGTGTGCCCGACCTCGGCGTCCTGCCCCCCGAGGTCGGCTCCGCACTCGCGCAGGGATGGCTGCGCGGACCGCTCGACGAGGAGGCGCTCACCCGTGCCCGAGCCGACGTGATCCGACTCAAGGAGCGGCTCAAGGCGCTGAGGGTCGACCCGAGTCCGGCACGATGACCACCGCACCGACCGACGACGCCTCGCTCGAGGCCGGCTCCGATCCGGAGGAGGTCGATCCGGACGCGCCCGTGCTTGCGCTACCCACCGAGCTCGTGCTCGACGAGGCTGCGCAACTGCGGCTGGAACGCCAGCTCGCCGCGGCTCCCGAGGAGGTGCTCGGCGTCGTCGCGATCTGTGGCGAAATCCCGTCCGGCTCCAGCACTCGGGTCCAGGCCGAGCGCGCGGCCATGGCTGCGATGAACGACGTGACCGAGACCACCGACGGCTCCTTCCACGGCGCCGTGCTCCTGCGCCCTGGTGCGCGCTTCGAGCTGACCCCGACCTCGGTGCAGGTCGACGGCGGCCCGCTCGTCGTCGACCGCGGCGCGGTCGCCCACGATCCATGGCGGCCGCAGGGAGCACCTCACGTGGCCGGCCCGGACGCGCGGCCCCCGTTCCGGTGGCGCCCGGTCGTCGTGCTGCTCGGCCTCGAGCCCGACCTCGACCTGGCGGAGACCGCTCGCGGGCTGGCCAACGGTCTGCTGGCTCGCGACGTCGAGGCCCGACTGGCCGTACCCGAGGCGCCCGACGGCTTCTACCTGACCCAACCCTGCCGACCGGTTCCCGAGTCCGTGCAGGCCCTCGATCCCGACGTCGTCATCGCCCTCGACCCGACCGCGCTCGGCGTCGCCCCCGGCTGGTGTGGCACGAACCGATCCACCACCGTCGTCGAGCTGACCCAGGACATCACCTACGGCATCCGGCTGGTGTCGTGGCGCATCGGTGCCGCGCGAGGGCCGGTTGCGGGCCCGGGTCGGCCGGGGCGTCGCCAGCGTCGAGCTGGCCCAACTGGTCAACCGTCTCTGCTCCGGTCCCCAGCCCCTGCCTCCAGCCGCGGTCGGTCCCGTCCCACCGCCGCGAGACCCTCGGCATCGACCGGGCCGTCGCCATCGCCCACCGCCGCACCAGCAGTCGGCGCGCCGCCGCGGGGAGGGACGGTCGTCGCCATCGGCCCGGTTCCCGGCGCGGCACCATCGACACACCTCCACGCACTCGTGACGGAGCTCGGGGCGGCGGGCAGCACGGTGCATCGCGCCACGGTCGGGTCGATCGATCCTGACCTCGTCGAGGCCGCGCCCCTCGTGGTGGTCAGCTCGTCAACCGGGGTCGAAGCCATCCAGGCCGTGATGGAGCGTCGATCGGCTCGCGACCGGCGCACCCTCGTCGACCTCGAGCCTGGCGATGCGGTCGAGGCCGCCCGCGACGCCGGTCCGGCGAGCCTGCGCCCGGATCTCGACGCGATGTGCGTCACCGGGTTCACGGTGACCACCAGCCTCGCGATCGCCGAGGGGGTACGTGGGCGATCGAACCGGAGCCAGGTGGTTCCCTACCTGACCGACCGCACGCACATCGCCACCCTTGAGCAGTGTGGCGAAGAGCGCGCCGCACCGGAGCGGCCGGTGGTCGGGTGGCGCATCGGCGCCGCCGGTCCCGCGCCCGCTCCCATCGTCGCCGCGCTCAGTCGACTGGTCGACACGCTGCTCGCCGAAGGCGTGCTCGTCGAGCTGGTCGCGTCCGGCACCGCGGTACCCGAGGGGCTGGCCGGCCGGCCGGGTCTGGCGGTGCGGACCGACGAACCGACTCCGGCGGAGCTGGCGGACTGGACGGCCCAGATCTGGACGCCGCCAGCCGGCTGGGCCGAGCTGACCGGCGATCTTCGACCGGTGGTCGAGGCGGGCTTCGCCGGCGTGCCCACGGTCATCGGTGGCCCTGACCGGGCCGCGTTGGCCGGTCTGGCCGATCTCAACCTCGTGGTCGATCACGTCGACCGTCACGCGTCGTGGGCGGATGTGATCGAGAGCCTCCTCGACGACGACGTCCGAGCCCGCGCGGGGCGCGCGCCCGCGAGGCCTCGATCGCCATCCACGGTCCCGACGCCAACCGTCTGCGCGTCTCCCGGCTGATGGGGTGGTTGGGCCTGATCGGCCCGTCGTGACCTCGACGGTGGTGCCGGTGACGGTGGTGGTGCCCGTGTATGACGGGTTGGACGAGACGGTGGGGTGCATCGAGAGCGTGCTGGCCCAGGCGGGGTCGGTGGTGCCGATGGAGATGTTGGTGATCGACGACGTGTCACCGAACGCGGCGTTGCGGGCCTATCTCGACGAGGTGGCGGTGCGGGAGAACCCGGTGCCGGTGCGGGTGGTGCACCACGACACGAACCTCGGGTTCGTGAAGACGGTGAACGAAGGGTTCCGGTCCTGCCGCGGCGACGTGGTGGTGCTCAACGCCGACACCGTCGTGACCGAGGGCTGGCTCGACCGTCTCGTCGACGCGGCCGGCGCCGACGGACGTGGCCACGGTGACGCCGCTGACCAACTTCGGGTCGATCTGCACCTTGCCGCGCTCGATCATCGACGCCTTCGATCTGCTCGGCGACGACGCCTCGCATCGACGAGTGCGCCGAGTTCGTGGCCCGCCACTCGGCCGGCGGTGCGTCCCGAGATCATCACCGGGGTCGGCTTCTGCATGTACGTCACCCGCGACGCGCTCGACCGGTGCGGCCTCTTCGACGAGGAGGCGTTCGGGCGCGGCTACGGCGAGGAGGTCGACTTCTGCCTGCGGGCCACCCGCCACGGGCTGCGCCACCTCGTCGAGGACTCGACCTTCGTCTACCACCACGGCGGCGTCTCCTTCGCCGACGAGCGGGCACGAGCGGATCGCGCGCGGCGTCGCTCGTGCATGCACAAGCGCTACCCGTTCTTCCGCGAGGCCAACCGCCGCGAGCAGGCCCACGAGCCGCTGGCCGTGTCGTTCGCGGCGCTCGAGCTCGGCCTGTTCGAGCGCGACCACGAGCCGGCCCCACGTGCTGCAGCTGCTGCACGGCCCGCCCGGCGACCTCGGCGGCACCGAGAAGCACCTCATGGCCCTGCTCGACGCGCTCGCCGACGAGTACGACTTCTCCATCCTGTACCCGGTCGAGTCCGGGTTCGTGCTGCGCACCAGGTGGCGCCGACCCGACGGCACCACCGTCGAGCTCGAGTTCCTCCTGCCCGCGCGGTCTGCGCCGGACCGGCGAAGAACTACGACGAGGCGGCGGCCGAGGCGCTGCGACATGGCGCTCGACCTGTTCGACGTTCGACGCCGTGCACATCCACAACATCAACGGCCACTCGCTCGCCCCGCTCGAGGTGCTGGCCGACTTCGACGGCCCCGTCGTCTGCTCGGTGCACGACCTCTACCTGGCCTGCCCCCACTACTCGCTGCTCTACCGCGACCGACAGGCCTGCGGCATCCCCGACGACCTCTCGGTCTGCGCCCGGTGCCTGCCCGAGACCGAAGGACCTCGACGTCGACCAGCTCGAGGAGTTCCGGGCCACAGCTGGCGGCGGGCCTCGACACGGTCGACACTGGGTGTTCGCCACCCAGAGCGCGGCCGACTACCTGCTGCGGGCCTACGACGTCGACCCGGACCGGCTCCAGATCATCGACCACGGCGCCGTCATCCCGACCGTGCGCCACCAACCCGTCGACGAGGACCTCGTGCTGGACGAGCCCCTCCGCATCGCGTTCGTCGGCCGAGGCTGGGCCAAGAAGGGCCTCGACACCGTCAACCACCTCGCCGACGCGCTGGTCGACACCGACATCGAGGTGCACCACTTCGGCCAGCTGGTCGAACCCGCGTCCGCCGAACCTGCGCACCCACGGCGCCTACGACAACCAGGTGCTGCGCGACCTGCTGCACCGGGCCGGCATCCAGATCGTCGTGCTCCCCGGCGCCTACGCCGAGACCTTCGGCCTCGTCATGACCGAGGCGATCATCGCCGGCGTCCCGGTCATCGGCGCCTCCTACGGCGCGCTCGGCGAGCGCATCCGCACCCACGGCGCCGGCTGGACGATCGACCCCGACGACCCCGACGAGCTCGTCACCCTGGTCGAGCGCCTCGACGCCAACCGCGACGAGGTCCTGCGCGCCACCCGCCGGGCCGACGCCGTCCCCCTGCGGGCGGTCGACGGGACGGCCGGCGACTACGCCGCGCTCTACAGTGACCAGGCGCGACGACCGCACGCTCAGGACCGCCCTCCTCCGGGCGGCCGGGTCCGCCGAGGTACGAGCAGGGGAAACGACGTGACCGACGATCCGACCGCGGAGGTCGAACGCCTCCGGCGCCACCTCCGGGCCATGAGCGCGGTCAACCGACAAGCTGCAGTCCGAGCTCGACGTGCGCGAGACGGCGCCGAGCGGTGGCGCGCTCGGTCGCAACCTGCGGCGGGTGCGGCGCCGGACGCCACCCGGGCGTGATCCGGTCGGTCAACGCGCTGCTGCTGCACCTGCCACCCGAGGTCGAGCAGAGCGTGCGCCGCGCGGTCCGACGGGTGTCCTGACGTGACCTCGACGGTGGTGCCGGTGACGGTGGTGGTGCCCGTGTATGACGGGTTGGACGAGACGGTGGGGTGCATCGAGAGCGTGCTGGCCCAGGCGGGGTCGGCGGTGCCGATGGAGATGCTGGTGATCGACGACGTGTCACCGAACGCGGCGTTGCGGGCCTATCTCGACGAGGTGGCGGTGCGCGGAGCAACCCGGTGCCGGTGCGGGTGGTGCACCACGACACGAACCTCGGGTTCGTGAAGACGGTGAACGAGGGGTTCCGGGCCTGCCGCGGCGATGTGGTGGTGCTGAACGCCGACACGGTCGTGACCGCGGGCTGGCTGGATCGTCTCGTCGACGCGGCCGGCGCCGCGGACGTGGCGACGGTGACGCCGTTGACGTGCTTCGGGTCGATCTGCACGTTGCCGCGCCCGGTGATCGATGCGTTCGATCTGCTCGGTGACGACGCCTCGCATCGACGAGTGCGCCGAGTTCGTGGCCCGCCACTCGGCGCCGCGGTGCGTCCCGAGGTGATCACCGGGGTCGGGTTCTGCATGTACGTGACCCGCGACGCGCTCGATCGTTGCGGCATCTTCGACGAGGAGGCGTTCGGGCGCGGCTACGGCGAGGAAGTCGACTTCTGCCTGCGCGCCACCCGCCACGGCTACCGCCACCTCGTCGAGGACTCCACCTACGTCCACCACCACGGCGGCGCCAGTCTTCGCCGACGAGCGCGAGGAGAAGATGGCGGCGGCGTCGCGCATCCTGCACGACCGCTACCGCTTCTTCCGCGCCACACTCGTAGACGAGCGGGCCCACGACCCCCTGGCGGTCTCGTTCGCCGTCGCTCGAGCTGGGCCTGTCCGAGCGCGACACCGAGCCGGCCCCACGTCCTCCAGATGCTCCACAGCCCGCCCGGGCGCCCTCGGCGGCACCGAGAAGCACGTCGCCGCCCTGCTCGGCACGCTCTCGGACGAGTTCGACTTCTCGGTGCTGCACCCCGTCGAGTCCGGGTTCGTGCTGCGCACCATGTGGCGCCGACCCGACGGCACCACCGCCGAGCTCGAGTTCTTCCTACCCGGCGGAGCCCGAAGGGTGGAGAAGGACTACGACGCCGAAGCGGCGGCGGCGCTCGAGATGGCGCTCGACTGGTTCGAGTTCGACGCCGTCCACATCCAGAACCTGATCGGCTACTCGCTCGCCCCCCTCGAGGTGCTCGCCCACTTCGACGGCCCCGTCGTCTGTTCGGTGCGCGACCTGTTCCTCGCCTGCCCCAACCACTCGCTGCTCTACCTCAACCGACAGGCCTGCGGCATCCCCGACGACCTCTCCTACTGCGCCCGGTGCCTGCCCGAGAGCCGAGACCTCGAGCTCGACGACCTGGTCGAGCGTCCGCCGACGACGTCCAGGCCGCGTCTCGACACGGTCGACACGTGGGTGTTCGCCACCCAGAGCGCCGCCGACTACCTGCTGCGCGCCTACGACATCGACCCCGACCGCATCCAGATCATCACCCACGGCGCCGTCATCCCGACCGTGCGCCACCAACCCGTCGACGAAGACCTCGTCCTGCACGAACCCCTCCGCATCGCCTTCGTCGGTCGAGGCTGGTCCAAGAAGGGCCTCGACACCGTCAACCACCTCGCCGACCAGCTCACCGACACCCCCATCGAGATCCACCACTTCGGCGAGTACGTCGAGCCGACTGCCGCCACCGTCCACGCCCCACGGCACGTACAACAACCGGTTCCTGCCCGACCTGCTCCGGCTGGCCGGCATCCACATCGTCCTGCTCCCCGGCCCCTACGCCGAGACCTTCGGCCACGTCATGACCGAATCGCTCATCGCCGGCCTCCCCGTCATCGGCGCCACCTACGGCGCCCTCGGCGAACGCATCCGCACCCACGGCGTCGGCTGGACCATCGACCCCGACGACCCCGACGAGCTCCACACCCTCATCCGACGCCTCGACACCGCCCGCTTCGAAATCCTCCGCGCCACCCGCCGAGCCCATCGGGCCCCCTTGGCGACGATGGCCCGCAGCGCGTCCGCCTATGCCGACATCTATCGAGGCGGCCCGCCAGCCTCGGAGATCCGAGCCGGAGCGACCGACGACCTTGTCGACCTCACATCAACGGGGAGCACCGCGTGAACGACGACCCGACCGCCGAGATCGGCCGGCTCCGGCGCCAGTTGCGGGCCATGAGCGCGGTGACGCGCCAGATCCAGGCCCAGCTGGCGGCGATGCAACCCACCGCCCAGACCAGGGTTAGGCGAGCAGGCCAAGCCGACCGATGGCTGCATGACCTCGAAAAGCTCGCCCAACCGGTCCAGGTCGAGCTCCTCGTCGTGGGAGCGCGCCAGATCTGGCTGCTCGAGGGCAACGTCCGTCGCATCGTCAAGTCGAGCCTGCTCACTCTGGCGCTCGAGCAGGAGCTCGGTCCCCGCCGCCCCATCGACGCGTCGGAGCTCGAGCAGTGGACCGAAGGCCCTCCAGTCGAGGTGCTGGAGACGACCACCGGACCCCCCTTCCTCATCGTCGGGGGCCAGCGCTTCCCGCTCCGGGGCCTGCCGAGTCCGTTCCCCGTGCCGCCGGAGGCGGCGGCCCGCTTCCCGCAAGGGCCCGAGCTCGACGTCTGGCGGGCCACGAGGACCCAGGGCCGCACGTCCGGCACGCTCGCCCGTCTACGGTCCACCCGAGACCTGTCGGCGGTGGCCCACGAGGTCAGCCGCCGGGGCAAGCGTCAGGTCAGGCGCCTCACGGGATCCGGGGACAGCTGACCGTCAGGGCGCGCCGTGGTCAAGCGGCCGGCGTCCACGCAGAGAGGTCGAGGCTGAACAGATCCGCCAGCCGACGCTGCTCGTCGACGAAGTAGGTGTGGAGCTCGGCCCGATCCTCGGCCGTCAACGGGGTCTCCCCGGCCACGGCCTCGCCGGTGTTCGAGCGGTTGCTGAACCGGATCTCCGCGAGACCGGTCGGCACGAAACCCGCCGCCGCGCCTACGTGCGCGAGCGCTCGCTCGAAGACACCGGCCGGATCGGACCTGATGTCGTCGTGGACGACAACGAGCAGCTGGTCGGCGAACCTCGTCGCGAACGGCTCGAGGCTCGTCGCGTACCACCCACCCACGAGCACGCCGAGCGGGTCGGATCCGTCCGGGTGGGCCCGCACGTAGGTCAACAGGTCCGTGCTCGGCCGCACACGCCCGTACCGGATGTGGTGGATCAGCGCCGACTGCGCCCGGTCGACGGGATCGCGGATCACGGCCATGAGTCGCACGTCGGGCACCGTCTCGCCGATGCGGCGCGCCACCGTGGCCGGATCGTTGCGGGCCATCAGGTAGCCCGGCGTGCCCTCTCCGAGCAGCGGCTCTCCCGACCAACCCGCGAACTGCGAGCGGTAGAAATCGGGGCCGAGCGCGTAGCGGCGATCGCTGTCGAAGTAGGACAGCTCGTTCTCGACCGCCCACACGTCCGGATGCTCGCCAAGGTTCGAACGCAGCCAACGCGTCGCGCACTTCTGGGCGCCGATGATAAGGAAGGTGGGCAGCGGCGGGAGCGGCTCCGGCGTGTCGGTCATCGCAGCGGCGGTGGGCCTGGGTCCCACCGGGAGAGATCCGCGCCGACCATCGCTTCGAGCTCCTCGACGTCCTCGCGGAAGTAGCTGTAGAGGGTCCGGACCTGTTCGTCGGTGGGACGAGGACCGCTGAACCGCACGGTCTTCCGGTTGCTGAACAGCACGCTGTGGAGATGCCCGGGCACGAAGCTGGTTGACCCGCCGATGTGTCGCAGCACCTGCTCGTAGACCTTCTCGGGCTGGGTGCGGATGTCGTCCTGGAAGACCACGAGGAGCTGCTCACCGAACCGGCGCCAGTAGGGGTACAGGTTCTGGGCGTAGAGCCCGGCTGCGACCAGGTCGAGCTCGACCACATCGGGGTGATCCTCGGTCACCATTCGGTAGAGGTCGGTGTCGGCGGCCAGACGACCTCGGCGGATCTCGTGGAACATCGCGGAGTACATGCGATCGACCGGTTGGCGCACCAGCGCGACCAGGCGGGCGTCAGGGAGCATGTCGCGGACGCGCTCGGCCATCTCCCGCGGCTGGTTGGCCGGCAGCAGGTACCCCGGCGAGGAGTCCCCCACGCACGGTTCCTTCTCCCAGGTCGCGAACTGGTTGCGGTACCAGGTCTCGGCGCCCTGGCGGTACACCTGGCCGTTGCTGAAGAACGACACGTCGAACGGGGGCAGGTACACGTCGGGGTGCTCGATCAGGTTCGTGCGCAGCCAACGCGTCGCGCACCGGGCGCGCCGATGACGACGAACGTCGGCAGCGGACCGGTTGGCATCGCTAGACCTTCGCCTCGAGCCCTGGGATCCAGCCCGACAGGTCCCGTCCCGTGAGCTTCTCGAGATCGGCCACCTGCGTGCGATAGGCGAAGTCGAACAGGGCCACGCGGTCCTTCTGGCTGAGCTGGACCGCGGGGACGGTGTCGTGCGGTTCGTAGCGCACACGATCGAGATCGTCGGGAACGAAGTCCGTCGACGCGCCGATGTGGTCGAGCACGCTCCGGTACACCGACACCGGGTCGTCGACCACGTCGTCGTAGAACTGCACGAGGAGGTTCTCGCCGAAGCGGCCGCGGAACGCCTCGATCGCCTCCGTGTACATGCCGCCCGCGTAGATGTCGAGGTTGACCAGGCGGAGGTCGAACTCGCTCAGCATGGCGGGTAGATCGGCGTCGAGGCGGAACGCGCCCCGCTCGACGGCGCGGCGGAAATCCGCCTCGAGGCGATCGATGGGGTTGCGGACCATGAGCACGAAGCGGCACTCGGGCATCCCCCTGGACATGCGAGCGGCCGTCGCCAGGGGAACGGTGAGCGGCTCGCCGACCGTGCCGTCCTCGGGAGAGGGCCGGGTCTGGCGGATCATGCAGCGGGGCTCCAACGCCCCGATCAGCGGCTCACCGCCCCATCCGGTGAAGCCCCTCCGATAGGCGATCAGCTCCTCGCCGTTCAACCGCTCGTCGTGGAACAGGAAAGCGGGCTCGGCGCGTGCGAACCGGGGAGGGGCGTAGATCTCCGGATGACGGTCCAGGTTGAAGCGCAACCATCTCGTTGCGCAACCGGGTGCCCCGATGATCACGAAGGAGGGCAGTGGGGGGAGTCCGAGCTTCTCGACAGACATCTGGGATCGCCGTGATCCTATACGGGGGGCGGCGGGCCACCCCGCCGGCCGCTGTTAGCCTCGTGGGGCCCGACGGGCAGCAAGGACGAGGGAAGGAGGGGGATGTTTCCATTCTGGGATCTCGCCATCGCCCCGATCCTCGACGCCATCGGCGCCCGCCGCGTGGTCGAGATCGGCGCGCTCCGGGGCGAGACGACCATCCGGATGCTCGAGCGGCTCGGGCCCGAGACGCCGAGCTGCACGTCATCGACCCGGTCCCCGCCTTCGACCCGAGCGAGCACGAGCGGGACGTTCCCCGGCCGGTACGTCTTCCACCGCGACCTGAGCCTCAACGTGCTGCCCGACCTGCCGCCGATGGACGCCGCGCTCATCGACGGCGACCACAACTGGTACACGGTCTACCACGAGCTGCAAGGCGCTGGCCGACGTCGCCGCGGCCGCCGGCACGCCGCTGCCGGTGCATGATCCTGCACGACGTCGGGTGGCCCTACGGCCGGCGCGACCTCTACTACCGACCCGGACAAGATCCCCGAGGAGTTCCGCCAGCCATACGCCCAGCGGGGCATGTCGCCCGGACGAGTCGAAGCTGCGTCAACTCGCGGCGGCCTGAACCCGACCATGTACAACGCCGTCGAGGAGGGCGGCCCCCGCAACGGCGTCATGACCGGCCGTCGACGACTTCGATCGCCGAGCTACGACCGAGCCGCTCCGGCTCGCTCGTGCTGCCCATCTACTTCGGCCTCGCCATCGTCGTCGAGGAGGAGCGGCTCGAGCGCACGCCCGAGCTGGCGCGCCGTGCTCGACCGGCTCGAGAGCGCCGACGGCCGCCTCGACCTGCTCGAGCTGTCCGAGCAGCTCCGCCTCGAGCGCCATGGCTTCACCAGCACTCGGTCATTCGTATCCAGAGCGACGAGCAGCTCGACCGTTCCGCGCCGGCGCTACCTCGACGCTGCTCAAGGGCGCGCTGCTCGACGAGCACTACCTCGAGAACGAGCTGCGCATCGAGCACCTCGCTCCAGTGCATCGAGCACGGCCGGGCACCGCGTCGCGGCGCGAGCTCCGCGACCCCAACCGGCTGACGCAAGACGCGACGTCCAGCAGCTCGCGGCCGCCCGCCAGGCCGGGCGCAGCCGCGACGAGTCCGGCGACCTCGCTGGCGTACTTCCCGTACACCACGATGGGCCGGACCCGCCTCGACCAGCTGCGAGCGCTGCCTCGACACCATCCGCACCGAACGGGTCGGCGGCGACCTCGTCGAGTGCGGCACCGGCCGCGGCGGCGGCGCCATCTTCCTGCGCGGCTACCTCGACGCCTACGAGATGCGGTCGGCCGACGGTCTGGGTGGCCGACCGCTTCCGCGCCGCGCCCGCCGGCGTTCCGACGCCGACGGCCACGACCCGTGGACGCGCCCTGACTTCCCGACCTGCGGCCCGACCTCAACATCGTCCGCGACGGCTTCGACCGCTTCGACCTGCTCGACGACCGGGTGCGGTTCCTGCAGGGCGACTACGACCGCGACGCTGCCCGAGGCGCCGATCGAGAAGATCGCGCTGCTGCGCATCGGTGGCCGACCTCGGCGCCGAGCTCGGCCGACGTGCTCGACGCAGCTCTACGACCGGGTCAGCGTCGGCGGCTTCGTGCGTCGATCGACGACGTACGTCGAACCCCAGTGCCACAAGGCCGTCGACGAGCTTCCGCGACCGGCTCGGCATCGACGAGCACGCTCGAGCGGATCGACTGGGCCGGCGCGTGCTGGCGCAAGCTCCACGCGCCCGTCGCGCCCGCGCCGGTGCCCGAGGCGTCCGCCGAAGGGGTGCTCGGCCGCTTCCGCAGGCCCGAGCCGAACGGACGGGCGGCCGCGCTCGACGGCCGCGCCGCTCGGCGCACCGATGCCCGCGGCCGCGACCGGCCGGCACCACGGACCTGTCGGTCGTCGTCGTCTTCTACAACATGCAGCGCGAGGCGGCCCGCACGCTGCACTCGCTGTCGCGCGCCTACCAGCAGGACATCGACGACCTCGACTACGAGGTCATCGTCGTCGAGAACGGCTCCGACCCGGACCAGCAGCTCGGCGAGGAGTTCGTGCACAGCTTCGGGCCCGAGTTCCGCTACCTCGACCTGGGCGACGACGCCGAGCCCGTCGCCGGTCCCCGCGCTCAACCGCGGCATCGCGCGAGTCGCCGGGGCGACGCGCTCGCCCTCATGATCGACGGCGCCCACGTGCTCACCCCGGGCGTGCTGCACTTCGGCATGGCCGGCCTCGACCTGTACGCGCCGGCCATCGTCGCCACCCAGCAGTGGTACGTCGGGCCGGGCCAGCAGGGCGACGCCATGGCCGACGGCTACGACCAGGACTACGAGGACGAGCTGTTCGAGCAGATCGACTGGCCGGCCGACGGCTACCGGCTGTTCGAGATCGGCCACTTCATCGGCGAGCGCGACTGGTTCGACGGGCTGTGGGAGAGCAACTGCATGTTCGTCCCCGCGGTCGCTGCTCGAGCAGGTCGGCGCGTTCGACGAGAGCTTCTCGATGGCCGGCGGCGGCTACGCCAACCTCGAGCTCTACGAGCGGCTCGGCTCGTCGCCCGACGTCACGGTGGCGACCATCCTCGGCGAGGGCTCGTTCCACCAGGTCCACGGCGGCACGACCACCAACCAGGCCGACGTCGAGGAGCGCCGGCGAGCGCATCGCGTCCTACGCCGAGCACTACGCGCGAGCTCCGCGGGCCGCGGCTTCCGGGGCCCGGGCAAGCCGATCCACTACGTCGGCACCATGTTCACCGGGGCCGTGCGCACCCGGGCGCGACGCCGCAGGTCGCGCGCCGAGCCTTCTTCACGCAAGGGCATCGGCCCGGCGATCCCGACGGCCTGCCCGAGCCAGCCCCGAGCCGATCCCCGAGGAGCTCGCGCACGGCCTACACCGAGGCCTTCTGGCGCCAACCTGGCGTGGACGCCGAACCTCGTGGCTCGGCCGCACGGTCGGCAAGTCCCCCGAGCGACCTGTTCGCCTACCAGGAGATCATCGCCGAGGTCCGGCCCGACTGGATCGTCGAGCTGCGCACCGGCAACGGCGGGCGGGCCCTGTTCCTCGCCTCGATCTGCGAGCTGCTCGGCCACGGCCAGGTGCTGTCGGTCGACGACCGCGACCACGCACGACCTGCCCGAGCACCCTCGCCTTCACTACGTCGTCGCCCCGGAGACCTTCGGCGACGAGACCACCCGCCTGGTCGCCGAGATCGTCGGCGACGAGCCGAGGGCCTGGTCGTGCTCGGGTCCCGGGGCCCGCGGCAGCGCGTGCTCCAGCGAGTTCGAGACCTACTCCGCAGTTCGTCCGCGTGGGCTCCTACGTGATCGTCGAGGACACGATCGTCGGCGGCCACCCGGTGTGGCCGAGCTTCGGGCCCGGGACCGGGCGAGGCGGCTAAGCAGATCATCAACCTGCACCACGACTTCGTGCCGGACCTGACCCGGGAGCGCTACACGCTCAGCTTCAACCCCGGCGGCTACCTCAAGCGCGTGCGCTGAGGACTCGTCAGCCCGACGCGGTCGCGGTGGGGCTGACCGGGTCCGGGCCGCCCGCTCCTCGGCCAGGCGCACCGACTCTCGCAGGTGCCCGAGGATCTCGGGTCGGACGCGACCCGAGTAGAGGGCGAGTCGTGCCGGTGGCACGGTACGGACTCGCCGCGCAGCTGCTCGTACTCGGCGTGCATCACGTCCCAGGTCGAGCTGCCGGGAGGTGGCGGCACCTCCGTGGAACTGGTGGAAC
The DNA here is from genome assembly GCA_963776435.1 of uncultured Microthrixaceae bacterium. Taxonomy (GTDB): domain Bacteria; phylum Actinomycetota; class Acidimicrobiia; order Acidimicrobiales; family Acidimicrobilacustridaceae; genus UBA4742. Next base: position 1,718,489 of record CAVZMK010000010.1, read on the forward strand.
GTCCCCTCCCCCAGGAGCACCACCAGCTCGGTGTCGGCCAGCTCGCAGGCCCGCCGGTAGAGGTCGTGGTTGACCAGGCCGCCGCCCGGGCAGGTCGAAGCGCTCGTCGAGCCCGCCGAGCTCGTCCCAGAGCTCCGCTCGGCAGGAACGAGCGCCGAGCTCTCGCCCATCGGCCCGAACCAGCCCCGGGCCGACGAGGCGGCCAGCGTGCTCACCTCGAACAGCCGGTAGCCGTCGCGCTCCCAGTCGATGCCGGCGAGCAGCTCGTCCTCGGTCGCCTGGTCGTAGCCGGACTCGCCCGCCTCCATGTGCCGGCCGGGCCCGAGGTGCCACGCCAGCGGTGGCCATCACCGGCCGCCGGTCCAGCCGGGCCGCCGAGCCGGGCCGCGGACAACAGGCCCGGCGACGCCATGCGGGCCCCGTCGACGACGAGCCCGATCAGCTCGCCCGTCGGCCTCGGCCAATCCCAGCGTTGGCCGCCGCGGCCGGCGACGGGCGCGCCGGCGTCGAGCCGGATCGAGCGGAGCTGGCCGCCGAACGCCACGCAGGAGATCGGCGTCGACCGGCGTCGGGGAGCCGTTGTCGACCAGGACGACCTCGTAGTCGTCGCGGTCGATGTCCTGCTGGTAGTCGGCGCGACAGCGTCCGCAGCGTGCGCGGCAGCTCGCGCGCCATGTCGTAGGCGACGACGACGACGCTGAGCGCGGGCGGCACTGGGTGCTACGTGACCACGGCGGACTGAGCCAGCTCGCCGCGTCGACCGCGGCCTCCTCGTCCTTTCGGGCGTCCATGACCATCGCGATGGCGAGGAGCAGCCAGAGATGGCGGTAGTGCATCGTCTGGCGGAAGAGGCTCGCCACCACGACCCCGAGGATCAGCATGCGGGTCAAGCCCCGCGGCTTGGCCCGCTTCCATATCGCGATCCATAGCCCGAACAGCCCGATGACCCCGATCGGTCCGCGCTCGATCGAGATAGCTGAGGAGATCGTTGTGGATGGGGAGGTTGATGCCGTACCCGGTGGCCAGCTTCCTGCGACAGGATGCCGTTGGGGCCGACGCCCATCGGGTGCTTCACCCACGCGTCCCAGCCCTGACCCCAGAGCGCGTACCGCGAGCTCGAGCTGCGGTCGAACCGGGTCGAGTTGAGCGACGGGCTGACGTGGAAGCCGCTGCTCGTGGCCGACTGCTCGGCGCCGCTCGCGACGAACACCGTGCCGAGCAGCAGCAGGATCAGGGCAAGCACGATGATGGCCGAGTGCTTCGTCATGGAACGCCAGCCCCACACCAGGATCATGGTGCCGGCGAACGCGACGGCGCCGAACGAGCCCGACTCCCAGATGCAGACGAGCACGGCCACGACGGCGAGCACCTTGAGCCAGCCGTTCTTCGTCCAGGCGATCATGATGGCCGCCGCCATCACCATGTAGTGGCCGGGGTAGTTCGGTTGGGCGAAGTAGGCCTGCTGGCGGTACGCGCCGCCGCCTGTCACGAGCGCGAAGTCGACGACCACCATGCCGATCGCCGTGCCGTAGATGGCGAAGCGCTCGGTGCGGGTCATGTACATGATGTGCCAGAAGGCGAAGAAGCTCAGGAACGCCATGTAGGTCACGACTAGATCGGACGTGGCCCAGAAGGCCAGCCCCACACCAGCCAGGCCGAGCAGCGAGCCGAGGAGGATGACCCACATCCACGGCATGCACCGCGCCGCGGCGGCGGTCGCCGGCGAACCGTGCCGCATCATCTTGATGACCCCCACGAAGCACATGAAGGCGATCAGGGGATCGACGAAAGCGGTGTTGTGGGGCAACGCCGGGCGCAGCACGACGATGCCGGCGTAGCTGGCGACGATGGCCACCTTCATCAAGATGGTGGCCCGCGGCTCGACGTACCCGTCGCCGGCCGCCATCGTCGCCGGGGCCCCGCCGATGGGGCCGGTCGAGGTCACACCCCCGGACGGCTCCTCCGGGACGGGATCAGGTGTCGTCGCCGCTGGACTCACGGCTCGTGCTCCCCGGGAGCGGGGGCGCCGCGGGGGCCGGGTCGGCTTGGGCGGACTTGCCGTTCGTGGCGGGCGTGCCCGGCTTGGTGCCGTTGGTCGAGGCGGACCCGTTGGTGCTCGCCGCCTCGGACCGGTAGCCGTAGTAGCCGTAGTAGTCGAAGCGGCCGCGCGCCTGCGGGACGCCGTTGAGCACGACGCCGATGATGTCGGCGTCGACCTGGCGGAGCCGGGTGATGGTCTGGCGCAGGTTGCCGATCTTGGTCTTGCCGTGCAGCGGCGAGCACGATGCACGCCGTCGACGTGGCGGGAGGCGGCGAGCGGGTCGCTCACCGGCAGCACCGGCGCGCAGTCGATCAGGATGAAGTCGGCCGCCGGCCTGCTTGATCTGGTCGAGCACGGTGCCGAACATGTCCGAGCCGAGCAGCACCGACGGCTCGTGGGGCAGCGGGCCGGCCGGGAGCACGAAGAGGCTCTTGCCGCTCGGGCAGCGTCACCGAGACGAAGCACGACGACAGGTCGCGGTCGCCGAGCATGGCCGAGGTGAGGCCCTTCTGGTTGTCCGGCACGTCGAGCAGCTCGCCCAGCATCGGGCGGCGCAGGTCGGCGGACACCACCACGACCCGGAGGCCGCTCTCGGCCAGCACCGCGGCCAGGTTGGCGGTGACGGTGGTCTTGCCCTCGCCGCCCGACCGAGCTGGTGACCAGGATGGTGCGCTTCTCCTTGCCGATGCTCGAGAAGCGGAGGCTGGTGGCGAGCGTGTGGTACGACTCGGCCGCGGTGGAGTCGGCCGCCACGAGCGCCCGCGGCGCGGTGGAACCGACGGGTGTGCTTGCTTGCCGCCGTAGACCGGCACGGTGCCGAGCAGCGGCGACGCCGTCGGTGGCGCAGGTCGACCTGCTCGGGCGTCTTGACGCGGTTGTCGAGCTGCTCGAGCAGGAACGCCAGGCCGATGCCGAACACCAGGGCGACGACGGCGGCGACGCCGGCGTCGCGCAGCGGGCGTGGGCGACACGGGGATCGACGGCGGCGTCGCCGATCGCACCGTGGCCACGATCGAGATCGACCGGGCCGCCTGGTCGTTCTCGGTGTTCCACAGCGCGAGCTGGGTGCCCTCCTGCTGGGAGAGCGTGGTGCGTTGGGCGGCGCAGACCGCGTCATTGCACTTGCCGAGCGCGGCGATGTCGTCGCGGTAGAGGTCGGCCTGGGCCTTGGCCCGGTCCGCCGCGGCGATGAACTGCGACTTGAACTGGGCGACGCGCAACTTGGCGTAGGCGGCCGCGTACGCGTTGGCCGCGTTGGCCGCAGCCTGCGGGTCGTGGCTGGTGATCGCGATCGCCACGACATCCGCGTTGGTGACCTGGGTCACGGTGATGGTAAGGACCTTGGCGTTGTCCGAGCCGATCGCGACCGCGCCCGCGGCGCGCACGGCTGCCGATCTGGCCAGGAAGACCTCGTTGGCCATGAGCTGGGCGTCGGTGGCTCCGCCGCTCGGGCCGCGCAGGGCGGGGCTGCTCGTGTCGACCTTCACGAAGGCGATGGCCTGATAGGTCTTGGGCAGAAGGCTCGAGAACGCGTAGGTCGCCACGGCGGCCACGATGACGAGCCCGATGATGAGCGGTGCCCGCCGCCACAGGGTACGCCCGACCGCTCTCGCGTCGAACCGCGGATATGCCTCAGGCTCCAAGGCACGAACCTTGGCTAGGGCGATCCGAGATCGAGGCGGGTGTCGGGACGATGAAGATGGCGGGCCTCCAAGGGCGGTCGTTCTGGGTCCGGATTCAGGCCCCGCGGATGTTAGTGCGAACGGGCACAACCGCTGACTTCAGGGGGACGCCTCGCCGTGCCGACGGTCGCCTGAGGAACTCGCAGCCGGACTCAAGTTCAGACGCGTCAGGGCCCGAAAAGCAAGTCGTGGCCTCTCACGCCACGAGGTCCTCCGGATTCGCCGCGTGGCCATCGAGATACACCTCGACCCGCCCGGCTCCCTGGGCCGTCCAGGAGCCGTCAGGCAGGCGCAGGAGGGCGGTCTGGCGGGGCACGCCCGCCAGCGAGACCCCGGCGGGGGCCAGCTCGACCGTCCGGCGGACCTTGTCGGGCGACCACAGGTCGAACTGGGGGATGACCGCGAGGCTCCGGACCACGCCCAGACCCACTGTGAACGCCCCGCCCCGCGAGTCGACCATGGGGTCGCACAGCACGTCGGCGCCGGCGTTCGTGCCGGCCAGCGCGGCCCCGTCCGACCAGGCCTCGAGGATGGCCTCGAGCACGGGAGTGTCCTTCAGGACGGACCGGAGGTGCATGGCCGAGGTCCCGGCCAGGTAGATGAGCTTGGCCTCACGGAGCGTGGCGGCAAGGTCGGCGTCGAACGCGTCGCGTCGTGTCAGCACCCCGACCGGGCGGACCCCGACCGGGAACCGGGCGAACCACTGCTCGGCCTGCTCGACGAGGTGGTCCGGGCGCTCGTAGGCCGACCCCGTGGGCAGCACCGCGACCTCGGACGCCCCGGAGCGCTCGATCAGGACCTCGTCGAAGGTGCAGCCCTCGGACCACTCCCCACCGCCGACGAGCGCGAGCAGGCCGCTCACGAGCGCGCCGCGGGCTCGTGGGTTGCCGTCGCCGGCCGCGGGATGCGCACCGCGCGGAGCTGCACGAAGCGCTGCAGCGGCCAGACGCGGGTCGGGACGTCGAACCGGTCGACGTCGGCCACCGTGAGGCCGGCAGCCCTGACGGCAGCCACGACGTCGCGGGAGAGGTGGAGACCGGCCACCGCCGGGAGCAGCGACCCGCGCGCTCGAGACGAGCAGACCCCACGCGCCGGCGCGGTTCACCGGCTCGACCATCAGGAGCTCGCCGTCGTCGGCCAGCAGATCGGCGAGCGCCCGCGCGGCCTCGGCCAGGTCGGGCTGGTCGACCATCGCGCAGGTGCACAGGATCGACACGTAGCGCTCGGTGGGTGCGGCCCCGACCGGCCCGCCGCGCGCCGGGCGCGAGCCGGGCCCGGGCCTCGGGTTCGTCCAGATCGAGCACCGGCGGACGGGTCCGGTCGACCAGGACGGCGCGTCGGCCTCGACCTCGGCCACGACCTCCGGCGGCATGGCCCTCCAGCGGGGCGCGACCGGGGCATCCACGACCCGCAACCTAGTGCCGCCCACCCCGCCGCCCGTAGACGGGGAGGTCGGAGAGGTCGGATCGGGTGGATCGGCCAAGCTACCGGTGGGTAACCTTCCGGCCGTGACGATCAAGCGCGTGGGCATCGTGGGTTCCGGGATCATGGGGTCGGGCATCGCCGAGGTGGCGGCCAAGACCGGCCACGAGGTCGTCCTGCGGTCCCGCCGGCAGGAGACGGCCGACGCCATGTTGGCGTCGCTCGAGAAGTCGCTCGCCAAGCAGGTCGAGCGGGGCAAGCTCGAGGCCAGCGAGCGCGACGCCACGCTCGAGTCGCGTCACGCGCGACCTCGAACCTCCACGAGCTGGCCGAGTGCGACCTCGTCATCGAGTCGATCGTCGAGGACCTGGACGCCAAGAAGGACCTGTTCCGCGAGCTCAACCACATCTGCGCCGACGACGCCATCCTCGCCACCAACACCTCGACGCTGCCGGTGATCGACCTGGCGATGGAGACCCACAAGCCCGAGCGGGTCTGCGGCGTCCACTTCTTCAACCCCGCGCCGATGATGAGCCTCGTCGAGATCGTGCGACCGCATCACCGCCACCGATGACACGATCGCCGAGGTGCGCGTCGTTCGCCGAGGCGTGCGGCAAGAGCCCGGTCGAGGTGAAGGACCGCGCCGGGTTCATCGTCAACGCGCTGCTGTTCCCGTACCTCAACAACGCGGTGCGGATGCTCGAGAACGGCACGGCCAACCGCGACGACATCGACACCGCCATGAAGGGCGGGTGCAACTTCCCGATGGGTCCGCTGGCGCTGCTCGACCTGGTCGGTCTCGACACGTCGCTCGCCATCCTCGACGCGCTCTACGACGAGTTCCGCGATCCCAACTACGCCGCCATGCCGCTGCTGCGCCGCATGGTCAGCGCCGGCCAGCTCGGACGCAAGTCCGGCGGCGGCTTCTACGACTACAGCCGCTGACCTACGGGGCCGCGGGTAGGGGTCGGACCTGCTCAGTTGTCCGCGATCTCCTTGACCTTGGCCGTGATCGCGCCGGCCGAGCAGCTGGCCGTGATCTGCGACGTGTGCGCGGGCACGTCGCGCACGAAGACGACCTCGTTCGCGGTCTTCTTGTCGATCTGGAAGCCGGAGCCGGGGGTGGCCGACAGGAGCGACACCGTCGAGCCGATGCACTGGAACACGGCGGTCCCACCCTGCGACGACACCTGCTTCGAGGAGGAGGGCGTCGTGGTGGTCGTCGTGGCCGGCGCCTCGCCCGAGGTCGTCGGTGAGCCCGAACGCTCGCTCGAGGTGGGCGACTCGGCCCCGCTGGAGCCGGAGGAGCCCGCCGCCTCGGACGCGCTCATCGGTGGGCCCGGTGGGGAGTCGTGGCCGGGACCCGTCTCGGTCGTGGTCGCCGCACCGGAGTGAGCGGCCCGACGGTCGGTCGGGGACGGCGCGGTCAGGCTCACCGGGCTTCCCAGGACCGCCGACACGTCGCCGCGGGTCAGCGCGACCGACGCCTGGTCGCTCACCCCGGCCCCGGCCAGGTTGACGGCGAAGATCGAGAAGGCGACGGCGATAGCCGTGCCAACGGCCCACGCACCGAACAACACCCAGGAAGAGCGGCCCCGCCCGGAGGTCATGCGCACCTGCCCATGCCTTCATTGTGGGGCCGGGGGCTTGGCTCCGTCCTAAGGCAGGGCTAAGTCCTGGCTAACGAACCCCGGTCGGGACCGTTCCCGCAACATCCCGACGACTCCACCTCCTAGGGTCGCGCCGTGGCGGTGGTGACCATCATCGAGGACGATGCCCGGATCCGTCAGGCCATCGCGACCGCGCTCGAGGGCCGCGGCCACCTCGTCCGTTCGGCGTCGAACGGCATGACCGGCCTGAAGCAGGTGATCGAGGACCCACCCGAGGTGGTCGTGCTCGATCTGGGGCTGCCCGACATCAGCGGCCTCGAGCTGTTGCGGATGCTCCGCGCGGTGAGCTCGGTGCCGGTGATCGTGGCCACGGCCCAGGACCGCGACGAGCAGATCGTCGGCACGCTCGACGCGGGCGCGGACGACTACGTCGTCAAGCCGTACTCGGCGGAACAGCTCGACGCCCGCATCCGCGCCGTGCTCCGGCGCTCGGGAAAGAGCGAGGCCAGCGGGTCCATCGAGGTAGGGGGCCTGCGCATCGACCCCGCGACCCACGAGGCGCTCCTCGACGGCGAGCTCCTCGACCTCACGCCCAAGGAGTTCGAGCTGCTCGCCTATCTGGCTGCGAACCAGGGTCAGGTCGTCAGCAAGCGCCAACTCCTCGCCGACCTCTGGCGCCAGCCCTACGGCGGCGCCGACAAGACCATCGACGTGCACCTGTCGTGGCTGCGTCGCAAGCTCGGCGAAAGCGCGGCCGAGCCCCGCTACCTCCACACCATCCGGGGAGTGGGCGTGAAGCTGGTCGAGCCCGGAGCCTGATCGGTGCGCCGTCGGCTCGTCCTCGCCGCCTCCGCCATCACGCTGACGGTCATCCTTTGCTTCGCCATCCCGCTCGGGTTGCTGGTCCGCCGCGTGGCCAACGACCGCGCCCTCCAAGCTGCCGACCGTTCGGCCCGGACCCTGGTGCCGGTCGTCGCGTCGGTCAGCCAGCGCGCCACCGTGGAGCGCGTCGTCCAGGGCGTGAGCACGGCGTCGTCGGGGTCGGTCTCGGTCATCGAGGCCGACGGCTCGGTGCTGGGTCCGTCCGCGCCAGTCGACGAGGACGTCACGCTGGCCCGTCGAGGCCGGAGCTTCACCGCCGACGTACCCGGCGGCCGGCGGCTGCTCGATCCGGTCGTCACCCCGGACGGGAGCGTGGCGGTCATCTCCGTGTTCGTCCCGTCGGCCGCGCTCGACCGCGGCGTCCGGACCGCGTGGCTCGTGCTGGCCGGGCTCTCGCTCGCCATCCTGCTGGCCGCGGTCGCCGTGGCCGATCGACTGGCCCGGACGATCACCGAGCCGGTGGCCGAGCTGGCCACGACGGCCGAGCGGCTCGGCCAGGGGGACCTCGACGCCCGCGTCGAGCCGGCCGGCCCACCCGAGATCGTCGAGGTCGGCGAGACGCTCAACCGACTCGCGGGACGCATCACCGGACTGCTGGCCGCCGAGCGCGAGCTGGTCGCCGATCTCTCCCATCGCCTCCGCACGCCCATCACCGCGCTGCGCCTCGATGCCGAGTCGTTGCACGATCCCGACGAACGGATCCGCATGGGTGACGACGTCGACCAGGTCGTGCGCTCGCTCGACCAGTTGATCACCGAGGCACGCCGCGACGACCGTCGCCAACCGTCGTCGTGCGACCTGGCCGAGATCACGCGGCACCGCCTCGACTTCTGGGGCGTGCTGCTCGAGGAACAGAACCGGCCGTTCGATGTCGCTCTGCCCCCGGTCACGGCGATGGTGCCCGTGGCACCGGCCGACCTCGAAGCCGCCATCGACGCGCTGGTCGGCAACGTGGTGGCCCACACGCCCGACGGCGTCGGCCTCTCGGTGTCGGTCGCGCCCGGCTCAGGTGGTTGGGAGCTCGTCGTCGACGACGACGGTCCCGGCTTCGCCACCGACGGTGTCGCCGCCCGCGGCACGAGCGGCGGGGGGTCGACGGGGCTCGGCCTCGACATCGCCCAACGGACCGCGGAGCGGACGGGGGGCTCGATGCGTCTCGGTCGCTCGCCGTCGGGCGGGGCGCGGGTCGTGATGACCTTCGGTCGCCTCGGACCCGACGCTGGGCCCGACGCTGGAGCCGGAGGCCCGAGCGGCGGCGCGGGCTCCGAGGTCGGCGCGATCTGAGGGCCGCTTCGGCGAGCGCACCGAAGCCGCCCGACCCGGCCCGACCCAGCGGTAGCAGAGGAAGAAGACGGTCAGCCCCGGCAGCGCGAGTGCAACGGCGCGCAGCACGACTTGGTGGCGATCGGTGCCGGCGGTCAGCAGGTGGATGCTGGCCGTGATGGCCAACACGTAGCTGAAGAGGTGGACGCCGTGCCAAAGCCGCCGCGGGATCCGCTTCATGAGCAGCGACGTCACCTCGATCGCGACCAGTAGGTAGAAGGCCGCGATGCCCCACGCCACCGCACCGGGCTTCCAGTGGGTGGCAAACGGCACGAACAACTGCGACGGCCCGAACGGCACGTACGTGTCGAGGGCCAGTCCGACCAGGTGCAGCGCGACGAAGACCGCTGTCAGGCCGCCGAGGAAGCGGTGGAGGTCGTTGAGCCAGGGCGCCTTGGGGCGCCGACCCAACGCGCGCGTCGAGAGAGCGACACCCCACAGCACCGACAGCCAGGCGAGGGCCCAGCCGACCAGGCCGCAGGCGCGGGCGACATACCAGGGCAACTGCGGTGTGAAGGTGACCCTCACGCGGCGTACCGCCCGATGTCGCCGATCTCGCTCAGGTCACCCGCGTCGGTGATCATCACGCCGCAGGCGCCGGCATCGGCCACCATCTCCGGGCCGCGGTCGGGCCCGGCCAGCAGGGCGGCCTTCGCCAGCACCTCGGCCCATGCGGCTTCGGCGGCGAGCACGGTGACCGAGGCGACGCCCGAGCAGGACGGCCGCCCGGTCGCGGGGTCGATCAGGTGGTGGGCCGGACCATTCTCGGTCTGCCAACGCCGGCCGGAGGTGGAAGAGGTTGCGACCGCGCCGGAGACGAGCTCGACGATGCGGATCAGCTCGCCGTCGGGCGCCTCGATCCCGATGCCCCAGGGACCGCCGTGGTCGGGGCGGCCGGCGACGGCCACGTCTCCGCCGAGATCGACGCAGACGCCCGTCGCTCCACGCTCCGACAGCGACGCGGCGACGAGATCGGCCGCATGACCCTTTCCGATGCCTCCCAGGTCGAGCCCGACTCCCTCGGGAAGCGACACAGTCTGTTCGGCCACATCGAAGTCGATGCCGACCGGGCCGGGTGAGGGAGCCCCGTTCGGCGGCGGTTTCACGCAGTGGAGCTCGGCGAACGGCTGGTCGTAGCCGGCACCCGTCACCGCCGGAAGTACGGTCGGATCGAACCAGCCGCCGGTGAGCCGCCAGGCGTCGACGGCCATCGACACCAGCTCGAAGGTCGACGGCGACAGCCCGAACGGGCCTTGGCCGGCCGAGCGGTTGAGCGCGGTGAGCTCGCTCGAGGCCAGGAAGCGGCTCCAGCGCTGCTCGAGGCGGTCGATCGCCCGGACGCCCGCTTCGGCCAGGCCCTGGTCGGCCGGGTCGCAGACGATCAGGCACTGCGTGCCCATGGCCGAGAACCTCAGTTCAGCGCTCATGGCTCACGGGGGCGGCGGGCTGGCGTGGCTGACCGTGGTGGGTGGAGCTTTGACCGGCGGGGCGGTCGTGGGCGGTGCCGTCGGCGGGGGGGTGGTCGGCGGACGGGCGGCGGTGGAAGGCGGCGCCGCCGGCGCGACCGTACCCACCGGTGCCCCTGCAGTCGCCGAGGGCGCGGCCGCGGTCGCCACCGAGGTGCCGGGTGCGGCCCCGGCGGCGCCCGGGGTCGGACGCGCCGGGGCCGCACCGACCCGTACGGGTCGGCCCCCGACCCGGGCCACCCGCGGCCGGACGCTGGTGCGGGTGACCCCGGCGGTCGGCGTGGGCGTGGGCGCACCCGCCGTGCTGGTCGTGGCCGCCGGGGCGCTCGACATCGCGCCGATGAGCAGACCGGCCGCCGCCCCGCTGATGGCAGCGACGGCGACGCGCGATCTGGCGGCGGCGTGACCCGCTCCGCTCCGCTCGGCAGGAGCTCGTTCAGCCATCGTTGCCCTCACCCGGCTCGGTGGTGGACGGGCCGTGGTCGTCGTCGGGCTCGGTGGTGGTCGGGCTCGGCCGGGTGGTGGTCGTCATCACGGTCGTGGTGGTCGTGCCGTGGCCCTCCCCCGGCTCTGTGGTGGACGGCATCTCCGTCGAGGTGGTGCCGCGCTCACCAGACTGGGTGGCGGGCGGCGGCTCGGCCGAGCCGACGGCGGGACGGCCGGAGCCGGAACCGGCGTACGCGACCGTGGTGCCACCAGAACGGGGCTGGCTCGCCGCCCGGACATGGCGGGCGTGGTTCACGGCCGGAGCCGTGGTCGCGACCCCCGCCACCTTGGCGTCGGCCTGATGGACCGATTGACCTCCGGCGGCGGCCAGAGCGGCCGCAGCGGTGAAGGCAACGGCCAAGGAGCCGGACATGACGATGGCGGGGCGACGGTTCACAGGGGCCTCCCGAGGAATCGGGTTCGAGGGGGCGGGGGGGTGGGCATGTCCGAAGGGACCTTCCGATCGTCGCCCCGTCGGTCGGTCGTCGTCCCTAATGGCGGTGCCCGGCCCGGTAAAGCGACTGCTAACGAGGGTCGTGTAGAACGCCGGTATGCCGGTCGAACCCCCGCCGACCCCGTGGACCTTCCCGCCGGCGCGCCAAGCCGACGACGTCGGTGTGGTCGGGGTCGGCGCCGACCTCGAGCCCGGGACACTGCTCGCGGCCTACCGGCGCGGCATGTTCCCGATGCCGATCAGAGGCGGGCACCGCCTGGCCTGGTGGTCGCCGGACCCCCGCGGGGTGCTCCCGCTCGACGGCCTTCGCGTGTCCCGCTCGCTGCGTCAGTCCTGCGCACGCTTCGAGACGCGCGTCGATTCTGCGTTCGAGGAGGTCGTCGAGCGGTGCGCGGACCCGTCACGGGACGGGGGATGGATCAACCGAGACATCGTCGCCGCGTACACGCGGCTGCACCGCCTCGGGTGGGCCCACAGCGTCGAGACCTGGAAGGAGGATCGACTGGTCGGAGGGCTGTACGGCGTCAGCATCGGAGGGCTGTTCGCCGGCGAGTCGATGTTCCACGACGAGCGCGACGCGTCCAAGGTCGCCCTCGTCTCCCTCGTCGGTCGCCTGTCGGAGGGTGGAGCCAGCCTGCTCGACGTGCAGTGGAGCACGCCTCACCTCGCGTCGCTCGGCGTCGTCGACATCCCCCGTGCCCGCTACCTCCGCCTGCTGCGCGCCGCCGTGCGTTCCGAGGCCGAGCCGTTCGCCAGCTGAGCGGCGACCACCGCGCTGACGAAGCGGTGGATGCGGACGCGTCGGGGACGGGTCCGAGCGCGAGCGCGCGGAGCGCGATCACACTCGCCCAGGCGTTGAACGACCCGACGGCAGGCGGCGGCGAGGCGAGTGCGTCCTGGTAGACGTCGACGACCGCGGCGGAGCAGCGCTCGATCGAGAACGCGTCCACCGCACGGCGTGCACCGGCGGCGGCCAGCTCCGCGCGCCGGTCGGCATCGCCGACGAGCTCGATCAGCGCGTCGGCCAGAGCCACCGCATCACGGGGAGCGACGAGCACCCCGGCCCGGCCGTCGTCGAGGACGAAGCGCAGCGCGTCGGAGTCGGCGGCGACGACACATGCCCCCGACGCCATCGCCTCGACCGCGACCCGGCCGAAGGACTCGGATTCGTTGGGCAGCACCAGGATGTCGACCTCCCGCATGATCTGGACGGGGTCGCCGCAGTAGCCGGCGAAGGTGAACCTCTCCCCCAACCCGGAGGATTCGACCTGCTGGTGGATCTGGTCGGCGTAGCGCTTGCCCCGTGACGTGCCGGGGCCCTGGCTCGGGTCGGCGCCGTACAGGCGGAACTCGACGCCTGGCAGGTCGCGACAGACGCGCCGCGGCCTCGACGAACAGCGCGTGTCCCTTCAGCGTCGACGTGAGGTTGGCGACCATCCCCACGACGAGGCGCTCGTGTCCGGCGCCGCCGCGGTGGCGGGAGCGGCCGACGTCGAGCAACGGCTCGAGGCGGAGCCCGTTGGGGACGACCCGGATCGAGGCGGCAGGGACCAAGCGTTCGAAGCAGGCCTGGGTCGCACGCGAGTTCACGATGAACTCCGATCCGGTGACGATCCGGCCGAAGCCCCGCCGACCGCCGTAGAAGCGGAACGGCTGATCGTCGCCGACGAGCTCGCGCACGTGCCACACGTGCGGGAGTCCGAGCGCCCGGGCGGCGACCGCGCCGTCCGGCGTGGTGAAGGTGTTGGTGTGGATGAGGTCGGCACCGACCTCGCGGGCTCGCCGCTCGACCGCGCGCGCCGACGCCCAACCGCCACCCGTCTGAAGGACCTGGTGAGCCGTCATGATCGGGCGCATCACGCGTCGGGCCCGGATGCGTCGGTTCCACCGGTAGAGCTCGCGGTACTCGATGCGGTCGGCGAACGCGTCCTCGAGCGCCGCACGCTCCTCGCTGGCGACCCCCCGGGGCACGTGGCAGATGGCGAAGCTGGTAACCCCGAGCTGATCCATCCCCTCGACCAACTCGGCCACGCTCCGGGCGGCTCCGCCGCTCACTCCGTTGAGGACGTGCAGGACCCTCACGGATCGGCTGGCCGGCGAGGGCTCATCGCGCGTCGTCGTTGTCCCAACGAAGCAGCTCGACGAGCCGGGAGCCGACCGCTCCGGGCGTCGAGTAGTACTCGCCGCGCCTGGCCCACGGCCTGGCGGGCCACCGCCCAACGGCCGTGGCGCGCCGCCCGGAGCCCGTCGAAGGTCGCCCGAACCACGAAGCTGGCCCGCAGCCGGTCTACCTGCTCGGGCGTGCAGACGTCGTCGCTCACGTGGCGGTGGTAGAGCCGGGCGCGGTCGGCGATGTTGTAGCCGTAGGCGATGTTGTTCTGCGTCGCCTGTTCCTCGTGGCTCCGGAACCTCACCAACGGCTCGGTGATGTACATCGCCGCGCCGGCCGCGGCCATCCGCAGCGCGAAGTCGATATCGACGGACTGCTTGAGCACGTCGTCGAAACCGCCAACCTCGTCGAAGCGGGCCCGCGAGAACATCAGCGCCGACGGTGTGCCGAAGACCTGACCGTTGCGCAGCATCAGGTAGGTCAGCTCGGCATAGCCGAGTCGGTACACCCCTGGCGAGACGAACACGCGGCTGCGATGGTTCGGCCTCGTGCGCGCCGCCCAGGGCTGCGACAACTCGTCGACCCGTGTCTCGCCCACCCCGCAGATCGACAGATCGGGGTTCCCGACGAACGCGCTGCTCATCACCTCGATGGCCGTCGGCTCGAGCGCGTCGTCCTGGTGGAGGATCAGCACATGGCTGCCGGTGGACGCGGTCACGACGGCGTTCCAGTTCTGGACCATGCCGAGGCGAATCGGGTTGTGCAGGTAGCGGTAGGGCAGGTCGGCCGCCAGCCGGGCCACCATCTCGTCGGCCGGGGCCTCGCTGTCGTCGCGGAAGACCACCTCGTCCGGGGGGCGGGTCTGCGCGGCCAGGCTGCCCACCGTCTCGGCCAGGAACCGTTCGGACGGCCGGTACAGGGGGATGGCGATGCTGACGGAGGGGCCCGGGTGCACGGAATCGGCGGTCATGGTTCGGCGGGAACGAGCCGAGACAGCCGTCCGGGCCGGGCTCGCGTCCCGAGGCGGATGTTAACCGGCCCCGCTCACCGGTCGCCGGTGCCGAGGGCCGACCGCCGCGGGGATGACGACGCGCGACGGCGGGGGTGCGACCATGGATCGATGGCAGGCGCACGCGACGACGCAGGGGCGGGTGACGCCCCACCCGCACCCGTGCGGGACCAGCCGTGGTTGATGCGCACGTACTCGGGTCACTCGACGGCGAAAGCTTCGAACGCCCTGTACCGGACGAACCTGGCCAAGGGCCAGACCGGCCTCTCGATCGCCTTCGACCTGCCGACCCAGACGGGCTACGACCCTGACGACCCGCTCGCTCGTGGCGAGGTCGGAAAGGTCGGCGTGCCGGTCGCGCACCTCGGACACATGCGCGAGCTGCTCGACGGCATCCCGCCCGGCGAGATGAACACGTCGATGACGATCAATGCACCCGCCGCGTGGCTGCTCGGCCTCTACGTCGCGAACGCGGAGACGCAAGGTGTCGCCTCGCGCCAGCTGCGCGGCACGACGCAGAACGACATCGTCAAGGAGTACCTGAGCCGCGGCACCTACATCTTCCCGCCGCTGCCCAGCCGGCGGCTCATCGTCGACATGATCGCGTTCTGCAGCGAGTGGGTCCCCAAGTGGAACCCGATGAACGTGTGCAGCTACCACCTCCAGGAGGCCGGCGCCACGCCGGTGCAGGAGCTGGCCTTCAGCCTGGCCACCGCCGTCGACGTGCTCGATGCGGTACGGGACTCGGGTCAGGTGGCCGAGGACCGCTTCCCCGCGGTGGTGGCGTCGATCTCGTTCTTCGTCAACGCGGGCATCCGCTTCGTCGAGGAGACCTGCAAGATGCGGGCGTTCACCGAGCTGTGGGACCAGCTCACCCTCGAGCGCTACGGGGTGACCGATCCCAAGGCCCGCCGATTCCGCTACGGCGTGCAGGTCAACTCGCTCGGCCTCACCGAGGCCCAGCCCGAGAACAACGTCCAGCGCATCGTCCTCGAGGCGTTGGGCGTCACCCTCTCGAAGCGGGCCCGAGCGCGGTCGGTGCAGCTTCCGGCGTGGAACGAGGCGCTCGGGCTGCCGCGTCCCTGGGACCAGCAGTGGTCGCTGCGCATCCAGCAGGTGCTCGCCTTCGAGACCGACCTGCTCGAGTACGGCGACATCCTCGACGGCAGCCACGTCGTCGAGGCCCGCACGGCCGAGCTGGTCGAGCAGGCCAGGGCCGAGCTGGACGACGTGATGGCCCGCGGCGGTGCGTTCGCGTCGATCGAGGAGCTGAAGGGACGCCTCGTGGCCTCGAACACCGAGCGCACCCGACGCATCGAGTCGGGCGAGCAGACCGTCGTCGGCGTCAACTCCTTCACCGACACGGCGGAGTCGCCGCTGGGTGGATCCGAGAACATCCTCAAGGTCGACCCTTCCGTGCAGGACGAGCTCATCGCCGACGTGCAGGCCTGGCGCTCCAACCGCGACAACGATGCGGTGAAGCGATCGCTCGACGAGCTGCGGCGGGTGGCCGAGAGCGGCGGCAACATCATGCCGGCCACGATCGACCTGGCCCACGCCGGTGGCACCACCGGCGAGTGGGCGGGCCTGTTCCGCGAGGTGTTCGGCGAGTACCGCGCTCCCACCGGCGTGGCTGCGGCCGCGGGCATCGGCGCCGTCTCGACCGCGCTCCACGACACCGCCGCCCGGGTCAAGGCGATGCCCGGCGGCCCACCGCGGTTCCTGGTGGCCAAGCCGGGCCTCGACGGGCACTCGAACGGCGCCGAGCAGATCGCGGTGGCTGCCCGGGACGCCGGCATGGAGGTCATCTACCAGGGCATCCGCCTGACGCCGGAGCAGATCGCGGCAGTGGCCCGCGACGAGGACGTCGACGTGGTCGGCCTGTCGATCCTGTCGGGAAGCCACCTCGAGCTCGTCCCGGACGTGCTGGACCGCCTCCGCGAGGCCGGATCCAGCGCGCCGGTCGTGGTCGGCGGCATCATCCCGGCCGAGGACCGGCCCCGCCTCGAAGCCCTCGGTGTGGCGGCCGTCTTCACCCCCAAGGACTTCGAGCTGGGCCGGATCATGGCCGAGATCGTGGGACTGGCCGAAACCCACCGCCGGGCCTGAGCCAGCGGCCAGAACGGCCACGAATCGGGGCACTCGAGGCTTGAATCGGCCGTTTCTGGGCCGATGAAGACCTGTGGACCGCCGGGCAGTGATTGGCCTCGTCGTCGGGCTCCTCGGCCTTGCCCTGGGAGCCCTGGCCGCGCTGTTCCATGTCGTCGCCCTCGCCGTCATCGCCGGCGCCATCGCACTGGCCACCGGCGTCGCGGTGTTCCGGCTCGTCTCCCATCTGCGGAAGGCGACCGCGCTGGTCGACGAGCTCGAGGACAAGGTCGACGAGCTCGAGGAGCAGGTCGAGAAGGAGTCCGAGGCCCGCAGCGATCTCGAGACCAAGTTGGCCAGCCGGATCCAGCTCACCGCGGTGCGTCGGAACTCGAGCGGCGACGCGCTCACCGACGGGGCGACCGGTCTGTTCAGCGAGGGCTACTTCACCGTCGCCCTCGACGCGCGCATCGCGGCCGCGCGACGTCAGCTCGAGCCCGTGGCGGTCGTGTTGATGGAGGTCATCGAAGGACTCGAGTCGGGGCTCCCGCGACCGGCCAACCCCAAGGTGGTCGCCGAGTGCATCACCGGCACCATCCGCGAGGCCGACACGGCCTGCCGGCTGCTCGATGGCGGCTACGCGCTGCTGCTCGAGGACACGGCCGAGAACGGTGCCATCTGGACGGTGGAGCGCATCCGCCGACGCATCACCGGGCAGTCCCCCGGCCTGACGATGTGGGCGGGGGTCGCGTGCTACCCGGCACACGGCTTCACGACCGACGAGATCCTCGATCGCGCCGACAACGCGCTCGACATGGCGCGCGAGTGGCGACAGGACCGGATCGAGGTCGCGACCAGTGAGTGAGGCGACCCGCTCCGAGGCGGGTCGCGACCACGGGTTCCAGATCGCCCTCGCTGCCGTAGCGGTGACGATCGCGGTCATCTGCGTCGTGCTGAACCTCGGCAGCGACCGGTTCTCGAACAACCTTGCCAACGTCCTCGAGATCGCGGCCCCGGCGCTCGCCGTGTGGGCCGCCGCCCGCGCCGCCGTGCGGGCCGAAGGACGGGGCTGGCGGGTCGGTTGGTGGATGATCGCCGCCTCGTGCCTCTCGTGGGCGATCGGCCAGACGATCTGGACCTGGTTCGAGACCGTCCGCGACCAGGCGGTTCCGTTCCCGTCCGCCGCCGACTTCTTCTTCCTGTTCGCCATCCCCCTCGCCGTGGGCGGGCTGTTGGCCATGCCCACGTCCGACGACGACAGCCGCGACCGCACCCGGGTGGTGCTCGACGGCATGATCGTGGCCGCCTCGTTGCTGTTCGTCAGCTGGATCACGGTCCTCGGTCCGACGCTGCACGACGGGTCGGGCGGCTGGCTCGAGCGGGCCATCGCCCTCGCGTACCCGGCGGGCGACGTCATCATCATCACGATGGTGATCGTCGCCTGCGTGCGCAGCGACGCAGCCGGGCGCGTGGCCATCGGGCTCGCCGGTCTCGGCTTCGTGTCCTTCGCGCTGGCCGACAGCCTCTTCGTCTTCACGACCCTGCGCTCGGACATGGTGTCGAACGTGTCCAACGTCGCCTGGATAGCCGGCTACCTGCTCATCGCGCTCGGCGCGCTCTACGCCCGCCGCCACCCACCGTCGCGCGTCAGCCAGCTCGCGAGACGCGAGCACAGCACGATGCTCGTCCTGCTGCCCTACATACCGGTGGCGGTCGTGCTCACGCTGTCGATCGCGCACGCGTTGATGAGCAACCCCATCGTCGTCGGCGCCGCCGAGTTCTGGATCGGTGCGACGCTCATCGTGCTGCTGCTCGTCCGCCAGGGATTCGTCATCCTCGAGAACTCCACCCTCACCCGATCGCTCGCCCGGTCGAACGAGCGCCTCCAGTACCAGCTGCTGCACGACGCCCTGACCGGACTGCCCAGCCGAACCCTCTTCCTGGACCGGCTCCGCGGTTCGCTGGCCCGCATCGGTCGCACCGGCGGGCTGGTGGCGGTCATGTTCGTCGACCTCGACCTCTTCAAGCAGGCCAACGACACCTACGGCCACGAGGCTGGCGACGAGGTGCTGATCACCGTCGGACAACGCCTCGTGCGGGCGTTGCGCAAGGGCGACACCGTGGCCCGCTTCGGCGGCGACGAGTACCTCGTGCTGTGCGAGGACGTCTCCGGCCGCGAGGAGGCCACGCGACTCGCCGAGCGGCTGGTCGACGCGATCACCACACCTATGAAGATCGGCGACACCACCCTCGAGGTGCATGCCAGCGTGGGGCTGACCATCAGCGACGACCCGCTCGAGCTCCCCGAGGAGGTCGTCAGCCGGGCGGACCGCGCCATGTACGAGGCGAAGCACAAGGGTCGGGCCCACGTCGAGGTGGTGGACCACCGCCGCCCGGCCGTGACGACACTCTGACCCGTACCGAGACGGTCCCCACGCTCAGGCCACGCTGATCTCGAAGCAGCGGTCCTCGATGCCGCCCAGCGCGTAGTCCGCGTAGGCACCACCGAACATGTGCCGGGTCTGCTCGGTCCACCGCAGCGCCTCTGGCGACGAGATCCGGCGGTGGATCTGCAGGACGCCGCCCTCGTACACGCGGTACTCGGCCCAGGTCCCCGGGTAGTCCTTCACGCACGCGACCTCGACCCAGGGGACCGGTCCCGTCGCCGAGAAGCGACGCACGCGGTTGCGGTGGGTATGACCTGCGAAGTACCCGCGGATGACGGGCCGACGAGCCACCAACGCGATCAGTCGTTCGCTGTCGTCGGGCGCGATACCGAAGTACCCGGCCGGCCGGTGCCGCGACGCGGGATCCCACACGTGGTGATGGCCGAGGAGGAGGACCGGCCGGTCGCTCGTGGCGGCGAGGTCGTCGAGCCATTCGAGCGTGTCGACGCTGACCTGCCCCGATTCGCGCCCGGGTATGGCCGTGTCGATGACCGCGAGGCGCACCCCGGGGAGATCGACCGAGAACGGGGCCTCGGACGCGAACGTGGCGCCGTGAAACGCATCGTGGTTGCCCCGTACGTGGTGCAGGCGGTCGCCGAACACGCGGTACGCGTCCACGAAGTCGCGGTACTCCTCGACGGTGCCCTCGGCGGTGAGGTCGCCCTTCACCACGACTGCTGCCGGGTCGATGGCCTGGATCTCGGCGATCGCACCCCGGTTCATCACCACGGGATAGGGATCGTCCCCCTCCGCGGCGCGAGAAGTCGGCCCGGCCGGCAGCCCCTCGATGATCCCGCACTCGACCTCGCCGAAGTGCACGTCGTTGACGGTCGCAAAGGTGGTGAGCAGCTCACCCGCAGGGCGCGCCAACGTCCGCACGCTGACGCCGTCTAGCTCGTAGTCGTGGTCGGGCTCGAGCCCGCGATGGCGCCGAACCTCGGTGCCGTCGTGCAGCACCACCTCGTCGTCGGCGACGGTCGTCAGCTCCACTCGACCATCCTCGCGTGCCACCCCCCCAAACGCCCCACCCAAGAAACTGGGCATCTGTGTACACGGTTTCCGGTCATTTCCATGCCCAGTTTCGGGCGGGACGCGGCGGAGCAGGGCGAAGCCGCTCGACCGATGACACCCGGATGGCGAAGCGCCCGAGGGGAGGCTCCGCCCGACCCGAGGGCAAGGATCACGGGAAGACGCTGAAGCCGCGGGGGAGGGCCAGCCGGCCGGTGAGCGCACGAAGGAGGACCGACGGCGAGGGTTCGGAGGCCAGCGCGCCGAGGACCTGTACCGCGACCCGGGCGGCGGCCGGCGGCGGCTCGGTCTCCTCGAGACCGAGCGCGTCGGCGAGATCGAGGGTGTGGACCGACAGCTCGACCACGCGGGTGGCCAGGAAGTCGCCAAGGGCGATGACGCCGCCCCGGCTGACGCACACGGCACCGATCGGTGCGCGCTCGATCAGCTCGAACGTCGCGTCGGCGCGGCGCTCGATGGCGGCGACGGGATCGTCCGCCAACGCCGCTCCCTCGGTGCGACCCCGGTCGGCGATGTCGGCGTTGATCCCCGCGTCGGGCATGGCTCGGCGGAAGTAGTCGGCGGCGGACTCGACGTCGATCTCCCCCGACGGAACCAGGTACTCGACGACCGTCGTGTAGGCACGGCTCGCGTGCGCGGCGAGCTCGAGCACGCTCCACTCGCCGAGCCCGGGACCCGACCACTGGTCAGGACCGACGACCCGCACAACCGACAGGAACCAGTCGCTCGCGTCGCGGAACGCGGGCAGCGTCTCGTCGACGGTGTAGTTGGGATCTCGCGAAGACACCGGCGCAGCGTACCGAGCCGCGCCTTCGAAACCGGGCGTGGAAATACGTCGGAGCGACGTGCACAGATGCCCAGTTTTGGGTTGGGTCCAGAGATCAGGGGCGGTCGCGGCGGGTGGGGACGGGGCGGGACCACCAGCGTCCGGAGAACCGCCACCGCGAGGGTGCTTCCTCCACGGAGCGGGGCCCCGGACGGGGCCACGCCAGCGCGATGGCCGCGACGATGGCCGCCATCTCGTCGTCGTCGGGCGTCGGTCGCACCGCGGCGACGACCGGAGCGGGACCTTCGGTCACAACGGGATGTTCCCGTGCTTGCGGTGGGGCAGCTCTTCGCGCTTGGAACGGAGCATCTCGAGTCCCGCGATCAGCTTCACACGCGTCTCGGAGGGGTCGATCACGTCGTCGACGAAGCCCCGCTCGGCGGCCACGTACGGGTTGGCGAAGCGCTCGGTGTACTCGTCGACCAGCTCGCTGCGCCGCGCCACGGGGTCGGCAACGCTCTGGAGCTCCCGCCGGTAGAGGATCTCGACCGCACCCTCCGGGCCCATGACCGCCAGCTCGGCCGTCGGCCACGCGAACGCGAGGTCGCAGCCGATCGACTTGGAGTTCATCACCACGTACGCGCCGCCGTAGGCCTTGCGGGTGATGATCTGGATGCGGGGCACGGTCGCCTCGCAGTACGCGTAGAGCAGCTTGGCGCCGTGCCGGATGATGCCGCCGTACTCCTGGTCGACGCCCGGCATGAACCCCGGTACGTCGACGAAGGTGACGAGGGGGATGTTGAAGGCGTCGCACGTGCGCACGAACCGGGCGGCCTTCTCCGACGACTCGATGTCGAGGACCCCGGCCAGGACCATGGGCTGGTTGCCGACGATGCCGACCGGGTGACCGTCGAGGCGGGCGAACCCGCACACGATCGAGCCGGCCCAACGCGGGAAGTACTCGAAGAACTCACCGTCGTCGACGCACTCGCGGATGACCGTCTTCATGTCGTAGGGCTGGTTCGAGTTGGCCGGCATGAGATCGACGAGCGCGGGCGTGAGCCGGTCTGGCGTGTCGGCGGTATCGAAGTGCGGTGGCTCCTCGAGGTTGTTCGAGGGCAGGAACGAGAAGAGGAAGCGCACGTCCTCGAGGCAGGACTGCTCGTCGGGCGAAACGAACGTGGCCACGCCGGACTTGGACGCGTGGCTCTTGGCGCCGCCCAGCTCCTCGAGGGTGACCTCCTCACCGGTCACCGTCTTCACCACATCGGGGCCCGTGATGAACATGTGCGAGCTCTCGTCGACCATGAAGATGAAGTCGGTCATGGCCGGGCTGTAGACCGCGCCACCCGCGCACGGGCCGAGGATCACGCTGATCTGGGGCGTGACTCCCGATGCGAGCACGTTGCGGTGGAAGATGCCGCCGTAGCTGGCGAGCGAGACGACACCCTCCTGGATGCGCGCGCCGGCGCCGTCGTTGAGGCCGATGAGCGGCGCGCCCACCGACAGCGCGAGGTCCATGACCTTGTGGATCTTCTCGGCGAAGACCTCACCGAGCGCGCCGCCGAACACGGTGAAGTCCTGCGAGAAGATGAAGACCTTGCGGCCGTCGATCGTGCCCCAACCGGTGATGACACCGTCGGTGTAGGGCCGCTCCTCGATCAGTTCGGGGGGCACGCGGTGGCGGGCCAGCATGTCGAGCTCGTGGAACGAGCCCGGATCGAGCAGGAACTCGATGCGCTCGCGGGCGAGCAGCTTGCCCTTGGCGTGCTGACGTTCGACCGAGCGCTCAGACCCGGCGTGCAGCGCTTCTTCCTTGCGCTTCGCCAGTTGCTCGATGCGCTCCTGCATGGAGTGTTGCGACATAGCCAGCCAATCTACCGGCCGCCCCACGGTCGGACCGAATGCACCGCGCGCCCCTGGTTCCCGCTCTCCGCCGCTCGGGCGGGGCGGGTGGCGCGCGGTGCACCCGTCAGGTCAGGCCAGCGCCTTGGCCTTCAGCTGGTCGAACTCGGCCTGCGTGATGGTGCCGGCGTCGAGCAGGTCCTTGGCGTGCTTGATCTGCTCGGCCGCGTTGCCGCCCGTGGTGGTGCGCACGTAGTCGTCGAACTGGCTCTGCGGCCTGCTGGGCCCGCTGCGCCGAGCGCTGGGCCATGCCGCTACCTCGGGCGATCAGGTAGACGAACACCGCCAGGAACGGCAGGAAGACGATGAAGATGCACCACAGCGCCTTCACCCCGCCCGACGTCTCGTGGTCGCGGAACAGGTCACCCAGGATGTTGAACAGGATGAGGATCCACATGAACAGGAAGAAGAACCAGAGCATGTCCCAGAAGATGTTCCACACCGTCAGATCGGCGAGTACCACAGCAAACCCCTCCTCTTGTGCCACGGGATCGCGGCGAACTGGTACGGCCGACTCAACATCGGCCCGGAGTCGACGCTAACGCGTTGTAGCGAAGGCGTGACACAACTCGGCGAAACGGACGGGAACCCGCGCGGCGACACCCCCGACCCGCACTACCGTCGCGGCGTGAACCGGCTCGGGCGCGTCTGTGTGTACTGCGGTTCGTCCACCGGGTCGCGGCCGGCTTTCGCGCAGGTGGCCGACGAGGTCGGTCGACTGCTCGCGAGACGCGGCATCGGCGTCGTCTACGGCGGCGCCTCGGTCGGACTCATGGGGCTCGTCGCCGACGGGGCCCTGGCCGAAGGCGGGGAGGTCATCGGGGTCATCCCCGGCAAGCTCTTCACCGAAGAGGTGGCGCACGACGGTCTGAGCGAGCTCCACGTCGTGGACTCGATGCACGAGCGCAAGGCGCTGATGTCACAGCTCGCCGACGCGTTCATCGCCCTTCCCGGCGGCTTCGGCACGATCGAGGAGGTGATCGAGGCGGTCACGTGGACCCAGCTGGGCATCCACGCCAAGCCCGTGGGCCTGCTCGACGTCGACGGCTACTTCGACCACCTCCTGGCCTTCCTGGACCGGGCGGTCGACGACGGGCTCCTGAAGCCGGACAGCCGCGCGCTGCTCTGCCGCGACGCCGACCCCGTGCGCCTGCTGGAGCTCCTCTCCGTCGGCGTGCCGGGTCCCGTCGCCGACCCGGACCGGGCCCCCGCGCCCTGACCGGGCCGGGCCCGGCACACGACCACCCCAGCGGGCCGTATCCTCTGCCCGAGTGGAGCTCCCCGTCCTGCCCCCGGTGGCACCGATGCTGGCCAAGGCCGTCGATCGCCTCCCGGTCGACGAGGGGATGATCTACGAACCGAAGTGGGACGGCTTCCGCTGCATCGTGTTCCGCGACGGCGACGAGGTCGAGCTGGGCAGCCGCAACGAGCGGCCGCTCACCCGGTACTTCCCCGAGCTCATCGAACCGCTCCGCGCCGCGCTCCCGCCCAAGTGCGTCGTGGACGGCGAGATCGTCGTGGCCGGCGAGCACGGGCTCGACTTCGAAGCGCTCCAGCAGCGCATCCATCCGGCGGCGTCCCGCGTCGCCCGACTCAGCGCCGAGACCCCGGCGTCGTTCGTCGCCTTCGACCTGCTCGCCGTCGGCGACCGATCGCTGTTGGACACGCCGCTGCAAGAGCGCCGCCTCCTGCTCAACGACGCGATGAAGCGGGCGAAGCCGCCGGTCCACCTGTCACCCATGACGCTCGACGAATCCGTCGCGGCAGACTGGTTCGTGCGCTTCGAGGGCGCCGGGCTCGACGGCGTGATCGCCAAGCCCGCGCGAGGGCGTCTACGAACAGAACAAGCGCGTGCAGTTCAAGGTGAAGCACCGGCGGACCGCCGACTGCGTGGTGGCGGGGTTCCGCATGCACAAGGACGGCGACGGTGTGGGGTCTCTGCTGCTCGGGCTCTACAGCGACGACCAGCGACTCCACCACGTCGGCGTGGCATCGAGCTTCACCGCCCGCCGGCGCAAGGAGCTGCTGGGCGAGCTCGGTCTCTACCTCGTCGACTCGCTCGAGGACCATCCGTGGCGGGCGTGGGCCGAGGCGCAGGCCCACGACCAGGGGAACGCCCGGCTACCCGGCGGCAACAGCCGCTGGAACGCGAAGAAAGACCTGAGTTGGACGCCGCTCCGTCCCGAGCTGGTGGCCGAGGTCGCGTACGAGCAGGTGCAGAACGGTCGGTTCCGCCACTCGGCCCGGCTCCTGCACTGGCGACCCGACCGCACGCCCGAGTCCTGCACCTACGCGCAGCTCGAAGAGGTGCCGCCCTTCGAGCTGTCCCAGATCTTCGGCACCTGATCACGGTTCTTGCGGGCGCTGACCTTTTCCGGGGGCGGCTGGCGCACAGAAGCCGGAGGCCGGGCAGTCGTGGATGCGGGTCTGGCTGTAGACGGCCAGACCGAGGGTCGCGCACAGCACCGCAACGACGACGCCGAAGCTGGCCGCGCGTCGCGTGGCCATCGCGCCCCTGCCGCGCGGCACGCGGAACAGCACCGCCAGACCGCTGACGATGGCCGCGCCGGTGAGGACGACCCACACCGCGAACAACCAGAAATCGTGGTCCTTCGTGGCCGTCGCCGCGGCGATGACGGCCACCGACGCCAGGCCGAGACCGGCCGAGATGGCCGGCGCGTGCCAACGGAGAAGCTTGTCGCGGGAGGGGATCACGCCGGCCACGGTCCGAGGATAGGCAGGTCCCCGGCGCCATCCGATGCGGCCCCTGGCGCCGAATGACCCTGCACGCGGTGCTCGCCCTGTGCAGCCCGCCCCGGCTGGCCTAGGCTGGCAGGGGTGGCAGGTCCTCGACCCGCCCACCGACATCGCACCCGCAGGCCCCACCCGGGTCGAAGGAGTCCCCCATGGTCGTCGCCGAAATCTTCGGGCCGGACGGACTGATCGTCATCGCCGTCCTGGCCGTCGTGCTGCTCTTCGGAGGGGCCAAGCTGCCCAAGCTGGCCCGGTCGCTCGGCTCGGCCAAGGGCGAGTTCGAGAAGGGCCTTAAGGACGGGGCCAAAGCAGAGGACAAGGACGACAAGGACGAGCCCAAGGGCCCGCCCAAGGCGATCGAGTCGGGCACCGAGTCGACTCCACCGAGGGCCGCCGGGACGAGACCACCGCCTGAGCCCGCGGTCAGACCCCGCCGCTCGGCCAACTTCACCGCCCGCGTCACCAGGCCGGGCGCCTCGAGCGATTCGCAGAACGCCACCAGCTCTGGCCGCGGGCCACGCCACTCGAGCTCGTCGACCGAGGTCGATGGTCGGCGCGTCGACCTCGACGGTGGCGATGCGCCGGAACAGCAGCGCCAGCTCGAACTGGTCGCGCAGCGTCACGGCCAGCTTCGCGCCACCGCGCACGTTGACGTCCCAGTCGGCGCCGTCGGGCGGGATGTCCTCGAGGTGCCCGTAGCGGGCGAGCACGGCCGCGGCCGACTTGGCCCCCCAGCCGGGCAGGCCGGGGAAGCCGTCGGCGGTGTCGCCGACCAGCCCGAGGTAGTCGGGGATCGACTCGGGCGCCACGCCGAACTTCTCCCGTACCCCGGCGTCGTCGAAGATCACGCCCTTGCGTCGATCGAGCTGCACGACGCGGTCGCCGCGCACGCACTGGCCGAGGTCCTTGTCCGGCGTGCAGATCAGCACCTGCTCGACCTCGGGATCGTCGGCCGCGATCGCGGCCGCGGCCGCCATCGCGTCGTCGGCCTCGAACTCGACCATGGCGAAGACCGTGACGCCGAGCGCGACCAGCGCCTCCTCGAGGAGCGGGAACTGGGCCAGCAGCTCCGGCGGCATCCCCGCGCTCGTCTTGTAGCCGGGCCAGAGGTCGTTGCGGAACGACTCGATCACGTGGTCGGTGGCCACGCCGACGTGGGTGGCGCCCTCCTCGAGCAGCTGCAGCACCGTGCCCAGCGCACCGCGCGTGGCGGCCACCTCGCGACCCGCCGCCGTGACGTGCGACGGCAGGGCGAAGTGGTAGCGGAACAGCTCGTAGGTGCCGTCGACGAGGTGCACCTTCACGGAGGGACACCCTACGACGTGCGCCTCGCGACGACGGCTCTGGCGAGCTCGGCCGTCTCCGGACGCTGCTACTCGCACTTGCGATCAACTCCGCCCGCACCCGGTCGTCGCCGAGCA